>JAGYJU010000002.1 GCA_018401965.1 Roseicyclus sp.
ACGCGCCGCATGCTCAGGTTTCCTCGCCAGCCACGAAATGCGCCGCCGCAACCCCGAGGTCATGGCCAAGCGCGTCGAACAGGCCCGCGAAGCCCTGGAACAGCGCCGCGTTCAAGGCCCGGCCCGCCGGTGTCGCCGTCAGGTCGATATAGGCCTGCATCTCGGCATCGGTCAGATCCTCGTAGGCAAGCATCTGGTAGGCAAACAGCCATTCGGTCGTGTCGCGCCGGATCTCGGCCTCCTGGCCCCAGACCTCGGCCAGCATCAGGGTCTCGGGAACCTCGCTGGCAAAGGCGCCCCCTTCCGACAGGCCCCGGTAAAAGGCGAAGTTGGAATTCAGCGCGCCCGATACATTCAGCTCGACCAGGTCGTTGACGGCGATGAACTCGGTCAGCAAGGCCATGCGCGGATGCCCCTCGGCGGCGCGCTGGCGGACAAGATCGCGCGCGCCCTCTTCCGTTGCGGCATCCAGAAAGGATTGGCGTGCGGCCAGTTCCCCGGCCGCGATCCGCGCCCCCAGGTCGCTGTCGTAATAGGCGCCCAGCTCCGCCACCACCTCGGGCGTCAACAGGTCCAGCGGCAGCGCCGCCTCGAAGCCCTGCACCATGCGGTCGCCGGCATAGATGCTGGCAACCACGGCGGCCCAGGCGCTGCCGCCCTGGCCGGGAAACATCTCTGCCTCGAGGTCGGCGGCGGCGGCAAGGCCCTCGGCGGCCATCACGTCGAGGATCGCGTAAAGCCCCATATCCGCCAAAAGCGCCGCCGTGGCGGGCGCGGCTTCGGCCAATTGCGCATCCGGCGCGACCAGCGGGGCCTGGGCCTCGGCCTGGACCTGCGTCGGCTCCGGGGTCTGCGCGGGCAGCGCGGCGGCCGTGGCGACCAAAAGCGCAAGCGGCGCGGATAGGATCATCTGGAAACGCATCGTGGCCCCCTTGTCATGCGGCTCTGCCCATAGATGGCGTGCCCGGGCGGGGATTTCCACCACCGCCCCGCCCGCTTGCGAAAATGTGAGCGGGCCGCCGCCCGGCTCCCCTGCCCCGGCCCGTCCGGCATCTGCATCATTCTGCCGATCCCCCCTTGCGCCGCCGCGACTTGGCCGGTAAATGCCCGCCCACTGACCCTGACCCAAAGCGCGGAGAGGTGCCGGAGTGGTCGAACGGGGCGGTCTCGAAAACCGTTGAGCCTGCAAGGGTTCCCAGGGTTCGAATCCCTGTCTCTCCGCCACTTTCACCTGAAATCATCGGATTTCTTGCGAATCCCGCCTGTGCTGGACGCGGTCGGGGCTTGGTCCTTTGATTGCGCAAAGCTGCTACTTCCCGCGGCCCGGACATGCTTGTGCGGTAGGCGGCCCGGGTGGCGCGACGTAGTCCGTGCCGCTGTTTTTTGGGCTGGCCCTCGGTGTGCCAGTTCAGCCTTTCGTCACTGGAGCAGCTTATTCATGGATCTTTTTCGCGCCGTCTACACCTCTCGGCCCTTCGGCTATGATGCGGGGATGTTGAACGGCATCCTGACCGATGCGCGGCGGTGCAACCTGCGCGACGAGATCACCGGCGCCCTGATCTGTCGCGCCGACATCTACCTGCAATGGCTCGAAGGCCCCGAGGACAAGGTGCGCGCCGCCATCGCCCGCATCCAGCGCGATGATCGCCATGTCGAGGTCAAGGTGCACATCGAAGCCCCCGCGACCGCGCGCCTGTTCGGGGATTGGGATATGCTGCATGATCCGGCCGCATCGTGGATCTGGTCGCAGGCCGAGGTCACCGGCGGCGCGGTCGAGCGCGCGACGCCCGATGAATTGGTCGGGTTCTTCCAGACCCTGAAAGACGCCAATACAGCGCCCAAGGGCCAGTGATCGGGGCGGGGCAGCGGCGCCCTGCCCCTGCCGCCGCCCGGTGTCGTCAGCTTGCCTTGGGCTGGAACACGGCCGCGAATTGCGCGCGCAGATCGGCCTTTTGCACCTTGCCCATGGTGTTGCGCGGCAGCGCCTCCATCACGACCACATGGCGCGGCCGCTTGAAGCCAGCGAGGTCCTCGCTCGCCGCCGCCTCGATGGCGGAAAGATCGAGGGTTTCGCCCGGCTCTGGCACCAGCACCGCAATCACGCTTTCCCCGAAATCGGGATGCGGCGCGCCCACCACGGCGCTTTCCTTGACGCCGGGTTGATCATCGAGAAACATCTCGATTTCCTTGGGGTAGATGTTGTAGCCGCCCGAAATGATCAGATCCTTGCCGCGCCCGACGATGGTGATGTAGCCGTCCGTGTCGATGCGGGCCAGGTCGCCGGTGATGAACCAGCCATCGGCCTGTAGCTCTTCGCGGGTCTTTTCGGGCATCTGCCAATAGCCCTTGAACACGTTCGGCCCGCGCACATGCAACATGCCGATCTCGCCCGGGGCCAGTTCGGCGCGCGTTTCGGGATCGCAGACGCGCGCCTCCACCCCCGGCAGCGGCAGGCCCACGGTGCCCGCCCGCCGGTCGCCATCATAGGGGTTCGAGGTGTTCATCGAGGTTTCGGTCATGCCGTAGCGTTCCAGGATGCGGTGGCCGGTGCGGGCCTCGAAGGCCTTGTGGGTTTCCGCCAGCAGGGGCGCAGAGCCGGACACGAAGAGCCGCATATGCGCGCTCAAGGCCGCGTCGAATCGCGCGTCGTCCAGCAACCTTGTGTAAAAGGTCGGCACGCCCATCATGGTCGTGGCGCGCGGCAACAAGCGCAGCACGGTTTCAAGATCGAATTTCGGCAAGAAGATCAGCGAACCGCCCGCAAGCAGCGTGACATTGGTTGCCACGAACAGACCATGGCTGTGAAAGATCGGCAGCGCATGCAGCAGCACGTCATCGCGCGTGAACCGCCAGCAGTCCACCAGCGCCTGCGCGTTCGACAACAGGTTGGTCTGGGTCAGCATCGCGCCCTTGGACCGGCCGGTGGTGCCCGAGGTATACAAAAGCGCCGCCAGATCATCGCCATCGCGCGCCACGGCCGCGAAGTGATCGGGCTGGTCCGCCACCAGGTCGGTCAGGGTGCCGCGGCCATCGCTTGCAAGGGTCTTGAGCTGCGCACCGGCGGCGGCGGCGATGGGGCCCATCGCCTCGGCCTCGGACGGGTCGCAGACAAACAGCGCCGCACCGCTGTCGCCGACGAAATAATCAAGCTCCTTGGCGGTATAGGCGGTGTTCAGCGGCAAGAACACCACGCCCGCCTTGATGCAGGCGGCATAAAGCGCCAGCGCCTGCGGCGATTTCTCGACATGCACCGCGACCCGGTCGCCGGGGGCCACCCCAAGCGCGCCAAGCGCATTCGCGGTGCGGTCGGCCATGGCGAGGAAATCGGCATAGCTGGTCATGCTGCCATCCGCGAGATGCAGAAAGACCCGGCTCGATCCTTCGTGATGGGCAAAAAGGGCATGGTACAGCGGATTGGTCATTGCGGCGGTCCTGTGCGTTAGGTCGTGTCTTGGCTTTGGGTCCGGCCCGGCGGTCACCCGCTGGCCGGTGTGGCCTCGATCATGGTGATGTAGCGGCCAAAGCCGCCCACGATATGATCCAGCGCGGCGCGGCGCGCGGCCTCGGCATCGCCGGTGGCGACCGCCTTGGTGATGGTGTCATGCTCCTCGATCGAGCGCGCGATATTGCTCGCGATCGACAGGCCCTTGCGGCGGAACAGGTGCATTTCCTTGACCAGGTTGTCATACATTGTCTTGGCCTTGGGGTTGCCCGCCCCGCGCAGCAACAGGTCGTGAAACTCGATGTTCAGCGCGTAATAGCGCGCGGTATCGGCCTGTGCATGTGTCGCGCGCATCTGGTCGAGATTGCGGGTCAATTGCGCGGTCAGGCTGCGTTCGTGGCCCTGCTCCACGCGACGCGCGGCGGCCGCACAGGCCATGGCAAAAATCGCGCCGCGCAGGTCATACAGGTTGCGCACCTCGTCCAGCGTGGTTTCATGCACAAAGGCACCGCGATTGGCGATCAGGTCGATCAGCCCGCTATCGGCCAGCGACCGGATCGCTTCGCGCACCGTGCCCCGGCTGACGCCCATGGCATTGGACAGCGAGAGTTCATTGAGTTTCTCGCCCGCCGCCAATTCTCCCTCGACGATCATGCGCTCGATTTCGCCGCGCACCTCGACCGCCAGTGTCGCGCGCCTTGGTCCGATGGATTTTGCCCCTGTTGTCATGTCTGCACCTGATCTCTTGCGTGGTATTTTGTCAACAATTAACATTTTTATTGTCATGTATCAGCAGATGACATACTACATTTTTAACAGCCGCACCAAGAGGGGGAAGAGCATGACAGCGCCGACCGGACAGCCTGACGCGACCGCGACACAATCGCCCGAGACCGGCGTTGCCAGCACGGCGCTGGCGGGGTTGCGGGTTCTCGACCTGACGCGCGTCCGGTCCGGTCCGACCTGCGTGCGCCAGCTGGCCGATTGGGGGGCAGATGTCATCAAGATCGAAGCGCCGGTCGACGAGGCACAGTTCGGCGGCCCCCGCAGCGGCCCCGATTTCCAGAACCTGCATCGCAACAAGCGCTCGCTCACGCTCGATCTGAAATCGGCCGAGGGCCTTGCCGCCTTCAAGCGGCTGGCCGACACCGCCGATATCATCGTCGAAAACTTTCGCCCCGGCGTGAAGTCGCGGCTTGGCATCGATTACGACAGGCTCAGCCAGACCAACCCGCGGCTGATCTATGCCTCGATTTCCGGCTTTGGCCAGGATGGCCCGCTGGCCGACCGCCCCGGGTTTGACCAGATCGCGCAAGGCATGGGCGGGCTCATGTCGATCACCGGCGAGCCGGGAACCGGGCCGATGCGCGTGGGCATTCCGATTGCCGATCTTTGCGCGGGCCTGTTCGCGGCCCAGGGCATCCTGATCGCGCTTTACGAACGCGCTGCGTCGGGCCGGGGGCAATGGATCCAGACCTCACTGTTGCAGGCGCAGGTCTTCATGCTCGATTTTCAGGCCGCGCGCTGGCTGATGGATGGCGTGGTGCCGAAACAGGCCGGCAACAATCACCCCACCTCGATTCCCACGGGCGTGTTCAAGACCGCCGATGGGCATATGAACATCGCGGTGACCGGCAACCAGATCTGGTCGAAGTTCTGCGAAACCATGGGTCGCGCGGATTGGGCCACGGACGACCGATATGCGACCGCAAGTGCCCGCTCCGAGCACCGCGCCGCCCTGAACGCCGAGATCGAGGCGATCACCCTGACCGCGACCACCGCGCAATGGATCGACAAGTTCAACGATGCGGGCGTGCCCGCCGGTGAAATCAACGATATCGGCCAGGTCTTTGCCAACCCGCAGGTGCGCCACCTGGGCCTGGCGCAACCCGTGGTCAGTCAGGAACGCGGCGCGACCGAACTGGTCGGCCAGCCCATCCTCATGAGCCGCACCCCCAGCCATATCGCCAGCCCGCCGCCGACCGCGGGCCAGCACACTGCCGAAATCCTGCGTGATGTCGGCTATTCCGACGCCGAGATCGCGGCGATGAAAGCCTCTGGCGCCATCTGAGAACCCCAAAGGGACCAAACAGACATGACCGACAAGATCCTGACAGAACAGCACGGCGACATCGCCCGCATCATCTTCAACCAGCCCGAAAAGCGCAACGCCGTCTCGCTGGAGATGTGGGAAGCGGTCGAGGCGGCCCTGATCCGGTTCGAGGCAGACCCGGCCGTGCGCATCCTGATCCTGTCGGGCGCGGGCGGCAAAGCCTTCGTGTCGGGCGCCGATATTTCCAAGTTCGAAAGCGAACGCGCCAGCGAAGAGGCGGTGGCCCATTACAACGCCACCACCAAGCGCGTCTATGACATGATGGAAGCCTTCCCCAAGCCCAGCATCGCCCAGATCGACGGCTTCTGCATCGGCGGTGGCGTGGCCTTGGCGCTGTGCTGCGATCTGCGGATCTGTGGCGAAGGGTCCAATTTCGCCGTGCCCGCCGCCAAGCTGGGGCTTGGCTACGGCTTTCCGGGGATCAAGCGGCTTGTCGACGTGGTCGGCCCGTCCTTTGCCAAGGAAATCTTTTTCACCGCCCGCCGCTTCACCGCCGAAGAGGCGCGGGTGATGGGCCTGGTCAACCGCGTCGTGCCCGATGCCGAGGTGGAACAAGCCGCGCTCGACACCGCGCGCATGATCGCGGAAAACGCGCCGATGACGGTCGGGTCGGTGAAATACATCGTGAGCCAGACCGTCGCGCCGGAATCGGCCCGCGACCTCGCGGAATGTGACGCGCGCGTCAAAGCCTGCTTTGACAGCCAGGATTACATCGAGGGCCGCCGCGCCTTCCTGGAAAAGCGCAAGCCGAATTTCGTCGGCGCGTGACCGGCCCGATGACCGATCCCAAAGCGAACCGTATCGATGTGGTCGAGGCGCGCAAGCGCCTTGACCGCGCGCTGGACGATCATGAACAGGCGTTCGAAACCTTTTTCCTGGCGCGCTTCCTGGACCTGTCCTTTGCCTATCTGCCCGCCGAGGCCGCGGATGCCGACAAGGAAACATGCCGCCTGACCTTTCCCGTCACCGACATGTTGAAAAACCCCCAAGGCAGCCTGCATGGCGGCATGATGGCCAGCGCGATGGATATTTCCATGGGCCACCTGGTGGCCAAGGTTGCGGGTCCCGGCGCGACGATCGAGATGAAGGTGCAGTTCATCCGCCCCGTGACCGGTGGCACCGTGACCGTCGAGGGCAGTTTCACCCGGCGTGGCCGGACGCTGTCCTTCATGGAAAGCAAGCTTTATGGCGAGGACGGAAAACTGGCCGCCCACGCCACCGCCACCTGGAAAATGCCCGGTTAAACCGCGCAAAAGCCTGACGGAGACCCCGAATGCTGACTGAAAAACCCGGCCTGCTGGATGAAATCCGGGGCCGTTTCGCCCATGTCGACAGCTGCCCCTTTGAAGGGCCGCGCGTGTTCTTTGAAAACGCGGGCGGGGCCCTGACGTTGAATTCTGTGGTTCAGACCAGCGCGAAATTCGCCGCCATCCCCGACAACCAGGGCCGCGACAACCCCGCCGCCCATGCGCTTGTGGCGCTGATCGACAAGGCCAAGGATGATATGCGCGTGTTCTTCAACGCGCCACAGGGCCAGTTTTTCGTCGGTGAAAGCGGCACGGAATTGCTGTTTCGCCTGATCCGCACCGCGATTGTCGGCACGGATGCGGGCCGCGTTCTGGGATCGACGCTGGAACATCCCGCAACGCGCAGCGCCGCGCGCCACTGGGCCGAGGTGGCGGGCAAACCGCATGTCCTTGTGCACCATGATGATGCGACGGGCAGCGTTCAGGCCGCGGCCTATGTGCCCCAGATCACGCCGGACACGCGGGTTGCCACCATCCTGCACACCTCGCCCGTGACCGGCATGGGCGTCGATGTGGCCAGCATCGCCACCGAGATCCGCAAGATCGCGCCCGATTGCTTCATCATCGTCGATGGCATCCAGCATGCCGCGCATGGGCGCCTGGATATCGAAAGCTATGATGTCGACGGTTATGTGGTGTCGCCCTACAAGGTGTTTTCGCGCCATGGCTACGGCATTGCCTGGGTCAGCGACCGGCTTCACGCGATCAAGCATGAACACCTGATCGGCACGCCCGGCAACCCGTGGGAATTCGGCACGCGCGACACGGGCGCCTATGTCACCTTTTCCGATGTGGTCGATTATTTCGACTGGCTGGGCGGCGAGGTCTCTGATGAAACCGACCGCCGGGCGCGGATCAAGGCCGCCGGTGAAGCGATCCACGCCCATGAGACGTGGCTGGTGCAGGGCATGATCCACGGGGTCGGCAATCTCAAGGGTCTGGCCGAACTGCCGGGCGTCAGCATCATCGGCGGGCTCGACAACCCGCTGCGCGAAGGGCTCGTATGCCTGAGCGTGGCCGGCATGGATGCGCCCGACGTTGTGACCCGGCTGCGCGAAAGGGGCATCCGCACCCATACCCGCAAGGCCGATCATTATTCGGGCAATGTGCTGGCCCCGCTTGGTCTTCCGGCGGCGGTGCGCGTGTCGATGTGCCATTACAACACCGAGGCCGAGGTGGCGCAGTTCCTGCACGCGATGCGCGACATCACCGAAAGCGTCACCGCCTGACCCATGGGAAAGTCGGGGTGGGGCGCCCGCGCGCCCTACCCCGCCAGCCGGTGCAGATCCTCCAGCACCGCTTGCGGCACCTCGACCCCCTGCGCACGGGCCTGCGCCAGGGCGGATAGCGCGCGCGCGCCGGGCAGCCGTGGCGTGGGCCCGCCCGCGAGGGGGGGCGTATCGGCCACGATCCGTGCGGCATGATCCAGCCGGGCATCGAGCGTGGCAGCTGGCATCAACATGCCCGCGTTGATCACGATATAGAGCTGGCCGACATCCGGCTTGCTGACCGGATCGGCATGGGCATCCACCACATCCGACAGCATCGCCGCCCCCGACAGCCCGGCCGCGAACAGATCGAGCGACAGCGCCAGCGCCGCGCCCTTGGGGCCGCCGATGGCCTGCAACACGCCCGCCAGCGCCGCCTTTGGGTCCGTGGTGGGGCGCCCCTCGGCATCGGTGGCCCAGGTGTCGTGAATGGTCTCGCCCCGGTTGGCCGCGCCGCGCAGTTTCGACCGCGCCGCAACCGACAGCGCCATGTCGAGCATTAGGTGCCGCCCCGCCCCATGCGGCACGCCAATCCCGAAGGGCGCATTGCCCACACGCGGTTCCCGCCCGCCCGGCGGCGCCAGCATCGGCGCGCTGTTGGCGGTGATGAAACTGGCAAACCCGGCCTCTGCCGCGACCAGCAGACAGGGCGCGATGGCCCCGAAATGGGTGCCGCCGCGCAAGAAACAGGCCGCGATCCCGGTTGTCGTGGCGCGCGCCATCGCCTCGGCCAGCGCGCGCTGTGCCATGGCCGCACCCAGGCCGCCCTTCGCATCCATCTGGCAGAGCGCGGGGGCGGGCGTGGTGATGACGGGCACGGCCCCGAGGTCGATGCCGCCTGCCACGATCCGCCCGATGTAGGAGCCGACGCGCGCGATGCCATGGGTCGAAATGCCCATCATCTCGGTCAGGACAAGGTGGCGGGCCGCGTCTTCGGCCACACCCGGGGCGGTGACGCCCGCATTGAAAAAGGCGCGGGCGACAAGCGCCCGCGCCTCTTGTTCGGTCAGGACCGGCATCGGCCTAGGCGCCCGCGTTCTTGGCCTTGGCGGCCTTGGCCCCCATCTTGCCCATCATCGGCAACAGCACGATCAGCGCGATGGTCACCCCGATGATCCAGAGCGAGGCCGGGCGATCGAGGAAGATCCCGAAAGACCCGCGCGAGATGGTCATGGTCTGGCGCAGCGCCTCTTCGGCCAGCGGGCCAAGCACCAGCGCCAGCACGAGGGCCGCGGGCGAAAAGCCATACATCCGCATGAAGAAGCCGACGATCCCGGCGGCGAACATCAGGTACAGTTCTACAAAGCTGGCATGGACGGTGAAGGTGCCAAGCGCACAGATCACCACGATGCAGGGCCCAAGGATGCGGTAAGGCACCTTGATGATCTGCACGAACAAGGGGATTGCGAAGATGTTGATCAACAACAGCACCATGTTGCCCAGGTACATCGACGCGATCAGGCCCCAGGCCATTTCCGGGTTCTGATCCATGAACAGCGGCCCCGGACGCAAGCCCCACATCAAGAAGGCGGCCAACAGGACGGCGGTCGAGGCAGAGCCGGGAATGCCCAGCGTCAACAGCGGGATCATCGCACCCGAAGAGGCGGCGTTGTTGGCGGTTTCCGGCGCGACAAGCCCGGCCATTTCACCGGTGCCGAAGCGTTCCGGGTGTTTGGACAGCGAGCGTTCGGTGGAATAGGCCATGAGCGAGGCGATGGTCGCCCCCGCGCCGGGGATCACGCCCACGACAAACCCAAGCAGCGATCCGCGCACCATGGTCCAGCGGGTCGACACGAAATCATGCGCCGTGGGCCAGAAGCGGCTTTCCTTGTTGTATTGCACGACGCTGCCCGCACCGACGCGGTGCATCCCGGAATAGAAGGCATAGAACAGCTCGCCCAGACCGAACAGGCCGATGGCGATGGGGATGAAATAGATGCCCCCGATCAGTTCCGCCGACCCGAAGGTATAGCGCCCCTGCCCGGTTTCGAGGTCGACCCCAACGGTGCCAAGCGCCAGCCCGATCAAGGCCGAGATCACGCCCAGTTTCCAGTTCGATCCGATCATCACGATCAGCGTCAAAAGCCCCATGCAGGCCAGCAGGAAATATTCCGGCGGCCCAAAGCTGCGCGACACCTGGCTGAACATCGGGGCAAGCAGAGTGATCATCAGAACGCCGACCGTGCCACCCACGAAAGAGGCCACGGCCTGCATCACCAGGGCCGGGCCCGCGCGGCCCTTCTTGGCCAGGGGGTAGCCGTCGAAGGTCGAGGCGACGGTGGCGCTTTCGCCGGGGGTGTTGAGCAGGATCGAGGTGATCGTACCGCCATACATCGACCCGTAATAGATCGCCGCCAGCATCATGATCGCGCCCACCGGGTCCATCCCGAAGGTTACGGGCAGCAAGATCGCAAGCCCCGCCGAGGGGCCAAAGCCGGGGATCACGCCCACGACCATTCCGACCATCGCGCCGATGAGCAGGTAAAGCATGTTGATCGGGGTGATGGCGATGGACAGCCCCATCACGAGATCAGAGAAGATATCCATTCGTGTCTCCCTTGGACGGGCGCGGCGCGCGGTTCCGTCAGAACGGCAGGTCGATGAGGGCGGGCGGCATGTTCGCGTTCAGAACGCGGTCGAACAGCACATAGACCGTCGCCGGAAAGACCAGCGCGACCACGGCGTTCATCACGAGCCTGCCCGGGTTGAACAGCACTAGGGCAAGGCCAAGATAGGCCACCGTCGAGATGAAACCGCCAAACAGTCGGATCAGAACGGCATAGCCGATGGCCAGCCCCAGCAGGATCGCCAGATCGCGCCAACCGCCCAGGGGCGCGTCATCGGCGCCTGGGGCACCGCCTGCCGCCACCCGCGCGCGGTCGCGCAGCGCGTCGGCCAAGGCCCAAAGCGTCATGATCACCATGCCTGCGCCCACGATCCGCGGAAAGAACCCCGGCCCGAGCCGACCCGACCGCGTCATGAAATTCAGGTCGTAAAAGGCGATGTAGCTGTAGAAGATTGAGGCGCCCAGCAGAGCAACCAGGAATACGATACGCATGTCCACCCCGATGCGGTTGAAAACGGGCCGGGTGCTTTGCGGCACCCGGCCCTTGATGCCCTGAGGCAGGATTTACTGGATCGCGCCGAGCGAACGCAGCACCTCTTCGAACCCGTTCGCGGTGCGGGTCAGGAAGGTGCGGAATTCGTCGCCGTACAGAACCGTCGGCGTCAGCGTGTTGTTCTCGATATAGGCGGCCCATTCCGGGGTCTCGACCACGCGCTGCATGGTTTCGATCCAGAAGGCCTGCGCCTCTGCCGGGGCATCGGGGGGCAGGATCAGACCGCGCGGCATCGACACGCCGATGTCATGGCCCACGTCACCCATTGTCGGCACGCCGTCCAGCGCGGCGGGGGTGGAGGCGCCCGAATAGACCAGCGCGCGCAGATCGCCGCTGTCGATCAGGCCGAGGATTTCGCCGGGGTTGCCGACCATGGCATCGACCGACTGCGACAAGAGCGCGGTGGTCTGGTCCGCCATCGAGTTGAAGGACACGTATTCGAATTCGAACCCTGCGGCCTGTGCAAACAGGGTTGGCACGATGAAGTCGACGTTGACCGTGCCCGTGCCCGCGATGGTGATCGGGTTGGACTGGGCGAATTCGATGAACTGGTCGATGTTCTGGATGTCGGACGATCCGTTGACGACCAGCACAAGGTCATCGGTGGCCAGAAGGGCCACGGGGGTGAAATCGGCCGGCTGCCAGGGCGTGTCGGCCTGAAGCGGCGTGGTCACGAAGCTGCCCGAGGTGGTCGAGATGCCATAGCCCGACCCGGACTGGCCGAACAGGTAGCCCCAGCCCACGGCGCCCGAGCCACCGGCGCGGTTCTCGATCGAGATGTCGCCGGGATACAGGTCGTAGGTGTTGAGGATGTCGACAATGGTCCGCGCCATGATGTCGTTGCCGCCGCCGGGGCCAAAGGCGATGGTCCAGTCCAGCGTCTGTGCTGGATCGGGGTATTCCTGGGCAATTGCGGGGGTGGCGACGGCCAAGGGGGCCGCTGCGACCAGCGCAAGCGCGCCGGCCTTGAAGCTGTGGTGCAGTTTGGTCATGTGATCCTCCCAAGATCGGTTTCGGTATCCACGGGCCGCCCCGATGTCGGGGTGGGTTCCGCATGACCGGCCGGAGCGTGGCACGCACCCCCCTCCTGCCGGAGCCTGTGCAGCAATCTTTCCTTGCCGTTGGCATGATGGGCCGCGCCCGCCGCCTGCGCGGCGGCGGCGTCGCCTGCCACGATGGCGGCAACGATCCGGCCATGTTCGATATTCGATTGCCGAAGCGCGCCTGCGCCCGACAAGACCTTGAGCCGCAGCAGCCGCACCTCCTTGCCAAGCGCAACGTAAAGCGCGCGCGCGCGCGGCGCCTGCGCGCTGGCCGCGATGCAATCGTGAAAGGCAAGGTTCAGCTCGAAATAATCCGCCTCGTCCTCCTGCGCGATGGCCTCGTCCATACGGGTCAGGAAGGCCTTCAGATCGGCCTTGACGGCGGCATCGGCGCGCTGCGCCAAGGCCGCACACAGATAGCCCGCGATCATCGCGCGCAGATCGTAAAGTTCCAGCCCGTCCTGCAGGGACAGGCGGCGCACGTAGACGCCTTCGTTGGCCACCGCTTCCACCAGCCCTTCGCGTTCCAGCGACCGCGCCGCTTCGCGGACCGGGCCACGGCTGACGCCAAGCTGTTCGGCCAAAAGCGCCTCGTTCAGCCGTTCACCGGCGGCGATTTCCCCCAGCAGGATCATCCGTTCCAGTTCGTCGCGCACCTCCACGACCAGCGGCCTTTGCCGCCGCCGCGCCACAGATTCCCGAATGTCATGCCGCATTTCCATGCTG
This sequence comes from Roseicyclus sp., assembly GCA_018401965.1. Lineage (GTDB taxonomy): Bacteria > Pseudomonadota > Alphaproteobacteria > Rhodobacterales > Rhodobacteraceae > Roseicyclus. Next base: position 13,019 of record JAGYJU010000002.1, read on the forward strand.
CTACATCAGGCGTCGAATTGTAGATTGTCAACAATATTCTGTTGATTGAACCGCGCCATGAGATTACCGAAGACGTGCAGGCCGCAGGGTGACACGCGCCGCCAGATCGGGTGAACAGGCCGCGAAACCATCTATGGGCCGATTTAAAATATAACAAAATCAACAAGGTGATGCCAATGACACATAAGCCCCTGTCGGGAAAGACCGCCTTTGTTTCAGGCTCCGGTCAAAACATCGGCCGCGCCGCGGCTGTTCGATTGGCACAGCTGGGCTGCAACGTGGTGATCAATGGCTCCAGCAACCATGATGCCTGCGCGCAAACCGCCGCCCGCGTGGTCGCGCAAGGACCGGAGGCGCTTGTGGTCATGGGGGACATGGCACGGGCCGAGGATGTGGCGCGCATCGCCGATGCCGCCCGCGCGCGGTTCGGGGCCGTCGACATTCTTGTCAACAATGCCGCCCGCCGCCCCCACAAACCCTTTCTGGACACCACCGATGACGACTGGGACAGCGTCGTCGACCTCGCGTTGAAAGGTGCCTTTCGCAGCGCGCGCGCCTTTCTGCCCGACATGGTCGATCGCAAATGGGGCAGGATCATCAATTTCGCCGGGATGAAAGCGATGCGCGGCTATTTCGAAGGCGCGCCGATTTCCGCCGCCAAGCATGGTGTCTGGGGCCTGACCAAGGCGATCTCGCGCGAATTTGCCCCCCATGGCGTCACCGCCAACATCATTTCCCCCGGCCAGATCCGGGCCGAAACCGCCACCGAGGATGACCCCAAGCGCAGCGCGACCATCCCGGCGGGCTTCATGGGCCAGCCCGACGACATCGCCGCCGTGGTGGGCTTCCTGGCCTCGCCCGAGGCGCGCTTTGTCACCGGCCAGATGATCGCGGTCAACGGCGGCGAAGAAACCTGACCCCGGACCGGCGGCAGGCAAGAGACGGGGCAGCGCGGCACATCATGGGGCAGGACAGATGACAGGCTCGACACCGGGCGGCACCGTGATGGGGCGCCGGATCATGACCATCGCCATCGGGGGGCTGGGCACCCTGGTCTTCTGGGCGGTGGATTTCCCCCTGCCCTTCCTGTTCGGGCCGCTCTTCGCCTGTCTTGTCGCGGCCTTGGCGGGCGCGCCGGTCAAGGATGCGGGCGCGCTTGGCAAGGCGATGCGCACCATCCTTGGCGTGGCCATCGGTGCCTCGATCACCCCTGATCTGGTCGCGCGCGCGCCGCAAATGGCGATCTCGCTTGCGATGGTGCCCGTCTATGTCGTGGCGATTGCCGCCATCGGCGTGCCCTTCTTTCGCCGCGTCTACGGCTTTGACGCGGTCACCGCCTGGTATGCGGCCATGCCCGGCGGCTTGCAGGATATGGTGCTGTTCGGCCAGGAGGCGGGGGCGAATGTGCGCACGCTTGCGCTGATCCACGCCACCCGGGTGATCGTGATCGTGATGATCACGCCGTTCTTCCTCGTGCATGTGTTCGACGCGGGGCTGGACAACCCCATCGGCGCGCCCGCCGTGACGCTGCCGCCCCATGAAATGATCATCATGGCCGCCGCTGCCCTGGTCGGCTGGAAGGGCGGGGAACGGATCGGGTTGTTCGGCGCGCCCATCATCGGCCCGATGATCCTGACCGCGATCCTGTCGCTATCCGACATCATCCACGTGCGCCCCCCCGCCGAGGCGATCTTGTCGGCGCAGTTCTTCATCGGCCTTGGCCTCGGGGCGGGCTATGTCGGCATCACGCTGGCCGAAATCCGGCGCGACGTGGTGGCGGGGCTGTTTTTCGTGGTCATCGTGGCGGGCCTTGCCGCCGTGGCGACCGAGGCGATCATCCTGTTCGACCTGGCGCCGCCGGTCGATGGTTTCCTGGCCTTCGTGCCCGCGGGACAGGCGGAAATGGCGGTTCTGGCCATCGTGGTGGGGGCCGATCTGGGCTATGTCGTGCTGCATCACGTGACGCGGGTGTTCCTGATCATCCTGGGTGCCCCGGTGGCCGCGCGGCTGTTCGGGGTGGTGCCACCGGCCAAGGACAAGACCGGATAGGGGCTGGACGGCCGACATCGTGGGGCCGCCGTGACCCGTTGCCTGCCCCGTCCCCCGGCGCTACGCTTGCCCTGCATCCATGAGGTCCGCCATGCTCGACACCCCTGCCCGCGACACTGCCACGGCGCTTGCCCGGTCCATTGCCGAGGATGACGCGTTTCGCGCCGCCCTGGCCGATCTGATCGCCTTTCCCACCGATGCGAGCAACCCCGATGCGCCGCTGCATGCCTATCTTGCCCATGTGGCCCAGGGCTTTGCCGCCATGGGGTTCGAGACGCAGGGCTTCACATCGGATGGGCGGCCCTTCCTTCTCGCCTCGCGGATCGAGGACGCGGGCCGCCCCACGGTCCTGGGCTATGCCCATGGCGACACGGTGCCCGGCATGGAAGGCCAATGGGCCGAAGACCGCGATCCCTGGACCCTGACCGAGGATCCGGCAACGGGCCGGTGGTACGGGCGCGGCATCGCCGACAACAAGGGCCAGATGCTGGTGAACATGACCGGCTTGCAGGCGGTGCTGGCCGCGCGCGGGTCGCTTGGGTTCAACCTGCATGTGCTGGTCGAGATGGGCGAGGAACTCGGCTCGCCGGGCTTGGGCAAGGTGTGCGAGCGGCTCAAGGCGCGGCTGGGGGCCGATGTTCTGATCGCCTCCGACGGGCCGCGCGTCGCCGTCGACCGGCCCACGATCTTCCTGGGCGCGCGCGGCGGCGCGACCTTCCGGCTGCGGCTCAAGCGGCGGCAAGGCGGGCGGCATTCGGGCAATTTCGGCGGCGCGTTGAAAAACCCCGCCCTCGAACTGGCCCATGCGCTTGCGACCATCGCCAGCGCAAAGGGCGCGTTGCAGGTGCCGGGCTGGGTGCCCGCGGGCGTGCCGGCGGCCGCGCATGCGGCGCTGGCGGGCCTTACGCCTGCCGGCGGCGAGGTGGATGCCGATTGGGGCGCCGAGGGGCTGACCCCGGCCGAACGCATCCATGCCTGGAATTCCGCCGAGATCCTCGCCTTTTCGGCGGGCAATATCGCCAAGCCGGTCAATGCCATCCCCGACGAGGCGCAGGCGGTGGTGCAATTGCGCTACGTGCCGGGCATCGATGACGAGAACCTGGAAACCGCGCTGCGCACGCATCTTGATGCGCAGGGGCACCCCGATATCGTGATCGAGCGGCAGGGGTCGCGGTTTCGCGCCGCCGCCACGCCGGTGGATCATCCGGCGGCGCAATTTGTCGCCACCTCGCTGGCGCGCACCCATGGCGCGGCCCCGGTTGTGCTCCCCTCGCTCGGCGGGTCGCTGCCCAATGACATCTTCACCGAAATCCTGGGTTTGCCCACGGTTTGGGTGCCCCATTCCTACCCCGGCTGTTCGCAACATGCGCCCGATGAACACCTGCCGCGCAAGATCTTTGCCGAGGCCGCCGCCCTGATGGCCGGGCTCTACTGGGATCTGGGCGAGGTGTCGACGGATGCGCTGCTCGGGTCTTGATCGACCGTGCGCCGCCAGGCTGACAGCGCGGGGTTTGCCGCCACCGGGTCATCGGCGGGCGCTTGCCACCCTGTCCTGCGCTGCCAGGGCCTGCGCCGGCGCGGGGCCATGCGCGGGGCCTGGCGCCCGTAATGCAATTCCCGCGCGCCGAAATAGAAACTGACAATCGCGCCAAGCAGCCACCACAAGGGCTCCGGCACGGCCTCAAGCCCTGTCATGCGATGCGAGAACGCCACCGGATCGACCATCGCGAAGATGAATAATCCCAGCGTGCCAAGCGCCAGCATCGGGCGCGGCAGCCGGTTCAACCCGTTGATCAGCCGGTCGAAGCCGCTTGTGCCGGCATGTTGGAATTCTGCCGCCGCCGTGTGAAGCGTGGCGCGGTGCAGATCGGCATCCAGCTCCATCGCGCGGGTCGCGTTGGCGACGAAGACCTCCGACAGGCCTTGCGCGGCATCGCCGATGGCCCCTGCCGCGCGCCCCACCCCCAAGGCCCGTTCGATCACCCCCATGATGCCACCCGCGCGCGGTGTTGATCCTCGGTCAGGTGGAACCCGGGCGCGATGAAGGTTTCGGCCCGCAGGATCCAGCCCCCCTTGCCGCCATCGCGCCGCGTGGCGAATTTGCGGCTGGCCGGGCGGCGGTCGCCGATCGCGTAATAGTAATTGCGCCGCGCGCAATCCCGTAGGCATCGACCAGGTGATCGGGCGCTTGCGCCAAGGCCCGATGCGCCGCCCGCGCGGTCAGCGGCCCGATCACCCCATCAACGGCAAGATCGAACCCCATGTCGCGCAACAGGCGCTGCAAGATCCGCACCGCGTTCGATCCGGCATTCACATACATGTCGAAGACGCTGGCCTGCAGCGGCCCCGGCAACATCGCGATCCTTGGCCGTCGAAAATAATGGTCCACGAAGATATCGGCCGCCTGGTCGGGCGTCAGCCGGCGCAGATCGCCAAGATCCACATCCCCATCCGCGTTCAGGTCCAACCCGAGCGCCCGAAGGGTCCGGATCGTCACGCCGTAATTCGTCGGCCCGCCCGGATCATCCGGGTCATCCACATAGCCCCCTTCGCGCGCCACGATGTCATCTGCGATGGATCGAACCGACAGCATGGGTTTGCCCCTCCCTGCTCGGTTGATTCCTCTCAACCCTACGCCCAAGCGGTAAACACCGGGTTAAGCGCGCGCCCCTTCTCCGTTTTCCAAATATCCCGGGGGGAACGGCCAAAGGCCGTGGGGGGCAGCGCCCCCCCTATTCCGCCGCCTCGGCCATAGCGGCGTCGCCGCGTGCCAGCCGTGTCAGGATTTCGGCCCGCCGCGCGGCGGCCTTTGCGGCATTGGCCTCTTTCACCGGGCCGAACCCCCGGATCTGCAGCGGCAATTCCGCCAGCGCCACCAGCGCATCGGCATCGACCTGCCCCGCCTTGGGCAGCCACGCGGCCATGTCGGCCTCGTATTGCGCGATCAAGGCGCGTTCCATCCGCCGCTCGGCCGTGTGGCCAAAGGGGTTGAAGGGCGTGCCACGCAGCCCTTTCAGCCGCGCCAGAATCGGGTAGGCCCGCGCGATCCAGGGCCCGAAGTCGCGTTTGCGCGGCCGGCCCGCGCCATCACGCCCGGGCAAGAAGGGCGGCGCAAGATGATAGGTCAGGCGCAGGTCGCCGTCGAATTCGGCCCGCGCCTTGGCCTCGGTCTCCAGGTGCAGGCGCGCGACCTCGAATTCATCCTTGTAGGCCAAGAGCTTGTGATAACCTTTCGCCACCGCCTCCTGCAGGCGCGGGTCGGTCACGCCGTCGACCAAGCGGCGATAACGCCGCGCGAGCCGGGCGCCCTGGTAGCGGGTCAGGTGCTCGGCGCGATAGGCGATCTTTTCCGACAGCGACCGGGGTTTTTCCACCACCTCCGCCGCGATCAGGCGCGCCGCGGCTTCGGGGTTCAACACCGCCCAACGGCCCATGTCGAAGGCCTGCGCGTTGCGGTCGACAGCCGCCCCGTTCAGGGTGATGGCTTGCGATATCGCCCCCTGCGACAGCGGGATCAGCCCCATCTGCCAGGCCGCGCCAAACACCATCATGTTGGAAAAGATCGAATCGCCAAGCAGGATACGGGCCAGCTCCGTGGCATCGAACAGCGCCAGCCGATCTTGAAGTCTTGCCTTGAGAGCGATCGCCAAGTCATTGCCCGGAATTTGAAATTCCGTGTTGCGCGTGAATTCCCCGGTGATGATTTCATGCGCGTTCACCGCCGCCCCGGTCTGGCCCCCGCGCATCAAGCCAAGCGTCTTGGCCCCGCCCGTGACCACCAGGTCGCCGCCGATCACGGCATGGGCTTCGCCCAGGCCCACGCGGATCGCGGAAATATCCTCGGGCCGGTTGGCCAGGCGCAGGTGGATCCAGACCGCGCCGCCTTTCTGGGCCAGGCCGGCCATTTCGATCATGCCGACACCCTTGCCGTCGATCTGCGCCGCCTGCGCCATGACCGCGCCGATGGTCACGACACCGGTGCCGCCCACCCCCGTCACCAGCACGTTATGGGTGCCGGAAATCGTCGGCAGATCCGGCAAGGGCAGATCCGACAGATCCACCGCCGCCGTCGCCTGTTTGCGGATCTTTGCGCCCGACAAGGTCACGAAACTGGGGCAGAACCCGTTGACGCAGCTGAAATCCTTGTTGCACGACGATTGATCGATGGCGCGCTTTCGGCCCAGTTCCGTTTCGACGGGCACGATGGAGACGCAATTGGATTGCACCCCGCAATCGCCGCAGCCCTCGCAGATATCGGTGTTGATGAAGACGCGCCGATCCGGGTCGGGAAAGGTGCCGCGCTTGCGGCGGCGGCGCTTTTCAGCGGCGCAGGTCTGCACGTAAATGAGGACCGACACGCCCTTGATGTCCTGAAACTTGGCCTGAACCGCCATCAATTCGTCGCGCGGGTGTTTTTCCAGCCCCGCGGGATAGGCCGACCAGTCGATGTCTTCCTTGGGGTCATGGACCAGCGCGATATGCTCCACGCCCATCGCCTGCACCTCGCGCGCGATGCGCGCCGGGTCCAGATCGCCGTCATTGTGCTGGCCGCCGGTCATGGCGACGGCATCGTTGAACAGGATCTTGTAGGTGATGTTGATCTTGGCCGCGACCGCCGCCCGGATCGCCTGGATGCCGGAATGGTTGTAGGTGCCTTCGCCGATGTTCTGGAAGATATGGGGGCGGGTCGAAAACGGCGCCTCGCCGATCCAGTTCGCGCCTTCGCCGCCCATATGGGTGAAGGCCTCGGTGTTGCGGTCCATCCATTTGACCATGAAATGACACCCGATGCCTGCCCCACCCCGCGCCCCCTCGGGCAATTTGGTAGAGCTGTTGTGCGGGCAGCCGGAACAGAACCATGGCACGCGGCTGGCCAGGTCGGGGGTGTTGCCCGCGCGGGCCGCGTCTTCGATCCGGGCCAGGCTGGCGCGGATCGCATCGGTGTCGCGCCCTTCCTCGATCAGGATGCGGCCCAATTTCAAAGCGATGTCGGATGGATCGAGCGCGAAATGCGACGGGAACAAGACCTCGCCGGTCGTCCTCTTCTTGTAGCCATAGACCCGGCGGCCGCGCCGGTCGTCAAAGATCGCTTCCTTGACCTGCACCTCGATCAGCTTGCGCTTTTCCTCGACCACCACGATCAGATCAAGCCCTTCGGCCCAATCGGCAAAGCCCTTCATGTCAAGCGGCCAGGTCTGGCCGATCTTGTAGGTGGTCAGGCCAAGGCGCAGCGCCTCGGCGTCGTCGATGCCCAGCTGTGCCAGGGCCGACATCAGGTCGAGCCAGTTCTTGCCCGCCGCGACGAACCCGATCTTGGCTCCCGGCTTGCCATGCACGCGCTTATCCATGCCATTGGCATGGGCAAAGGCCTCGGCGGCAAAGCGCTTGTGTTCGACCAGCCGTTCTTCCTGTGGGATCCAGTGATCGCCAAGCCGGATGTTCAAACCGCCGTCGGGCATGGCGAATTCGGGGGTGACAAAGGCCATCCGGTCGGGCCTGCCATCGACAACGGCGGTGGCCTCGACCGTGTCCTTCATCGTCTTGAGCCCGACCCACACGCCCGCGAACCGGCTGAGCGCGTAGCCATACAGCCCGTAATCGAGAATCTCCTGCACACCGGCCGGGCTGATGACCGGCATCATCGCATCGACCATCGCCCAATCGGATTGGTGGCAGACGGTGGAACTTTCGCCGGTGTGGTCGTCGCCCATGGCCATCAAGACGCCGCCGTGGCGCGAGGTGCCGGCCATGTTGACATGGCGCATCACATCGCCCGACCGGTCTACCCCCGGCCCCTTGCCATACCACAGGCCAAAGACGCCATCATGGGTGCCTTCGCCGCGCAATTCCGCCTGCTGGCTGCCCCAAAGTGCCGTCGCGGCCAGGTCTTCGTTCAACCCCGGCTGAAACAGGATATCGGCCGCCTGCAAATGCTTTTTCGCCCGCGCCATCTGGATGTCGACCGCGCCAAGCGGCGATCCGCGATAACCCGTGACCAGACCCGCCGTGCGCTAGCCCGCCGCGCGGTCGCGCGCCGCCTGCATCACCATCAGCCGCACCAGCGCCTGCGTGCCATTCAACAGGACCAGAGATTTTGTCAGATCGAAACGGTCGTCGAGCGAAACCTGCTGCAACCCCATGGCGAGCCCTCCCGTGCATACCTTGGATGTCGTCCCTTGCCACAGCTTAGGTCATTAATGTTGACCTGTCGATGTTTTTGAGGCATCCCGAAGCACGGGGAAGAAACCTTTGGAAAAACATGATAACCCTCTTTGCAAGCGCTTTGGTCACGCCCTAGAAACCATCCAAACAGGAGCGACACGATGGATTGGGACAAGCTGCGGATCTTTCATGCGGTGGCCGATGCCGGCAGCCTGACACATGCGGGCGACACGTTGCACCTGTCGCAATCGGCGGTCAGCCGCCAGATCCGCGCCCTGGAAGACGGGTTGAACACCACGCTGTTCCACCGCCACGCGCGCGGCCTGATTCTGACCGAACAGGGCGAATTGCTGTTTGATGCGACCAAACACATGTCCAAGCGGCTGGATGCCGCCGCCGCCCGGATTCGCGACAGCGAGGAAGAGGTTTTCGGTGAATTGCGCGTCACCACGACCATCGGGTTCGGGTCGCTGTGGTTGGCCCCGCGCCTGCCCGCGCTGTACGAGAAATACCCCGATCTCAAGATCGACCTGATGCTGGAAGAACGACTGCTCGATCTGCCCATGCGCGAGGCCGATGTCGCGATCCGGATGAAGGAACCCAGCCAGGCCGATCTGATCCGTCGCCGCCTGATGACGATCAACATGCGGCTCTACGCGTCGCCCCGCTATCTTCAAGGGCACGGGATGCCCGAAACGCTGGAAGATTTCGCCAGCCATCGCCTGATCAGCCAGAATGCCACCTCTGCACAGGTCAGCGCGGGCGCGATCCTGGTGCGGGAACTGATGGCCCATACCATCGGGTCACGATTGACGGTGAACAATTACTTTGGCGTCTTGCAGGCGGTGATCCATGACCTGGGCATCGGGGTTCTGCCCGATTACCTGACCCAGGATTTCCCCGAATTGGTGCGCGTACTGCCCGAGATCCAATCGGCAGAAGTGCCCGTTTTCCTCGCCTATCCCGAGGAATTGCGCCAATCCAAGCGGGTCGAGGTGTTTCGCGATTTCGTCTCGGAAGAGGTGATCGCCTACCGCCGCCGCCAAAAGGAAAGCGACGCCAGCCCGGCCATCTGACCCGTTTCCCTGCGCATTTTCTTCTGTCTTTGGCTGTGTGCTATGCGCCACAGACATAGCCGCTTTGCGGCGGTGCGGCGTGATTTGCCTTGATCCGACACGATGTGCTGATTAATTCGGCAGTAATGGGACGCCAAGCGAGAGATCGCTGTTCCATTACCTCCCTGTTGGACTTTGGCCGAGATTCGTCTCGGCCTTTTTTGGCTGATCCCCAGAACGCGCCAAAGGATACGGGTGATGACTGTTTCCCATGTCGAAACAAACCCGCCTGATTTCAATGATTTCGCAGGGCTGCACCGGCTATTGTTGACGGAATTCGCCTATATGGAGGGGCGTATCGATCCGCCATCCTCTTTGATGTCGCTGTCGCAAGACGACCTGCATGCCAAGGCAATGGCCGAAGACCTGTTCATCTTGCGGGACAACGGGCATTTGACCGGTTGCCTGTTCGGGGCCGCGCGGCCCGATTGCTACTATATCGGCAAGCTGGCCGTCGCCGCATCGCAGCGCGGGCAAGGCCATGCGCGCGCCCTGATCGACGCTGCCGCAAGCCGTGCGAGACGCCTGTCTTTGCCCAGGCTTGAATTGCAATCGCGGGTGGAACTGGTCGAAAACCACGCGGCCTTTGCCCGCATGGGGTTCGTACAGACGGCGGCAACCGCCCATCCCGGCTATGACCGCGCGACATCTTTCACGTTCGGGCGCGCGCTCTGATCGGGTCTCAACCCCTTCCCCCTGCGCGGCGGCTGACGTAAACAGCCGCCAAACGGGGGAACCTTGCCATGACCGAGCCTGTCATCACCGAAGACCTGATCGCGGCCCACGGGCTGAAGCCCGATGAATATGACCGCATTCTCGAGATCATCGGGCGTGAACCGAGCTTTACCGAGCTGGGTATCTTTTCGGCGATGTGGAACGAACATTGTTCCTACAAATCCTCCAAGAAATGGCTGCGCACCCTGCCCACCACCGGCCCCAGGTGATCTGCGGCCCCGGCGAAAACGCCGGTGTGGTCGATATCGGCGACGGGCAGGCCGTGGTGTTCAAGATGGAAAGCCACAATCACCCCAGCTATATCGAGCCCTACCAGGGGGCGGCCACGGGTGTCGGCGGCATCTTGCGCGATGTCTTTACCATGGGCGCGCGCCCGATTGCCGCGATGAACGCGCTGTCGTTCGGCGAAAAGGATCACCCCAAGACCCGGCAGCTGGTGCATGGCGTGGTCGAAGGCGTGGGCGGCTACGGCAATTGTTTCGGCGTGCCCAACGTGGGCGGCGAGGTGCGGTTTCACCGCGCCTATAACGGCAATTGCCTGGTCAATGCCTTTGCCGCCGGTCTGGCCGATGCCGACAGCATTTTCTATTCCGCAGCCTCCGGCGTGGGCATGCCGGTGGTCTATCTTGGCGCCAAGACGGGCCGCGACGGGGTTGGCGGGGCCACCATGGCCAGCGCCGAATTCGACGACACGATCGAGGAAAAGCGCCCCACCGTCCAGGTCGGCGACCCCTTCACCGAAAAGCGCCTGCTCGAGGCCTGTCTTGAGCTGATGGCCTCGGGCGCGGTCATCTCGATCCAGGACATGGGCGCGGCCGGCCTGACCTGTTCGGCGGTCGAAATGGGCGATAAGGGCGGCCTCGGCATCAAGCTGACGCTCGATCACGTGCCGCAGCGCGAACCGAACATGACCGCCTATGAAATGATGCTGTCGGAATCCCAAGAACGGATGCTGATGGTTCTCAAGCCCGAGAAAGAGGCCGAGGCGCGCGCCATTTTCGACAAATGGGACCTGGATTTCGCCATCGTCGGGGAAACCATCCCCGAAGACCGGTTCCTGATCCTGCATGGCAACACGGTCATGGCCGATCTACCGCTGTCGAAACTGTCGTCAGAGGCGCCGGAATATGACCGCCCCTGGGTGGAAACACCGCCCGCCGCCGCGATGGACCCGGTGCCGCAGGTCGACCCGATCAACGCGCTCGAGGCGCTGGTTGCATCGCCCAACTATTGCTCGCGAGCCTGGGTCTATGAACAATATGATCACATGGTCATGGCCGATACCGTCGTGGCCCCGGGCCTTGGCGCGGGCGTTGTGCGGGTGCATGGCACGGGCAAGGCGCTGGCCTTTACCTCGGATGTGACGCCGCGCTACGTCAAGGCCAACCCGGTGGAGGGCGGCAAACAGGCCGTGGCCGAGGCCTATCGCAATCTGTGTGCCGTGGGCGCCCTGCCCTTGGCCGCAACCGACAACCTGAATTTCGGCAACCCCGAGAAGCCCGAGATCATGGGCCAGTTCGTCGGCGCGATCTCTGGCATCGGGGCGGCCTGTACCGCGCTCGACATGCCGATCGTGTCGGGCAACGTGTCGCTTTACAATGAAACCGACGGCCAAGGCATCCTGCCCACGCCCACCATCGGTGCCGTGGGCCTGTTGAGCACGCTTGACGATCTGATCGCGGGCAGCGCGCGCGATGGCCATGTGCTGTTGCTGGTGGGCGAAAGCCGGGGTCATCTGGGGCAATCGGCCCTTTGGCCGAGGTGTTCAACCGCGAAGACGGCGATGCGCCGCCCGTCGACCTGGAGGCCGAGCGCCGCAATGGCTGCTTCATCCGCGACAATCGCCAATGGATCGGCGCCTGCGCCGACCTGTCGGATGGCGGGCTTGCCTTGGCGGCTTTTGAAATGGCCGTGGCCGGCGGCGTCGGCGTGACGATCGAGACCGGCGACATGGGCCAGCTCTTTGGCGAAGACCAGGGCCGCTACATCATCGCGACCAGTTTCGACAAGGCCGAGGCGCTGATGGTGGCCGCGGGCCAGGCGGGCGTGCCCCTGATCAGCCTTGGCAAGTTCGGCGGCGACATGGTGCGGTTCGGCGCATCCGAGGCGCCGCTTGCCGATCTGCAAACCGCCTGGCGCGGGGCCTTTGCGCTGCATTTCGGCTGATCGACCCCGACGCGCCGCTTGCGGCGCGCGGGCGACCGGCCTACATTTCCGACAAAAGAAGTCGAGGATACCAGATGCCGATCACCGCACGCGAAATCGAAGAGATGCTGAAGGCGGCCTTTCCCGCTGCCCAGATCAAGGTCGAGGGCGATGACGGGGCCCATTTTGCCGCCCAGGTCATCGACGAAAGCTTTCGCGGGCTGAACCGCGTGCAACAGCAACGCGCGGTCTATGCCGCGCTCAAGGGCAAGATGGATGGCAGCCACGGCGATCTGCACGCGCTTGCCCTGACCACCAAGGCCCCGGCCCAAGCCCAGGATTGAAAAGGAATTCCCAGATGAGCGCCGAAGACACCATTCGCAAGACCGTCACCGAGAACGACGTGGTCCTGTTCATGAAGGGCACGAAAATGATGCCGCAATGCGGGTTTTCCTCGCGCGTGGCGGGCGTGCTGAATTACATGGGCGTCGAGTTTGCCGATGTGAACGTTCTGGCCGATGAAGAGATCCGCCAGGGCATCAAGGATTTTTCCGACTGGCCGACCATCCCGCAGCTTTACGTCAAGGGCGAGTTTGTCGGCGGCTGCGACATCATCACCGAAATGACCCTGTCGGGCGAGCTGGACACGCTGTTTGCCGAGAGTGGCATCAGCTTTGACAAGGATGCCGCCGAAAAGATCCGCGAAGCCAACGGTTAAGCGTGTTTCGCCCGCGATGCGGGCGACCCGCGGGGGCGCTGCCCCCGCACCCCCCGGGATATTTGTGAAACGAAGAAGGCGCGCGGCGGTTTTGCCTGGCGTCAGCTTTTCTTGGTTTCGCCCTTGCGCACGTGTTTGGCCAGGCGCGAGGGGATCGATTTCTTGCGATCCTTGAACGGATTCTGATCCGCCTGGCTGCGCATCCACAGCCGGATCGGCGTGCCGGGCATGTCGAAATCTTCCCGCAGCCCGTTGACGAGATAGCGGGAATAGCTTTCGGGCAGTTTCTCGGGGTGGGAACACATCACGACAAAGCCCGGCGGCCGGGTCTTGGCCTGGGTCATGTAGCGCAGCCGGATGCGGCGGCCCGAGGGCGCGGGCGGCGGATGCGCCTCGGTCATCGCGGCCAGCCAGCGGTTGAGCTGCGCGGTGGTGATGCGGCGGTTCCAGACATCATGCGCCTTGAGGATGGCGGCCTGCAGCCGGTCCAGCCCCTTGCCGGTCTTGGCCGAGACCGTGATCAGGGGCGCCCCGCGCAATTGCGGCAAATGCAGCTCGAACGCCTCTTTCAGGGCCTTGAGCTTGTCCTGCTTTTCGTCCTCGAGATCCCATTTGTTGACCGCCACGACCACGGCGCGGCCTTCGCGTTCGGCCAGATCCGCGATACGCAGATCCTGGGTTTCGAAGGGGATGGCCGCATCGAGCAGAACCACCACCACCTCGGCGAATTTCACCGCGCGCAAGCCGTCGGCGACCGAGAGCTTTTCGAGCTTTTCCTGGATCCGCGCCTTCTTGCGCATGCCGGCGGTGTCGAAGATCCGCATCGGCGTGCCGTCCCAGGTGAAGGGCACGGAAATCGCGTCGCGGGTGATCCCGGCCTCGGGGCCGGTCAGCAACCGGTCTTCGCCGATGATCTTGTTGATCAGCGTCGATTTGCCCGCGTTGGGCCGACCCACGATGGCGATCTGCAAGGGGCGCGCCTGGGTGATCTTGCGGTCTTGCCCATCGTCATCGGCATCGACGTCAACGTCGGTTTCGCCTCTTCGATCACCTCGTCGGCATCGTCGCCTTCGATCAGCTGTTGCAGCACGACGGCCAGTTCGGCCATGCCTTCGCCATGTTCGGCCGACAGGCCGATCGGCTCGCCCAGGCCCAAGGTATAGGCCTCGTACATCCCCGCCTCGCCGGCGCGGCCTTCGGCCTTGTTGGCGGCGAGGATCACCGGCTTGCCCGAGCGGCGCAGGATATTGGCAAACAGGATGTCATTGGGCGTGATGCCCACCCGCGCATCGACCAGGAACAGCGTCGCATCCGCCATCAGGATTGCGCGTTCCGACAGGCGGCGCATCCGGCCCTGAAGGCTGTCATCGGTGGCGTCTTCCAGCCCGGCGGTGTCGATCACGGTAAAGCGCAGATCACCCAGCCGGGCCGCGCCTTCGCGCAGGTCGCGGGTGACCCCGGGTTGGTCATCGACCAGCGCCAGTTTCTTGCCCACCAGCCGGTTGAACAGCGTGGATTTGCCGACATTGGGGCGGCCGACGATGGCGAGGGTAAAACTCATGGGATCAATTCCGGTATGGCGAAGGCCCGCCGATACCCCAAGCCCCGCCCATCATCAAGCCCCGAGCATGCGCAAGGCCCGGTCGAGCGCTTGCAGAAAGGCGCTGCGGTCAGCCTTGGAAAACGGGCGCGGCCCGCCAAGCGCCTGCCCGTCCAACCCGCCGCGCAAATCGGCCAGCAGGTCGCGGGTGGCCAGTTTGGGGCCGATATTGGCGGCGCTCAGCGTCTCGCCGCGATGGGTCAAGACCATGGCACCGGCCTTGATCGCGCGATCCGCCAGCGGCAGATCGGCGGTGATGACAAGGCAGCCTGGCCCGGCGCGTTCGGCGATCAGGTCATCGGCGGCGTCAAAGGCATCGCCCGCCATGGTCATGGAAATCAGCGGGTGATCGGGATGGCGCAGGTATTGGCCCGCGAACAGATGCACCGGCACCTTGTGGCGAAAGGCGACGGTGTAGATATCATCCTTGACCGGGCAGGCGTCTGCATCAACGAGGATCATAACCGCCCCTTTGGGGCGAGGATCATAACCGCCCCCTGCCCCTAAAGACATCATGCGAAAAACCCGTCGTCAAAGGCGGCGGTCACGGTGTCGCCGCCGATCTCGGTCAGGGTGACCCCGGCATCGGCAAGGGTGATGTCGCAGATTTCGGTCCAGCCCCGTGGCCGGGGCAGCGACAGCATGGCGTGGCGGATCACCTGGGGCTGCGACAGGTCGATGGCGGTGGGCACCCCCATCGCGGTGATGCGGTTCTGGCCCAACGCGTCGGCAAGGCCGCTGCCGCCCGCAGCGCAGCCATCCTCTATCCCGATCACGCCCATGTGCCGCCCGTTCCAGGGCGCGAAATCGCGCCCGCCGTTCGACACCCAGATCATCGTGACCGGCATGGTGCGCGCATCTTTCAGCACCACCAGCATGTCATCTTCGGCGTCGCGCATCAGAACGGTCCAGCCAAGCGTTGCGCCGGGGGCTTCGACCAGCAGGCAGAAATCCTCGACCACGTGGTGCGCCGGATAGTGGCGCAGATCCCAGTCGCCCCCATCTTCACAGGCCAGGCGCAGGTCGGTTCGGGCCTGGTTCAGCACCCAGAGCCCGTGGCCCGCATATTGCGGCGCGGGGTCGGTCAGCGCGGCGCGCTTGGGCGAAAACGACAGCCGCCCGCCCTTGGCCATCCGCGCCATCGGGTGATGCGCGAAACTGACCCGGCCCGCGCCGCCGGTGATGCGGTGGGTCTGGTAGAGCGCCGCGCCCGCGATCATGACATGCTTGTCGATCCGCGCGCCGCGCACCGGCACACTTAGCCGCAGATGTGCCGCGCCCGCATCCTGCGCCAGGATATCCCAGGCGCTGTTGGCCGGGTGACCATGGATCGGGTCGCCCGCCACGTCGTCGCGGCCAAAGGGCATGCAGAAAAAATCGCCCGCCAAGCGCTTGTTGACCATGGGGATCGCGGGGTCTGCCTGCACCAAGGTCTCGTCGCGCCAGGGGGCACAGTGGAGCGGCTGGCGCGCGCCGACACGCCAGGCGGGGATGTTGCCCACCAAAGGGTCAAGCGACAGCGTGCTGTCGCCTTGGTGGAGCTGGATCAAGACGTGCCCCGTGCCAGCGCGCGCAGGTTTTCGCCCAGGATGTTGCTGTCGGCCCCAAGCCCCAGAAAGGTGACGCCTGCGTCACCCATCCGCCCGGCCATCGCGGGCGGCACGATGATGCCCGCCACCTTGCCGGCCTCCGTGATCGTCCGGATCCCACGGGTGATTTCCGCCCAAAGCTCCGGCGCGGCCAGATTGTCGCGAAAGCCCATGTCGCCGCCCAGATCGGCGGGGCCGATAAAGACGCAATCCACCCCGTCCACAGCGGCGATATTGGCAAGATCCTGCATCGCCGCCATGCTTTCGGCCTGCACGATCACGCAGATCTCGTCATTGGCGTTGGCGGCGTAATCGGCAAAACTGCCATAGCCGCCCGCCCGCATCGTGGCCCCGCCATTGCCGCGAATGCCCTGCGGCGGGTAGCGGCAGGCGGCCACGGCGGCGCGCGCCTCGTCGGCTGAATTGATCATCGGCACCATCACGGTCTGCGCGCCCAGATCGAGCGCCTGTTTCAGCACCCAGGCCTCGCCCACCGGCACCCGCACGACGGGGGCCGTATCGGTGCCGGCCAGCACCATCAGTTGCCGCCGGATCAGCGTCGGATCCCAGGCGCCATGTTCGCCATCGATCAGGCACCAGTCAAACCCGGCGCGCCCGGCGATGTCTGTCACCGTCTCGGACCCAAGCGCGAGCCACAGGCCGCGCAGCATCCGTTTCTCCGCCATCGCGGATTTGAGCTTGTTCTTTGGCGCTGGCATCTCTTGGTGTCCTTCCCTGCCCTGTTCTTGTCCTAAAGTGCCCCTTGCGTGACCTCACGATACCAGCGCCGGATCAAGGCGCGGTCTTCTTCGGTCAGAAAGGCGAAATTGCCCGGCGGCATGGCATGGCTTGCGCCCGCTTGCAGGTAGATCGCCGGGGCCTGCGCCGCGATGCGCGCGTCGCTGTCAAGCATCACGCCGCCCGGCGCCGCCGCCAGGCCCGGCATCGACACCTCGGCCGCGTGGCAGGAGGCGCAATTGGCATAGACCAGGTCGGCCACATCGGTGAAGCGCGCATGGGCGGCAAACCGTTCCTGAACGGGCGACAGCCGCGCCTCTTGTGGCGGCTCATCGCGGGAAAGCGGCAGCACGGAAAGCCAGACGATCACGGCGAAGATCAGCGCCGTGGCGCCCCATGTCCACCAGGGCATTCCGCGCCGCGCATGCATCGTGTTGAAGAAATGCCGGATCGTGACCCCCATCAGGAACACGAGGCTGGCAATCAGCCAATTCCAGTCGGAGGCGAAGGCCAAGGGGTAATGGTTCGACAACATCAGGAAGATGACCGGCAAGGTCAGGTAATTGTTGTGCGTCGAGCGCAGCTTGGCGATCTTGCCATATTTCGGGTCAGGCGTGCGCCCGGCCTTCAGGTCTGCCACCACGATCTTCTGGTTGGGGATGATGATCATCGCGACATTGGCGGTCATGATCGTGGCCGTCAGCGCGCCCAGGTGCAACAGCGCGGCGCGGCCCGAAAACACCTGTGTATAGCCCCAGGCCAGCGCCACGAGGATGACGAACAAAAGCCCCATCAACACGGTCGGGCGCTCGCCCAGGCTCGATTTGCACAGGAGGTCATAGGCGACCCATCCCAGGACCAGCGACAGCGCCGAGATCACGATCGCCTGCCAGGGCGCAAGATCCATCACGCGCCAGTCGATCAGGTACATGTCTGCCCCGACCCAGTAGAGCAGCCCCAAAAGCGCCACGCCCGACAGCCAGGTCGCGTAGCTTTCCCATTTGAACCAGGTCAGGTGTTCGGGCATCGCGGCGGGCGCGACCATGTATTTCTGGATATGGTAGAACCCGCCGCCGTGAACCTGCCATTCCTCGCCATCGGCGGGGCCGGGAATATTGCGGTTCAAGCCAAGATCGAGCGCGATGAAATAAAAGCTCGACCCGATCCAGGCGATGGCGGTGATCACGTGCAGCCAGCGGGCGGCGAATTCGGCCCAATGCAACAGGATGGTGGCGTCCATGATGGTCCTCGGGGCTGGCGGTTCGGGGGCGCGGTGCCGCGCGACCATCGAACGAAACGCCTGCCGGGTGCAAGACGGGTCTTGCCCCCGTCGTTTGCGCCTTGCACCGCTGCATGCGCGGAGCCCTTGGGCGCGGTGCGTATTTGGGGAAAGGTGAAGCCGGTGCCGCCGCCGGGCGCGACGGGAAACTTGCCGGATCAGGGCCCACCACAGGGAAAAAGACCCGCCATGGCCCAGCCCTGCGGGCGAATTGGCCATTTCAAGGGGCCGCTGCCGGATAGGTCTTTTCTTCCCAACAACCTGCCGCTACCGTCGGCGGTCATAAGAAAGAAACTTCCCAACTTGGAGAAATCCCATGAAAAAGATTCTTCTCGCCTCCGCCGCTTCGGCGGCCGTGCTGGCCTCGGGCGGTGCCGCGCTTGCGGATGCCCATGGCAACAGCGTCACCCTTGGTATCTTGCTGGGCTTCACCGGCCCGGCGGAATCGCTGGCCCCCGGCATGGCCGCCGGTGCCAAGCTTGCCATGGCGGAAGTGACCGAAAGCGGCGCGCTTCTGGGCGGCGCCAGCGTGTCCTCGGTCGAGGCGGATTCGACCTGCGTCGATGCCTCTGCCGCCGTGGCCTCGGCCGAACGCCTGATCACCGCTGACGGTGTGGACGGCGTCATCGGCGCGCTGTGCTCGGGCGCGACCATCGCCGCGCTCAGCAATGTCGCGCTGCCCAATGGCATGGTGATGATCTCGCCCTCGGCCACCTCGCCCGCACTGACCACGCTGGACGACAATGGCCTGTTCTTCCGCACCTCGCCGTCGGATGCGCGCCAGGGCGTGGTGATGACCGAGGTCATCCTGGAACGCGGCATCACCGAGGTTGCGGTGACCTATACCAACAACGACTATGGCCGCGGCCTGGCCGACAGTTTCCAGGCGGCCTTCGAGGCTGCGGGCGGCACGGTGACGCTGGTCGCCTCGCATGAAGACGGGCGCGCCGATTACTCGGCCGAGGTCGGATCGCTGGGGGCGGCCGGTGGCGACGCGCTGGTCGTGGTGGGCTATGTCGACCAGGGCGGCCCGGGCATCATCCGCGCAGCCCTTGATACCGGCGCCTTCGACACCTTCGTTCTACCCGATGCCATGGTCAGCCAGACATTGATGGATGCCTTCGGCAGCGAGCTTGACGGATCCTTTGGCCAGGTGCCCGGCACCGATTCCGAAGGGGCCGCCGTCTACATCGAGCTTGCCCAGGCTGCTGGCTTTGACGGGTCTGCCCCCTATTCGGGCGAAAGCTATGACGCGACCGCGCTGATGCTTCTGGCGATGCAGGCGGCCGGGTCCGCCGCGCCGGCCGATTATGTCAGCCAGGTGCTGAACGTGGCCAATGCCCCCGGCACCCCGATCGGGCCGGGCGAGCTGGGCCGCGCGCTGGAGCTTTTGGCAGCGGGCGAAGACATCGACTATGTCGGCGCCACCGCTGTCGAACTGATCGAGCCGGGCGAGGCATCGGGCAGCTACCGTGAATTCATCGTCGAGAACGGCGAATACGTCACGGTCCGTTTCCGCTGATCGCAAGATCACTGCACCACAAGGCAAACAGCCCGGTCAATTGCCGGGCTGTTTCGCAACAAGGGGACCACGCGCATGATCGTTGTCGAGGATCTGCACAAGCATTTCGGCGGGTTTCACGCCGTTGACGGCGCCAGCCTGACGATAGAAACCGGATCGATCACCGCGCTGATCGGCCCCAATGGTGCGGGCAAGACCACGTTGTTCAACGTGATCGCGGGCATGCTGCCCCCACATCGGGGCGCGTCGTCATGGATGGCGAAGACATCACCGGGCTGCCGCCGCATGTGCTGTTTTCCAAGGGCCTGTTGCGCACCTTCCAGATCGCGCATGAATTCCATTCGATGACCTGCCGCGAGAACCTGATGATGGTGCCGCCGGGCCAATCGGGTGAAACGCTCTGGAACACATGGTTCGGGCGCAAGCGCATCGCCGATGAGGAACGCGCGCTTGCCGCCAAGGCCGACGAGGTGCTGGAATTCCTGACCATTCAGCATCTGGCCGATCACCCGGCCGGCCAGATTTCGGGCGGGCAGAAAAAGCTGTTGGAACTGGGGCGCACCATGATGGTGGACGCCAAGATCGTGTTCCTGGACGAGGTCGGCGCGGGCGTGAACCGCACGCTTCTCAACACCATCGGGGATGCGATCCTCCGGCTGAACCGCGAACGCGGCTACACGTTTTGCGTCATCGAACATGACATGGATTTCATCGGTCGCCTCTGTGACCCGGTGGTCGTCATGGCCGAGGGGCGCGTGCTGGCGCAAGGCACCATCGACCAGATCAAGACCAACGAGGCGGTGATCGAGGCCTACCTGGGCACCGGGTTGAAGAACAAGGATCAACTGACCCAAGGGGCCCCCGCATGAGCGACAATCCCTACCAGAATGATCGCGGCAACAAGGATCTCTCGATTGCCAAACCGGGCGCAAGCACCATGTCCGCCACCCCCGGCACCGGCGCGGCGATGAACACCGCCAGCGCATTCCTGATCGGCGACACGATGACGGGGGCTATGGCAATGGCCCCGACATCCTGCATGATTGCACCATCGCGGTGAACCCCGGCGAAATCGCCGTGATCGTGGGGCCGAACGGCGCGGGCAAATCCACCGCGATGAAGGCGGTGTTCGGCATGCTGAACGTGCGCCGGGGATCGGTGCGCCTGGACGGCGAGGATATCACCGATCTGTCCCCGCAGGCGCGCGTGGCCCGCGGCATGGGCTTCGTGCCCCAGACCAACAACATCTTCGCGTCCATGACGGTCGAGGAAAACCTCGAAATGGGGGCCTTCATCCGCCGCGACGACATTCGCGCCACGATGGAACAGGTTTATACCCTCTTCCCCATCCTGCGCGACAAGCGCCGCCAGCCGGCGGGCGAATTGTCGGGCGGCCAACGCCAGCAGGTCGCCGTGGGCCGTGCGCTGATGACCCGGCCCAAGGTCTTGATGCTGGATGAACCGACCGCGGGCGTATCGCCCATCGTGATGGATGAATTGTTCGACCGCATCATCGAGGTCAGCCGCACCGGCATCCCGATCCTGATGGTGGAACAGAATGCCCGCCAGGCGCTGGAAATCGCCGACAAGGGCTATGTGCTGGTGCAGGGGCGCAATGCCCATACCGGCACCGGCAAGGAATTGCTGGCCGACCCGGATGTCCGCCGCAGTTTCCTGGGGGGCTAGGGGCATGCGCCACCTTACCTTGCCTGTGATCGCGGCGGTCTGCGCCGCAGGGATCGCCATGGCCGAACCCTGGGATTGCCGGTTCAGCGTCGAATGCCTGGCGGGTGCGGATTGCGGGCCATCGGGCCTGCAGGTGCAGGTGATCGCCGCCGATCACGCGGGCGATCTGTTCCTGTCCTCGGTCGCGGGCGACAGCCCGGTGGTTCGGATGACGGGCGCGGGCGCGCTTCCCGCCACCTATGCCGGTGCGGGGCGCGACGGCATCGCGGAATTATTGACCATCAAGGCCGATAGCACGGCCCTGATGACGCTGCATGTTTTCGACGGCGCGGCCGCCGCGATCACCTATTTCGGAACCTGCGAGGGGCTGGGCTGATGGATCTTCTCAACGCGCTTGTGACGCTCATGAACTTCGTCATCATTCCCGCCACCGCCTATGGCGCGCAGCTGGCCCTTGGCGCGCTCGGGGTGACGCTGATCTACGGCATCTTGCGGTTTTCCAATTTCGCCCATGGGGATACCATGGCCTTCGGCACGATGATCGTGATCCTGTGCACCTGGGGCTTGCAGGCGGCGGGCGTGTCGCTCGGGCCCTTGCCGACCGCGCTTTTGGCCCTTCCCCTGGGCATCGCGCTGACCGGGCTTCTGGTGATCGGCACCGACCGGGTGGTCTATCGGTTCTATCGCCGCCAAAAGGCGAAACCGGTGATCTATGTCATCGCCTCGCTGGGGGTGATGTTCATCATGAACGGCATCGTGCGCTTCATCATCGGCGTCGATGACCAGCGCTTTGCCGATGGCGAGCGGTTCATCATTTCCGCCCGCACCTTCCGCGAGATGACCGGGCTCGAAGAAGGGCTTGCCTTTCGCACCTCGCAGGGGCTGACCATCGTGATCGCGATCATCGCGGTGATGCTGCTGTTCTGGTTCCTCAACCGCACCCGCACCGGAAAATCGATGCGCGCCTTTTCCGACAACGAGGATCTGGCGCTTCTTTCGGGCATCAACCCCGAACGGGTGGTGATGATCACCTGGCTGATCGTGGCGGCGCTGGCGACCACCGCGGGGGTCTTGTACGGCCTGGACAAGTCCTTCAAACCCTTCACCTATTTCCAGCTCTTGTTGCCCATATTCGCCTCGGCCATCGTCGGCGGCCTGGGCAACCCGGTGGGTGCCATCCTGGGCGGTTTCCTGATCGCCTTTTCCGAGGTCGGCGTCACCTATGCCTTCCGCAAGGTGGTGGAATATCTTGGCCCCGAAGGCTGGTCGCCCGAGGGGCTGATGCAGCTCTTGTCGACCGATTACAAATTCGCCGTCAGCTTCGCGATCCTGCTGATCGTGCTGTTGTTCAAACCCACTGGCATCATGAAGGGGAAATCGGTATGACCCGCAGCTTTGATCTCCGCGCCTTGCTCCTGTTCGCGCTGGTCGCCTGCCTGTTCATCGGCACCGGCTTCGTGCAATCCTGGAACAGCACGCTGACGATCCTGAACATGGGGCTGGTCAGCGCCATCATGGCCTTGGGCGTGAACATGCAATGGGGCTACGCCGGCCTGTTCAACGTGGGCGTCATGGGGTTTGTAGCGCTTGGCGGGCTGGCCGCGGTGCTGATCTCGATGGACCCGGTCGGTGACGCCTGGGCGGCGGGCGGCCTGCAGGTTCTGTTGGGCCTGGCGCTCGGGGCCGCGACCATCGTTCTGGCCATCCTCACCTGGTCGAAACTGCCGCCGGGGCGGATGCGGGCGCTGGCCATGACCATCATTCTGATCGGCGGCTTCTTCCTGTTTCGCGCCGTCTTCGACGGGGGCGTCGCGGCGGTCGAGGCGATCGATCCCTCCACCTCCGGCTTTCTCGGCGGGCTTGGCCTGCCGATCCTGCTGGCCTGGCCGGTGGGCGGGCTCTTGGCGGCGGGGGCGGCCTGGATCATCGGCAAGACGGCGCTTGGCCTGCGTTCCGATTACCTGGCCATCGCCACGCTTGGCATCGCGGAAATCATCATCGCCGTGCTCAAGAACGAGGATTGGCTGACCCGTGGCGTCAAGAACGTGACCGGCCTGCCCCGCCCCGTCCCCTACGAGGTCGACCTGCAACAGGCCGAATGGTTCCTTGATCTCGCGGCCCGGATCGGGGCCAACCCGGTCACCTTTTCCTCGATCTTCGTCAAGCTGTGCTACGCCTCGCTTTTTGTCGTGGTGTTGCTGACGCTGATCTGGTTCAGCGAAAAGGCGTGGAATTCGCCCTGGGGCCGGATGATGCGCGCGATCCGCGACAACGAGGTCTCGGCCTCGGCCATGGGTAAGGATGTCAAGGCGCGCCACCTCCAGATCTTCGTCATCGGGTCCGCCGTGCTGGGCATGGCGGGTGCGATGATGACCACCCTCGACAGCCAGCTGGTGCCGGGCACCTATCAACCGCTCCGCTTCACCTTCCTGGTCTGGGTGATGGTGATCGTCGGCGGATCGGGCAACAACTGGGGCGCGGTCCTGGGCGGCTTCCTGATCTGGTGGCTGTGGATCCAGGTGGAACCGCTGGGCGCGATGTTGATGCAAACCATCACCGCCGGCATGGATCCCGACGCTTGGCTGCGCAACCACCTTCTCGATTCGGTGGCGCATATGCGGCTGTTGACCATGGGGCTGATCCTGCTTTTGGTGCTGCGCTTCAGCCCAAGGGGGCTTTTGCCCGAACGCTGAAAGACCCGGGCCGTTAACCCCGCATCAAGGTTAACGGCCTGCCCCCGGCTCCTGCCGCTTCTCCGTTTCATAAATATCCCGGGGGAACGGCCAAAGGCCGTGGGGGCAGAGCCCCCGCTCTGTCCCCGACGTCAAATCATCGGGGCCAGCCGCCGCTGCGGCGTCACCGTCCTTCGAAGCGCGCCGGGCGTTTTTCCAGGAAAGCCAGGACACCTTCCTGGAAATCGCGGCTATGGCCGCATTGGCCTTGCAACTGGCCTTCCAGCAACAACTGTTCTTCCAGGGTGTTGCCGGCACTGGCCTGCATCACCCGCTTGATCCGCTTGAAGGCCTCCGTGGGGCCCGCCGCAAGATAGGCCGCGCGGGCGCGCCAGGTGGCGTCGAACTCCGCATCCGGCACCGCTTCCCAGATCATGCCCCACTCGGCGGCCTGGCGCGCCGGGATCTTGTCGGCAAACAGTGCCGCCCCCATGGCCCGCTGCGCGCCCATGCTGCGCGGCAAGACCCAGGTGCCGCCCGCATCGGGGATCAGCCCGATCCGGGCAAAGGCCTGGATGAAGCTGGAGCTGTCGGCCGCGATGGTGATGTCGCAGATCAGCGCCAGGTTCGCGCCCGCGCCGGCCGCCGTGCCATTGACCGCCGCGATCACCGGCACCGGGCAGTCGACCACCGCCATCAGCATCGGGATGTATTCGTCGCGCAGGGTGCGTTCCAGGTTCATGTTCGACACGGATGACCGGTCGCCCAGGTCCTGGCCGGAACAAAACGCGCGCCCTGCCCCGGTCAAGACCACGACCCGCGCGGTCTTGCCCGCATCGCCCACCGCATCGGTCAATTCCGCCCGCATCTGCGTGTTCAGCGCATTCATCACATCGGGCCGGTTCAGCGTGATCACCGCCATCCCGTCCTGATCGTGCCGCGTGATGGTCTGGTACTCCATGATCTGCCCCCTGGTGATGTACCGGGTCAGGTTAGTCGCCTGCGCAGGCCTGGAAAAGCCGAAACGCCACGTCACCTACTCCTGCATCAGATCCTTGAGCCGCGCCGCCTCCTCGGGGCTGAGCCCGGTTTCGGACGGGGCGGCGGTGCGCGAGCGTTTGCGGATATAAACGGCGGCCATCCCCCCGCCCAAGACGATCAGCGCGAGCGGCGCCAGCCACAGCACGATGTTCGATCCGGTCATGGTCGGGCGCAACAGCACGTATTCGCCGTAGCGATCCACGATGAAAGCCACCGTCTCTTCATTGCTGTCGCCCGCCACCAGCCGTTCGCGCACCAGCAGCCGCAGGTCGCGCGCCAGCGTGGCGTTGGATTCGTCGATGGATTCGTTGCGGCACACCAAGCAGCGCAGCCCCGCCGAGATATCGCGCGCCCGGTCTTCCAGGACCGGGTCAGCCAGGATCTCGTCGGGCTGCACGGCCGCGGCCGGGGTGGCCAGGGCCAGCAGAAGGGCAAGGACAACCGCCCTCATTCCGCGGGCACCCCTTGCGGTGCGGCGTCAAGCTTGGCGGCACCGGCGGCGAACCGATAGCGCCGATCGCTCAGGCTGAGGAACCCGCCAAGCGCCATGATGATCGTGCCGCCCCAGATCCAGTTGGCAAAGGGCTTGATCCAGGTGCGAAGCGCCCAGCCGCCGCCCGCCTGCGGCTCTCCCAGCGTCAGGTACAGGTCGCGGGTCAAGCCGCTGTCGATCCCCGCCTCCGTGGTGGGCATTCCGGCGACGGGATAAAAACGCCGTTCGGGATGCAAGAGCGCCACCTCGCGCCCATCCAGCCTGCGCAGGGCGACATGGCCCATGGTCGAGATGTAGTTGGGGCCTTGCACGTTTTCCTCGACGCTCAGCAATTCGACCTCGTAGTGGCCGACGGCAAAGGGCTGGCCGGGTTGGGCGATGCGGATATCCTCGGTCTGGTAGCCGGTCAGGGCCACGACGCCGAACATGGTGATGCCGAACCCCGCATGGGCCACGGTCTTGCCCCAATCGGCCCGCGGCAAGCGCCACAGGCGGCTGAAACGGCCCGCGAATGCCCCGCGCCCGGTGCGCGACCACAGATCGACCATCGCGCCCGCGACAAGCCAGACCGACAGGCCCACCCCGATCGGTGACAGCGCCGAATTCCCGGTGAACACCGCCCAGGTCAAAAGCCCGATGGCCAGCGCCAGCACAAGCGCGGGAACCAGCGCCACGAGAGCACGGCCCATGCGCGCCCGTTTCCACGGCATCATCGCACCGATCGGCAGCGCCACCGAGAGCGCAAGAACGAAGGGCGTGAAGGCCGCGTTGAAAAACGGCGGGCCGACCGACAGCGTCCGGCCCCAGAACATTTCCGCGATCAGCGGCCAGATCGTGCCGATGAAGACGACAAAGGTCGACACGGCCAAAAGCAGGTTGTTGACCACCAGCCCGCTTTCGCGGCTGACGGTGGAAAACACGCCCTTGGCCTCCATGCTGCCCGCGCGGATGGCAAACAGCAGCAGCGCGCCGCCCATGAAGAACCCCAGGATCATCAGGATGAACACGCCGCGTTCGGGATCATTGGCAAAGGCATGCACCGAGGTCAGAACGCCCGACCGCACGATGAAGGTGCCGATCAGCGAAAACCCGAAGGCCAGGATCGCCAGCAGGATGGTCCAGCTTTTCAGCGCCTCGCGCTTTTCGACCACGATGGCCGAATGCAGCAAGGCGGCGGCGATCAGCCAGGGCATGAGCGAGGCGTTTTCGACCGGATCCCAGAACCAGAACCCGCCCCAGCCCAATTCGTAATAGGCCCACCAGGACCCGAGGCCGATGCCGATGGTCAGGAACACCCAGGCCGCCAGCGTCCAGGGCCGCACCCAACGCCCCCAGGCGGCATCGACCCGCCCCTCGATCAGGGCGGCGACGGCAAAGGAAAACGCCATCGAAAGGCCGACATAGCCAAGGTAGAGGAACGGCGGATGGAAGGCGAGGCCGGGATCTTGCAACAGCGGGTTCAGATCCTGCCCGTCGAAGGGCGGAATTTCAAGCCGCAGGAACGGGTTCGAGGTGAAGAGGATGAAGGCGAAAAACGCCACCGACACGGCCGATTGCACCGCCAGAACCCGCGCCTTGAGACTGGGCGGAAGGTTCGCCCCGAACCACGAGGCGCAGGCGCCAAACAGCGTCAGGATCAACACCCACAAGAGCAACGATCCCTCGTGATTGCCCCAGACGCCCGAGATCTTGTAGATCAGCGGCTTTGCCGTGTGGGAATTGGCCACCACGAGGTTGAGCGAGAAATCAGAGGTGACGAAGGCATAGGTCAGGGCCGCGAAACTGAAGGCGGTCAACAGGAATTGCGTGGTCGCGGCAGGATCCGCCACGGCCATCCAGGCGGCATTGCCGCGGTGCGCGCCGACCAGCGGCACGATCATCTGAAACACGGCCACCATGGCGGCCAGGATCAGGGCGAAATGTCCAAGCTCTACGATCATGAGAGGTACCTTATGCCGGCCCGCGTCATTGGCCAATAGGATGCGACATCGGTTCACATCGGATTGACCGTGTCATAGCCGCGCGGGTGTCAGGCGGCGCGTGCGTATTTGAGGAAAGGTGAAGATGCCCGGGACAGGTGTCAGGCGACCTCGTGCCCGAGCGCGGCCGTGTAGATCTCGAACCATGTTTCCCGGTCGAGCGCGACCCCCATGGCGTTTGACAGATCGGCAATCCGGTCAAGGCTGTTGGTGCCCATCACCGGCAGGATCCGGGCCGGATGCCGCAACAGCCAGCCGATCGCGACGGCCTCGGCGCTGACACCCTGCGCCGCACCGATCCGCGTCAGGACGGCGCGCACATCCGCGCCCTCGTCCCCGAACAGGCGCCCGCCTGCGAGCGGCGACCAGGCCATGATCGGCACGGATTTTTCCTGCATCCAGGCGACCTCGCCATCGGTCAGGGGCGCGTGATGCAGCACCGACAGCTCGACCTGGTTGGTGGCCAGCGGCGTTTCCATCGCCGATTGCAACAGCGACCAGTCATGGCGTTTGAAATTCGACACGCCCACCGCGCGCACCTTGCCCGAGCTCACCAGCGCATCAAGCGCCGCGCCGGTGTCTTCGTGATCCATCAGCGGATCGGGGCGGTGGATCAGCAACAGGTCGATCACATCGATGCCCATCGCGCCCAGCGACTGTTCGACCGAGGCGGTGATGTGGCGGGCGGAGGTGTCGTAGTATTTCACCCGCGCCTCGGCATAGCGGCCGACGGGCGCGATGATGTCGCATTTGGTGACGATCTCGATCTTGTCGCGCAGGCCGGGGGCCGCGCGCAGGGCATCGCCCAGGATCGCCTCGGCGGTATAGCCGCCATAGATGTCGGCCTGGTCCATCGTGGTGATGCCTTGGGCCAGGCAGGTTTCGATCTTGCGCTGCACATGGGCGGGCGAGGTGTCGCTGTCATCCCCCAGCCGCCACATGCCGTAGACGATGCGCGAACAATCAATCGGTCCAAGGTTAACACGGTCCATCAGCGGCGGTCTCCGGTTGCTAGGGGGGTGGCGGGCGGATGTGCAGGCACGCGGCCATAGGCATGGGGCAGCGAACAGGTCGCCAGGTGCGGCATCACCAGCCGCCCGAAGTGGTCGCATTCCTCCATATGCGGATAGCCCGAAAAGATGAAGGCCCGGATGCCCATCTTCTGATAGGCCTCGATTTCCGACAGAACCTGGTCGGCCGAGCCGACCAGCGCCGCCCCGCAACCAGACCGGGCGCGGCCCACGCCTGTCCAAAGATGCGGCTCCACATAGCCGAACTTATCGGCCAGCGCGCGCGCCTGCGCCTGGTGGCTGACGCCAAGCGACCCGCTGTCCAGGGCGCGTTCCCGGATCAGCTGGCCCAGGTCATCGTCGAGTTTCGAGACCAGGTGTTCGGCATAGTCGCGCGCCTCTGCCTCGGTGTCGCGCACGATCATATGCACCCGCAGACCGTAATCCAGCGTGCGGCCATAGCGTTCGGCGACCGCGTTCACATCGCGCATCCGCTGCGCGATCTGGTCCTTGGGTTCGGGCCACATCAGGTAGACATCGCAATGCTGGCCGCACAGTTCCAGCGCATCGGGCGAATAGCCCCCGAAATAGAGCAACGGCCCACCCGTCTGGTAGGGCCGCACCGGATCGGTGGTCAGCCCGGCAAAGGAATAGACCGTGCCGTGGTGATTGATCTCGTCGCGGGTCCAGGCCTGTTTCAGGATTTCCACCACCTCGCGCGAGCGTTGGTAGCGATAGGCGCTGTCGGCCTTTTCGCCCGGAAAATCGGACGAGATGATGTTGACGGTCAGCCGCCCCTCCAGCATGTGATCGAGCGTGGCGATGGTGCGCGCCAGCATGATCGGCTGCATCTCGCCACAGCGCACGGCGGCCAGGAAATTGATCTTGTCGGTGATCGGCGCACAGCCCGCCACAAAGCTCAGCGTGTCCTGCCCCACCTGGTAGGAGGACGGGCACAAGATGTTGCGAAACCCCTGCGCCTCGGCATGTTTCACGATGCCCGAGCAATGCGCCCAGCTTGACCGCAGCCGCCCGTCGGGCACGCCCAGGAATTCGTAATCATCCGAACACAGCGCCGCGAACCAGCTGACCTCGGCGGCATCCAGATCGGCGGAGGTGACGGGAACGATGGTCATGTATGGCCCCCCTGAGGCTTTGATCTGGACAAGGCGTAGCAACCCGTGCCAGATCAATCAATAGTATATCAATCTTCCGCAACTGAGGACTGAACCCATGCGCGGCGCCCTGCCGACCTATCAGCGCATCGCCGAAAGCGTGACACGCGACATCGCCGCCGGGCGGCTGAAGCCGGGCGACCGCCTGCCGCCCGAACGGGTGATGGCAGCGGCCCATGGCGTGACGGTGACGACGCTGCGCAAGGCGCTGGAGGTTCTGACAGAGCGCGGGCTATTGGCGCGGCGGCAAGGCTCGGGCAATTACATCCAGGCGGGCGATCTGCAAAAGGCGACCTATGCGCTGTTCCGGCTGGAACGGATCGAGGGCGGCGGGCTGCCCACCGCCGAGGTGCTGGGGTTTGCCCATCGCCCCAAGCCGCAGGATTTGCCCGACCTGGGCAGCGCCGCACCCATGGCCTGGCATATCCGCCGGCTGCGGTCGCTCGACGGAGTGGCGGTGGCGGTGGAAGACATCTGGCTTGATGGGCGGTTTGCCGGTGCGATGACGCAACAGACGGTGTCGGAATCGCTCTATCGCAGCTACCGCGATTTGCTGGGGCTGGTCATCGCGCGCGCCGAGGACAGGCTGGGCGCGGCCCCCCTGCCCGATTGGGCGCCCGACCGGCTTGGGCTGGCGCCCGGCGCGATGATGGGCCTTGCCCGCCGCCGCGCCTTTGATGCAGATGGCCGCGTGGCAGAGGTGTCGACCACCTGGTTCGACCCGGCCCGCGCGACCTATGTCGCACGTATTCCATGACACAGCTGGGGAGGGCTGGCGCATGATCCGCTATGGTATCATCGGTTCGGGCATGATGGGCCAGGAACATATCCGCAACATCGCGTTGTTGCCCGGCGCGACGGTGGGGGCCTTCGTGGAACCCGACGCAGGCATGGCGGCGGCCACGCTGGCCTTGATGCCGGGGGCCGTGCCCTGCCCCGATATCGCCAGCCTCCTGGCGCGCGGCGATATCGACGCGCTGGTCATCGCCTCGCCCAACCACCTGCATATCGACCAGTTGCAGCAGATCGCGCAAACCCGGCCCCTGCCGGTTCTGGTGGAAAAGCCGCTTTACACCGACGAGGCGCAATTGCCCGCTTTGCAGCGGTTGCAGGCCGCATACCCGGCCCCGATCTGGGTGGCGATGGAATACCGCTACATGCCGCCCGTGCAGGCCTTTCGCGAGATGGCGCAAGACGCGACCGGCGGCATCCGGATGCTGACGATCCGCGAACACCGCTTTCCCTTCCTCGAAAAAGTCGGCGACTGGAACCGGTTCAACCGCAACACCGGCGGCACGCTGGTGGAAAAATGCTGTCATTTCTTCGACCTGATGCGGCTGATCCTGGGCGATGAACCGGTGCGCGTCATGGCCAGCGCGGGACAGGCGGTGAACCATCTGGAGGAAACCTATGGTGGCGCGGTGCCCGATATCTGGGACCATGGCTATGTCATCGTGGATTTTGCCGGGGGCGCGCGCGCGATGCTGGAATTGTGCATGTTCGCAGAAGGCGCGCGCTACCAGGAAGACATCAGCGCCGTCGGGCCAACCGGCAAGATCGAGGCGCTGGTACCCGGCCCGACGCGGTTCTGGAACACCGATATCGGCCCCGCGCCCACGCCCAAGGTGATCGTCAGCCCGCGCAACCCCACGGGCCCGGTGGAACATGCGGTGCCGGTGGACCCGAGGTTGCTCAAGGCGGGCGACCACAATGGCGCGACCTTTTATCAGCACGAAAAGTTCCTGGACCTGGTGCGCCATGGCGGGCGGCCCGAGGTCACGCTGGCCGATGGCGCGGCGGCGGTGCGGATGGGTCGCGCGGCGCAGCACTCGGCCGCGACCGGACAGGCGGTTTCGCTGATCTGATCGTGGGTCTAGGATAGCGCATGGCACAGCGGATCGACATCGGGATCGACGGCGGCGGCAGCGGATGCCGGGTGGCGCTGTCTGTCGCGGGTGGCCCGGTGATCGAGACGCGCGGCGGCCCGGCCAATATCGTCACCGACCCGGCCGGGGCCGAGGCGGCGATCCGGCTGGCGCTGCTCGAGGCCCTGGGCACCTGCGGGTTGTCGCTCGATGCCCTGCCGGGCGCGCGGATCTGTGCGGGCCTTGCGGGCGCGCGCCTGCCGGGTGCTGCGGACAGCTTTGCCACCCGCCTACCCTTTCTGGCCTATGTGGTCGATGACAGTGTGACCGCGTTGGAGGGCGCATTGGGCGGCGCGGATGGCACGCTGGCCGGTCTTGGCACCGGCAGTTTCTTCATCCGCAAAACCCCCGAGGGCCTGCGCCATGTCGGCGGCTGGGGCTTTCGGCTGGGCGATGAGGGATCTGCGGCCTGGGCCGGGCGGCTGGCGCTGTCGCTGGCCTTGCGGGTCAGCGACGGGCGCTTGCCGCCCGATCCGCTGGCCGAGGCGTTGATCGCCGCCTGCCCGCCGCACCCGGTGCTTTGGGCCGCGACCGCCACGCCCGGCGATCACGCGGCCCTGATGCGGATCGTGTTTGACCATCCCGATAGCCCGATCGCCGCCCGGGTGCAGGCGGCGATTGTCGCAGAGCTTGCCCAAGGCTTGGCGGCGGTGGGCCACGCGCCCGGTGCGGCGCTGGTGGTCAGCGGGGGCTTGGGTGACCGGATCGCGACAGTGCTGCCCGATGATCTGCGGGCCTGTTTGGTGCCCGCCAAGGGCCGCGCGCTGGACGGGGCGCTTTGGCTGGCCCGTGGGTTGCCCTGATCGTCGTGATGTCCGAGCTGGGCAGGTGTCCCACGCGTGGGACATGGGTGGGCACAATAAAATCAAAGGGTTCCGGAGGCGTTTCCACCTTTGGTCAAAATATCGTGCCGCACAAGAT
Source organism: Roseicyclus sp. (assembly GCA_018401965.1). Lineage (GTDB taxonomy): Bacteria > Pseudomonadota > Alphaproteobacteria > Rhodobacterales > Rhodobacteraceae > Roseicyclus. The sequence continues at coordinate 45,573 of JAGYJU010000002.1, forward strand.
GCCCGGCCTACGGCGGCGCTGCTTACAACGCCTGCCCGACCAAGGCCCCGATGGCGCTGGTGGCGGCCATGGCGACCACGCCCCAGACGATGACGCGCAGTGTCGCCCGCCTGCGGGGTGCGCCGCCCGCTTGCGCCCCAAGCGCCCCGAGCGCGCCAAGCGCCATCAGCGTCGCGGCCCCCACCCAGATCTGCAAATTGTCCAGGGGGGCAAGCGCCCCGACCGCCAGCGGCACGGAGGCGCCTGCCGCAAAGGTCAGCGCCGACACCACCGCCGCCTGCAAGGGGCGCGGCGGCGACAGGTCGGTCAGGCCGATTTCATCGCGCAGATGCGCGCCAAGCGCGTCGGCCTCTGTCAATTGCTCGGCCACTTCGCGCGCCAGCGTCGGCGGCAGGCCCCGGGTCTCGTAGATCGCCGTCAACTCGTCCAGCTCGCCATCGGGGTTGCGCACCAGTTCATCGCGTTCGCGGCGGATATCGGCCTGTTCGACATCTTCCTGGCTCGACACCGAGACATATTCCCCGGCTGCCATCGACAAAGCCCCCGCCGCCATTCCGGCGGTGCCCGCCAGCATGATGGTGACATGATCGGCCGCCCCCGCCGCCACCCCCATGATCAGCGAGGCGGTGGACAGGATGCCGTCATTGGCCCCCATCACGGCGGCGCGCAGCCAGCCCGACCGGCTGGACAGATGCGGTTCGTCATGCGCCGAGGGGATGCCGTGATGGTTGGGGCGCGCCATCAGGTCAACCCCATCTTGCCGGGGTTCAGGATGCCCAGCGGATCGATCCCGCGCTTGATCGCCTGCATCATCGTCATCGCCCCCGGCCCCAGTTCCCGTTCCAGATATTTCGCCTTGCCCTGCCCGATGCCATGTTCGCCGGTGCAGGTGCCGCCCATCGAGATGGCCAGATCGTTGAGCCAGCCGATGAAGTCTTCGGCTTGGTCGATTTCCGCGTGATTGTCCATGTCAACCAGCAAGAGACAGTGGAAATTGCCATCGCCCACATGGCCGACGATCGGGGCCATCATGCCCGCGCTGGCCAGGCGATCCTGGGCGGCGGTGACGCAATCGGCCAGGCGGCTGACCGGCACGCAGACATCGGTGGACAGACCTTTCGCACCGGGGCGCAGTTGCAGCCCGGCCCAATAGGCATCATGGCGCGCCTGCCAGAGCGCGTTGCGGTCTTCCTCCCGCGTGGTGAAGGTGAACCCGGTGCCGCCCATGTCGGAGGCGATCTCGCCAAAGGCCTGGGCCTGTTCGGCAACGCCCGCCTCGGACCCGTGGAATTCCAGAAGCAGCAAGGGCGCCTCGGGCAAGGACAGTTTCGAATAGGCGTTGACCGCGCGCACCTGCAGCGCGTCCAGCAATTCGATCCGCGCCACGGGCAGGCCATACTGGATGGTCACGATCACCGCGTTGCAGGCGGCCTCGACCGAGGGGAAGGAACAGGTGGCAGCCGAAACCGCCTCGGGGATGCCGCGCAGGCGCAGGGTCAATTCGGTGATCAGGCCCAAAGTGCCTTCGGACCCGACCATCAACCGCGTCAGATCATAGCCCGCCGATGATTTGCGCGCGCGCGCTGCCGTTGTCACCACCTCGCCCGAGGGCAACACCGCCTTGAGCGCAAGGATATTGTCCTTCATCGTGCCGTAGCGCACCGCGTTGGTGCCGCTGGCCCCTGTCGCGGCCATGCCCCCGATGGAGGCATCGGCGCCCGGATCGACGGAAAAGAACAACCCTGTGTCGCGCAGGTGGGTGTTGAGCGCCTTGCGCGTCACACCGGGTTGCACAACCGCATCCATATCTTCGGCATTGACCTGGAGAATGGCATTCATATCTTTGAAATCAAAGATATTCCACCAAAGGGCGCATTCACGTGCCCTTCCAGCGACGACCCGGTGCCAAAGGGGATGACGGGCACGCGATGATCGCTGCAGATGCGCAGAACCTCTTGCACCTCGGCGGTGTTGCGGGGGCAGAACACGGCATCGGGGGCCTGGTTGGACAGCCATGTGGTGGTATGGGCGTGCTGTTGGCGCAGCGCGAGCCCGGTGTCCAGCCGCGCGCCGAACCTTTGCCGCAGCACGCCAAGCGCCGCGTCGATGCCCACATCATTGCGCGACAGGGTTTCAGAACCAGGCATCGACATCTCCCTTGGCATGTTGCTTGGCCATGTTATCCCCGCAGCCCTGCCCCGGCGCAAGGCCGGTGCGGCCCCTTGTCATGGCCCGCCGCATGGCATTTGATGCGACGACACGGGACGGGGATGGAACCGAGGGTGGATATGACACGCGCGACGCCGCTTTGGCTATTGGTGGGATTGCAGGGCGGTATTTCCGCTGCCTCCCTTGTGGTGGAAATCGTGGCGGGCCGGATGCTTGCGCCGCATGTGGGCATGTCGCTCTACACCTGGACGGCGGTGATCGCGGTGGTTCTGGCCGGGTTTTCGGCGGGCCATTGGTGGGGCGGTCGGCTGGCCGAAAAAGACGCCGCCCCGGCACTGGCCTGGACCGGGGGCGCGATCCTGGCGGCGGCGCTGACCACGGCGGGGGCGGTGTTGATCCTGCCCGTGGCCGCGGGCCCGGTTCTGACCGCCGTGACCGACCCGGTTTGGGGCATCACGGCGCTGACCATGGTGGTGTTTTTCCTGCCCTCGTTCTTTGCCGGGGTCCCGGCCCCGGTATTGGCGCAAATCGCCATCGACACCCAAGACCGGTCCGGCCGGGCCCTGGGGGCGATGTTCGCATCCGGCGCGGTCGGCGCGATTGCGGGGGTGTTGCTGGCCGGTTTCGTCTTCATCGGCTGGCTGGGGTCGGCCCTGACGCTGGTGGTGGTGACGGTTCTCTATATCGCGTCGGGGTTGCTGTTTTTCTGGCTGGCGCGCTCGCGCCTGTTCGGCATCGCGGTTCTGGCGGGGGCTGCGGCGGCGGGCATGGCGGGGCTGGCCCTGGCGGCACCGGCGCAATGCCAGGAAGAGACGCGGTATTTCTGTCTGCGGGTCGATGATCTTTCGGCCGATCCGAACAGCCCGGTGCATTTGATGGTGATCGACCACCTCGCCCATGGGATCAGCGCGCGCGATCTGCCCGAGGTCCAGTTCACCGTGCATGGCGCGATGCTGGACACGCTGACGCGGATGCGCGCGCCGCGCGAAGATTTTTCGACCTATGTCATCGGTGGCGGATCCTTTTCCGTGCCGCGCAGCCTGATGGCGCAGGGCGCTGGCCCGATGACGGTGGCCGAGATCGACCCCGAGGTGACGGCGCTGGCCGCCGCCGAATTCTGGTTCGATCCCGAAAGCGCCGAGATCTGGCACGAGGATGCGCGGCGTGCCCTCTTGGTGCGGCCCGAGGCGCGGTTCGACATCGTGATCGGCGATGCGTTCACCGACGTGGTGGTGCCGGTGCACCTGGTCACGCGCGAATTCTTTGAACTGGTCGCGGCGCGGATGACGCCCGAGGGGTCATTCCTGATGACGGTGATCGATTACGAGGACCGGCTTGGATCGCTGGGGTCCATCGTTCTGACGCTGCGCGAAGTGTTCCCGGTGGTCGAGGTCTGGACCCAGGCCGCCCAACCCGCGCCGGGATCGCGGATGGTCTTTGCCGTGGTGGCGGGCAGCACGCCCACCCCGGTCGACCAGTTCAGCGCCTCGGCGCCCGACCTGATGACCTTCGGCGCCCTGGGCGATGGGTTCGTGCACGCAGCTGGCCGATGCGCGCGGCATGATCCTGACCGATGATTACGCGCCGATCGACCGGCTGATGGGGCGCAAGGACTAACCGCGCGCCCCTGACACCCGTCAGGCGAACAGATCGTGGCAGAGTTCCAGCGCCTCGATCAGCGTGTCGACCTCGGCCTTGGTGTTGTACATGCCGAAACTGGCGCGGCAGGTCGCGGTCAGGCCCAGGTGGTCCATCAGCGGCCCGGCGCAATGCTGGCCCGCGCGCACCGCCACCCCGCGCTTGTCGAGCACGGTGGAAATGTCATGCGCATGGGCCGCGCCATCCAGCGTGAAGGAAAAGATCGCGCCCTTGGTGGCGGAATTTCCCTGCACAGTCAGCCAGTTCAGCCCCGAGAGCCGCGCTTGGGCGTAATCGCGCAGCCCCGCCTCGTGCGTGGCGATCTTGTCCAGGCCGATGCCCATCATGTAATCGAGCGCCACGCCAAGACCGATCTGTTGCACGATGCCCGGTGTGCCCGCCTCGAATTTCATCGGCGGATCGTTGTAGATGACCGTGTCGCGCCGCACCTCGCGGATCATGTCACCGCCGCCGATGAAGGGGCGCATTTCGGCCATGCGCTCGGCCTTGATGTGGATCGCGCCAGACCCTGACGGGCCATAAAGCTTGTGGCCCGTGATGGCATAGAAATCGGCACCCAGCTCATCCAGCGCCAAGGGCATGTGAACGGCGGCCTGCGACCCGTCGATGAGCACCGGCACACCGCGCGCATGGGCGGCATCGATCACCGGTTTGATGTCGAACACCGTGCCCAGAACGTTCGACATATGCGACATGGCGACCAGTTTCGTGCGCGGGCCGATGGCGTCGATCATCGCCTGCGGGTCCAGATCGCCCGTTGCGTCCACCTCGACCCATTTCAAGACCACGCCCTGGCGTTCCCGCAGGAAATGCCAGGGCACGATATTGGCGTGATGTTCCGCGATGGTCAGCACGATTTCATCGCCCGGCCCAAGGTGCTGCATGGCCCAGCCATAGGCGACCAGGTTGATGCCTTCGGTCGCGCCCGAGGTGAAGACGATCTCATCCTCGTTCCGCACGCCCAGGAACCGGGCGATGGTGCCGCGCACGGCTTCGTATTTTTCGGTCGCAAGGTTCGACAGGTAGTGCAACCCGCGGTGAACGTTGGAATATTCCTGGCAATAGGCCTGGGTGATGGCGTCGATCACCACCTGCGGTTTCTGCGCGCTGGCCCCGTTGTCAAGATAGACCAGCGGCTTGCCGTTCACCTGCCGGGACAGGATCGGGAAATCGGCGCGGATCGCTGCGATGTCATAGGTCATTCAAACGGGTCCGAAGGTGATGCCAAGCATGGTCAGGACCAGGCTGAGCGTGAACAGGATCGCAACGGCCGACAGGATCGTCATCCCGAAGACCTTGCCCAAGGATGCAAAGCCATGCAGCGTCGCGATGAAATTGACGAGCAGCCAGAAAAACAGCCCCAGCGCGAGGATCGAGATCACCCCCGCCACGGGCGGGATCACCAGCACCGCGACCAGTTGCACGATCTGCACGCAGATGAAGATGAACTGCAACCAGACGACCAGCGCCAAGGCCTCGTCGAACTGGCCGGTGCCACCGAAGAAACGCCCGATATGGGTCATGGCATGGGTCATCAGCACAAGGAACGCGGCCTGCAACAGCCCCATGATCACCGGCGCCCCGGCGATCGGCCCGGTCAGCGGCCCATCCTGCGAGACATCGGCCAGCACGTAGAGAAGATCGCCAAGCAGCATCGACAAGACGATGACCAGCGCAAAGGCCAGCCACAGCGCCTGGCGCGGCAAGCCAAGGCTCAGGATCGTTTCGGCCCCTTCGCGGGGGTTCGACACGGTGTCGCGGGCCAGCCGCAACAGGGGGCCAAGGCTGAGCAGATGGGTCATGGGTGTCTATGCGCCTCGGGTTCGCGTTCCGCCTCGATCATCGACATGCCCCAGATCGTCAGGAAGGCAAGCAAGACGATGCCCCCCGCGACAGTCTGCGCCGGGCCGGGGCCGATGAAGCCCGACACAAGGCCATGAAACAGCCAGGCGGGTGATGTGGCCAAGAGCGACCAGAACAGCGCCAGGCGGGCCGAATACCAGGTGCCGCGCCCCCCGATCAGCCGCGCCACCAGGTGGGTCAGCCCCGCCAGCGCATAGGCCATCAGGGGCCAGATCATCAGCATGGCGAAAAAGGTGATCGCCAAGACCGCCTCGAGCGGGGGGCCACCGGGATCGGCCAGGTAGACCTCGCGGCTGATCCGGGGCCATTGCGCCACAAAGATGATCAGGCAGGCGACGATCAGCATCGCCAGCGCGCGGTCTTCGCGCTGACCCATGGACAGCAGCCGCCGCATCACGCGCGCGGGCCGCCGCCATGTGGCCAGGATATCGGTCGTCACCGCCATGGGTCAGTCCCGCCTGCGGCGGTCAAGCCACAGTTGCAGCCGGGTGCGGATGTCATCTTGCAGGGCGGGGTCCTCGATCTCGGCGATGGCTTCGTCGATGAAGGCCAGAACCAGCAGATCGATCGCGGTTTCACGCGGCACGCCGCGCGCGCGCAGGTAGAACAGCGCCGTGTCGTCAATCGCCCCGGTGGTCGATCCATGCGAACATTTCACGTCATCGGCGTAGATTTCCAGTTCCGGCTTGGCCTGGAACGACGCCTCGTCATCCAGCAACAGCGCCTGGCTGATCTGGTAGCCATCGGTTTTCTGCGCGCCGGGCTTGACCAGGATCTTGCCCTGGAACACGCCCGCCGCCCCGTTGCGCAACACCTTCTTGAACACCTGCCGGCTTTCGCAGCCGACGGCGTCATGGGTGATGAACACGGTGTCATCCTGGTGGAAGGCGTTGATCTTGGCATCGCCCATGGCCGCGCCCGCGACATGGGCGATGGCGCCATTGCCCGCGATCTCGATCACGTGTTCATTGCGCGTCATCACGCCATTGACCGTGAGGGTAAAGGATTTGTAGGCGCTTTCCGCCCCGATCCGGGCGAACATATGGGTGGCGGCGCGGCGTTCATGGTCGCGGCCTTGCGCGCGGACATGATGGAACCGGCCCCGATCCGCGACGCTGATTTCCATGCATTTGTTGAACCGCGCGGCGGCGGGCCCGTTTTCGAGGATGGTCAGCTCGGCCCCCTCTTCCACGCGCACGACATGGTGCAGGATCGCATCCGAGGTTTCGGCGCCGTGCAGGTAGACCAGGCTGATCGGCTTGGCCACCTTGGCGGTGGCGCGGATCACGATACCGTCGGTGGCATAGGCGGTGTTGAGCGCCGCAAGCGGGCGGGCAACCGGGGTCTGGCCCGCGGTTTCCAGCACGCCGTACAGGTCGCGCGCCCAGTGGATGTCTTTGGCCATCGCATCCGACAGGCGGTCGATTTCGACCCCGCCAGTGCCAGGTCGTCAGAGGCGGCGGCATCAAACACCCCGTCGACAAAGACGATGCGCAAGCGGTCGACGGCATCGAAGAGCGGCGCCTCGTCGCCCGCGTCGAACAGGGCCGCCTGCGGTGCCGCGACCTGGGTCAGACTGGTCGGATCGGTGAATTTCCAGTATTCGTCGCGCCGGCTCGGCAGGCCCATCGACCGCAGCCGCGCCTGTGCCTGCGCGCGCGCCTCGGTGGCCCAAGCCCCGCCCTTGGGCAGGGTCAGCGCCGCGAGCCGGGTTTCGGTCAGATCCTGTTTCGCATTCGCCACGGCCATCACACCACCTCGGACAGGATATCGGCGTAACCGTTCTGTTCCACCTCGAGCGCCAGCTCCGGGCCGCCGGTCTTGATGATGCGGCCATGCGCCATGATGTGGACGACATCGGGTTTGATGTGATCCAGCAGGCGCTGGTAATGGGTGATCACCAGAAAGCCCCGGCCCGCGTCGCGCAGCGCGTTGACGCCATCGGCCACCAGTTTCATCGCATCGACATCCAGGCCGCTGTCGGTTTCATCCAGGATGCACATCTTGGGTTCCAGCATGGCCATTTGCAGGATTTCATTGCGCTTTTTCTCGCCGCCCGAAAAGCCGACATTGACCGGACGCTTGAGCATATCGGCATCGATCTTGAGCGATTTGGCCTTTTCGCGGATCAGCTTGAGGAAATCGCCGGCGCTGATTTCATCTTCGCCGCGGGTCTTGCGCTGTGCGTTCAACGCGGTGCGCAGAAAGGTCATGTTGCCGACACCGGGAATTTCCACCGGGTATTGAAAGGCCAGGAACAGGCCTGCGGCGGCGCGGTCTTCGGGCTCCATGCCGAGCAGGTCTTGCCCTTCGAGCGTGGCACTGCCCTCGGTCACCTCATAGCCGTCGCGCCCCGACAAGACATAGCTGAGCGTGGATTTGCCCGACCCGTTCGGCCCCATGATCGCGTGAACCTTGCCCGCCTCCACGGTCAGGTCGACACCCTTGAGGATCTGCTTGTCCTCGTCTTCCAGTTTCACGTGCAGGTTCTTGATGGTCAGCATGGGTCGGTATCCTTTCGTCAATTCAAGACAGGGGCCGTCACGGGCAATGCGGTCAATCCTCGGGCCGCGCGGTGACATGGGGCAATTGGTCGATGTAATCATGCACCGAACCCGCCGACAGCGCGCCGCGCGCGACCAGTTCGGCCATCGCGGCCACGGTTACGTCCTGGCTGTCGACCACCGCATCGGCCAGGATCGCCAGGTGTTTCAGCGCCTCGGTCGGCAGGCTCGGCAGTGACAGGATGTTGCGCAGGAACACCAGGTCGCCATCGACGAACTGGCTTCGGTACTTGCGGCGGTGCAGGCGTTCGCTGAAGGCGCCGAGGAAGGCAAAACTATGCGTCGACTGGAACTTGTGCAGGCTGTAGCCCAAGGGGCGCAGGGTTGCGATCTGCGCGTCCAGCAAGGGTTGATCGACATAAAGCGGCACGGCGGCGGCTTCGGTGATGACGCAAAGCGCCTGCGACAGCTTTTTCTTGCCGCCCTTGAACACCTCGACCTCGCCGCCCTGGATGTCGATCTTGAGCAAGTCGAATTCGGGCAGATCGGCCAGATCATCCAGCTTGCAGGTCTTGAGCTTGATCCGGTCAATCACCGTGGCGATGTCGTGAAAGCGGTTCAGCGCGTCAAAGGTCGCAATATTGGGTTCCAGCGTCGAGGTCATGCCGGAGCCTGCGCAGATGCGCAGTTCGACCGTCTTGCCCGACCCGACCGCATGGGGCAGGTAATGTTCCAAGGGCCCCGCCTGAGCCACGATCTTGTCATAGGCGGCGGGGTGCGGCTCGAAGCCCCAGACCTCGCACAGGCCCGCCTCGAGCAGCCCCGCATAGGGCGGCGCGCTCAGCGGGTTGGCGCCCACGTCCACGACCCGCGTCAACCGCTCTGGCGCCACGGCATCGCACATAAGCCGCGCCCGCGTCTTGTCAAACCCCATACCCATGAAACTACCCTTCAAGAAGACACAAGAGGCGCATCGAACCTTGCCGCGCCCAGAACGATGCCCTGCCCGGCCCCGGCGCTGCCCCCGACAGGTCGGGAGGCGGCGACGGCCACCGGTCAGCCCCGCATCACGAGCTTGGCCGACACATGCGACACGACGGTTGCCACCACGGCGGAAAACGCCGCCAACCCCGGACCACCCGGTTGCCAGATGCCATAGGTCAGCGTCATCAAGATCACCACGCCGAGCGCCACCAACAGGGCATAGCGCGGCCGTGGCTCTGCGGCGGTAAGCCAGAATTTCCAGTTCATCAGCCGACCGATCCCTCCAGGCTGATCGCCACGAGCTGTTGCGCTTCCATGGCGAATTCCATCGGCAGGGCCTGAAGGACTTCGCGCGCGAAACCGTTGACGATCAGGGCTACCGCTTCTTCCTCGCCCATGCCGCGCGACCGGCAATAGAACATCTGGTCGTCATCGACCTTGGATGTCGTGGCCTCGTGTTCCACGCGGGACGAGTTGTTCTTGACCTCGATATAGGGCACGGTATGCGCGCCGCATTTGTCACCGATCAACAGGCTGTCGCACTGGGTATAGTTGCGGCTGTCCTTGGCCTTGGGGTGCATCGACACCAGGCCGCGATAGGTGTTTTGCGCGCGCCCCGCGCTGATGCCCTTGGACACGATGCGCGACTTGGTGCGCTTGCCCAAATGCACCATCTTGGTGCCGGTATCGGCCTGTTGCGCGTGATTGGCGATGGCGATGGAATAGAACTCGCCCTGGCTGTCATCGCCGCGCAGGATGCAGGACGGGTATTTCCAGGTGATCGCGGACCCGGTTTCCACCTGCGTCCACATCACCTTGGACCGGTCGCCCCGGCAATCGGCGCGCTTGGTGACGAAATTATAGATGCCGCCCTTGCCGTTTTCATCGCCCGGATACCAGTTCTGCACGGTGGAATACTTGATTTCCGCATCCTCGAGCAGCACCAGCTCCACCACGGCGGCATGCAGCTGATGGGTGTCGCGCATCGGCGCGGTGCAACCCTCGAGATAGGACACGTAGCTGCCCTTGTCGGCGATGATCAGCGTGCGTTCGAACTGGCCGGTGTTCTCGGCGTTGATGCGGAAATAGGTCGACAATTCCATCGGGCAGCGCACGCCGGGCGGGATGTAGACGAATGACCCGTCGGAAAACACCGCGCTGTTGAGCGTGGCAAAATAATTGTCGGTGATCGGCACGACCGACCCGAGGTATTTCTTCACCAGCTCGGGGTGTTCGCGGATCGCCTCGGAGATCGAACAGAAGATGACGCCGGCCTTCTTCAACTCGGCCTGGAAGGTGGTGCCGACCGACACGCTGTCGAAGACCGCATCGACGGCGACCTTGCGGCCCTCGGCCGGGGCATCCTCGGCGCCCTCGATCCCGGCCAGGATCATCTGTTCCTTGAGCGGGATCCCGAGTTTCTGATAGGTCGCCAAAAGCTTCGGGTCCACATCATCGAGGGACTTGGGCTTTTCCGCCATGCTTTTGGGGCGGGCATAGTAATACTGGCTCTGGTAATCGATGGCCGGGTAATCGACCATCGCCCAGGTGGGTTCGGCCATCTGCTTCCAGCGCTTGAAGGCTTGCAGACGCCAATCGGTCATCCACTCCGGCTCGCCGTTCTTCTCCGAGATGAGGCGCACGATGTCCTCGTTCACGCCCATGGGGGCGTAATCCATCTCGATCTCGGTGTTCCAGCCGTATTTGTATTTGCCGCCAACGGCCTGCACGGCCTCGACCGTCTCGCGGTCGACACCTTCCTTGACCTGCGTGTCGTGAATGTCGCTGTCGAGGGCTGCCATGGCTTTGTCTCCGTTCATCCGGCTTGCGCCGGTTTCTTGTGTCGCAAGATGCGCTTGGGGGCGCCCCCTGCCTTGTCCTGTCGGCCCCGGCGCGTGCCGCAAGCCCCGTGTCGTTCACCGCCCGCGGGCCTTGTGCCGCGCATGGGCGGCACCCCAGGCTTCGGCAAAGGCCAGGACCTCCGCCTCGGTGGTGGTGGTGCCAAGCGACACCCGCAGCGCACAGGCCGCATCCGCCGCCGAAAACCCCATCGCGCGCAGCACCGTGCTGCCCTTGACCTTGCCCGAGGAACAGGCCGACCCGGCCGAAACGGCAAAGCCCGCAAGATCCATCTGCATCACCTGCGTCTCACCCTTCCAGCCGGGCGTGACCATCAGAACCGTGTTGGGCAACCGCGCGTCACCTTTCCCGACAAAAATAGTCTCTCTTGCGAAATGGTCCAGAGCCTTTTCTAGAATATTTCTAAGTTTATCAACCCCCGCCCAAAGCCCATTTTCAAGATCTTGTGTCACAGCCTGGGCGGCACCCCCAAATCCTGCAATGCCGATCAGGTTCTCGGTGCCCGAGCGCCAGCCCATTTCCTGGCCACCCCCACGAATCTGCGCCGTGACATCCAGCCCACGGCGCAAGATCAGCGCGCCGATTCCCTTGGGGCCGCCGATCTTGTGGGCCGAAACAAAGGCCATCTCGACGCCGGACCAGTCAAAGGCGAGCGGCAGCTTGCCAAAGCCCTGGGTCCAATCGCTGACGGCAAGCCCCGGCACCATATCCTGCAGTATGCCGGTTTCCGAATTGGCCAGCTGCACCGTCGCGCGGCCAGGATCCTCGACCATGACATGCCCCCGCGCATCGACGGCCAGATCTTCGGTGATCCAGGCGCGCACCGCGTCATGTTCGATGCCCGCGCCCTGCAGACCGCGCCCCGCCAGCGCCAGCGCCGCCGCCTCGGTCGCGCCCGAAACAAAGATGATATCTGCCGCCTGCGCCCCAAGCGCCACGGCGATCTGCGCGCGCGCCGCTTCCATCACGCCCTTTGCCGCGCGCCCCTCGGCATGGACCGAGGACGGGTTGCCGACCAGGTCCATCGCCGCGATCATCGCCGCGCGCGCCTCTGCCCGCAGGGGGGCCGTCGCGTTCCAATCGAGATAGACCCGCGTCTTCACCGCTTCACCTTTCCATAAATACGCATCCAACCGCCGCCACGCGCACCGCCACATGGGCCCGCGCGCCCGATTTTTCGTACGAAAAATCGCATCCCCGCAGCGCGCGTCAGTCTTCGTCGACGACCTCGAACAGGGTTGGCACCGCGGGGCACGGGGTCAAGCCGTTGGTGACCACGTCCGACAGCCGCGTCTGGTGCAAGAAGACATAGACATGCGCCGACAGGCTTTCCCACAGGCGGTTCGTCATCGATTGCGCCCGGCTTCCCGACACGCCCCCCGAGGCCCCCGCGCCGGTGTGCAGCGCGCTGACGGTTTCATCGACGGCGGCAAAAATCTCCACCACCCGGATTTCCGACGCGGGCCGTGCCAACCTGTAGCCGCCGCCCGGCCCCCGCACCGCCGCCACCAGCTCGGCGCGGCGCAGTTTCACGAAAAGCTGTTCGAGATAGGGCAGCGAAATATCCTGCCGCCGCGACAATTCCGACAGGGACACCAAGCCTTCGCCCTTGTGCAAGGCCAGATCCGCCATCGCCACCATCGCGTACCTGCCCTTGGTGCTGAGCTTCATCGCCGCCTATCCCCCCTGCAAAGATTGACCTTTCCGATCCGCAGGCTTAACTGCAAAACGACCCGGTTCCGCCTTGCGGCACCGGTCTGAATTTTTTCGGTTCTAGGGAGCGGCCCGGCAAGCGTCAAGCGTGCCTTCCCCGCCCGGCGCCACGCGTGAGGAGACCAAGATTGCCCGAGGTGATTTTCCCCGGCCCCGAGGGCCGGCTCGAAGGCCGCTACCATCCGCAAAAGGCCAAGGACGCGCCGATCGCCATCATCTTGCATCCGCACCCGCAGTTTGGCGGCACGATGAACAACCGCGTCGTCTACAACCTGCATTACGCCTTTCACAAGATCGGCTTTACCGTGCTGCGGTTCAACTTTCGTGGCGTGGGCCGGAGCCAGGGCGAATACGACCAGGGCATCGGCGAGCTGAGCGATGCGGCCTCGGCGCTCGATTACCTGCAGGCGATGAACCCCAATTCGAAACATTGCTGGGTTGCGGGCTTTTCCTTCGGCGCCTGGATCGGGATGCAACTGCTGATGCGCCGCCCCGAGATCACCGGGTTCATCTCCGTGTCGCCGCCCGCCAACATGTATGATTTTTCTTTCCTTGCGCCCTGCCCCGCCTCGGGCCTGGTCATCAACGGCGCCGCCGACCGGGTGGCCAAGCCGCAAGACACGCGCATCCTGGTCGACAAGCTGCACGAACAAAAGGGCATCACCATCACCCACGAGGAAGTCGAGGGGGCGGGTCATTTCTTTGAAGATCCGCACATGGACCCGATGATCGACAGCGTTCAGACCTATGTGCGCCGCCGGCTGACCGAATCCACCCGCTGAGGTCCCGAGCCCATGAGCCGCATCGCCGAGGAGCTGGCCGACAAGCTTGCGATCGACACGATTGCTGCCGCGCGCGATCTTGGCGATGAGGGTCTGATCGAACAGATCGCGCAGGCGGTGGGTGCATCCTCGCCCACGGCCGAGGAATTGTTCCGCACCGCCGTGCGGGTCCGTATCGCCGAGGCGCGGGCGCGCAGATTGCCCGAAGACCGGTTGGCCAAGGCGCGCGGCGGGCCCTGACCGCGTCATCTCGTCACCGGTATACAATCGCATACCGCCTTTCCGCACGGGGCCCCTTGCGCTAGGGACAGGCACAGCACCCTGTCACCAGTCCAAGGATCATACCCATGTCAAAGATCAAGGTCGCAAACCCCATCGTCGAGATGGATGGCGATGAAATGACCCGGATCATCTGGGATTTCATCAAGCAAAAGCTGATCCTGCCCTATCTCGATCTCGATCTTCTGTATTACGACCTGGGCATCGAGGAACGCGACCGCACCCGCGACCAGGTCACCATCGACGCCGCCGAAAAGACCAAGGCGGTGGGCGTTGCGGTCAAATGCGCCACCATCACCCCCGACGAGGCGCGGGTTGAGGAATTCGGCCTCAAGGAAATGTGGAAAAGCCCCAATGGCACGATCCGCAACATCCTGGGCGGCGTGGTGTTTCGCCAGCCGATCCTGTGCCGCAACGTGCCGCGCCTTGTGCCCGGTTGGACACGCCCCATCGTCATCGGGCGTCATGCCTTTGGCGACCAATACAAGGCGACCGATCTGAAGTTTCCCGGCCCCGGCAAGCTGTCGATGAAATTCGTGGGCGAAGATGGCACCGTCATCGAACGCGAGGTCTATGATGCGCCATCCTCCGGGGTTTACATGGGCATGTACAACCTTGACGCCTCGATCCGCGATTTTGCGCGCGCCTCGATGAATTACGCGCTGACGATGGGTTGGCCGCTCTACCTGTCGACCAAGAACACCATCCTGAAACAGTATGACGGGCAGTTCATGGGGCTGTTCCAGGAAATCTACGAGACGGAATTTGCCGATAAATTCAAGGCGGCGGGCATCTGGTACGAACATCGGTTGATCGATGACATGGTCGCCTGCGCGATGAAATGGAACGGCGGCTTTGTCTGGGCCTGCAAGAATTACGACGGCGATGTGCAATCCGATACCGTGGCGCAGGGCTTTGGGTCGCTTGGGCTGATGTCATCGCAGCTGATGACGCCCGATGGCAAGATCGTGGAGGCCGAAGCCGCCCATGGCACTGTCACCCGGCATTACCGCCAGCACCAGAAGGGCGAGGCGACATCGACCAATTCGGTCGCCTCGATCTATGCCTGGACCGGCGGGTTGAAACACCGCGCCAAGCTCGATGGCAACGCCGCCCTGATGGGCTTTGCCGAAACCCTGGAACGGGTCGTGGTCGAAACCGTCGAGGCCGGGTTCATGACCAAGGACCTGTCGCTTTTGGTCGGGCCGGATCAGCGCTGGCTGACCACCATGGGCTTTCTCGACAAGATCGACGAACGTCTGACCGCGGCGCTGGCGGGCTGATCGCCCGCGCCACGATCCCCCGGCGATCACTCCAGCGCTTCGACCAGCACCAGGTCACGTTCGGATGCGCCGCGCGCATGGGTCAGCGCCTCTTGGTAGGTGGCGCTGTCGTAACAGGCATTCGCCGCCTCAAGGCTGGGAAACAAAGCCACCACGTTGCGCGGATGGGCGCGGCCCTCTTTCTGGATGGCGCGCCCGCCACGGGCCAGGAACTGCCCGCCATGCTCTGCGATGGCCTGGCTGGCAAGCGCAGCATAGCGGCCATAGGCCGCGTCATCGGTGACGGTGACATGGGCGATCCAATAGGCACCGGGCATGTTACGCTCCCTTCAGGACGGTTTCGGCCGCGGCAATCGCCGCATCGGCATTGACGACATCGCGACCGCCGCCCTGGGCGAAATCGGGGCGGCCACCGCCACCCTTGCCGCCCAGCTGTTCCACCGCCGCGCGCACCAGGTCCACGGCGGAAATGCGGCCGATCAAATCCTCGGTCACGCCGGCGGCCACGGCCGCCTTGTCGCCGGTATCTGCAATCAGCAAGACCGCGCCCGACCCCAGCCGCGCCTTGTGATCATCGATCAACCCGGCCAGATCCTTGCCGGTGACACCGGACAGGGCCTGGGCGTGAAAGGCGATGCCATTGATCTGGCGCGCCTCTTGCGGGGCCTGGCCCGCACCGCCCGCCATGGCCAGGGCACGGCGCAATTGCGCCACCTCGTTTTCCAGCTTGCGGCGATCCTCCTTGAGCGCGCGCACCCGGTCGAGCAGCTCGGGCGCGGTGGCGTTCAATTCCTGCGCCACCGCGGCCACCCGGCCCGCCTGTTGCGACAGGAAGTCAAAGGCGGCAGGGCCGGTCAATGCCTCGATCCGGCGCACGCCCGCGCTGGATGCGCTGTCGCCAAGCGCCACGAAAACCCCGATATCGCCGGTCTGGCGCACATGGGTGCCGCCGCAAAGCTCCAGCGAATAGGTCTGGCCATCGCCGCCCTTGCCGGAGCCGGGCAAGCGGCCCATCGACACAACCCGCACCTCGTCGCCGTATTTTTCCCCGAACAACGCCTGGGCGCCCAGGTCGCGGGCGGCATCGGGCGTCATGATGCGGGTTTCCACGGGCGTGTTCTGGCGAATGAAATCATTCACTTCCCGTTCCACCCGCGCCAATTCATCGATTGACAGCGCCTTGCCATGGGAAAAATCGAAGCGCAGGCGGTCGGGCGCATTCAAGCTTCCGCGCTGCGCGACGTGATCGCCAAGCGCGCGGCGCAGCGCCTCGTGCAACAGGTGGGTGGCGGAATGGTTGGCGCGGATCGTGGTGCGGCGGTCGTGATCGACGACCAGTTCCGCGCCCTGCCCCGGCTTGATCTCACCCTCGACCACCTCGGCCATGTGCAGGAACACGCCCGCAACCTTTTTGGTGTCGGTGATCCGGGCCCTGCCGCTGGCGGTGCGGATCTGGCCGCAATCGCCCACCTGCCCGCCGGATTCGGCATAAAACGGCGTCTGGTTCACCACGATGGCAAGGCTTTCGCCCGGTTTCGCGAGGTCAACGGCCGCCCCGTCGCGCACAAGGGCCAGAACCTGCGCCTCGGCGGTTTCGGTGTCATAGCCCAGGAATTCGGTCGCGCCATGCGCCTCGGCCAGGTCGAACCAGATCGCGGCATCGGCCTGTTCGCCCGACCCCGACCAGGCCGCGCGCGCCTTGGCCTTTTGTTCGGCCATGGCGGCGTCGAACCCATCGGTATCGACCTTGCGGCCCTGTTCGCGCAGCGCGTCCTGCGTCAGGTCCAGCGGGAAGCCGTAGGTGTCATAGAGCTTGAAGGCCGCAGCGCCAGGCAGCGCCGCATCGGGGGCAAGCCCGGCCATTTCCTCATCCAGCAGCTTCAGGCCACGATCCAGCGTGGTGCGGAACCGCTCCTCTTCCAGCTTGAGCGTTTCGGTGATCAGCGCCTGCGCGCGGCCAAGTTCCGGATAGGCCTGGCCCATCTGCGCCACCAGCGCGGGCACCAGACGGTGCATCAACGGGTCTTGCGCGCCCAAGAGATGTGCGTGCCGCATCGCGCGCCGCATGATCCGGCGCAAGACATAGCCCCGCCCCTCGTTCGAGGGCATGACGCCATCGGCGATCAGGAAGGATGTCGAGCGCAAATGATCCGCGATGACGCGGTGATGCACGTTCTTGGGTCCGTCGGGGTCCACGCTGGTCGCATGGGCCGAGGCCTCGATCAGGGCGCGCATCAGGTCGGTGTCGTAATTGTCATGCTTGCCCTGCAACAGCGCGCCGACCCGTTCCAGCCCCATGCCCGTGTCGATCGATTGCATGTCGAGCGGGCGCATCGCGCCATCGGCGAATTGTTCGTTCTGCATGAACACGACGTTCCAGATCTCGATGAACCGGTCGCCGTCTTCCTCGGCCGACCCGGGCGGGCCGCCCCAGATGTGGTCGCCGTGATCATAGAAGATCTCGGTGCAAGGGCCGCAGGGGCCGGTCGGGCCCATCTGCCAGAAATTGTCGGAGGTGGCGATGCGGATGATCCGGTCTTCGGGCACGCCAAGCTTTTTCCACAGCGCAAAGGCCTCGTCATCGGTGTGGTAGACCGTTGTCAGCAAGCGCTTGGGATCAATGCCGAAATCCTTGGTGATCAGTTCCCAGGCAAAGGGGATCGCGGCATCCTTGAAGTAATCGCCAAAGCTGAAATTGCCCAGCATCTCGAAAAACGTGTGGTGGCGCGCGGTATAGCCCACGTTGTCGAGATCATTGTGCTTGCCGCCCGCGCGCACGCATTTTTGCGCGGTGGTCGCGCGCACGTAGTCGCGGTGTTCGACCCCGGTGAACAGGTTCTTGAATTGAACCATGCCCGAATTGGTGAACATCAGGGTCGGATCATTGCGCGGCACAAGCGGGCTTGACGCCACGACCTCATGCCCGTTGCGGCGGAAATAATCCAGGAATGTGGCGCGGATATCGTTGAGGCTTGCCATCGGGTCTCGCACTGGGAAGGGACATGTCGGGGACGGGATGTATCTCTGCACCCCGCCCCTGTCCACGGGGGCAAGGGAATATCACGAAAAAAGACGGCCAAGCCTGGCCGCCTTTTCCCGGAGTATTCTCCGCAGCATGGCTGCGGGGGCCCTTTCTGCGGTCGGCCATCCGCGACCGGTCAGTCGTCGACCATATCCATCGGGCCGTCGTCATCGCTGGCGCTGACGGCGAAATCGAGCCCATGCGAGGCGCGGATCTTGTCTTCCATGTCTTGCGCCACCTCGGGGTGATCGCGCAGGAACTGCTTGGCGTTTTCCCGCCCCTGCCCGATGCGTTCATCGCCGTAGGAATACCAAGACCCCGATTTCTCGACGATCCCGGCCTTGACCCCCATGTCGACCAGTTCCCCGGTCTTGGAAATGCCTTCGCCATACATGATGTCGAATTCGACCTGCTTGAAGGGCGGCGCGACCTTGTTCTTGACCACCTTGACGCGGGTCTGGTTGCCCACCACCTCGTCGCGGTCCTTGATCGAACCGATGCGGCGGATATCGAGCCGGACCGAGGCATAGAATTTCAGCGCGTTGCCCCCCGTGGTGGTTTCGGGCGAGCCGAACATGACGCCGATCTTCATCCGGATCTGGTTGATGAAGATCACCATGCAGTTCGAGCGGCTGATCGAGCCGGTCAGCTTGCGCATGGCCTGGCTCATCAGGCGGGCATGAACGCCGACCGAACTGTCGCCCATGTCGCCTTCGAGTTCCGACTTGGGGGTGAGCGCGGCCACCGAATCGACCACCACGAGGCTGACCGCGCCCGAGCGCACCAGCGTATCGACGATTTCGAGCGCCTGTTCCCCGGTGTCGGGCTGTGAAATCAACAGCTCGTCGAGATTGACCCCAAGCTTCTTGGCATATTGCGGGTCAAGCGCATGTTCGGCATCGACAAAGGCGCAAACCCCGCCCTTTTTCTGTTCCTCGGCCACGACATGCAATGTCAGGGTCGTCTTGCCGGAGCTTTCAGGCCCGTAGATCTCGATGATGCGGCCCTTGGGCAGCCCACCGATGCCGAGCGCGATATCAAGCCCGAGCGAGCCGGTCGATGTCGCCTCTATGTCGCGCATGGCGTTGTCGCCGCCCAGTCGCATGATGGAGCCCTTGCCGAACTGGCGTTCGATCTGGGCGAGCGCGCTGTCGAGCGCCTTTTGTTTGTCGGCCTGTTTGCGGTCGGTCATGTCAAGAAGATTTGCCGTTGCCATTGCGTTGGCCTCCCTTATTCCACGTCACTGGCGGCGCAGCAACGGGATGCTCATGTTCACCTCTTGTTCCAGATCATTCATGCAAACAAAACGAGAACAGTTCAAGTAATTTCTTGTCTGTCCGTAGAATTCACGTGAAAGGTTAAGAACGGGTTTACGGCGTGGCCGATCGTGAAAGTTGAGTGCATGTTGGTGTTCTGGAAAGCGAAACTCGTCGTGCTGGCGGTGCCCAAGACCGGAACCACGGCGCTGCAAGAGGCGCTTTTGCCCCATGCGGATGCCGCGATTCTTGCCCCACCCGAGAAAAAACACGTGACGGCGCGGCGCTACCGCGCGCAATTGGCGCCGTTTTTCGAAAACCGGGGCGCGCGCCGGCTCGAGACGATGGCGGTGATCCGTGAACCGGTCGATTGGCTGATGTCCTGGCACCGCTACCGCGCCCGTCCCGAGATCGCGGGCAGTGCCAGCTCGACCGCGGGGATCGACTTCGACCAGTTCGTCGATGGCTGGCTGCGCGATCCGGAACCGGAATTCGCCCGCGTCGGGCGGCAATCCCGCTTCGTGTCGGATGGTGCGGGCGAGGTCATCGTTGATCACCTGTTCCGCTACGAGACCCTCGATCACGCGGTGCGGTTTCTGGAGGATCGGCTGGGCCAGCCCCTGAACCTGAGGCGGCGCAACGTGTCGCCGCCGCACCGGATCGCTCTCTCCTCATCCCGGGAGGCCCGTCTGCGCCGGGAGGCCGCGGCGGATTTCGCGCTCTGGGATCGGTTGGACCGCTGACAGCCCGCCCAGTTGGCGCTGCACGGTATCGGTAAGATCGTTCAGCGAAAACGGCTTGGGCAGGAACACCGCCGATGCAATGTCGATGGACCCGTCCTCGAGCTGTTCCTCGGCATAGCCGGACATGAAGACGACCCGGACATCGGGGCGCTGGCCAAGCGCCTCGCGCACCCAACTGGGCCCATCCAGCCCCGGCATGACCACATCGGTCAGGAACAGGTCGATGTGACGGCCCCGGTCCTGCAAGAGTTGCAGCGCATCCTCGGCGCAGTCGGCCTCGATCACCGTGTAGCCGCGCAGACGCAACGCGCGCGCGGCGAAGGCGCGCACCGGGGCCTCATCCTCCACCAGCAAGATCACCGCCGCCCTGTCACCGCGCAGGGGGGGCGTGGCCGGCGTGGCGGCAGGCAGGGGCGCGCCCCCCCGCATCCGCGGTGACGGGCACATCGAAGGCCGGGCAGTAAATGGTAAAGGTCGTGCCCATCGCCACGACACTGTCGACAAAGATATACCCGCCGGTCTGCTTGATGATGCCATAGGCCATCGACAGGCCAAGACCGGTGCCCTCCCCCACGCGCTTGGTGGTGAAAAACGGCTCGAAGATCCGGCCCAGCTTGTCGGGCGGGATGCCATGGCCCTGGTCAATGACGCGGATGGTGACATAGCGGCCCGCCGGCACCTCGGCCCGGTCGCGATACATCGCTTCGGTCAGCCGCACCACGCGGGTTTCCACCCGGATCTCGCCCCCCTCGGCCATGGCATCGCGGGCGTTGACGACAAGGTTCATGATCACCTGGTCCAGCTGGCGCCGGTCGGCCCGGATCGGCAGCAGGGCGGGATCATGGACCAGCGTCAGCGTGATCTTTTCCCCCACCAGCCGGTTGAGCAGATGCGTCAGCTCCCCCATGGTTTCGCGCAGATCGAGGATCTCGGGCTCCAGCGTCTGCTTGCGCGAGAATGCCAGCAATTGCCCCACAAGGGCGGCGGCGCGATTGGCGTTCTGGTTGATCTGCACCAGGTCGGCGAAATCCGGGTCGCCCGGATCATGGCGCAACATCAACAGGTCGCAATGCCCCGTGATCGCGGTGAGCAAGTTGTTGAAATCATGGGCGATACCGCCTGCCAATTCACCGATGGCCTGCATTTTCTGGCTTTGGACGAATTGTTGTTCCAGCGTCTTCAGCTCGGTTGCGTCATGCAGCACCGCCAGGAGCGACGGCCCGGTGGCATCGGTGATGCGCGACAGCGTGACCTGCAGGAACAATTCGCGTGCGCGTCGGCGCGCGCGCACCACCTCGGAGCGGTTGGGAATGCGTTCGGCCAGCGTGTCCATGACCCAGTCGTTCACCGGCCGCCCCAGCCCCTCGACAAGGGATTGCAGGCTGCCACCGGCATCGGGGCCGATATCCAGAAGCACCTGCGCATGCCGGTTGGAGGCCAGAAGCCGCCCGTCGGACCCGATATGCAACAGCGCGACCGGCAAGGCCTCGAAGGCGCGGGCCGCGACCGAGGCCACGGGCGCCCCCGGCCCCGCCGCCACCGGCGCGGCATAGATTTCGCGCCGCCCCTCTTGCGCGGGCAAAAGGATCGGGATCACCGTCAGCGGGCCCGCCGCCGCGGCAAGCCAGGTCGCTTGCCCCGATTGGATCGGCCCCTGAGGGAACAGATCCGCCAGCTGGCTGGCACGCCGGCCCAGCAGGTCGCGCATGGCGGCATTCATCGACAGGATCCTGTCCTGCGGATCGACGATCAGCATCGGCAGGCCGATCCTGTCGCCCGCATGGGCTGGCACGGTGGCCTGGTCATCGATCCGCCACAAGATGGCCCCGGCCAGGCGATGCGCCGTGACGCGCAAGGGCCCGCGCGGGGTGACCACGGTTTCCTGCGCAAAGGCCCGGTCGGCCAGCAGGGACCGATGGCGCGCCACCACCGCCGCGGCCGTCGGCATCCTGGCGCTGATCACCCGCGTCAACGCCTGGCCGTCCCGATCCCCGAACCGGCTGCGCGCGGCGGCATTCTGGTCAAGGATGACCCCGGAATGCCCGGTCAATAGGCAAGACACCGGATCATCCTGCGCCAAGGCGAGCGCTGCCCGCAGGCTGGCGCGCGCCCGAGCATCGCGCCACAGACCGCGCGCCGCCAAGAGGACAGATGCAGCAAACAGGCCCCCGGCCGCGGCCCAAAGGCCAAAGGAAAGCGCCGGGGACAGCGTTATTGCGGCCAGCACCGCCGCCAGACCCCCAAGCCCGGCCAGCACCAGCGCTTGCGTGGCGCGGAGCGATGCCGGGGTCTTGCCCCGCCCCACCACGGCCGCCAGCCCCGTCACACCCGCCGCATCCGTCACCAACACCCCCAAAACATCGCAAAATGGCGCAGCGCCCATTCCGCTCTTACGCGACAAAGATTAAACGAATCTTAAGATACCATCTTTTCGCGAAATTTCCGCGCGATCAAGCGACCGCTGCGCGCAAGACCGCGTGATAAAACCCGTCAGAGGCCGAAAGCGGCGTGTCGGCGGCTTGGGCGACCATCTGCCACCCGGGATGCGCGGCCAGAAATCGCGCGACCTGCGCCTCGTTCTCTTGCAGGAAGAGCGAACAGGTCATGTACACCAGGAGCCCACCCGGCGCGACCAAGGGCGCCGCCTGACCAAGGATGGCCGCCTGGATCTGTTCCAGCTCCGCCAGGCGCGCGGGGGTCAGGCGCCATTTCGCCTCCGGGTCGCGGCGCCAGGTGCCACTGCCCGAACAGGGCACATCGCACAGCACCGCCGCATAGGGCGCGCGCGCCGCCGCCGCGCCGGGGGCAAGCGTGTCGATGCGCACCCCGGCCCGGTCCGCGCGCAGCGGCAGATCGGCCATGCGCCGGGGGGCGGCATCATGGGCAAAGATCTCGGCGTCGCAGGCATCTGCAATGGCCAGCGCCTTGCCGCCGCCGCCCGCGCAGACATCGAGGATGCGGCCCGAGGGCCAGTCGATCGCGGCCAGGGCCCGCTGCACCGACAGGTCTTGCGGCTCGATCCAGCCATCGGCGTAGACGGCGCAGGATTTGACCCGGCGCGCCCCGGATGTGACCAGAACCGCCGTGGCCGCGCCCGGATCGGCATGGGCCGTGACCCCCTCTGCGGCGAGGCGCGCAATGGCGTTGTCCCGGCTGGTCTTGCGCAGGTTTACGCGCAGGTAAAGCGGCGCGCGATGCCGAAACCGATCCAGAACCGCGGGCAGGTCATCGCCCATGCGCGCGCGCAGCAGGGGCAAGGTCCAGTCCGGCACATCCAAAGACGGGTCTGGCGCGTGATCCGGACCCATCCGTTCGGCTGTGTCCAACGCCTGGGGGGCGTGGCCAAGACCGGTAAAATGCGCCTCAAGATCAAGCCCTTGCATCCGCAGCAAGCCGATCATGAGCGCCCTGCCGGTATCACCACCGCCAAGCGCCGCACAGGTGCCGCGCGCGCGCAACACGTCATAGACATGGTCGCGCACCACCGCCCTGTCGCCCGATCCGGCATAGCGCGCACCACGCGCCCAATTGGTCAGGGCCTGTTCGGCCGCCGCCCCCTTGACCCACGCGTCAAGCACCGTGATCGCCGCCTGGACACGGGCGCCCGGCGTCATCGTCTTACCTTAACGTCACGCGACAAGGCATTCACCCCAAACGATAGTTCGGGCTTTCGCGCGTGATCGTGACGTCATGCACATGGCTTTCCTTGAGGCCCGCGCCGGTGATGCGCACGAAGCGGCAATTCTGCCGCATCTCTTCCACCGTGGCGCAGCCGGTATAGCCCATGGCGGCGCGCAACCCGCCCACCAGCTGGTGCACGACCGCGCCCGCCGACCCCTTGTAGGGCACCTGCCCCTCGATGCCTTCGGGCACAAGCTTGTCGCTGGCGGCATCTTTCTGGAAATACCGGTCGGCCGAGCCCCGCGCCATCGCACCAAGGCTGCCCATGCCGCGATAGCTTTTGAAACTGCGGCCTTGGTACAAGATCACCTCGCCCGGGGATTCGTCGGTGCCCGCGATCATGCTGCCCACCATGGCGCAATGCGCGCCCGCGGCTATCGCCTTGGCAAAATCGCCCGAATACTTGATGCCGCCATCCGCGATCACCGGCGTGCCGCTTGCCGCCGCCGCCGCCGCGCAATCCATGATCGCGGTCAGTTGCGGCACACCCACTCCTGCCACGATCCGCGTGGTGCAGATCGATCCGGGGCCGATGCCCACCTTGATCGCATCCGCGCCCGCGTCGATCAGGGCGCGCGTCGCCTCGGCGGTGGCGACATTGCCCGCCACCACCTGCACGGCATTGGACAGCGCCTTGACCCGTTCGACCGCGCGCGCCACCCCTTCGGAATGGCCATGCGCGGTGTCGATCACGATCAGGTCGCAGCCCGCATCGATCAACGCTTGCGACCGCTCGAAGCCCGCATCGCCCACCGTGGTGGCGGCGGCGACCCGCAAACGGCCCAGTTCATCCTTGCAGGCATTGGGGTTGACCACCGCGCGCTCGGTATCCTTGAGCGTCAGAAGGCCGGTCAACTTGCCGCTGGCATCGGTCACCAAGAGCTTTTCGATCCGGCGCGATTTCATCAACGAAATCGCCTCGGCCCGGTCGGCGGGTTCGCGCAGGATGGCGAGGTTCTCGGTCGTCATCATCACCCGCACCGGCGTGTCGTCACGTTCGGCAAAGCGCATGTCGCGGTTGGTGACGATGCCCAGAACCCGGCGCTGGTCATCGACCACGGGAAAGCCGGTAAAGCCGTAGCGTTCCATCAGCGCGCGGGCATCGGCCAGCGTCTGATCGGGGCTGAGCGTCACGGGGCTGTAGACGATACCGGATTCAAAGCGTTTGACGCGCCGCACCTCGCGGGCCTGCGCCTCGATGTCGAGATTGCGGTGGATCACCCCCATGCCCCCCGCCTGCGCCATGGCAATCGCCATGCGCCCTTCGGTCACGGTATCCATGGCCGAGGACAAGAGCGGGATGTTGAGCGTGATCGCCTTGGTCACCCGCGTGCGGGTATCGGCCGTGCCCGGCAGCACCGAACTGGCCCCCGGCACGAGCAAAACATCGTCAAAGGTGAGCGCCTCGCGAATCTCCATCGGGATCTCCTTGGTCTCTCGCGTTGGCGCGTCCCTATTTCACGGCTCGGCGTCAAGGGAAAGGGTGAAAACCACCCCTGCGGCGCTTGGACAGGGCCGATCAGCCCGCCGGGTCGGGCGCAGGATCGAGCCCGCGAAAGCCCGTCGCCACCACGAATTTTTCCGAACTGTCGGCGCGGCTGGCGGGCGGCTTGACGTTGGACACCTTTTCGAACCGCTGTTTCAAAAGATGTTGCAGGCTGCCCTCGGCCCCGCCCGCCAGCACCTTGGCGACAAAGGTGCCGCCCGGTTCCAGCACGTCAAAGGCCAGTTGCGCCGCCGCCTCGCACAGCGCCACGATGCGGATATGGTCGGTCTGCTTATGCCCCGAGGCAGAGGCGGCCATGTCGCTCATCACCACGTCGGCGCGGCCGCCCAGCCAGGCCTTTACCTTTACGTCAGCGTCATCTTCCATGAAATCGAGCACATGCAATTCCGCCCCCGCGATCGGTTCCACCTCTTGCAGGTCGACGCCGATGATGCGCCCGATGGCCTTGCCGCTTTTTTCACCAAGTGCGTTGATGCGCGGCACCGCCACCTGGCACCATCCGCCCGGCGCGCAGCCCAGATCGACCACCCGCGCGCCCGGCACGAGAAAGCGGAACCGGTCATCCAGTTCGAGGATCTTGTAAGCCGCGCGCCCACGATAACCCTCGCGCTTGGCGCGCTGGACATAGGGGTCGTTCAACTGCCGCTCCAACCACAGGGTGGAACTCAGCTTGCGCCCGCGCGCGGTCTTGACCTTGGTGCGCAGCTCGCGCTGGCCGCGCCCGCTGCTGCTTTTTCCGCTTGGCTGTTTGGCCATGTTCTTGTTCCCGCCTCACGTCTTTGGGGGCTTCATCTTCCCCCAAATACGCATGCAAGCGCCAACAAGAAAGCCCAAAGCCCAAAGCGGCGCTCAGGCGGTCACATCCACCAGCACGCGGCCCCGAACCCCGCCCGCCAGGATGGCGCGGCCCAGATCGGGCAGATCCGACAGGCCCGCGGGCACGATCATCGCCTCCAGCTTGTCGAGCGGCAGGTCACGCGCAATGCGATCCCAGGCGCGTTGACGCGCTGCAAAGGGCTGCATCACGCTGTCGATCCCCAACAGGTTCACCCCCCGCAACAGGAAGGGCACCACCGTCGCGGGCAAGCCCGCGCCCCCCGCAAGACCCACGGCGGCGACCGATGCGCCGTATTTCATCTGGCCCAAAACACGCGCCAGCATCGCGCCGCCCACCGCATCGACACAGCCCGCCCAGGTTTCCGCCTCAAGCGGGCGCTTGACGGTTTCGGCCAATTCCGCGCGCGCCACGATGCGGCTGGCCCCCAGCCCGCGCAGGTAATCGGCCTGGTCGGGGCGCCCCGTCACAGCGGCCACGCCATAGCCCAGATGGGCCAGGATCGCGGTGGCCACCGACCCGACGCCACCGGCGGCGCCTGTAACCAAAACCTCGCCTTGTCCGGGTGTTAGACCATGATCTTCAAGTGCCATGACAGCCAGCATCGCGGTGAAACCTGCCGTGCCCACCGCCATGGCCTGTCGCGTGCTCAGGCCCGTCGGCAAGGGCACCAGCCAATCGGCCTTGACGCGGGCCTTTTCGGCATAGCCGCCCCAGTGCACCTCGCCGACCCGCCAGCCCGTGAGCACCACCTTGTCGCCCGGCGCATAGCGCGGATCGTCGGAGGCCTCGACCGAGCCTGCGAAATCGATGCCGGGCACATGCGGATAGGTCCTGACCAGGCCGCCCCCCGGACCAAGGCACAGGCCATCCTTGTAGTTCAGCGTGGAATACTCGACCGCGACCGTCACGTCGCCCGCGGGCAACCGATCCTCGCCCAGGGTTTGAACCGAGGCGGATGTCACGCCCTGGTCATCCTTGTCCACCACCAATGCGCGGAATGTCATGGTCTTGATCCTTTCTTCATGTGTCGCGTGAACTTAATGCCATAAGATGATGACATCAAATCCAGAAATTTTCCCGAACCCGTGTCGTGAACGACCCGTCCTGGGTCTGGAGCCGGAGCGTGGTGCCCGCATCCCAATGGGTCATGCGCACCATGCCGATGCCCACGCCACAGCCGAAATCGGGCGACACCGCCGCCGATGTCACCTGCCCCACGCGCTTGTCGCCCGCCATCAGGGGCCAGGCGCGGTCACAGCGGGGCAGCGCCGCGGCGTCGATCTCGATCGCGCGGATCTGTTGCACGGGGCCCTCCTTGGCCACCCGCAACAAGGCGTCACGCCCGATACAACCGATGGCGGTGGCGGTGTTGCAAAACCGCCCCAACCCGGCTTCATGGGGCGTGTTTTCGCGCGTCATGTCATTGCCATAGCTCAACAATCCGCCCTCGACCCGCTCGATCCCATTGGGGCAGCCCGCCCGCACCTCCAGGTCGCGGCCGGCCTCGAACAGGGCGTTCCAGATCGGCATGGCGATATCGGCGCCGTCGACGTAAATCTCGAACCCACCCTGTTTCGAATAGCCCGACCGGGCCACGACCATGGACCGGCCCTGGAAATCGTAGATCCCGAAGCGGAAAAACCGCAAATCGCGGATGCTGTCGCCAAAGACCCGCGCCATCAGGTCATCGGCCAGGGGGCCCTGCACCGCCAGGGGCGAGACATCGGGTTCGTCGATCAGCACGTCCAACCTGTAGCCATGGGCGATGCCCTTGACCCAAAACAGAAGATCGCTGTCGGCCACCGAGATCCACCACCGATCCTCGGCGAGTTTCACCGCCACCGGATCGTTCAACATGCCGCCGGTTTCATCGACCATCGGCAGGTAATAGCATTGCCCCGGCAACATGCCGCGCAGATCGCGCGGGCTGAGCATCTGCACCAGCTTGGCGGCATCGGGCCCGCGCACTTCGACCTGCCGTTCGCAGGCCACGTCCCAGACCTGAACGGCGGATTTCAGATGGCGGTAATCTTCCTCAACCGACCGGAACACGGTCGGCAGGAGCATGTGATTATAGACCGTGTAGGCGGAGACGCCCCCGGCCTCGACACCATCGGAAAAGGGCGTGCGGCGCAACCGCCGCGAGGGGGATATCAGCGCCATTCCGGAACCTCGTCTGGCATGAAGGGCAAATCGGTATCATCGGGGCGCGCGCCTGCCGCTGTCAGCATCGCATGCACCTGGCCGCGATGATGGGCCTGGTGGTTGAACATGTGGACCACGCACAGGGCGTGGGGTTTGGCCATGTCGCGCCCCATCGCAAAGGAATGCCAGCGCAGATCGCCGGCCAGGTCATCGGGCGTGACCATCCATGCCCAGCCCGCAATGCGGGCGTCCAGCCGTGGGCGTTCGGCCCAAAGCGTCGGCCAATCGAACATGTCGGGGGACCCGGTGATGGTGCCACCGGGGCCTTGCCCGCCATCAAGGCGAGCCATCCACATCAGGTCGCCCCACATCAGGTGCGACAGCGTCGCCCGGATCGATCCGAAGAACGCGCCGCGATCGGCCTCGCGCGCTGTCCGACAGCCCCTGCGCCGCGCCAAAGATCGACTGGTTCTGCCACGCGTTGTAGCGCGCCATCGTCTGGCAATAGGCAGGCGTGATCATTTGCCCGGACCAGACCAATCGATCTGGCAGATCTCGGCCGAGCGGCCCTGGAAATCCCAGACGCGGCCATGGGCGCGCACCCGCCCCTTGGATGCGGTGGCAACCGTGATATCGGGGCCCATCCAGTATTTCGTGTTGCGGATCACGATATCTTCGTCGGGGTTGGCGCCCGCCACGGGAAAGACCACGCCTTCGATCTGGCGGCCCACCGAGATGTGGCGGGTCTTGCCGTCGGTTTCATAGCGCACGGGCTGGCGTTCCACGCCGATCACCTCGCCCACCAGCACCTTGAACAGGCCCGTCGTGCCGCGCGCCTTGCCGGAAAAGATGTCGACCAGCGCATGATAGGCGGCATCGCTGGCGCGGTCATCGATGTAGAGCGCGACCTTCCAGTTGCCCCGGCTCATCATGCCGGGAATCTCGATCAAAAGCCCGATGTTCAACCCCGACAGGTCGGTATCGCCGTAATGGCCCTGGTCGATGCGCACGCCGCCCCAGGTCTGGCAATGCCCCTCGGTCGGCGGATGCAGGCCAAGCGACACCACGCAGGGGCAAAACACCGTGCAGTTGCAGTTGAGGATCAATTCGCCCTTGATCGCCCAATCCATCGCGCCTTGGCCCGATCTGGCCGCCCCGGCGGCGCGGTTGTCGATGCGCGCGGGCACGGTGATGCGGTCGCTTGCCATGTCTGTCGTCTCCCTCGTGGTTCCAAGTCAAAATCCTGTCGCCGCCATCAGCGCCGCCGCCGCCAAAAGACCGAGCCCCATCGGCCGTGTCAGCCAACGGCCCAGAACCGGCAGTTTTTCCAGCGCCATCAAGCACCGTCGCGATGCCCATGAAGGCAAGGTTCATCACGCCGCCGACAAAGCCAAGCAGCATCAAGGCCCAGCAACAGCCCAGGCAGACCGCGCCAAGCCGCAGCCCGTTGCGCCAGGGGCCTTCTTCGAAATGCTCGAGGAAAAACATCATCGGCGCACGGCATTTCGACAGGCAGGCCTCCTTCATCGGGGTGAATTGATAGGCCCCCGCAAGGGTCAAAAGGCCCACCGAAAGCCAGGTCGACAGGCTGGTGCCGAACGGGTCGATCAGCCCTGCGCCAAAAAGCGCCAATTGCCCGGCAGCTGCAAAAACCGAGAACCCGAGCCAGATCGTCAGGTAGCCCGCGACCAGAACCGGCAGGCGTGTCTGCGCGCCCGCCGCCGCCAGATCATCATAGGTGGCCAGGGCAGGTAGCGCCGTGGGGGCCATCATCGCCGCCGACATGATCGCCCACATCGCCACCAACCCGACAAAGCCCGCCGCATCCGGCGTCGCCACGCACAGGCTTGCGAGGAATTCCAGCCCGTAGGTGGCGCTGGCGGCGCGCAGATCGGCGGGGATGGCCATTGCGTAAAGCAGGCCCCAGGCCGACAGGATCAGCGCGTAAAGCGCGATCCAATGCGTCTGGCCCATCATCCGGATCCGGGTGGCGATCATCGCGTGCCGCCCTCCCCTGCGACTCGGTTCATCGGGCATAGGTCTGTCAGAGTTTTCCGGCCGGACAAATCAAAATCGACCCCGCGGGCGGAACCATTCCGGAACCGCCCCGGCGGGAAAGGCCCGCCCGCGCGCGCGCAAAGGGCGCAGATCACCTGTTTTGGCCCGCGCGTGATCCCGCGTGAGCTGGCGTGATCGGGTTTCGCTTCAGCGCACCAATATGTGCACACATGCACCATTATCACATTTAATTCTCATATCTGTGTGTTGAAGAACGGACTGGCGGGCCCCAACTTGGCTGCATGGGCGGCACATCTTGCCGCGTCAGACACGAATGAACCCAACCCTGAAGAGGATATCATCATGAACCGCATCATTCTTGGCACCGCGATCGCGCTTGGCCTGTCCGCACCGGCATTGGCTGCAACGCAGCTTGAAACCGCGCTGGGCGTCACCCCCGGCGCCTATACCACGGCAGAGCTGATCGACCTGGACCGCGCCTATGAAGAAAACGACCAATCGCGGGTCAACTTCATCCTGTCCGGCGGATCCAACCCGGTCGATCCGACCAATCCCGGCACCCGCCAGCTTGCCACCGCGCTGGGTGTCAGCGCCGAGGAATTCACCCTTGCAGAGCTGATCGACCTGCAACGCGCGGTCGAAGAAACCGACCAGGCCCGCGTCGCCTTCATCTTGTCGCATGACGGGGCCACGGGCGTCACCGCGTCCGGCCGGGATGGCGTGACAGCCGGCAAGCAGCAACTGGCGGCCCCGCTTGGCGTCAACGCGGCCAATTTCACCGTGAACCAGTTGATCGATCTGCAACGCGCCACCGAGGAAGGTGACCAATCCCGGATCGCCTTCATCCTGGGCAACGCAATCTGATCCCCGGCCAATCGGGATTTCCCGATCCGCCGCACCGAAAGGCCCCGATGCCCCGTGCATCGGGGCCTGTTTCTTGGGCGTCCACCGGGGCTGTTGCGCGCGGGTGGGATCGTTTTCGCATTGGCCCTTGCTGAGACGCCACGTCGTGATACCTTCGTTGCGGATTTTCCGGTCTCCACAACAACAGGGAACACATCATCATGACCCATCGCATGGCCCTCGGCACCGCCATGGCCCTCGCGCTGACCGCGCCAAGCCTCGCCCAGGCGCAGGATCTTTTGGTCTTCGACTATTCCGGGTTCGAAGATCCGTCTTTCCACCAGCCCTTTGTCGACCAGCACGGCAATTCGCCCGAATTCGTGTTCTTCGGCGACGAAGACGAAGCGTTTCAGCGGCTTTTGGCCGGGTTCCGGTCTGATGTGACCCATATCTGCGCCGGCTCCGTGCCGCGTTGGCAGGCGTCGGGCATCATCGAGCCCTGGGATCGTGCGCGCGTGGCCGCCTTTGACACGCTGAACGCAGACCTGGTGGGCCAGGATGTGCTGTCGGGGTCGTCCGAACTGTTCTTCCTGCCGACCGATTACGGATCGACCGCCGTTGTCTACAATTCCGACGACGTGCCCGCCGAAGATGTCGCCAGCCTGCAGATCTTCACCAACCCCGCCTATGCGGGCCGCCTGTCGATCCCCGACAATGTCGATGATGCCTATGCGCTGGCCTATCTGGCCACCGGTGTCACCAACTGGTCGGATGTCACCGATGCGCAATTCGAGGCGGCGACCGCGTGGTTGCGCCAGATCCACGAGAACCTGTTGACCTATTGGGTCGACCCGGCCGAAATCCAGCAGCTGATGGCCTCGGGCCAGGTTCTGGCCGCCTGGGCCTGGAACGAAGTGCCGGTTGCCCTGGCCGACGAAGGCTTCCCGGTCGGATTTGCCCGCAACACCACCGAGGGCACGAGCGTCTGGCTCTGCGGCTACGTGAACATGGCCGAGGGCGAAGGCTCGGAAGACCAGGCCTATGATTTCATCAATGCCATGCATTCCGACGCGTCGGCAGAACCGCTGTTGCTGAACGGGTTCGGCACCGCCAATGATGCCGCCCTGCAAGCGCTTGGCGCCGAGGCGCTCGAAGCCGCGGGCCTGGGTGTCACCACCGTTCCGGTTCTGGCGCAGCTGCCGATTTCCAACGATCAGCGCGAACGCCAGGCCGAGGCCTTTGAACGGATCAAGGCCGGGTTCTGATCACCGCGGGACATGACAGCGAAAGGGCGCCTTCGGGCGCCCTTTTTGCATTCTGGCATGGGTGCCTGGAACGGGGCCAGGGCAATCGCGCTTCAAAATCCATCTATGAGAGTACGGAGGAATTTGTTGCTCCATCCTGCTCTCTTGAACTTCACGCGGTTTGAACCTTTTGAGGAATTTGCCTTGATGATACTCAAGGCGATCCGTCGCAACGCGGCGAAGTTTGCCGGAGCATTGTCCTTGCGTGCGCGGTGCTGATCGTCATTCATCACGACATCCAGCGACCAATGCAAACTGTTTTCAATTTCCCAGTGACCGCGGATCAGCCCTGCGGCGACCTTCGCCGTGTGGCACTTTGAAAGGAGATAAAGCCGTTCGGACTGGCTGGTCGTGTCGCCCATCATGCGCTTGGAAACAACGTGGACGAAGGCGGCGAGATGCGGCCACTGATGGGTTTCGGTGAGATAGTCCGGCACATCGTAGACACGGTATGATCGCTCCTCAATCCGACCGTGATCACCATTGATGCAGACATATTCATCCCTGAAATCAGTGCCCTGATCGCTCACAAAGGCCTCGATATCCGCCTTTATGCCGCCTTGGTTACCTTTGAGCTGCAGGCAATAGTCACCGCCTGCTTGCGCGATTAGTTCACACGTTTCCCGCTGGCAGTGCAGCGCATCGGCCGTAATGGTGATCCCACGAATATCCAGCATCTCAATCAACTCGCGGAGCGCCAAAATCTCACCCCCGCCCTTTGCACTTTGCGTCATCCCGAGGCTCAGGCGGGCGCCATGTGCAAAGGCGGTGACCACGTTCAGGTTCGACTGTCCAGCGGCCTTGTCAAAGCTGCGCCGCATCTCCTTTCCGTCAATGGCGATTGCCGGATGCTCCGCATGTGCAGCGGCAAAGTCGGCTTGGAATTTGTCAAAAAAGGCTTGAAGGCTGCGCGGCTTCATCAAACGGAATAATCGTGAATACGCATCATGACAGGGAATGCCGTGGGGCAAGTCCAGAAATTCGCGAAGAAAATCCTCCTTCATACGTCCGAATTCCTCCATGTCGACCGCAGTCTCCCGCCACATAGCGCACACAAGAGGCTGATCGTCATCAGGTCGCTGAATTTGTGGCGTGGCGCGTTCCCAGCACGAGGATCGTCTTCGTCATTAAAATAGCTCAACAATGTCGGCATCTCGAGGCTCCATCAGTCAATGAAACCTCAAGAATCCAATTCCAATCTACTGTCAAATTTTAAGAGCCCGATTTAAAAGTAGTTGAGTGAGTTCAGCAGGTTGTGATTCTGTTCGGTTATCAAGCTGAACGGAGACCCCAATGGCCTGGACCGAACTCACCCGTCGCCAACATGACCGAAAAGGCGGCAGATACGCAAGCGATATGACTGACGCAGAATGGTCGTTGATAGCGCCTTTGATGCCGCCACCCAAGACAACCGGCAGACCACGCACGACAGATTTGCGCGACGTCTTCGACGCAATCCTCTACATCGCAACGACCGGATGCCAGTGGCGCATGTTGCCCAACGACTTTCCGCCGGTGTCGACGGTGCGGGGTTATTTCTACACGTGGCGTGATAACGGCTTGCTTGATGATATGAACCGCCAGCTGGTCGAAGCCGCGCGATTAGCTGAGGGCCGTAAAGCCCAGCCAACAGCCGGGGTTATCGATAGCCAGAGTGTGAAAACCACTGAAAGTGGAGGGGTTAGCGGCTATGATGCAGGCAAAAAGATCAAGGGCCGCAAGCGCCACATCGTAACCGACACGGTAGGATTACTGCTGAGCCTGGTGGTCCATAGCGCCGGAATTCAGGATCGGGATGGCGCGCCGGATGTGTTGAAAGCTATCGCCGCACGCTACCCATCATTGCGGCACGTATTCGCTGACGGCGGGTATGCAGGGCCCAAGCTACGGGATGCGCTAAAAGCCCTCGGCCGATGGACCGTCCAGATCGTCAAGCGCTCCGACACCGCGGAGGGCTTTGAAGTGCTGCCACGACGGT
Source organism: Roseicyclus sp. (assembly GCA_018401965.1). Classification (GTDB taxonomy): domain Bacteria; phylum Pseudomonadota; class Alphaproteobacteria; order Rhodobacterales; family Rhodobacteraceae; genus Roseicyclus. Next base: position 80,005 of record JAGYJU010000002.1, read on the forward strand.
GGGTCGTCGAGCGCACCTTTGCTTGGCTGAACCGATGTCGGCGCCTGTCGAAAGACTGGGAGAAATCCATCGCCAGCGCTGAAGCTTGGATCCTTATCGCACACATTAGACGCGTAACGCGGCATCTCGCAAGGAACTGAAATACAATGATGAGTTTTGAATCCGACTCTAAGCGCGATTCCCCTGGGAACGGGGCAGCCTGGCCTTGAAATCGGCAGGCTCTGGGCGTATCTATGGGATGTCTTGGCAACAGGACTATGGACATAAACGCGCTCGTAATACGCGGCTCGGACCCGGGGGCGGTACCCGGCGGCTCCACCAAACATCGCTCATTTGGCGATCATGGGGCCGAAACAGGATCGACGAACGTCTAAAGGGGTATTGCTTTGTCCCGGTGAGGTACCACCGTTATCGGTCCGAAACGTACAGTTGCAAATGACAACCGTGCTCCGGCAATGGCTCTGGCAGCGTAAGCTGCTCGAGTCGCCGAAACTAAGCCCTTGCGCCTAGCAGCGTAAGGCGGGGTTCGCAGGCACCTGGCAACAGAAGCCTGCACTTCATCCCAAAGCGCCGGTTGATCGACACATGCCGCGCAGGCTTTGGCACCAAACAGACGCCTGCACGTCAACCCTTGCCCCGATCTCCCATGTGCTTGCATGTTTTTTCACACGCAAGTGATCCGATGCGCCTGCCCGCCCGTTAAAGAGCAAAAGAGAGCGCAATCCCCGTCCGGGAAGGGAACCCCATGACCGCTATCGACTATCTGAATTTCGCGGTTGCGATCCTGACCGTGGTGCTTGGCCTGATGGGCTGGCTTGCGCCGCGCTGGACGATGGAACAGCTCGACATGCAGGCCGGGCCGTCGAACATGGCCTATACCGAGGTGTCGGCCGCCTCTGGCTGCCTCTTCGTGGGGCTTGGCCTTGGCGCCATGGTGATCGATCAACCGCTGGCCTGGGTCGTGGTGGGGCTGGCCTATGCGGGTGCCGCCACCGGCCGCATCACCTCGATCTTCCGCGACAACGCGGCAAGCCGCCAAAGCTGGACGTTCTTTGCTTGCGAGGCGGGCCTGGCGGCATGGTTGGTGCTGGCAAACCTGCCCCGCGTTCCGGTGTGACGGGCCCCGTGCAGAAACCGGGCCGCGATTGACGCAGCCTGTGCCTTTCAAATCGAAACGAATCTTCTATGGTGAGGGCATCGCCCATGGGACGCCCTGCCAAAATGTCTGACCGACCGAAATCCATCGCTTACGGCCGCCTGATGCATCACGCGATGCGCGGCCTGATCCAACGGGTCTTGACCGATGTGTCGCAGACCGGCCTGCCCGGCGATCATCATTTCTTCATCACCTTCGACACCATGGCCGAGGGCGTGGGGCTGGCCGATTGGCTGCGCGACCGCTACCCCGAGGAAATGACCATCGTCATCCAACATTGGTACGATGGGCTGTCGGTCGATGATGACGGATTTTCGATCGTCTTGAATTTCGGCGATAATCCCGAACCGCTGCGCATTCCCTTTGACGCGATCCGCACCTTTGTCGATCCGTCGGTGGAATTCGGCCTGCGCTTCGAAAGCACCGAGGTGCCCGGCGACGACCCCGAGGATGAACCGCCCGGATCGGACCGCAAGGATCATTCCGACACCGCGCGCGCCGCACCATCCAGGCCCCATGACGCCGAGGTTGTGCGGCTCGACACCTTCCGAAAAAACAGCTGACACGCTCGGAGCGGCCGGGCTTGCCCCGGCCCCGACCCCATGTACAACTGTCCTACGATCCGGGATCAGGCAGGCAGGTTCACGATGGCATCCGGCGATTTCGCGCTTTTCATCGGCCAGGTTCTGCGCCGCCCGCATCAGGTGGTGGCGCTTGCGCCCTCGTCGCGGCACCTGTGCGCGGAAATGGCGGTGGGCATAGACCCCGCGGCCGGCCCGGTGATCGAATTGGGCGCTGGCACGGGCACCATCACGCAAGCGATCCTGTCGCGTGGCGTGGCACCTGAAAACCTGCATTCGATCGAGATGAACCCCGATTTCTGCGCCCTGTTGCGCGACCGTTTTCCCGGCGTGAACATTCACCAGATGAGCGCGGGCGATGTCGGCCAGCTGCCCGTTCGGGAGGCACAGGCGGTGGTGTCGGGCCTGCCGCTCCTGTCGATGCCGCTGGGCCTGCAGCGCGACATCCTGACCGGCAGCTTTCAGTGCCTTCGCCCAGGCGGGGCCTACGTGCAATTCACCTATGGCCCGAACCCACCCGTGGCGCGCAGCCTGCGAGAGGACATAGGCCTGACATGGCAGGTGTCGCGCAAGATCTGGTGGAACATGCCGCCCGCACGGGTTTATCGTTTCACCAAACCGGCCGTGACCTGAGGCATCCCCGCGCATTGCACAGGGCGCGCGGCAAATATAAACGGCATGCAACCGCATACCGGAGGGACCAGAATGACCGCCACGCGCACAGAATCAGATAGTTTCGGCCCCCTTGAGGTGCCGGCAGACCGGTACTGGGGGGCGCAAACGCAGCGTTCCATCATGAATTTCCCGATCGGTTGGGAAAAACAGCCCGTGGCCATCGTGCGCGCGCTGGGGGTGATCAAGCGCGCCTGCGCCGAGGTGAACAAGACCTCGGGCAAGATCGACGCAGCGCTGGCCGATGCCATGATCGCCGCCGCCCAAGAGGTGATCGAGGGCAAGCTGGATGATCATTTCCCCTTGGTCGTCTGGCAAACCGGGTCGGGCACCCAGTCGAACATGAACGCCAACGAGGTGATCTCGAACCGCGCCATCGAAATGCTGGGCGGCGTGATCGGGTCGAAAACCCCGGTTCACCCCAATGACCATTGCAACATGGGCCAGTCGTCGAACGACACCTTCCCGACCGCGATGCATATCGCCGCCGCCACCACCGCGCGCGACGTGCTGATCCCCGGCCTGGAAAAGCTGGCCGAGGGGCTGGAAGCCAAGGCCGAGGCCTTCAAGGACATCATCAAGATCGGGCGCACCCATACGCAGGATGCAACACCCCTGACCTTGGGGCAGGAATTTTCGGGCTATGCCATGCAGATCCGCAACGGCATCGCGCGCATCAACCTTGCCTTGCCGGGCATCTACGAACTGGCCCAGGGCGGCACTGCGGTCGGCACGGGCCTGAACACCGAAAAAGGCTGGGACACGACCGTCGCCGCCAAGATCGCCGAGATCACCGGCCTGCCCTTCGTGACCGCCCCCAACAAGTTCGAGGCGCTGGCCGCCCATGACGCGATGGTGTTCATGTCGGGCGCGATCAAGACGGTGGCCATGGCCGCCTACAAGATCGCCAATGACATGCGGTTTCTCGGCTCTGGCCCGCGCTCGGGCTTGGGCGAATTGATCCTGCCGGAAAATGAACCGGGCAGCTCGATCATGCCGGGCAAGGTGAACCCGACCCAGGCCGAGGCGATGACGCAAGTCTGCGCCCATATCCTCGGCAATGATGCCGCGATTTCCTTTGCCGGGTCGCAGGGCCATTTCGAATTGAACGTCTACAACCCGATGATGGCCTATAACCTCTTGCAATCCATGACGCTTTTGGGCAACGCCGCCGACAGCTTCACCGAGAGGATGCTGGCGGGGACCGAGGCGAATGTGGAACGCATCGGCAAGCTGATGCGCGAAAGCCTGATGTTGGTCACGGCGCTTGCGCCCACCATCGGCTATGACAATGCCACCAAGGTCGCCAAGACCGCGCACAAGAACGGCACGACGCTGCGGGAAGAAGCCATTGCGCTCGGCTTTGTCGATGCCGAAACCTTTGACCGCGTGGTGCGACCCGAGGACATGATCGGGCCATCATGACGGCCAAGCTGGTCAACCTGACGCGCGCGCGCAAGACCCGCGCGCGCGATGAAAAGCGGCGGCTGGCCGATGCCAATGCCGCCCGCCACGGCTTGACCCGCGCCGAACGTGCCGCCCTCGATCACCAAGCGGACAAGGCGCAAACCCATCTCGACCAGCACCGGCTGGAGGGATGACCAGACATGACAGGCCGGCCGCGCAAACATTCCCTGACCTTGCGCGGCCACCGCACCAGCGTGTCGCTGGAAGATGCTTTCTGGGTCGAGCTGCAACGCCTGGCGGATGCGCGCGCGATGTCGGTCAATGAACTGGTCGCCGAAATCGACGCCCACCGCGGCGCCACATCCGGCCTCGCCGCCGCCATCCGTGTGCATGTGCTGGCGACAATCAAGGCGGGGAATTAGGGATGCACGCAGGCACGAATTTGCGCTGCAACTGCCTCAAATTCCTCTACGCAACGGCTGTAGATCATCGGATCAATATCGTCCTCTGATATAGAAACGCCTGCTGCCCGAATCGCCGTTGCAATGCCGTCGCGCGACAAAAGAAACGGGCCGCTTTCAAAGCGCGATGAAGCATTGGCGGCAATTTCAACGACCACCTCCGAGCTATGATTTAGCTTGAGGCTTTCAATCAATCTGAAATTTGGATTTATCCATCGGGTCTTCAGATACGTCGTAGTCTTGGGTCTCTGTGAAAATAGTAGATGATGAAACGCTGTCCCCCAAAAACCGGTCAAGCGCGTCCGCGTCAACGCTTGTTCGATTTGCCCGGCAATATCCATAGATTCCATGAAGATAATATCATGTCCATGGTCGGCAAGCAGTGTGTCAATGATTGTTTCACCGAAATAATGCCGCCCCGTTTTTGACGTACGACTGCGTGATAAGTAAGCCGGTCGGGTATTGTTGTTTTGTTGAATTCCGTTCTGTGACTCGATATGCTGACCAAGCGCTTCGAAGGCGCGTATGAAGGCGATATTTATCGAGCTTCTGATTTTGAAATCAGGCGCGGGCACGAACAAATTCTCAACGATGACCGGATGATCCACGACGGTAATTCGATCTGCAGGAAGGCCGGTTGCCTTTACAAATTTCCAGAAAAGTGAGTTTCGCGTCATATTCAGAGAGCTGAACAGAACGCGTTTATCTGTCGAGAAGAACACGGCCAAACGTGCAAAAGTCTCCAGGAGCATGTGACCAAAATGGCCAAAGACACAGCCGCCATAGACATAGTCACCTGGCAAAAATTCGGTCACGTCTTGCCGAAAACTCGGCGGTGCGTGCCCACCAATGCGTTGGTCTCCATGAAATTGAGTACCATTCAGGACGGCACGACCGTCTGGCCAATAGACGCCATGGGCCTCTCGTCCATGTGGTATGCCGGATACGACAAGCGCGGATTGGACCGACAGCAAGTCCTGATCGGGTTGCAAATGGAGGTCTCGGAATGTCACGGAAATTTTCTTGCTGCGATGGTTTTATACCCCGGCCACAAACTCGGCTGGGGGCACAGGCTGGGCGATATCGCGGATCTGCTGCACCGTAAGGACGGGCATATCGTCAGCCATGAATTCGCGTTTGATCCCTGCAAAGTTTTTCGACAGAACAGTATTTTGGGGATCAAGATTACGAACCAACATCAAGCCCTTGGTATCAACGTCATAGACCGTCACGGACAGGTCGGGACGAAGATCGCGCAAGACCTTGGTAATTTTGTAAACATCGCCAGTCCATGCACTCGTGGTTCGGGTGCGGGTTGCAATCTCGGCGGCACAGGGCAAGACATCATCGAAGACGATCCAACTGTCCTTCGTGCAATAGCGTTCCACGTTTATGAAATCCCTTAGCGCGAATTCCGCCAAATGCATGCCATCAATAAAGGCGAGATCAATCGGACACGTTAGAATTTGCGGTGCTGGACCGTTGAAGAACGCGTCACTTGTCGTCTTGAAAACGCGCGTGGGAGAGGAGAATGGCCAGATCAGGTTGAAATTCGGATCGACACCAACACTGGTGTCCGCCCGGCTTAGCGCAAGGCTACGCCCCTGACGGACGCCGATTTCGAAATACATTCCAATAGGGCCGCGCGCCTGATGAATCCGTTCCAATAAAGTAATGTAATTCAACTCAACAACCTCTTGGCCGCTGAAGCGACCGAAACCATTTACACCGTGTGAGGATCTACCACGAAGGTGGGCGTCGGTCTACGGCCCGCCCCTACCCCTTCGCCACGAGAAAGACGGTTGCGGTTCCTTGGGCCTCTTGCGCCACGAGCCGGTGATCGGTTTCGGTGCAGAAATGCGGCACGTCGATGGTGGCCATCGGGTCGTCGGCGATCAGGCGGACCACTTGGCCCGGGCGCAAGACCGCGAGGCGCTGGCGCAAGCGCAGCACCGGAAGCGGGCATCGCAGGCCCTGCGCATCAATTTCGACGTCCCATTCCATGCCCCCCCGCTAGGCCATGGGGCGGGCCACGCGAATGTGACGTGTTGGCGCGTGACGACGGCCCGATATGCCGCTAGACCAACTCCCATGTTCGGGATCGATCTTTTCGACGCCAGCCTCGTGCCGGCCATGATGGTGGCCTTTGCCGCCGGCATCCTCAGTTTCCTGAGCCCTTGCGTCTTGCCCATCGTGCCGCCCTACCTGGCCTATATGGGTGGCATCACCATGGCCGAGATCGATGGCGATGCCCGGTCGGCCCGGCGCAAGGCGCTGTTGGCGGCGCTGTTCTTCGTGCTCGGCCTGTCGACGGTGTTCATCTTCCTTGGCTTCACCGCCTCGATCTTCGGGCAATTCTTTCTGCAGAACCAGATCCTTCTCGGGCAGATCGCGGGCGCGGTGATCATCATCTTCGGCCTGCATTTCCTGGGCGTCATCACCATACCGATCCTCAACCGCGAGGCGCGGCTGGATGCGGGCGACCGGGGCGGATCGGCGCTTGGGGCCTATGTGCTGGGTCTGGCCTTTGCCTTTGGCTGGACGCCCTGCATCGGGCCGCAATTGGGCGCGATCCTGTCCATCGCCGCCACCGAGGCGAGCGTGTCGCGCGGCACCACGCTCTTGGGCATTTATGCCGTGGGTCTTGGCATTCCCTTCCTGCTGGCGGCGGCCTTTATCGACCGCGCCATGGGGGTGATGAACCGGCTGAAACGGCACATGAAGCTGATCGAACGGATCATGGGCCTGTTGCTGGTTGCGGTCGGGACCGCCTTGATGACGGGGGCGTTTTCGGCCTTTTCCTTCTGGTTGCTGGAAACCTTCCCGGCACTTGGGCTTCTGGGCTGAAAATCCGCCTTAAGCGCGCCAGATTTCCCCGCTAGACTGCCCGCATGACGAGTGATGCGCGTGCCCCCACCCCCCCTGTCCCGTGGCAACGCCGGGTGATGTATATCCCCGGCTATGATCCCGTGCCGCCGCGCGCCTACCGCGAACGCTATCGCCGCGAGGCCGCCAGGCAAGCGGCGCTGTCGGGATACGAGATTGGCCTCGGGGCAAAGCGCAGCACGGGCGGTTTCGGCTGGCATGTCCGTGCCAGCATCGAAGGCAGCGCGACGCAGACCGATATGGAGGTTCTGTATTGGGCCGATATCGTGCGCGGCTCGATGGGTCAGGGCGTTCTGGCCACATATGGCCAATTGGTCCGCACGGCCTGGATCTATATCGGGTCTGGCGCGCTGTGGCGCTTGATGCGCCTGCGCAAGGGGCCCGTCATCGCCGCGATCTACCCGGTGGTGGTGCTGTTGGCGCAATTGGCCGTGGCCCTGGCTGCAGGCGCGGCGCTGGCCTGGGCCTTGTCGGCGGTCATGCCGGCGATCCTGGCCGTGATCCCCGGTGCGGCCCTGGTCTGGGCGATTCTGCGTTGGTGCCAGCGGCGCGATCCCCTGTTGGCGTGGTACCTGATGCATGATTATGCCTTTTCCGCGCAGGCCCATGGGGCCTATCCTCCGGCGCAAGAGAGGCGGATGGCGGATTTCGCCGAAACCATCGCCGAGGCGTTGCAATCCGACCTCGACGAGGTGCTGGTCGTCGGCCATTCCTCGGGGGCCTATATCGCGGTCTCGGTCTTGGCCGACCTGGTCCGGGCAGGGCATGTGCCCGCCCCTGGCCCGGCCCTGTCGCTTCTGACCCTTGGCCATGTGGTGCCGATGGTCAGCTTTCTGCCCCGCGCGCAGCGCTTGCGCGCCGATCTCGCCTGTCTTGCCTCCAGTGACGCGCTCACATGGGTGGATGTGACCGCACCCGGCGATGGCTGTTCTTTCGCGCTATGCGATCCGGTGGCTGTGTCGGGCGTGTCCCCCGGAGGCAAACGTTGGCCGCTCGTCCTTTCGGCCGCCTATTCCCAGACCCTGCGCCCCGCAACCTGGGCGGCGCTGCGCTGGCGCCTGTTCGAGGCGCATTTCCAATATCTCAACGCCTTCGACAACCTGCCCGGGCGCGTCGATGACTACGATTATTTCCGCATCACCGCTGGGCCGATATCGCTGGCCACGCGGTTCGCCAACCGTGCCCCCTCGCCCGCGCGGATCGAACGTGCGGTGAACCGCTACACGGATCCTGTCGCATGAATGCCCCGGATCTGCCGCCAAAACCGCGCGCGCGTGCCGATCGTGTCTCGCTCTGGCGGTACATGCGGCTTTTTCGGCAAGATATCCTGTCGGCCCAGCCGGCACGGCTTTACCGCGCATGGATGGCCGAGTTCCGAACCCCGTTTTTCCGCAGCTACCTGGTCAACCAACCGGCATTGATCGACGCGGTGCTCAAGGCCCGGCCGATGGCCTTCCCCAAATCCGACCGCGTGGGCGAAGGGTTGCGGCCGCTATTGGGCCGTTCGGTGTTCCTGACCAATGGCGCCGAATGGCAGCGCCAGCGCCGCATCATCGACCCAGCGTTCGAGGGCGGGCGGCTACGCGACAGTTTCCCGGCCATGTGGGCCGCAGGTGAGGCCAGTGCCGCGCGCATGACCCCCGGCCTGCGCGAGATCGAGGCCGACATGAGCCATGCGGCCGCCGATGTGATTTTCCGCACGCTCTTCTCCTTGCCCATCGAAGACCAGATCGCGACAGAGGTCTTTCACCAGTTCCGCGCCTATCAGCGCAGCCAGCCGATCTTGAACGCGGCAGCCTTTCTTCCCCTGCCAAAATGGATGCCGCGCGGCCACCGCGCCGAAACGCGGGCGACAGCGCGCGCCATCCGCACGCTGATCACGCGGCTTACGCAAGAGCGGATGCAGCAGATCCTGCAGGGCACGGCGCCCGCCGATCTGGCGACCAAGATCATGACAACGCCGGACCCCGAAACCGGCGCGTGCTTCAACACCGAAGAGATGGTCGACCAGGTTGCGATCTTTTTCCTCGCGGGCCATGAAACCAGCGCCTCGGCGCTGGGGTGGGCGCTCTATCTCTTGGCGCGCTATCCTGACTGGCAGGACCGCCTCGCCGAAGAGGCAGAGACGGCGCTGGCCCTTGGCCCCGATTTCGCGGTTCTGGGCAAGCTGCGCTTGGCGCGCGACGTGTTCCGCGAAACCCTGCGGCTTTATCCGCCGGTGCCCATGATGGTGCGCGAAACGACCAAGCCCGAGGTTTTTCGCAATCGCACCCTGCCGTCCGGCGCGCAGATCGTGATCTCGCCCTGGCATCTGCACCGGCATGAACGGCTCTGGGACAACCCCGATGGTTTCGACCCCGCGCGCTTTGCGACCGAGAATGGCAAGCACTGCCTGCGCGAGGCCTTCATCCCCTTTTCCACCGGCGCCCGCGTCTGCCCCGGCGCGGGCTTCGCGATGATCGAGGGGCCGTTGTTGCTGGCCATGCTGCTGCGCAAATGGCGCTTTGCCACGGTCCCGGACCGGGTGCCGGTTCCCGTGGCCCACCTGACGGTCAGGGCACGGGACGGGATTTGGGTGGAGGTCAGCCCGCGCGGCTGAGGCTTACCCGAACAACACCATCGCGCGGGGGTCCCAGGCGAGCCTTGCGCGCGCGCCGAAATCGAGAACGCGGCGGCCCGGCATGTTGCGCATCGACACGCGGACAGGCGCCGGCGCGCCGTCGAGCAAGATGTCGTAATAGGTCATGTCGCCGTAATAGACGACTTCGCGCACCGTGCCCGCCGCTTCGCGCCCGCCCTCGGCCGTCTGGCCCTCGAACAGCACCGTCAGGCTTTCGGGGCGCACGCCGATCTCGCCCGTGCCGCTTTGGGTGCCATTGGGGCATTGCCCGGCCTCCAGCGTGGCGCGGCCAAGCCCGGCCACCTCCACCTCGGTGCTGGTGCCGGTCGTGCCAAGCACCTCGGCGGGCAGGAAGTTCATCATCCCGATGAACTCCGCAACGCGCCGCGATTTCGGGCGACGGTAAAGCGTTTCAGGGTCGTCGAGCTGGGCGATCTCGCCCTCGAACATCACCGCGATCCGGTCCGACATCACCAGGGCTTCTTCCTGGTCATGGGTGACGAGGATGAAGGTGATCCCCACCTCGCGCTGCAGGCGGATCAGTTCGACCTGCATCACTTCGCGCATCTTCTTGTCGAGCGCGGACAAGGGTTCATCGAGCAGCAAGACCTTGGGCTTCATGATCAGCGCGCGGGCCAGCGCCACGCGTTGCCGTTGCCCGCCCGACAGCGCATGGGCCGCGCGCCCGCCATATTGGCCAAGCCCGACCATTTCCAGCGCCTCGCCAACCGCGCGGCGCTTGTCTGCAGCCGACAGGCCGGATTTGCGCAGGCCAAAGCCCACGTTTTCCGACACGCTCATATGCGGGAAAATGGCGTAGGATTGGAACACCATGTTGGTGGGGCGGCGGTTGGGCGGCACCCCTTCCATGTCGCGACCATCCAGCAGGATCTGCCCCTGCGAGATGTCTTCGAACCCCGCGATGGCGCGCAGAAGCGTGGTCTTGCCACAGCCAGAGGGCCCCAGCAGCGAAAAGAACTCGCCCTGCCCGATATTGGCCGTGATCCCGCGCAGCGCGTGGTAATCGCCGTAATATTTCTGCACGCCGGTCAGCGTGACGATGGGGGTTTTCTGGCTCACAAAAAGCCTCCGGTGTCTTTGAGGCCCGCGCGTTTCAACCCACGGCGGCGGAAGGTTTCGGCAATCACAAGCAACAGGACCGACAAGATCACGAGGATCGTGCCAAGCGCCATCACCACCGGCAGGCGCGCGGGAAAGCGCAACTGGCCCCAGAGATAGACGGGCAGCGTCGGCTCGTTGCCCGACAGGAAGAAGGCGATGATGAATTCATCAAGCGAGATGGTGAAACAGATCAGCAGGGACGCGATGATGCCGGGGCTGACCAGCGGCAGGGTGATCAACCGAAAGGTCGACCAGGCCGTTTCCCCCAGATCGACGGCGGCCTCTTCCAGGCTGCGGTCCATGTTGGAAAAACTGCCCTGCAAGATCGCAATGGCAAAGGGCGTGCAGATCAGCGTATGGCCCGCGATGATCGCCCAGGTGCCGCTGTTCAACCCCAGTTGCATCAGCACGATCAGCAGCGAAATCGCCACGATCACCTCGGGCAGCACCAGCGGCAGCATGATGAACCCCACGATCCCCCCCTTGCCCGGAAAGCCATAGCGCGTGGCAGCGCGGGCCGCGAACAGGCCAAGGATCGTGGCGAAGACGGCGGTGGACATGGCGATGATCAGCGAATTGACCGTGGCCTGGTGCAGCGCCGGCGTATCCAGAAGCGCCGCAAACCATTGCGTCGTGAACCCCTGCAAGGGAAAGGCGATGACCGTGCCGTCGTTGAAGGCGAACAGCGGCAACAGCACGATCGGGCGCATAGAGCACCAGCAGGTAGAGACCGGCAAAGACCGCAAGCAGGTTCAGCTTCATAGGCCCCACCGCCCCTTCGGCACGCGCCACAAGATCACCGCCGACGCCAGCGTGGCCAGGCCCAGCAGTACGATCACCGACACCCCCGGCCCCATCAGCGCAGGCCCCTGCAGGAACAGCGCGCGCAGGGCGAGGATTTCCGCGCCCGCCACCGCCAGCGCCATGCCCCCCCCGCGCAGGCCACCGCCCGCCCGGTCCGCCAGCCACAGCCAGGCGCGCACCCGTGTCACCCCCCACAACAGCACCATGGCCACGATCAGCATGGCCAGAACCGCCAAGGTGGCCCCCATGGGTCGGTCGTTCAGGTCAAAGATCTGGGCATAGATCATGTTGGCGATCATCGTGCCGCCCGACCCGCCGACAAGGCGCGGCGTGACGTAATCGCCCACCGTCGGGATGAACACGATCAACACCGCCGCCAAGACCCCCGGCATCGCCAGCGGCAAGGTCACGCGCAGAAAGCTCATGGCCTTGCTTTCGCCCAGGTCACGCGCCGCTTCCAGCAGGGACCGGTCGATCTTTTCGAGGCTGACGAAAATCGGCAGGATCGCGAAGGGCGCAAAGGCATGGGCCAGCGTGATCACCACCGCGTTGGCATTGTAGAGGATCCAGCTTAGGGGCTCGTCGATCACGCCAAGCCCGATGAGCGACCCGTTCACCGGCCCGTCATAGGCCAGGATCACCCGCCACAGGAAAACCCGGATCAGGTAGCTGGTCCAGAAGGGGATGGTGATCAGGAACAGCCACAGCGACTTGCGGTCGGGGCGCACGTGAAAGGAAATGAAATAGGCCACCGGAAAGGCCAGCGCGACGGTCACGGCCGTGACCATCCCCGAGATCCGCAGCGATCGCAGCATCAATTCCCGGTACAGCGGATCGTTCAGCGCCTCTTGGTAATTCGCCAGCGTGGCGACCCGTTCGATCGTCAGGAAATTCTGCGTCCAGAAACTGAGCAGGACAATCATCGCCAAGGGCGCTGCAAGCAACAGCAGCGCATAGACAAGGGTCGGGCTGATCAGGGTAAGCCCCCTGCCCGCCTCGCTGCGCATCATCTTGCCGAAACTACCGTTCACCCAAGCCACGCCCCCATCCCCGACCATGGCGCACAACTCGCGGATTTCGCGCCGCCCCGCAAGCATTTTGCATCATCCGGGGCCGCTGGCGACGCGGTTTGCCCAAACGCTGGGCAAAATGCCCGTAGTGTCCTGATAAAATTGTTTTTTCCGAACGTTTGCCCCCCAATGGACCCTGGCGGGGCACACCCCGGCGGGGGCATGGGATGCACCGCCGGGGCAAGGGTCAATTGCCCGCGCCTTGATCGACTTCCGCAGCGGGCGGCGCGACGGGATCATCGTCGCGCACCCGCAGGGCAACCATGCGGTCAGGTTCCCCGATCACCGATCCGTTCTGCCCGCGGCCGCGCTTGATCGCATCCACGATGTCCATCCCGTCGACCACCTGGCCCACGATGGTATAGCCGCCATCCAGATGCGGGGCGGGCGCGAACATGATGAAGAACTGCGAATTGGCGGAATTCGGGTTTTGCGCCCGCGCCATGCCAAGAACGCCCCGGTCAAAGGACAGATCGGAAAATTCCGCAGGCAGGTCATCATAGCTTGACGCGCCGCGCCCGGCATAGCGCATGTCCTGGCCCACGCGACCGTATTCGACATCGCCGGTCTGGGCCATGAACCCGTCGATCACGCGGTGAAACACCACGTCATCATAGGCACCTTCGCGCGCCAGGGTGACGATCCGGTCCACATGCAGGGGCGCCACATCTTGGAAGAGGTCGATCACGACCGTCCCCTCCGCCTCGCCCGCGATGTCGATTTCCAGCCCCGTGGCCAGCGCGCCACCGGGCAGCGCCGCGACAAGCGCCGCGCAAAGCCAGCCCTTACGCATCGGCATCGGCCGCCACCTTGACGGAAATCATCTTGTCCGGCGTCGCGGGCGGTTCGCCGCGCGTGATCGCATCGACATGCTCCATCCCCGAGATCACCCGGCCATAGACGGTGTACTGACCGTTCAGGAAATGATTGTCGGAAAAGTTGATGAAAAACTGGCTGTTGGCCGAATTCGGGTTCGACGACCGCGCCGCGCCCAAGGTGCCGCGATCATGGGGCAGCTTGGAAAATTCCGCCGGAAGGTCGGGCTTGTCCGATCCGCCGGTTCCCGCGCGGCGGATGTTGCCGCCATCACGCCCATGTTCGACATCGCCGGTCTGGGCCATGAATCCGTCGATCACGCGGTGAAAGATCACCCCGTCATAGGCACCTGCGCGGGCGAGTTCCTTCATCCGCTCGCTGTGCTTGGGGGCCACGCCCGGCATCAGTTCGATGACGACGGTGCCGCCCTTGAGTTCCATCAGGATCGTGTTCTCGGGGTCCTTGATCTCGGCCATGCGCCAAGTCTCCTCTTTGGGTCAGTTCTTGGGATATTTGATCGACAGCGCAGCCTTGACATCAGGGGTGACAAAGGCGGTCACATCGCCCCCAAGCCGCGCGATTTCCTTGACCAGTTTCGACGCGATGGCCTGGCGGTCGGCCTCGGCCATCAGGAAGACAGTGTCGATATCGGCATCCAGTTTCCGGTTCATGCCGACCATCTGGTATTCATATTCGAAATCCGCAACCGCGCGCAGGCCGCGGATGATGATCGATGCGCCGACATCGCGGGCGCAATCGATCAGCAGGTTCTCGAACGGATGGGCGACGATGATCGTGCCGGTCTTTTCCGACAGCTTGGCACATTCCGCCTCGACCATGGCAACCCGTTCCTCGAGCGAGAACAACGGCCCCTTGTCGCGGTTGATCGCCACGCCGATCACCAGCTTGTCGACCAGGGTACAGGCCCGCTTGATGATGTCGATATGTCCCAAGGTGATCGGGTCGAAAGTGCCCGGATATAGCCCTGTGCGCATCGCCTGCCCCTGCCGAAACCTCGGTGTAATTCGGGCGCGACCCAATCACCGGGACGCGGCCAATGCAACCCCCCGACGTGGACAAGACCGCCCGGATGCGTGATCAAAAGCCCTTTATCATCCCCTCCAGCGCTTCTTTTTCCATCGCAAGTTCCGACAGCTGCGCCTTGACGACATCGCCGATGGAAATCAGCCCGATCATCTCGTCGCCATCCAGCACCGGCAGGTGGCGAAACCGCCCCTTGGTCATCATCGCCAGCACCGTGTCCGATCCGTCCGACCGGCCACAGGTCACGATGGCCGTGGTCATCACCGCGTCGACCGTCGTGGCCATGCAGGCCGCGCCCTGCGCGGCCAATTCGCGCACGATATCGCGTTCCGACAAGATCCCGGCCACCCGCTTGCCATCGGGCGAGACCACCACCGCCCCGATCCGGCGTTGTGCCAAAAGCCGCGCGGCATCGGCCAGGGACGTGCCCGGCGCAATGGTGACCACGCCGTCATCGGCCTTGGATTTCAGGATTTGTTGCACCAGCATGATGGCCTCCCTTTTGCTGCCTTCCCTGCGTCTTGCCCGCCAAGCGTCCACCCGCATGGGTTGGTGTGTCAAGGAAAACGGCGGGCGTCAGGCGACCAGCGCCTCCAACCGCGCGATCTCGGCCCGATGCCGTCGCGCAACAGCGTGGTCAGCCGATCCAGCCGCGCATCCACCGGGCCCGCGTGCGTCACCAGCCAGAAGGTCCGCGTCAGCCGCACCCGGTCGGGCAGGACGCGCACCAGTTCCGGCGCGGCGGGCAGCGCGAAATCATGCACGATGGCCAGCCCCGCGCCGCTGCGCGCGAAATTGAGCTGCACCGAAACCGCATTCGACGCGAGCGGCACGCGGGTCACGCCGAAGCGGGCGAGGTAATCAAGTTCCGCATCGAAGATCATGTCGGGGATATAGCCGATCATCCGCGCGCCCTTGATCGCGTCCAGATCGCCCGGCGCGCCATGCCTGGCCAACCAGCCCCGCGACGCGGCCAGCGACAGCCGGTAATCCGAAAGCTTTTCGGCCCTGAGACGCTGGGTTTCCGGGGCCGACACGGTGATCGCCAGGTCCGCCTCGCGCCGCGACAGGTTCACCACGCGCGGCAGGGCGAGGATCTGGATATCCAGGTCGGGATGGGCGGCGCCGATGGCCGCGCAGACCTGCGGCAAGAGGAAATTGGCGCAGCCATCCGGCGCACCGATCCGGATCGTGCCCGACAGGTGCGCGCCCTCTGCGCCCGTCATGTCGATGCTGCCCGCAAGGGCCGCCTCTGCCGCCTCGGCACGGGGCAAAAGCCGTTGGCCCGCTTCGGTCAGGGCATAGCCTTGCGGCGATTTCGCGAACAAGACCGTGCCAAGGCCGCGTTCCAGCCGCGCGATGCGCCGCCCCGCCGTCGCGGGATCAAGCCGCAACCCGCGCGCCGCACCCGAAAGCCCCTCGGCCCGCGCAACGGCCAGAAACACCCGCAAATCATCCCAATTCATCATCAACCTTTGCGAAACTGCAAAACGACTTTGGCAACCTGCCGCTTTTCTTGGCGTTCTTGCAAGGATAGACTGCGCAGAACCAACCAGACACCCAAGGGGATGACGATGATGGAACAGATCGGGCATTGGATCGACGGCAAGCATGTCGCGGGCACATCGGGGCGTTTTGCCGATATCTACAACCCCGCCACCGGCGAGGTGCAGGCCCAGGTTGCGCTGGCGTCGACAGCCGAAATGGATGCCGCCATCGCGGCTGCCGCGCGCGCGCAGAAGGCCTGGGGCGCCACCAACCCGCAACGCCGCGCCCGCGTGATGATGGCCCTTGTCGGCCTGATCAACCGCGACATGGACAAGCTGGCCGAAGCGATCAGCCGCGAGCACGGCAAGACATTCCCCGATGCCAAGGGCGATGTGCAGCGCGGGCTGGAGGTGATCGAGTTCTGCATCGGCGCGCCGCATCTGCTGAAGGGCGAATTCACCGACAGCGCCGGCCCCGGCATCGACATGTATTCCATGCGCCAGCCGCTTGGCGTTGTCGCGGGCATCACGCCCTTCAACTTTCCCGCCATGATCCCGCTGTGGAAAATGGGCCCGGCCTTGGCCTCGGGCAATGCCATGATCCTCAAACCCTCCGAGCGTGACCCGTCCTGCCCGATGATGCTGGCGGAACTGTGCAAGGAAGCGGGTCTGCCCGATGGCATCCTCCAGGTCGTCAACGGCGACAAGGAAGCGGTCGACGCGATCCTGGACAATGACACGATCCAGGCCGTGGGCTTTGTCGGCTCCACCCCCATCGCGCAATATATCTACAGCCGGGCGACCGCGAACGGCAAACGCAGCGCAGTGCTTTGGCGGCGCCAAGAACCACATGATCATCATGCCCGACGCCGATATGGACCAGGCCGCCGATGCGCTGGTGGGCGCGGGCTACGGCGCGGCGGGCGAACGCTGCATGGCGATTTCCGTGGCGGTGCCCGTGGGCGAGGAAACCGCCGACCGGCTGATCGAAAAGCTGATCCCGCGGATCGAGGCGCTGAAGGTCGGCCCCTATACCGCTGGAAACGATGTCGATTTCGGCCCCGTGGTCACGGCTGCCGCCAAGGCCAACATCCAGCGCCTCGTCGAGAGCGGCGTGGCCCAGGGCGCAGAGCTGGTCGTGGATGGCCGCGATTTCAGCCTGCAAGGCTACGAGAACGGGTTCTTCGTCGGCGCGCATCTGTTCGACCGCGTGACCCCGGACATGGACATCTACAAGACCGAGATCTTCGGCCCCGTCCTGTCCACCGTGCGCGCCGCCAGCTACGAAGAAGCCATCGGCCTTGCGATGGACCATGAATATGGCAACGGCACCGCGATCTTCACCCGCGATGGCGACGCCGCGCGCGATTTCGCCAACCGCATCAACATCGGGATGGTCGGCATCAACGTGCCGATCCCGGTGCCCTTGGCCTATCACACCTTTGGCGGCTGGAAGAAATCGGGCTTTGGCGATCTGAACCAGCACGGCCCCGATGCCTTCCGCTTCTACACGCGCACCAAGACCGTCACCGCGCGCTGGCCATCCGGCATCAAGGAAGGCGCTGCCTTCAACTTCAAGGCAATGGAATAACGCCGATCTCGGGGGGCGGCGTATCGCCCCCGATCTGGGCAGGGATCACCGGCGCGGCCGTTACGGGCTGCGCCGGTGGCGTCTGCGGCAGGGCGAAGGCGCGCAGGGCCGCGGCCTCGAGCCCGCGATGCTGACGCGCCTTGTTGCATTCGAAACTGCCGGCGCGAAAGGCGCGGCAGGCCTCTGGCCGCTGATCGTAGATGGCGCAGACCAGCCGTTGATCCGCCGTGGCGGTCAGTTGCGCGCAATGCCCGCAAGACATCGTCATGTAGCGGCCCCCGTCGATCCGGGTGGTGACAGTTTCAGGAATGTCGCGGCCCTGATCTTGTGGCAGGATCGCGATATAGCGGTCATGACCGCCAAAGCAGCAAGCCCCGCAGGACGTGCAATCAATTGTGGGGGAGGACACCGAAGCACCCGAAATGTCGCGCCGGCTGGATCGGCCCCGTGCCGCCCGCGTTGCGCCGACATGATCGCTATTACGCCGCCGCGCGCGCCGCAAGCGGTTGTTTTTCTGGCGCTGCGCCGGGCAAGCCCTTGCAAAATTGCTGCAACAGTCGGAACTTAAACACACGGTCAATTCATCGGCAGATCGGGGAGGATCGGGGGCATGGATTTCGCACTCAGCGAAGAAGCACAGGCGATTTTCGACATGGCGCGGGACTTTGGCCAAGCCGAAATCGCCCCCCATGCACAGGCGTGGGAACGGGCGGGGACCATCCCGAAAGCGCTCTGGCCGAAACTGGCGGAGCTGGGTTTTGGCGGGCTCTACGTTAGCGAGGACAAGGGCGGATCGGGCCTGTCGCGGCTGGAGGCCACGCTGGTCTTCGAGGCCTTGTCGATGGCCTGCCCGTCGGTCGCGGCCTTCTTGTCGATCCACAACATGTGCGCCAAGATGATCGATCTCTACGGGTCCGACGATCTGCAAGAGCGGTTCCTGCCCCGCGCGCTCGCGATGGACTGTGTCCTGTCCTATTGCCTGACCGAACCTGGGTCCGGATCGGATGCGGCCGCGCTGCGCACGCGGGCGGAGCGCACCAACACCGGCTTTGCCCTGACCGGAACCAAGGCCTTCATTTCCGGCGGTGGCTATTCGGATGCCTATATCGTGATGTGCCGCACCGGGGGTGATGGGCCGCGCGGCATTTCCGCCGTGATCGTCGAGGATGGCACGCCCGGCCTGTCCTTTGGCGGGCTGGAAGACAAGATGGGCTGGCGGTCGCAACCGACCCGCCAGGTGCAATTGGACGCCTGCGCCATTCCGGCCGCCAATCTCTTGGGCGAAGAGGGCCAGGGCTTTCGCTATGCCATGGCGGGGCTGGATGGCGGGCGGCTCAACATCGCCGCCTGTTCGCTGGGCGCGGCACAGGCTGGGCTGAACGCGACGCTGGGCTACATGGCCGAACGGCGCGCCTTTGGCCAGCCGATCGACCAGTTCCAGGCGCTGCAGTTCCGCCTGGCCGACATGGAGATCGAGATGGAAGCGGCGCGCGTGTTCCTGCGACAGGCCGCCTGGAAGCTCGACACCGGCGCGCCCGATGCCACGAAGGCCTGCGCCATGGCCAAGAAATTCGTGACCGAGACCGGCAGCCGCGTGGTCGATCAATGCCTGCAACTGCATGGCGGCTATGGCTACCTGGCCGATTACGGGATCGAAAAGCTTGTGCGCGATCTGCGGGTGCATCAAATCCTTGAAGGCACGAATGAAATCATGCGCCTGATCGTGGCGCGCCATATGCTGGCCTCGCGCGTTTGACGCGCGGCATCAAAACAGTGCGTTTGACGCGCGGAATTAAGGAGTGCGTTTGACGCGCGGCACCATGGGACTGCGCGGGTGACGCGCGGGGCTGTGCGTATTTATGGGAAGATGAAGGGAACGTAACGGACATGCCGGAGCATATCGATATCCGCATCGAGGGGCGTGCGGGGCGCATCACCTTGACCCGGCCCGAGGCGCTGAACGCGCTCAGCCACGAGATGTGCCAGGCCATCGACGCGGCGCTGATCGACTGGGCCGGCAATGATGCGGTGGCCCTGGTGGTGATCGACGCCATCGGCGATCGTGCCTTTTGCGCGGGCGGCGATATCGCCGCGATGCATGCCTTGGGCATGGCGGGGGATTTCGACTATGGCCGCCGCTACTGGTCCGATGAATACCGGATGAACGCGCGGCTGTTCCATTTCCCCAAACCCGTGGTCAGCCTGATGCAGGGCTTTACCATGGGCGGCGGTGTCGGCCTTGGCTGTCACGCCTCGCACCGGGTCGTGTGCGAGGGCAGCCAGATCGCCCTGCCCGAATGCGCCATCGGCCTGGTGCCCGATGTGGGCAGCACGCTGTTGCTGGCGCGCGCGCCGGGGCGTTTGGGCGAATACCTCGGCACCACGGGGGCGCGGCTGGGGCCGGGCGATGCAATCCACGCGGAATTCGCCGATTACCTTGTGCCGCGCGACCGCTGGCCCGATCTGATCGCCACGCTGTGCGACACGGGCGATTGGGGCGCGGTCGACCGCGCCGCACAGCCCGCCCCCGACAGCACGCTGGCCACGGAGCAGGCCGAGATCGACCGGCTGTTTGCCGGTGAAACGATCCGCGACATCGTGAACCTGCTGCGGGTCAGCGACAGCGCGGTGGCCGCGCGCGCGATGGCGGCCCTGTCGAAGAACAGCCCCCTGTCGGTCGCCTGCACCGTCGAGCTGGTGCACCGCACCCGGCTGCGCGACACGATCGAGGTCGCGCTGGAACAGGAATACCGCTTTACCTACCGCGCGATGGAACGGGGCGATTTCCTCGAAGGGATCCGCGCGGCCATCATCGACAAGGACAAAACGCCCAAGTGGCGCCATGCAAGCCTGGAGGCCGTGACCGCGACCGACGTGGCGGGCATGTTGCTGCCCCTGGGCACGGATACGTTGAACCTGTGAACAAGAGGGCATGCGCCATGAAGATCGGATTTATCGGGCTGGGCAACATGGGCGCGCCGATGGCGGCCAACCTGGTCGCGGCAGGCCATGACGTGACGGGGTTCGACCTGACCGCGCCCGCGCCGCAGGGTGTCCGCATGGCCGCCAGCGCCGCCGGGGCCGCGACGGGCGCAGAGGTGGTGATCACCATGCTGCCCAACGGCGCGATCCTGCGCGCCGGTCGCCGCCGAGGTGATCCCGGCCATGGCCCCCGGCGCGGTGCTGCTGGATTGTTCCACCGTCGATGTGGCCAGCGCGCGGCGGTCGCGGCCAGGCAGATGGCCGCCGCAGGTGGCTCGGCGCTCTGGATGCGCCGGTGTCGGGCGGCGTCGGCGGGGCGGCGGCGGGCACGCTGACCTTCATGGTCGGCGGCGGCGAGGCAGGCTTTGCCATTGCCAGGCCGCTGTTCGAGGTGATGGGGCAAAAGGCGGTGCATTGCGGCCCGGCGGGCAACGGGCAGGCGGCCAAGATCTGCAACAACATGATCCTTGGCGTCACCATGATCGCCACCTGCGAGGCCTTTGCCCTGGCCGACAAGCTGGGGCTGGACCGGCAGGCGATGTTCGACGTGGTGTCCACCTCCTCGGGGCAAAGCTGGTCGATGACCAGCTATTGCCCGGCCCCCGGCATCGGCCCCAAAAGCCCGGCCGACAGCGGCTATGCCCCCGGTTTCGCCGCCGAGCTGATGCTCAAGGATCTGCGGCTGAGCCAGGCGGCGGCGATGGACGCGGATGCCGACACGCCGATGGGCGAATTGGCGGCGGCGCTCTATGCCCGGTTTGTCGAGGATGAAGGTGGCAAGGGCCGCGATTTTTCCGCCATGCTGCCGCGATTTGAGACCCGCAGCCGCACCAGCACGCCCTGATCGCGGGGAATTTTTGCTTGGGTGAAGGGGCATTTTGTGGCATGATGATGCGGACACTCCAAGATATGTCCGCTTCAAGTGCCCGGCGTGGTGGCCTCCATATTCAGGTGCACCTCAGCCATCGTGCCGGGCAGCGGGTGCCGCGCGCCCCCCTTCTCCTCAGACCAGGTCGATAGAGACACGGCGGTTCTGGCGGCCTTTCTTCTCGATCTTGCCAATCGCGAGCTTGCCGATTTCGCCGGTGCTTTTCACATGCGTCCCGCCACAGGGTTGCAGATCGATCTGCCCGGAGCCCTGCCCGATGCGGATAAGCCGGATCCGCCCTGCCCCGCGCGGCGGTTGCACCGACAATGTCTTGACCAGGCCGGGGTTGGCATCGAGGTCGGCCTCGGTGATCCAATCCTCGGTCACGGGCAGATCGCGGGTCACCAGCGCGTTCAACTGCCCTTCCAGGATCGCCTTGTCCTCGAGCCCATCGGGCATGTCGAAATCAAGCCGCCCCTTGTCGGCCCCCACCGCACCGCCCGTGACCGGCAGCGGGATCACCACCGACAGCAGGTGCAGCGCGGTATGGATGCGCATATGGCCATGGCGACGGTCCCAATCCAGCCGTTGTTCGATCTCGGCGCCGACCGGCGGCAGGGTCAGGGGTTCGGCCGGGATGAGCACGATGGCGCCCGCCTCGCCCTTGACGGCGGTGGCGATGGGGATGCGCCGCCCCTCCCAATCCAGCGTGCCGCTGTCGCCCGGTTGCCCGCCGCCGCGCGGATAGAAGATCGTCCGGTCCAGCACGATCCCGCCTTCCCCTGTCTGGGCGATCACCCGCGCGGTTGCGGATTTGCGGTAGGGATCGGCGAGAAAAAGCGGCTCTGTCGTCATGCCGTGTCATCCTTGTCGGAGGAAAGGGTTCTTGGCGCGTCCGCCCCCGCCTTGGTGGCCGGGGGGTGCAGCGCCTCGGGATTGCGCAGCCAGATGTCCCGTTGCGCAAAGGGAATTTCGATGCCCTCGGCGGCGAAGCGTTCCGCGATCTGGTGGTGCACCTCGTTCTTGACCGCCAGCATGGTGTTGACATCGCGCAAGATCATGCGGATCCGGAAATCGAGGCTATCGGCCCCGAACCCGAGGAAATCCACCCCCGGTTCCGGAAATTTCGTCACTTCGGGCTGTGCCTTGGCGATCTCGGTCAAGATCTGCGTCACCCGCCGCGTGTCGGTGCCATAGGCCACGCCAACGGTGACGATGGCCCGCCCGATGGTGTTGCCGCGCGTCCAGTTGGTCACGGTGCCCGCGATCAGGTCTGCGTTGGGCACGATCACGTCGGTCTTGTCGAAGGTCTCGATGGTGGTCGACCGCACCGAGATGGATTTGACGATGCCCATCGTCGGCCCGACCTCGATCCAGTCCCCCTCGGAAATCGGGCGCTCGATCAACAAGATGATCCCCGACACGAAATTGTTCACCACGTTTTGCAGGCCAAAGCCGATGCCGACCGACAAGGCGCCCAGAACCACGCCAAGCGCGGTCAGATCGATGCCCGCCGTGGTGATGGCGATCACGGCGGCCAACGCGATGCCCACGTAGCCCACGCCCGATGTGACGGCGTTGCGCGCGCCCACATCCATCCGGGTGCGCGGCAAGACCGTGCTGCGCAACGCCCCCTGCACGAGCCGGGTGGCGAACATGCCGATGGCAAAGACAAGGATCACCGCGAAGACGATGCCCGGCGTGATCCGGCTATCGCCCAGCTGCAGACCGGCGGACAGGCGTTCGTAGAATTCCCCCAGCTGTTCGGGCCGCATCCCCCAGACCAGCGACAGCACCGGCAAAAGCCCGATGATCACCAAGAGATTGACCAGCACCGGCAACAAGGCTTGCGCGGCCTGGTCATAGGTCTTGCCGGTCAGCGCGGCGTAAAGATCGCGGATCGGGGCCTGCACCGCACAGGATCAGGCCAAGGATGGCCAAGGTCTGTGCGGTGGGGGTCATCACCGCGCTGGCCAGGTTCAGATAGCCGGCCGCCGCAAGGACCGGCCCAAGAATCGCCACAAGGCGCAGGACCTGGCCCACCACCGCGATGGTGCGCGCGGCAAAACCGGTGTCCTGGCTGTCCTCTGCCAACGGCGCGCGCGCCATCGGACCTGCGCACGCCGGGCCCGGCGCAACAGCTGTGCAAGCCGGAAAAAGCCCCAGGCCAGGCCAAGATAGATCGGCAGGACAAAGACACCGCGCGCCACAAGCGGCACCGCATCCAGCGTCGACAGCGTTTCGGCAAGGCCCCCAAGACCAAGGAAAAGCCCGATCGTCACCACTGACCGGCGCAGCGCCGGGCGCAGATCGACAGGGGCCGCCAGCCCGCCAGCCAGATCGGGATTGACCGGAAACAGCCGCCCGGCCAGCCAAAGCGCGGCAAAAACCGTCACCAGCGCGGCGATGATCGCCGACATCAGGGCGCGCCCCGCCGTGCCGAGGATATCGACCGCCGCAACCGCCACGCCCAACAAGACCAGGCCGATGATCGGCAACAGGACCTGCAGCAAGGACACGAGGAAGGCCAGCGCGATCCGCCCCCGCGACAGGTCGGAGTGCCGTTGCATCCGGTCGGTCCAGCGCCCGACGAAATAGCGGCTGCGCGACAACAGGCCCAGCCCGACCAGCGCCACCACCACCGCGAAGGGCAACCTGTCCCAGACCGATTGGCCCGCGCGGTCCAGCCGCAGGACCTGCGACCGGATTTCATCCTCGAGCACGAAGGCCACATCGGCCAGCGCCACCAGGGTCTGGGTCCAGTTCAGCGGGTTGATGGGGGCAGGATCGCGTTCCAGCAATGCGCGCGCCTGGCGCGCAGCAAGGATGTCGTCAATCTCGGCCACGAGACCATTGGCGCGGTTGAAGGCCTCGGTCGCGGTGACGCGGGGCACCTGTGCCTGCGCCAGCTGGTCGGACAGCTCGGCGCGGCGTTGCGCAATGGCGGCAGGTTCCGCCGCCCCATCGACCGGCGCGGGCCCAAGGGCGGTGATCTGCGCCTCGATCGTGTCGATGCGCGCTGCATTGGTGTTCTGCGCCTCCAGGAACCGGGCGCGCCAGCCGACAAGCGTGGCCCGCAAATTGGTCAGGAAGGCCGTCGAGGCGGTGCCTGCGTCAATCAGGTTCTCCGCCCGGCGCGCATCCGCATCCCAGGCGGCATAGTCGATCGGCCCCGTGCCCTCGGCGCTGGTCGGCGCGGCAGGGTTGGGCTGGGTCTGCGCGCCCGCCGGTCCCGGGGCGAAGACCGCCAGCGCCAGAACCAGACACAGGGCGGTGAGACGGTGAAAGATCATGCGTCCTCGAAGACGTCGGGAATATCGGCCGCCGGACGGGTCAACCACGCGGGTACGGGCAAGCCCTTTTCGCGCAGGAAATCGGGGTTGAAGATCTTGGATTGGTAGCGTGTGCCGTAATCGCACAGGATGGTCACGATGGTATGCCCCGGCCCCATTTCGCGCGCCATGCGCACCGCGCCCGCCATGTTGATCCCCGACGACCCGCCCAGGCAGATGCCTTCTTCGGCCAGGGTGTCGAAGACGATGGGCAAGGCCTCGGCATCGGGGATCTTGTAGCAGGTATCGGGCACGAACCCGTCAAGGTTGGCGGTGATCCGCCCCTGCCCGATGCCCTCGGTGATGCTGTCGCCGCCCGCGTCCTTGCCGGTGTAAAGCTTGTAAAGCCCGGAGCCCTCTGGATCGGCCAGCCCGATCTTGACGCCCTTGGGCTGCAGCGCCATGCCCACCCCCGCCAGCGTGCCGCCCGACCCGACGGCGCAGATGAACCCATCCACGCGCCCGCCGGTCTGGTCCCAGATTTCCGGGCCGGTCATCTCGATATGGGCCTGGCGATTGGCCAGGTTGTCGAACTGGTTGGCCCAGATCGCGCCATTTTCCTCGGATTGCGCCAGCCGTTCGGCCAGGCGCCCGGAATAGCGGACGTAATTGTTGGGGTTGGAATAGGGCGCCGCCGGCACAAGGATCAATTCGGCGCCTGCCAGCCGGATCATGTCCTTCTTTTCCTGGCTTTGCGTTTCCGGCATCACGATGACGGTCTTGAACCCCATCGAGGCCCCAACCAGCGCAAGCCCGATGCCGGTGTTGCCCGCCGTGCCCTCGACGATGGTGCCGCCGGGCCTCAGCAGCCCGCGCGCCACCGCGTCGCGGATGATGTAAAGCGCCGCGCGGTCCTTGACCGATTGGCCGGGGTTCATGAACTCGGCCTTGCCCAGGATCTCGCAGCCGGTTTGCTCGCTCAGCTTGCGCAGGCGGATCAGCGGCGTGTTGCCGATGGCGGCGGCAAGATCGGAATGAATGGTCATGGGCAGAGGCCTCACACGGGGGGGTGTCACTTCGCTAGACCCTAGGGATAGGGGCGCGGGCCGGAAAGCTCAACCCGCTCGACCGGCACAAGGGTCACGCATTTTCGCGCAACCGGTCCCGGTTCATCATCAACCATTGCATCGACAAGACCAGCGGCGCATTGGCCATGTCGCCCTGCGCCAGCATCCGAACCGCCAGATCATAGGGCACGAGATGTGACAGGATATCCTCGCCCTCTGACAGGTGGCCGCCGATGCCCGTGACATCATCGGGCAAATCCGCGATCCCGATATAAGAGGTCATGACCTGCGCGATGCCGCCGGGGCTTGGATAATAGCGCGCAACAGGGTGGAGCGCGCCAAGCGTCAGCCCCGCCTCTTCCAGCGTTTCGCGCCGCGCCGCCGCCTCGGGCGGCTCGCCCGCATCGATCATCCCCGCGACGGGTTCCAAAAGCCAGGGCCGCGGATCGCCATGGGCAAAGGCCCCCAGCCGAAGCTGTTCGACCAGCAAGATCCGGTCACGCCCCGGGTCATAGGGCAACACGGTCACGGCATCGGCCACGCGGAACACCGCGCGCTCATGCAGCGGCGACGGCGTGCCATCGAACTGTCGGTGCCGGATCGCCAGTTCCTCGACGGTGAAGAACTTCGCGTAGGGAACCCGCTGTGCCACCACATCCACCGTATCGCGGCCGGGGCCTTGGCCGATCAGGTCCGGGCGCTGCCAGGCCTGCGCCGACAACCAGGATTGCGCGCGCGCCGCGATCATCCAGTAGCGCGCGCCCACCTCTTGCGGGGTGGCATGGGCGCGTTGCACCATCACCTCGCGGGCCGCGACCACGGCCAGATCGCCCCAATCGCGCGCCCAGCCCGCCAGATCCCATGGGCCAGCCGGCGCCGCCTGCCCGGCCCGCGGGGCCCAGATTTCGGCGGGCGTATCCACCCCGTCCAACACCACGGTGGCGGGTTGGCGGGCAGAGCCAAAACAGGCCTCGTAGAAATCGAGCCGCGCCAGCGCTTCGGGATCGGGGTCGATCAAGATACCTTCGATCTGCGCCGCGCCGTCTTGCACCAGCAGGGGCCAGTTTTCGCCCGCGGCCTGCATCACCCGCGTGCGGGGCAAAAGCGCCTTGCGCCGGTCAAGATCGGACCCCGCCACCGCCCGCAACAGCGGCAGGTGACACAAGGTGCCGAACAGGAAGACCGCGCCCATCAGGCCGGGCGCGTGATGGTGATCTGCGTCACGTCGGTATTGCCGAAATGAAAGGTCGCGGCGCAGGCCGTCAGGTAGAAATTCCACATCCGCCGGAACCGGTCGTCAAAGCCAAGCTTTGCCACCTCGTCCCACTTGTCGTTGAAGCGGTCATGCCAGCGGCGCAGCGTCTGGCTGTAGCTTTCCCCGAACTCGATCGAATGGGCCACGCGCAGCCCGGCCTTTTCCACCTCGGCGCGCAGCACCTTCGGCGCAGGCAACATGCCGCCCGGAAAAATGTATTTCTGGATGAAATCGACGCCCCGACGGTAAACTTCCCAGCGGCGATCCTGCACCGTGATGATCTGAAGCGTGGCATTCTTGCCGGGCTTGAGATTGTCGCGCAGCGTCTTGAAATAGACCGGCCAATAGCGTTCGCCCACCGCCTCGAACATCTCGATCGATGCGATGCCGTCATATTGCCCGCGCTCGTCGCGGTAATCCTGCAACTTGATCGTCACCCGGTCCGACAGGCCCGCGCGCGCGATCCGCGCCACCGCGTAATCATATTGTTCGCGCGAAATCGTCAGCCCCGTCACCTGCAGCCCGCGTTCCTTCGCGGCATATTCCGCGAATCCGCCCCAGCCACAGCCGATTTCCAGCACATGGTCGCCCGGCTGCGCGCCCATCTGATCGACCATGGAGGCGTATTTGGCGATCTGCGCCGCCTCCATCGGTTCCTGCCCGGTCTCAAACAAGGCCGAGGAATAGGTCATCGTGTCATCCAGCCACAGGCCGTAGAAGGCATTGCCCAGGTCATAGTGATGGGCGATGTTCTTGCGCGCCTGGCGCTTGGAATTGGATTGCAGCCAGAACCGCATCTTTTCAAAGGCGCGCACCACGCCAAGGCCAAGGAAGCCGTCATAGACATCTTCGTTGTCGGCATGGACAAGATCCATGAAGGCCTGCAGATCCGGCGTCGACCACCATTCATCGAGATAGGCCTCGCAAAAGCCGAGATCGCCCTCGCGGATCAGGCGGGCAAAGATATCGGGGTTGTGGATGCGCAATTCCGCCACCGGCCCCGGCCCTTGCCCTGCCGCGCGAAACACGCGGCCATCGGGCAGCACCATGTCGAGGCGCCCATGTTTCATCTTGCTGGCTGTCTCGAAAACGGCCGAGAAATAGCGGGGGAGATTTTCCTCTCCCTTCGTGGTGGTTTTGACGTCCATGCGGTCCTCTTGTCTGGCACCTGATTTGGGCAGAAGCAGCCATGGGGCACAAGCCCCGATTGTTTCAACAGCCTCAGAACCCCCGCTTTCATAGGCGTCAAGCGCGCGTTTGCGCCCTTCGGCGGCCGAGACCACGGGCGCGTCGCGATAGCGGTCGGTGGCGGCCATGCCCCAGCCCTTCGGGATCGCGGCGAAATAGCTTTGCGCCGTGGCGGGCGGGGCGTTTGACAATTCCGCCACCCAGGCCCGGCGATAGCGACCCAGCGGGTCGAATTTCTCGGCCTGGGTTTCGGGGTTGAAGACGCGGAAATAGGGTGTCGCATCCGGCCCGGACCCCGCCGACCATTGCCAGCCCATCGCGTTGCTGGCCGGGTCCCAATCCACCAGGCAATCCGCGAACCAGTCCATCCCGATCTTCCAATGGGTCAAGAGATGCTTGGTCAGGTAGGATGCGACCAGCATCCGGGCGCGGTTGTGCATCCGGCCCGTCACATACATTTCGCGCATGGCGGCATCCACCACGGGCAGGCCGGTGCGCCCGCGCATCCAGGCCTGGACATGCGGATGGCCGGCATCGGTGTTCCACGAAAACGCGTCCCAGTCCTGCCGCCAGTTGCGATGCGTGATATGGGGCGTGTGATGGACCAGGTGATAGGCGAAGTCGCGCCAGATCAGTTCCTTCAGAAAGGTCTCTGCCCCCGGCTTGCCTTCCTGCATCGCGCGCGCGCCCGCATGCCAACAGCTGCGGGCCGAAATCTCGCCATAGGTCAGGTTTTCCGACAGGCCCGATGTGCCGTCCTGGTCCAGCCGGTCGCGCGCCTGCGCGTAATCCGCCACCGGCCCGGCGATGAAGCGGTCGAGCCGCGCCTGCGCCTGCGCCTCGCCAACCTGGCAATGCGCCCGCACCACCGCCGCGCCACGTTGCATCGCGTGACCCAGCCCCCAGTCTGCCAGCCTGTCGCTGTCGGGCCAGTGATCGGGCGCAGGCAACCGCGGCACCGCGAGGGGGGCCTCGACCTCCCTGCCGCGCAAGGCTTTCCAAAAGGGCGTATAGACCTTGTAAAACCCGCCCGTGCCGGTCTGCACCGTCCAGGGTTCATGCACCAGGTGCCCGGCATGGCTGACCGCCGCCACCCCCTGCGCCTTCAAGGCGGATTTCACGCCTTCATCGCGCGCGCGGCTGTCGGGATCGTAAAGCCGGTTCCAATGCACCGCCCCGGCCCCGGTTTCCGCGATCAGCGCCTGCAACATCTCCAGCGCGCGGCCGCGCCGGAACACCAGGCGGCTGCCCAGGGCGTTCAGTCGCGCGCCAAAGGCTTCGGCCCCGAGCCCCAGCCGCCACTTGGGTGCGGCCGCCAAACCCTCCACCACCTCGTCGCACAGAAAGACCGCGATCACCGGCGCACCCGTGGCGCAAGCGGCCACCAGCGCCGGGTTGTCCGAAAGCCGGAAATCACGGCGGGTCCAGTAGATCACGGGGGCGGTCATGCGGCGGGTCTGCTCTTTGTCTTGTGCGGCCTAGGGCGCAACTTAGGGCAGACGCACACCGGTCAAGCGCCCATCCGCTTCACCTTTCCACAAATACGCACATGGCCACCCGCGCGACCCCCCGGGGGTGGGTCAGAACGGGCCATCCTCCAGCACGCCATCGGCCGACATCTGCGCATAGAGCAGCCCCTCGCGCAGGCCCCGGTCGGCCACGCTCAGCCGGTCCGTGGGCCAGGCCCGCAAGAGCGCCTGCAAGATCGCGGCCCCCGACATGATCAAGGTCTGCCGGTCCCGCCCGATGCGCGGGTCGCGCCGCCGTCCCTCGGGCCCCAGCACCAGGTAATCCTGGATCACCCGGTCGATCTGGTCCGATGTCATGCGCAACCCGTCGACCTTGTTGCGGTCATAGCGCCGCAGCCCCAGATGCGAGGCCGCCACCGTCGTCACCGTGCCGCTGGTGCCGATGATCTGGAACCCGTCGCGCGCCTGGTCGGCGGCATCCACATAGGGCGAAAACGTCGCCAGCTGTTCTTCGAAGAACCAGCTCATCAGCGCAAAGCGCGCGCCATCATCGGCCACATCGCCATACATGTCCTTGAGCGTGGCGACGCCGAGCGGAATGGAAATCCAATCCACGACCTTGGCGCGGGGAAACACAGTTTCCTCGTGATCGAACCCCTGGTGCAGCCGCATGATCGCGCGCGGGCGTTCCACGCGGGGCACCCGGCTCAGGTCGATCCAGACCAGTTCGGTCGATCCGCCCCCGATATCGACCACCAAGAGCTGTTCGGTCTTCATCGACACCAGCGGCGCGCAGGACACCACGGCCAACCGCGCCTCTTCCTCGGGCTTGATGATTTCCAGCTCCAGCCCGGTTTCGCGCTTGACCACCGAGATGAACTCGGCGGCATTGCTGGCCCTGCGGCAGGCTTCGGTCGCGACCAGGCGCATCCGGCTGACCCGATGCTTTTCCAGCTTGCGCTGACAGATCTTGAGAGCGCCCACCGCGCGCGCCATGGAGGTGCGCGACATCCGCCCCGAGGCCTCCAGCCCCTGGCCCAGCTGGACGCTTTTGGAAAAGCTGTCGACCACGTGCAACTGGTTGCCCTTGGGCTGCGCGATCAGCATCCGGCACGAATTGGTGCCAAGATCCAGCGCAGCATAAAGATCGGCCGGGTCGGGCCGTGAACCGGGCGCAAGGCGCCGTTCAACAGTCGGCTCTGTGACCGGCGCAGGCGAAACCAGCGTGGCCACGGGTCTGGGGAACGGACCGGCGCCGCCTTTGCGCTTGCGCGACATGCGGGCCTCCGAAAAATCGTTGTTGGCGATAATGTAGCAAGGCGCGCGCGCGGTCACAATGGGGTCGCGGCGGGAATGCAGGCCAACCCCCTCCGCGCCCCTGCACCCACCCTTCCCGGACCCCGGGCAACCGGGTTCAACATCTTCATGAGAATTATGGGCCGCCGCGCCTATCGCCCTTTGTGCATGCGCTCGCTATGTCGCTTGGCATGGCCGGGGTCGCTCTCGCCCCGGCTTGTGTCGAATTCGGAACGTGACCCGTGCGGGCGCTCGCCTATGGTGCGGCTCAACCGGGCCATCGCGCCCCTTGAAAGGACGACCACATGCCGCTTGTGACCCATGTTTTCTGGCGTGACATTCCCGCCCAGGTGATCGTGGGCAAGGGGCGATCCGGGTCCAAGGCGGTGCTGGCCGAACGGTTCGAACAGGCCATCGACCGTTGCGCGATGAAGATCGGCGCCAAGGACGCAGAGGCCTACCTGGCCGAGTGGCGGCGCGTGCCCGCCGGCGAGATCGACGGCGACCCCGCCGAGATCGCCGCGGCCGAAGCCCGCCGGCTCGAGGCCGACTATGGCCCCGACCGGATCAAACGCCTGATCGACGCCGAAGGGTTCGAGCCCTCCGGGACGGATGCCGCCTGAGGTCATGGCCTCGCTTTGGGAGACAGCAATGGCACTTTTGAAATTTCGCGGCCGCGATGCCGGTACGGCCGCGCCGGTCAAACCGGACCTGGATGATCTCCTGGCCGGCTATTCGATCGAGGTGATGCCGCGCACCGCCGAAAAGGTCGAGGATTTCCGTGACCTGCTGCCGGCGGGCACGCGTGTCTACATCGCCCATATCGACGGCACGCCGATTGCCGACATGGTGGCGACGGCGGCGCGCCTGCGCGCCGAAGGCTTCGAGCCGATGCCACATTTCCCGGCCCGTTCGATCGCCGACCGCGCCACGCTGGCCGATTGGGTGGCGCGCTACAAGGGCGAGGCGGGCGTGACCCAAGGGTTGATCCTTGCCGGTGGCATCCCCACGCCCACGGGCAATTTCGCCGCCTCGATGGATCTTCTCGATACCGGTCTGTTCGACGGGTTCACCCGGTTGCATGTCGCAGGCCACCCCGAGGGCAACCGCGACATCGACCCCAAGGGCGGCGAGACAGAGGTGATGGCGGCGCTGCGCTGGAAACAGGAGTTCGCCAACCGCTCCGACGCCGATTTCGCCATTGCCACCCAGTTCGCCTTCGAGGCCGGGCCGGTGCTGGACTGGGCCGACCGGCTGGCGCAAGCGGGCATCAGCATGCCGGTGCATCTGGGCATCGCGGGGCCCGCCAAGCTCCAGACCCTGATCAAGTTCGCCATTGCCTGCGGCGTCGGCCCGTCGCTGTCTGTCTTGCAAAAACGCGCCCGCGACGTGTCGAAGCTCTTGCTGCCGTTCGAGCCGCTCGAGGTTCTGACCGCGCTCGCGCAGGCCCGCGCGGCGGGTCGGGGCAAAAACATCGAACGCATCCATTTCTTCCCCTTGGGCGGGATCAAGGCCAATGCCACCTGGGCCATCGACCATGGTGGCAACAGCGCCCGCCCCGCCAGCCTTGAACAGAAAGACCAGACCCCATGACCCGGACCGTGATTGAATCGCAGACCAAGACCACCGTCATCGGCTTTGACGAACCGTTTTGCGTCATCGGCGAACGGATCAACCCGACCGGCCGCAAGATCCTGAACGAAGAACTGGAACGTGGCGATTTTTCCCGCGTCGAGGCCGATGCCATCGCCCAGGTCGCGGCGGGGGCCACCGTGCTCGACATCAATTCGGGCGCGGTGTTTTCCAACAAGATGGGCGAAGACCCGCGCTATGCCGACAACAACTTCGTCGAACCGATGCTGATGCCCGAACTGATCCGCATCGTGCAGGCCGTCACCGATTGCCCGCTGTGCATCGACAGCTCGGTCCCCGGCGCGCTCGAGGCGGGGTTGAAGGCCGCCAATGGCCGCCCGCTGCTCAATTCCGTGACCGGCGAAGAGGACCGGCTGGAACTGGTCTTGCCGCTGGTCAAGAAATACAACGTGCCCGTGGTGGCGATTTCCAACGATGACACCGGCATTTCCGAAGACCCGGACGTGCGCTTTGCCGTGGCCAAGAAGATCGTGGAACGCGCCGCGGATTTCGGCATCCCGGCGCATGACATCGTCGTCGACCCCCTGGTCATGCCGATCGGCGCGATGGGCACGGCAGGCTTGCAGGTCTTTACCCTGGTGCGCCGCCTGCGCGAGGAACTGGGGGTGAACACGACCTGTGGCGCATCCAATATTTCCTTTGGCCTGCCCAATCGCCACGGCATCAACAACGCCTTCTTGCCGATGGCCTATGGCGCGGGCATGACCAGCGCGATCATGAACCCGGTCGCCCTGCCCGTTGGGCCCAAGGCCATCGCCGCCAAGCGCGCCGAGATCGAGGCGGCGGGCGTGATGCTGCCGCCCGAGATGGAGGATGAAGCCTTCGTCAAGCTGTTCGGCATGGGCTCGACCAAACCCCGCCCCGGCAAGGAAATGGAGGCAATCCGCGCCGCCAATTTCCTGATGAACCAGGATGACGGCGGCGGCGCCTGGATCCGGTTCAACCAGGATCCCGATGCGGCCCTGCAAGGTGGGCGCGCGGGTGGGCGCCGGCGCGCGCGGCGTGATTAACGCCATCTTCACCAGAATCGGCGATGGGTCGGGGCATGACACAGCTCCGACCCGTACTTGCCGTTCCTGCCGCCCCTTGGGTGGACCAGGTGTTTTCCGCCAAGGCCGTGCGCTATGGCGGCGTGGTACGCCGATCGCTGCATTGGGTGGACCTGGAAGTGGGCCGCGCCGCTTTCGAGGCCGAAGTGCGGCGTCGGGGCTGGCACCTGGTGGAATGCAACGGCCAGCTCGTGGTGTTTTGCACCGCACGCCCGATACAGGTTTTGTTCTGAACCGAAAATTCGTACGAATTTTCGCATCACCTGAATTTTCGTACGAAAATTCAGATCACAATCGGTGAGCGCAGATGTCCAACGATCCTCTTGTCGTCTTCACCCCTTCGGGCAAGCGCGGGCATTTTCCCGTGGGCACCCCGATCCTGACCGCCGCGCGGCAATTGGGCGTCGATCTTGACAGCGTCTGCGGCGGGCGGGGCATCTGTTCGAAATGCCAGATCGCGCCCTCCTACGGCGATTTCCCCAAGCATGGCGTCACCGTGCGCGAGGGCGCGCTGTCGGACTGGAACGCGGTCGAAGATCGCTACCACCGCGTGCGCGGCCTCAAACCCGGCCGCCGGCTTGGCTGCCAGGCGACCGTGCAGGGCGATATCGTGGTCGATGTGCCGCCCGAATCCCAGGTGCATAAACAGGTCGTGCGCAAGGCCGCATCGACCCGCCCCATCGTGATGGACCCGGCCACCCGGCTGGTGCTGGTCGAGGTGGTGGAACCCGACATGCACGAGCCCTCGGGCGATTTCGAACGCCTGCAAACCGCGCTGCGCGACCAATGGCAGATCGACCGCGTGACCGCCCCGCTTCCGATCCTGCAAAAGCTGCAACCGGCCTTGCGCAAGGGCAAATGGCAGGTCAGCGTCGCCTTGCACCAGCCCGCCAACAGCGACAGCCACCAGGTCGTCGGCATCTGGCCCGGCCTGCACGAGGGCGGGCTTTACGGGCTTGCCATCGATCTGGGATCGACCACCATCGCGGCGCATCTGTGCGACCTGGCCGATGGGCATGTCCTGGCGTCATCGGGGCTGATGAACCCGCAGATCCGCTTTGGCGAAGACCTCATGAGCCGGGTCAGCTATGCGATGATGAACCCCGGCGGCGATGCGGAAATGACCGCCGCGGTGCAAGACGCCATCGCCACCCTGGCCACCGACATCGCCGCCGAGGGCGGGATCGACCCAAGCCTGATTTTCGAAACCGTGATCGTCTGCAACCCGGTCATGCACCACCTGCTTTTGGGCATCGACCCGGTCGAACTGGGCCAGGCGCCCTTTGCGCTGGCAACATCGAACAGCCTGACGCTGGATGCGCGCGACATCGGGCTGGGCACCATCGCGCCGACCGCGCGGGTCTATATCCTGCCCTGTATCGCCGGCCATGTGGGGGCCGATGCCGCCGCCGTTGCCCTGTCCGAAGAACCCGACCACGCCAAGGAGCTGACCCTGATCGTCGATGTCGGCACCAATGCCGAGATCCTC
The DNA here is from genome assembly GCA_018401965.1 of Roseicyclus sp. Taxonomy (GTDB): domain Bacteria; phylum Pseudomonadota; class Alphaproteobacteria; order Rhodobacterales; family Rhodobacteraceae; genus Roseicyclus. Next base: position 115,310 of record JAGYJU010000002.1, read on the forward strand.
TTGGGCGATGAAACCGGGGTGCTGGCCTGTTCCTCGCCCACCGGTCCGGCGTTCGAGGGCGCACAGATCAGCGCGGGCCAGCGCGCCGCCCCCGGCGCCATCGAGCGGATCGAGATCGATCCCGCCACCAAGGAGCCGCGCTTCAAGGTGATCGGCTGCGACCTGTGGTCGACCGATGCGGGCTTTGCCGAGGCCACGAAAGACAGCGGCGTGACGGGCATTTGCGGCTCCGGCATCATCGAGGCGGTGGCGGAACTGCGCATGGCCGGCCTGCTCGATGCCTCGGGCCTGATCGGCGGGCCAGAGGCCACGGGCACGCCACGCTGCGAGCCGACGGGCCGGACATTCGCCTATCTCGTCCATGACGCGACCGATGTGGGCGGGCCGCGCATCACCGTGACCCAAGGCGATATCCGCGCCATCCAATTGGCGAAATCGGCGCTTTTCGCGGGCGCAAGGTTGTTGATGGACAAGCGCGGTGTCGACCGTGTCGACCGTATCGTCCTGGCGGGGGCCTTTGGCGCGCATATCAGCCCGAAACACGCGATGGTGCTGGGCATGATCCCCGATGCGCCGCTCGATCATGTCACCAGCGCGGGCAACGCGGCGGGCCATGGCGCGCGTATCGCGCTGTGCAATCGCGCCGCGCGCAACCGGATCGAGGCCGTGGTTCAAACCATCGACAAGATCGAGACCGCGATAGAACCGCGGTTCCAGGAACATTTCGTCAACGCCAACGCGATCCCCCATGCGACCGACCCCTTCCCCGAGCTGGCCAAGATCGCCGCCCTGCCCCGGGTGGCCTTCGGCGCCTCCGGCATGGCGCCGGGCGGCGATGGCAGCGGCGGTCGCAGGCGGCGGCGCAAGGACTAGGAGAGCGCCCGGATCGGACCGATGGCCCTTGACGTGCCCCGCCCGCCGCGCCTATCTGGCACGCGTGATGCGGGTATGGTGAAAAGGTATCACGAAAGCTTCCCAAGCTTCAGTTACGGGTTCGATTCCCGTTACCCGCTCCATCCTTCTGCCTTGGATCCTTTGGCCATAGCCCGGGCCAATCGCGGCCATTTCCCGCGCCGCCGGCGCGCTTGATCCTGCGGGTCGCGGGGCGTGCATCGGCCCGGGGGCGGGCCATGTCCAGGCCAGGGCGGGCGCAGACTTCACCTCCGCGATCCGGACCAGGCTGGCATCGGGTGTTCAGGCCGCGCGGACGAGGGCGGGCCAGCGCCCCCATCTTGCGCGTGGTCACGGAAAAACCATTCTTGTCTTTCGTTTGGTCCCGACTATTATTCACGCATTCGTGTTGTGGGGCATCGTCATGAAATTGAAATCTTTTGCATCTGTTTGTGCCATTATCGCGCTTGCCATGGTTCCCGCCCCCCGCGCCCAGGCGGATTTGGGGGAAGCGGTGGCTATCGGCATCCTTGGCGCCATCATCGCGGGCGCTGCCAGCCAAGCCGCGCAAGGCAACCAGGGCGCGCGCACCAGCAGCACCGGTAGCACCCGAAGCGCCGCGCCGAACCCGGGCATTTCGCAAGCGCAGCGCGAACAGAACCGCCAGGTTCAGACAGCCTTGAATTATTTCAATTATCCCGTTGGCACCGTGGACGGGGCATTCGGGCCGAATACGCGAAACGGAATTCGGAACTTTGAATCTGACATGGGGTTCACGGCCGATTCCAACCTTGACGATTTCGAACGGAACTTTCTGCTCGACAGCTATCGCCGCGCGCAGACCGGTGCGCAGGTCGCCCCCTACAGTCTCATCTTCGCCCGCGAAGGCACACAGGGCTTGCTGCGCACCTATCGCAACGAACAGCGCGGGATCCCGACGCCCGGGCTGACACCGATGGTGCAACCGACACCGGCCGTCGCACCCGCCCCCGCACCGGCCCCGGCACCCGCGCCGAGCTTGCCCAGCTTTGGGGCTTTTGGAACAAATACCGGGCCTTCGGTGAACAATCACTGCGCGCAGATCCAGGTGCTCACCACCACCAATGGTGGCTTTACCACGCTGTCGACGATGACCGATCCGGAATTCACCCTGAACGAACAGCTTTGCCTGGCGCGCACCAACGCGATGTCCGAGGCCTCCAATGCCATGGCCGCGATCCCCGGGATCGATGACGCGCAATTCGTCCAGCAATGCACAGGGCTTGCCGACTACATGCGGGCAGACGTGGAAAGCCTGGGCACGACCAACCCCACCGCGGTGCAGCTGGACGTGTCGCGCAAGCTGCGAAACAGTGGCCGGACCCCGGCGGAACTGCGCGGCACGGGCGTGATCTGCCTGGGCGTGGGCTACCGCGAAGACCGCCCGGATATCGCCCTTGGTGCCGCGCTGATCATGGTTGGCATAGACCAGGACGCCTATGGCGAGATCATTGCCCATCATCTGCGCGAAGGCTTTGGCACCACCGCGTCCCCGGCCCGCGCCGAGGCGTGGATGACCAGAACCCTGTCCAGCCTCGAGGCTGGCGCCCCCCCCGCGTTCCTGCCCAACCAATCGGCGGACCGTGTGGCGCTGCTGCGTGCGGCCATGCGCGGTGAAACCGCTGCTCCTGCCGGAGGTGGCGGCCTGCCGTCCTTCGGCGCCCCTGCCAACCAATAACCATCGGGCAGGTGGGATGCCGCAATCACAGCGCTTGGGACAATGAACCAGTCACGACAACGCGCCCTGCGTTTCGTTCCGCCCGTCCTCGCCGTTGCCCTCGTGGTCGCGGTGGTCATTGCTGGCAACTTGCTGTTGCAGGCCTGCGGGCTTCGGCTGCCCTTTGTCGCGAACGCCGTGTCGATCTGTGACGATGGCCGCGCCCAGGCGCTTGATGCGCGCCTGGCGATGCTGGAGGAAAACAGATCCGCCCTGCAGCGCGAGATCGCGCGGTACGAACGGGACCTGGCCGATACCCAGTGCCAGGCTGCCCTGCCCGCGCCGGTGCCAGACCGGGCCGATGTGCTGCCACCACCCGCGCCGGAACCGGAGCCTGCCCCGCCACCGCAGGCGGAATTGCCCTCTGATCCCGAAGGTCTTGATCGCAACAGCTTTGAAAATCGCGATATCGCGGTGCTGGAAGGGTGCTGGGATCTCGACAGCAATTACAGCACCCAAAACATCAGAACCGGCCGGATTACCGATTACACCCGCTGGCACATGTGCTTTGACGATAGCGGCCGCGGCACCCAGACCATGCAGGGCACTGACGGGTCGACCTGCCAAGGTCCGGTGGAAGGGCGCTTTGATGACGAAGGGCGCTTGGTGATCGACGATGGTGCGCCCCTGCCCTGCTCGAGTGGATCCCAGATTTTCCGGCGGGTGACAACCTGCCTGCTGGATGACACAGGACGCGCCGATTGCCTGTCCGAACAACCTTTTGACACGCGCGGCGGCAGTTCCGATGTCGGGCTGCGCCGCGCCGGGGATACGTTGTAATGGCCCAGCATTTCCTGATCAAATCACAGATTTCGCTGGAGAATTGCGTCAAGTACGGCGACGGTCTCGTGCTGGAACACCACGCCGCACTCCACGAGATGTTGCGCAACCGGGTGGGTGGGCAAGCCGCCGCCCTGTTTGCCGAACCGCTGCTGAGCCGGGGCAATGACGCCGCACCGGCCTCGGTGTCGTGGTACAGCGAGATAGACGGCAAGGCCCGCCCGCTCTCGGCCTTGCCGATCTCGGCCAGGGGCGCGGTCGAAACCTACCTGTCCGACAGTTTGGCGCCGCTGCGCAGCCTGCTGGACGATCCCGAAACCGCGCCGCTTCTCGGGGCGGCGTTGTGGCAACTCGAGGCCAATGACATCCTCGTGGTGGGGGGGCGCGCCGTCTTGGTCAACTGGGGCATGCGCCCCGCGTATCTGGGCGGCGATGCATCGGCCCTGGCGGCCCATTACGCAGGCACTTTGGGTCGGTACTTGCCCCTGGCAACCCCGCCGGGCCTGACCACGGCACCGGCGCGCGCGCCCACGGCCTTGGCCGGGGCGACCGCCCTTGCGGCAGGGGCGGGCGTTGCGGCGGCCAGCCCCGCCTTGGGCGCAGAACCCGGTGGTGCCGGGCCAATGGCCGCGCCTGGCATGATGGGCACGGCCCCACCGCCGCCGCCCCCCGATCCGGAGGCCACGGGCCCGGACAGTGCGGGCGCGGGCCTGCCGCTGGTGGCCTGGCTGCCCCTTGCCGTCTTGTTGCTGTTGGCCAGCCTCTTTCTGGCCTGGTTGGTCTTGCCGGGAACGCGGCTTTTCCCCGTTGCCGACACCGCGCCCGCGGTCACCAACGCGGATGCCGTCGCCTTGGCGGAACAGGTCGACCGCGACCTGCGCGCGCGCCGCGAAGCCCTGCGCACGGCACTGGACGGGGCGATCTGTCGGCCCGATGGCACGCTGGTCGTGCCGGGTGGTCTTACCCCGGACGGCCTGACACCCCCCGCGCTGTTGCCGCCGGGTGCCCCCCCTGCGCCGGGTGAAGGCCCGGGCGACCGGGCGCAAGCCGCCCCGAATTCCGTTCTGCCCTCCGACCCCCGGCGCGTGGTCGTGCCCGACCCGGCGGCAGACCCGGATGCGGCCACGGGCGAGCTGGGCACCACGAGCCTTTTGCAGGTGCTGGAAACCCGCACCGTGCTGGTTCTGGGCCTGAGCGACAGCTCGGTCTCGAACGGGACAGGGTTCATCGTCGGGCCCGGCCTGATCCTGACCAATGACCATGTCATCGCCGATGCCGCCCGCACGGGCGGGCAGATCATCGTGTTCAACGAGGCCCTGCCCGGCCCGCAGCCGGCCGAGGTGCTGAAGACCCAGGGCCCGCTGGAACAGCGCGGCGGCGATTATGCGCTGTTGCGCATCGCCGACACCAGCCTGCCCGCCTACCAGGTGCATCGCAGCCCGTCTTCCCTGACGCTGACCAATGTGGTGGCGGCGGGCTTTCCCGGCGATGTTCTGGAAACCGACACCCAGTTCACCGCGTTGATGCAGGGCGATTTGAGCGCCGTGCCGGGCCTGTCGGTGACCGACGGGGCCATCATCACCGAACAGGCTCTCGCGGCCGGCACCAATGTGCTTGTGCATTCCGCCCCCTTGTCTAACGGGAATTCCGGCGGGCCGCTGGTGGATTACTGCGGGCGCGTGGTCGGCATCAACACCTTCGTGCGGCGCGGGGATCTGCGGACCTTGAACTTTGCCCTGGCCAGCGAGGATCTGCTGACCTTTCTCCAGGGGACACCGGCAGCACCCAGCGTGGTGACAGAGGCCTGCACCCCCGAGGTGACGCGCCCCGCCCCCGAACCGCAAGAGCAAGACCCCGTGCCCGCCGCCCTGCCGCCCGAAGAGGGCGCGGATGCGACACCTGATCAACCGGTGCCCGAGTAGGTCTTATGGACGTCTTCATCGCCAGCACCATGACCGCGGGCTTGACCCCGCTGGGGCCCGCGAACCAGCGCAGCCTCGTGCTGTTGGGCGATGTGCTGCGCGACCGCCTTGGGGCGGACCATGCCAGCCTGTTTGCCGACCCGGTCCCGGGCGAATTCGGTGATCGCTTCGACTGGTATGCCCCCCAGGGTGGTGTGCCTGTTGCCTTGGCGCGCCTGTCCGAAGCCGAGCGCACCGCCCTTTGGGACAAGGTGTCATCCCTGTGCGCCGATATCTTGGCCCTTGGCGAAACGCTCAGGACCAGCCCCGACCCGCAGGAAAGATCGCTGGGCGACGCGCTGGCCAATGCCGTGGAAATTCCGGGCGAAGAGTCTGTCTATGCGCTGCGCGACGCCACCACGGGCACGCTGTCCCCGATCGTGATCAACTGGGGCTGGGTGCGCACCGAGGAACGCGCGGTGCGCGGGGTGCTGACCGGTCGTGCGGCCACCACGCGCGCGCCCCGCACCCTGCCCGCGGCAGGTCTTGCCGCAGCCACCCCGGTGCAGGCGTCGGCGGCCCCGGCTGCTGCGGCGGCACCATGGCGCATCTGGCCCTGGCTTTTGATGCTGGGCTGGCTGCTCTTGGCGCTGATCCTGGGCCTGATCCTTTGGCTGCTGATCTACCCCTGCGGCCTGATGCCGGGGCGCATCGCCTATCACTGCCCGACCCCCGTGGTGACCCAGGCCGATCCGCTTGCGGCGGACCGGCTTGTGCTTGAAGACCAGATTGCCGCGCTCGAACGGGAATTGGCGGCGCAGGATCGGATGTGCCAGCCCGTCGCCGCGCCCGCCCCGCCACAGACGGCCCCGCCGCAGGAGGCTGCGCCCCCTGCCCCCGATCAACCCCAGGACGAGCTGGACGCGCGGTTGCAGGACCGGGGCGGCCAACTGGGCGATCTGAATTTCGCCTTGTTCTGGAACAGCGTCGATGACATCGACATCCATGTGACCTGCCCCTCGGGCGAGCAGATCAATTACATCGCCCCGTCAGGCTGTGGCGGCACCCTTGACGTGGACGCGAATGTCGGGGGCGACCGACTGAACGACCCGGTGGAAAACATCTTCTTTTCCGACCCGCTGCCCGGGACCTACGAGGTGCGGGTGCATCTCTATTCCAACCGGACAGCCGGGCCCAAACCGTTTACGCTGCGGGTGCGCCAAAGCGATGGCACGATGCAGGACTTCTCCGGAGTGGTCTCTCCTTCTGCGCCGGATTGGCGCCAATCCATCACCGTGGGAAATTGACAATGACACAAGCGCATTCGAACCTGGCGCCCCTGGTGGACTGGCGCGATGAAATCACGCTGATCCCCTTTTCCGGGATCCAGATCCTGGATTTCGGGTTTCGCCTCGACGCTGTGGAACTCAAGCGCGCCGAATTCATCGAACGCGAGGTGGCCGGCAGCGAGGCCGATGGCACCTTCGAGCGCACGCTGTTGCCCTTGACCGGCGACGCGGCAAGTGACGATGCCACACGCGCCGGTGGCGGCCCCACCGATGACAGCTATGCCATCAGCCACGAGCGGGCGCTTGAGCCGTTCCTGTCGAAATGGATACCCGTGCCCGTGCTGCGCGAAGCCAAGGAACGCGCCTTGGGCGGCGCGGTGAAATACGATCCCGGCCCCTCGAACTGGGCACGCATCCGCACGGTGGAACTCGACCATCCGGACCCCGCGACGGGCCACACCCACCGGGTGCAACTGGCCCTCGACACCAACCTGATGGCCGCGACGCAAGGGTCGCTCTACCTTGCGCCGCTGCGCGAAGATGCCGAGGGCAAGAAGGCCTTTGCCTTTGTCAGCGAACCCGACAAGATGGATTGGTTCTTGCGGCGGCTGGAAACGGACGAGACCGGCATGGTCGTCGATCCGCAACTCTGGGTGTCGATGTGGCTCGAACATGTCTTCCTGGCCTTCAAGACCGCCGAACGGGGCCGGCCTGTCGACCCGAACGCCCTGGATCACCAATTCGAACATTGGGCGCGCTACCTGGCCTATATCCGGTTGCTGGATGCCGCGTTGTCGGTACCCCGGATGCGCTTTGCCGACACCGTCAGCCCGACGGACCCGCTGACGCCGGTGCCGGTGGAACTGGTTCTTGACGTCGGCAATTCGCGGACATGCGGGATCTTGTCCGAACGCCTGCCGGGTGCCACCAGTGAAGACATCGGCGACGCCTTCGAGCTGGAGGTGCGGGATCTGTCACGGCCCGAATTGATGTATCGCGGCCTGATCGAAAGCCGGGTTGAATTCGCCATCCACCAGATCGGCGAACAATCCTTTGCCAGGCGCTCTGGCCGGGGCGCGAATTTCCTTTGGCCAAGCTTTGTGCGCGTGGGCCCCGAGGCGCAGCGCCTGGTGGCGGGCGAAGAAGGCACCGAAACGGCCTCGGGCCTGTCCAGCCCCAAACGCTACCTGTGGGACCGCGAACCGGTATCGCAGGATTGGCGGTTTCATCATCATACCGGAGACATGCTGCCGTCGAACGTGTTTGCGGCCCTGCGCTTGATGAATGAAGCGGGCGACATGCTGTCCCAGGTCGGCACCGATTACACCGCGCGCGAAAAGCAGCAGAACCCGGCGCTGACCCGCCCCGCCCAGCGACCGCGCTGTTCGAGAAGCGCGCTGTTCGGGCTGATGCTGGCAGAGCTTTTCGCCCATGCCCTGGTACAGATCAACGCGCCCGCAGGCCGCGCGCTGCGCCGTGAAAGCCCGCGACCGCGCAAGCTTGAGCGCATCATCCTGACCTTGCCCACCGCCACGACCAGCCAGGAACAGGCAATCATGCGATCGCGCGCCGAAGGGGCGCTGCAACTGGTCTGGACGATGCTGGGGCTCGACAAGACCCAATCGAGCCTGTCGGAATGGCCCGAACTGATCGTGGAATGGGACGAAGCCTCTTCGACCCAGCTGGTCTATCTGTATTCCGAGCTGACGCAGAAATTCGGCGGCCAGATCGACACGTTCCTGAAGCTCAAGGGAACGCCCCGGGCGATGCCGGTGGACCCGACCGCCCGCACCGCGGTGCCAAATCGCCCCGAACCATCGCTGCGGCTGGCCTGCATCGACATCGGCGGGGGCACCACCGACCTGATGATCACGACCTATTGGGGCGAAAAGAACCGCATGCTGCGGCCCCACCAGACCTTTCGCGAAGGGTTCCGCAAGGCCGGTGACGACCTGTTGGAACGGGTGATCGCCGATATCATCCTGCCCGGGATCGAACAGGCCATGGAGGCGGCGGGCGGGCGCAATGCCCGCGAGGTGCTGGCAGGTCTTTTCCAATCCCGCAGTGGCCAGACCCAACAAGGCGTCCAGACCCGCCGCCTTTTCGCCCTGCGCGTGCTGATGCCCTTGGCGGTCGAGATCCTGCGCCTGGCCGAAAAGGCCGATGCGCGCGACCGCGTTTGCGTGTCTGTCGCGCAGGTGTTGCGCCTGGCCCGCAGCGCCGTGGATGACGAAACCGCCCCCCCTGACAGCCCCGGCGCGGCGCTTGACCGGGCCTGGGCGGGTCTGGACACAGAGACCGAGGCGCGCCCTTCGGTGCCCGACAGCCTGCTCGCCTATCTCGAAGCCGCAGCCCAGGCCAGCGGCGCCATCGCCTTTCGGCTCGCCGATCTCGACATCATCTGCACCTGCCATGACATCGACGCCATCGCGCGCGACGTCTTGGGCGACCCTTTGGCGAACATGGCCGAGGTCATCGCCCATCTTGGCGCCGACGTGGTGCTGTTGACGGGGCGCCCGTCGCGGCTGCCTGCGGTGCGTGCCATCGTCGAGAACCTGCTGGTGGTTCCGCCCCACCGGCTCGTGTCGATGCACAGCTACAAGACCGGCGCGTGGTACCCGTTCCTCGACCGGCTGACCCAGCGCATCGGTGATCCCAAATCCACCGTGGCCGTCGGCGCGATGCTGATCGCCATGTCGCAAGCCCGGATCGAAAACTTCACCGTGGATACCACCGCGTTCCGCATGCGCTCGACCGCGCGGTATATCGGGGTGATGGAACGGTCGGGGCAGATCCTCGACAGCAACCTCTTGTTCCAGGACGTGGATCTTGACCACAAACCCCGGGGCAATGAATTGCGCGCCGACGTGGATCTTTATGGTCCTACCCGGATCGGATCCCGGCAATTGGCGCTGGAACGCTGGCAGGCGACACCGCTCTACAAGCTTGACATCACCACCCGCGCAGCCGCCGAAATGCGCCCGCTGAAAGTGCGGATCGAACGCGCCGAACAGGAAACCCTGGACAGCGAAGACGCCACCGCCGCCGCCGCGCTGGAACTTCAGGCCGCCCGCGAGGCGTTCCGCGTGGATGAAGTCAGCGACCGCAACGGCGATCAACGCAAACCCGAGGAAGTGTCGCTGCGTTTGCAGACACTGGGGTTCGCGGATGACTATTGGATCGATACCGGCGTCTTCGGCGCCTGAGAGAGGAAGCATGGATATGAGCGACCCGGATACTCTCTCCGCCCAGTGCACGGCTGTCGCAGAGGCCAGCCAGAAGGCCGCCGCCTGGGTCAGCGACCCCGCCAATTCCGAGCTGGTCGGCGCGGCGGCCAAATCCAACGTGAAATCGCTGCGCCGCGTGACGCGCCGGGCGCGCAAGCTGGCAAAAGCGGCCAAGACCCGCATGTCGGTCAGCGTGTTCGGGCCCAGCCAAGCCGGAAAATCCTTCCTGGTCTCGGTTCTCGCCCGGCCCGAAGCGGGCGAACTGCACTCTGCCTATGACCATCCGGATGGTACGCTGAACTATCTGCGCGAGGTGAACCCCGAAGGCCAGGGCGAAAGCACCGGCCTCGTGACCCGTTTCACGATGGTGCGCGAACACACGCCACCCGGCTTTCCGATCAAGCTGACGCTGCTGAGCGAAGCGGATATCCTGCGCACCATTCTGAACAGCTTTTTCAACGACGGCGACAATTCCGAGGAACCGCCCGAGCCCGGCGACCTGTCGGCGCATTTCGAAAAATTCAATGCCCGCGCCAGTGCCCCGGTGCCGGGCCTGTCCCATGACGACGTGTTGGAGGTGGGCGAATACGTGGATCGCACCTTTGCGCGCACCGCCTATGCCGCCGCGCTGAAACCCTTTTGGGAAGAGGCCGCCGACCTAGCGCCGCGCCTGTCGCGCCCCGACCGCGAGGCCTTTTTCGCGATCATCTGGGGCAACCATGCCCCGCTTGGCCAATTGTACCGCAAGCTGGCCGATGCGCTGGCCGCCATCGACCATGCCGAAGTGGTCTACGTGGGTCTCGATGCGCTGGTGCCACGGGAAACCTCCATCATCGACGTCAAGACCCTTGCCGGGCTCTCGGGCAAGGATGTCGGCCCGGACCTCGCGGTGCACACCGATGCCGGACGGCACGCCGCGATGGCACGGGGCGATCTCTGCGCCTTGGCGGCGGAAATGAATTTCCCCATGCAGGTCCAACCCTCGGAGGTGTTGGGGCGCACGGACCTTCTCGATTTTCCGGGCGCGCGCAACCGCTTTGACAAGCCCTTGTCCGTGACGCTTTCGGTGGGGGATACCGAGGATGCGCTGCGCGAATTGCTCTTGCGCGGCAAGGTGGCCTATCTGTTCGACCGCTACGTCGAGAACCAGGAAATCACCTCCATGCTGCTGTGCATTCCCGGCAGCAACATGGAAACCATTTCCTTGCCGGGCCTTGTCGAGAACTGGATCGCCCTGACCCATGGCAACACCCCCGCCGCCCGCCAGGGGCTTGATACGGTGCTGTTTTTCGTGCTCACCAAGTTCGATGAACTGTTGGTCGACAGCGGTGCCGAGGGCGGCGCCACGACCCGGTTCCAGCGGAGAATGGAGGCATCGCTGCTGGAAAAATTCACCCAGGTTGCCGATAAATGGGTCACCGAATGGACACCGGGGCGGCCCTTTGACAACTGTTTCTGGCTGCGCAATCCCAAGTATCCGGCCGAGGCGGTGATCAATTACGACGGCGGGCGAGAGATTTCATTGCGCCCCGAAAAGGCCGAGCGCCTCGCCGAACTGAAGCGGGGCTACCTGTCCGCCGACCATGTCCAGCGTCACTTTGCCGACCCCGACGCCGCCTGGGAGGCCGCGATGGGCTTGAACGATGGTGGCGTGCGCTACCTGACCGACGCGCTCAGCCGGGTGGCCAAGCCCGATAGCAAGCTGCGCCAGATCAAGGCCCAGCTGGACCGCCTGTCCCAGGAAGCGCTGAGCGAGGTGGCGGAATATTACGTCTCGGGCGACATCGAGACGCGGATCGAGGAAAAGCGCGCCGCCGCGCAACGTGTCATCGACGGGCTGGCGCAAGCGGCCCATGAACAGCTCTTTGGCAGCTTGCTGCGCGAATTGATGGTGGATCAGGACGAGATCGAGGCCCGCGTGGCGCGCGTGCCATCGGCGGTGCGCATCCGGGCCGGGGGGCGAAACCGCGGGCACCCCTGTCGGCGGGCAAGACGCGCCCCGCGCCCTTGGCCGGTTGCGCCGCCCCGGTGCCGCCTTGAGCCACCCGGGCACAGGGTCGAGCGCCAAGGCCACGCCGGCGGTCGTTGAAGGAACGCCTTCGGTGCGGTCCTTGACCATGGCCGAATTCCAGGCCGAAACGGCGCTCAGCCTGTGGATCGACACCCTGAAGGGCTTTCGCGATGACCCTCGCGGTGCCGAGGTCTACGGGTTCGAGCCCGCCGCCATGGGGGATCTGGTGGCGGAACTTGTCCATGCCGCGCGGCGGCTGAAACTTAACCGGCGGCTTGGGGCAGAATTGTCCGGCTTGACCTTCGGCCTGAGCGCCGCCGACCAGGCCGCACCTGCGGCGATCTTGTGCGCGGAACGGATCAACACCTTTGTCAGCGATCTGGGCGCGCCCCAGATGGCCGCTGCCGAACGTCCCATGGTCGAGGATGTGAACGGGATCGCGCGGCCCGCGTTCACACCGCGCGCCCGCGCGGATACGGCCGATACCCTGCCCTCTGTCATGCATGATTGCGCCTTTGATCACGCGTCGGATTGGGCCTTTGCGCTCGAGGCGCTGTTCGTGGCCAATGCCAAGGATGGGGATGCCGGCACCGTGAACATCGAACAGAACCTGGCGCTCGGCGCGGTTCTGGCGGCCTTGCGCGACAAGGATGCCGCCGCATGAGCATTCTGCACATCCAGCCCGATCCCGCTGCACCGCTTGGCGGCGTGGCCCTGCTGCGTCTGCCCGCCAATGCGCTGGCCGATGACACCACCCATGTGCAGCTGCAAAACGCCTATACGCAGCTCTGGCTGGCGCCCAACAGCGGTGAAGAGACCCTGGTGCAGGTCGGCGATGGCAACTGGCAGGCCGACCCCCACAAGTTCGGACCCTACGAGGTGACGCGGGACGGCAACGATGCGATCGTGCGGATCGGCCCCGAGATCGTCAACAAGCTCGAGGTGTTCGCGCCCGTCGTCCTGCGCATCGGCGGGCGCGACCATGACGTGACTTGGCCCGATGACGTGCCGCCCCGCGCGGGTGCGGCGCTCATGGGGGCGTTGAAGGCGACGGCGGCCAGCGGGCCGGGCACCACCAGCGCGCGGCTGGTTGGCCGCAAGCCCCCGGCAGAGGAGCAGGCCAGCGCGCCAGGTGACGCGGCCCCGCTCGACCTGGTCGGTGCAGGGCCCCAGGGCGGCCTGCAAACCGACCCCCAGGCCGAAACCGCCCCGGACGGCCCCGGCGCATCCAGGCGCATGCTGTATATCGCGGCCCTTGCGGTGCTGGTGATCGCTGCAGCCGCGGCGGCCTTTTTCGCCCTGCGCCCCGACCCCGAGCCCGATCCTGCGCCTGTGGCCCCGCCCCCGACCCCCGGGGTGGCGGCGCCCGCGTGCAGCCTTGATGCCCTGGCGGCATTGCCCGGCGGGTTCGGCGCCACCACCGAGGCGCTGGCGGGGGTCTGTGGCGCCACGGTGGGCGCCGAAGGGGCGTTTCGATTGATCGAACGCGGCACCCAGGCGGGCGATGGCCAGGCCTGGCTGACCCTCGGGGCGCTGTACGATCCGATGGTCGCGGACCCCCTCTTCGAGGATCAGCTGGGCATTGCCCCCGGCGACAATCTTCCCTTGGCGGCCGAGTATTACGCGGCGGCACAGGCCGCGGGCGCCACCGCGGCGGCCGAGCGCCTTGCCATGGTCTGTGCCAACCTGGCCAGCCGAACCGACACCCTGTCCAGAGGAGCACGCGATGATTTCTGTCCCTAGGTGGCGCGGCCTGTGCGCGGTGCTGATCACGGCGGCGACGCTGGTCTTGCCCACGCCCTCGCCAGTTCTTGCACAAGATCGTCCGCTTCTGGTCGAAGGCCGACAGACCGTGTACCAAAGGGTGCTGACCCGGCCCGGTGCCGCCCGGCATGCAGAGCCCGGTGGCACGGCCATCGGCGCCTATCCGGCGTTTCAGCCGCTTTACGTCTATGCCCGGCAGGATGATTGGATCCGGGTCGGTCCCTCGATCTCGGGCCCGCCCGAAGCCTGGGTGCCTGCCGGCGATGTCGTGGCCTGGCGGCAAAACATCGTGGGTGCCTTCACCAACCCCGCAGGGCGGCAGCGCTCGATCCTGTTCGAGACCGAAGAGCGGCTGCGCTGGCTGCTCAACCACGAAGCCCTGCGCGAGATGCAGAACCAGATGCTGGCCGAGGCCGATACCGATCTTCTGTCCGCCGAACGCCAGGTGGTTGCCGTGGAACCGGCCGAGTATGTCGACATCGGCGAACGGCTCTACCTGATGCCCATCCTCAACTTCATGGAGGATTTCCACCCGACGACCTACGAACCCAACCTGCTGATGGAAGTTGCCGTCGTTCCCTTGCAAGACACCGCCGAGACCAACCGGCCCCCGGCCACGGGGTCTTTCGATACCGGCATCGTCTTCGTCTTCGACACCACGCAATCCATGGATCCCTTCATCGCCTCGACCCAGGAAGCGGTCGAACAGATCGTGCGGCGCATTCAGGGCACCGAGATCGGCGACCGGACCAATTTCGGCGTGATCGCCTTTCGCGACAATCCGATTGCCGCCCCGGGGTTGGAATACCGCACCCGGATGCTCTTGCCGCTTGAACGGCGCACCGACCAGACGCCGGTGATCGCCACGATCCGCGCCGCCACGCAGGTCGCGCAAGCGAATTCTCCGGGGTTCAACGAAGACAGCCTGGCAGGTGTGGAAGACGCCATCGACCTGATCGACTGGTCGGCGGGGGGCACGGACCCCTACGATGGCAGGTTCGTCATCCTGGTCACCGATGCCGGCCCAAAGCCGCCGGATGATCCCAATGCCAGGTCCCGCATCGGGGTGGACGAGCTGGCCGCCGAGGCCGATCGCGAGGGCATCACGCTGATGACCCTGCACCTGCAGACCCCGGCAGGCGGCGAGGCGCAGCATGAATATGCCCGCGAACAATACCAGCGCCTGACGCGGCGCGGGTCCAACAGTTTCTATTATCCCATCCCCGAGGGCAGCCCGCAGCTGTTGCAGCAAGAGGTGACGCGTCTGGTCACCGCGATTTCCGACGTGGTGCGCCGGGCCGAGGGGCAGGAAACCGAGCTGTCCGAGACCGAGACCGGCGCCGAGCTTCTGGAACTTGGGCTGGCCTTGCAACTGGCCTACCTGGGCGAGCGGCAGGGCACCCAAGCCCCCCCGGTCTTTTCGGGCTGGGTGTCCGAAAAGGCCGTGGAAGACCCCCGGCGTCTTGCAGTCAGCCCGCGGCTATTGGTGACCCGGAATGAATTGGCCACCATGTATGACCTGCTGGGCGAGGTGCTCGATCTCTGGACACAGGGCGACACGGAAGAAGACAGCCAGCTTTTCTTTGCCCAGGTGCGCGACGTTGTCGGCCGCATGGCCCAGAACCCCGACCGCCTGCTCAACACCGAGGCCACCACGCTTGGCGGGGCTCTCGAGTTCCTCGAGGATCTGCCCTACGAAAGCCAGATCATCGCCATGACGCCGCAACGCTGGGGCGAAAGCGCGATGACGCGCTCCACCATCATCGGCGGCATCCGGCAGAAACGCACCTTGTACGGCAGATGGCTGCGCGACCCCACGGTCTGGACGCCGCTCTACGATGGCGCGCCCGATGGCGACCATGTCTTTGCGATGCCTTTCGACACGCTGCCCTGACCCATGGCACGGGCGACGCGCAGCAGCATGGGGGGGCTTGATCTCGACGGGATGGAAATCCTGCTGTCGAGCGGCGACACCCGGTTTTGCCTCGCGGTGGATGGCCTGTCCCTGGCCCCCGGCGCGCTGGTGGCGCTGACCGGCGAAAGCGGTGCGGGCAAGACCCTTCTGCTCGAGGTGCTTGGCCTGATGCGCGCCCCCGGCCCCGGCGGACGCTACAGGCATAGCGGCCCGGACGGGCGCAGCACCGATCTTGCGGCGCTCTGGCGCGGCGGGGCCAATGGCGCCGCCCTGACCCAGGCGCGGGGGACGATCTTTGGCTTCGTGCCCCAGACCGGGGGGTTGTTGAACTTCCTGTCGGTGCGCGACAACATCGCCCTGCCCCAACGCATGGCCGGGCGTCTCGACGGGCCTTGGGTGCAGGGGCTGCTCGACCGCATGGGATTGACCGACCAGGCTGATCTTCGCCCTGCCAAGCTGTCGGTCGGACAACGCCAACGGGTGGCCATCGCGCGCGCCTTGGCCCACCGCCCCGCCTTCGTCATCGCCGATGAACCGACCGCCGCGCTTGATCCCGAACGCTCCGAGGACGTGCTGAACCTGTTCCTGAACATGGCCGCCGAAACCGGATGCGGGGTGCTCTTGTCCAGCCACGAGGTGGACCGGATCGACCGTCTCGGTCTGCCCCGGTTCCACCTGGGCGTGACACGCCAGGGCGACACGACGGTCAGCCGTCTGCAACAGGGCGCCCCATCGTGACCCGGCCCGTGCCCATGCCCGGGGCCATCCCTGGCCCGGCCCGCGCGGCCCGCACCGGCTTTTCCCGATCCGATCACAACCGCCGGGGGACCGCCCCATGACCCTGCGCGACCTGGCCCTCGCCCTGCATCTTGCCTGGCGCGACCTGTGGCATGACCGGTTTTTCCTCGTGTGCAACGCGGCGGTGCTGGTGGGCGTGGTCGTGCCCCTCATGGTGCTTTACGGTGTCAAGAACGGCGTCAGCCAAGCCCTGCTGGACGACTTGCTGTCGAACCCGAGCGTTCTGCAGATCGATACGCTCGGCAACAAGTCCTTCACCCAGGATCAGCTGGACGAGATCCTCGCCTGGCCCGAGGTCGCCTTTGCGGCACCGCGCGCGCGCAGCGCCTTTGACAGTGTCAATCTGCGCCGCGACGGCGGCCGGCATATCGTGGCGGCGACCCTTCTGCCCTCGGGCGCGGGCGATCCGAACCTGCCACCGGGGCTGGACCTGCCGCCGGGCAGCATCGCCCTGACCGAAGTCGCGGCAGGGCGGCTGGAGGCCGGGATCGGCGATACCGTGGACATCGTGGGCCAAATCGAGGCCGGGCAACGCGACGGCAATCTCCGCGTCCAGGCGCAGGTGGTGCATATCGTGCCCTCCAGCCGGATCGACGGGGCCTCGGTGCTGGGGCCCTTTGCCTTGGTCGATGGGTTCGAAGCGCTCTACGAAGGCTACGCTGTGCCGCAATTCGGCCTGGACCAGGGCTTGCCCGCAGACACGCGGGTGCCCGCCTTCGAAGGTGTTCGGGTCTTTGCCCGCGACCTGTCGGACGTGGTGGCGCTGGAAACCCGGCTGGGCGCAACGCTCGATGTGGGAACGCGCGGCAGTTCGGCGGATATCGCGGCGCTCTTTGGCCTGTCGCGCAACCTGACCCTTGTCTTCGGCATCACCGCCGCGCTGGCGGCGCTCGGGCTGGGGGCGGCGCTGGTGACGGGGTCTTATGCGGATGTGGTGCGCAAGCGGCTGGGCTTGGCCAGCCTGTCCATGCTGGGCTTGCCGGGGGCTGCGCTGGCCCTGATCCCCGTGCTGCAGGCGCTGTTCACCGCCATGCTCGGCCTTGCGGTGGCCTTTCCCGCCTTCTGGATCGGCGCGGCGATCATCGACTCGCTCTTCGGCCAGGCGCTGCCCGGCGACAACCCGGTCGCCTTCCTGCGCCCGTTGGAGGCGCTGGCCCTGTTTATCGGCGTTCTCGCGCTCAGCATGGCCGCGGCCGGCGCGGCGGCGCGCTCCGCAATCCGGATCGATCCGGCCAGCGTTCTGCGCGAGGGCCAGTGATCGTCTGCCCCCATGACCCGCGACGCCCCCCGCACCGCCCAGGAAAGACCTTGCCCATGATCCGCCTTTCGCTCCGGCTCTGTTTGCTTACGGCCCTAACCGCACCCGGTATCGCGTCCGCCCAGGCCGATGCCGCGGCCCCCGCGCCCTGGCCGATCGCCCTGGTCGATCCCGCCGCCGAGGCCGAGACCGGGCTGCCCGCCGACCTGATGCTGCCCATGCCCTGCGGCGCCGCCATGGCCTTCCAGCGGATCGAGGTGCCGGTGGATGCCGACAACCCCCTCGCCGATCGCCGCATCCAGTTGGGCCTGGGCGAGGATGACGCCGGCTATTCCGATTACCTGCGGCCCGCCTTCCTGCGCGGCCCCTTCCAATCGGAGGCAGGCGGCGAGACAACGCATTACTACATCGCCCGATACGAGCTGACACAAGGCCAGGCCCGGGCCCTGGCAGGCGATTGCGCCCCGCCCCGTCTGCCCGCAGACCGGCTGGCCCAGGGCGGCCTGTCCTGGTTCGACGCGGTCCAGATCGCCCAGGACTACACGGCCTGGCTCTATGCCAATGCACCCGAGATGCTGCCGATGCGCGACGGGGCACCGGGGTTCCTGCGCCTGCCGACCGAAGCCGAATGGGAATATGCCGCGCGCGGCGGCAGTGTCGTGGACCCCACCACCTTCCCCTCGCGTCATTTCTTCACCGAAGGCACGCTGGAGGACCATGGCCTGGTGTTTTCACCGGGATCGGGCAATGGGCGCATCTTTCCGGTGGGCCTGCGCGCGCCCAACCCGCTGGGCCTCTACGATGTCTACGGCAATGTCGAGGAATTGATGCTGGAACCCTTCCGCCTCAATGTCCTTGGGCGTTTCCATGGCCAGGCCGGGGGCATCGTGACCCGGGGCGGGTCGAGTTTTTCCGCCCCCGCACAGGTCTATTCCGCCGCCCGCACCGAATACGGACCCTTCGACGCCAGCACCGGAACGGCGCGCCGGGGCGAGGCCTTTGGCCTGCGGCTGGTGGTGTCGGCCCATGTGACCAGTTCCGACGCCCGCGTCAGCGCCATAAGAACCACCTGGCTTGACGCGGCCGGGGCGGCGGCGGGCACCGCGCCGGATACGGGCTCCGGGTCGCCCGATCCCGAGGCCCGGCTTGCCGCGCTGATCGAGGCCGAACTCGACCCGGGCCGCCAACAGGCCCTCTCGGCCCTGCAACTGGACCTCCGGCAGGCCCGCACCGCGACCAATACCGCGCTCGAGCGATCGGCCTATGCCTCGTTGCTCGCGGGGGCGGCCTTTGTCGAGGCCATCAACACCACCGCGATCGACATCGATTTCCAACGCCGGGGCATCCTGACGCTTCTCGATACCCAGCCCGGAGGCCAGGCCAATGCCATGTTCCAACGCCAGATCGACACCTTGCAGGGGCGTCTGAACGACGCGCGGCGGCTGCAATGCACCTATCTGGTGTCCTACCGCTCCACGCTCGAGGCGCTGACCAATGAAATCGACCGCGACACCCGCCAGCGCGCATTCGCGGTGCTGCGCGAAGAACTGGTCTTGTCCAACCGCAGCGGACAATTGGCGGTGCTGGAACAGTTCTGGCTCGATGTCGCGACCTTCGAGCTGCAACCGGGCACGGATACCCTGGGGCTTCTCGATCTGGCCATGACCCTCCCCATCTCACCCGCGACCCGCAACGCCACGCGCTGTTGATCCTGGGCCTGATGCCGCGGGCGTGCCGCCATCCGCCTCAGGCGCGGCGCACCCGTCCGATCATAACCGGCACAAGCACCGTCAGGATCAAAGGCGAAACACGTGATGCGCCGCCACCAGTGCCGGTTCCAACCCGGTTTCGACCGCCAGCGCCGCCATCACCTCGACGCCCCCCGGTGCAAAGGCCAACAACAGCGCCGCCGCCGGCAAGCCGATCAGCCGTGACGCGATCAGCGCGCCCACCGCCGCCACCGCGCAAGCGATCAACGTGGTCACGACCCCAGCCCAAAGCGCACCCAAAAGGCCCCGCCGGTCAAAGCCACGAAACCGGGTGCCGATCAGCGTGCCCATCGCGACAAAGGCCAGCGTCGTCAACCAGCCCGGCATCGCCCCCGGCGTCAGGTCCGCCCCATGGCCCACCGCCGCCACCGCCATCCCGCCCAACAGGATCGGCGCGGGGATCGACAGGCGTTGAAACACCAGGCCCAGGGCCAGCGCCAGCGGAAAGGTCAGCGCAAGCGACCAGGCAGACAGCGTGCCGCGATCGACCAGGTAGGCGCTGCCCTCCACCCCCCAGAACGCGATCAGCACCGGCACCAGAAGCGTCAGCAACAAGACCCGCACCGTCTGCACCAAGGCCACACGCGGCACATCCGCATCAAGATCCGTGGACAGGCCCAGCACGTAGCTCAGATGTCCCGGCATCGCCGCAAGCAAGGCGGTGATCGGGTCATAGCCAAAGCCGCGTTCCAGCGCGCGCCGCGCCACCACGACCACCGCCACCAGCGTCACGGTCAGGACCGCGAGCGATATCGGCCAGGCCAATGCGGTGGCGATCACCTCGGGGGTGACGGTGCTTCCGATGGTGACCCCGATGACCAGAAAGACCGCGTCGCGCAGCATGCCGGGCATGGCGGTGCGCATCCCCAGGATCGTGGCCACCGACACGACCGCCGCGGGCCCGGTCAGAACCGCGGCCGGGAAATTGATCCACCAGAACACAAGGGCCCCCAGCGCGCCAAGCGCAAGCGTCGGCACGGTTTCCTGCAACAGGCTCTGGGTCGGGGTCATCGGGATCTTGCGCCTTGGCTCTCGGCCAAGGCAGAGCCCGAAAGACGGGCGCCGTCAAGCGGCCCGATGATCAGGCCACCCCAGCTTCACCTTTCCACAAATACGCAAGCGACGTCACGCACCCGCGCGGGCGGGCGGGCGGGGGCTCACATCGCCCGGGCAAAGGCGACAAGCGCCAGCGTGGAGCCATCCTTGCCCGTGCCGGGCGCAGCCCCGCTCAGCACGGGTTCCAGCGATTTCGCAAGCTCCTTGCCCAGTTCGACCCCCCATTGGTCGAAACTGTTGATGCCAAGGATCACGCCCTCGACAAAGACCCGGTGTTCATAGAGCGCGATGATCTGGCCCAGCACGAAGGGCGTGAGGCGCGGATAGATCAAGGTGGTCGACGGGCGATTGCCCGGAAACACCCGGTGACGGGCCTGGCGCTCCAGCTCGGCGCCCGCAAGGCCCTGGGCGGAAAGGATCGCGCGCGCCGCCTCCAGCGACCGGCCCCGCATCAAGGCCTCGGATTGGGCAAAGCAATTGGCCAGAAGCAAGCGGTGATGATGCGCCAGATCGGGTTCATGGCCTTGGGCGGCGACGATGAATTCGCAGGGCACGACGCGGGTGCCCTGGTGGATCAGCTGATAAAAGGCATGTTGCCCGTTGGTGCCCGGCTCGCCCCAGACCACCGGCCCGCTCTCGATCGCCAGGTCGCTGCCATCCATCGCCACGCGCTTGCCGTTGCTTTCCATCTCCAGCTGTTGCAGGTAGGCCGGCAGCCGCGCGAGGCGCTGGTCATAGGGCAGAACCGCGCGGGTCGCATGGCCCTGCACCTGCGCGTGCCACATCCCCACCAGCGCCAGCAGAACCGGCAGGTTCCGGTCCAGGTCCGCGTGGCGGAAATGATCGTCCATCGCGCACGCACCGGCGAGGAATTCGTCAAACCGTGCCGGTCCCACGGCCAGCATGACACCAAGGCCGATCGGCCCCCAAAGCGAATAGCGCCCGCCCACCCAATCCTCGAACCCAAAGACGCGCCCGGGCGCGATGCCATAGGCGGTTGTCCGGTCCACCGCGCTCGACAGGGCGGCGAATTGCGCCGCCGGGTCCGCCACCGCGCCCGCCAACCAGGCCCGCGCGGTATCGGCATTGGTCATGGTCTCGATTGTGGTGAAGGTCTTGGAGGCGACGATGACCAAGGTGCGGCGCGGATCAAGCCCTTGCAACACGTCATGAATATGCGCGCCATCCACGTTCGAGACATAATGGACCCGTGGCCCGTCCTGCCAGGGTGCCAGCGCCAGCGTGGCCATCGCCGGGCCAAGATCGGACCCGCCGATGCCGATATTGACCACATCGGTATAGGCGCCCCCTGCCCCGGCGATCTCGCCCTTGCGGACCGCATCGGCAAATGCCGCCATCCGCGCCCGCGTGGCGCGGACCCCCGGCAAGACGTCTTGCCCATCGACCAGGATCGGCCCCGCCGCGGCACGCAAGGCGGTGTGCAGCACCGCGCGGCCCTCGGTTTCGTTGATCTTTTCGCCGGCAAACATCGCATCGCGCCGCGGCTCGACCCCGGCACCGCGCGCCAGATCGATCAGCAACGCAAGGGCGGCATCATCGATCTGGGTCTTGGAAAAATCGAACAGCATATCGCCAAGGCGCAGCGAAAACCGCGCCGCGCGGGTGGGATCGTCAAACAGCGACAGGATGGATCGTCCCTCAACCGCCGCTGCATGTGCCCGCAAATCGGCCCAGATCTTTTGCATCGTCCTTACTCCGCCCAATGCACGGTTGCCTGACCCAGAACGCAGCGCACCGGCGCCTCGAGCGCCGGAAGATGTGCCGCCCGCTCCAGCGCCGCGCGCTTGTCGGCCCCGGTGATCAGGATATGGATCGACATCGCCGCCGCCAGCACCGGCGCGGTCAGGGTGACACGCGGCTCGCCCGCGCCCTCGGCACGCAGCGCCATCAGCGGCGGCGCGTCATCGGCCAAGGCCTCGGCCAGGTGATCGGCGCCGGGAAATAGGCTTGCCGTGTGCATATCCGCCCCCATGCCCAGCAACAGCACCGAGAGCGGCAAATGCGGCGTCACCCCGGCGATCAGATCCGCCAGCCGGTCCTCGGGCGCGGGTGCATCGGCATAAAGCGGGATCAGCCGGGCCGCCGCCGCCCGTGACACCAGCAAGCGCCGCCGGATCAGCGCGGTATTGGATCGGGGGCTGTCTTCGCCCACCCAGCGCTCATCGTTGAGAATGATCGAAACCCGGTCCCAATCCAGCGCCTGTTCCGACAGGACATCGAACACCGGCCCCGGGGTCGTGCCGCCCGGCACCGAGAAACTGACCTGCTCGTTGCGGCGCAACGCCTCGGCCAGGTCGCCGGTCAGGCGGTCGGCCAGGCCCAGCATCAACAGATCGCGGTCGGGGTATTCGATCAGCTCCATCTCAGATCTCCCGCCAGCGGCGATTGTCGCGATGCATCAGGATCGCCGCTTCCTCGGGCCCGGTGCTGCCCGCGTCATAGGGCACCGGGCGGTCGCCGCGCGCCTCCCAGCCCGCGATGATCGGGTCGGTCCAGCCCCAGGCGGCCTCCACCTCGTCGCCGCGCATGAACAGGGTCTGGTTGCCCCGGATCACGTCCATGATCAGACGTTCATAGGCGTCGGGCACATCGGCCACCTCTGGCCCGAGGGCATCGGCGAAACTCATGTCCAGCGGCACATCGATCAACCGCATGCCCCCCGGCCCCGGTTCCTTGATCGTCACCCGCAGATCTATGCCTTCGTCGGGTTGCAGCCGGATCGACAGGACATTGGCCCGGTTGCCCGCATCGGCATCAAAGATGGAATGGGGCGTTTCCTTGAAATGAATGACGATTTCCGATTTCCGCGCCTTGAGCCGCTTGCCGGTGCGCAGGTAGAAGGGCGTTCCGTTCCAGCGCCAATTGGCGATATGCAGCTTCATCGCGATGAAGCTTTCGCTGCGGCTGGCCGGGTTTTCCACGTCCTCGACATAGGAGGGCTTGGCGCCCGCCTTGTATTGCCCGCGCACGATATGGTCGGGATATACCGGGTCGAGCGCCCGGATCACCTTGAGCTTTTCATCGCGCACCGCGTTGGGTTCGAACCGCGCGGGCGGTTCCATCGCGGTCAGGCACAAGAGCTGCATCAGGTGGTTCTGCACCATGTCACGCATGGCGCCCGATTTGTCATAATAGGCCCCGCGCCCGGCCACGCCGACCTCTTCGGCCACGGTGATCTGCACATGGTCGACGTATTGCGAATTCCACAGCGGCTCGAACAAGGTATTGCCAAAGCGCACCGCCATCAGGTTCTGCACGGTTTCTTTGCCAAGGTAATGGTCGATGCGATAGATCTGCGTTTCGTTGAAATGCGCGGCCAAGGTCGCGTTCAGCGCGCGGGCCGTTTCAAGATCACGGCCAAACGGTTTTTCTACAACGATCCTGGCATCTTGCCGGGCAATGTTGAAGTGATGGAGCCGCTCTGCCAGCGCCCCGAACAGGCTGGGCGCGACCGAGAAATAAAACGCCTGCACCACCGCATCGCGCATTTCCGCCCGCAGATCGGTCCATCCGGCATCGCCCATCGCATCCACGGCGACATAGCTCAACCTGTCGCAAAACGCGGCAATCCCCTTGGGGTCACGCTTGGCGGCGGGCAAAAACGTCTCGATCGCTTCCACGACCTGCGCCCGCCAGGCCACGCTATCCTGTTCGGTTCGGGCGGCGCCGATGATCCGCGCATCGGGCGGCATCTGCCCATCGCAGAACCGGCGAAAAAGTCCCGGCAAGATCTTGCGCTTGGCCAGGTCGCCCGTGGCTCCGAAAATCACGAGGTCGAACGGATCGACCGGAATAACACGCGAAACCATGATCGCCTTTCCCCTGCCGGTTCAGGGTCTGTTAGCGCTAACGGACCCAGTCGCCTTGGCGCATACACAAAGCCAGGGCCCAAGTCTAGCAAAAGCCAAGCGCGCGCAACACCATCGCCCGCGACCGCGCCAGATCGGGCGGAATGCCGCAGACACAGGGCTATTCACTGTAGGGCGGAAAGTTATTGAAAGTTAGCTTGTTGTCTGAATTGCTGTCGACGGCTTTGAGGATGGCAACGATGATCTCATTAGTTCAGTTTTGCGGAAATTCCGACACGCGAGGAAAGAAAGGGCGTCTACATAGGCTCAAGCGATCCTTGGGCTGATCCTCTTTCGATGTTGACGGGCTGCACTGATGATGGCGGCCTACCGCTTTGGGCGCACCTTGTCCGGTTCACAACTCAACCGACTTGGGTTCCGGACGTGACCGCCAGTCCTGCCACGCGACGTTGACGGAGACTTTGTGAGGGATTGATCCGACGCATGGCCTGCGCCTTCAGCCGTCTCACGGTCGAAGGACGGACTGAAGACGGTGATACGAAGGTCCAGCGTCATATCGCGTTAGACGGCAAGACACTGCGAGCCAGCAAGGACGGGGAAGCGCGCGCTGAACATGTCTTATCGGCGTTTTGCGCAGCGCTCGAACAATCTGCCGGCCATACCTCCTCCCGAGGTAAAGGCCGGGAGATCCCAGATGCCAGGCTGATCGAGACCATTGATCTTGAGGGATCATTGTCACGGGAGACGCAATTTTTCGCCAAAAAACAATCGCTTCGGATTGTGGAGAAGGGTGGTGATTTCTGCTCCCAGTGAAAGCGGCAGTCCAGAAAGACCTTGCGAAGAAATCGAAACGGCCTTCAGGAGCCGGTTTTCCCTGGCGGTTTGCAGAAACACCGAGCGTGGGACATGGTCGGATTGAAGCCCGTGACGTGGCTGTCCTACCCGCTGATGCACTCAGATCACATGCGCCCCACTGGGACAACCGTCTCCTCCATCGTCCATCATTATAATGAGAGCACGTTCAAGCCAAGGGCAAACCGTCAAAACGGAAACAGAAACCATCTACCTGATCTCCAGTCTGAACTCTCCTGACCCCAAGTACGTGCTGCAGCTCAATCGGGAATCACTGGAAAATCGAGATCATGCACCGAGACAAAGACGTCCTCCCCGGCGAGGACCGCTACACCAACAGATCAGGCATGCGCCCCGCAACATCTTCACTTGACCAGCGCTGCCAGAACTCTCAAGCGCATCGCAAAGTCGCCCACCAGGGCAATCGAAATCGTCCAAGACAACCGAG
The DNA here is from genome assembly GCA_018401965.1 of Roseicyclus sp. Taxonomy (GTDB): domain Bacteria; phylum Pseudomonadota; class Alphaproteobacteria; order Rhodobacterales; family Rhodobacteraceae; genus Roseicyclus. The sequence goes on from JAGYJU010000002.1 coordinate 140,855, forward strand.
AAAAGGCCGTCCGTCTCATCTCAGATCAAGCCGCAACTACCTTTCTCTGAATCGCCCTGCCGCAGACAGACGCGCTAGGCCGGCTGCATCGCACAGAGCAATTCGAACATCACCGAGGCACCAAGCCAGGCGGTGATGCCACCGGTGTCAAAGGGCGGCGACACCTCGACCAGGTCGGCCCCGATGATGTCGAGCCCCCGCAAGGCCCGCACGCAAGACAGGGCCTGGTAGGATGTCGCCCCCCCCACCTCGGGCGTGCCGGTGCCGGGCGCATAGGCGGGATCGATGAAATCGATGTCGAAACTGACATAGGCCGGCCGCGCGCCCACGATCTCGCGGGCGATCTGCATCACCATGGGCCAGCCTAGGTCGAAACATTCCTCGATCGGCATGATCCGCACGCCCCGGTCACGGCCATATTGAAAATCTTCGTCGTTGTAGGATGTGCCGCGCATCCCGATCATCACGCAGGCGGTCGGATCAAGACAGCCTTCCTCGATCGCCTGGCGAAACGGGTTGCCATGGGTCAGGGTCTTGCCGCCGAAATAGGCCGGGTACAAATCGGTATGGCTGTCCAGTAACACCAACCCAAAGGCCGCACCGCGCGCGGCGCGCAATTCGCGCAGCACCGTCAAGGTGCACAGGTGATCGCCCCCCACCATGAAGGGCCTGGTGCCCTGCGCAAGAACGTCGCGCACAAAGCCTTGCGCATTGGCCAGCGCCGCGTCCTGGTCGACCGGGCTCATCGCGACATCGCCCAGATCGGCGATGCGTGCCGCCTCGAAGGGAAACTGCCCGGTCGCCCGATTGCCCGCACGGATCATGGTCGAGGCATCGCGCAAGGCCCGTGGCCCATGCCGCGCGCCGGGCCGGTTCGACGTGGCCCCATCCCAGGGCAGGCCGAAAATCCCGATATCGACCTCGGCCCGGCGCGGGTGATCGGGGGGCAGATAGGGCAACCGCATGAAGCTTGGAACCCCCGCGTAACGCGGCAGATCCGTTCCGGAGGGCGGTTGAAAAAACGGGTCGGACATGGGCTGGGTTCCTTGTTCGGGCATCGCCGGTCGGCCCAAGGCTATCGGCGGGCGCGGGCGCTGTCACGCGCGATCACGCCTCCAGTTCGCTGTCCCAGTACAGGAAATCAAGCCAGCTGTCATGCAGGTGATTGGGTGGGAACTTGCGCCCCATGTTGCGCATTTCCTCGGACCCGGGCTGGCGCGGGGCCTTGCGCAGCGCAAGACCCGACTGGCGCAGGCTTTTGGATCCCTTGTGCAGGTTGCAGCGCGAACAGGCGGCGACGACGTTTTCCCAGCTCGTCACCCCGCCCCGGGCGCGCGGCACCACGTGATCAAAGGTCAGATCGCCCTTTGCGCCGCAATACTGACAGGAAAACTCGTCGCGCAAGAACAGGTTGAAGCGCGTGAAGGCCACCCGTTTTTGCGGTTTGACGTAATCCTTGAGCACGACCACCGACGGGATGCGGATCTCGGTCGAGGGCGACCGCACCACCTCGTCATATTCGGCCACGATATCCACCCGGTCGAGCCAGGCGGCCTTGACCGCCTCTTGCCAGGGCCACAGCGACAGGGGGTAGTAGCTCAGCGGTCGGTAATCCGCGTTCAGCACCAGCGCAGGGTGGCTTTTCAGCGCGCCCGGTTCGCGCACGAAATGCGTCCTGAACTCGATTTCTGTCGCAGCCTGCATAAGCTATATCGCCTCCGCCCTGTCTGCCCGTCTGGACCAACACAAGGGCGGGGAACCCGCCCCAGCATGCACCCACTATATCTGGGCTTTCCCATCCCGCAAGCAATACTACATCCTGTGGGTCTCACAGGATGGCATAGACCGGTTTTCTGACGGTTTCGTGACGACCCGGCACAAAACCGGCACAAGATCGGGTGCACAAGATCGGGTCAGTCAAGCCCGAAGCGATGCCGCAAGAAGGCCAGCGCCACCTGCAAGCCATCGGGCGCGATGCCATGGGCGGTGCCCTTCATCACATGGGCATAGACCTCGATCCAGCCCGCCTCTTGCAGCGCTTCGGCCGCCTCGGGCATGGCGGTGACGGGCACCACGTCATCCTGGTCACCATGGACCAACAGGATCGGCGGGCGCACCACCACCTCGTCGGCCAGGGTTTCGGGCGACATCAGGCGGCCCGAAAACCCCACGACCCCGGCAAAGGCCTCGTCGCGGCGCGGCGCAACCTGCAGGCTCATCATCGTGCCCTGGCTGAACCCCACCAGCGCCACCTGTTCGGCGATCATGTCTTCCTCGACCATCATCCGGTCGATGAAGGCGTTCAGGTCATCGGCGGCGCGCGCCATGCCCTCGGCGGCGGCCAGTTCCGACGATCCGTCGATCCAGGGGATGGGGAACCACTGATAGCCCATCGGGTTCATGCCACAGCGCTCGGGCGCATTGGGGGCCAGGAACAGGGTGTTGGGCAGATGCGGGGCCAAGGGCTCCGACAGGCCCAACAGATCCTGCCCATCGGCGCCATAGCCGTGCAGGAAAATCACCATGCTGTCGGCCTCGCCCGATGCGGCCTCGACCCGACCAAATTCCAAACCCCGTGTCACAGCGCGCCCTCCCGATCTGTCGCAAGCCGGTAGTAAGCCCAAAGCGCGCGGGCGGCAACCGCGCGCACCGGGGCCCAGCCTTGCGCCATGGCGCGCAGATCCCGCTCGGACGGGCGCGCCGGCAGCCCAAAGACGCGGGCCGCAGCCACCTGCAGGGCCAGGTCGCCTGCGGCGAACACATCGGCATGGCCAAGCGCGAATGTCGCGTAGATCTCGGCGGTCCAGCGCCCGATGCCGGGCAGCGCGGTCAGGGTCGCCACCACCTCTTCGCTCGTGCTGTCGCGCAACCGGGCGTAATCCGGATCGGCCAGGGCCAGCGCGCGCAGGTAGCCGATCTTGGGCCGCGACAGGCCGCAGGCGCGCAGGCTTTCCTCGCTGGCCGATGCCACCGCGTGCGGCGCACACAAGCCCGCCGTCTCCAGCCGCGCCAGGATTGCGGAGGCGGATGCCGTCGACACCTGTTGGCCGACGATCGCCGCCATCAACGCGCCGAACCCATCGGCGCGCCGTCGCAACGGCAACGGCCCAACCGCCGCAAGGATCGGCCCGAAGCGCGCATCGCGCGCCACCAAAACCACCGCCCCCGCCGCCAGATCGGCCTCTGTCTCGATCCGTGTAGGGGCCATGCCCATCGCTTCACCTTTCCCTAAATACGCACGGCACCCTGCCCGCCACGCCACCACAGCCGCCGCGGGATCGGACCACTGGACGACCTTGGGGAAAACCGCTACCGCAGAGCCATGGCAGATACGACCCCACAGATCGCTCACCCGCAGATCGCCGCGCAAGCCGCGCCCGACGACACCCGTGCCAAGCGCAATGTCGCGGTGCTGGTCGCGGCGCAGGCCGTTCTTGGCGCGCAGATGCCGCTGATCTTCACCGTCGGTGGCCTGGCGGGGTTGATGATCGCCCCCTCGCCAGCGCTGGCCACCATCCCGATTTCGCTGATCGTCTTCGGCTCGATGACCACGGCGCCCTGGCTGTCTGCCCTGATGCAACGCCATGGGCGGCGCGCGGGGTTTTTCGTCGGCGCCATGGGCGGCGCGATCGGCGCGGGCGTCTCGGCCACGGGACTTTGGATCGATAGTTTCGCGCTGTTCCTGATCGGGTCCTACCTGACCGGCATCTACATGTCGGCGCAGGGATTCTACCGTTTTGCCGCCGCCGATACCGCATCGGACAGCTTTCGCCCCAAGGCGATTTCCTATGTGATGGCGGGCGGGCTCTTGTCCGCGCTGATCGGGCCGCAGCTGGTGAAATTCACCGTCGATGCGACGATCATTCCCTTTGTCGGGTCTTACGCCTTTGTCGTGCTGATCAATCTTGCCGGTGCGGGGCTGTTCGCGTTTCTCGACGTGCCCAAACCCGTTCCGCCCAAACCGGGCGACGCGGTCGGGCGCAGCCGCCGCGACCTGCTGCGCGATCCCAAGATCGCGGTCGCGATCATTTGCGGCATGGTGTCTTACGCGCTGATGAACCTGATGATGACCTCGACGCCGCTTGCCGTGGTGGGCTGCGGTTTCACCACCGGCAATGCCGCCGATATCGTGTCGGCGCATGTGATCGCGATGTATGCGCCGTCTTTTGTCACCGGCCACCTGATCGCGCGGTTCGGCGCGATGCGCATCGTGGCGCTTGGCCTGTTCCTTCTGGCCTGTGCGGGGGGCGTGGCGATGACGGGGGTGGAGCTGTTTCAGTTCTTCTGGTCGCTGATCCTGTTGGGCGTGGGCTGGAATTTCGGCTTCATCGGCGCGACCGCGATGCTGACCCAGGCGCATCGCCCCGAGGAACGCGGCCGCGTCCAGGGGATGAATGATTTCCTGGTCTTTGGCTGTGTCACCTTTGCCTCGCTCGCCTCGGGCCTGATGATGAGCCTGGGCGACAATGTGCAGGACGGCTGGACCGCGATCAACATCGCGATGGTGCCCTTCCTGATGCTGGCGGGGGCGGCGCTGATCTGGCTGGCGCTGCGCCCCAAGGATGCCTACGCGCTCTGAGTGCAAGGGCACGCGCTACCAGCGCCCGGTGACCGCCACCCGCATCAGCCCCAGCCGCGCGGCGAATTCGCTGCCATCCAGCTTGCCCTCGATCACCCGTTCGGGACTGTCGCGCGCGGCGCGCAGCACGCCCTCGGCCCGCCAGCCGGCAAACAACGCCGGGGCGGCGGATCGCGGCACCAGGGCCCGCGCGTCACGCGCCCGCGCCAGCCGCGCAAGCCCGTCCCGGGCCAGGTCGCGCACGGCTTGCGGCCTGCCTTCGACCAGCGGCACGCGCCCCGCCGCCTCGAGCGCCGGGATGGCGCGCAAGAACGCCGCAAGCCCAAAGGCCCAACCGGCATCGCGCAACACCGGCTCTGCCCCCGGCCCGGCCCCTAGCGCGCGGGCCGCGACCGTGACCAGCGTGCCGGCCGTGTCGGCAAGATAGGCGTCAAAGGCGGCCCGATCCTCGAACGGATCGCTGTAGATGTCCCAGCGGCGCGCCGCGACCAGCGCATCCAGCCCGCCGACCAGACCGGCGGGGATGGCGGCGGCAAGCGGCGCCACCACCTCATGGGCGCGCGGCGGGCGGCCCATGGCCAAGTCCTCGATCACGTCGCGCCAGAATTGCAGCCGCATTTCCGCGATCACCGGCTCGGCTGTTACCCAAGGGGCGCGGCTGACCTCGATGTTGAAGGCATAAAGCGGGAACAGCACCCGGCGCGCGGCCAAGGGCGCGGCCATGGTGGCGCGAAACCGGTCGGGATCGCCACGCGCAACCAGATCGGCACAGGCCTGAACGCTCATGCCGGGCGCACCACCGACAAGAGATAGCCGGTTTCCCCCCGATGTGCGCGCCAGCCCGCGATCTCGGTTTCCGCAGCGTCCAGCACGGCGGCCAGCCGGTCATCGGCACCGGGGCGCAGGCGGGCGATCCGCGCCTCCATCGGGCGGTAGTAACTGTCCCAGGCGATGTCGGACAGCCGACGGGTGGACATCGTCTGAAACCCCGCCGCCGTGATCTGCGCGGCGATGCCCGCCGCATCCGTCAGGCCGGCATAGCCTTCCCAGAACCCGACCGCGCCCCCGGACGGGGTATCGGTGAAGAGGCAAGGCTCGGAAAAGGCGATGATCCCACCGGGCGCAAGCCGCGCGCACCAGGCGGTCAGTGCCGCCTCGATCCCGAGGAAATAGACCGCGCCCGCGCACCAGATGAAATCGAACGGCCCGTCCGAAACGGCCATGTCGCCCACCACAAGCGTCACGCGGGGGTCCGCGCCCCAACGCGCGCGCGCCGCCTCGATAAAGGGCGCATGCAGGTCGATGGCCGTGACATGGCCCGCAGGGGCTGCGCGCAGCAAGGCGCCGATATCACCGCCCGGCCCACAGGCCGCATCCAGAATGCGCGCCCCGGGCGAGAGCCCCGCCAGGCGCGCCGCCCAGGCGACATCGGCGGTTTCGCCCGGCCCTTCGCGGGGCAGATCGGCATGCAGGGTGAAGAACGCGGTGTCGGGCCAATCGGTCATGTCGCGGGCGCCCCGTCGCGGACCAGTTTCCATTGCACCGCGTCGATCAGCGCCTCGAAACTGGCATCCACGATATTGGCCGACACCCCCACCGTCGACCAGCGCCGCCCGGTGGCATCTTCACTGTCGATGATGACGCGGGTCACGGCCTCGGTGCCGCCCTGGGTGATGCGGACCTTGAAATCGACAAGGCGGATATCGTCGATATAGCGTTGATAGGGACCCAGATCCTTGGCCAGCGCCTTGGAGAGCGCGTTGACCGGGCCACGGTCGGTGCCGTGGTCATCCATGGATTCGGACACGGACAGGGTTTTTTCATCCCCGATCTTCACCACCACCACCGCCTCGGACAGGCTGACCATGCGGTCATACTTGTTCTTGCGCCGTTCCACCGTGACGCGGTAGCGCTTGACCTCGAAAAACCGCGGCATCAGCCCCAGCGCGCGGCGCGCCAGCAATTCGAAGGACGCCTGCGCGGTGTCATAGGAATAGCCCTGGTCCTCGCGCGCCTTGATGTCATCTAGGATGCCGGGCAACGCCGGGTGATCCTTCGGCACGTCAAGCCCCATGTCGGCCAGGCGCTGGCGCAGGTTCGATTGCCCGGCCTGGTTCGACATCGGGATGATGCGGGCATTGCCGACCAGGGCAGGCTCGACATGTTCATAGGTGGTCGGGTTCTTGAGAATGGCCGAGGCATGCAGCCCCGCCTTGTGCGCAAAGGCCGAAGCGCCCACGAAAGCCGCCTGGCGCTGCGGCACGCGGTTCAGGATATCGTCCAGCATCCGGCTGATCCGGGTCAGGTCGCGCAACCCGTCCCGCGTGACCCCGGTTTCAAAACGGCTGGCATAAGGTTCCTTGAGCAAGAGCGTCGGGATCAGCGTGGTCAGGTTGGCGTTGCCGCAGCGTTCCCCCAACCCGTTCAGCGTGCCCTGGATCTGGCGCGCGCCCGCCATCACGGCGGCAAGACTGCCGGCCACGGCGCATTCGAGGTCATTGTGGGTGTGAATGCCCAGGTGATCGCCGGGGATGCCCGCCGCGATCACCTCGGCGGTGATGCGCCCGATGTCCTCGGGCAGCGTGCCGCCATTGGTGTCGCAAAGCACAACCCAGCGCGCGCCCGCATCATGGGCCGCGCGCAGACAGGCCAGCGCGTAATCGGGATTGGCCTTGTAGCCGTCAAAGAAATGTTCGGCGTCAAACAGCGCCTCGCGCCCTTGTGCCACGCAATGCGCGATGGAGGCGCGGATGTTTTCCAGATTGTCGTCAAGCGGGATGCCAAGCGCCTCGGTCACGTGGAAATCATGGGTCTTGCCCACAAGGCAGACCGACCTTGTGCCCGCGTTCAGAACGGCGGCCAGAACATCGTCGTTTTCCGCCGAGCGCCCGGCGCGCTTGGTCATGCCAAAGGCGGTGATCGTGGCACGGATCGGTGGCATGGCCTCGAAAAACGCGCTGTCGGTCGGGTTGGCGCCGGGCCAGCCGCCCTCGATATGATCGATCCCCAAGGCGTCCAGCGCAGAGGCGATGCGGATTTTTTCAGAGGTTGCGAATTGCACCCCTTGGGTCTGTTGCCCGTCACGCAACGTGGTGTCGTAGAGATACAGCCGGTCAACCATGGCGGATCACCTGAATTTTCGTACGAAAATTCATGTTTTGCGGATTTTCGTACGAAAATCCGGGCTGCGTGACGGACATCTAGAGACCCTCCAGCTTGGCGGGATCGAAGCCGGGTCCGGGGATCAGCTCGACGCCCTCCTTGGACATGCGCACCTCGACGCCGGCCGCCGTGAGGGCGGATTTCAGCGCATCGACGGCAGTGAAGTCTTTGGTATGTTTGGCCGTTTCGCGCGCCGCCACCAATGATCCAGTGAGAAGCCCAAGAAGCTCCTTCGCCGCCCCGTCAAAAGCCCACGACCCCATTTCTGCATCATCGTTCAGCAAACCGAGCACACGAGCAGTTGCCGCGAAATCATCTATTTCGAATTGTGCGACTGCACCATGCGATTTGCCCAGTAGGGATTTCGCCTTTTCCATCAACAGGGAGATGGCTCCCCAAGTGTTCAGGTCGTCTGCAAGGACAGAAATGACGCCAGGATCGGGCGCGCCGCCGCTTCCAGCACCATTGGTCAGAGACCGCCACTTGCGCAGCGTCTTCTCCGCCTCTTCCCGCTTCTTCTCCGTCCAATCCATCGGCTTGGAATAATGCGTGGACAAGAAGACAAACCGGATCACCTCGCCCGGCACGCCCTGATCCAGCAGATCCCGCACGGTAAAGAAATTGCCCAGGCTCTTGGACATTTTCTTGCCCTCGACCAGCAGCATTTCATTGTGCAGCCAGATCTGCGCCATCTGGTCGGTGTGATTGGCACAGCAGCTTTGGGCGATCTCGTTCTCGTGATGGGGAAAGATCAGGTCGTTGCCGCCGCCGTGGATGTCGAAGGTTTCCCCAAGAGCGCCTTGGACATGGCCGAGCATTCGATATGCCAGCCGGGCCGCCCCTGCCCCAGGGGCTGTCCCAGCCGGGCAGGTCGTCGGTGGAGGGTTTCCACAGGACGAAATCCATCGGGTTGCGCTTGTAAGGTGCTACTTCCACACGTGCGCCAGCAATCATGTCTTCAACTGATCGTCCGGAAAGTGCACCGTACTGGGCTTCGCGCACCGCATTACCCGCTGAAACAGCAGTTTCGCCCAGCATTGCTTCCCGATCCGCCAAGACAAACTCTTCGGGTGGATTGTTGCTTTGTGAACGAACTGTGTAGGCGAAATTCTTGTCGACAAGCGTTTCGATCATCGCGATCATGTCGTCGATGTGTTCGGTCGCGCGCGGCTCGTGATCGGGCGGCAGGCAGCCGAGCGCGCCCATGTCGGCACGATACCAGCCGATCGTCTCGTCGCTGCGTTCGGCGATCAGCGCCTCGAGTGTGCCCTGGGCGCCCGCCTCGCGCCGCGCGAGCGCGGTGGCGTTGATCCGGTCATCCACATCGGTCAGATTGCGCACGTAGACCGGCGGCGCCCAGCCCTTGTCCGGCGAGACATGGCGCAAAAGCCGGTAGAGCACGTCGAACATGATCACGTTGCGGGCATTGCCAAGATGCGCCCGGTCATAGACCGTTGGCCCGCACAGATACATCCGCACGCCCCTCGACGGGTCGAGAGGGGTCAACACCTCGACGGACCGGGTGCGGGAATTGCGCAGGCGGATTTCGACCATGGGGCTTGGGCCTTTCATCGGGAAAAGGATCGGCGCCTGCGGCGTAACAGGTTGCGCCGGGGTTGAAAACCGGCAGATGGCGCTGCCGCCCCCCCTTGGGTGCGACACGCGACATCACGGCCCAAACACCCCTTTGACAGCCCCCCCGTATACCGTTGTATATGAAAAGGATGATGCGCCATGAATTCGTAGACAGGCACTGCCGGGCGATGCCCAAAACCGAACGGGATACGCCCTTCGGTCCCGAAACCGTGGTCTGGAAGATCAACGGCCACATGTTCGCGGCCTATACCGACAATGGCGCGGGCCTGTCGGTGCGCACCTCGAACATGGCGCGCGCGCTGGCGGTGATCCGGCAAAGCCGCCCGGCCTCGGCGCCCTTCCTGACCGGGGGCGGTTGGGTCGTGCTGCCTTGGGAAACCAAGCCCGAGGAATTGCGCCTGCGCCTGATCGAAAGCTACAACCTGGTGCGGCGCGACTGGCCACAGGCCGCACCCGAGCGCATGCGCGGGGTGCTGCAGGATGGGCCGGACGACCTGCACGAGGCCTGAGCCGTCTTTCGCGCCTTGCACCCGGCACGCGCCCATGGCCTTGTCGGCGCGACCACAGCCGGAGCATCGATCATGCCAGCCCCCTCGACCCGCATTTCGACCCTGACCGGCGATGGCGATGATGGCTGGGGTATTTTCTACCGCGCCCGCGCGATGACGGCGGCGGGGCGGCGCGTGCTCGATTTGACGATCGGCGAACATGACGTGGGCACCGATGCGGCGATCCTGGCCGAGATGCACCGCGCCGCGATGGCGGGGCACACGGGCTATGCCACCGTGCCGGGCATCCCGACGCTGCGCCGCGCGGTGGCCGAGCGGTTGAGCGCGCGGCACGGCCTGGCCTATGGGCCGGAGCAGGTGCTGATCGTTCCGGGCGCGCAGGGCGGGCTCTTCGCCGCCCATCACGCCACCTGCGACGAGGGGGACCGCGCGCTGCTCATCGCGCCCCATTATACCACCTACCCCGGAACGATCCGGGCCGTGGGCGCGCGCCCCGTGGTCGTCGCCGCCAAGAGCGAGGACGGGTTCCAGCCCGATCTGTTGGCCCTGGCCCGGGCCGCGCCCGGCGCGCGGACGCTCTTGATCAACAGCCCCAACAATCCGACCGGCGCGGTCTACAGCGACGCCAGCCTGTCGGGCATCGCGCGGATCGCGGCCGATCACGACCTCTGGGTCATCTCGGACGAGGTCTATGACACCCAGGTCTGGGCGGGCCAGCACAGGCCCATGGCATCGCTGCCCGGCATGGCCGCGCGCACGCTGACGGTGGGATCGCTGTCGAAAAGCCATGCAATGACCGGCTCGCGGCTGGGATGGGTGGCCGGGTCAGAGCCGGTGATCGCGCGCATGATCACGCTGGCCACCCACACGACCTATGGCGTGCCGGGCTACATCCAGGAGGCGGGGCTGTTTGCCTTGCGCCAAGGGCCTGCCTTCGAGGCGGCGATTGCCGCGCCGTTCCTGCGGCGGCGCGACCGGTTGATGGCACGGCTGGCCGGGCAACCTGGGCTGCGCGCGATCCCGCCGCAGGGCGCGATGTACGTGATGCTGGATGTGCGGGCCACGGGGCTTTCGGGCGAGGATTTCGCCGCGCGCCTGCTGGAGGAGGCGGGCGTGGCGGTGATGCCCGGCGAAAGCTTTGGCGCGGCGGCGGCGGGTCATCTTCGGGTGGCGCTGACCTTGCCGGACAGGGAATTTGAAGAGGCGATCACGCGGCTGTCGGACTTTGCCGCGTCGCTTTGACCCCGCCCCCTGTCAGCCCCGCAAGGCGCAGGCGGCGCGCGCCAGGGCCTCGATCCCGGCCCAATCGCCAGCCTCCACCAGAGATTTCGGCGCAACCCAGGACCCGCCTGCGCAGATCACGTTGGGCAGCTTGAGGTAATCGGGCGCGTTTTGCGGCGTGATGCCGCCCGTGGGGCAAAAATCCACCTGCGGGATCGGCGCGCCGATCGCCTTGAGCGCGGCCGCCCCGCCCGAGGCTTCGGCGGGAAAGAATTTCAACATGTCATAGCCCTGTTCGAACAGCGCCATCACCTCGGAGGCGGTGGCGGCGCCGGGCAAGAGCGGCAAGTCGTGATCGATGCAGGCCGCGATCAGCCGGGGCGTCGCGCCCGGCGAGACCCCGAACCGCGCGCCCGCCGCCTTGGCGGCTACCACGTCTTCCGGGGTCAAGAGCGTGCCCGCCCCCACGATGCCGCCCGGCACATCCGCCATGGCACGGATCGCATCGAGCGCACAGGGCGTGCGCAATGTCACCTCGAGCGCGGGAAGGCCACCGGCCACCAACGCCGCGGCAAGCGGGCGGGCATGGGCCGCATCCTCGATCACGAGAACCGGGATGATCGGCGCGCGGGCGGCGATGTCGCGGGCGATGGCGGATTGGGCCTTGGGGGTCATGGTCTGCGCCTTTTGAGAGGTCGGGATATGCGTATTTATGGAAAGGTGAAACGACAAGCCCGGGGTCAGACCACCACGCCCGCACCGATGGTGGCAGGGCCTGCGGTCTGGCGGAAGATTTCGAACAATTCGCGCCCCACGCCGTGCCCATTGGCGCCGAGGTCGGGGGTGGCATGGGAGCGGGTTTCCACGCCCGGGGTCAAGACCTCCAGCTGGCCGTGAAGGGCATCGACGCGGATCAGGTCGCCATCTTGCAGCTTGCCGATCAAGCCGCCATCCAGCGCCTCGGGGGCGACATGGATGGCCGAGGGCACTTTGCCCGAAGCGCCCGACATGCGGCCATCGGTGACCAGCGCCACCTTGTGGCCGCGATCTTGCAGCACCGCGAGAATGGGGGTGAGCGCGTGAAGCTCGGGCATGCCATTGGCCTTGGGCCCCTGAAAGCGCACGACGACGATCACGTCCCGGTTCAGATCGCCCCGCTGAAAGGCCGCCTTGACCGCGCCCTGGTCCTCGAAGATCGCGGCGGGCGCTTCGACCAGCTGACGGTCCTGGGCCACGGCCGAGACCTTCATCACGCCCCGCCCGAGGTTGCCGGTCAGTTCCACCAGCCCGCCTTGCGGTTGGAACGGATCGCGCGCGGGGCGCAGGATGCGGTCATTGAGCGAGGCGCGCGGGCCATCGGCCCAGGTCAGCGCGCCATCCCGAAGGGTCGGTTCCTGCGCATAAAGCGCCAACCCCTGCCCCGCCACGGTCCTGGTGTCGGGGTGCAGCAGCCCCGCATCCAGCAGATCGCCGATCATGTAGGCCAGCCCGCCCGCGGCGTGGAAATGGTTCACATCGGCCAGACCATTCGGGTAGACCCGCGCCATCAGCGGCGTGGCGGCGGAAATATCGGCGAAATCGGACGGTTCGATGATCACCCCCGCCGCCCGCGCCATGGCCACGAGGTGGATCACCAGGTTGGTCGATCCGCCCGTGGCCATCAGCCCGACGATGCCGTTCACGATCGCCTTTTCATCAAGGATGTCGCACACCGGCGTATAGGCAGTGCCAAGCGCCGTGATCGCCGCCGCACGCTCGGTCGCGGCATCGGTCAGCGCATCGCGCAAGGGCGTGCCGGGATTGACGAAACTGGCCCCGGGCAGATGCAGGCCCATGAATTCCATCAGCATCTGGTTGGAATTGGCGGTGCCGTAAAAGGTGCAGGTGCCCGGCCCGTGGTAGCTTGCCATTTCCGCCGCCATCAGCGCGTCGCGCCCCACCAGGCCTTGGGCGAATTGCTGTCGGACCTTCGATTTCTCGTCATTGGGAAGGCCCGATGTCATCGGCCCCGCAGGCACGAAAATGCCCGGCAGATAGCCGAAGGTCGCGGCGGCGATCACCAGCCCCGGGACGATCTTGTCGCAGACGCCCAGGTAGATCGCCGCGTCAAAGGTGTTGTGCGACAGCGATACGGCAGCCGCCAACGCGATCACGTCGCGCGAGAACAGCGACAATTCCATGCCGACCTGGCCTTGGGTGACACCATCGCACATCGCGGGCACACCGCCTGCCACCTGCGCGGTGGCGCCCACGCGGCGCGCGGCGGACTTGATCCGGTCGGGATAATCCTTGAACGGCTGATGGGCCGACAGCATGTCGTTATAGGCGGTCACGATGCCGAGATTGGGCGCATGTGCCGCGACCAGCGCATCCTTGTCGCCCTCCATCGCCGCATAGGCATGGGCCTGGTTGCCACAGGTCAAATGCGCGCGGCGCGGGCCGTCCTCGGCCAGTCTGCGCATCCGGTCCATGTAGGTGGTGCGCCCGGCGCGCGAGCGCGCGATGATACGGTCGGTGACGGCTTCGATGCGGTGATCGATCGGCATCTGGTCTTTCCCCCTCGGCGAGTCGGGGGAGCCATATCATGTTAGCGCTAACAAGACCAGAGCAGCAGGCGTCAATGCGGCTGCACCCCCGGCAGGAACACCGGCGCGTCGCGGTGCAACAGCGAAACGCCATCGCGGAACACATGCACCTTTTCGGGCTTGGCCGTCAGGCGCACGGTGGTTCCGCGCAAGCCTTGGTGGATGCCCGCGAGCTTGCCGATGACAGCATCCTGATCGGCGGCCGCTTTCTGGAAATACAAAAGCGTCACCTCGCCCAGGGCCTCGGTGATCTCGACCTTGCCCTGAAAGGCAAAGATGTCGCCCTCGGTCGCGGTCATGTCTTCGGGGCGGATGCCGACCTGAACCGCGGCCCCCATATCGCTGTCGCGCGACGGGTAGGTGGAGGTGATCTGGCCACCGCCCGCATCCAGTTCCAGCGTGGTGACATCGCCGGTGCCGGTGATGCGCCCCGGCAAAAGGTTCATCGCCGGGCTGCCGATGAATTGGGCGACAAAGGTGGAATTGGGCCGTTCATACAGATCAAGCGGCGTGCCGACCTGGGCGATGCCACCGCCCGCGAGAACGACGATGCGGGTGGCCAGCGTCATCGCCTCGACCTGGTCATGGGTGACATAGACCATGGTGCTGTCGGGCATCTGTTCCTTGAGCTGCGCGATCTCGATCCTTGTGGCCACGCGCAGGGCCGCGTCGAGGTTGGACAGCGGTTCGTCGAACAGGTAGACCTTGGGGTCGCGCACGATGGACCGGCCGATGGCGACCCGTTGACGCTGGCCACCCGACAGCGCCTTGGGCAGGCGATCGAGGAAATTGGTCAGTTGCAGCTTGTCGGCGGCGGCGCGCACCTTGGCATCGATGGTGGCCGCGTCCGCCTTGGCAATGCGCAACGAAAACGCCATGTTTTCATAGACCGTCATATGCGGATACAGCGCGTAGGATTGGAACACCATGGCGATGCCGCGCTGGCTTGGCGGCACGTCATTGACCACCTGGCCGTCGATTTCCAGCGTGCCGCCGGTGATCTTTTCCAGCCCCGCGATCATCCGCAACAAGGTGGATTTGCCGCAGCCCGAAGGGCCGACGAAGACGATCAATTCGCCGGTCTTGATGTCGAGGTTGATGTCGCTCAGCACCTTGACGGTGCCGCCATAGACCTTTTGCACATCGGTCAATTTCAGATCGGCCATCGGTTATCCCTCTCCCTCGGTCATCTTGTGCGGGCCTCAGGCGGCGTCTTTGGCCGCGAAAAAGGCTTGGTAGGGCGGCAAGGTCACCTGCCGCCCGCTGTCATCGAGGGTCGCCGTGAAAGGCGTGCCCATGTCTTGCCGCCAGGCCCCGTCGGGAAGGGCCGCGGGATTGGCCAGGTTGGTCATGTTGAAGGCGCAAAACAGTCGCTGGTCGCCATGGCTGCGCTGAAAGCTGACAATGCCATCGGCGGCGCGCAGGTCGGTCAGGTCGCCCTTGGACAAGGGCGCCCATGCCTTTCGAAAGCCGATCATGCGGCGATAAAAGGCAAGCGTGCTGGCGTCATCGCCCACCTGGTTGCCCACCGCGCGTTGCAGGTGTTCGACGGCCACAGGCAGCCAGGGCTTTTCATCGGAAAAGCCGCCGTTGTGATTGTCGGAAATCCAGGGCATCGGCGTGCGGCATCCGTCGCGGCCCTTGAACTTGGGCCAGAAGCGGATGCCGTAGGGATCTTGCAGGTCTTCGTAGGACACATAGGCCTCGGTCAGGCCCAGTTCTTCGCCCTGATACAGGCACACCGACCCGCGCAGCGACAGCAACAGCGCGGCGTAAAGGCGGCGGGCATCTTCGCCAAGGTTCCAGCGGCTGGCATGGCGCACCACGTCATGGTTGGAAAAGGCCCAACAGGCCCAGCCATCGCCGATCTTGGCCTCGTACTCGGTCAGCACCTCGGCCACGCGCGCCGCATCGGGCACGGTGCCCGACAGGAACTCGAAGGAATAGCACATGTGCACCTTGTCGCCGCCGGCGGTGTATTGCGCCTGGATTTCCATGCCACGCTGGGCATCGCCCACCTCGCCCACGGCTGTGGCGGCGGGGTATTCATCAAGCAGCGCGCGGAACCGGCGCAGGAAGTCGAGGTTTTCCGGCTGGTTCTTGTCGTAGAGATGTTCCTGCCAGTTATAGGGGTTCACCTCGGGCGCGATCGAGGCATTGCGCCGTTCGGGCGCCAATGCGGGGTTGTCGCGCAACTGTTGGTCGTGAAAGTAGAAATTGATCGTATCAAGGCGGAACCCATCCACGCCCCGATCCAGCCAGAACCGCGCGACCGAGAGCAATTCATCCTGCACATCGGCATTGTGCAGGTTCAGGTCAGGCTGTTCCTTGAGGAAATTATGCAGGAAATACTGCATCCGGTCGCCCGACCATTCCCAGGCCGACCCGCCGAAGATCGACAGCCAGTTGTTGGGCGGCGACCCATCCGGCTTGGCATCGGCCCAGACATACCAATCGGATTTGGGATTGTCGCGGCTGGTCTGGCTTTCGTGGAACCACGGATGCTGGTTCGAGGTATGGCTGAGCACCAGATCGATCAGCACCTTCAGCCCCAGGTCATGCGCCCGGTCGATCAGCGCGTCGAAATCGCCCAAGCTTCCGAACATCGGATCGACATCGCGGTAATCGCTGACATCATAGCCGAAATCGAGCATGGGCGACCGAAAGAAGGGCGAAATCCAGATCGCGTCAACGCCCAGATCCGCGATATGTCCAAGCCGGTGAATGATGCCGGCCAGATCGCCGACACCGTCATGGTTACTGTCTTGGAAACTGCGCGGGTAGATCTGGTAGATCACCGCGCCGCGCCACCACTCCTTGTCGGCGGCAAGGATCTGGTCGCGGTCGATATCCTGCAGAAGCGTCATGCGGGGGGTATTCCTTATTTCACCGATCCGGCCAAAAGGCCCCGGACCAGGTAGCGTTGCATGGTGAAAAACACGATCAAGGGCACGGCAATCATCACAAAGGCGGCGGCGGCCAGAATATGCCATTCCCCGCCCCGCGACCCCAAAAGACTGGTGACGACAAAGCGGGTCATCACCGTGCTTTCGGTATTGGAGGGCAGGAAGACAGAGGCGACCAAGAGATCGTTCCATGTCCACAGAAACTGGAAGATGGCAAAACTGGCCAGCGCCGGAAAGGACAGCGGCAAGACGATCTTGCGAAAGATCTCGAAATCGGTCGCCCCGTCCACCTTGGCACATTCGATGATGTCGCGCGGCAGGCCGACCATGTAATTGCGCAAGAGATAGACGGCCAATGGCAGGCCGAACCCGGTATGGGCCAACCAGATCCCCAGAAAGCTTTTGCCGATGCCGAACCATTCATGGATGATGGTGATGGGCACAAAGGCCAGTTGCAGCGGCACCACCAAAAGGCCCACCACAACCGCAATCAGAAAGCCACGCCCGGGAAAATCCATCCAGGCCAGCGCATAGGCGGCAAAGGCCGCGATCAGGATCGGAATGATCGTGGCCGGGATCGCCACGGTCAGCGTGTTGACGAAGGGCCCAAACAGCGCCTCGTCCGAAAACAGCAATTGGTCCAGCGTCGTGCCACGATCCAGCAGGTCGGCGCGCTCGGTCGCGGTGGTGTCGGTCAGGACTTCGGTGTAATTGGCCAGCGTCATTTGCGGCGGCGCGACAAGCGACACGGGGATCGACAGATCGGTCAATTCCTCGGGCGAGGTGGCGCGCAGATTGCCATCGGCGTCAAGGGTGACCGCAACACCCTGGCGGGTTTCCAATGTCTCGCCCGCCGGGGTATCGGCGCCCCGCAAGCGGCTGATGCCAAAGGCATCCACGCTTGCCTGGTCGATCACGGATTGCGGCAGGTCGGCGGCCGCTGTGTCAAAGATATTCGTCTCGACCACCCATGTCCCGCCATCGATCTGCGCCTGACCGTCCACCGGGATCGACAGGACATAGGGTTGCGGCGCCCCTTGCAGCGCGCGCCACCAGCCCGATTGCGAAATCGCATCCTGGTCGCGGAACGAGGTGATCAAAAGCCCCAGGGTCGGAATGATCCAGAGCAGCACCAGAAGTGCCGTGGCGATATGCGTGGCAATCGAAAGGCCCGATTTCTGACCGGCGATATTGTCCATGGTGCCCCCCTCGCCCTAGCGCAGTTCCGCGCGCGACTGGCGGATGTTCCAGATCATCACCGGCAGCACCAGGACCATGATCACGATGGAAATGGCCGTGGCAAACCCGTAATTGCCGCTGTCGAAGCTCTGCATCATCTGCGTCGGCAGGATTTCGACATTGCGGTACTGGCTGCCCATCGCCGCCACGATGTCATAGACCTTGAGCACGAGGATCGTGATCGTCGTCCAGACCACCAGGATGGTCGGCATGATCTGCGGCACCTTGATCTTGAAGAAGATCTGGAACGGATTGGCCCCGTCGACGATCGCGGCCTCGATCGTGTCTTCGGGCACACCGCGCAGCGCGGCCGACAGGATCACCATGGCAAAGCCGGTCTGGATCCAGATCAACACCACCATCAGCCAAAGACTGTCGATCACGTCGCCATCGATGAAGGTGCGCCCCCCCTCGGCCCCGAAGGTCACGCGAATGGCGTTCAGGATGCCGATTTCCGGATCGGGGTGATACACGAAGGACCAGATCAGCGAGGCGCCGACGAAACTGATCGCCATCGGCATGAACACCAGGGATTTGGCGATATTGCCCCAGGACAGGCGATCGGTCAGCTGTGCCGCCAAAAGCCCGATGAAGGTGGACGCGGCCGGCACGACCAGCACCCACAGGAAATTGTTGAACAGCGCGATGCGGAATTCCGGGTCGGAAAACACGGCCGCGTAATTCGCGAACCGGCCCCGTTCGGCCAGGTTGTCCGAGGCGAAAGAAGTCACCGACAGGTAGGCGGAATAGAACACCGGCACGACCAGATACAGCGACAGCGCAAAGATGGCGGGAAACACGAACAACCAGGGTCGGATCGCGGTGGCGCGGCGCACGTTGCGGCCGATGTTCTCGCCCTTGGCGGGGAAGAACACCCGATCCAGCAAGATGTTCGACAGCCAGAAATACGCAAGCATCCCCCCCACGCCGATCAGGATGGTGATCGCTCCGGTGACAATGACGGGCATCGGTGGTCCCTCTTGGTCTGCGTGACGGGATCGGCGGCAGTGGCGCGCCCTCAAGGGTGCGCATATCTGGGCGCATATCTGGGCGCCTGGGCGAAACGGGCGCCGGGGTGCGGCGCCCGTTCTTGTCAAGGATCGTGCTTACTTGATCGCGTCCCAGGCATCCTGGATGCGCTGCGCTTCGCCGGCGGCATCGCCCGTGCGCAGGTATTCCACCATGCCCGTCCAGAAGGCACCGGCGCCGATCTCGGCCGGCATCAGGTCGGAGGCATCAAACCGGAAGGACGTGGCCCCAAGCAGGATTTCCCCCATGCCGCGCAGCGTGTCATCGCCGTAAAGGGCGGTATCCACGCCGCTGTGCGGTGTCAGAAAGCCCGATTGCGCCATCCAGATTTCATGCGCGATGGGGGTCTTGAGAAACTCGATCATCACCCGCGCCGCTTCGCTGTCCTCGGTGATGGCCCAGACGGTGCCTGCACCCAGAACCGGGCTGCCCAAGTCTTCTGCCTCGAAGGGCGGGAAGTAGAAGAAGTCGAAATCCGCGCCTTCGGGGAAGAAGGTGGGGATGAACGAGGCCTGGCGATGCATCAGGCAGGTCGGCGGCACCGAGAAAACGCCGTCGGGGCTGTCGCGGAAATCGGTCGACACCACCTCGGACGGGGTCATGCCGGTATAATCCTCGTTGCGCGCGAAAGACCCGAAAACCTCCATCGCGCCGGTGATGCGCTCATCGGTGAAGGGAATGTCGTTGGCGACCCATTGATCATAGACATCAAGGGGTTGGGTGCGCAGCATGATGTCTTCGACCCAGTCGGTCGCGGGCCAGCCGGTGGCCGCCTCGGACCCCACGCCAATGCACCAGGGCGCGATGCCATCGGCCACGGCCTGATCGCTGAGCGCGATCAACTCTTCCATCGTGGTGGGGATGTCATAGCCCAGCTCGTCGAAGACGGCGGGCGAATACCAGACCAATGATTTCACATCGACCTTGTAGAAGAACCCGTTGAGCGCCGCACCACCCGCCTGCGCGTTCTGGCCCGTGGCCAGCGCAACCCAGGACGGACCAGCGGCATAGTTTTCCTCGATCCAGGCGGCATCTGCTGCAGACAGGGGGCCACCACGCCGTCGCGCGCCAGGTCGGCCAACAGGCCCGGCTGCGGGATCACGGCGATATTGGGCAGGCCGCCGGTCTGGGCCGAGCGACGGATTTCGGCCTCGAAACTGTCGGACCCGGCATATTCGACGGTCGCGCCGGTCGCCGCCTCGAAATAGGCGAAGACGGAATTGACCAGGTCGCGGTCGCCCGACAGCCAGGGGCCGGACACGCTGACGGTCTGACCGGTCAGATCATGGGCTGCGGCGAAATCGGTATAGCTTTGCCAATTGAAGCCACCCTCGCCGGGGGTAAAGACAAGATCCTGCGCCTGCGCCCCATAGGCGCCAAGCGCAAGCGCGGCAGCGCTGGCGTAAAGAATGCGTTTCATGTGGTCCTCCCAGGATGTGCCGGATGCACCGGCCCGTTCTTTGCCCAAGCGCTTGGCCACGGACTCAAAGCGCTTTGGGTTGCTGTCACAGTTTCGAATGCAAGCGAGTCTGTCAATCCGCGAAACGAAAGCCCTGAAAATAAATGGCTTATCTCGCAGGTGCAGAAAAATTAGGCTGCCGCGAATCTTTGACATTGCCGGGGAACCGGCGCTAGCCTGAGGCGAAATTCAAACCGCTTTGATCGATCTTTACCCATGAATCTCAAAGAGCTGGCGGCGACGCTGAACCTGAGCCAGACCACCGTCAGCCGGGCGTTGAACGGGTATCCCGAGGTGCGCGAAGAAACCCGCGTGCGGGTGCTGGCCGCCGCCAAGGCCGCCCATTACGCCCCCAACAGCCGGGCCCGCCGCCTTGCCACGGGGCGTGCCATGACCATCGGCCATGTCATTCCGCTGACCGGGCGGGCGGAAATGGTCAACCCGATCTTTGCCGATTTCCTGATCGGCGCGGGCGAGGTTTACGCCGCCGAAGGCTATGACCTGTTGCTGTCGATGGTGACCGATGGCGACACCGACAAGGCGTTTCGGCAACTGGCCGCCAACGGGTCGGTCGACGGGGTGATGGTGCAGGCCCCGCAAGACAATGACCCGCGCATCGCGCTGCTCAAGGAACTGGACCTGCCGTTCCTCGTGCATGGGCGCACCGGCGACGCCAAGGGCTACAGCTGGCTGGATATCGCCAATATCCGCGCCTTTCGCCGCGCCACCGATTTCCTGCTCGACCTCGGCCACACCCGGATCGCCCTGATCAACGGGCAGGCGAATTTCGATTTCGCGCAGCGCCGCCTGCGCGGCTTTACCGACGCGCTGACCGCGCGCGGCCTGTCGCCCTTGCCGCATCTGATGGCGCATGACGCGATGACCGAAAGCTTTGGCTACCTGTCCGCCGCCGAGATGCTGGACGGGCCCGACCCACCTACCGCCTTCCTGGCATCCTCGGTGATCATCGCCATCGGCATCCGCCGCGCGGTGGCCGACCGGGGCTTGCGGCTGGGGCGCGATATCTCGGTCATCTGCCATGACGACGAATTGAGCTATCTGAACAATGATGTCGGCGGCCCGGCCTTTACCGCCACGCGGTCCTCGATCCGGGCGGCGGGGCGGCGCTGTGCGGAACTGCTGATCGACCTGATCCGCGACCCCGACCAGCCGCCGAAACAGGAATTATGGGATGTCGACCTGACCGTCGGCCAATCCACCGGCCCCTGCCCCGCCCGCTGAGAAAGGACCGTGATGCAGTTTCACCGCCGCGATTTCCCCCAAGGCTTCCAATTCGGCGTCGCCACCTCCTCCTACCAGATCGAGGGGCATGCGTTCGGGGGGGCGGGCCAGACCCATTGGGACAGTTTCGCCGCAACGCCCGGCAACGTGGTGCGCGGCGAAGATGGCGCACGGGCCTGCGACCACTACCACCGCTGGGCCGAAGACCTGGACCTGGTCGCGGGGCTTGGCGCGGATGTCTACCGCTTCTCGACATCCTGGGCCCGGGTTCTGCCCGAAGGCACCGGCCAGCCCAACCCCGAGGGCCTGGATTTCTACGACCGGCTTGTCGACGGGATGCTGGCGCGCGGCATCAAGCCCGCCGCCACGCTGTACCATTGGGAACTGCCGCAAGCGCTGGCCGACAAGGGCGGGTGGCGCAACGCCGACATGCCCGACTGGTTTGCCGAGATGACAGAGGTGGTGATGGCCCGCATCGGCGACCGCGTCTGGTCGGCCGCGCCGATCAACGAGCCCTGGTGCGTCGGTTGGTTGTCGCATTTCGACGGGGCCCATGCGCCGGGGATGCGCGACATCCGCGCCACCGCGCGCGCCATGCATCACGTGCTGGTCAGCCATGGCCGCAGCATCGAGGTGATGCGCGGGCTTGGCATGTCCAATCTCGGTGCCGTGTGCAATTTCGAATGGGCCGAACCCGCCAGCGACACGCCCGAGGATATCGCCGCAGCCACGCGCTATGACGCGATCTACAATCGGTTTTTCCTCGGCGGCCTGTTTCGGGGCGACTACCCCGCCGAGGTGCTCGAGGGATTGGCCCCGCATCTGCCGCAAGGCTGGCAGGATGATTTCGCCACCATCCGCGCGCCGATCGACTGGCTGGGGGTGAATTACTACACCCGCAAGCTGATCCGCCATGCCGAGGGTGCCTGGCCGAATTACGCCGAGGCCCCGACCCGCCTGCCCCTGACCCAGATGGGATGGGAAATCTACCCCGAGGGCTTGCGCGACATCCTGATCCGCAACGCGCGCGACTATTCCGGCGATCTGCCGATCTACGTGACCGAAAACGGCATGGCCAATCCCGATCGCGCGGATCGCCCCGATGCCGAGCGGATCGCCTATCTGGCGACGCATCTGGACGCGGTGACAGCCGCCATCGCGGCAGGTGCGCCGGTCGCGGGGTACTTTGTCTGGTCGCTGATGGACAATTACGAATGGTCGCTTGGCTATGAAAAACGCTTCGGGTTGGTCCATGTCGACTTCGACAGCTTGGCAAGGACCCCGAAAGCATCCTATCACGCGCTCGCGCGTTGGTGGCGCGACTAGCGGCACGGCAACCGGGATAGGCAGAATGGGCGATCTGACAGGCGAAACGGGGCTTGGCCTTGTCGCCGACATCGGCGGAACGAATACCCGCGTGGCCCTTGCGCGCGGCCCGGTCGTGGACCGCGCCACCGTCACGCGCTACGCCAATGCCGATCACGCCGATCTGTCGGTGGTGTTGGACCGCTACCTTGCCGATACGGGCGTCGACGCGGGCCAGATCAGCGGCGTCTGCGTGGCCGCGGCCGGCCCCGTGCATGACGGCGTTGCGACCCTGACCAACCTGGATTGGCGGATCGACCGCGATACGCTGGGCCGCACGCTCACCGCCGGATCGGTTGCCGTGCTCAATGACCTCCAGGCGCAGGGCCATGCCATCGGCCAGATCGATGCCGCAGACCTGCAACAGGTCGTGGCCCAGCCCGAGGTGTCGCCGCTTGCCGCGAAACTTGTGATCGGCCTTGGCACCGGCTTCAATGCCTGCCCGGTCTTCGACACCGCCGCAGGCCGTTTCGTGCCCCCGTCAGAGGCGGGGCATGTCAGCCTGCCGTCGTGCGGCGGGGCGATGGATGACCTGATCGCCGCGATGATGCGTGATTTCGGCTTTGCCTCGGTCGAGGAAGTGATGTCGGGGCGCGGCATCACCTACCTGCACAAGGTGTTGCATGGCCAAAAGCTCGACCCGGCCAGCATCATGGCGCGGCTCGAGGCGGGTGACACGCAGGCGCAGGCGACGGGCCGCGCCTTTGTGCGGATCATGGGCACGGTCGTGGGCGACCTGGCGCTGAACCACCTGCCCTTTGGCGGCATCTACCTGGTGGGCGGAGTGACACGCGCATTTGCGCCCTGGCTTGGGCCCCTGGGCATGGCCGAGGCGATGCGCGACAAGGGCCGGTTTTCCGATTTCATGGGGCAGTTCGGGGTCTTCGTGGTCACGGATGATTACGCGGCGCTGACAGGCTGCGCCACGCATCTGGCACGGCTCTGAACAGCGCCGGACAACCGGGGCTTTGGCACGTGTCGCTGTGGGGGGCTCTGCCCCCCAGAGCGCGTTCCGCGCCCCCCCGGGATATTTGTGAAACAGAGAAGGGGGGCGCGTTAACCTTGATGCGAGGTTAAAATGCCACGTCCTTGACCGCCTGCATCGACACATGTGTCGAGGTCGAGGCGACATGCGGCAGGTTCGACACGACCTCGGCCAGGATGTCGCGATAGGCGCGCATGTCGCGGCAGCGGATCTTCATCAGGTAGTCGAATTGCCCCGCGATCAGGTGGCATTGTTCGATTTCGGCCACGTCGCGCACGGCGGCGTTGAAGGCCGAAAGCGCCGGCTCGCGGGTATCGGTCAGGCGCACCTCGACAAAGGCCACATGTTCGCGGTCGAGCTTCACTGGATCGAGCAGCGCACGGTAGCCCAGCACATAGCCCGCCGCCTCGAGCCGGCGCAGCCGCGCCTGGGTCGGGCTTTTGGAAAGGCCGATGCGCCGGGCCAGTTCGGTGACCGGCAGGCGCCCGTTTTTCGAAATCTCGGCCAGAAGCTTGCGGTCAAAGGCGTCCAGTGAACTGTCGTTTCGGTCGTTTTCCATCATCTTGCCTTTGAATGCCCCATAGATCGGACGATAGGACTGTGAATTTCGAAGATCAAGGAAAACTGCCCTCTGCGGGTCTGCTATGATCGCAGCGGAGATGACAAAGGACCGCGCCATGCCGCTTGACCGCCCTGCCCCCGATCTTGACCGCCTGCGCCAGGCCATTCGCGCGGCCCATCTTGCACCCGAGCCCGAGGCCCTGGAGGCGCTGATCCGGGCGCATGCGCCCGACGGCGACCTGCGGGCGCGCGCGGGCCTGCGCGGCGCGGATTTCGTGCGCCGGATCCGGGGCGACAAGACCCCCGGTTTGATGGAGGTCTTCCTGGCCGAATACGGGCTGTCGACCAAGGAAGGCATCGCGCTGATGTGCCTGGCCGAGGCGCTGTTGCGCGTGCCCGATGCCGCCACGATGGACGCGCTGATCGAGGACAAGATCGCCCCCTCCGAATGGGGCACGCACCTGGGGCATTCGGCCTCGTCGCTGGTCAATGCCTCGACCTGGGCCCTGATGCTGACCGGCCGGGTGCTGAGCGATGGCGAAGGCATGGCAGGCGTGTTGAAGGGGGCCGTGCGCCGCCTGGGCGAGCCGGTGATCCGTGCCGCCGTGGCGCGCGCGATGCGCGAGATGGGGCAGCATTTCGTGCTGGGCCAGGACATGGCCGAGGCGATGCGGCGCGCCAATGCCGAGGAACGGCGCGGCTATGCCTATTCCTACGACATGCTGGGCGAGGCGGCGATGACGGCCGAGGATGCCAGCGCCTATTTCGACGCCTACATGGGCGCGATCCGCGCGTTGGCGCCCGCCTGTCGGACGGATGACATCAGGGTCAACCCCGGCATTTCGATCAAGCTGTCGGCGCTGTTCCCGCGCTACGAGATGGCACAGCGCGCCCGCGTGATGGCCGAGCTGGTGCCGCGTGTCATGGCGCTTGCCCATGTGGCGCGGGCGCAGGGCATGGGGTTGAACATCGACGCCGAGGAAGCCGACCGGCTGGACCTGTCGCTGGATGTGATCGAGGCGGTTCTCGCCGACCCGGCGCTGGCGGGATGGGACGGGTTCGGCGTGGTGGTGCAGGCCTATGGCAAACGCGCCAGCGCGGTGATCGATTGGCTCTATGCCCTGGCTGAAACCCATGACCGGCGCATCATGCTGCGGCTGGTCAAGGGCGCCTATTGGGACACGGAGATCAAGCGCGCGCAGGTGGCGGGACTGGCCGATTTCCCGGTCTGGACACGCAAGGCGGCGACCGATGTGGCCTATCTGTGCAATGCGCGGAAATTGCTGGGCCTGACCGACCGGATATTTCCGCAATTCGCCACCCATAACGCCCATAGCGTTGCCGCAATCCTGGAAATGGGCGGCGACCGCGACGCCTATGAATTCCAGCGCCTGCATGGCATGGGCGAGGCGTTGCATGAATTGGTGCGGGCGGAAAACGGGCCACGCTGCCGGATCTATGCGCCGGTGGGCAAGCACCGCGACCTGTTGGCCTACCTGGTGCGGCGCTTGCTGGAAAACGGCGCCAATTCCAGTTTCGTGAACCAGGTTCTAGATGGCGCCGTGCCGCCCGAAACCGTGGTGCGCGACCCGTTCGCGGCCCTGCCCGAGGCGGTGGCGGGCGCCGTGATCCACCCGCGGCGCCTGTTCGGCGCGGCGCGGGCCAACTCGCAAGGCTTCGATCTGACCGATCCGGTGACGCTGGCCCGGCTGGACGATGCGCGCGCCCCTACCGCAGTGCCACATGGGCGGCAGGGCCGATCCTGGCCGGGCCAGTGGCGGGCGGCGCGGTCTGGGACGTGACCAACCCCGCGCGCCCGGACGATCACGTTGGACAGCTGACCCTCGCCGCCCCCGCCGATGTCGAAACGGCGCTGGCGGCGGCCCGTATCTGGGACGCGCCGGTGGCCTTGCGGGCAGAGGTTCTGACCCGCGCCGCCGATCTGTTCGAGGCGGCCCATGGCGAGATCTTCGCGCTTTTGGCGCGCGAGGCGGGCAAGACGCTGCTCGATGCGGTGGGCGAATTGCGCGAGGCGGTGGATTTCCTGCGATACTATGCCTGCGAGGCCCTGGGTTTGGCCGCGCCCGCCCGTGGCGTCTTTGCCTGCATCAGCCCGTGGAATTTCCCGCTGGCGATTTTCACCGGCCAGATCGCGGCGGCGCTTGCGGCGGGCAACGCGGTCATTGCCAAACCGGCAGAGACCACGGGCCTGATCGCGGCGCTCGCGGTGCGCCTGTTGCATCAGGCGGGCGTGCCGCGCAGCGCGCTGCAACTTGTGCCCGGACCGGGGGCGGATGTGGGCGCGGCACTGTCATCGGACGCGCGGATCAAGGGCCTTTGTTTCACCGGGTCGACGGCGACCGCGCAGGCGATCAACCGCGCCCGTGCCGCCCATCTGGATCCCGCGACACCCTTGATCGCGGAAACCGGCGGGCTGAACGCGATGGTGGTCGACAGCACCGCGCTGCCCGAACAGGCGGTGCGCGATATCCTGGCCTCCAGCTTTCAATCGGCGGGGCAACGCTGTTCGGCGCTGCGGGTGCTTTACGTGCAGGAAGACGTGATCGCGCCGGTCCTCGCGATGTTGCAGGGCGCGATGGCGGAACTGCGGCTTGGCGATCCGTGGGACCTGTCGACCGATATCGGCCCGGTGATCGACGGGGCGGCCAAGGCGGGCATCCTCGCCCATATCGACGCGGCCCGCGCCGAAGGTCGCGTGATCGCCCAAGCCGATGCGCCCGGGCATGGCACGTTTGTCGCGCCGACGATCCTGCGCCTGCCCGGCGGCATCGCGGCGCTGGAGCGGGAAATCTTTGGCCCCGTGCTGCATGTCACCCCCTACCGCGCCGCCGACCTGCCGCGCGTGATCGCGGCGGTGAACGCCAAGGGCTATGGGCTGACCTTTGGCATGCACAGCCGGATCGATGACCGGGTGCAGGCGGTGACCACCGCGATCCGGGTCGGCAACGCCTATGTCAACCGCAACCAGATCGGCGCGGTCGTGGGCAGCCAACCCTTTGGCGGTGAGGGTCTATCTGGCACCGGCCCCAAGGCGGGCGGCCCGGCCTACCTGCCCCGGTTCACGCAAAGCCCGACCATGACGGTCACCGACAGCACTGGCGCCGTGGCCGATCGCGCGGCGCTGGCGGCGGCCCTTGCCGCCCTGCCCGATCCGCGCGACCGGGTGCTGTCGGTCGATGACACCCTGCCCGGCCCCACGGGCGAATCCAACCGCCTGTCACGCCACCCGCGCGGGCGGGTCTTGTGCCTTGGGCCGGGGCCTGTGGCGGCACAGGCGCAGGCCCAGGCCGCAGGGGCCGCCGGGTGCAGCGCGCTGGCCGCGACGGGCGCGGTTGCGCCCGACTGGCTGACCGATCTGGACCCGCTGGATGCGGTGATATTCTGGGGCGATGACGAAACCGCCCGGGCCTATGACAGGGCGCTGGCCGCGCGCGGGGGCGCAATCCTCCCGCTGATCCGGGACCAAGACCCGGCGCCCCGGCTGACGCTGGAACGCCATCTGTGCATCGACACCACCGCGGCGGGCGGCAACGCGGCGCTCTTGGCCGCCTCGGGCTGAGCGGATCAGCTTTCGGGGGCGCCGTCGGTCTGCCGGTAGACGCCCTGCGCTTCCAGCGCGTCGATCACCTCGGCGGGCATATAGGCCTCGTCGTGGCGGGCAAGGATTTCGGTCGCCTGGAAGGTGCCATCGACCAGCCGCCCGGTGCCGACCATGCCCTGACCTTCGCCGAACAGGTCGGGCAGGATGCCGGTATAGGTCACGGGGATGGACGCGCCGCCATCGGTCACGATGAAAGAAATGGTTTCGCCCGCGTCACGCACAAGGCTGCCATCCTCGACCAGCCCGCCGATGCGGAACACCTCGGTCGGGGGGGGCGGGTTGTCGACCACTTCGGACGGCGGACGAAAGAAATTGATCCCGTCCCGCATGGCATAGCCGATCAGCCCAGCCGAAAGCGCAAGGGCCGCGGTGGCGACCATGATGATCTGGATCCGGCGTTGTTTTTTCAGGCCGCGCATGGGCGGTGCTCTCCTTCTCGATCATGGGGCGTGCACGCACCCCGATGCCGACCTGCCGCCCGGTCGACCGATTCACATGTGACCATAGCGCGCGCCCCTGTCGAGAGGGACGCGCCAAAACGCAGCAGGGTCATGGCCAGCGCCCGTCACGCGCAACCTGAAGACAAGCACGCAAACTCTTGGCAAGGCTTAGTTTGCAGCCTGGAACTCGATCCGGCGGCGCAGGAATTGCGTGGCCTTGTTCGACACCGATTTCGGATCGCCCGTGGTCAGGAAGATCGATTGGTCGCCCGTGCCCAGCTTGTCGGGATGGCGCGCGAGGTAATCGGCCAACGCCTCGGCCACGAGATCGGGCTGCGAATAGACCGCCACGCCCTCGCCAAGCGCCTCGCGGAACACCTCTTCGACAAGCGGGTAATGGGTGCATCCCAGGATCGCCGCCTGCGGCTTGGGCATGCGCCGCATCAGCGATTCCACGTGGCTGCGCACCAGCGCATCGGCCAGGATCATGTCGCCCATCTCGATCGCGTCGACGACACCCGCACAGGGCTGCGCCTCCACGTCAACGCCGATGGCGCGAAACGCCAGCTCGCGCTGAAAGGCGCGGCTCGACACCGTGGCGGGCGTCGCAAACAGCGCGACGGTCTGCACCGCGACCGGCCGCGGCGGGGAATTGTCGCCCCATTTGCGTTCGGTCAAGGCCTCGATCAACGGCACGAAGACCCCCAGCACCCGCTTGCCCGGTGGCACCCAGCCTTCCTGCATCCGGCGCAGCGCGGCCGCCGAGGCGGTGTTGCAGGCCAATATCACCAAATCACAGCCCTGATCGAACAGCGCCTGCACGCCCCGCGTGGTCAGATCGTAGATATCATCGGCGGTGCGCACCCCGTAGGGCGCATTGGCATTGTCGCCGAAATAGACCAGCGGCGTGTCGGGCAGACGCCGCGCCACCGCATCCAGCACGGTCAGGCCACCCAGGCCGCTGTCGAAAATGCCAACTGCCATCAATATCTGTCCTTGAGGCCACCCAAGACCCGAGCCTGCGGGGCATCGGGATCGCGGTGGCGGTCTTCGAATTCGAACCCGCGCGCGCGCCCGTCCAGCGGCGTCGGGCTAAGCCCATAGGTGGTCTCGCGCAGGTAATCCATCATCGCGCGCGCATCGCGGGCATAGGGGTCAAGCGCCGCGCGCGGGATCGGCTGGCCGATCACCACCTCGACCGGGCTGTTCACCCGGGCGCGGAATTCCTTGATCAGCAAGCCCATGCGCAGCGTGGTGTGCAGATGGCTCATCAACTGGAACAGGCGCGAATTATGCCCCTCGAAGAACACGGGCACAACCGTCGCCTCGGATTTGGCGATCATCCGGGCGGTGAAACTGCGCCAACCGGGATCCATCGGCTGACCAAAGGGCCGCGCGGCGGTCGAGACGGTACCGCCGGGGAAAATGCCGATGGCCCCGCCTTCCGACAGGTAGCGCAGCGCCGCCTTACGGGTTTCAAGGTTCAGCGCCAATGCCTCCTTGGTGTCATCAAAGGAAATCGGCAAGATCACCTTGTTGATGTCCTCGGCCTTGCGAAACACCCGGTGCGCGAGGATGCGGAAATCGCCGCGCGCCAGGCTCAGGATATGGCCCATCATCAAGCCGTCGAGGATCCCGTAGGGGTGATTGGCGATCATGATCACCGGCCCCTCGCGCGGGATCAAATCCAGCGACCCGCCCACGACCTTCAGCTCGAGCCCGTAGCGTTCCACGATGACCTGCCAGAAATCGCGCCCCTGCGCGACCTCGGCATCGTAACCTTCGGCGCGGCGGATCAGGTTGATGCGCCCGGTGGCGTTTTCCATCACCCGGATCATCGCCCGCCCGCCGCGTGACGCGGCCGAGGAGGCATAGGAAATTTCGCGCGCAACAGCGCGGGCCGGATCGGTGATGGGGCGACGGGGCATGCTGGGCAAGATCCTCAGGCGTATACGTTCCGAAATCCTAGTGCAGCCGCGCGGCCCGGTCCAGCGCCCTCAGGCGCGGGTCCAGCCCCACAGGCAAATCAGTTCCATCGCCACATGGGCGGCGGCCACGGCGGTGATCGCGGCGTGATCATAGGGCGGCGACACCTCGACCACATCGCCCCCGACAAGGTTGATGCCCGCCAGGCCACGCAACAGCGCGGCGGCCTGCGCGCTCGACATCCCGCCCCAGACCGGCGTGCCGGTTCCGGGCGCAAAGGCCGGGTCCAGCGCGTCGATGTCGAAACTCAGGTACACCGGGCGCCCGCCCACCCGCGCCCGCAGATCCTCGGCCACCGCCAGCGGCCCGCGTGCATGCACCTCGGCCGCGTCATGGATGTGGATGCCCAGGTTGTCCTCGACCACGGTGCGGATGCCGACATGGGCCGAATGGGCCACATCGATCAGCCCTTCCTTGACCGCCGTGTAACAGAAGGTGCCGTGATCGATCCGCGCCGGGTCGTCATCGACCCAGGTGTCGGTATGGGCATCGACCTGGATCAGGGCGATGGGGCCATGCTTGGCCACATGGGCGCGCAGGATCGGCAAGGTGATCGAATGATCGCCCCCCAGCGCGATGCAGGCCGCCCCCGCCGCCAGGATACCCGCCACATGCGCCTCGATCCGGGCGGGAAGATCGGCGGTATGGGCATAGTCAAAGGCCATGTCGCCGTAATCGGCGATGGCAAAGCGGTCCAGCGGCGAAAACCCGTTCCAGCCATAGGGCGGATCGAAGGGTTGCAGGCTCGAGGCCTCGCGGATCGCGCGCGGCCCGAACCGCGTGCCGGGTCGGTGCGTCACCGCCTGGTCAAAGGGGATGCCGGTGATCGCCAGATCCACGCCCGACAGGTCCTTGCTGTAGCGGCGGCGCAGGAAACTCGTCGCGCCGGAAAAGGCATTCTCAAAGGCCAAGCCCTTGAAATCGGCGCGGCCAAAGGCCCCGTCCACCTCGTGTTTCGCGTCTTCAAGCGCCATGCATCGCCCCTTTGCCCCAGCGCCCAAGAAATACGGCGCTGGGCGGTGTTTTGTCCAGCCACCTCGACCTGCCCCCCTCGCCCAGACGGGCCTTGCCCCTATCTTGTTCCTCGGGCAGGAACGGGGCGGCGCAGCAAGGGGCAGACCATGACCGACCAACAGCAACCGCAAGATGCGCTTCGCGCGGCCTTTCTCGAAGGCATGAGCCGCGCCGCCACCTCGGTCTCCATCGTCACCACCGATGGCCCGGCCGGGCGCGGCGGTGTCACGGTCTCGGCCATGACCTCGATTTCGGCGGACGGGCCGCAGCCGACGATGCTGACCTGTCTCAACGCCTCCTCCTCGGTGTTGCCGCTGGTGCTGGAAAACGGCTGTTTCTGCCTGAACGTGCTCTGCACCGGGCAAACCGATATCTCCGATATCTTTTCCGCGCGCCTGCCCGCGCCGGGCGGTGACAAGTTCAACGCGGTCGCGACCGAACCCCTGGTCACCGGCGCGCCCCGGATCATCCCGGCCCTGGTCAGTTTCGATTGCACGCTTGTCTCGGCCGAGCGCATCGGCACGCACCATATCTGCATCGGCGCGGTCCGGGCGGTCGTCACCGCCCCCGAGGGCGAGCCGCTGCTTTATGGCATGCGCAAATACCTGCGGCCGCAACCGCATTGAACAGGGTTGCGCCTTCATCTTGGCGAGAAAACTCCGGGGAGACGGCCAAAGGCCGTTGGGGGCTGGCCCCCTGCGATGCCGGCCATCCGACGCCGCGCGCCGGACCGGCCCAGGCCCTCAGCCGCCGATGGGGGCCGCGCGTTCAGCCAACCGCGCCAGGATGCTGGCCCCCAAGGGCAGGATCTCGTCGTTGAAATCATAGGCCGGGTGATGCAGCCCCGCCCCCGGCCCCGCGCCCAGGAACAGGTAGGCGCCGGGGCGCGCCTGCAACATGTAGGCGAAATCCTCGGCGCCCATTTCGCGGCCGGCGGCGCCATCCACCAGGTCCGCGCCGACCACTTCGGCGGCGACGCCGGCGGCGAATTCGGCCCGGTCAGGATCGTTCACCGTCGCGGGATAGCCCACCGCGTAGTCCAGATCGCCGGTCACACCGAAACTGGCCGCCTGCCCCGCCACGATCTCGTCCATACGGCGCATCACCATCGCCTGCACGGCGGGCTCGAACGTGCGCACCGTGCCGTTGATCATCGCCGTGCCGGGGATGACATTGTCGGTCGTGCCCGCGTGGATCTGTGTCACCGACACCACCAGGTCTTGCGTGGCATGGTGGTTGCGCGACACGATGGTCTGGATCGCCTGCACGATCGACACTGCCGCCGGGATCGGGTCGACGGTGTCATGGGGCATCGCGCCATGGCCGCCCTGCCCGGTGAGGGTGATGGTGAATTCATCGACCGCCGCCATGATCGGCCCCGGCGTGGTCAAGACCTGCCCCAGGTCCAGCCCCGGGACATTGTGCAGCGCGTAGACCTCGGCGATGTCGAACCGGTCCATGATGCCCTCCTCGACCATGACGCCCGCGCCGCCGCCATCTTCCTCGGCGGGCTGAAAGATCAGCGCGACGCGCCCGCGAAAACCGCGTGTCTCGACCAGGTAGGCCGCCGCCCCAAGCAGCATCGCGGTATGGCCGTCATGGCCGCAGGCATGCATCTTGCCGGGCACGGTCGATGCGTGATCGGCCCCCGTCGCCTCCAGGATCGGCAGCGCGTCCATATCGGCGCGCAGCCCCACCACTGGCCCGTCGCCCTGCCCGTTGATGATCGCGACGATGCCGGTATGCGCGATCCCTTCATGGATTTCATCCACCCCCAGCTCCGCCAGCCGCGCGGCGACAAAGGCGGCGGTCCCGCCGCACTCGAAGCCCAGTTCGGGATGCGCATGCAGATGGCGGCGCCATGCGGTCATCTGGGGGGCAAGCCCCGCGATCCGATTGATGACGGGCATGGCTGGACTCCTTGGCTCGGCTTCGGTCTAAACAGGCCATCCCTGACCCAAACGTCGCGGCTTCGCAATGCAAGACCTTGCCCACCTGCCCCCGATAGACCGGCTGCGCGCCATCATGGCCGCCTTGCGCGACCCCGT
Source organism: Roseicyclus sp. (assembly GCA_018401965.1). Classification (GTDB taxonomy): domain Bacteria; phylum Pseudomonadota; class Alphaproteobacteria; order Rhodobacterales; family Rhodobacteraceae; genus Roseicyclus. The sequence continues at coordinate 174,403 of JAGYJU010000002.1, forward strand.
CACCGGTTGCCCCTGGGACGTGGAACAGGATTTCGCCACCATCGCCCCCTACACGATCGAGGAAGCCTACGAGGTGGCCGATGCGATCGAGCGGCGCGATTGGGCCGAGCTGAAGGGCGAATTGGGCGACCTGTTGTTCCAGTCGGTGTTCCACGCCCAGATGGCGCAAGAGGCGGGGCTGTTCGATCTCGATGACGTGGCCACCGCCATCGCCGACAAGATGATCGCGCGCCACCCGCATGTCTTCGGCACCGACAGCAACGCCAAATCCGCCGAACAACAGGTGCAGGATTGGGAAAAGGTCAAGGCCGCCGAACGCGCCGCGAAAGCGCGCGGCGGGGTTCTGGACGATGTGGCGCTTGGCCTGCCCGCGCTGATGCGCGCCGAAAAGCTGCAAAAACGCGCCGCGCGGGTGGGGTTCGACTGGCCCGACATCGGCCCGGTGATCGCCAAGATCGCGGAAGAGGCGCAAGAACTGGCCGAGGCGCGCGAAACCCTGCCGCAAGCCAAGATCGAGGAAGAACTGGGCGATTTGCTGTTCGTCATGGCCAATCTTGCCCGCCATCTCAAGGTGGACCCCGAACAGGCGCTGCGGGGCGCGAATGCGAAATTCACCCGCCGCTTTGCCTTTATCGAGGCGGAACTGGCCCGGCGCGGCAAGCGGGCGGATCAAAGCGACCTGGCGGAAATGGACGCGCTTTGGGATG
>JAGYJU010000003.1 GCA_018401965.1 Roseicyclus sp.
TAACGAGGACAGGCGCGCCGGCATGGCCCCGCGCCGGAACGGAGGCAGTCATGCCAACAGGCCGCAAGCCACCCCCCAAGCAAGCCCCAAAATCCGGGTCCGCCACCCCCACCGGGGCGGCGACCAAAGGCGCGCATCTGCGCGCCGTGGCGGTGGCCGATATCGCCGCGCCCCCGCCAGAGCTTGCCCCGCCCAAGGACGAGGCGCCGCAAGACGGGGCTTTTCGGCGCGCGGACCTGATCGCGGCCGTGTCGGAGCGCACGGCGATGAAACGGTCCGATGCCAAGATCGTGCTAGACCTGGTGTTGCAGGAACTGGGCCGTGCGCTGGATGAACGGGATGACCTGGCGCTGCCGCCGCTTGGCAAGCTGTCGGTCAAGAAACGCAAGCCTGATGCGGATGGTCCGGGTCTGTTGACGGTCAAGATCCGCCGCCCGCGGGCCGGGGGCAAAGATGCGGGCGGGCAGGGCGAAAGCCCCCTTGCAGACCCCGACGAGGATGGCTAAACACTGCTCCAATCGGCGGGTGATTAGCTCAGTGGTAGAGCGCTTCGTTCACATCGAAGATGTCAGGGGTTCAAATCCCTTATCACCCACCATTATTTCCCAGGCCTTCCGCAGGGTGACAGAGACTTCTGCCCGGATCTCACCGGGCTTCGGGGGGCATGTGCCACGCCCGCTGCGGATGGGGGAAAATCGCGGCGCGCTACTCTTGCTCCTCGCGCGCAGGCCTTGTATCAGGCGCGGGCTTTGGGTGGTTAGCTCAGTTGGTAGAGCGCTTCGTTTACACCGAAGATGTCGGGGGTTCGAGTCCCTCACCACCCACCAGGCAAAACCCCTGACTTGAAACATGTCTTCAGTTCCCTTGCGAAGTGTTGCGCGGTTCTGTGGCCCGGCTGGCGGATTGACCCCGTCCCAAGTCGCGCTAACCTTTGGGCGCGACACCGAAGCCTGCGATGGCCGGTGACACAAACGATCCGATGCAAGGGGACGCGTCATGTCACATCCGCCACGTCGGCCGATCCGCAGCTTTGCCCGAGGTCTGGCGCTTGCCATGGCGGGGGGCTTGGCCGCGCCCCTGGCCGCCAGCGCAGAAATCTTTACCGGCGTCTATGCCCTGGAAGGTCGGGTGTGCGACGTGTTTTCCGACAGCGGCGAGACCATGACGCTGCGCCCGGACAGCCTGTCGTTTTACGAATGCGGCTGCAGCTTCGACAACCTCAGCGGCGTTGCGGGATTGGATGCGCTCCTGTTTGACTGCGCCAATTTTTGCGAAGGCGAACCGATGGGCTATAGCCGCAAGCTCATCCTTGCAACCAGCCCGGCGTCCAACGGCATGCCGCGTGTCATCGTCTATGACACCCAGGGCGCGGGCGCGTCGTCGCATGGGGTCTATACCTATTGCAGCGCCTTGCCCTGATCCCCGGCCGGATCGGAAAAAACGACCCGGTCCTGCCGTTCGCGCTTGACGGGCCGCGCGGGGGGCAATAGATGCCCTCTTCACGCGGTTGTAGCTCAGTTGGTTAGAGTACCGGCCTGTCACGCCGGGGGTCGCGGGTTCGAGCCCCGTCAACCGCGCCACTTTTCCCTGAAGATGTTTTCATGATCTTTCCCCCTTGCGGGGCAGGGAATTGGCGCGTGCGTCTGGGTGGTTTCCCGGATCGCCATGCCGCGATTTCAGCGCGATCGGCAAAGCGCGGGCTTGGTGCGAAAACCCGCTTTCCGGCCATTGACGCCGCCGTGGCGATTGCCTAAACGACCCTCAATGCGGTTGTAGCTCAGTTGGTTAGAGTACCGGCCTGTCACGCCGGGGGTCGCGGGTTCGAGCCCCGTCAACCGCGCCACTTTTCCCCCAAACTGTCTTTTGCTCGATGCCCGCGTGGCGCGCCCCATGCGCGCGTCCGGGCAATATGGGCTTAGCCCTTGTGGATCCAGCCGCCGCCCAGGATGCGGCTTCCGTCCAGGTCGTAGAACACGCAGGCCTGGCCGGGGCTGACCCCGTCTTCGGGCGTGGCCAGCGTCACCTCGGCCTCGGTGGCTGACAGGGGGCGGATGGTGGCAGGCCGGGGCGGGCGGGTAGACCGGATCTTGACCTCCACCTCCCATTGCGGGCGCGACATCAGGGGCGCGTCGCCCAGCCAGTTGATTTCGCGCACCGGCACGGTGCGGGTCGACAACAGCTCCTTGGGGCCGACAACGACCTGGCGGGCGTCAGGGTCAAGCCGGACCACGTAAAGCGGGTCGGCCAGCCCGCCGATGCCAAGCCCGCGCCGCTGGCCGATGGTGTAATGGATCACGCCCCGGTGCTGGCCCAGAACGGTGCCATCGGTCGTCACGATCTCGCCGGGGTCGGCCGCGCCGGGGCGCAGTTTCTCGATCACCGCGGCGTAATCGCCATTTGGCACGAAACAGATGTCCTGGCTGTCGGGCTTGTCGGCGACCGACAGGCCATATTTGGCCGCAAGCGCCCGCGTTTCGGCCTTGGACGCCAAATGCCCGAGGGGGAAACGCAGGAAATCCAGCTGCGCCTGGGTGGTCGAGAACAGGAAATAGGACTGGTCGCGCGCGGCGTCGGCGGCGCAATGCAGTTCCGCCTTTTGCGGCCCCTGCTTGCGCTGGATGTAATGGCCCGTCGCCATGCAATCGGCATCCAGATCCTTGGCGGTTTCCAGCAGATCCTTGAATTTCACCCGCTCGTTGCAGCGGATGCAGGGTACGGGCGTCGCCCCCGCAAGGTAGCTGTCGGCAAATTCGTCGATCACGGCTTCGCGAAAGGTGTTTTCGTAATCCAGCACGTAATGCGGAAAACCCATGGTTTCGGCCACGCGGCGCGCATCATGGATGTCGCGGCCGGCACAGCAGGCGCCCTTCTTGGCCAAGGCCGCGCCGTGATCGTAGAGCTGCAGCGTGACGCCCACGACATCATAGCCTTGCTCGGCCAGCTGGGCGGCCACCACCGACGAATCAACCCCGCCCGACATGGCGACGACGACGCGCGTCTGCGACGGCGGCTTGGCGAAACCAAGCGAATTCAGCGTCTCGGGCCGGTCGAGGGCCATGGCCATATCCTTAAATCGGGGCAAAAGGCGGGATATCGGGGGAATATAGGAAAATCGCACCTATTCACAAGGCGCGCGCTTACGTTGAATTAAGCAATGCCGTGCAGTCACTCGGGAAGAGGATGAAAGGAGGCGCGGCCCAGATGTTTATCAGACGCATTCCCGGCGCCCAATCGGTCACCCTGGCCGATGGGCGTATCATGACGCGCGCGGATCTGCCGCTTGCCGCGACCTGCCGCTGGGTGGCCAGCCGTAAGGCCGCCGTGGTGCAGGCTGTGGATGCGGGCCTGATCACCGCCGAAGAGGCGATGGAAACCTAGGGCCTGTCAGAGGAGGAACTGGACAGTTGGCGCCGGGCGGTGGCCCGGCACGGCGCCCCCGCGCTCCGCACGACGGCGCTGCAACGCTATCGCGCCTGAGGGCGGTCATGTCCGCCGATGCAAATCGCTCCACAGGGGGTAACGTGAAATTAACTATTTGGCCCGAGGCTGAACCCGACCTGTGCGAGATTCGGAGTAGCCTGATGCGAGTATTGCTAGTTGAAGACGATCCCACCACGTCGCGCAGCATCGAAATGATGCTGCGTCACGCCAACCTGAATGTCTATGCCACCGACCTTGGCGAAGAAGGGATCGATCTGGCAAAGCTGTATGATTACGACATCATCCTGTTGGACCTGAACCTGCCCGACATCCATGGCCATGACGTGTTGCGCAACTTGCGCGGCGCACGTGTCAACACCCCGATCCTGATCCTGTCCGGGATGGATGACCCCGAAAACAAGCTCAAGGGGTTCGGCTTTGGCGCCGATGATTATCTGACCAAACCCTTTCACCGCGAAGAACTGGTCGCGCGCATCCATGCCATCATCCGCCGATCCAAGGGGCATGCCCAATCGGTGATCAAGACCGGGCGTGTGTCGGTGAACCTGGATGCCAAGACCGTCGAGGTGGGCGGGCAAACCGTGCACCTGACCGGCAAGGAATACCAGATGCTGGAACTGCTAAGCCTGCGCAAGGGCACGACGCTGACCAAGGAAATGTTTCTCAACCATCTGTATGGCGGCATGGATGAGCCGGAGTTGAAGATCATCGACGTGTTCATCTGCAAATTGCGCAAGAAACTTTCCGTGGCCACGGGCGGCGAAACCTATATCGAAACCGTCTGGGGGCGCGGCTATGTCTTGCGCGACCCGATGCCGGGGCAGGCGGTGCTTGGCCTTGCGATGAACGGCTGACGCGGGCTGGAAATTCGGCGCCGGGCCTCCTACACCCTTGCTACGGGCCCGTGATCGGCCTGTTGCGAACATGGGCGACAACGGGGGCGCAGTCTGATGGCCGATGCGACACGGGGTGGGGAGAGCGCCGGGGCCTTGACCAGGGACCAGGCGCGCGACCGGCTGGCGGATTTGGCGGCGGCGCTGGATGCGGCCAATCGCGCCTATTACCAGGACGACGCCCCGGTCATCTCGGATGCGGAATTCGACGCGATCAAGCGCGACTATGCCGCGATCGAGGCGCGGTTTCCCGATCTTGAACGCCCCGATAGCCCCACGCAACAGATTGGCGCGGCACCCGCCGAAGGCTTTGGCAAGATCACCCATGCGCAGCGCATGCTGTCGCTGGCCAATGCCTTTGACGCGGCCGATGTGGCCGATTTCGTGGCCGGCATCCGCCGCTACCTCGGTCTGTCCGACACCGCCCCGCTGGCCTTTACCGCCGAACCCAAGATCGACGGGCTGTCTTTGTCCCTGCGCTATGAAACCGGCACCTTGGTTCATGCGGCAACGCGCGGCGACGGGGTCACGGGTGAAAATGTCACCGCCAATGCCCGCACCATTGCCGATATTCCGCAAACCCTGACCGGCGCCCCCGATCTGCTGGAGGTGCGCGGCGAGGTCTACATGACCCATGCCGATTTCGCCGCGCTGAATGACCGGCAGGCGCAGGCGGGGGGAAAGACTTTTGCCAACCCGCGAAATGCCGCCGCCGGATCGTTGCGCCAGCTGGATGCCGAGATCACCCGCGCGCGCCCCTTGCGGTTCTTTGCCTATTCCTGGGGCGATCTGTCGGAGCCGCTGGCCGCCACGCAGATGCAGGCGATTGCCCGGCTTGCCGCCCTGGGCTTCCAGACCAACCCCTTGACGCTGCCCTGCCCCGATGTCGAAACGATGCTGGCCCATTACGCCCGGATCGAGGCGAGGCGCGCGACGCTGGGCTATGATATCGACGGGGTGGTCTACAAGCTCGATGATCTCGCCTTGCAGGCCCGGCTTGGCCTGCGATCCACGACGCCGCGCTGGGCGATCGCGCATAAATTCCCCGCCGAACTGGCCTGGACCCGGCTGGAGGCGATCGACATCCAGGTCGGCCGCACCGGCGCGCTGTCGCCCGTCGCGCGGCTGACGCCCGTGACGGTTGGCGGGGTCGTGGTCTCCAACGCGACGCTGCACAACGAGGATTACATCGCCGGGCGAGACGCGCGCGGCGCGCCGATCCGCGAGGGGCGCGACATCCGGCTGGGCGATTGGGTGCAGGTCTACCGCGCGGGCGACGTGATCCCGAAGATCGCCGATGTCGATCTGGCCAAACGCGCGCCTGATGCCGTGCCCTTTGCCTTTCCCACCACCTGCCCCGAATGCGGGTCCGACGCCCTGCGCGAAGAAGGCGACGCGGTGCGCCGCTGCACTGGCGGCCTGATCTGTCCGGCGCAAGCGGTTGAGAAACTCAAACATTTCGTCTCGCGCGCCGCCTTCGACATCGAAGGCCTGGGCGCCAAGCAGGTCGAGGCGTTCTACACCGATGGCTGGATCCGCGAACCGGCCGATATCTTCGATCTCAGGGCGCGCTATGGGCAGGGTTTGCAACAGCTCAGGAACCGCGAAGGCTGGGGCGACAAATCCGCCGCCAACCTGTTCGATGCGATCGACGACCGGCGGCGCATCGCGCTGGGCCGGGTGATCTTTGCGCTTGGCATCCGCCATGTGGGCGAGGTGGCGGCGGCAGACCTGGCGCGCCATTTCGGCACCTGGCCCGCCTTGATCGACACCGTGGACCGCGCCGCGGGCGAGCCTGCCGCCCAGGCGCCTGATGCGCGCGCCCGCAAGCCGCTGTTGGCGCAAAGCCCCGCCTGGGCGGAAATCACCGGCATCGATGGCATCGGCGAGGCGGTGGCGTTGGCCCTGACCACGACGCTCACCCAAGGGTCGGAACGCGCCTCGGTGGACCGGTTGATCGCGCATCTCGACATTCAACCGCCGCCCGCGCGCCGTGCCGATGGCAGCCCGGTTGCGGGCAAGACCGTGGTCTTTACCGGAACCCTCGAGAAAATGACCCGGGCCGAGGCCAAGGCGCGCGCCGAAGCCTTGGGCGCCAAGGTGTCGGGCAGCGTGTCGGCCAAGACCGATATCCTGGTCGCAGGCCCCGGCGCCGGGTCCAAGGCCGCCAAGGCCGCGGAACTGGGGATCGAAACGCTGGACGAAGACGGCTGGCTTGCCCTGATCGGCGCCGCCGATGGCTGAGGTGAACCTGCCCAAGGGGCGGCCCGATGACCTGTGGCCGCTGTTTGCCGGGTTGGAAACGCTCGATGGGGTCGGGCCGAAAACCGCGAAATCCTACAAGGCCTTGCATGTTGAAACGCCGAAAGACCTGGTGTTGACCCTGCCCATCGGGGGGGTGGACCGGTCGCGCGTCGGCTCGATCCGCGACGCGGGCCTGCCCGGCATGGTGACGGTCGCGGTGACGGTGGGCCAGCACCGCGCCCCATCCGGGCGCGGCCCCTACCGGATCGAGGTCGACGACGCGCAGACCAGTTTCCAGCTCGTGTTCTTTCATGCCAAGGGCGATTACCTGTCGCGCATCCTGCCCACCGGCAGCCGCCGCATCGTGTCGGGCAAGGTGGAATTGTTCGACGGCATTGCCCAGATGGCGCATCCCGACCATATCCTGCCGCCAGATGAGGCGGGCGACATCCCGGCCTTTGAACCCGTCTATCCGCTGACCGCCGGTGTCACGCAAAAGGGGCTGCGGCGCGCCGTGGCCTCGGCCTTGGCGCTGGTGCCGCACCTGGGCGAATGGATCGATGGGCCGCTGATGGATCAAAAGGGCTGGCCCGCCTGGCACCAGGCGCTCGCCATGGCGCATGCCCCCGCAAGGCCCGAGGATCTGGCGCGCTCCGCGCCGGCGCGTGAACGCCTGGCCTTTGACGAGCTGTTTGCCCATCAACTGACACTGGCCTTGGCGCGCGCCTCGGTGCGGCGGGGAAAGGGGCAGGTCACGCAAGGAAACGGGCGTTTGCGGCAAAATGTGCTGGACAGCTTGCCCTTTCAACCGACGGCCGCGCAAACCCGCGCCATCGCGGAGATCGCCGCCGACATGGCCGCGCCCGCCCGGATGAACCGGTTGCTGCAGGGCGATGTGGGCGCGGGCAAGACGCTGGTGGCGCTGATGGCGCTTTTGGTCGCGGTCGAGGCGGGCGGGCAGGGCGTGATGATGGCCCCCACCACGATCCTTGCAGGCCAGCACTACGCCAACCTGCGCCCCCTGGCCGAAGCCGCCGGCGTGGTGATCGAGATGTTGTCGGGCCAGGACAAGGGCGCCGAACGCCGGGCCAAGCTGGCGGCGCTGGCACGCGGCGATATCCAGATCCTGGTCGGCACCCATGCGGTGTTCCAGTCCGACGTGGACTTTGCCGATCTGCGCCTGGCCATCGTCGACGAACAGCACCGGTTCGGCGTGCGCCAACGGATCTTGCTGGGCCAGAAGGGGCAGGGTGCCGATGTGCTGGTGATGACGGCAACGCCCATCCCCCGCACGCTCAGCCTGGCGCAATATGGCGATATGGATGTCAGCGTGCTGGATGAAAAGCCGCCCGGACGCACGCCGGTGACAACGGCGCTGGTCTCGGCGGGGCGGATGGACGAGGTGATCGATCACCTGCGCCGCGCCGTGGCCGAGGGGCGGCAGGCCTATTGGGTCTGCCCGTTGGTCGAGGAAAGCGAAAACTTCGACGCCACCGCCGCCGAGGACCGGTTCAAGCTGTTGCGCGCGGCCCTGGGCGAGGGGGTCGTCGGGCTTGTGCATGGGCAGATGCCGCCCGACGAAAAAACTGCCGCGATGGCTGCGTTTTCGCGCGGGCAGACCCGGGTGCTGGTCGCGACAACGGTGATCGAGGTGGGGGTGGATGTGCCCAATGCCTCGATCATGGTGATCGAGCAGGCCGAGATTTTCGGCCTGGCACAGCTGCACCAGCTGCGTGGGCGGGTGGGCCGGGGGGCCGCCGCCTCGACCTGTTTGCTGATGTATCGCCCGCCCTTGGGCGAAACCGCCAAGCGCCGCCTGACGGTCTTGCGCGACACCGAAGACGGGTTCCGCATCGCCGAAGAAGACCTGGCCATCCGCGGCGCGGGCGATGTGATCGGCACCGCGCAATCGGGCCTGCCGCGCTTTCGCATCGCCGACCTGGAGGCGCAGACCGGGCTCATGGCGCTGGCGCAATCGGCCGCGCGCACACTGTTGGCCCGCGATCCGGGGCTGATCGGGCCGCAGGGGCAATCGGCCCGCGTGCTGTTGTGGCTGTTGGAACAGGACAAGGCGATCAAGCTGATTTCCGCTGGTTAACCCCATTTGTTCGCAAATGTTCTTAAAAAGTTCTGGACAGGCTGCCGGAAAAATGAGAACAAAGCATCAACACGCGAACACAGGGAGCCATCCAATGACCCAGATCCTCGATATCGTGGCCCGCGCCAACAACACCTTGATCGGCGATACCGCCGGGGTTCTGGCCTTGGCGGGCTTTACCTATGCGATGCTGCATCTGCCCGGCTTTTTCTGAGATTTTCCAGTCTGCCTGCGATCCGGCAAGGCCATCGGGGTGTTGCGACTGTCCCCGCTGCACCCTGAACATCCCCCACCCGAATGCCTCTCGGGTCGGTCTTGCCGATGGATACGCTGACTGCCGCCGCCCTTTTCCAAGGTGCGGCGGTTTTTTTTGGCAGGCGGTCAGGCGCAGGCGGCGCGTTCCGCCTCGATCACGGCATCGGCGGTTGCGTCCAGCGACAACAGGATGGACGCGTGGCGGTTGCGATAGTCGCGCGCGGGCTCCAGCACCTCGTAGCCATGGAACGGGGCCTGCGGCGCCGCGCCCCCATCCTTGAGCATGGCGCGCAGTGCGTCGCGCGCGGTTTCCACCTCGGCGCGACTGCGCCCGATGATGGCAGGCCCCCATCAGGGCCGCCGCCGCCTGGCCCAAGGCGCAGGCCTTCACATCCTGGCCAAAGCGGCTGATGCGGCCATCCTGCAGGTCCAGGTCGATGGTCACGGTCGAGCCGCACAGGGGCGCGCGCTTGCGGATGCTGGCCTGTGGCGCATCCAGCCGCCCATGATGCGGAATATCCGCCGCAAGCGCCAGGATGCGCTGGGAATAAAGCTTGATCAGGTCACTGTCGCCGGACATGGGGGTCGCCTTTGTCGCTGTCCCCCTATAGGTAGCGGCGCGAGCCGATTTTGCAAAGAGGATGACCATGCCCGGTTTCGACCCCGCAAGCCTGCGCTATGACGCCAATGGCCTGATCCCCTGCATCGCGCAGCAAGATGGCACGGGCGAGGTCTTGATGCTGGCCTGGATGAACGCGGATGCCGTCGCGCGCACGCTGGATACGGGCCGCGTCACCTATTGGTCGCGCTCGCGCGCGGCGTTCTGGATCAAGGGCGAAAGCTCGGGCCATGTGCAAGAGCTGGTGGAATTGCGCGTGGATTGCGACCGCGACTGCCTTTTGGCCATCGTGCGCCAGACAGGCCCCGCCTGTCACACCAACCGGCGGGTGTGTTTCTACACCGCCATACGGGACGGGCAGGACGTGGAGCTGATGGCGCCAGAGGCGTAACCTGTCGCAAGGGGGGCTCTGCCCCCGTCGCGTGCCGCGACCCCCCCGGAGTTTTCTTGCCAAGATGAAGGCTCAGAGCCCGACCTTGCGGCGAATATCCTCGGGCGTGGCGCCCTCGGCCCGGTAGGTGGCGATGGCGCGGGCATCGTCGCGCTTTGCCAGGCGTTTGCCCTGCGCGTCGCGGATCAGGGCGTGGTGATGGTAGACGGGCGGCCTGTGGCCAAGCAGCGTGGCCAGCACGATCTGCAGGAATGACGCCTCGAACAGGTCTTCGCCCCGGATCACATGGGTGATGTCCTGCGCCGCGTCATCGACCACCACCGACAGGTGGTAAGAGGCGCCCATGTCGGGCCGCGCAAGCACCGCATCGCCAATACCTTGGATCATGCGGCTTCTGTCGAGCCTGTGCCGGCCTGCATGGGCCGGGCCGGTTTCGACCAGATCGGGCAGATCGGGCAGATCGGGGCAGAGCGCCAGCGCCTGTTCCATGTCGAGCCGGATCGCCTCCCGTGGCCCGGCCTCGGCCATGGTGCGACCGCGACAGGTGCCGGGATAGATCAGCCCGTCGGGGCCATGATGCGGCGCGCCTTCTTGCGGGGCAGAGGCCGCATCGCGGATATCGCGGCGGGTGCAGCGGCAGGGGTAGGTCAGGCCGCGCGCGGCAAGTGTGTCCAGCGCCGCGCGGTAATCTGCCAGGTGATCGGATTGGCGGCGAACCGGACCATCCCAGGACAGGCCCAGCCAGGTCAGATCGTCAAGGATCTGTGCCGCCCATTCGGGGCGGGCGCGGCTTTGGTCGATGTCGTCGAGGCGGAGCAGGAAGGTGCCGTTCAGCGCGCGGGCGCGATCATGGGCCAGGATCGCGGAATAGGCATGGCCAAGGTGCAGCGGCCCGGTGGGGGATGGCGCGAACCTTGTGATGAATGTCATTTTGAAACAGGTGTTTGGTGTATGTTCTTCATGCCTTGCGCGAAGATCAGCATGTCACGCGGCATCGGCCCGCGCGTTGCCCAGCCAGTCGAGCCATGCCTCTTTGGCCCGGTCGGTATAGGCCTTGTAGCGGTCCTTGCGGCCGCGTCGCCCGGCCTTGAGCCCCTCGACCGGGGGGAAGAGCCCGAAGTTGACGTTCATCGGCTGAAAGGTCTTTGCCTCGGCCCCGCCGGTGATGTGATGCACCAAGGCGCCCATCGCGGTCACTTGCGGCACCGGTTGCAGGTGGTTGCCGCAAAGTTCGGCGGCGGCCAGCCGCCCGGCAAGCAGGCCCATGGCCGCCGATTCCACATAGCCTTCAACGCCGGTGATCTGGCCCGCAAAGCGGATATTGGGCCGCGAACGCAGGCGCATCTGGTCATCCAGCAGCGTTGGCGAATTGATGAACGTGTTGCGGTGGATGCCGCCGAGCCGCGCGAAGGACGCGTCGTGAAGCCCGGGAATCATTTTGAAAACAGATGTTTGTGCACCATACTTCATCTTGGTCTGGAAGCCCACGATGTTGTAGAGCGTGCCAAGCGCATTGTCGCGGCGCAGTTGCACCACCGCCCAGGGCTTGACCGTGGGATCATGCGGGTTGGTCAGCCCCACGGGTTTCATCGGCCCATGGCGCAGTGTTTCGCGCCCGCGTTCGGCCATCACCTCGATCGGCAGGCAGCCGTCGAAATAGCTGGCGGTTTCGCCCTCGTGGAACTCGGTCTTGTCGGCGGCCAAGAGCGCGTCGATGAAGGCGTCATACTGGTCGCGGGTCATCGGGCAGTTGATATAGGCGCGCTGTTCGGCCTCTGTTTCGCCCTTGTCATAGCGCGATTGTTCCCAGGCGACCGACATGTCGATCGTGTCGGCATAGACGATGGGGGCGATGGCGTCGAAAAACGCCAGGCTGTCCTGGCCGGTTTCGGCGGCAATCGCCTGGGCCAGCGCGCCGGATGTCAGCGGGCCGGTGGCGATGATCGCGGGGCCATCGGGCAGGGCGGTGATTTCACCGGCGCGCACCTCGATATTGGGATGGGCGCGCAGTTTCGCGGTCACCGCCTCGGCGAAGGGGTCGCGGTCCACGGCCAGCGCGCCGCCGGCTGGCAGGCGGTGGGCATAGGCGGTGTCCATGATGATCGATCCCGCGCTGCGCATTTCCCAATGCAGCAGGCCCACGGCATTTTGTTCATCATCGTCGGACCGGAAGGAATTGGAACAGACCATTTCCGCCAGCGACCCGGTGCGATGCGCGAAGGTGCCCACCGCCGGGCGCATTTCGTGCAAGATCACCTTGAGGCCCGCATTGGCCGCCTGCCAGGCGGCCTCTGATCCGGCCATGCCGCCGCCGATGATCTGTAGGGTCTTGTCTGTCATGGCCTGCGATCTCTTGGCTTGCCCGCGCGGGGCAAAGGGCCGATCAGCCCTCTGCCTGCGGTGCGGTGGATGTCTCTGCGCCGTCGTCGCCGGTGTCATCGCCCTGATCGGCGATCCAGGCCACGGACACGACTTCTTCGCCCTTGGCGGTGTTGAACACCTTGACGCCACCGGCGCTGCGCGAGCGGAAGGAAATGCCTTCGACCGGCACCCGGATCGATTGCCCGTTCGAGGTGGCGAGCATGATCTGGTCGTGGATTTCGACCGGGAAGCTGGCCACCAGCGCGCCGCCGCGCATCGCCTTGTCCATCGCCATCACGCCCTGGCCGCCGCGCCCGCGCACCGGATAGTCGTGGCTGGAGGACAGCTTGCCGGACCCGGAGGCGGTGATGGTCAGGATCAGGTCTTCGGCGGCGGACATTTCGGCATAGCGGTCGGGCGAAAGCTGCCCTTCGGCCACGGCGTCTTCGTCTTCGTCGGCGTCGATCTCTTCCTCGGGGGCGCCGGCCATCAGGCGGCGCTGCTTGAGATAGGCGGCGCGTTCCTGGGCCTCGGCGTCGAAGTGGCGGATGATCGCCATCGACACGACGCTGTCGCCGGATGCCAGGCGGATGCCGCGCACCCCGGTGCTGTCACGGCCCTTGAAGACGCGGACATCGGTGGTGGGAAAGCGGATCGCGCGGCCAAGGGCCGTGACAAGCATCACGTCATCGGCGGGCGAACAGATGCGCGCATTGACCAGCGATACCGTGCCATCCTCGGGCAGTTTCATCGCGATCTTGCCGTTGCGCATGACATTGGTGAAATCCGACAGCGCGTTGCGGCGCACATCGCCATCGCTGGTGGCAAAGACGATCTGCAATTCGTCCCAATGCGCCTCGTCGCGGTCGACGGGCATGACGGCGGCAATGCCCGTGCCCGGCACGATCGGCAGGATGTTGACGATGGCCTTGCCGCGCGACGACCGGCTGCCAAGCGGCAGGCGCCAGGTCTTGAGCTTGTAGACCATGCCGGAGGTGGTGAAGACCAACAGCGGCGTATGGGTATTGGCGACAAACAGCGATGTCACCACGTCATCGTCCTTCAACGCGCCGCCCGCGACACCCTTGCCACCGCGCCGTTGCGCGCGGAAATCGGCCAGGGGCGTGCGCTTGATATAGCCGCCCTGGGTGATGGTCACGACCATGTCTTCGCGTTCGATCAGGTCTTCGTCATCCATGTCGCCGGACCAATCGGTGATCTCGGTGCGGCGGGGCACGGCAAAGAGGGTTTTCACCTCGGCCAGCTCATCGGAAATGATCGCGAGGATGCGGTCGCGCGATCCCAGGATGGCGAGGTAATCCTTGATCTTGCCGGCAAGCTCTTGCAATTCGTCGGTGACTTCCTTGACGCCAAGCTGTGTCAGGCGTTGCAGCCGCAAGTCCAGGATCGCGCGGGCCTGCACCTCGGACAGGTTATAGGTGCCGTCGTCATTGGCGGTATGGGTCGGATCATCGATCAGCTTGATGAAGGGCAGGATCTCCTCGGCGGGCCAGCGCCGCGTCATCAGCTTTTCGCGCGCCTCCGCCGCATCGCTCGAGGCACGAATGGTGCGCACCACCTCGTCGACATTGCTGACGGCCACGGCCAGGCCGCACAGAACATGCGCCCGGTCGCGCGCCTTGCGCAGCTCGAAGGCGGTGCGGCGCGCCACGACTTCTTCGCGGAAATCGAGAAAGGCGGTCAGGAACCCGCGCAGCGTCAATTGTTCCGGCTTGCCGCCGTTCAGCGCCAGCATGTTGCAGCCGAAATGCGTCTGCATCTGGGTAAAGCGGAACAGCTGGTTCAGCACCACCTCGGGCGTGGCGTCGCGTTTCAGCTCGATCACCACGCGCACGCCGATCCGGTCGGACTCGTCCGCGACGGCGGAAATGCCTTCCAGCTTCTTCTCGCGCACCAGGTCGGCGATGCGTTCGATCATCGAGGCCTTGTTCACCTGGTAGGGAATTTCGTCGATGATGATGGCGTAGCGATCCTTGCGGATTTCCTCGACATGGGTTTTCGCCCGGATGATGACGGACCCGCGCCCTTCCAGATAGGCCTTGCGCGCGCCCGACCGCCCGAGGATGAGCGCGCCGGTCGGGAAATCGGGGGCAGGGATATGCTCGATCAGTTCTTCCGAGGTCAGATCCGGGTTCACGATCAGCGCCTGGCAGGCATCGATCACCTCGCCCAGGTTGTGGGGCGGGATGTTGGTGGCCATGCCGACGGCGATACCGCCCGCGCCATTGACCAGCATGTTGGGAAAACGGGCGGGCAGAACCGTCGGTTCCTGCTGCTTGCCATCGTAATTGTCCTGGAAATCGACGGTGTCCTTGTCGATATCGGCCAAAAGATAGGCGGCGGGCTTGTCCATCCGCACTTCGGTATAGCGCATGGCGGCGGGGTTATCGCCATCCATCGAGCCGAAATTGCCCTGGCCATCCAAAAGCGGCAGCGACATTGAAAACGGCTGCGCCATGCGCACCAGCGCGTCGTAGATAGCCGAGTCGCCATGGGGGTGGTACTGGCCCATCACGTCGCCCACGGGCCGCGCCGATTTGCGATAGGATTTTTCGTGCGTGTTGCCGGTTTCGTGCATCGCGAACAGGATGCGCCGGTGCACCGGCTTCAGACCGTCGCGCAGATCGGGGATCGCGCGGGAAATGATCACCGACATCGCGTAATCGAGGAACGAGGTCTTCATCTCGGCCGCGATATCGATCGAGGGGCCGTGATAGGGCACCCGGTCGGGGGCGATTTCTTGATCGTTCTCAGGGGGTTCGGGGGTATCGTTCACGGGGTCCGCCTGTGTCTGTGGCCGCGTCTATATCTTGTTGCCGCCCACTATACGTTCCCCGGATATGGGGTGCAATGGCGCAGGGCGACAGTCTTTGGCAGCCATGCCGGGTGATTGCCAACAGATTGTTTTTGTTGATTTATAAACTTGATCAAGCAAGCTTCTGATCGGGGGGCGACAAGACCGGAGGCGTCCATGATACCATCCGAGACCGAATTGATGCTGAAAGGCTATGGGCTGACGACGGCCGAGATGACCTATCGGCTGCCGGATTACAAGAACGTGCTCAGCACCTTTGTCTGGCAGGACTACGACCTAGCCCCCGATCACCCGCGCCTGTTCGATTTCATCGAATTCTGGCAAGGTGCCATCGAGGGCCCGCTGCATTCGGTGCGCTTTGTGCATCGCAAGATGATCGCACCGGGGGAATGGCGCAACGTGACAGGCGAATTCACCTATCACTAGCCCGCGTCAGGCGGGCCGCCGCGCCGCCGCGACCCAGATGCCCATCAACACAAGGCTGCCGATGCCGTTCCACGACGCCATCGACAGCCCCAGCATGGACCAGGCCACGTCGGTGCACAGCACGATTTCGCCCCCCTGCGACGGGTCCAGCAGGGCGGTGATATCCATCGAGGACAGGTCTTCGCCCGCGTCGGTGCAGGTCAGGTTCACCACCCACCAGCCGCGTTCCACGCCCGTGTGCAACAGCGCGATGCCCGCGTTCACCGCCATGGCCAGCGCACCGCCCCAGGCGATCACCGCGCGCGGGCAGCGCGAGCCCCAGAGCCCCGATCCCGATCGCCACTGCATGGGGCCACCGTTGCCACAGGCACATCGCGCAGGGTGCCAGCCCCCCCAGGTATTGAAAGCCGAAGGCCGCAAGCAGCATCGCCAGCGACCCAAGGGCCGCAAGCCCGATCATGCCGCGCCGGGTGGTCAGGACCATCTAGAGAAACCTCAACACGTAGAACCCGCCCGCCAACAAGGCGACGAACAGGATGAACATCAAGCCCAAACGCTTTTCGATGAAATCACGAATGGGTGCGCCGAATTTCCAGAGCAGCCAGGCAACCAGGAAGAACCGCAGGCCGCGCGCCACGATCGAGGTGATGACAAAGGTCATCAGCGGCAGCCCGGTCCAGCCCGACATGATGGTGATGACCTTGTAGGGAAAGGGGGTCAGCCCCGCGATCAGCACCGGCCAGAAGCCGAAATCGTTGAACTGGGTGTTGAACTGCTCGATCCGCTCCATCTTGCCCAGGCTTTCCAGCACCGGGCGGCCGATTTCCTCGAAGGCGAAATAGCCGATGCCATAGCCCAGGATCCCGCCCAGAACCGAGGACACAAGGCACACGGTCGCGATCCAGAAGGCGCGGTGCGGTGCCGCGATGATCATGGGAATCATCAAGATGTCGGGCGGGATCGGAAACACCGAGCTTTCCGCGAAACTGATGATCGCAAGCGCCCAAAGCGCGCGGGGGTGACCTGCCAATGACAGGGTCCAGTCGTAAAGGCGGCGCAGCATGGGTGGGTATCCTACACAACATACGGGTCACCGCCCCCTTGCCGCCCGCCGCGGGCGGGGTCAAGCGTTAGGGTGATTGACGCCGCCGCGCGCCCGTCGTAATCGGTGCTTCCGTTGCCCGAGTGGCGGAATGGTAGACGCAGTGGATTCAAAATCCACCGCCGAAAGGCTTGCCGGTTCGAGTCCGGCCTCGGGTACCACGCATCCGGACCTGCCGGTCGGTCCGCCGGTCCTGATGCCCGCGCCGATGGTTCAACGCTTTTGCGGAACCGGCGCCTGGCCCCCCCGTTTGACCGCTGCCGCCCGCCTGCGGCCTGTCACGGCACGGGATGTGCCGCAGCGCCGAATCAGTTTTGCGCGCAGCGTGCGGTTTCGGGGGCGGGCAGGGGATGATTCCTCCGCTGTCGTCGCCATGACGGCGCTGTTTGTGACCGGATCATCAGAAAATTTGCGCGCGATTGCAGTGCGGCCCCCGCACCGGGTTTGGGCCCAAAGTGATGACAATCGAATGCATCGATCCCGCTATCCTATGCCCGGTCCGCCACATACTTTGGATAGTGATCGTTAAACTTGCGGGGCAAGCCAGCGGGTTGAACCTGTCGTGACATTGTTTCGCGGGGCCCGACAATGGCCCAAACGCCAGGCCCGTGGTTGCGCCATCGCGCCGTGTCCGAATGGGCGTTACGCAGTCTTTTGGAAAATTTTCCCTTCCTTTGATGCAATCATTCCGGATATTGAGGCTACAGCCCAACTGGGGGGCGATGTCTGCATAGGCCACGGGGGCGGCCGCACGAAACCGCGTTTCCAACGTGGGGTGGATGTGCGCCGTCAATCGGTCAGAATGACCGGTCAGGTTGCACATCGGTTTTGCCATCACGGCAGGACCGATGTTGTTGCATTGGCTGACGCAAATCCATCTCTCCTCGGGGATATGCGCGCGATCGTGCGGGCCGCACAGTGGTTGGCGTCATCGCTCCGCGTTGTTTTTTTGTGTTTTACCGGCGTCCCTCGGCAATCCGCGGGGGGCGACGGTGCCGGGAGTGAACGAGTTGTCGAAGTTACAAAGCGCGAAGCGGTCTGATCTGCCCGGTCTTGGCTTTCTGCCGCCCGGTAAGGTGATGTTTCCGATTTTGATGGCATCTTGGGACAAGGCATCGCATCCGCGCCTTGACGAGGCCCGTTTTCCAAACAGCGCGACAGCGTCTGCACTCGTAGTGGAGTATTGAGTCATGGCCCAGATCCTTGGACGCATCGTTGATGACGGCAATCGCGATTTTACCGAGAACAACGGCAGCGGCGGGTTCGACCTTGGTGTTCCCGGTGTTCAGGTCACCTTGCTCGATCGGTTCGGCACCGTCTTGCAGACTACGTTCACGGATTCGAACGGCAATTACATCTTCACCGGCGTCGAGGTGGGGAATATCGCATCCAGGTGCCGACACAAATCGGCGACCGGACACTGGCACCAAAGGGTGTTGGCGGTGATTTCCGCGCCGACAGCGATGCGAACGCGAACGGCCTGACGGATGTGCTTGTCATCTCCGACATCAACCAGAGCCTCGAAGAGATCGATGTCGTGTTCGGGGTCTATCCCGACCTGATCGTCGATGGCACGAATGACGGCGATCTGATCGCGGTGGGCCAATTCACCGACGGCGACAGTGATGTCGTCACTGCCGGCAACGACGTGATCCTGGGCAACGGTGGCGATGACCAGATTTTCGCCTCGACCGGCGATGACCTTGCCGAAGGCGGCACGGGTATGGATTTCGTCGCGGGCGAAGATGGCAATGACAGCTTGTTCGGGGACAATTCCGATGGCCGGGTGGGCGAGGGCTTGCCGAACCTGATCGTCAACGGTTCGTTCGAGGATACGACGGGCCTTGCCGCGCAATCCTTCGGCTTCACGGGGGCGGGCGCGATCCCCGGCTGGACAGCCATTGACCCAACGGACACGCTGGAAGTCTATAACGTCAACAGCGAAGCCGTGAACGCGGGCGGCACGGTCGCAAGCGACGGTTCCAACGCCCTTGATATGGGGGAGTCGCCCGGAAACATCGGCATTTTCCAAGATGTCCCGAACCTGTTGGCGGGCGAAATCTATCGCCTGAGCTTCGATCTCTACGATTCACGCCAATTTGCCTGACACCGGCACGGGATCGAACGCGATCGAGGTGTTCTTTGGCGGCCAGTCGGTCGGTGTTTTCAACCCGGTCAACAATGCGCAATGGCAGACTTTTTCGGCCAACCTGGTCGGCGGATCGGGTAACGGGAGCAACCGTCTCGAGTTCCGGGGGCTTGGCCCCGAGGATGACATCGGCGTCGGCCTCGACAACATCATCCTGCAGCCCTTTTCGGCGCCTGCCATCGACGCGGCGCTTGCGACCACGTCGGGCGACGAGCTTGATGGTGGGGCTGGGAACGACCTGCTTGTCGGCGGTGTCGGCGGCGACAACATCGTCGGCGGTGACGGCAATGACACGATCTTTGGCGACAATGGCGATGTGGCAACGCGCGTCTTCGGGTTTGAGACCTCGCCGAACCTGATCTACAACGGGTCTTTCGAAAACTTCGATGGCTTGCGGCAGACGCCGACCGGTTTTGCCGGTGACGGGGCCGTTCCGGGCTGGATCACGGTCGAACCGAACCAGGCGATCGAGATCTTCAATTTCAACCCGGAAACGCCGGTTGCGGCCTCCGATGGCGATTTCGCGCTGGATATGGGCGCGTCGCCGGGCAACATCACCATCTTCCAGGACGTGCAGAACCTGGTGGCTGGCGAAACCTACCGCCTGTCCTTTGACCTGTCGGATTCGATCAACCTTGCGGATACCGGGCCTGACTCCAACTCCATTAACGTGTTTTTCGGCGGTCAGTTTGTTGGCAATTTCAACCCGGACAACGGGGTCGGGTTCCAAAGCTTCAACCTCGATCTGGTCGCAGGGTCCGGCGATGGCAGCGACCGGCTGCAGTTCGTCGGTCTTGGGGCGGTCGACAACATCGGTGTGGCTCTCGACAACGTCCAGCTGGTGCCGACCTCCGAAGCCGGGCTTTCCGCCGCGCTAGGCGCGAATGCCGGGAATGACACGATCGTTGGCGGCATTGGGGATGACCTTGCCTATGGCAACGCGGGCGACGACCTGATCTATGGCGGCGACGGGGCCGATACCCTGCGCGGGCGCGAGGATAATGACACGCTCCTGGGCGGCGCCGGGATTGACAATATTCTTGGCGAAGATGGCGATGACCGGATCATCGGCGGGGCCGGGGCCGATTTCCTGTCGGGCGGGCTTGGCAACGACACCTTCGCGCTCTCCGATCCCCTCGACGGCAGCGCCATTCCGGCAACGGATGGTGGCGGCGACACGGTCATTGACGGGGCCGAAGGGGCCTTGGACAATGACGTTCTGGACCTGCGCGGCGCGGGTCTTGTGACCATCGTGCAAGAGGCCGATCCCAATGATGCCGTCGCCACGCGCGGCACTGTCACCTTCTCCAACGGCTCTGTGCTCAGCTTCGAAGGGATCGAAACGATCCTGGTCGATCCCGATGGCGTGGTCGATGGCACAGACGCGAGCGACGTGATCGACGCCACCTTCACCGATGCGCAAGGCGACCAGGTGACGGAAGCCAATGACGTGATCTTTGGCAATGGCGGAAACGACACCATCACTGCGGGGGGGGGCGACGATTTCGTCTCGGGCGGCATCGGGGATGATGTGGTCGCGGGCGGCATTGGGAACGACAATCTCAACGGCGATGACGGCAATGACAACCTGGCCGGTGACGCGGGCGACGACCAGGTCTTTGGCGGCAGCGGTCTGGACACGCTCTTGGGCGGCGACGGGGCCGACCTGCTGGCGGAGTGGTCTCGACAATGACCAGCTCTTTGGCGAAGGCGGCAACGACGACCTGCGCGGCGAAGATGGCGATGATTTCATCTCGAGCGGCGCGGGCGATGATTTTGCCGAGGGCGGCAATGGCAACGACACGCTGAACGGCGATGACGGCAATGACGATCTGCGCGGCGAGGCGGGCGACGACCAGCTCTTTGGCGGCGATGGCAACGACACGCTCGCAGGCGGCACAGGCTTGGATGTGCTTGTCGGTGGGGCAGGCAATGATGCTTTCGTTCTCGGCGCGGCTGATACGGCCTTTGGCGGGGATGGCGACGACCTGTTCCTGGTCGATCCGAACCTCCCCACGGGAAGTGACGCGACCATCACGGGCGGCGAGACCGGCGAGACAGACGGCGACACGCTCGATCTGCGCGGGCTTGGCCCGGTCACGGTGGTTTACGATGAAACCGATCCCAGCTTCGACCCGGCCACCGGCACGGGCGAACGCGGCACCGCAACTTACACCAATACCAATGGCGACCCGGTCACGATCAACTTCAGCGAGATCGAGACTGTCCTGACCGACCCCGATGGCGTGGTCGATGGCACCCCTTCGGACGATGCTATTAACGTGGGCTTCACCGATCCGCAGGGTGATCAGGTGACCGATGGTCCCGACGTGATCGCCAGCGGCGATGGCAATGACTCGGTCTTTGCTGGCGGCGGCAATGACACGATCTCAGCCGGCACAGGCGATGACCGCGTCGATGGCGGTTTTGGCGATGACACCATATTCGGCGAGGATGGCAATGACGATCTAAGCGGTAACTCTGGCGATGATCAGATTTTCGGCGGCGTTGGCGGTGACCTGCTGGTTGGCAACGACGGGAACGATACGATTTCCGGTGGCATCGATGACGACGTCATCTTTGGCGATGCAGGCAATGACAGCCTTTCCGGCGACGAGGGCAATGATTTTTTTCTGGGTGGAACCGGTAGCGACACCTTGGCCGGCGGCGCTGGCAATGACGACCTTGATGGTGGCACGGAAAACGACCTGCTGTTCGGTGGCGATGGCAATGACA
The DNA here is from genome assembly GCA_018401965.1 of Roseicyclus sp. Taxonomy (GTDB): domain Bacteria; phylum Pseudomonadota; class Alphaproteobacteria; order Rhodobacterales; family Rhodobacteraceae; genus Roseicyclus. The sequence goes on from JAGYJU010000003.1 coordinate 21,552, forward strand.
CGCTGACAGGTGCCGCAGGCGATGACACGCTTGAGGGTGGCGCGGGCGATGATCTGCTCTTGGTCGGCGGGGCGGATCAAGCCTCTGGCGGCGATGGCGATGATCTGTTCCGTTTGGATGCAAGCGATCCGGCAACGGATATTGCCGCAACGATCTTGGGCGGCGAAGCTGGCGAAACAAATGGCGACACGCTCGACCTGAGCGATCAGACCGCCGCGCTGGATGTGATCTTGGGTGCCGATGGCGAAAGCGGCACGGTGGATGGCCTCGACACCATCGCGGGCGATGCCGACATCACCTTTGCCGATATCGAGAATATCGTGACCGGCCTTGGCGATGACGTGATCGATGGCGCGGCGGCAACGGGCCCGCTTGCGGTCGATGCCGGCGCGGGGGCCGACACCGTCACCGGCGGCACCGGGGCCGACAGTGTAACCGGCGGCTTGGGCGATGACGTGCTCGCGGGCGGCTTGGGCGACGACACGCTCGATGGTGGCGACAACAATGACAGCCTGAGCGGCGGGGCCGGGGATGATTCCCTGCTCGGCGGCGCGGGGTCCGACACGCTTGCGGGCGGCGATGGGGCCGATCTGCTCGACGGCGGCGCGGGCGATGATGACATCGCGGTCGGCGGCGCGGATACGGCGCTTGGCGGCACGGGCGATGACGTCTTCACGCTGGATGCGACCGACACGGCTGCCGATATCGCGGCGGTGATCGACGGCGGCGCGGATGGCACGGATGGCAACCCCGATGGCCCCGAGAATGGCGATGCGGGCGATGTCCTCGACCTGAGCGATCAGACGGCCGCACTGGGCGTGATCCTGGGCCCCGATGGCACAACCGGCACGGTCGATGGCCTCGACACCATCGCGGGCGATGCCGACATCACCTTTGCCGATATCGAAAATATCGTGACCGGCACGGGCGATGACGTGATCGATGGCGCGGCGGCGACGGGCCCGCTTGATGTCGATGCAGGCGCCGGGGCCGACACCGTCGACGGCGGCGCGGGCAATGACAGCATTGCGGGCGGAACGGGCGATGACGTGGTCGCGGGCGGGGCGGGCGATGACACGCCTCGATGGCGGCGACGGGGCCGATCCCTTGCCGGTGGCGATGGGGCCGACACGCTGCTCGGCGGTTTGGGCTCCGACACGCTCGATGGCGGGGCCGGTGCCGACAGCCTCTCTGGCGGGGCAGGGACCGACACGCTGATTGCCGGGGCCGGTGACACGCTCGCCGGGGGGGATGGTGACGACCTGTTCACCGTCGACCGCGCCGAAGTTGGTGGCGACCCCATTACCGTCATCGGCGGTGAAAACGACGAAACCCTGGGCGATACGCTGGATCTGCGTGGCGCGGGCGCCTCCGCGATCACATTCGATGCCACCGACCCAACGGGCGAAAGCGGCACGGTCACCTTCTTCACCGATTCCACCCGGACAGTGGTTGCAAACACCCTGACCTTCACCGAGATTGAGACTGTCATTCCCTGTTTCACCCCCGGCTCGTTGATCGCGACCCCCAAGGGGGAGGTGCCGGTGGAAACCCTGCGCGCAGGCGACAAGATCATCACGCGTGACAATGGCATCCAGGAAATCCGCTGGGTCGGAAGCCGGACGTTGAACCGCGAGGACCTGGCCAAGGCCCCCCATCTGCGCCCGGTTCTGATCAAGGCCGGAAGCCTTGGCCATGGATTGCCGGAACGCGACATGGTCGTGTCGCCGCAGCACCGGATGCTGGTCGCGGGTGACCGTACCCAGCTCTACTTCGACGAAAGCGAAGTCCTGGTGGCGGCCAAGCACCTGGTCAATGGGGGCGCGATCCAGGCGCTCGACACGCTGCGCACCACCTATATCCACTTCATGTTCGACCGTCACGAGGTGGTCTTGTCGGATGGGGCCTGGACCGAAAGCTTCCAGCCCGGCGATCAGACGCTGGGGGCCATGGGCGATCATGTCCGCGATGAAATCATCGCCCTGTTCCCGGAACTGGCAACGCCGCAGGGCGTCATCGATTACACCGCCGCGCGCCGCTCGCTCAAGGCGCATGAGGCGAAACTGCTGCAGCTCTGACCGCCTGGTCGGGCAGCGCCCGGCCTGACCGTCAGGATGGGGAAAAAGGGCGACCCGGCGGGCCGCCCTTTTTTCATTGGCCAAGGGCGGTCAGGGATGGGCGCTGCGCCAGGCCGCCCATGCCTCTGGCGTGTCCAGATCGACCAGCGCGCGGTCGTCGGCCAGCGGCACGAGGTGCACCCGGGCCGCCTCGCGCGCAAGAAGGCGCCTTGCCCCTTCATCGCCGGTCAGGGCCGCCAGCTCTGGCACGAGATCGGCGGGAAACAGCACCGGGTGGCCGGGGGCCCCGGTTTTCGTGGCCGCGCGCAAGATCGCCTTGGGCGCACGCCCCCCCAGCGTGACCAACAGGTAGATGTCATGGGCCGTGATCTCGGGCATATCGGCGAGCATCAGCATCACCGGCCCCGCCACGCCGGCCACCCCGGCGCGGATCGAGGCGGCCATGCCATCCCCGCCCGAGGCTTCCACGATCTCGACCGGCACCCCGTCCAGCGCCGCGCGCCGCGCCGCCTGATCCGGGCCCAGAACCACGCGCACCGGCACGCCGGCCTTGCTGGCACGATGCGCCATCAGCCGCAGCAGGGGCTGGTCTGCCACGTCCTCCAGCAGCTTGTCGCGCCCGCGCATCCGCGACGACAGCCCGGCGGCCAGCAGCAGGATCATCGGCTCGGTCGCGGGCATGGGCGTTCCTTCATCTTGGCCGGAAAACTCCGGGGGACGCGCCAAGGGCGCGGCGGGGGCAGAGCCCCCGCAAATCTGTGGCCCCTCGCGCGGACCGGGCGGGTTACGCCCGCATCCGCCTATCATCCCAAAGCGGCGCCGTCACCACGCGAGCGGGGCGCATCTCGCCCAGGATCTCGATCTCGACGCTTTGCCCGTCAACGATCCGGTCGGTGGGCAAAAAGCCGATGGCGACCGATTGCCCGGTCCAATGCGAATACCCGCCCGAGGTGCAGAACCCGGCCACGGCCCCATCGAGCCAGATCGGTTCATAGCCGACCACGTCGGCGTCATCGGCCTCGATGATGAAATGCGTCAGGCGGCGCTCGGGCGGGGTGGCGCGGGCGGCCTCGGCGGCCTGGCGACCGATGAAATCGACCGGCTTGGAAAAGCGGATGAACCGGTCCAGTCCGGTCTCGGCGGGCGTGTAATCGGGCGAGAATTCCCGCATCCAGGACCCGAAGAACCGATCCAGCCGCAGCGACATCATCGCGCGCATCCCGAAGGGTTTGATCCCGAAGGCCTGTCCCTTGTCCCAAAGCGCTTGCCACAGGGTGCGGGTTTCCATCGCATCGACATAGATTTCATACCCGAGGTCGCCGGTATAGCTGACGCGCTGCACGATGGCGCGGCACATGCCGATGCTCATGCGTTTGACATCCATGAAGCGGAAGGCCTCGGCCGAGACATCGGCACGGGTCAGGGTCGCCAGAAGATCGCGGGCGCCCGGCCCCGCGATCTGAAAGCCGGTGCGCCGGTCCGACAGGTTCTCGATGACGACATCATCGCCGGGGTGCTGGTCGAACCAGCGCATGTGGTAATCTTGCGCGCCATAGCTCGCGGTCAGTTGAAATTCCGTCTCCGACAGGCAGGACACGGTGAAATCGCCGATGATCTTGCCGCGTTCCGACAACATGGGTGTCAGCGACAGCCGACCCGGTTCGGGGATGCGGCCCGCCATGATCCGGTCGAGCCAGGCGCGCGCGCCATGCCCTGTGACGCTGTATTTGCCGAAATTCTGCACTTCGTTTATGCCCGACGCCCTCGCGCACGGCGCGCACCTCGCGGCCGGTGGCGTCAAAAGCGTTGGAGCGGCGGAAATTCGGTGTCTCGTAGCGCGGCTCGCCGGGGGCGGCGAAGTAATTGACCACCTCCAGCCCGTATTGCTGGCCCCAGACCGCGCCCATCTGGTCAAAGAGGTCATACATGGGCGAGGTGCGAAACGGCCGGGCGGCGGGCTTTTCCTCGTTCGGGTAGCTGACGGAAAACCGCGTCTGGTAATTTTCGATCACCTTGGGAAGCGTGTAGCCCGGGCCGATCCAGCGGCCAAAGCGGGCGACATCCATCGCCATCACGTCGCGTTCGGGTTCGCCCTCGATCATCCATTGCGCCAGCATCAGGCCGACGCCGCCGCCCTGGCTGAAGCCCGCCATCACGCCGCAGGCCGACCAGTAGTTGCGCAGTCCCGGCACCGGCCCGACCAGCGGGTTGCCGTCGGGGGCAAAGGTGAAGGGGCCATGGATCACCGATTTGACGCCCGCGCGTTCCAGCACCGGAAAGCGGCGATAGGCGAATTCGATGCTGGCCTCGATCTTGTCGAAATCATCGGGCAAGAGTTCATGGCCAAAGCCCCATGGCGTGCCATCCACCGCCCAGGGGCGGCAGGGTTGTTCGTAGAACCCGATGCAAAGCCCCCGGCCTTCCTGGCGCAGGTAGCTTTCGCCGGCGGGGTCCATCACATGGGGGTGCTCGCGGTCACGTTCGTAGATTTCGGGCGTGTCTTCGGTGACGATATACTGGTGTTCCATCGGGTGCAGCGGCAGGTAGGCGCCCGCCATCGCCCCGACCTCGCGCGCCCAAAGGCCCGCGGCATTGACGACGTGTTCGGCATGGATGGTGCCCTTGTCGGTCACCACGTCCCAGGTGCCATCGGGGCGCGGGTTGGTTTCCAGCACCTTGGTGTGCAGCACGATGTCCGCGCCGCCCATGCGTGCGGCCCGGGCATAGGCATGGGTGGTGCCCGAGGGGTCGAGATGACCGTCGAGCGGATCGTAAAGCCCGCCGAGGATGCCGTCGATATTGGTGATCGGCGCCAGTTTCTTGATCTCGGCCGGGCCGATGATTTCGGTTTCCAGCCCCATGAAGCGATGCTTGGCCCGTTCCGCCTTGAGCATGTCGAGCCGTTCGGGCGTATCGGCCAGGGTCACGCCGCCGACATGGTGCAAGCCGCAGGACATGCCGGTCAGCTGTTCCAGTTCACGGTAGAGCCGGATCGTATAGCCTTGCAGCGCGGCCATGTTGGTATCGCCGTTCAGCGTGTGAAACCCGCCCGCCGCATGCCATGTCGACCCGCTGGTCAGTTCGGAGCGTTCGATCAGCATCACGTCGGACCAGCCCAGCTTGGTCAGGTGATAGGCGACCGATGCGCCGACGACGCCGCCGCCGATGATGCAGACGCGAGTGGTGGTGTTCATGGCATGCCTCCGATAGCCTTTGGGGGCATCAAAGGCGCGCGGTCGCGCGCAGGCATGTCAGAAAACGACATATGCTGGCGCGTCTGGCGTGACAGGGCGGCGCGGTCCCCGCTTAGCCCAGTTTGCGCACCTTGAGCCTGGTCAGCCGGTTGCGGTCGCGCTCGGCAACCTCGAAGCGAAAGCCGTGAAAGCTGAAACATTGGCCGACCACGGGGATCGATTGCGCCTCGTGGATGACCAGGCCTGCGACGGTATTGGCCTCGTCATCGGGCAGCACAAGGTCGGTGGCGCGGTTGAAATCGCGGATCGTCATCGCCCCGTCGATGATGAAATTTCCATCCGGCCCGGCCTCGAGCGCGGGGGCTTCGGCGATGTCGAATTCATCGGTGATCTCGCCCACGATTTCCTCGAGGATGTCTTCGAGCGTGATCAGACCGCGCAGCGCGCCATATTCATCGACAACCAGCGCGAAATGGGTGTGGCGCTTGAGGAATTGGCGCAGCTGATCGTCCAGCGTGGTGGTTTCGGGGATGAAATAGGGTTTGACCGCCACATCCATGATCTTGAAGCCGCGAATGCCCGGCGCGTCTTCACCGCGTGTCAGCCGGTCGATGGCGCGCAACAGGTCCTTGGCATGGACAAGGCCGATGACATTTTCCTGTTCGCCCTTGTAGACCGGCAGGCGGGTATGGGGCGATTGCAGGGCCTGGCTCAGGATCGCCTCGGGATCGGCCTCGGCATCGATCATCTCGATGCCGGAGCGGTGCAGCATGATTTCCTCGACGGTGCGTTCATGCAGGTCGAGCGCGCCCAGAAGGCGGTCGCGCTGTTCCTTTTCCACCGTGCCCTCGGAATGGCCCAGCGACAGCGCGCCCATGATTTCTTCGTGCACCGACAGCATGTTGGCGCTGGCGTCGATCCGCACCCCGAAAAGCCGCAGCACCGCGCGCACCAAAAGCCGCACAAGGGTCACCACCGGCGCCATCACGGCGATGACAAGACCGATCGGGCGCGCGGCCAGGGCCGCGGTGCGTTCGGGATCGTTGATCGCGTAGGTTTTCGGCAAGACTTCGGAAAAGATCAGCACCAGCGCCGTCATCACCAGTGTCGCGATGGCCACGCCGCCTTCGCCCACGATGGTGGTGAAGAGCGCGGTCGCCAGCGACGTGGCCAGGATGTTGACCAGGTTGTTGCCCAGAAGAATGCCGCCGATCAGGCGTTCATTGTCTTCCTTCAGCGCCAGCGCCCGCTCCGCGCCCTTGGCGGGCTTGTCGCCGCGATCGGCCATGGACCGCAGCTTGCCGCGCGAGGCGGCCGTCAGCGCGGTTTCCGACCCGGAAAAGAAGCCCGAGCAGAACAGCAGGAACAAGATCACCGCGGCGGTGATCCAGGTGCCGGGATCGGCGAGGGCGGAGGCGGTTTCGCTCAAGGCTGTCTGGTCCATGTTGCTGTTATGGGGTGTTGGCCGGGGGGCTGCAAGATGGGGCGAGGGGTGGGGGCGGCGGCCGGGGGCCAGCCCCGGACCCCCGGGATATTTGTGAAACGAAGAAGGGGTGCGTGTTAACGGTTTGCGAGAGGGTGATGGTCGAGAACGAGCCGCTTGAGCCGGTCATCGAGGATATGGGTGTAGATTTCGGTTGTGGCGATATCGGCATGGCCCAGAAGCGTCTGGATCACGCGCAGATCGGCGCCATTGTGCAACAGATGCGTGGCAAAGGCATGGCGCAGCGTGTGGGGGGTGATCCGCGCCGGGTCGAGACCGGCCGCGAGGCTCAGCTCCTTGATCAGGGTGAAAAAGCGAATGCGGGTCAGGTGCCCGGTCTTGCCGCGCGAGGGAAACAGGAAGGGCGAGGGCTTCGCGCCGGTTTCCATCCGCATCCGGTCCTGGTCGGCGTCGCGCTGGACCAGCCAGGCGGCGATGGCCGCGCGCGCGGGCGGCGAAAGCGGCACCAGCCGATCCTTGTCGCCCTTGCCCCGCACCAGCAACAGCTGCGGGTCGCCGCGCACCGCCGCCACCGGCAGGGACACGAGTTCGGTGACGCGCAGCCCCGTGGCGTACAGCACCTGCATCAGGCAGGTGTTGCGCAACCGGTCGGCGGCGGACCGTCCATGGGTTTGCGCCGCATCCAGAAGCGCGTCGACATCTTGCAGGCTGAGCGTGTCGGGCAAGGTGCGGGATTTGCCCGGCCCCTTGATCATCAGCGCCGGGTTGTCGGCCCGCCAGCCTTCATCGACGGTGAAGCGGTAGAACTGCTTGAGCGCCGAAAGGCGCCGCGCGCGGGTCGCGGGCGCAAGCCCCTGGGCGTCCAGATGGGCCAGGTAGGTTTCCAGATCGGGCCGGGTGGCCGGGCCAAGGCCCGTGGCGTTGCGGGCCAGCCAATCGGCGGCATCGGCAAGATCGCGGCCATAGGCCAGCCGCGTGTTGCGCGCGGCCCCTTGTTCGGCGGCTTGCGCATCGAGGAAGGTGGAAATCTGGCGGCTGTCGCCGGGGGCTCGTGTCATCGGGTCAATCCCGCATCACGATCAGCTGCAGGCCCGCGCGCCGCGCCACGTCTTCCAGCCCCACCGCCCGGTAGAGGGCCAGCGCATCGGTCACATCGCCCGGATCGCGGCCGGGATCCGACAGCACGAGTGCGGCCCGCAACAAGGCCTCGCCCAGACGGTCATTCTGCACCAGCCAGGTGTAGCGCTGCGGATCGGGGGCATCATCGCCAAAGGCCGCACCCACGGCGCCAGTCAACAGATCGGCACCGGCTGGGGGCGTTGCGACCCGGCCCGCCGCGATGGCAAAGGCAAAACGCTCCGCCTCGGTTTGGGGCACGGCGGCCTGCGCCACCTGTTCATAGCGCGATGACAAGAGCGCGATCCGGCGTGCCAATACCCCGGTTTCGCCGGTCAGGGGCAGGCGCATCAGGTGATCGGCGTAGATTTCGGCAAAAGCGATGTCCAGCCCTGCCGCCTGCATGGCGGCCCAGGCCGGGGCCAGCAGGCGGGTCGTGGCCTCGGTGTCGCCGGCCAGAACGGCAGCATCGAAGCGTTGCAGCGCCGCCACCCTGTCCCAGACCCCGCCCGAGGCCGAGGGCACGCGGGCGGTGTAGATCGCCAGCCATTCCGCCGGTTCGATGGCGCCCGACCGGGTCAACCGTTCGGCGGCGTCCAATTGCGCCCGCCAGCCCGCCAGGTCGCTCAGATCGGCATGGGCAAAGGCCAGCGGCAGCCCGTTGGTCGAGGGGCGTTCGCCGATGGCCGCGCGCATCTGGAAGGTCAGGGGCGTCAGCGCCGGATCGGGCGGCAGGGGATCCTCGCCTTCGAACAGCTCGGGGTCGAGGAAGCGCGCGATCAGGTCGCCCTCGGCCTCGGTGATGCGGCCAAGCGCCTCGCCGGTGCCAAGCGTCAGCGCCGCCGCCGACCAATCGCCCGACCGTGCCAGGCAAAAGATCCGCGCGGGCAGGGTGGGGGCGATGTCGGGGTTGGCCTCCATCGCGGCACAGGCGCGATCGGCGTGGTCGATCAGCAGCGAGATATCGAACCAGCGGCGAAACACGTCCGGGTTGCGGGGCGAGGCGCGTTCGATCAGGGCCTGTGCCGGGTCCAGCGCGCCGCGGCCCAGCAACAGGTCGAGCCGCGCAAGAAACAGCGCCGCCCGGTCAGGGTCGGCATCCAGCGGCGGGTCGAGTTCGGCCAGGGCGAGCGTTTCGGTGAAGCCCTGGATCGCGGGCAGGCCCAAAACGGGCTGCGCGCGCATCAGCCGCGCCAGCGTCTCGGTGTCCGACGCCCCCCACAAATCGCGGGGCAGGCCGGTGATGGCGGGGGGCAACAGGCCCACCGCCTCGATTTCCACCGCGCCGATGGGCATGACGGTGATGGGCGGCGGCAGGGCTGATGTGGCGATATTGGAATGGGGCCGCGTGATCGTGTCCGACAGCCAATCGGGCGCGGCCATGGCGGGCAGGTCCGACAGGTCGGCCGGCGCCTGGGCGCCCAGGGGCATGGCCAGCAGAACCGCCAGGCCAAGACCCGATCCGGCGGATCTAGTCGACATCAAGCTCCACCGGGGCGGTCACGGTGACCTGGGTCGGCACCAGATAGCCGGAATAGGAATAGCCGATCAGCCCGATAAGGCCGAGAAGGATGAGCAGAAACAGAAACCTGATGATGCGCCCCATGGTCTTGCGCCCCTTGCCTCGCGATCGGTGTCGCGCCGGTCGCCTGCCCGGTCGCGTTTCGGCGTTTGCCGCCGTTGTGGTTTCCTTATAAGCCATGACCGGCGAAATTGCGCCAGTCAGGGGAAAGTTTTTTCAAAGCCATGGGCGAAACCACGCCACATTTTCGTGAAGGGCAGGGCGAACACCTGCGGCGCACCGTTGTCCTGGTGGGTATGATGGGGGCGGGCAAGACGGCCGTGGGCCGCGCGTTGGCGGCGCGGCTTGGGGTTGCGATGCGCGACTCGGATGCGGAAATCGAAGCCTCCAGCCAATTGTCCATCGCCGAGATCTTTGACCGCTACGGCGAGCCCTTCTTTCGCGAAAAGGAAAGCGCGGTGATCGCGCGCCTGCTGGATGGGCCGCCCTGCATCCTGTCGACGGGCGGCGGGGCCTGGATGTCGGCGGCCAATCGCGCGCTTTTGACCACGCAGGCGGCGGTGGTCTGGCTTCAGGCCGACCTGGAGGTCTTGTGGGCTCGCGTGCGCCACAAGACCACGCGCCCCTTGCTGCGCACCCGCGCGCCCAAGGCCACGCTGGCCGCGCTTTATGCCGAGCGCGAACCGATCTATGCGCTGGCCCCGGTCAAGGTTGCGGTCGCGCCCGATTGGTCGATCGAGCAGACCGCCGAACAGGTGATGGCGGAACTGGCCCGGCTTGGGGCGGTGGATGGATACGCAGGGGATGGAAAATGACCGAAACGGTGCATGTGGACCTTGGGGATCGCGCCTATGACGTGCGGATCGGCGCGGGGCTGATCGCGCGGGCCGGGGCCGAGATCGCGCCGCTGCTCAAGCGCCCCCGCGTCTGGATCGTCACCGAGGAGACGGTTGCCGGTCTGCATCTGGCGGCGCTGGAGGCCGGGCTGCGCGCAGGGGGCGTGGACAGCGCGGCGCTGATCCTGCCGCCGGGCGAGGCCACGAAAAGCTGGCCGCATCTGATCCGGGTGGTGGAGTGGTTGCTGGATCAAAAGGTGGAACGCCGCGACATGGTGCTGGCCTTTGGCGGGGGCGTGATCGGCGACCTCGTGGGGTTTGCCTGCGCCATCCTGCGGCGCGGCGTGCGCTTCGTGCAGGTGCCGACCTCGCTTTTGGCGCAGGTCGACAGTTCGGTGGGCGGCAAGACCGGGATCAACACGGGCCATGGCAAGAACCTTGTGGGCGCCTTTCATCAACCCAGCCTCGTTCTGGCGGATGTGGGGGTCTTGGGCAGCTTGCCCGCGCGCGATTTCCGCGCCGGCTACGGCGAGGTGGTGAAATACGGGCTTTTGGGCGATGCCGGGTTTTTCGACTGGCTGGAGACCAATGCCCCGGCCATGGCCAAGGGCGATCTGGCCCTGCGCGCGCAGGCGGTGCGCCATTCGGTGCAGATGAAGGCCGATATCGTGGTGCGCGATGAAACCGAACAGGGCGACCGGGCGCTTTTGAACCTGGGCCATACCTTTGGCCATGCGCTGGAGGCCGCGACCGGGTTTTCCGATCGTTTGCTGCACGGCGAAGGCGTGGCCATCGGCTGTGCGCTGGCCTTTGGGCTGTCGGCACGGCTGGGGCTGTGCAGCCAGGAAGACCCGAGCCGGGTGCGGGCCCATCTGGCCGATATGGGGATGATGCGGGATTTGTCCGATGTTCCGGGCGATTTGCCGGGGGCTGACAGGCTATTGGCCCTGATGGCGCAGGACAAAAAGGTCGTCGATGGCCAGCTGCGGTTCATCCTGGCGCGCGGGATCGGGGAGGCGTTCGTCGCCGCCGATGTGCCGGTGGAGGCTGTTCAGGCGGTGTTGCAGGGGAGATGACGAATTTTCGTACGAAAATTCGCGTGATGCGAAAATTCGTACGAATTTCCGGCTTGTTCAATCCTTGCCGCGATACGGTTCCACGTATTGCAGCGCCATGTCCCAGGGGAAAAAGATCCAGGTGTCCTGGCTCACGCCGGTGATGAAGGTGTCGACCATCGGTTCGCCCTTGGGTTTGGCATAGACCGTGGCGAAATGCGCCTTGGGGTAAAGCTGGCGCACCAGTTCCAGCGTCTTGCCGGTGTCGACCAGGTCATCGACGACAAGGACGCCCTCGCCATCGCCCATCATCGCGATATCGGGGCTCTTGAGCACTTCGGCCTCGCGCTGGGTATCGGCCTTGCCGCCGCCCGCGTGGTAGGATTTCACGCTGATCGTGTCGACGGTGCGGATGTCCAGCTCGCGCGCGACGATCATCGCGGGCGCCATGCCGCCGCGCGTGATGGCCACGACCGCGCGCCACGACCCATCGGCGCCGGGCCCGCGTTTGTCGAGCCGCCAGGCCAGCGCGCGCGCATCGCGGTGCAACTGGTCCCAGCTGACATGGAACCCTTTTTCATGCGGCAGCGGCGTGATCATGGCGTCACCCTTCCTTCTTTTCCAGGGACATGTCGGGGGCTTCGGGGTTTTTCATGCCGATCACGTGATAGCCCGCATCGACATGCAAGACCTCGCCGGTGACGGCGCTGGACATGTCGGACAGCAGGTAGAGCGCCGATTGCCCCACCTCGTCTTGCGTCACGGTGCGGCGCAGCGGCGAATTATGTTCGTTCCATTTCAGGATATAGCGGAAATCACCGATGCCGGAGGCCGCCAGCGTCTTGATCGTGCCCGCCGAAATCGCGTTGACGCGAATGCCGTCGCGGCCCAGGTCCTCGGCCAGGTACATCACCGACGCCTCGAGCGCCGCCTTGGCCACGCCCATGACGTTGTAATGCGGCATGACCTTTTCGGCACCGTAATAGGTCAGGGTCAGCAGGCTCCCGCCATTGGGCATCATCTTCTCGGCGCGCTGGCACACGGCGGTGAAGGAATAGACCGAGATGTTCATCGTCATCGCGAAATTCGCGGGCGAGGTTTCGACATAGCGGCCGCGCAATTCATTCTTGTCGGAAAAGCCGATGGCGTGGACGACGAAATCGAGGCTGCCCCACTTGGCCTCGAGCGCCGCGAACAGCGCGTCAAGCGACGCCTCGTCGGCCACGTCGCAGGGGATCATCGTGTCCGACCCAAGGCTTTCGGCCAGGGGCTGCACGCGCTTGAGCAATTGTTCACCCTGGTAGGAAAAGGCCAGTTCCGCGCCCTCGGCCGCAAGCGCCTTGGCGATGCCCCAGGCGATGGATTTGTCGTTTGCAAGCCCCATGATGAGCCCGCGCTTGCCTGTCATCAAACCCATGTCTGTCCCCATGCACCGTGCGATATTGACCGGTCTCGTAAGCCATCGGACCCGACGCTTCAAGAGAGCCGGGCTTGCGGCAGGGCGTGGGCGGCGCTAGCTGATTTGGCGGCAACACATTCAGGGAGATGTTCGATGACCGACCGGGGCGGAATTTTCGCGGGCCAGGACCCGTTCGTGATCGCGAAATCCTGGCTGGCCGAGGCAGAGGCGTCGGAACCCAACGACCCCAATGCCATCGCCCTGGCCAGTGTCGATGCCGATGGGCTGCCCAATGTGCGCATGGTCCTGTTGAAGGATATCGAGGCCGATGGCGCGGGGCAGGGCGGCTTCGTGTTCTATACCAATTACAACAGCGTGAAGGGGCGCGAAATCACCGCCTCGGGCAAGGCGGCCTTTGTCATGCATTGGAAATCGCTGCATCGCCAGATCCGGGTGCGGGGGCTGGTCGAACGCGAAGACGGGCCCAAGGCCGATGCCTATTTCGCGTCGCGGTCGCTAAAAAGCCGGCTGGGGGCCTGGGCCTCGCACCAGTCGCAGCCGCTGTCGGGGCGCGCGGCGCTTGTGGCCGAGGTGGCGCGCGTGACTGCGCAACACGGCCCCAACCCGGGCCGCCCGCCGCATTGGGGCGGGTTTCGCATCTTGCCCACCGAGATCGAGTTCTGGGCCGATGGCCCGTTCCGCCTGCATGATCGGTTCCGCTGGTCGCGGGCCGGGGTGGGCGCCGATTGGCATGTCGATCGGCTCAATCCATGAGCGTTTTATCGATGAAAATTCGCGATTTCACGAAGCGCGAATTCTCATAATATTGATAAATAATCATTTTTTTTACTTGTGCCCATCGGCCTCCCGCGCGACATCTAGGCGGCGGATATCTGGTCCGAGACCGGTAAGATGGGATAAGCCAGTATGGCGGAAGTAGTGGCGGACGGTCCTAGAACCGTTCATGGCCGCGTGAAATGGTTCGATGTCGGCAAGGGCTTTGGGTTCATCCTCGATGACGAAGGTGGCCCGGACATCTTGCTGCACGCCAATGTCTTGCGGAATTTCGGGCAGGGGTCGGTCGCCGAGGAGGCGCGGATTTCTGTCTTGGCGCAGAACACGCCCCGGGGCATCCAGGCGGTCGAGGTCGTGTCGATCGAACCGCCCGAGGGCTTTGCGATGGATGGCGATGTCGTCGATCTTGCCCCGGATGTGCCCTTCGTGCCCGCACGCATAAAATGGTTCGACAAGGCGAAAGGCTTTGGCTTTGCCAATGTCTTCGGGCATCCTGAGGATGTGTTCGTGCATGTCGAGATTCTGCGGCGATGCGGCTTGGCGGATCTTCAGCCGGGCGAGGCTGTGGCGATCAAGGTCGTCGATGGCCCGCGTGGCAAGATGGCCGCAGAGGTGCGGAGCTGGGATTACGTTTGACGGGGGGTGCCTGTGCGCCGGATCAAGCTTTTGGCTGTGATGGTGCTGGCGCTCGCGGGGCTTCCCGTCGTCGCATCCGCGGCCTGTCGGGATGGGCAACTGGAACTGCGCGGCGATTTCGGCACGGTGCGGTTTCGCGTGGCCTTGGCCGATAGCCCGCAGGAACGCGCCCAAGGCTTGATGCATGTGCCGCAGATGCCCCGGATGTCGGGCATGTTGTTCGTGTATGAACGGCCCCAAAGCGTGAGCTTCTGGATGGAAAACACGCTGATCCCGCTCGACATGATCTTTGCCGATGAAACGGGCGTGGTGCGCCGCATCCACGAAAACGCCATCCCGCTGGATCGCACGCCGATTCCCGGTGGCGACGGCATCCAGTATGTCCTGGAAATAAACGGTGGCATGGCCGCGACGCTTGGCCTGTCGGAGGGCGATGAGATGCGCCATCCTGCCATCGCCCAGGCAGATGCGGCCTGGCCCTGCGACGCGGACTGACAAGGCGGCCAAGCGCTGGGGCTTTTCAAGCCCGGCAATGCAGGCTAACAGGTCGCCAGTCGGGGCGTAGCGCAGCCTGGTAGCGCGTCTGTTTTGGGTACAGAAGGTCGTGAGTTCGATTCTCGCCGCCCCGACCATTTCCTGAATGTCATCCGGTTCCTGCCCTGCGGCGCACGCAGGGCCATACTGCATCTGCGCAAGCTTTGGGCAGATCACCCGGTGCGCCGTCTATATCTTGTGTCATCAAAGGTGTTTTTCCGCCATCTTTCGAGCGGCTTCCGCGTTCGATGATGTGGAAAAACTTCAGCCGATGCCTTTGCACTTTCCCGCAAGCGGATGCTGTAAAAGGAAAAACTGTGCCAAGGCCCGTGGCGGCCCGTTTGGGGATGAATCATCCTCGGCGCCGGGGGCCGAAACCAGCCTTGGATTGCAACAGAAAAATCAGGGTCAGCCGGGTAAAAAAACCGTTGACCCGCCCCTCAACCTACGTCAGTTTGTGTAGGCCGAGGCGCGGGCCACTAGATGTGGTGTGCGCGGGTGGGATGGGGACAGCATCCACAAACGATAGACCACACCATGCCATCCGGGCGGCGCGCCGCGATTTACGGCGCGAGCCACGCGGTGGGATGGGGGCCAGACAGATCAAGACGGTCCGAGCGCAACGACGCTGGCAGGCCGCGACATGAGCCATTGAACGATAGGGGCAGCCATAATGAAGATTGAGCGCAGATTTACACGGGCCGGCGCAGACGCATATGCCGATCTCGATTTCACCACGACCACCTCGGAAATCCGCAACCCGGATGGCACCGTTGTCTTCAAGCTCGAGCAGGTCGAAGTGCCCGTCGGCTGGAGCCAGGTCGCATCCGACGTGATCGCCCAGAAATATTTCCGCAAGGCCGGTGTTCCCGCGCGCCTGAAGCCGGTGAAGGAAAAGGGCGTGCCCGAATTCCTGTGGCGCCAGGTGGCCGACGAAGAGGCGCTGCAGGCCCTGCCCGCAGACGCGCGCTACATCGGTGAGACCTCGGCCAAGCAGGTGTTCCGCCGCCTTGCGGGCGCATGGTGCTACTGGGGCTGGAAGGGCGGCTATTTCACCGCCGAATCCGATGCCCAGGCCTATTTCGATGAAATGCAGCTGATGCTGGCGCGCCAGATGGCAGCGCCCAACAGCCCGCAGTGGTTCAACACCGGCCTGCATTGGGCCTATGGCATCGATGGCCCGGCGCAGGGGCATTATTACGTCGATTTCAAGACCGGCAAGCTGACGAAATCCACCTCGAGCTATGAACATCCGCAGCCGCATGCCTGTTTCATCCAGTCGGTCGCCGATGACCTGGTGAATGACGGCGGCATCATGGACCTGTGGGTCCGCGAGGCGCGCCTGTTCAAATATGGTTCGGGCACCGGCACCAATTTCAGCCACTTGCGCGGCGAAGGCGAAAAGCTGTCGGGCGGCGGCAAGTCGTCCGGCCTGATGGGCTTTCTCAAGATCGGTGACCGCGCGGCGGGCGCGATCAAATCGGGCGGCACCACGCGCCGCGCGGCCAAGATGGTCATCGTCGATGCCGACCACCCCGATATCGAGGCCTTCATCGATTGGAAGGTGATCGAGGAACAGAAGGTCGCCAGCCTCGTGGCCGGGTCCAAGACCCATGAAAAGATGCTGAACGCCATCTTCACCGCGATCCGCGAATGGGATGGCAGCCTTGAGGCGGCCGTTGACCCGACGCAGAACGAGACGCTGAAAAGGCGATCCGGGCGGCGAAATCGGTGTCTATTCCGGAAACCTACGTGAAACGGGTTCTGGATTACGCCAAGCAGGGCTACACCAGCATCGAATTCCCGACCTATGACACGGATTGGGATTCCGAGGCCTATTCTTCCGTGTCTGGGCAGAATTCCAACAACTCGATCCGCGTAACCGATAAATTCCTCAAAGCGGTCGAAAACGACGAAGACTGGCACCTGATGAACCGTGTCGGCGGCAAGGTGGCCAAAACCATCAAGGCGCGCGACCTGTGGGAAAAGGTGGGTCATGCCGCATGGGCCTGCGCCGATCCGGGCATCCAGTTCCATGACACCGTCAACGCCTGGCACACCTGCCCCGAAGATGGCGCGATCCGTGGCTCGAACCCGTGCTCGGAATACATGTTCCTCGATGACACGGCCTGCAACCTGGCCTCGATGAACCTGTTGACCTTCTATTCCGGCGGCCAGTTCGACGCCGAAAGCTACATGCATGCCTGCCGCCTGTGGACCCTGACGCTGGAAATCAGCGTGACCATGGCGCAGTTCCCCTCCAAGGAAATTGCCCAGCGGTCCTATGATTTCCGCACGCTCGGGCTTGGCTATGCCAATATCGGCGGCCTTCTGATGAACATGGGCCTTGGCTATGACAGCGCCGAGGGCCGTGCGATGTGCGGGGCGCTGACCGCGATCATGACCGGCGTGTCCTATGCGACCAGCGCGGAAATGGCATCGGAACTGGGCCCCTTCACGGGCTTTGCCAAGAACCGCGAACACATGCTGCGGGTCATCCGCAACCACCGTGCCGCCGCCCATGGCAAGACCGATGGTTATGAAGCGGTCAACGTGAACCCCGTCGCGCTGGACCACGCCAATTGCCCCGATCAGCGGCTTGTGGCGCTGGCCCGCCAAGCCTGGGACGAGGCGCTGACGCTTGGCGAGGCGCATGGCTATCGCAACGCGCAAGCCACCGTCATCGCACCGACCGGCACCATCGGCCTGGTGATGGATTGCGACACAACCGGTATCGAGCCTGATTTCGCCCTGGTGAAATTCAAGAAACTGGCCGGCGGCGGCTATTTCAAGATCATCAACCAATCTGTTCCCGGCGCGCTGGAAACGATGGGCTATTCCTCCAGCCAGATCGAGGAAATCATCGCCTATGCCGTAGGCCATGGCACCCTGGGCCAGGCGCCCGGCATCAACCACACCTCGTTGATCGGGCACGGTTTTGGCCGCGCGGAACTGGAAAAGATCGAAGCGGCCCTGCCCTCGGCCTTCGATATCCGCTTCGTGTTCAACCAGTGGACGCTTGGGGCGGAATTCTGCACCAAGACCCTGGGCATCCCGTCCGAAAAGCTGAACGATCCCACCTTCGACATGCTGCGCCACCTGGGCTTTACCAAGGCCGATGTGGATGCCGCCAATGACCATGTCTGCGGGACCATGACGCTCGAAGGCGCGCCCTTCCTCAAGAAAGAACATTACCACGTCTTCGATTGCGCCAATCCCTGCGGGAAAAAGGGCAAGCGCTACCTCGGCGTCGAGGCGCATATCTACATGATGGCGGCGGCGCAGTCCTTTATCTCGGGCGCGATTTCCAAGACCATCAACATGGCCAACCACGCCTCGATCGAGGATTGCCAGAAGGCCTATGAACTGTCCTGGTCGCTTGGGGTCAAGGCCAACGCGCTCTATCGTGACGGGTCCAAGCTGTCGCAGCCGCTGGCCTCGGCGCTGGTGGAAGATGACGAGGAAGCGCAAGACATCCTCGAATCCGGCACCACCATGGCCAAGGCCCAGGTGATCGCGGAAAAGATCGTCGAAAAGATCATCGTCAAGGAAGTGATCAAGGCGCATCGTGACAAGATGCCCGACCGCCGCAAGGGCTATACCCAAAAGGCCGTGGTCGGGGGCCACAAGGTCTATCTGCGGACCGGTGAATACCAGGACGGCACGCTGGGCGAGATCTTCATCGACATGCACAAGGAAGGCGCTGGCTTCCGCGCGATGATGAACAATTTCGCCATCGCCGTGTCGGTCGGCCTGCAATACGGCGTGCCGCTGGAAGAATTCGTCGATGCCTTCACCTTCACCAAGTTCGAACCCTCGGGCATGGTGCAGGGCAACGAGACGATCAAGAACGCGACCTCGATCCTCGACTACATCTTCCGCGAACTGGCGGTCAGCTATCTCGATCGCACCGACCTGGCCCATGTCCAGCCGCAAGGCACCAGCTTTGACGATGTGGGTCGCGGCGCGGATGAAGGCGTGTCGAACATCCGCGAAGTGCCCGAAAGCCGCGCGTCGACCCCGATCGACGTGCTGAAACAGGTGGCTTCCACCGGCTACCTGCGCAAGCGCGCGCCGCAAGATTTGCTGGTGTTCCAGAGCGGGGCCGATCCGGTCGCAACGCTGGAAACGCTGATCCCCGAAACCCGCACCGGGTCCACCACGGTGGCCGCGATTGCGGCGACCACGGCGGTCACAACCGGCACGGTGTCAATGGATGCAGCCACCAAGGCCAAGATGCAGGGCTACGAGGGCGAGGCTTGCGGCGAATGCGGCAACTACACGCTGGTGCGCAACGGCACCTGCATGAAGTGCAACACCTGCGGCGGCACGAGCGGCTGTAGCTGACCGAATTCGGGCGCGTTGCCCAAGCGGCGCGCCTGACATCCGGGGCGGGTGCGCTCGCCCCTGACGCGGACCAGGCCGCAGGCAGAAACGTCGGGCGGAATAGGTGAGCCTAGGTTCGCGAAACTGAAAGGGGCGCTGCGATGCGCCCCTTTTTTCGTGATATCATGATCTTGTGGGTCAAAGTTCATGCATCGCATGAACCCCGCCTCAGGTCATCGGCACAAAGCCATAGCCCTCAGTCCGCGCTTCGACCTTGCCGATGCCGCCTTGGCCAAGGTGAAAGCCCACGATGGTCACATCATCGGCCGTGATCCGGTCAAACAGGGCCATCCGCGTCGCCGCCGCCGCGCCCGCATCCTGGTCAGACCCCGACAGCCACGCCGGCCGGGCAAAGGCCACGTGATCATTGCCGATCGCATCGCCCAGAACCATCGCCGTGTCGGCGCCATCGCCGATCAGGAAGGCCATGTGCCCCGGTGTATGCCCCGCCGTCAGCACGGCAGCCACACCCGGCACCACCTCGTCCCCATCGCCGAACCGGGTCAGGCCGCTTTCGATCACCTCCAGCCGCCGCTTGGCCCCCACGGCGAAACTCGCGCGCGCCTCGCCGATGTTGCCCACGGTCGCGTCATCCATCCAGTAGTCGAACTCGGCCCCGCCCATCATGTGTTCGGCATTGGCGAAATACGGCTCGTCGAAATCATCCAGCACGCCCCACAGGTGGTCGGGATGGCCATGGGTAAAGATGACGTGGGTGATGTCGAACGGGTCGATCCCGGCGGCCTCCAGCGCCTCGGGCAGGGCGCCCGCATTGGGGGAAAACTGCGTTCCCGACCCGGCATCGAACAGCGCCAGCGTATCGCCCCGGCGTAAGAGCGTCAGGTTGCAGGGCGGCGTCAGCGGCGCGGTCGGATCGATGCCGAATTGCGCCAGCACCGGGGCTAGGTCATCTTGCGGCATCGGGCCAAAGATCATGTCGGCGGGCAGATCAAGCCAGCCATCGCTCAGCGTGATGATCTCGGTTTCGCCCAGGGTCAGGGTGGTCTGGGTCCAGCCGCGACGGGGCAGGCTGGTCGCGGCCAGCGCGGCGCTTGCGGTTGCCATCAGGCGGCGGCGGGTGATCAGCATGTTGGGTCTCCTCCCGGTTGTGGGGGCACAGTAGCCTAGCCGATACATTCAGGAAAGGTGATATGTTCGGCGACATAGCCCTTGCAGATCATCCGCGTGGCCGCGATATTTCACGCTGCACCTGATGACTGGCCCGATGCCCCGCATGTTCCCGCTTTTCCCGATGCTGCGCGCCACAAGCCTTGCGCTGTCGCTGCTGCTTGCCACTGGGGCGGCGGCGCAGGATCTGACCGTTCATGCCGCCGCCGCCTTTCAGGGCGCGCTGGACGATATCGCCGAGCTTTGGCGGCAAGAGACTGGTGGCACCCTGACGCTGGTTTATGCGGGCAGCTCGGCGCTGGCCCGCCAGATCGCTGCGGGCGCCCCGTCCGATGTGGTGGCCCTGGCCAATTCCGCCTGGATGGATCACCTCGCGGCGGCGGGCCAGCTTGTGCCCGAAACCCGCGTCGATCTGCTGACCAATTCGCTGGTGGTCATCGCCGGTGGCACCGATGCGCCCGCGCTGGATCTGCGGGATGGGGCGGCATGGGCCGCACGGCTTGCGGGCGGGCGGCTGGCCCTTGCGCTGACCGAGGCGGTGCCTGCGGGCATCTATGCGCGGCAATCGCTGAGCGGTCTGGGGCTCTGGCCCGATCTTGCCCCGCAGGTGGCCGAGGCCGACAATGTCCGCGCGGCGCTTGCGCTTGTGGCCAGCGGCGCGGCGCCTTTGGGCATCGTCTATGCCTCTGACGCCATGGCCGAGCCGCGCGTCGCCGTCATCGCCGATCTGCCCCCCGATAGCCATGACCCGATCGTCTTTCCCGTGGCCACCGTGGCGGGGGCGATCATGCGGCGGCCAGCCGTTTGCTGGCGCTGCTGCAGGCTGACAGGGCCGGGGCCATCTTTCGCGCCCATGGCTTTGGCCTGGCCCAGGGCGGCCGCCCGTGATGCTGGCGCCCCTGACCCAGGCCGAATGGGCGGTCTTGACCCTGTCCATGCAGGTCGGGGTGCTGGCCGTGGCCCTGACGCTGCCGCCCGCGATCCTCGCCGCCTATGCGCTGGCGCGCTGGCAATTTCCCGGCAAGGCGCTGGTCAACGGCCTGGTCCACCTGCCGCTGGTCCTGCCGCCGGTGGTCACGGGGTTCCTGCTCTTGATCGTCTTCGGCCCGCAGGCGCCGCTCGGCCGCGCGCTTGACGCCATCGGCCTGCCCATCGCCTTTCGCTGGTCGGGGGCGGCGGTGGCGGCGGGGGTCATGGCCTTTCCGCTGATGGTGCGCGCGCTGCGCCTGTCGTTCGAGGCGGTGGACCCGAAACTGGAACAGGCCGCCGCAACCCTCGGGGCGTCGCGCCCGGTGATCTGGCTGACCGTGACCCTGCCGCTGGCCCTGCCGGGCCTGATCGCGGGGGTGATCCTGGGCTTTGCCAAGGCGCTTGGCGAATTCGGCGCGACGATCACCTTCGTGTCGAATATCCCCGGCGAAACCCGCACCTTGCCGCTGGCGATCTATTCCTTCCTGCAACTTCCGGGCGGCGAGGCGGCGGCGATGCGGCTGGTGATCCTTGCCGTGATCGTGTCGATGGGCGCGCTGTTGATCTCGGAATGGGTGGCGATGCGCGCGGCGCGCCGGGTGGCGGGCGCATGACGCTGTCGGTCACGATCCGCCACCGGTTCGCGGGCTTTGCGCTGGATGTGGCCTTTGACGCGCCGGGCGGTGTCACCGCCCTGATCGGGCGCTCGGGGGCGGGTAAGACCACGGTCGCCCATGTGATCGCCGGGCTGATGCGCCCCGACATGGCGACGATCACCGCGGCGGGGGCAACGCTTGCCGATACGCAGGCGGGGCTCTGGCTGTCGCCGCAGGCCCGGCGCATCGGCTACGTGTTCCAGGATGCGCGGCTCTTCCCGCACCTGTCGGTGCGCCAGAACCTGGTGTATGGCGCGCGCCGCCGCGCCCGTCTGCCGCAGGCCGAGGCAGAGCTTGGCGCGGTGGCCGAGATGCTGGGCATCGCCGCTCTCTTGTCCCGTCGCCCCGGTGCCCTCTCGGGCGGCGAGGCGCAGCGCGTGGCCATCGGGCGCGCGCTTTTGTCAGGCGCGCGGATGCTGGTGCTCGATGAACCGCTGGCAGCCCTTGATCCCGCCCGCCGGGCCGAGATCCTGCCCCATCTCGAACGCCTGCGCGACGAGGCGCGGGTGCCCATCCTCTACGTGTCGCACGCGATGGAAGAAGTGGCGCGGCTGGCCACCACGGTGGTGGCGCTCGACCGGGGCCGGGTGGTGGCGCAGGGCGCGGCCGCCGCCGTGCTGTCCGACCCGGTGGCCGTGCCCGCCCTTGATCCCGGCGCCGCCGGCGCGCTGATCGAGGCGGTGGTCATGGGCCAGGATGCCGATGGCCTGACCCGGCTTGCCGCCGCCGGGGCACGGTCTTCTTGCCGCGCATCGACGCCGCCCCCGGCGCGCGCTTGCGGCTGCGGATCGAGGCGCAGGATGTCATGGTGTCGCGCGACCGCCCGATCGGCCTGTCGGCGCTGAACCTGATCGCGGCCGAAATCCTCTCGATCCATCCCGGCCATGGTCCGGGCGCGCTCTTGCGGCTGCGCGCGGGCGAGGCGGTGATCCTTGCGCGCATCACCCAAAGATCGGTGGCGGCGCTTGGTCTTGCCCCCGGTCACCGGGTCTTTGCCGTGATCAAATCCCTGGCGCTCGCCACGGGCAATGTCGGCACGGCCGTCCCGCCCGGCCCCTGACCGCCCGCTTGCGCTTCACCTTTCCACAAATACGCAAACCCGGCCTTGCCCCCCGCGCGCATCACTCCGCCGCAAGGCTGATCACCGGTTCCATCCGTGCCAGGATATCGTCGGCCAGGTGGCATTTCACCTTGTGCCCCGCCGCAAGTTCCCGCGTGGGCGGAACCTCGGTCTCGCACAGGTCCCCCGGCACCTCCGCCTTCCAGCGGCACCGCGTCTGGAACGGGCAACCGGGCGGCGGGTTCATCGCCGAGGGAATATCGCCATCCAGCACGACATGGCGTTTTTCCACGCTGGTATCGGCAATCGGCACGGCCGACAAAAGCGCCTCGGTATAGGGGTGATAGGGCGGGCTGAAGACCTGTTCGGTCGTGCCGATTTCGACCACATGGCCCAGGTACATCACCATCACCCGGTCGCTGAGATAGCGCACGATCGACAGGTCATGGCTGATGAACAACAGCGTGGTCTTTTCGCGGCGCTGGATTTCCATCAACAGGTCCGTGACGGCGGCCTGCACCGACACATCCAGCGCCGAGACCGGTTCATCGGCCACCACGATCCGCGCGCCGCCCGCAAAGGCGCGGGCGATACCGACGCGCTGTTTCTGGCCGCCCGACAATTGTCGCGGCATCCGATCGGCGAAGGCGCGGGGCAGTTTCACCAGGTCGAGCAGCTCAAGCATCCTGCCGCGGCGTGCCGTGTCGCTGTCGCCGATGCCGAACACCTCCAGCGCGCGGATGATCTGGCGGCCCACGCTCATCGAGGGGTTGAGCGTGTCGAACGGGTTTTGAAACACCATCTGGATCGACGAAATCGTGGCGGTGTCGCGCGCCTCGATCGGGATCTGCTCGATCGACTGGCCGTCCAGGAACACCGATCCTTCGGTCGCGGTTTCCAAGCCCATCAACACCTTGGCCAGCGTGGATTTCCCGCAGCCCGATTCGCCCACGATGGCCAGGGTTTCGCTTTCGCGGGCCTCGAAGCTGAGCGTTTCATTGGCCTTGACCACGCGGGCCTCACCGCCGCCAAACAGCGCATTGGCCGCCACCTCGTAATATTTCTTGAGGTTCTCGACCCGCAGCACCACTTCGCCCAGGGGGGATTTTTCCGTGGTGTCGCCAAGCGCGACCGGGGCCGCCCAGTCGATTTCGGCATGGCGCAGACAGCGCGTTTCATGCCGGTCGCCACGCGCCAGTTCCGCCATCGGCACAGGCCCCGCATCGCAGCGCCCGGCCTCGAAGTAATCGCAGCGCGGGCCGAAATTGCAGCCCCGCGGGCGTTCATGGGGCAGGGGAAATTGCCGGGGATCGCCACCAGGGGCCGCGCGTTCTTATCGGCGCCGGGCAACGGGATCGACCGGAACAGCGCCTGGGTATAGGGGTGCTGCATCTTGTCGAAGACATCGGTGATCGACCCGGTTTCCACCGCCTCGCCGGAATACATCACGCAGATCCGGTCACAGGTTTCCAGCACCAGCCCAAGGTTGTGGCTGATGAAGAGCATCGAGGTGCCGTATTTCCGGCCTAACTCTTTTACAAGATCAACCACCGCCGCCTCGACCGTCACGTCCAGCGCGGTGGTGGGTTCATCCAGGATCAACAGCGAGGGTTTCGACATCAAGGCCATGGCGATGACGATCCGCTGTTGCTGGCCACCTGACAGCTGGTGGGGATAGCTGCGCAGCATCCGTTCGGGATCGGGCAGGCGCACATCGCTGACCATTTCGAGCGCGCGCCGGCGCGCCTCGGCCTCGGAAATGCCTTCGTGGATCATCGGCACTTCCATCAATTGCTGGCCGATGCGCATGGCGGGGTTCAGCGACGCCATGGGTTCCTGGTAGATCATGGCGATCTCGCGGCCGCGGATGGCGCGCAATTCCTCGGGCGACAGGGCGTTCAGGTCACGGCCCTTGAACTTGATCCGTCCGCCCACGACCCGGCCATTGACGCCCAGGTCCTGCATCACGCCCAAGGCCACGGTGGATTTGCCACAGCCGGATTCGCCCACCAACCCCATCGCCTCGCCGGGCATGACGGTGCAGGAAAAATCCATCACGGCGGGGATTTCGCGCAGCCGGGTGAAAAACGAGATCGACAGGTTTTCAATCTCGAGGATCGGGCCATCATGGGCCTCGGGCAAGACAGCGGCGGCATCGGGCGCTTGGTCGAGCATGGTCATGCTCCTCCTCGGGGGCAGGGGCAAATCTTCGTACGAAGATTTGCAGGCTTGCGAATTTTCGTACGAAAATTCGGCATCTCAATCCTTCAAGCTTTCCTCGCGCAAGCCATCCGCCAGCAGGTTGAGGCCAAGAACAAGGCTCATCAGGGCAAGTGCGGGCGGCAGGGCCGGATGCGGATAGATCGTCAAGAGCCTGCGGCCCTCGTTGATCGTCGATCCCCAATCGGGGCTTTCGGGGCTGACGCCCAGGCCGAAGAACCCCAATGTTCCCAGCAGGATGGTGGTATATCCGATGCGCAGGCAGAAATCGACGATCAAGGGCCCGCGCGCATTGGGCAGGATTTCCCACAGCATGATGTACCACGGGCCTTCGCCGCGCGTCTGGCCTGCCGCAACGTAATCGCGCGTCTTGATGTCCAACACGATGCCGCGCACGATGCGGAACACGGTGGGCGAGTTCACGAACACGACCGACACGAAGACGATCAGCAGGTTGCCGGGAATGTCGAAGAGGTCCAGCACCTCGGGCCACAGCCGGAAGATCATCGGCAGATCCGGGTCCGAAGGGTTGGAAATCAGCGACAGGTAGGCCAGCCCGCCGATCACCACCGTGCCCCCCACAAGCAGGTTGCGCTTGGGCGGGTCGGTGCGGAACCGTGAATTGAACAGCACGCTGAAAAACAGGATCGGAAAGACGAACAACACCATCGACAGGTAATTGGGGATGCCGGCCGCCACGATTTCCGGCGTGACCAGAAGGTAGAACAGCAAGATCACCGGAAAGGCCAGGACCAGGTTGGCGACGAAGGTGATGCCGGTGTCGAGCCGTCCACCGTAATACCCCGCCGGCAGGCCCAGCGTGACCCCGACCATGAAGGCGAACAACGTGGCCAGGGGCGCGATCTTCAACACCTCGAACCCGCCGTAGATGACCCGGCTGAACACGTCGCGGCCCAGGTTGTCACCGCCCAGCAGGTAATAGGCGTACTGCCCCTCGGCGGGCGCGGGCAGGGGGCTTCCGGGCACCTCGTTGCGCATCTGGCTGATCACGTCGATCGGGCCATGGGTGGCGATGATGCCGGAAAACACGGCGACAAAGATCCAGAACATCACCAGCCCAAAGCCGATCATGCCGATGGGGCTGTCGAACAGCTTGCCGTAAAGACCGAGCCGCCGCTTGAAGGTGATCGACACCGCGAACAGCGCCGCCAGTGACAGCCAGACCGGTGTCAGCCGCGCGGCCATCCCGCCCAGGATGCCGCCCTGTTCCGGGGAGGCAAGGATCATCCCGCCGATGACGTAGCCCAGCACCCCTAGGGCGAACAGCGCCACGGCGTATTTCATCGCCATCAGCGTGTAATCCACCGGCGTGCGCTGCAAGCTCAGGCTGTGATCGGCGTTCACCACCATTTCGCCGGGGCGCAGGCCCACAAGCGTCAGCATAAAATTGGCGATGAAGGCGGCGACAAACCCCAAACCCGCGACCATCAGGACCGGGTTGAGAAATGCGCCCAGATCGCCGGACCAGCTCAAGGCTTCCATGGATCAGACCCTTTCACGAAATGCGGATGCGCGGGTTCAGGAAGACATAGCCGATGTCCGACATCAGCTGTGTCACCAGAACCACAAAGACGGCGACGATCGAACAGGCCAAGAGCAATTCGATGTCATTGTTCGACGCCGCCTGAACCAGCGTCCAGCCAAAGCCCTTGTAGTTGAAAAGGGTCTCCACGATCACCACCCCGTTCAGCAGCCAGGGAAATTGCAGCATGATCACCGTGAAGGGGGCGATCAGCGCATTGCGCAGGGCGTGTTTCATGACGATATTGCTGAACTTGACGCCTTTAAGGCGCGCGGTGCGGATATATTGCGCCATCATCACCTCGGCCATCGAGGCGCGGGTCATGCGGGCGATGTAGCCCATGCCGTAAAGGGCGATGGTCATCACCGGCAGGGTGAAGTTCCAGAAGGTCACACCGTCCATCGCGCTTCGCGCCGATCCGAAGAACAGCGTGCCGCCCTCCAGCCAGCCCCATTCGACAAGCAGCGGCGAAATCCCGATCTGCGATGAGGCCAGAAGCACGATGAAGATCACCCCCGACACGTATTCCGGCGTCGCGGTGGAGGCGATGGAAAAGGTCGACAGCGTCCGGTCGGTGCGCGACCCTTCGCGCATTCCCGCCAGGACCCCCACCAACAGCGCCGAGGGCACCATCACCGCAAAGGCCCAGAACATCAGGATGCCGGTCAATTGCAGGCGCCCGCCGATGATGCTCGAGACCTCGGTGGCCGACACGGTGGAATAGCCCAGGTCGCCTTGCAACAACCCGCAGAACCGCGCGGCCTCGGCCGGGTCTTGCCCGCGTGCCAGGCAGCGGCCGCGCCATTCGCCGGTGATCGGGTCTTCGCGCAGCCAACCGGGCACCACGCCCAGCCATTCGCCGTAGCGCACCACCAGCGGCCCGCCATAACCGTTGCGATCCAGCCAGGACACGACCTCGGCATCGCTCATGCGGGCGTTGCCTTGGGTCTTGGCCAGTTTTTCCAGGTTGGGCGCGAGGTTCGTCAGAAAGAACACCACGAAGGTCAGGCACAGCGCCGTCAGGGCCATCACGCCAATCCGGCGCAGGATGAAAAAGGCCATCGGATCCCTCGTCTTCAAAATCTGGCCTTGCGGGCAGGCTCGGTGGGCCAATGGGCCGCTCGGGCAACAGGCCCGGCCGCACGCCGCATCACCGGCCCGGTCGCAAGAGACCAGAAGGGCGCAAGGCCGGGACGCGCGACCGGCACGGGGCCGCGCGTCCCGGCATCGCCGTTACATCAGGCCGACAGGCCGAGATGGTGGATGTTGATCTCGAACTTTGGATGCATGTCCGCATTCACCACGCCGGGGCGATAATGCCGGAACAGCGACCGCCAGTAGGGCACGATGGTCACGGCTTCTTCCTGCATGATCCGTTGCAGGCGGGCCATCACCTCGCGGCGGGCATTGGCGTCCTGGATGCCATTGGCCTGGTCCAGCAGGCTGTCGAATTCCGCGTTCGCAAAGGCGGTTTCGTTCCAGGCCACGCCCGAGCGATAGGCCAGGTTCAAGATCTGCACGCCCAATTCGCGATGGTTCCATTCGGTCGCGCTGAACGGGTAGTTCAACCAATCGTTCCAGAAGGTCGAGCCGGGCAGAACTTCGCGCGTGACGGTCATGCCGGCATCGCGCATCTGGGCCGCGACCGCGTCGCAGGTAAAGCGGGTCAGGCCATCATCCAGCGACACGAGCGTGAAATTCGCATCGGCATGGCCCGCGGCGGCCAGGCGCGCCTGGGCTGCGGCCTTGTCCACCACCATCGGCGGCAATTCGGCGTATTCGGGGTGGATCGGGCAGACATGGTGGTTTTCGCCAACCGTGCCCTGGCCGTTCATGCCCAGTTCCAGCACGACCGACAGATCGACCGCTTCCAGGATCGCGCGGCGCACTTCGACATTGTCATAGGGCGCGTTCAGCTGGTTGGGGCGCACCACGACGGTGGCGCCGGTGGTCACGTCGGACCGGTCCCAACCCACGGCCGAGAAGAGGTCGACGAATTCGCCGACGGTCTGGTAGGTCATGTCGAATTCGCCCGCTTCCGCGCCCGCGAACCACGCGGCCGGATCGGTGCCCAGATCGACGAAAACGACCTCGTCCAGGTAGGCGTCGCCCCAATAGCTGTGGTCGGGGTTGCGTTCCAGCCGGGCCGAGATGCCGACCTGGTAATCGGTAAAGCGATACGCGCCGGTGCCCACGCCATGATCCAGCGGGTTGGTGCCGATCAGGTCGCGGTGCATGATCGCGGCCGGGTAATCGGCCATGCCGGGCACCAGCGTGATGTCGGGCGCGGGCAGGTTGATCTGAACGGTCAGGTCATCGACCACGACGATGCCGCCAGCGCGCGCCTGTCCGGTGTCGGCATCCACAAGCCCGCCCATGCGCGCGGCCATCGAATTGCCCTCGACGGTGGTGTCGCACCAGGCGGCGAAATTCGCGGCCACATCGGCGGCGGTGAAGGCATCGCCGTTGTTCCAGGTCACACCGGGGCGCAGGCGCAGCGTGTATTGCGTGGCATCGGCATTCGCTTCCCAACCTTCCAGCAAGACGCCGGAAAAGGTGCCATCGCGGTTGTATTCGATCAGGTATTCCACCAGCCCGCGGCTGACATTGCCCATTTCGGACCAGTCATAGGTGCGCGGATCCTTGAGCGCGAGGATCCCCATCTGGATCCGCAGCGTGCCGCCCTTGGCGGGGGTCGCGCGCTGTGCCATCGCAGGCGACAGGCCGATCAGCGAATAGGCGGCCGCGGCGCTCAGGCCCAGGGCGGTGGACCGCACGAGGAATTCGCGGCGGCTCAGCTGCCCGGTCTTGTATTCGCGGGCATACATCTCTGCGGCCGGATGGGTCGCCAGATGCGCGGTTGTGGTGGTCGTCATGTCTCTCTCCCTGTGACGTGTTGGTCTGATCTTTTTTTCGGCCCCACATCCCAAGCGGATATGTGCGACCCGGCGTTCAACCTGAATCCATAGCGCCGCGTTTCCCGCGCGCCGTCAATCGCAAGTTGCGAAGTGTCATGATCTGAATGCGACATATACGGGCAAGAAAAACGACATGGGCCCGGATCGCAACCCTTTTCTGGGCGCGGCGCGGTCCAAATCGGCCCCGCTTAACGTTCGGCGCGCGTCTGAACGGTGCGAAACGCAGAGGGGGTGCGCCCTGTCGCCTGCTGGAAGGCGCGGGTGAAATACGCGGCCGAAGAAAAGCCCAGATGCTCCGCCACTTCGCGGGCCGGCATGTCGGTGTCGCGCAACAGGCGGCGCGCCTCGTGCATGATGCGTTCGCTCAGCAGGGCATGGGCCGGACGGCCCGTGGCCTCCTTGCAGATCCGGCTCAGATGGGTGGGGGTCACGGCCAGCGCGCGGGCATAATCGGCCACGCCCCAGCCGCTGCGAAACCGCGCCTCCATCAAGGTGGCAAACACCTCTGCCAGCCGATGCGCGCGGTCGCGCAGCACGGTGCCCTCGGCCCGCGTCAATTCGCGCTCCATCCAGGCAGAGATCAACAGGCCATAGGCCATCACGGCCCGCTCCATCGCCGGCGCGCGCGCCGCCTGTTCGCGCTCGATCCGTTCGAGGTGGCTGGTCAGGCTGGCCTGCGCCTCGATATGGGGAATGCGCAGGTGAAACGGATGCCCCGGAAGCGCAAGCGCGTCGCCCGCGGGCAGGCACAGTTCCAGCCCCTGCATCTGCGACGGCAATTCCAACGCCATTTGCACCGATGTCGGCACGAAAACCGCCGTGTTCGGGCCAAAACCGCGCGTGATGCCATTGACCGTCACCCGGCCCTGGCCGCGCGTGATCCAGTAAAGCCGATGCTCTGGGCGGCTGTGCAGCATCTCGATCCGCCACGGCTCGCGCATCCGGAGCTTGCCCAGCGACAGAACACCGGAGAGGGGGGGCGAGTCGATCATGCCCGGCAGGCTGCGGCGTGGGTGCAAAAAAGGCAAGTGACGCTTTGACTTCGCGCGGCTTTCCCGGCGCTTTGCCCTGATTTGTGCAAGTCTGGCCCTAGGGTAGCCGGACAGGCGTCCAATCGCCCAT
Organism: Roseicyclus sp.; assembly: GCA_018401965.1. GTDB lineage: Bacteria > Pseudomonadota > Alphaproteobacteria > Rhodobacterales > Rhodobacteraceae > Roseicyclus. The sequence goes on from JAGYJU010000003.1 coordinate 52,163, forward strand.
GCGGGCGCGAAACCAGGTTCTTTGCCGCTTGGCATATTGGCGCGACGCGATGATGGCGGCCTGCCGCGCCGCCTCCAGCGTGATCTCGCCCCGAAGATGGGCGATCAGCTCGGGCGCGCCGATCGCCCGCATCGACGGCAAGCCGGGGTCCCAGCGGCTCCAGTTCGCCTCGGCTTCGGCCAGTGCGCCCCGATCCAGCATCAGATCGAACCGCCCCGCGATGCGAGCATTGAGCCATTCAACCTGCGCATCCATCACCAGCGCGGTGCATTCGGCCAGCGGCAACAGCGGGGCGGGTGTGTCGGCCTGCCATTCCGCAAGACCTTTGCCTGTCGCGGTCAACACCTCCCATGCACGTTGGACGCGCGCGCGGTTGTTCAGGTCGATCCCAGCGGCGGTCCCCGGATCGAGGGCCGCGATCAGGTCTTCCAAAGGCCGACTGTCGGCCAAGGCGCGGATCTCGGCCGGCGTCGGCGGGATCTCGGCCAGGCCTTCGGTCAATGCCCGGAAATACAGCCCCGTGCCTCCGACGATGATCGGCCGTTCCTCACCGATCAACGCGGCCACGTTGCGCAGCCAATGGCCGACGGAATAGGGCGCGTCCCATGCGACATGCCCGTAAAGGTGATGCGGTGCGGCCTCCAGATCGGCGGCATCCGGGCGCGCGGTCAGGACGTGCCAGTTGCCATAAACCTGCAGCGCATCGGCGTTCACGATCACCCCGCCGCCGGTTTGGGCAATGGTCAGCGCCAAGGCCGATTTGCCCGACGCGGTCGGCCCGGCGATCAACACCGGGCGGTCAGCGGGGATGGAGGCGATATCAATCAAGGGCTTGGGTCACGATGCTACCGGGTTGCGCCATCACTGGCAGGCCGGGCTGCGACACGCGCGCCGCCCGAGGGGCGTTGAATCCCGCCCGCTTTTAGCCCATGGTCCGGCGCGCGCAATGCCGCCTGCACCCAGCCCCAAGGAGACCGCCCATGCCGGACGATACCGAAACCTCGTTCGCGCCGCTCTATCGCCGCGTGATGCTCAAGATTTCGGGTGAGGCGCTGATGGGCGATCAGGGCTATGGCCTGCATCCGCCCACCGTCGAGCGCATCGCGCGCGAGGTCAAATCGGTGCAGGAAATGGGCGTCGAGATCTGCATGGTGATCGGCGGCGGCAACATCTTTCGCGGGTTGCAAGGCAGCGCGCAGGGCATGGAACGCACCACCGCCGATTACATGGGGATGCTGGCCACCGTGATGAACGCCCTGGCGATGCAATCGGCGCTCGAGGGCATCGGCGTCTTCACCCGGGTGATTTCCGCCATCACCATGAACGAGGTGGCCGAGCCCTATATCCGCCGCCGCGCGGTGCGCCACCTGGAAAAAAAGCGGGTCTGCATTTTCGCCGCCGGCACCGGCAACCCCTATTTCACCACCGACACGGCCGCGACGCTGCGGGCCAATGAAATGAACTGCGAGGCGATCTTCAAGGGCACAAAGGTTGATGGTGTCTATGACAAGGATCCGCAGAAACATGCCGATGCCAAACGCTATGACACCGTCACCTATGACGAGGTCCTGGCGCAGCACCTGGGGGTGATGGATGCCTCTGCCATCGCGCTGGCGCGCGAGAACGAATTGCCGATCATCGTCTTCTCGCTGGATGAACCCGGCGGCTTTAGGGGTATCCTTGCGGGGCGTGGCACCTATACAAAAGTTTCCTGACCGCCTAAACCAAGCGGGATTTGACCAACCTGACGAAAGAGACGGGGCATGTCCGAGGACGATATCGAGATTGACACTGATGATCTGGCGCGCCGGATGGATGGCGCGATTGCCGCGCTGCGCACCGAATTCGCATCGCTGCGCACGGGCCGCGCCTCTGCGTCGATGCTGGAACCGGTGATGGTGGACGCCTATGGCCAGATGACGCCGATCAACCAGGTGGGCACCGTGAACGTGCCGGAATCGCGCATGGTCACGATCAACGTCTGGGACAAGGCGCTGGTGGGCAAGGTGGAAAAGGCGATCCGTGAAAGCGGGCTGGGGATCAACCCGCAGCTCAACGGCACCATCATCATGCTGCCCATCCCCGAGCTGAACGAGGAACGGCGCACCCAGCTGACCAAGGTCGCGGCGCAATATGCCGAACATGCGCGCGTCGCCATCCGCAACGTGCGCCGTGACGGCATGGACCAGATCAAGAAGGCCAAGGGCAAGGGCATGTCCGAAGACGATGCCAAGCTATGGGAAACCGAGGTTCAGGATCTGACCAACGCCCATATCGCCAAGGTCGATGCCGCGCTGGAAACCAAGCAGGGCGAGATCATGCAGGTCTGACCTGTCGCGCCGGGCCCCTTGGCCCGGCCAGCCGACCGCGCGGCGCATCCGTGGCTGGTGGCCCCTGTAACAGTCAAGCTTACGAGGATGTGACCCATGACCCCGAACCCCCGTGCGCCGCATCATGTGGCGATCATCATGGATGGGAATGGGCGTTGGGCGCAGTTGCGCGGGCGGCCCCGGCTTCTGGGCCATCACGCGGGCGCGCGGCGGGTCAAGGAAATCGTTCGCGCCTGCCCTGATCTCGGGGTGAAATACCTGACGATCTTTGCCTTTTCGACCGAGAACTGGAAACGCACCCAATCCGAGGTGGCGGGGCTGATGCGGTTGTTCAAGCGCTACATCCGCCGCGAAGCCCATGATCTGAAGGCCGAAAATGTCCGCGTCCGCTTTATCGGCGACCGGGTGAAACTGGAACCGGCGCTGGTCGATCTGATGGATGGGCTGGAACTGGCGACGGCCGAAAACACCGGCACCAACCTGACCATCGCGCTCAATTACGGGGGCCGGGACGAGGTGACGCGCGCCGCGCGCCGCCTGGCGCATGACGTGAAACTGGGCAAGCTCGACCCGCGCCAGATCTGCGATGAAACCTTTCCCCGCTATCTCGACACCTATGTTCTGCCCGACCCCGACCTGGTGATCCGCACCTCGGGCGAGGCGCGGATTTCGAATTTCCTGCTCTGGCAATCGGCCTATGCGGAATATGAATTCATCGACACGCTCTGGCCCGATTTCTCGGCCCAGATCTTTGCCGAAGTGCTGGTGCGCTACGGCCTGCGCGACCGCCGGTTCGGCGCGGTCAAGGCCTGAGGCGCGGGTCTTGGCCGTCACCCGCGACAGCTTTGCCGATCTGGCCACGCGGCTGGTCACGGGCCTTGCCTTGTCGGTCGTGGGGCTTGTCGCGGTCTGGGCGGGGGGCTGGTGGTTCACGCTGGTGGTTCTGGCCATCGTGGTGGCGCTGGTGTGGGAATTGGTGCGGATGCTGGGGGGCGGGCAAAAGCGCGCCCTGTCGCTGGGGGCCATGGCCGCGGGCGCGGTGCTGGCCACCAAGATCTTGCCGCCGGCCGTGGCCTTGGCGCTGGTGGCGCTGGTCGTGGTCGCGGGTGTGGCGGCCCTGGATCGCAACCGCGCGCTTTACGCCGTGATGACCGCCGTCATCCTCTCGGCCAGTTTCGGCATGATCGTGCACCGCGATGATTTCGGCCTGACCTGGATGCTGTGGCTGGTGCTGTTGGTCGCGGCCACCGACATTCTTGGCTATTTCGCGGGCCGCATCCTGGGGGGGCCGAAATTCTGGCCCCGGGTCAGCCCCAAGAAAACATGGTCGGGCACCATCGCGGGCTGGGTCGGGGCCGCGTTTATCGGCTGGATCTTCATGGGGTTGACCGGGTCGGGCCGGGAATTGATCGCCATTTCGGTTGCGCTGTCGATGGCCAGCCAGATGGGCGACGTGATCGAATCGCGCGCTCAAGCGGCACATGGGGGTCAAGGACAGCTCGAACCTTCTGCCCGGTCATGGCGGGGTTTACGACCGGTTCGACGGGCTTTTGGGGGCGGCGTTCCTGCTGGTGATCGTGGAACATGTCACCGCCTTTCCGCCGCCGCCGCTATAGGATAGGCGTGGCGTCATGCGCAGGGTCAGCATTTTCGGGGCCACGGGGTCCATCGGGCAGAACACCGTCGATCTGATCGCGCGCGCGCCGGGCGACTATCACGTCGTGGCGCTGACCGGTGCGGGCAATATCACCCAGCTTGCCAAGGATGCGATCGCCCTTGGCGCCGAGATTGCCGTGACCGCCGATGAGACGCGGCTGGACGATCTGCGCACAGCCCTGGCGGGCACCGGCATCGCGGCAGCGGCAGGGCAGGGCGCGCTGATCGAGGCGGCCGACCGCCCCGCCGACTGGATCATGTCGGCCATCGTGGGGGCGGCGGGGCTTGCGCCGGGGTTCCGGGCCCTGCGCCACGGCACCACGCTGGCGCTCGCCAACAAGGAAAGCCTTGTCACCGCTGGCCCCTTGTTGATGCAAGAGGCGGCGGCGCATGGCGCCACGATCCTGCCCGTCGACAGCGAACATTCCGCCGTGTTCCAGGGGTTGGTGGGCGAAGACATCGCCGCCGTCGAACGGGTCATCATCACCGCCTCGGGCGGGGGTTGCGCGATTGGCCGCTGGCGGCGCTGGCCAGCGCCACCGTTGCCGATGCGGGCGCGCACCCCAATTGGGCGATGGGCCAGCGCATCACCATCGACAGCGCCTCCATGTTCAACAAGGGCATGGAACTAATTGAAACAAAAGAATTCTTTGGCCTTCCCGCCACCAAGATCGACACCGTGATCCATCCGCAATCCATCGTTCATGCGCTGGTGGGCTTTGTCGATGGTGCGCTGATGGCGCATCTGGGCGCGCCGGATATGCGCCATGCCATCGGCTATGCGCTGCACTGGCCCGAGCGGCGCGATCTGCCGGTGGCGCGGATCGACCTGGCGCAGATCGCGACGCTCGAATTCTACGCGCCGGACCTGGTCCGCTACCCCGCGCTGCGCATCGCGCGCGAGGTGATGGAAACCGGGGGGCGGTCTGGCGCGGTGTTCAACGCCGCCAAGGAGGTGGCGCTTGACGGTTTCATCGCCGGGCGGATCGGTTTCATGCAGATGGCGCAGGTGGTGGACCGGACCCTTGACGCGATTGTGCCCCGGCTTTGCCTCACTTCGCCCCTGTCAAGCCTTGAGGATGTCCTGGAGACCGACCAGATAGCCCGTCAGACGGCGCAAGATCAAATCGCACATATCCAGACAAAGACAGGCTGACCCATGGATTTCATCCCCCAGTTCGGCGGCATCGCCTTCACGCTTGCGGCCTTTGTCGCGGCCCTGTCGATCATCGTGGCGATCCATGAATATGGCCATTACATCGTCGGTCGCTGGTCCGGCATCCATGCCGAGGTGTTTTCGCTGGGCTTTGGCCCGGTGCTGTTCAGCCGGGTGGACCGGCGCGGCACGCGCTGGCAGGTCGCGCTCTTGCCCTTTGGCGGCTACGTGAAATTCCTGGGCGACGCCGATGCCGCCAGCGGCAAGGACCCCGCCGCCATCGACGCGCTCGACATGACCGAACGCCGCCGGTCGATGCATGGCGCGCCGCTTTGGGCAAGGTCGCTGACGGTGGCGGCCGGACCGGTGTTCAATTTCATCCTGTCGATCATCGTCTTTGCCCTGTTTCTTGCCGTGACCGGACGGGCGGTCGATGACCCCCGCGTGGGCGCGCAGGTGGCCTTGCCCGCCGATATCGCCCAGTTCGAACCGGGCGACCTGATCCTGACCATGGAAGGCCGGCCGGTCGTGGCCTTTTCCGACCTGTTCGACATCGCCGCCGATCTCGAACCGGCGCGCACCGCCGCCTACACGGTCGAGCGCAATGGCACCGAAATCGCGGTCGAGGCGGCCTTTCCCCTGATCCCGCTGGTGCAATCGGTCGCGCCGCAATCGGCCGCCATCGCCGCGGGCCTGCGCGAAGGCGATGTGATCCGCGCGGTTGACGGCACGCCCATCTATGCCTTCCGCCAGCTGCGCGAGGCGGTCGAGGCCCGCGAAGGCGCGCCCCTGACCCTGACGCTGTGGCGCGCGGGGCAAGATGTCACCGTCACCCTGACGCCGCGCCGCACCGATCTGCCGACGCCCGATGGCGGGTTCGAATCGCGCTGGCTGATCGGCGTCACCGGCGGGCTGAGCTTTGAGCCGCTGCGCGAGAACGTCGGCCCCAGGGCGGCGCTTGGCTATGGCGCGGAACAGACGCTGTTTGTCGTGCAGTCCTCGCTGTCGGGGCTGTGGCACATGATCACCGGCGCGATTTCATCGTGCAACCTGCAAGGCCCCATCGGCATCGCGGAAACCTCCGGCGCGGCGGCCAGCCAGGGTATCGACAATTTCATCTGGTTCGTGGCCGTTCTGTCCACCGCCGTGGGGCTGTTGAACCTGTTCCCGATCCCGGTGCTGGATGGCGGGCATCTCGTGTTCCACGCCTACGAGGCGGTCTCGGGCAAGCCGCCGTCGGACCGGGTGTTGCGGGTGTTCATGACCATCGGCCTGACGCTGTTGTTGTCGCTGATGTTGTTTGCCCTGACCAATGACCTGTTCTGCCCCTGATCGCTGACGCGGCCCGGAATTTCCCGAAAAGGGCCGAAGTCCTGCCACAGTCGCCCCCTATCGCTTGACGCCAAGCCAAGCTGCATAGGGGAATGCGATGAAGGTTCTGGTGCAACGCTCGCAGGTCTTTTCGGGCCTGATCTTTGTGAACATGGACCGGTTCCTTGTGCCGATCGTGATCGTGGCGGCGCTGACGCTGGCGGGCATGATCTTCGACTTTGCCACCACCCATTGATGCCAACCGGGGCGCCAACGCTGATTATGGCGAAAATGTGGCACCACGGCATTGATGGCGTGTCTGACCCCAGTTCATTTTGACAACCCCCTGACCCTCGGCTAGGCAGGGCGTGCTGCCAATGGAACTCTGGGGTTGGAATCGATGAATTTGCGTCTGCGCGACCATACAACATTGCCGACGCGGTCTTTGGGCCATTCTCATCGAAACACTGTTTTCTCTCGTGTTTCCATGGCCTTGCTTGCTGCAACCCTGGGGCTTGGGGTCGGGTTCGGGGGGCCTGCATCGGGGCAGGATTTCCGGTTCACCACCTTTGACGTGCAGGGCAATGCGCGTATCTCTGATTCCGCCATCCTGACCTACGCGGGCATCGCCCCCGGCGCGACCGTTTCCGCCGCCGAGGTGAACGACGCCCTGCAACGTCTTCAGGATACAGGGCTTTTCGAGGCTGTCGAGATCGCGCCGCAGGGCGGCACGCTGGTCATCGCGGTGCAGGAATACCCCGACGATCAACCGCATCTCGATCGAGGGCAACCGGAGCCTCGATGATGAAAACCTGCTGACGGCGATCCAATCCGTGCCGCGCCGCACCTATTCGCCCGCCACGGCCGAACTCGATGCCAATGCCATCGCCGAGGCCTATCGCCTGTCGGGGCGGCTGACGGCAACGGTGACGCCGCGCATCATCCGCCGGTCCGACAACCGGGTCGACCTGGTCTTCGAAGTGGCCGAGGGGCGCGTGGTGGAAACCGAACGCCTGTCCTTTGTCGGCAACCGTGCCTATTCGGATCGCCGCCTGCGCCGCGTGTTGGAAAGCACCCAGGCCGGGCTGCTGCGCCAGATCATCCGCCGCGACACCTTTATCGCGGAACGCATCGCGCTCGACCGGCAGCTGCTGACCGATTTCTACCAGGACCGCGGCTATGTCGATTTCCAGATCCTCAGCGTGACGCCGGAACTGGCGCGCGACCGGGGCGCGTATTTCGTGACCTTCAACATCCAGGAAGGTCAAAGCTTCGACATCGGGCAGATCACGACCGTGTCCGAAATCCCCGAAGTCGATGCCTCCGAATACCAGGACATCATCCGCATTCGGTCGGGCGAAACCTATAGCCCGCGCGTGATCGACAGCACGATCAGCCGGTTGGAAGCGCTTGCGACCCAGCAGGGCCTGCGCTTTGTGCGGGTGGAACCGCGCATCACCCGCAACGATGCCGACCTGACGCTGGACGTGGAATTCGTGATTTCGCGCGGTGAACGGGTCTTTGTCGAACGCATCGACATCGAAGGCAATGCCACCACGTTGGACCGCGTCATCCGCCGCCAGTTCACCGAGGTCGAAGGCGACCCCTTCGATCCGCGCTCGATCCGGCAGGCCGCCGAACGCATCCGCGCCACCGGGTTCTTCAGCGATGCACAGGTTGCCGGTCGCCCCGGCACGGCGCCTGACCAGGTCATCGTCGATGTCGATGTCGAGGAACAGCCGACCGGATCGCTCGGCTTCTCTGCCAGCTTCTCGACCGACACCGGCGCCGGGCTTGCGGTGAATTTCTCCGAGGAAAATTTCCTCGGGCGCGGGCAGGCGTTGCGCTTTGGGTTCAACACGACCGAAGGCAGCCAATCCTTTACCTTCGGCTTTACCGAACCGGGCTTCCTCGCGCGTGACCTGGCCCTGACGCTAAGCGCGTTTTACAACGAAACCACCGCGCAAAACCGGTCCTTCAACACGCTGGATGTGGGCGCGCGCGCCGGTCTTGGCTTTCCGGTCAGCGAATTCGGCCGCATGAACGCCTATTACGGCATCGAGGAAAACCAGATTTCCGGTCTGAACGCCACGACCAGTTCGCCGATCCTTCTGGCCGATCAGGGGGATCGCCTGAATTCCTATGCCGGCCTGCAATATGCCTATGACACCCGCAACACCGGTCTGGATACCACGCGCGGCGTGCGGCTGCAGTTCGGGGCGGAATATGCCGGCCTGGGCGGCGATGCCGAATACCTGCGCGCCACCATGCTGGCCATCGGGGAACAGCAGGTTGCCCGCGAAGAAGTGACGCTGCGCGCCAGTTTCGAGGCGGGCGCGATCGAAACGCTGGATGGCAACAGCCGCCAGAGCGACCGGTTTTTCCTGTCCAGCCGGCAGATGCGCGGCTTTGACGCCAATGGCCTTGGCCCGCGTGACCTGACGGTGGCCAACCGTGACGCGCTTGGCGGCAACATGTTCGCCGTCGCCCGGTTCGAGGCGGCGTTCCCCTTGGCCTGCCCGATGAATACGGGATTTCCGGTGGCATGTTCTACGATGTCGGCACGGTCTGGGGTCTGGACAACACCAATGGCGGCGCGGTCGATGACGACCTGTATTGGCGTCAGGCCGTGGGCGTGTCGGTGTTCTGGGATACCGCCATCGGGCCGCTGCGGTTCAATTTCTCGCATCCGATCGAATTCCAGAGCTATGACTTGACCCGTGAATTCGACCTGACCATCGAAGCCCGGTTCTGAGGATCGCGGCATGGCCCGCTGTCCTGCCGTTGCGCTTGCCCTTGTCCTGACGCTCATCGCTGCGCCTGCGCTGGCGCAAACCGCGCCTGCGGGGCAGTCGGGGCAGGGCACGGGCGCGCCCTTTAGCCCCGTGGTGGTGATCAACCAGGAACGGCTGTTGTCGCAGTCGCGTTACGGGCAACGCATCCAGCGCGAGATCGAGGCGGCGGGCATCGCGCTTGCCTCGGAAAACCGCGAGATCGAGACGCGCCTGACCGAAGAGGAATTGGCGTTGACCGAACGCCGCGCCATCCTGACGCCAGAGGCGTTTCGCCCCATCGCCATCGAGTTTGACGCGCGCGTCAACGGCATCCGGGCCGCGCAAGAGGCCAAGGGCCGCGCCCTGCAACAACAATCCGACGCGGCCCAGCAACAGTTTTTCGAAACCGTGTTCCCGGTGCTGATCGACATCCTGCGCGCGCGCGGCGCCGCCGTCTTGATGGATAACCGCGCCGTTCTCTTGTCGGCCGATGGTGTCGATATCACCGATCTGGCGATCGACTTGATCGATACCCAGATCGGCGGAGGCCCGGAGGGGCCGCTGATCGACCTGGATGGCACCGCCCGTCCGCCCAACCGCGACACGCCCGCCACGCCTGACACGGCCCCGTGATCGCGCCGCTTGCCGCGCGCGGGCCTTGTTGCTACCACCCCCCGACATGCGCGGCGCAAACCGTGCCAGACCGATGCTGAAGGAGCCTTCCGCCATGACGGCCGAGACGCCCACAACCGCCGACATCGACCTGATCCAGCGGATCATCCCGCATCGCTACCCGTTCCTCCTGGTCGACCGCGTCCGCGATATCGTGCCGTTCCAATCCGCGACAGGCGTCAAGAACGTCACCTTCAACGAACCGCATTTCCAGGGCCATTTCCCCGGTGCCCCGATCATGCCGGGCGTCACCATCGTCGAGGCTATGGCGCAAACCGCTGCCGTCATGGTGGGCGTGTCGGCCGACCTGGCCGACAAGAACCTGCTGGTCTATTTCATGGGCATCGACGGGGTGAAATTCCGCCGCAAGGTGGTGCCGGGCGATGTGCTCGAGATGCAGATCACCACGCTGCGCGGCAAGCCCGGCGGCAAGGTCTGGAAATTCGGCGGCCGCGCCACGGTCGAGGGCGATCTGGCCTGCGAGGCGGAATTCACCGCGATGATGGACCTCGATGCCATGGGCGGGGCCGCATGATGGGCATCGACCCGACCGCCACCATTCACCCCTCGTCGGTGATCGAGCCCGGGGCGGTGATCGGGCCGCGCTGCAGCATCGGCCCGTTCTGCATCATCGGGCCAGAGGTGACGTTGGGGGCAGGGGTCACGCTCAAATCCCATGTCGTCGTCACCGGCTGGACCGATCTGGGCGATGACAGCGTGGTCTTTCCCTTCGCCAATATCGGCGATGTGCCGCAAGACCTGAAATATTCCGGCGAACGCACCCGGCTGATCGTGGGCAAGCGCGCCCGCATCCGCGAAGGCGTGACGATGAACACCGGCACCGAAGGCGGCGGCGGCATCACCCGCGTGGGCGATGACGGCCTGTTCATGGCCGGTGCCCATGTCGCCCATGACGCCCAGGTGGGCGACCGCGTGATCATGGCCAACAATGCCGCCGTGGCGGGGCATTGCATCATTTCCGACGATGTCATCATCGGCGGCCTGTCCGGCGTTCATCAATTCGTGCGCATCGGCAAGGGCGCGATCATCGGCGCGGTCACGATGGTGACCCATGACGTGATCCCCTATGGCCTGGTGCAGGGGCCACGTGGGGGGCTTGATGGGCTGAACCTCGTGGGGCTGAAACGGCGCGGCGTGGCGCGCGACGACATCATGGCGCTGCGGGCCGCGTTCCAGGCCTTGGCCCAGGGCGAAGGCGCCTTCCAGGATCGCGCCCGCCGCCTGCAAGACGATGCCGCCGGTCAAAGCGACTATGTCCGCGACATCGTGTCCTTCGTGCTGGGGGACAGCGACCGGTCCTTCCTGACGCCCGGCTGATGGGGCGGCTCGCGATCATCGCGGGCAGCGGGGCCTTGCCGGGGCTGGTTGCCGCCGCCAACCCCGCCGTCATCGTCCGGCTGGCGGGGGTCGACAGCGACGCGCAAGGCGAGGCTGTGATCGCGGCGCGGCTGGAACGGCTGGGGCAGTTGTTCGATGATCTGCATGGCGCGGGTGTCACCGACATCTGCCTTGCAGGCGCGATGCGGCGCGCGACCTTCGACACCAGCGCGCTCGACGAGGCGACCGAGGCGCTCTTGCCGCGCGTGATGTCCGCGCAGGCCCGGGGCGATGACGCGCTGCTTCGCGATATCATGGCGATCTTCGAGGAACAGGGGTTCACCCTTCGCGGCGCCCATGACCTGCGCCCCGACCTGGTCGCGCCCTTGGGGGCGCTTGCGGGGCAGGCCGACCAGGTGGGCGATGCCGCGCGTGCCCGCGCCGTTCTTGCCGCGCTTGGCCCGCTTGACGTGGGGCAGGCGGCGGTGGCGGCCAAGGGCCAGATGCTGGGCATCGAAACCCTGCAAGGCACCGATGCGATGCTGCGCCATGTGGCCGATACCGCGCCCGGATCGCGGGGCGTGTTGGTGAAACGCGCCAAGCCCGGTCAGGATCTGCGCGTCGACATGCCTGCCATCGGCCCCGAAACCATCGCGCTGGCCGCGCGTGCGGGCCTGTCGGGGATCGAGCTTCAGGCGGGGCACGTGCTGCTGCTGGATCCAAAGGCCGTGATCGCCGCTGCGCGGGGTCACGGGCTGAACCTCTGGGCCGTGCCATGAGCCTGCGGTTCTTTCTTGTCGCGGGCGAGCCCTCGGGCGACCGGCTGGGTGCGGCGCTGATGGCGGGGCTGACGGCGCTTCATGGCCCCGACATCACCTTTCACGGGGTCGGCGGCCCGCTGATGCAGGCCGAGGGGCTTGTGCCCCTGTTCCCGATGGAGGAACTTTCCGTCATCGGCCTGACCGAGATCATCGCCAATTACCGCCGCCTGGCGCGCCGCGTCACCGACACGGCCAAGGCCGTGGTGGCGCAAGCCCCCGATGCGCTGATCACCATCGACATTCCGGAATTTTCCCTGCGCCTTGCCGCGCAGGTCAAGGCGCGCGCGCCCGCCATTCCGACGCTGCATTACGTCGCCCCGACCGTCTGGGCCTGGCGGCCCAAACGCGCCCGCAAGATGGCCAGATCCGTCGATCATGTTCTGGCGCTCTTGCCGTTCGAGCCGCCCTACATGCAGGCCGAGGGCATGGGCTGCGATTTCGTGGGCCACCCGGTCGTGACCGAGCCACAGGCCACGCAGGCCGAGATTGCGGCGCTTTTGGCCAAATACGGCTTGGACGCGGCGCAAACCACGATCCTTGTTCTGCCCGGATCGCGCCGGTCGGAAATCGACCGCCTGGCGCCGATCTTTGGCGCGGCGCTTGCCCCGGTTCTGGCGCGCCACCCCAAGGCGCAGGTGATCGTGCTCGCGGCCCCGGCCGTGGCCGCCCACTTGGCCGACAAGATCGGCGCTTGGCCCGGCGCCCCGGTGGTGCTGGACCCGCGCGGTCAAGACCCCGCCGCCTTCGCCGCCGAGAAACGCGCCGGTTTCGCGCTGGCCGACGTGGCCCTGGCCGCGTCAGGCACCGTCAGCCTCGAACTGGCCGCTAGCCAGACGCCCATGGTCATCGCCTATGACATGAGCGCGCTCAGCCGCTGGCTGGTGCAATCCATGCTGCTGGTCGACACGGTGACGCTGGTCAACCTGGTGGCCGAAAGCCGCACGGTGCCCGAATTCATCGGCAAGGCCTGCCGGCCCGATGCGGTGGGCCGCGCGCTGACCACTCTTATAGAAGATGAAGCCGCGCGCGCTGCCCAGATCGCCGCGATGGACCTGACCATGGACCGGCTGGGCCGGGGCGGTGAGCCGCCGGGCCTGCGCGCCGCCCGCGCGGTCCTGGCGGTGCTTCAATCGGTCGATTGATCCATCACGAACCGGGCCGGAACGGCCCTTGACAGGTGCAACAACACATCGGGCGCGATGCCGAAGATGTGGCGCGGCGTGCCGGCGGCGGCATAGACCAGGTCGAAGTCCAGCAACCTTGGGTCGAACCAGGCCCGCACGCGCGTCAGGTGCCCGATGGGCGCGACACCGCCGATGGCAAAACCGGTCTGCGCCCGGATCAGCCCGGCATCGGCCTTGCCCAAGGGCTCGCCCGCGACCGCACTGGCGCGCGCTGCATCCACCCGGTTGCCGCCGGCGGTGATGAACAAGACCGCATCCCCCGTGGCCTCGGCCTGGAAGATGATGGATTTGGCGATCTGGTCCAGCGCGCAGCCCGCCGCGCGCGCCGCGTCTTCCGCGGTGCGGGTGCCCTCAGCCATCTCGACGATGTCCGCCGTCACGCCCGCCTCGGCCAGTGCCTGTGTCACGCGTGCCACGCTTTTCGACATTGCGGTTTCCCCCCGGGTTGCCTGGGGATGGAGTGGCAAGGATCGCGCCGCGCTGCAAGGGCCAGCCTGCGGCGGCGATTGACCTTTCCGAACCGCCGGGCCTAATGCGATGCCATGAGCTTTGCATCCCGCCTGACCCGCCACCCCATCCCCCATGCCCCCGATCGCGGGGCCGAGGCCTGGGGGGCGCTGCATGACCTGCCGCCCGAGCTGCGCCCGCTGATCACCGGGGCCGCCGGATCATCGCCCTATCTCTGCGGTCTCATCACCCGCGAGGCGCAGTGGCTTTCGCATGCGATCCTGTCGGAGCCGGAGGACGTGATCACCGACCTGGTCGCGGCGGCGGCGGGCCTTGCCCCGCCGATCTCGACAGCGGGCTGCGGCGGCTGAAACGGCGCGCGGCGCTGATCGTGGCGCTGGCCGATCTGGGCGGCGTCTGGCCGCTGCATGCGGTGACGCAGGCCTGGACCGATTTCGCCGATGCCTGCCTGTCGGCGGCGCTGATCACCCATGTCGCGGCCGAGGCGCGGCGCGGCAAGCTGCCCGGCATGTCCGAGGAGGATGCCGCGCGCGACGGCGCGGGCATGGTCGTGCTGGCCATGGGCAAGATGGGGGCGGGGGAATTGAACTATTCCTCCGACATCGACCTGATCTGCCTGTTCGACGATGACCGGTTCGATGGCGCCGACGCGATGGAGGCGCGCGCAGGTTTCATCCGCGCCACCCGCCGCATCGCCGCCACCCTTAGCGACACCACCGCCGAGGGCTACGTGTTTCGCACCGATCTGCGGCTGCGCCCCGATGCCAGCGTCACGCCGGTCTGCATCTCGATGACCGCCGCCGAACGCTACTACGAGGCCGAAGGCCGGTCCTGGGAACGATCGGCCTATATCAAGGCGCGGCCAGCGGCGGGCGATGTCGCGGCCGGGGCGCGGTTCCTCGACACGCTCACCCCCTTCGTGTGGCGGCGGCATCTCGATTTCGCGATGGTGCAAGACACGATGGACATGCGCCAGCGCATCCGCGACCACAAGGGGCTGCACGGCGACCTGAAGCTGGAAGGCCATAACATGAAGCTCGGCTTCGGGGGCATCCGCGACATCGAGTTCTTTGCCCAGACGCGCCAGCTTGTCGCCGGTGGGCGCGATCCGTCGCTGCGGTCGCGCCGCACGGTCAAGGCGCTGGCGGCGTTGGCGCGCGCCGGCTGGATCCCGCGCGAGGTGGCGGGCGAACTGGCCGATCTATACGCCCATCACCGCGAGGTCGAACATCGCATCCAGATGATCGACGATGCGCAAACCCATGACCTGCCGAAATCGCCCGAAGGCTTTGACCGGTTGGCGCGGCTCTGTGGCGAGGGCGACACCGATGCCTTCCGCGTCCGGCTGGCCGACAATCTGCGCCGGGTGGAACAGGTGACCGGCGATCTGTTTGCCCCCACGCGCGGCGGCGCGCAGAGCCTCGATATCGCGCCTGCGCAGGCCGACATCATCGCCCGTTGGCACAGCTACCCGGCGCTGCGCAGCGAACGGGGCCGGGTGATTTTCGAACGGCTCAAGCCCGATTTGCTCAAGCGGTTCCAGGCCGCCGCCAAACCCGAAGAGGCGTTGTCGAATTTCGACGGCTTTCTCAAGGGGTTGCCCGCCGGGGTTCAGCTGTTTTCCCTGTTCGAGGCCAACCCGCCGCTGGTCGATCTGATCGTCGATATCTGCGCCACCGCCCCCGGATTGTCGCGCTACCTGTCGCGCCATTCGGGGGTTCTGGATGCGGTGCTCGACGGGCGGTTCTTTGCGGCATGGCCCGGCGCCACGGGCTTGCGCGACGATCTGGCGGGCCTGTTGCGCGGGCAGGATTACGAACGCCAACTCGATGCCGCGCGGCGCTGGCAGAAAGATTGGCATTTCCGCATCGGCGTGCACCAGCTGCGCGCGCTGATCGGCCCGGAAGAGGCGGGGGCGCAATACACCGACCTGGCCGATGCCGTGATCGGCGCGCTTTGGCCCGCGGTCTGTGACGATATCGCCCGTCGCCACGGACCGCCGCCCGGTCGCGGCGGCGTGGTTCTGGGCATGGGCAGCCTTGGATCGGGGCGCATGTCGGCCGGGTCCGATCTCGACCTGATCGTCATCTATGACCCCGCTGGCGTCGAGATGTCCGAGGGACGCCGCCCGCTCGATCCGCGCGGCTGGTATGCCAAGGCCACGAAATCGCTGATCACCGCGCTGTCGGCGCCCACGGCTGCGGGCAAGCTCTACGAAGTGGACATGCGGCTGCGCCCCTCGGGGCGGCAGGGGCCGGTGGCGACCGCGCTGTCGGGCTTTGCCAGCTATCAGCGCGACGAGGCCTGGACATGGGAACACATGGCCCTGACCCGCGCGCGTGCCGTTGCAGGCCCCGAGGCGCTCTGCGCCGAGGTCGAGGCGATCCGTGGCGCGGTCATCGCGGAAAAAGCCGCCCCCGATCATGTCCGCGCCGAGGCGGCAGAAATGCGCGCGCGCCTGGCGCAGGCGGGGCGCGCGGGCGGCACCTGGGCGGTCAAGGAGGGCCCCGGCGGGATGCAGGACATCGAATTGCTGGGGCAGGCCGTGGCCCTGTCGGCAGGCGCGCCGGAGCGCGCAACAGCGGCGCAACTGGCGCAGGCGGTGGGCCTTGGCTGGTTGGATGCGGACGCGGTCGCGGGTCTTCAATCCGCCCATGCGCTGTTTTCAAAAGTGCAGGGCGCGGCCCGTCTCTTGACCGACGAAGCGCTTGATCCCGACACGGTCGGCGCGGGCGGGCGCGCCTTTCTGGCGCGGGTCGCGGGCCAGGGCGACGCAGGCGCGCTTGCATCCCATCTGGACAAGACCCGCGCCGATGCGCTTTCGTGTATCGACGCCGTTTTCGGCCCCGTGACGCCAAAGGAAACCCCATGACCACCGCCCGCGCCCCGGCCGACCCGTTCGACCCCAAGAACCTGATCCGCGAAGCCTACCGGATCGAGGGCATCACCGATGCCGAATGCCGGTCGATCCTGGTGGATTGGGCATTGAGCATCAGCGCCCCGGATCCCCGCCCGCTGATCGAGGCCTTGTTGGCGCGCCATGCCGATGCGCCGCAAGATCACCCGATGACGGCGGTCTTGCACGAAGGCCTGGGCCAGGGCGCGACCCCGCGCCGCCGGGGCGGTCGCGCGGCCCGCGTGCCGCAGGGCTGAGGCGCGTCAGGTCTTTTCCCGCGTCCCATGCGCGCCGCGTTCGCGGTAGGGCGTGGTGTTGTAATGCGCGCGGTAGCATTTGGAGAAATGCGAGGGTGACGCGAAACCACAGGCCAGCGCCACGTTGATCACGCTCATGTCGGTTTGCATCAACAGGTTGCGTGCCTTGCCCAGGCGCAGCTCCATGTAATAGCGCTTTGGGCTGCGGTTGAGGTAGCGGCGGAACAGCCGTTCCAGCTGGCGTGTGGACATGCCGACATCCTTGGCCAGGGTGGCCGGGCTGATCGGGTCCTCGATGTTTTGTTCCATCATCCGGATGACCTGCCCCAGCTTGGGGTGGCGCACGCCGATGCGGGTGGGGATCGACAGGCGCTGCGTGTCCTGGTCGGTGCGGATCGAGGTATAGATCAGCTGATCGGCCACCAGGTTGGCCAGGTCTTCGCCATGGTCATCGGCGATGATCTTCAGCATCAAATCGATCGAGGCGGTGCCGCCCGCCGTGGTGATGCGGTTGCCGTCGATGACGAAGACCGATTTGGTCAGGATCACCTCTTCGAATTCCTCGGTGAAACTGTCCTGGTTTTCCCAATGGATCGTGGCGCGCTTGCCATCGAGCAGCCCGGCCTTTGCCAGCGTGTAGCCCGCCGTGCACAAGCCGCCCATGATCGCGCCCTTGCGCGCCTCGCGGCGCAGCCAGCCGACCATCCGTTTCGATGTCGCGGCCGCCACGTCGATACCGCCACAGACCAGGACCGTGTCATCGCGCGTGACCTCGCCCAGGTCGCTGTCCAGCTTGAAGCCGATGCCCGCGCTGCAATACACCACCTCGCCGCCATCGCCGATCAGCGTCCAGCTGTAGAGCGGTTGGCCCGACATCCGGTTGGCGATGCGCAAGGCTTCGACGGCGCTGGAAAAGCACAGCATGGTGAACTGGTCCAGCAGGACGAAGATGAACCGCCTTGGGCCCGTGTGGTTTGGCATGCTGAGGCCTTTGCCTGTCGTGATATGCGGGGCGGCCCCGCACGGTGGATGAGCGAAAGCAGTTTTTTTGGGCAGACGCAATCCCCGCCAGCGGCGAATTAGGGCATTGGAAGCCCGGCCAGCCCGGCCTATAACCCGGCCCCGAGAGACGACACCAAGGAGAAGCTGCGCCATGACCCGTGCGACCGGACAGGCCTGGACGAAATCCGACTGGCGCGCGCGCCCGCGTATCCAGATGCCCGACTACCCCGACCAGGCGGCCCTGGCGGCGGCCGAGGCGCAATTGGCGAAATATCCGCCGCTGGTTTTCGCGGGCGAGGCGCGTCGGCTGAAAAAGGCGCTCGCGGCCGCGTCGCGCGGCGAGGCCTTCTTGTTGCAGGGCGGCGACTGCGCCGAAAGCTTCGCGGAATTTTCCGCCGACAACATCCGCGACACCTTCAAGGTGATGCTGCAGATGGCCATGGTGCTGACCTATGGCGCCAAGGTTCCGGTCATCAAGGTGGGCCGCATGGCCGGCCAGTTCGCCAAGCCCCGCAGCGCGCCCACAGAGGTGATCAACGGCGTCGAGATGGACAGCTACAAGGGCGATATCATCAATGATATCGAAGCGACCCCCGCCGCCCGCGTGCCCGACCCCGGGCGCATGTTGCAGGCCTATACGCAAGCGGCCGCATCGCTCAACCTGTTGCGCGCCTTTTCCACCGGCGGCTTTGCCGACATCCACCGCGTCCACAGCTGGACCCTCGGCTTCACCGACCAGGATGACGCGGAAAAATACCGCGACCTGGCCAATCGCATCCAGGACAGCCTCGATTTCATGACCGCCGCCGGTCTGACCAGCGAAACCAACCATCAGCTGGCCAGTGTCGATTTCTACACCAGCCACGAGGCGCTCTTGCTGGAATACGAGGAGGCGCTGTGCCGGCTCGACAGCACGTCGGGCAAGTGGCTCGCCGGATCGGGCCACATGATCTGGATCGGCGACCGCACCCGCCAGCCTGATGGCGCGCATGTGGAATTCTGCCGCGGCGTGCAGAACCCCATCGGCCTGAAATGCGGCCCCACGACCACCGAGGAAGATCTCAAGGTCCTGATGGCCAAGCTGAACCCGGACAACGAGGCGGGCCGCCTGACGCTGATCGCGCGGTTCGGGGCGGGCAAGGTGGCCGATCACCTGCCGCGCCTGGTCCGCACCGTGCAGGCCGAGGGGGCGAATGTGCTGTGGTCCTGCGACCCGATGCACGGCAATGTCATCAAGTCCTCGACCGGCTTCAAGACGCGCCCCTTCGAGTCGATCCTGCGCGAGGTTCAGGAATTCTTTGCCATCCATCGCGCCGAAGGCACCGTGCCCGGCGGCGTGCATTTCGAGATGACCGGCAAGGATGTCACCGAATGCACCGGCGGCATGCGCGCGGTGACCGACGAAGACCTGTCGTCGCGCTACCACACCGCCTGCGATCCGCGCCTGAACGCGTCGCAATCGCTGGAACTGGCCTTCCTTGTGGCCGAGGAATTGCAGCAAAGCCGCCAGGGGCTGCGGGCGGCGGTGTGATCGCCGCCTGCGCAGAGGGACTGCCGCGATGACACAGGTCCCCCCCCCTCCAGCCGTGCCCCGTCGGGGGCTCTTGATCATCCTCTCCTCGCCCTCGGGCGCGGGGAAATCCACGCTGGCACGGCGCCTGATGGCCTGGGACCCGTCGTTGCGGTTTTCCGTCTCGGCCACCACGCGCGCCCCGCGCCCGGGCGAGGTGGATGGCGAGCATTACCATTTCCTGTCCGAACCCGGCTTCAAGGCGATGGTGGCCGATGGCGCGATGCTGGAACATGCGCATGTCTTCGGGCATTTCTACGGCTCGCCCATGGCGCCGGTGGCGCAGGCCATCGACGCGGGCCGCGATGTCTTGTTCGACATCGACTGGCAGGGGGCCCAGCAGATCAGGAATTCGGCACTGGGGCGAAACACGCTGTCGATCTTCATCCTGCCGCCGTCCATCCCCGAACTCAAGCGTCGGCTGATCAGCCGGGGCCAGGACGGGCCAGAGGTGATCGCCAAGCGCATGCTCAAGAGCTGGGATGAAATCAGCCATTGGGACGGCTATGATTACGTCTTGGTGAATGATGATCTCGACGCGACCTTTGACCGGCTGACCACGATCATCGCCGCCGAACGGCTGCGCCGCGCGCAACAGCCCGGTCTCGCGGCGCATGTGCGCCGGTTGCACGATGAATTCCAGGAGGATCACCCATGATCTACGCCCTTGACGGGTTCGCCCCCGATATTGCCGAAGATACCTGGGTGGCGCCCGGTGCGCATGTGATCGGCCGCGTGGTGCTGGAACCGGGCGCAAGCGTCTGGTTCGGCGCCGCCTTGCGCGGCGACAACGAGGAAATCCGCATCAAGGCCGGGTCCAATGTGCAGGAAAACTGCGTGTTTCACACCGACATGGGTTATCCGCTGACGGTGGGGCGCGATTGCACGATCGGGCACAAGGCGATCTTGCATGGCTGCACCATCGGGGACGGGTCGCTGATCGGCATGGGGGCCGTGGTGCTCAACGGGGCGGTGATCGGCAAGGGCTGCCTTGTCGGCGCGGGCGCCCTGATCCCCGAGGGGCGCGAGATCCCCGATGGAAGCCTCGTGATGGGCATGCCCGGCAAGATCATCCGGACCCTTGACGCCGAGGCGCAGGCCCGGCTGTTGCGCTCCGCCGCCCAGTACCGCGACCGCATGCGGCAGTTCCGGTCGGGCTTGACGCCCGTCTGATCCGGTCCGGGGCCCGCCTGCGCCAGGGCTTCACCTTTCCACAAATACGCCTGCAGGCCGCGCCGGTCCGACCCGGCAAGCGGGGCAGGGTGCCGTTGCACCGCGCGGGGGCACCGACCCGTGCCCTGCGCGCGGCCGCCCGCCGGGTCGCAGCCGTCGGTCAGGCCGTGGCCATCGACAAGCTGCCGTCGCGCGCGACGTAATTCAGCGTGACCTCCAGCGGCGCGGCGGCGGCATGCAAGGCCGCGAACTGCACCTCGCCGGGTCGAAGCGGGCGGCCCGCCGCCATCATCCCGAAATGCAGCACCGACCAAAGCGGTTCGTCCAGCGCCAGGCGCGGCCCCGAGGCGGTCAAGTGCCACTGGCCGCCCGTGTCCTGGTCCAGCCGCACCGCCCCCCCCATGGGCAGCGCCGTTTCCGCACAGAGCAGCATCAGATAGCCCAGTTTCACCCGGGTCCGTGGCAGATCGGCCGTCGAGGCCCATTCCAGCTCCAGCCGCCCGGCTTGCCAGGGCGCCTGGGCCACCGCGCGGGCCTCGCGGGCGCTGATCACCTGTTGCGGGCCGGCCGCGCCAAAGGCCAGGCGCAAGAAGCGCAGCCGCGCCTGCGCGTCGCGCGCCGCGTCGCGGATCAGGTCCATTTCCGGGCCGCGCACCGACCCGGTCATGTCGATCAATTCGACCCCGTTGCCGATCGCGCCCAGCGGGTTTACGAGGTCATGGCACAGCCGCGATCCGACCAGGTCGGCCAGCGTCTGTGCAACCGTCGAAGACTGGTCATTCATGGGGCGCATCCTGTCATGTCAAGCGATCTGAGCGCCATTCTCGAACCCGGCATGATCGTGCGATGCCCGGGCCAGCCCGGTTGGGGCCTGGGGCAGGTGCAATCCAACGTGGGCGGGCGCGTCACGATCAATTTCGAGCACGAGGGAAAACTGGTGATCGATGCGGCGCAGGTGCCGCTGGAACTGGTGTTTCTCGATTGATCCATTGCACCCTCGCCGGTCCGGTTCGGCCATCCTAGGGGCGCCCGGGTTAAGATCAGTTTAACGCCGCAACTGGCCCTGCAGGCAAGCCCGCAGCGGTTTGCAAGCCGCCATCGGCCTGCTAAGGGATCTCGGCAGCCCCACGGAGCATGCCCGCGCCCATGCAGATCGACGACCGTCATTTCGAGCTACGCCTTGCCGCGACCGCCTCCGATCTCGAGGCCGCGCAGCGGCTGCGCTATGCCGTCTTCGTGGAAGAATTGGGCGGCGATGGCGCGTTGGTCGATCATGATGCCCGCCGCGAGATCGACCGGTTCGATCCCTATTTCGATCACCTGCTGCTGCTGGATCATCGCAGGGCCTTGGGCGACCAGGTGATCGGCGTCTACCGCGTGATGCGCGCCGATGGCGCGGCGCGCGCGGGCCAGTTCTATTCCGAGGATGAATATGATCTCGCGCCCTTGCGCGGCTCGGGGCGGCGGCTCCTGGAACTGGGCCGGTCCTGCGTGCATCGCGACTATCGCGGCGGCACCGCGATGATGCATCTCTGGGCCGGTCTGGCCGATTACATCGCCACCCATGACATCGAGGTGATGTTCGGCGTGGCCAGTTTCCACGGCTGCGATCCCGCGCCCTTGGCGGCCCCCCTGTCGCTGTTGCACCATCGCCATCTTGCGCCCGCCGCGATCCGGCCCGTGGCGCGCGCGCCCGGTCATCAGCGGATGGACCTGATCGCGGAACCCGACCTGGATCGGCCCCTGGCGGTCCGGGCCATTCCGGCGCTGATCAAGGCCTACCTGCGGCTGGGGGGCTTCGTGGGGCAGGGTGCCTATGTCGACCGCGCCTTCAATTGCATCGATGTCTGCCTGGTGATGGACGTGGCGCTGATCCCGGAAAAACATCGCGCGATCTACACGCGCCCGGCACCATGACCCGCAGCACGTGGCAGGGCGCAGACCCGCCAGCGCGGCGTGACCTGTCCTTGCGCGATGGTCTGCGCGTGGCGCGGCGGGGGGCGGGCATTGCCGCGCTTTTGGCGGTCTGTTTCCCGATCCTCTTGGTGCTGCGCATCCCCGAACGCCTGATCTTTGGCCTGAACCGCCCGGTGACGCCGCATATCACGCAATTTGTCTGTCGAATGGCCTGCCGGGTCCTGGGGCTGCGGCTGCGGGTTCGGGGCGCGCCGATGACGGGGCCGGGGGCCTATGTGGCCAATCATGTCGGCTGGCTGGATATTTTCGTGCTGAACGCCGGCAAACGGCTGTATTTCGTGGCGAAATCCGAGGTTGCAGGCTGGCCCGGCATCGGCTGGCTGGCCCGCGCCACCGGCACGGTGTTCATCGCGCGCGATCCGCGGCAGGCCGCGGCCCAGACCCGCCTGTTCGAGGATCGGCTGCGCGCGGGCCACAGGCTCTTGTTCTTTCCCGAGGGCACCTCGACCGATGGGCGGCGGGTGCTGGCCTTCAAGCCGACGCTGTTCCAGGCCTTCTTGTCGGAACGGTTGCGCGATGTGCTGCAGGTCCAGCCGGTGACACTGGTCTATCACCCGCCCAAGGGTGAAAGCCCGGAGTTCTACGGTTGGTGGGGGGACATGGCGCTAGGGCCGGCGATCCTGGCGGTGTTGGCCGTGCGCCGCCAGGGCCAGGTCGATCTGGTCTATCACACCCCCCTGCGCCTGGCCGAGCTCCGCGATCGCAAGGCGCTGGCGGCCCTGGCCGAAGCGGCGGTGCGCGGCGGTTTCCCGCCCGGCCATCTGGCCTGAACCGGCGGCTTAGCGCAGCGGTGCAATCAGGGCGCGCAAGGCCGCCAAGGCATCGTCTTCGCGCCAGATTTCTGCGCCGATGGCAAAGAAATCGGTGACCGGGGCGAAGCGTTCGATCAGCCCGACATCCAGCGCGCCTTCGGCCACCACCGGAATTTCGATCATTTCCGACCACCAGGCGAACAGGTCATGCTCGACCTTCGGGCCATCGGCCAGGGGCGTTTCCCCCAAGGGGCCAAAGGCGATGTAATCGGCGCCCGCCTCGCCCGCCGTCATCCCGTCATGGCGCAGCGCGCCGCAATAGGCCCCGATGATCGCATCGCCGCCAAGCGCCTTGCGGGTGGCGCGCATGTTGCGCGGCCCGTCCGTCAGGTGCACCCCGTCCAGGCCCAGCCGTTCCACCATGCCCGCATGGCCCGACAGGACCAGCGGCACATCGCGCGCATGGGCCAGCTCGCGCAGCGCATCGGCGGCACGCGCCAGGTCATCTTCGTCCTCGGTCACCAGGGCCAGCCGCAGGCAGGCGATGGGTTCGCCATCCAGGATCGCCGCAAGGCGCGGCACGAACCGTGCGATCTCGAAGCTGGTGGGGGTGATCAGGTAGAGATTTGGCTGATCGGTCTGGTCGCTGTCCGACATCGGGTCTTGTCCCTTGGCTGCATCTTGCGGGTGATAGCGGGCCGGGGCAGTCTGGGCAATGGGGCGCATGGACAGGGTGCTTGCCGGGGCGCGCCGCGCGCGCTATCGGCGGGGCCATGACCGATATACCCGATCCCCGCCAACCGAGCTTTGTTCTGGTCCGCCCGCAAATGGGCGAAAACATCGGCGCCTCCGCGCGCGCGATGTGGAATTTCGGCCTTGACCGGATGCGCGTCGTGGCGCCGCGCGACGGCTGGCCGAATGAGCGCGCCGTGGCGCTGGCCTCGGGGGCGGGGCGGTTGCTGGATCACGCGGGGCTGTTTGACAGCGTGCCCGATGCGCTTGGCGACAGCACCTATGTCTTTGCCACCACCGCGCGCCCGCGCGGCATGACCATGCCGGTGGTCACGCCCGAACGCGCCATGCAACAGGCCCGCGCCATCCTGGCGCAGGGGGGGCGTGTCGCGGTGATGTTCGGGCCGGAACGCGCCGGCCTGGAAAACGAGGATATCGCGCGGGCCAACGCGATCATCTCGGTGCCGGTCAACCCGGAGTTCCCGTCGCTGAACCTGGCGCAATGCGTGCTTTTGGTGGCCTATGAATTCCGCCGCGCGGGCGACACCACGCCGCCCGAGGTGATGGAACTGGCCCGCACCGATTTCGCCACCGGGGCCGAGATTTCGGCGCTTGGCGATCATATCGAGGCCCGGCTGGAGGAGGCGGGGTTTTTCTTTCCCGAACCCAAGGCCGAGGGAATGCGCCGCAGCCTGCGCCAGATCTGGGGCCGCCTGCCGCTGACGCGCGCCGATGTGCAGACGCTGCATGGCATGTTCCGCCAGATGGTCCGCTGGGCCGAGACCAAGCAGCGCGACCCGTGAGCGCGGGCGGGCTTTGCGTATTTATGGAAAGGTGAAGCCTGGGTCTTGGGCGCGCGGCGCACAGGGGCAGGATGACGCGGTCGCTTGAAGGGGGGGGCAGGCCGCGATAGGTCTGCCGAAAGCCAGAAGAGGGACCGACCATGGCCAAGCCGCGCAGCATCTTCGAAGAGGTGACCCAGACCGCGAAACCCGCCGCCACACCGGGCGGGGTAACGCGCGACACCGGGGGGGCGCGGCGGCTGGTGCGCGGCTGGCTGATGGGGCTGTTTGCCCTGGTCGTGACCATGATCGCGGTCGGCGGCATGACGCGGCTGACGGATTCGGGCCTGTCGATCACCGAATGGGCGCCCTTGTCCGGCGCCATCCCGCCGCTGTCGGCGCAGGATTGGGCCCGCGAATTCGACGCCTATCGCCAGATCCCGCAATACGAGCTGATGAACCGGGGCATGAGCCTTGAAGAGTTCAAGGTGATCTACTGGTGGGAATGGGGCCATCGCCAGCTGGGCCGGGTGATCGGGCTGGTCTGGGCCATCGGGTTTTTCGGCCTGCTGCTGACGCGCAAGATGCCCGTGGGCTGGACGGGGCGGTTGCTGGGGCTTGGGGCACTTGGCGGCACGCAGGGCGCGATCGGGTGGTGGATGGTGCATTCGGGCTTGCAGGAGGGCATGATCTCGGTCGCCTCCTACCGCTTGGCGACGCATCTGGGGCTGGCCTTTCTGATCCTTGGATTGATCGCGTGGTTCGTGTTCAAACTGGGCCGCGAGCAGGCGCAGCTGATGCAGGCGCGGCGCGATGGCGACCGCAAGCTCAAGGGAATGGCGACGGGGCTTTTGCACCTGAGTTTCATCCAGATAGTGATCGGCGCGCTGGTCGCGGGCATCGACGCGGGGCGCAATTACATCGACTGGCCCTTGATGGCAGGGGGCTTTTTGCCGCCCAATGTCTGGGTGCTGGAACCGGGCTGGCGCAACCTGTTCGAAAACGATGGCACGGTGCAATTCATCCACCGCATGGTGGGCTATCTGGTGCTGGCGCTGGCCATCGGGGCCTGGGCCGCATCGCGGCGCACCGCGCGGCTGGCCACCAAGCGCGCCTTCGACTGGGTGTTGGTGGCGATTTTCGCGCAGATCGTTCTGGGCATCGTCACGGTGATGCATTCCTCGCCCTGGTATATCGCGATCTGGCACCAATTGGGCGCGGTCGCGGTTCTGACGCTGGTCTTGCGGGCGCGGTTCCTGGCGATGTACCCGCTGCCCCAGAGCGTGAAGGCGGCCAAGCCATGAGCGCGCTGGCCGCGTTGCTGGCGTTCCAGCGCGAGACCGAGGCGCTGGCACAGGTCATGGGCCGCCTGGGCTGGGACCAGGAAACCGTCATGCCGCGTGGGTCGGCGGCGCAGCGCGGCGATGAAATGGCCGCGCTCGAGGGCGTGTTGCATGCCCGCCGCACCGATCCGCGCCTGGGCGACTGGCTGGCGCGCGCCGAGCCGGGCACGCAGGCCGAGGCGGCACAGCTGCGGCTGATCGCGCGCAGTTACGAGCGGTCGCAAAGGTGCCGGGCGATCTGGCCGCCGAGATTGCCCGCGTCACCTCCGTGGCGCAGGGCAAATGGGCCCAGGCCCGCCGGGAGGAGGACCTGGCGGGGTTCCTGCCGGTGCTGGGGCAGGTGGTCGATCTGCGCCGGCAAGAGGCGCAGGCGCTGTCAGGCGGGGGTGACGCCTATGACGCGCTGCTCGATGGCTACGAGCCGGGGCTGACCGGGGCCGAGATCGCGGCGCTGTTTGACCGGATGCGCCCGCGCATCCGCGCTCTGCGCGAGGCGGTGATGGGGGCGGCCCCTGCGCCACGGCTGACCGGGCATTTCCCGAAAGCGCGGCAATTGGCGCTGGCCGAGGAGATCGCGCGCGCCTTTGGCTATGATCTCGACCGGGGCCGGATCGATGAGGCGGTGCATCCGTTTTCATCGGGGTCGTTCAACGATGTCCGCATCACCACGCGGGTGGATGAAACCGACCCCTTGGGGTGCCTGTATTCCACCATCCACGAGGTGGGGCATGCGGGTTATGAACAAAACATCGATCAGGCCTATGGCCTGACCGCGCTTGGGCAGGGCGTGTCGATGGGCGTGCATGAAAGCCAAAGCCGGATCTATGAAAACCAACTGGCGCGCTCGCCCGCGTTCTGCGCCTGGCTTTACGGGCGCATGGTCGATCATTTCGGGCCCTTGTCGGTGTCGGGGCCGGAGGATTTCGCCCGCGCTGTCAACGGGGTGGCGGCGGGCTATATCCGCACCGAGGCGGACGAGCTGCACTACAACCTGCACATCATGCTGCGCTTTGACCTGGAACGGGCGCTGATCCGGGGCGACCTGGCGCTGGCGGAGATGGAGGCGGCCTGGAACGACCGGTTCGCCGCCGATTTCGGGATCACGGTCGCGCGCCCGTCGCAGGGGATGTTGCAGGATGTGCACTGGCCCGTGGGGCTGTTTGGCTATTTCCCGACCTACAGCCTTGGCAATGTCTATGCCGGGTGCCTGCATGCCGCCTTGCGCGCCGATCTGCCGGGGCTGGACGATGACCTCGCATCGGGCGACCCGTCGCGCGCGCTTGCGTGGTTGCGGGACGGGGTGCAGACCCATGGCGGCTTGCGCCCGCCGCGCGACACGATCGAACACGCCACCGGCAGCCCGGTCAGCGAAGCGCCGCTGCTGGACTACCTGGAGGCGAAATATTCCGCGCTTTACGGCCTTTAGGCGGCATCCGGCCGGGGGATGATCGGCGGTTTGTGGTCCTTGGGCATCGGGCAGACATAGGGTGTCAGCGCAAGGCGGCGGGCATGTTCGGCCTTGGCCTCTGCCAGGCGCGCGGGATCGCTGATCACGATCTGGGCCACGCGGCCCATCGCCTTGGCGGCGTGGATCATGCCCTTGTGGGCCGCCCCCGACAGGCCTTGCGCCGTCATCTGCCAGCTGTGCAGCGGCGTGCCGATCGCGGCGGTGGCGACCAGAACCTCGGTCGTGGGCACCTTCCAGGTCACGTCGCCCACATCGGTGGACCCGATCAAGACCTCGCCGCCCGGCCGCATCGGCACCACCCAATCGCACAAGGCCGCATCGCGGGGGGGCTGGTTCACCACCGACCATTCGGCGGCGACGTCAGAGTCCGACAAGGTGGCCTGAATGCGCGCGGCATAGGCGCGGTCGGCGTCGTCGAAGGGCACGCCGCCCAATTCATCCAGCGCCTCTTGCATCACCTGGTCCATCGTCAGGTTTTCGAAATGGTTCGACACGGCGGCGAACATCTTGAATTCCACCGTGGTTTCCGTCATCAGCGCCGCCCCTTCGGCCACTTTCTTGACCCGTTCGACCAGCGCCAGCATCTCGTGCAGTTTCAGCGCGCGGATCGAATAGCGCACCGAAGCGCGGGCCTGCACGACATTGGGCGCCTTGCCGCCCGCATCGAGATAGGCGTAATGGATCCGCGCATCTTGCGGCATGTGTTCGCGCATGTAGTTCACGCCGACCGACATCAGTTCCACCGCATCCAGCGCCGACCGCCCCAGATGGGGTTGCGCCGCCGCATGGGCCGCGCGGCCCGAAAAATGGAAATCCATCCGCGTGTTGGCCAGCGACAGCGGATCATCGACACGGGTCATGCCGCCGGGGTGCCATGTGACGGCGGCATCCACATCGTCAAAGGCGCCGTCGCGCACCATGAAGGCCTTGGCCGCGCCGCCTTCCTCCGCCGGGCAGCCGTAATAGCGCACGCGCCCCGGTGTGCCCGTCGCCTCCAGCCAATCCTTGACCGCGCAGGCCGCCAGCAGCGCCGCCGACCCAAGCAGGTTGTGGCCGCAGCCATGACCGGGGCCGCCCTGATCCAGTTCCTGCGGGTAATCCACGCCCGCGACCTGGCTGAGGCCGGGCAGGGCGTCGTATTCGCCCAGGATCGCGATCACCGGGCCACCCGTGCCCGCCTCGCCCATCACGGCGGTGGGGATGCCCGCCAGGTTTTCGGTTACGGCAAAGCCCTTGTCGCGCAGCATGGCGGTATGTTCGGCGCAAGACCGGAATTCGCCGTAAAGCGTTTCGGGCATGGCCCAGACGCGGTTGGCCAGCCCGACCAGGTCATCTTGGTGGCGCGCCACAAGCTGCGGAATTTCCGATGTATTTTGCATGTTCTGCCTGTTCCTTAGCCTGCGACCGGTTCGGCCAGCCGCACGGCGGTCTTGCCGCGCCACAGCCGCCGCGACGGCATGATCAGCACCGTCACCGGATGGGGGGCGCGAATTTCGGTCGGCCCGTCATGGCCGATCAACGTGCCTTCGGGCAGCGCCTCCAGCCCGGTCCAGTTCTGGGCGAATGTGAAGTCATCGGTTTCGATCGTGACCGCGCGCGACACCTGAAAGAATTGCATCGGCGCGGGGGCAGGGCGCGCATCGATCCAGTCGGCGGCGAAATCCGACGCAACCGCGCCCGACGCGCGCAGAAAGCGGATCGCGGTTTCCAGCGCGACATCGGCGGCGGCGGCTTCCCAATGCTGGCCACATTCCACCAGCATCGCGTTGCGCGGCGAGGCCGGGTCGCCGAACCCGCCGTAATCGCGCATCCGCATCCCTTCGGCATGGCCTTGGTCGTTGATCACCAGGTCGGGGTAGCCCACGCTGCGCGCCAGCTCGCGCCCCTTGGGCAAGAGCCCCGCGATGGTCAGGGCCGCGTTCTTGTTCTGCATCGAATGGATGTCGAGCAGCAGATCGACGGTATCGAGCCAGGGGCGCACTTGCCGTGCGCGGCGCAATTCCTCGGTCAGGGGGCGGTCGGGGTCATCCAGCGTGTCGCTGGCCCAAAGACGGTTGAAATCCTCGTCGATCCAGCGCGAGGCATCGGGCACGTCCGGGTCAAAGGCTTCGTGGGCGGCGACATTCATGAAGGCAAAGGACAATTTGCCGACCAGGGGCCGCGTGCCGCGCTTCATCAGCCAGTCGAGCGCCAGCGCGCCGCAAGGTTCATTGCCATGCACGATGGCGGTCAACGCCACATGCGGGCCGGGCAGGCCGCTGTCGAAGGTCCAGATATAGGGAATGTCGCCGGTGCCCTTGGCATAGGGCGTCAGGTCGGGGGGCGTCAGTTCGACGGGGAAGGGGTTGGGCAGGCCGGTGGCCGATCCGGTGCGGGGCGTGGTCATTGGGCGGGTGTCCTTTCGATCCGGGTGGCGACATAGGCGGCAAGGTGGCGTGCCAAATCGGAAAAACATGCCTTGAGCGGCGCATAGCCCGGGTTGGGTTCGCGGGTGTCTTCGGTCATGTAAAGCTTGCGGTTGACCTCGATCTGCATCGAGTGGCGGCGGTGTGCCGGGTCGCCATTGGCGCGGATCAGTTCCATCCCCTTGTAGGGATCGTTGACCGCGACGGAATGGCCGCGCGCGACAAGGAAGGCGCGCACCGTTTCGGTCAGCCCCGGCTCGCAAGCCGCCCCATCCAGGTCGCCCAGAACGAAATCGGGGCGCGGCGTGCCCCGGTCTTGTGTCGACATGGCCGAGGCGACTTCCTGCATCGAATGGCAATTCACGTGCCAGACCGCGCCCCAACGCCCATGCGCGTCATCCAGCATCGCGCGCAGGCGCGCCTGATAGGGGCGGTGATAGCGCGCGACGCGGGCCGCGACCTCATCGGCGGTCAGGCGGCGGTCATACATCGGCCCGCCCGCGGGGGCACGCGGGTCCAGCACAGGCCGATCCCAAGCTGGCTTTTGACCGTTGGGTTCAGCGGGCCGGGATAATCGCCGTCGATCTGGGCCGGGTCCATGTCATCGGCGGCACGGTTTGCATCGACGTAGGAGCGGGGAAAATGCGCCTCGAGCAGCACCGCGCCCGCTTCGACCGCCCCGGCCCACAGATCGCCCACATGGGTGTCTTCGGCATTGCGCAACAGGGCCGGATCGGCGGCATGGTTGAAATCGGCGGGGTAATCGGTGCCGGAATGCGGGCTGTCGAAGACCAGCGGCAGGCTTTGGGTCATGGCGCCATGCAGGCTGAAGACACCCGGAACGGTTTCGGTCATGCGGTTCCCCCGTCATGCAGGTGGCAGGCGGTGGTATGGCCGCCCTCGGTCAGGGTGCGCGGCACCTCGCGCTTGCAGCGGGGGCCGGCCATGGGACAGCGCGGGTGGAAATGGCAGCCGGGCGGCGGGTTGAGCGGCGAGGGGATTTCGCCCTTGACGGTGCGAAACGCCTGTCGGCCCGCCCCGAGGCGCGGCACCTGGTCCAGAGCGCCTGGCTGTAGGGATGGCGGGGCGCATCGAACAGCGCCTCGGTCGGTGCGATTTCCACGATGCGCCCCAGGTACATCACCACGACGCGGTCGGCGATATGTTCCACCACGCCCAGGTCATGGCTGATGAACAGGTAGGTCAGGTCCAGGTCGCGCCGCAGGTCCTGGAACAGGTTGATCACCTGCGCCTGGATCGACACATCGCAGCGCCGCGATGCTTTCATCGCAGATCAGGAATTCGGGCTGCACCGCAAGCGCGCGGGCGATGCCGATGCGCTGGCGCTGGCCGCCCGACATCTGGTGCGGGTAGCGATGGGCAAAGGCCGGGTCGAGCCCGACCTTTTCCAGCAGCCCGTCGACATAGCCCGCCATCTCGGCGCGCGTGGTCAAGCCCGTGATAGACCGCCGCTTCGCCCACGATATCGACCACCTTCATCCTTGGGTTCAGCGAGGACATCGGATCCTGGAAAATCATCTGGATGCGCAGCCGCTTGTCGCGGGCCTGCGCGCTTTTCGCATCGGTCACGTCGGTGCCTTCGAACCGGATTTCGCCATCCGACACCGGCAGCAATCCCGCCACCATGCGCCCCAGCGTGGACTTGCCACAGCCGCTTTCGCCCACCAACCCCACGACCTCGCCGCGCGCGACGCTGAAGCTTGCGGCATCGACGGCGTTGACGCAGGTTTCCCTGAGGTCCGCGCCCAGGCGACGCGCCAGCCGTTCGACCCCATCAAGCTTTTTCTCGAACCGGCGCGAGACGGCATTCAATTCCAGCATCGCGGTCATGCCACGCCCTCCGCCATGGGGGCGGGGTGGTAGCAGCGCAGGGCCCGCCCCGGCCCGATATCGGTGATCTCGGGCGCCGCTGTCCGGCAGATGTCGCTGGCGCGCGCACAGCGTGGCGCAAAGGCGCAGCCAAGGGGCAGGCGCGCCATGTTGGGCGCCATGCCGGGGATTTGCGTCAACCGCTCGCCGCGCCGCCCATGGCCGGGAATGGAGCCCAAAAGCCCTTCGGTATAGGGGTGGCCCGGCGCGGTCAGAACCGCATCGGTCGGCCCGGTTTCCACGATCCGGCCCGCGTACATGACACAGATCTTGTCGGCCAGCCCCGCGACAACGGCCAGGTCATGGGTGATCCAGATCAGCGCCGTGCCGGTGTCGCGCGCCAGTTCCTGCACCTCGGCCAGGATCTGGCTCTGGATGGTCACATCCAGCGCCGTGGTCGGTTCATCGGCCACGATCAGATCGGGGCCGTTGAGCAGGGCTATGGCAATGGCGACGCGCTGGCGCATGCCGCCCGAAAACTGGTGCGGATAGGCCGCCAGCCGTTCCTCGGGCGAGGGGATGCCGACCTTGGACAGCGCCTGTATCGCGCGGTCGCGGGCGGCGGCATGGCTGACACGGTCATGGGCGCGCACCGCCTCGACCATCTGGGTCTCGATCCGCAGAACCGGGTTCAACGTCATCATCGGATCCTGAAAGATCATCGCGATGCGGTTGCCGCGCAGCGATCGCATGTCGCGCGCGGACAGGGTGGCAAGATCCTGTCCGCGGAAATTGATCTGCCCGCCCACCACCCGGCCCGGCGGATCGACCAGCCGCAGGATCGAAAAGCCGGTGACGGATTTGCCCGACCCGCTTTCGCCCACAAGGCCCAGCACCTCGCCTTCGCCAAGTGAAAAGCTGACGCCATCCACGGCCTTGACCACGCCCGTGTCGGTGAAGAAATGCGTTTGCAGATCGCGCACATCGAGAACGGTCATTTTTGCAGCCTCGGGTTCAGGGTGTCGCGCAGGCGGTCGCCCACCATGTTGATCGAGGCGACGATCGCCAAAAGGGCTATGCCGGGATACATGCTCATCCAGTATTGGCCCGACAGCATGTAGCCATAGCCATTGGCAATCAGCAGCCCAAGCGATGGCTGGGTGATCGGCACGCCGACGCCCAGAAAGGACAAGGAGCTTTCCAGCACGATGGTATTGGCCACCTGCACGGTGGAAATCACGATCAGGGGCGGGATGCAGTTGGGCAGCAGATGGCCGAAGACGATGCGCCAATCCGGCAGGCCAAGGCCGCGCGCGGCATCGATATATTCCTTGCGCGCCTCTGACAGGGCGGTGCCGCGCACGGTGCGCGCGTAATAGGCCCATTGCACGATGATCAGCGCGATCACGATCTTGTCGAGCCCCCGGCCAAAGGCCGCCATCAGCATCAGCGCCACCAGGATCGAGGGGAAAGACAGCTGGAAATCGACGATCCGCATCAAGACCGCCTCGACCCGCCCGCCCGCCCAGGCGGCGTAGATGCCCACGACCACGCCGATGGCCATGGCGGCAAGGGTGGCAAAGATCGACACCGACAGCGACACGCGCAAGCCATAGAGGATGCCCGACAGGATATCCCGACCCTGTTCATCGGTGCCAAGGTGATAGGTCATCGCCCCGTCGAATGTGGTGGAGCCGGGCGGCATGCGCCCATCCATGATGCTGAGTTGGCGCAGGTCATAGGGGTTTTGCGGCGAAATCTCGGTGGCAAAGATCGCCAGCACCACCAGAAGCAACAGGCTGGCCGTGGCGACATAGGCCGATGGGCCGGAAAAGAATTTCCGCGCCCGGCCGCGCAACAGGCTGGCGGCCAGCGCGATCAGACCGGCCAGCAAGATCACCCGCGCGGGCAATTGCGCCACGCTTTGACCTGCCAGCAAGACCGCCAGCGCGCCCCCCACGGCCAGACCCGCGACCAGGTTGATCTTGCGCCAGCGCGCGCCGGGGTCGGTGACGGGGACGGCGGGGCCGGTTTGGTCAAGGGCGCTCATGCCGCGTCTCCCTTCACCCGGACGCGCGGATCAAGCAGCGTATAGACCACATCCACGATCAGGTTGATGACGATGAAGATGATGACCGTCAGCATCAGGTAGGCCACGATCACCGGCCGGTCGAGCGTCAGGATGCTGTCGATCAACAACTTGCCCATGCCGGGCCAGGCAAAGACGGTTTCGGTCACGACTGCAAAGGCGATCATTGATCCAAGTTCCAGCCCCAGCACCGTGATGATCGGGATCATGATGTTTTTCAGCACATGGACCACCAGAATGCGGGTTTCCGACAGGCCCTTGGCGCGGGCGAACTTGACGTAATCCTGCATCAAGGCCTCTTGCGTGCCCGCGCGCGCCAGCCGCGTGACCAAGGACGCCTTGTACAGCGCAAGCGTGAGCGCGGGCAGGATCATGTGTTGGAACCCGTCGGCGGTAAAGATCGACAGGCGCAGGCCCAGAACCTCCACCGTATCGCCGCGCCCGGTCGACGGCAGCCAGCGCAATTCCACCGCAAAGATCAGGATCAGCAACATCCCGACCCAGAAATTCGGCAGCGAAAAGCCGAAGATCGACCCGGTCATGATGGTGCGGCCCTGCCAGCGGTCGGCCTTGTAGCCGGCATAGACCCCCAGCGGCACACCGATGGCGACCGAGAAGATCAGCCCCAACAGCGCCAGTTCCAGCGTTGCGGGCATGTAGGACAGGATCAGCGACACGGCGCTTTCGCCATGCACGAAACTGCGCCCCAGGTCGCCTTGCAGTGCGTTGCCGACGAATTTGAGGAATTGCACATGCACCGGCTGGTCAAAGCCGAAGCGCGCCATGGTTTCCTCGATCTCGAGAGGGGTGGCATCGGGGGAAATCAGGATATCGACCGGGTTGCCGATCATGAAGACGCCAAAGAAGACGACGATCATCATGGCGATCAGGACGAACACCGATTGGGCGAGACGGCGAAGCAGGAAAACAAGCATTCGTGATGCGTCCCGGTATCTGGGGTGACGGGGTAGGTGGGCCGCGCGGGCGGAATGCCGGCCGCGCGGCCCGATGATCCTGTGGCCTTATTGGGCCGGGGTGATCATGTAGGGCAGGGTGTACTGGTCGGCACGCGGCGTGTAGTCGATGGTCGCGCGCATCGCCCAGGGTGTCACCTCGTAGTGCAGCGGGATGATGGCGTAATCATCCATCGCCATGCGCGAGGCTTGTTGCAGCAAGGCTTCGCGCGCGTCATCGTCGACGGTGCGCAGCGCCTCGATCAGCACCGCGTCCATGGCCGGGTTGGAATACTGGCCCCGGTTGGTGCCGCCCAGCCCCAGATCGCTGTTGCGCGTCGCCAAGAGCGCGCGCAGCGGCGAAGACATCTCGCCCGTGCCTGCGCCCCAACCCGCAAGATAGGCCGAGAATTCAAAGGCATTGCGCCGCGAGAAGAAGGTCGAGGCGGTGGAGGCGTCGATCTCGGTTTCGACGCCGATCCGTGCCCACATCTGCGCCACGGCCTGGGCCACCTGCGCGTCGTTGATGTAGCGGTCATTCGGCGTGCCGATGGTGATGCCGAAGCCGTCGGGATAGCCTGCCTCGGCCAAAAGCGCCTTGGCGCGATCAGCGTCGAAGCCACGCGGCGGCAGATCGCCCTCGACATGCGCGCCGAACATGCCCGGCGGCAGCAACTCGCCCGCCGACACGGCCACGCCGCCCATGATCCGCGCCACGATGGCATCGCGGTTGACCGCGATGGTCAGCGCCTCGCGCACGCGGATATCTTGCAGCGGGTTGGCGCCATCCGTGCCGGTGATCATCGGCGATGGCACCTGCGCGTGATCGAGGTGAATATAGATCACCCGGTTGGAAATGCCCTGCACGACGCGCAAACTGTCGTCGCCGCGCAGGCGCTCCAGATCTTGCAGCGGCGGGTTCTCGATGAAGTCGACATCGCCCGCGATCAGCGCGGCCACGCGCGGCCCCTCGGAGGTCAGCGGAAGCATCGTCACGCGGTCCCAGGCAGCGGCCTCGCCCCAGTAGCCGGGGTTGCGCACGAGTTCGATGCCTTCGCCACGGCGGAAGCTTTCCAACAGGAACGGCCCGGTGCCGATGGCGGCCGTGCCGTCGTTGAAGGCCTGCGTCGCGGGAACGGGCATGTCATCGCCGCAGCCCTCGGTGCTGAAGGTCAGGGCCGATCCGTCGACGCCATTGGCGCGGGCCGAAATGATCCCGAAGGTCGAGAATTCGGTCGGCATCAAGGGGTAGGCCTCGGCGCTGTGCACGATCAGCGTATAGGGGTCCACGACCTCCATGCCGGTGATGCCGCCGGTATAGGTGGTGAAGAGCGACGGCGAATCCGGCACGCCGGGAATGCGGCAGACGGTATAGACCACGTCATGGGCATCGAAGGGCGAGCCATCGGAAAAGGTCACGCCCTGGCGCAGGTTGAACTGCCAGCTGGTCTCGCTGACCGGCGCCCAGCTTTCGGCCAGAAGCGGCGTCAGCTGTTGCGCTTCGTCGGTGCCGACCAACGATTCGAAGACGTTGCGGCGCAGCTGGTTGTTGGGGCCGAGATTGTGGAAATGCGGGTCGGCGGAGGATGGCTCGGACGCAAGGCCGATGCGCAATTCCTGGGCCGCAAGCGGCAGGGCCGGAATGGCGGCGGCAAGCGCCGCGACGGCCAGGCCGCGGATCACGGGGCTGGACATTGGGGTGGTCTCCTCTGTTGGCGGTCCGGGTTTGGCGCAGGCACACGACCCGGTCTCTTTGTCGTCTGTTGACCGTGTCACCCTATCCGGGCGAACCGCGGCGGGAATTGGAAACTTCATGCAAGCGTGTTATGCACCCATAATGATTTGGCATGGCCTGGCACTGCAGGGGGGATGAGCGATGCGACCAAGGGCATCCGTGCGCGAATACGAAGTGCTGCGCGCGATCGTCACCTCTGGCACGGTCACGGCAGCGGCCCATCGGCTTGGCATTTCGCAACCTGCCGTCAGCCGCCTTTTGGCACAGCTTGAATCCAACGTCGGCGTGACCCTGTTCGAGCGACGCGGTGGGCGCCTGCGCCCCACCGCCGAGGCGCTGCGGCTCAATGGCAGGTTGGACCGGCTGTTCGATGCGCTGGCCTATCTCGATGGCACCGACCCCGCCGACCCCGCCAGCCAGCCCCTGCGGCTGGCAGCGCCGCCCACCTTGGGCCACCGCTTTCTGGCCGGGCTGATGGCCAGCTACATGAAACAGAACCCGGCCAGATGGTGTCGCTGGAAACCTGCACCTCGAACGGGCTGGTCAGCCGGCTGGTCGATGACACGATCGACCTGGGCTTTACCCTCGCGGAACTGACCCATTCCGCGATGGAATTGATCCCGTTTCACCAGACCCGCGCGGTCTGTGTGATGGCCCATGATCACCCTTTGGCCCGCCACAAGGTCATCACGCCCGAAATCCTGCATGGTCAGGATCACATCGCGCTGATGCGGCGGCACATGGTGCGCACGCGGCTGGACCAGGTCTTTGCCAATTCCAATGTCCGCCCCAATATCGTGGCCGAGGTGG
>JAGYJU010000004.1 GCA_018401965.1 Roseicyclus sp.
GATCGCCGTCGCCCCAAGCGTGGCGCCGGTGATGTTGAACAGGGCACCGGGAAAGGTCGCGAACAGGAACCCGCCGGTCAGCGTGGCAATGGTGGCACCCGGCAGCGAAAACGCCACGATCAGCGTGTAGACCGCGATGAAGCCGGCCACGGCGGCCAAGTAATGGTCATCGCGCAGTGCGATCAGCGCCTCACGGTTGTCGGACAGGGCCTGGAAACTGATCCTGTCCCCCAGCAACCACCAACCAAGCCCGCCCCCCAGGACCAGCGCGATCAAGGGGCAGGTTGCGCCTGAGGGCGGATTTGCCCGGCTGGCGCGGCGGCAGGGTCTTGCAACCTGTCGGTCATCGGGCACGATCCTTGTTTCTTGTCCCTAGATGCAACAGGGGGGCGGGATGCGACAGGGGGTTCACGCCGCCTTGATGGGCCGTGACGAAAAAGCGGCCTTTCGTGACGTCGGCGCCCCGGTTCGGTAACATGGCACAGGCCCATGTTGCAAAAACCCGCGATACGCTGCGTTGCGAAAATCGCACCGGCATCGCGCGCTCTTTGTTGACAGGCCCCACGGCTTTCCTTAGATGCCGGGCTTCATCGGAGATTCCATGAGGTCGATGAGGCGCGCCATGCGCGACCCGGCCCGGACGAGCGACGGAGAAGTCAGATGTCGAAGCGCACTTATCAGCCCTCGAACCTTGTGCGCAAACGGCGCCACGGGTTTCGTGCCCGCATGGCCACCAAGGCGGGCCGCAAGATCCCTGAACGCGCGCCGCGCGGTCGGCGGAAGTCGCTCAGCGCCTGATACGGGTGCGGGGGATGACCCTTGAAACGCCTCCGCCGGGCGATGGCCTGCCGGGGGCTTTTTCTGTTGTGAAACTATCCGTCCTGAAACAGCGCGCCGATTTCCTGCGCGCTGCCCGGAACGCGTCGCAAACCGATGCCGGGCTTCCTGTTGCAAGCGCGGCTGCGCAGCAACGACGAAGCAGCGCAAACGCCCATTCGCATCGGCTATACCTGTTCCAAGAAGGTCGGCAACTCCGTCGCCCGCAACCGCGCCAAGCGGCGCTTGCGTGAAATCGCGCGCGCGGTGCTGCCGGTGGACGGACAGGCGGGTTGGGATTATGTTCTGGTCGGCCGCGCCGACGCTGACCGCTCGATCTGCCCTTTGATCAGCTCAAGTCCGATCTGTCACAAGCCTTGCAGGCGATCCACCGATGACGCCCTTTGCCTTTGTCCTGTCGCTACCTGTGCGGGCCTATCGCCTGGTGTTCTCGCCATGGGTCGGCCATGCCTGCCGTTACCACCCGACCTGTTCGGCCTATGCGATGGAAGCGCTGGAAAAACACGGCGCGATCAAGGGCGGCTGGTTGACGCTGCGCCGGCTGGGCCGATGCCAGCCCTGGGGCGGGTCGGGCGTGGACAACGTGCCCGACTAACGGTCGTCAGCGCCGCTCGAAGCTGATGATGACCTCACCGATGGGCACGCCGTAGCGATACATGTAGGCGCGGTTCAACAACCGATCCCCTGACAACAGCCACATCCAGTCGTCGAAGCGTACACGCAGGGTTTCACCGCCGGGCACGGGCAGATCGATGGTATATTGCCAGTTGAACGTATCGCCCCGTTCCTGCCCGGTCGCGGTGCCGATCACCCCCGGCGCGGTTCCCTGCCAGCTGTCGTCGCCGGTTTTGGTCAGCGTCCAGATGCGTTGTTCGGTGCTGCCATCCTCATAGGTGAAATCCTCGACAAGGCGTAGCGTCTGCCCATCCCATGTGCCGTCGATCTCGACCACGAAGCGGCGGCGGACGGTTCCGAACACATCCTGGAACTGGCCATAGGCAATCAGGTCGCCGGCAAAGAACTCTTCCAGGTTCAGCTCTGCCGTGCTCAGCGGCTCCTGCTCCAGGCTCGGCCGCCCGGCACAGCCCGCCAGCGTCAGGGTTGCCGCAAGGATCAGGAGGAACCGCATGGGAATGGTCTTTCATCTGCTAACGCCAGACGTAACCCGATCCGCCCGACGGGCAAGCCCAAGCCCGCGCTTGACGTCTGCCCGCCCCCGGCCCTATGCCCGGTCAGGCCTTACGGGGGGAAACCGATGCTCGACCGCGACGATCTTGATGCGCCCGACGCGACCGGGTCCGATGACATTCACCCGCTGTTTCACGGCGCCCCCAAAACCACGGAATTCCGCAAGCTGCGCAAGCGCATCATCCGCGAAACCCGTGAGGCCATCGACCGCTACGGCATGGTCAACCGCGACCCGACCGCGCCGCGCGAAAAATGGCTGGTCTGCCTGTCGGGTGGCAAGGACAGCTATACCCTGTTGGCGGCGCTGACCGAATTGCAATGGCGCGGCCTGTTGCCGGTCGACCTGTTGGCCTGCAACCTTGACCAGGGGCAACCGGGCTTTCCGGCGACGGTCCTGCCGGAATTCCTGGCCCGCATGGGCGTGCCGCACCGGATCGAATACGCCGACACCTATTCCATCGTGAAGGACAAGGTTCCCCAGGGCCGCACCTATTGCGCGCTGTGCTCGCGGCTGCGGCGGGGCAACCTCTACCGTGTCGCCCGCGAAGAAGGCTGTTGTGCCGTTGTCCTTGGCCATCACCGCGACGACATCCTGGAAACCTTTTTCCTCAACCTGTTTCACGGCGGAAAGCTGGCGACCATGCCGCCGCGCCTGTTGAACGACGAGGGCGATCTGTTCGTGCACCGCCCCCTCGCCCATGTGGCCGAGGCCGATTGCGAGGCGTTTTCGCGGGCGATGAACTATCCGATCATCCCCTGCGACCTGTGCGGGAGCCAGGACGGCCTGCAACGCCAGGTGATCAAGCGGATGCTGGACGATTGGGAAAGCCGCGCACCGGGCCGCCGGGGCAAGATGTTTTCCGCCCTGATGTCGGCACGGCCTTCGCATCTTCTGGATGCGGAGCTGTTCGATTTCGGGGGTTTGACACGGGCCATGGCCGCCGATCCGCCCAAGGGCTAAAGCCCGCGCGGAAAAGGCCCCTTGACCTTTTGCCCCCTGATCTGTTGAACCCGCGTGAATATCAAACGCAGGACATAGACACCCATGCAAGATCAGAACAGAAACCTGATCCTGGCCACAGCGCTCAGCTTTTTGGTCATCCTCGTTTGGTTTGTCTTATTTCCGCCGCCCGAACCGACGACGGATCCGAACGCACCGGCCGCCGTCACGGCCCAGGACGGCGCGACAGGCACGGATATGGCGGTTCTGCCGCCCGCCGCAGGCGGCGATCCGGCGATTGCCCCCGATGCCGATGGCGCCACCGCCGTCGCCCTGACCGAAGCCGCCCGCCTGCCGATCGAGACGCCTGAACTGGAAGGCTCGATCTCGCTGATCGGGGGGCGTATCGATGACCTGTCGCTGCGCGCCTATTCGGAGACCCTCGACGAGGATAGCCCGATCGTGCGCCTCTTGTCGCCCGTCGGCACGGTGGAACCCTATTACGCGCTCTATGGCTGGGCCCCTGGTGGCGACCTTGCGTTCGAGGACGTGCCGGGTGCCAACACCGAATGGACGGTCGAAAGCGGCGAAACCCTGACACCCGAAACCCCGGTGACGCTGGCGTGGGACAATGGCGCTGGCCTGATCTTTCGGCGCACCATCGCCATCGACGCGAATTTCATGTTCTCGGTCACGCAATCGGTGGAAAACACCGGCGCGACGGCGGCACGGCTTGCGCCCTATGGCATCGTCGCGCGCCATGGCCTGCCCGATGACCTGCAGAACTTTTTCA
Organism: Roseicyclus sp.; assembly: GCA_018401965.1. Classification (GTDB taxonomy): domain Bacteria; phylum Pseudomonadota; class Alphaproteobacteria; order Rhodobacterales; family Rhodobacteraceae; genus Roseicyclus. The sequence goes on from JAGYJU010000004.1 coordinate 3,759, forward strand.
TCCTGCACGAAGGCGTCGTGCGCAAGGTCGACGGTCAGCTCGATGAAATCGGCTTTTCCGACATCCCCGACCTGGAAATCGTGCAGCGCGAAGGTGCCGCCGCCGAGGTGGTCGATGTCGTCGCGAATGGCTGGATCGGCTTTACCGACAAGTACTGGATGACGACGCTGATCCCCGGCGCGGACCAGCCCTTTACCAGCGTCACCAAGTATGTCGCCGGCGCCGATATCTACCAGACCGAGGCGCGCCTGCCCGCGATGACCGTCGAGGCGGGGCAAACCGCGCAGGTCACGACCCAGCTTTTCGCGGGTGCCAAGGAATGGGAAACCATCCGCGCCTACCAGGATGCGGGCGGCGTCGACCGGTTTGTCGACTCGATCGACTGGGGCTGGTTCTATTTCATCACCAAGCCGATGTTCTGGCTGTTGCACACGCTCAACATCGCGATCGGCAACATGGGCCTCGCGATCATCGCGCTGACCGTGATCGTCAAGGCGGTTCTGTTCCCGCTGGCTTATAAATCCTATGCCTCGATGGCCCGGATGCGCGAACTGCAGCCGCAGATGGAAAAGATCAAGGAACGCGTCGGCGACGACCGCCAGAAGATGCAGCAAGAAATGATGGAGCTGTACAAGCGCGAAAAGGTGAACCCCGCCTCGGGCTGTTTGCCGATCCTGCTGCAGATCCCGATCTTTTTCTCGCTCTACAAGGTGATCTTCGTCACGCTCGAATTGCGCCACGCGCCCTTCTTTGGCTGGTTGAACGACCTGTCGACCCCTGACCCGTCGTCGCTGTTCAACCTGTTCGGCCTCTTGCCCTGGGACGCGCCGGAACCGACAAGCATCCTTGCCCTTGTCTTCATCGGGGTGCTGCCGATCCTGCTCGGCATCTCGATGTGGTTGCAGCAAAAGCTGAACCCGCAACCGACCGACCCGACACAGGCGGCGATCTTTGCCTGGCTGCCTTGGGTGTTCATGTTCATGCTGGGTGGCTTTGCCAGCGGCCTGCTGGTCTACTGGATCGCCAACAACACGATCACCTTCAGCCAGCAATACATCATCATGCGCAGCCATGGCTACAAGCCGGATATCTTCGGCAACATCCGCTCCAGCTTTCAGCGGAAAAAGCCCGAGGGCAAATGACCTGGCAGTTGGCCCAGATCTGGCGGCACCCGATCAAGGGCATCGGGGCAGAGGCACTGGATCACGCGGGGCTGCACATCGACCGGCCCCTGCCGCTTGACCGCGCCTGGGCCGTTCTGGAACAGGGCGGCGAAGCGGCAGATGGCTGGCGGCCCTGTCGCAACTTCCTGCGCGGGGCCAAGGCGCCATCCTTGATGGCGATCACCGCCCGCACCGAGGGCGATACGATCCACCTGTCACACCCCGACCGGCCCGACCTGTCGATCACACCCGGCACCCCTGATGCGGGGCCGGCGCTGTTTGACTGGCTGAACCCGATCTACCCCGCAGACCGGCGCGGCCCCGCCGCCCTGGTCAAGGCCCCGCCAGCCGGCATGTCGGATGCACCCTTTGCCTCGGTCGCGGTGCTGAACCTCGCGTCCCTGCGGGCGCTGTCGCAAAAGCTGGGCCAAGCGCTTGACCCACGCCGGTTTCGCGGCAACCTGTGGCTGGACGGGCTCGCCCCGTGGGAAGAATTCGACCTGGTGGGCAAGCGCCTGCGCATCGGTACGGCAGAGCTTGAGGTGATCGAACCCATCGGCCGCTGCCGCGCGACCGAGGCGAACCCGCAGACCGGGCGGCGCGATGCGGCCACATTGGCCGCGTTGGAAGACGGGTGGGGCCACACGCAATTCGGCGTCTACACGATGGTGCGCCGCGCGGGCCGCGTGGCCCTTGGCGATGAGGTGACCCTGGCATGACTTCCCTTCCCTTCCCCATCGCCGACGACCCCGACGAGATCACGACCGAACTTGGTCGCAAGCTCTTTGCCGGTGGGGCAGATTTCCTCAAGGGTGTGGTGGCGATGGATGGCCTGCCCCCTGCCGACCGCCCCGAGGTGTGTTTTGCAGGCCGGTCCAATGTCGGCAAATCGACACTGATCAACGCGCTGACCGGGCGCCGCGCGCTGGCCCGCGCGTCGAACACGCCGGGCCGGACACAGGAAATCAACTATTTCACCCTTGGGGCCAGCCATTACCTCGTCGATTTGCCCGGCTATGGCTATGCCGAGGCCCCGGTGGATATCGTGCGCAAATGGCAAACATTGCTCCGCGCTTACCTCTCGGGCCGCGCCACGCTGCGCCGGGCCTTCGTGCTGATCGACGGGCGGCACGGCGCGAAACAGGTCGACGAGGAAATCATGACCCTGCTCGACAAATCGGCCGTGCCGTTCCAGGTCGTGGTGACAAAGGCCGACAAGGTGCGCGGCAGCGATCTTGACGCGGCGCTGGCCCGCACGCGCGCGGCGCTGGCCAAACACCCCGCCGCCTACCCCGAGATGATCCTGACCTCGTCCGAAAAGGGCGAAGGCATCGCCACCTTGCGCGCGGCCATCGCCAATATCGCCTGACCGCCACCGCTTCACCTTTCCACAAATACGCAAACGCGCCGCTTCACACGGGCGCGCGCCTCGCCTATTCAAGCGTAACGGCACAAGAGGCGCAGGATGAAGACGCGTGACATGACCCGAGACAACATCGCCACCGCCCGCACGCTGAGCGAGGCCTTGCCCTACCTGCAACGCTTCAACGACGCGGTCATCGTGGTAAAATTCGGCGGCAACGCCATGGGCGATGATGCCGTGATGGAAAGCTTTGCCCGCGACATCGTGCTGCTGCGGCAGGTGGGTGTGAACCCGGTCGTGGTGCATGGTGGCGGTCCGATGATCAATGATCTGCTGGACAAGCTTGGGATCCAGTCCGATTTCATCGACGGCAAGCGCGTCACCGATGCCGCCACCGTCGAGGTCGTGGAAATGGTGCTGTCCGGCCTTGTGAACAAACGTATCGTGCAGGCGATCAATGCGCAGGGCGGCAAGGCGGTGGGCCTGTCGGGCAAGGATGCCGAATTGATGATCTGCAATCCCGCCGACCCCAAGCTGGGCTTTGTGGGCGAGCCATCCGAGATCAATACCGAGGTTCTCAAGAACCTGTTCGGCGATGACATGATCCCGGTGATCGCGCCCATCGGCATGGGGCGCAACGGCGAAACCTTCAACGTGAACGGCGATACGGCGGCGGGCGCGATTGCTGCCGCGCTCAAGGCTGATCGCCTGCTCTTGTTGACGAATGTCGCAGGCGTGAAGAATGCCGATGGCGAATTGGTCACCGAGCTCAAGGCCGCAGAGGTCGAGGAAATGACCCGGTCCGGCGTGATTTCGGGCGGCATGATTCCCAAGACCGAAACCGCCCTTCAGGCGGTGCGTGGCGGCGTGCGGGCCTGCACCATCGTCGATGGGCGGGTGCCCAACGCGGTCTTGCTGGAGCTTTTCACCGAACATGGCGCGGGCTCGATGATCCGGGCCTGAGGCTCGGGGCACCAAGCCTGAACAGCCCGGCCACGGGGCGTGCATCACAGGGGTGAAAGATGGGATTGGACGACATCGAAGCCCGGCTTGCCGCCCATCACCTGTCGGTCTTCGGCGGGTTTCACCCCGATGCACAGGATGGCGCGCCCAAGGATTGCGCCACGCTCTTGATGCTTGGCCCGCGCGAACCGGGGTTCTGGGCGCATGTGACGGCCGAGCCCGAATTCAAGGATGGCCAGCCCGACCCGATGGATCGCTGGTCGCGCCGCGTGATCGGGCATCTGGCCTGCGACCTCGGGGCCAAGGCCGTGTTCCCCTTTGGCGGGCCACCGTTTGCGCCCTTCATCCGCTGGGCACAGCGCAGCGGCCGCGCCCATGTCAGCCCGGTGACATTGTTGGTGCATGACACGGCCGGGTTGATGCTGTCTTACCGGGGCGCGCTTGCACTGCGCGAAACCCTCGCGCTTCCCGAGGCGCCCGGCATCCCCTGCACCGGCTGCACCCGCCCCTGCGTCACCGCCTGCCCGGTCAATGCACTGACCGACACAGGCTATGACACAGACGCCTGCCACGCCTTTCTGGACACAGACGCTGGGCGCGATTGCCTGACCATGGGCTGCCGCGCCCGCCGCGCCTGCCCGGTCAGCCAGAGCTATGGCCGCCTGCCCGAACAATCAGCGTTTCACATGACGAGCTTTCACCCATGCCCCTGACCCTTATCCTGACACGCCATGCGAAATCGGGCTGGGATGATCCGACGTTGTCGGATCATGATCGATCCCTTGATGCGCGTGGGCGGGCGGATGCGCCACGGGTCGGGGCATGGTTACAGGGCAAGGGCTATGTGCCGGACCAAGCCCTGGTGTCATCGGCGCGGCGCACGCAGGAGACGTGGGAACGGCTGTCGCCCGAATTTCAGCGCCCCGTGCCCGCGACAGTCGTGCCGGGTCTGTATCATGCCGAGGCAGAGGGCATTCTGACCCATCTTCGATCCGCGAGATCGGCAAATGTCATGATCCTGGGGCATAATCCCGGCATTGGCGACTTCGCGCGGCGCATCGTCAACGCCGCGCCGCGCCACCGAGAATTTGCCGATTACCCGACCTGCGCCACGCTGGTTGCCGGATTTGACGGCGATGATTGGTCGGCGGTGGATTGGGGCGCAGGCCGCGTGATCGATTTCATCGTCCCACGCGACCTGTAACGCGCAGCCAGAGCCCGCCGTGGTCAGTGACCCAGGATCTGGCTCAGGAACAGCTTGGTGCGTTCATTCTGCGGGTTGGTAAAGAACGGCTCCGGCTCGTTCTGTTCCACGATCTGGCCCTGGTCCATGAAGATCACCCGGTTGGCGACCTGGCGGGCAAAGCCCATTTCATGGGTCACGCAGAGCATGGTCATGCCCTCCTCGGCCAGCGCGATCATGGTGTCGAGAACTTCCTTGATCATCTCGGGGTCAAGCGCCGAGGTCGGTTCGTCGAACAACATGATCCGGGGCTTCATGCACAGCGACCGGGCAATCGCCACGCGCTGCTGCTGACCGCCCGACAACTGGCCGGGATATTTATGGGCCTGTTCCGGGATCTTGACCTTTTCGAGGAAATACATCGCCGTTTCCTCGGCTTCGCGCTTGGGCACCTTGCGCACCCAGATCGGGGCAAGGGTGCAGTTTTCCAGGATCGTCAGGTGCGGAAACAGGTTGAAGTGCTGAAACACCATCCCGACCTCGGACCGGATGCGGTCGATGTTCTTGAGATCGCTCGACAGCAAGGTACCGTCAATGGTGATGCGCCCCTGCTGATGTTCTTCCAATGCGTTGATGCAGCGGATCAGCGTCGATTTCCCCGACCCTGACGGGCCACAGATCACGATGCGTTCGCCCTGCATCACGGTCAGGTCGATGTCGCGCAACACGTGGAACGTGCCGTACCACTTGTTCATGTTGCTGATTTCGATGGCCACCTCATCGGAAACCTGCATCTGCGCGCGGTTGATTTCACGGTCTTGCAGGGCCGTTTGACCTTCAGTCATGGGTTGGTCTCCTCAACGGTGGTCGGTGCGCAGCTTGCGCTCGAGATACATGGAATAGCGGGACATGAAGAAACAGAAAACGAAGAACAAAAGCCCCACGAAGATGTAAAGCTCCCAGTAGATGCCGTTCCATTCGCCCGTCGCGCGGATCGCGTTGGTCAGGCCAAGCGGGTCACGCAGGCCGATGAACACCACCAGCGTCGTGTCCTTGAACAGGCCGATAAAGGTGTTCACGATACCGGGGATCGAGATTTTCAGCGCCTGCGGCAGCACGACGAGCTGCATCGATTTCCAGTAATCGAGGCCCAGGCTGTCGGCCGCTTCGTATTGGCCCTTGGGCAGCGCCGCGAGACCGCCGCGCACCACCTCTGCCAAGTAGGCAGAGGCAAACAGCGTCACCATGATGATCACCCGAAGCAGAAGGTCGAAACTGGTGCCGGGCGGCAGGAAATAGTTCAACAGCAGCGACGCGGTGAACAGCCAAACAATCAGCGGCACGCCCCGGATCACCTCGATGAAGGTGACGCAGACCCAGCGGATCAGCGGCATGGACGATTGCCGCCCGAGCGCAAGCGCGATCCCCAAGGGCAGCGACAGCACGATCCCAGATGTCCCGATGATGATCGCCAGCATGAAACCGCCAAAGATATCGGAGGGGATGGCGGTGATGCCAAAGGGCAAGGCGGCGTCAAATACACCTTTGACATGCGGGAACAGCGGGAAAAGCCCCTGCACCCCCAAAACGCCCAACGGGTTGAAGAAGAACAGCGCGAAAAACAGGATGGACGCCAAGCCACCGAAGAGCGCGCTCGATTGCGCCGAAACGGAACGGGCGACCACGATGCTGGCCACCAGCCCAAGCGCCACCGTGACCGGCCCCCAGACCGACCCGCCCCAAAGCAGGAACACGGCGATGAACGGGTAAGCCAGCGAAAACAGCAGCATCTTGCGCGGCAGGCTGGAATAGAGGATCGGCGCGACAGCAATGACCAATAGGATCAAGGCGACAAGCGGGCGCCAGTAGCCGAAAAAGAAGATCGTCAGGTTGCCGAGCTCGGCCTTCATCGCGCCGACAAAGGCAATGCGGTCGGTGGCATTGGAGGCGGCGCCGAACACCGCGTCATAGCCCCCGGCGGCGGCATAGGCATCGGCATAGAACACCCGCGCCAGCAGCGGATCGTCGGTGGGGTAGAAGCCGAACAGGATTTGCAGCCAGCGTTCGTTGATCACCGCCCAGCAGGCGGCCGTTTCCAACCCGCGCGCATCGCGGATTTCGCGGCATTCATTCAACGATCCGGCGTTCCAGATGCCGTTCAACGTCCAGGGCAGGACGCCGGACAGAACCGACCAGATCACGTAGATCGCCACAAGCGTCAGGATCGCGTTGAACCAGGACGACACCAGGTTTTCCCGCACCCAGCGCATCGCGCCGGTTTGTCCGGGCGGCGGCGGGGCGGCGGGCACCAGGGCCTGCCGGACAAAGGCGACGGAGGAAGATGGTCCGGTGGTCATCTCAACGCTCCTTCAATTTGACGCTGGAGTTATACAGGTTCATCAGCGTCGAGATGATCAGGCTGGTGATCAGGTAGAACACGCCCAGCAACAGCATCCCTTCCAGTTCGCGGCCGGTCTGGTTGATGGTGATGCCGCCCAGGGTCGAGCGCACATCCATGTAACCCACCGCGATGGCCAAGCGAGGAGTTCTTGGTCAGGTTCAGATATTGCGAAATCAGCGGCGGAATGATCACCCGAAGCGCTTGCGGCAGGATGATCAGCTGCATGGTGCGGTTCGGCTGCATCCCAAGCGCAAAAGCGGCCTCGGTCTGTCCCTTGGACACGGCCAGGATGCCGGACCGCACGATTTCCGCGATGAAGGCCGATGTGTAAAGCGACAAGGCAAGCCACAGCGCGATGAAGGAATTGCGGATCTGGATGCCGCCCGCAAAGTTGAAGCCGCCCAGTTCGGGGTATTCCAGCGTCACGGGGCGACCCATGACGAAATACGCCAAAAGCGCCGGCACGAAAAACAACACCAGCGAGAGACGGAAAACGGGCAATTGCGCGCCCGTGGCCTCTTGGCGTTTGCGCGCGATGCGGCGCAGCACGAAAATACCGATGATCGACAGCGCGAACACCGCCAGCACAAGGCCAGACCCTTCGGCCCAGACCGGCTTGGGGATGTAGACGCCGCGGTTCGACACCGCGACACTGTCCCACAGGATCATCGAGGCGCCACCGCCTTCGCGAAATTCGCGTGGCTGCGGGGTGGCTTCGGTCATCACGGCGAACACGATCAGGATCCAGATCAACAGCGGCGTGTTGCGCATCGCCTCGACGTAAAAGGTCATGATCCGCGCCACGAGCCAGTTCTTGGACAGGCGCAAAACCCCCGCCAGAACGCCGATCACCGTGGCAAGCACACAGCCAAGGGCGGCCACCAGCAGCGTGTTGAGGATCCCGACCAGGGCCGCGCGCGCATGGGTGTCTTGCGACGAGAACGGGATGATCTGTTGATTGATGTCATAGCCGGCGGTGGACCACAGGAAGCCGAACCCGATGTCCTTGCCCAGCGCCGCGAGGTTGGTCACGGTGTTGTCGACCAGTTCGACCAGCAGCAACATGATCAGGATGGCGGCGACCACCTGGATGGTCAGCGATCGGTATCGCGCATCATACAAAAGTTGGCTGAGGCGAAAGGCTTCGCGGGGTGGGGTGGTCATTTCGGCCATGCGCACTCCACTAAAATACGGACTGGCCCATCGACCCATGGCCGATCAGCAAGGCGTGCGGTTTGAATGTCAAAGGTGGTGCAACAGGGGCCCGGAATGGTCCGGGCCCCTGTCATCAAACGATCAGCGGAAGGGCATCGGGTACTGAAGGCCGCCATCCGTCCACAGCGCGTTCAAACCACGCGCAAGACCGATGGGGGTGTTTTCACCGATATTGCTTTCGAAGATTTCGCCGTAGTTGCCGACGGATGCGATCACGTTGACCGCCCAGTCATTCGACAGGCCCATCATCGCGCCCAGTTCACCTTCGGTGCCAAGCAGACGGTTGATTTCCGGGTTGTTCGTCGGGGCCGATGCCAGTTCACGAACATTGGCGGAGGTCACGCCGTATTCTTCGGCATTCATCAGCGCGTAAAGCGTCCAGCGCACGACATCGCCCCATTCGCTGTCGCCATGGCGCACGGCCGGCCCAAGCGGTTCCTTGGACACGATTTCCGGCAAGATCACATGCTCGGACGCGTTTTCAAAGGTTGCGCGGGTCGCGGCAAGGCCCGACACGTCGGTGGTGTAGACGTCGCAAGCGCCGGCAAGGTACTGCTGCTGGCCTTCGGCGTTGGTCGCAACCGGCACGGGCTCGTAGCTGATGTTGTTGACGCGGAAGAAGTCGGCAAGGTTCAGTTCGGTGGTGGTACCGGTCTGGATGCAGACAGTCGCGCCATCGAGTTCGGTGGCCGAGGACACACCCAGGTCGGTGCGGACCATGAAGCCCTGACCGTCATAGTAGTTCACACCGACGAAATCCAACCCGAGGTCGGTATCGCGCGAAAAGGTCCAGGTGGAGTTGCGGACCAGAACGTCGACTTCACCAGCGGCCAGCGCGGTGAAACGGGTCTGGCTGGTCAGCGGAACGAATTCCACCGCCTGCGCATCGCCCAGGACAGCAGCAGCGATCGCGCGGCACAGCGAGACGTCAAAGCCCTGCCAGTTGCCGTTCGCATCCGGTGCGGCGAACCCGGCCAGGCCTTCGTTCGACCCGCACTTCAGCGTGCCGCGTGCCTGAACGTCAGCCATGGTTTGCGCCGAAGCGAACCCTGCTGCCAGCCCGGCAACGGCAAGCGTGCCGAGAAATATCGATTTTTTCATGTTAACCTCTTCCTGATGGACCGCCCTTGGGGCTGTGGTTTTGCAAAACCCTAGAGCTTTGTCGAAAGCTTGTGACAGGCTTTCACCCTCACCGATGCCAAAATGGGCGAAGTTCGTGCAAGAGGTCAAGGGAAAGGCGCGTGGTTTCCCACAGGTCACACGAAGTTATTGCCCAAAATTGCACCGCTGCGCCCAATTTCGTGGCGCAACTGGAATAGGAGGGGCAAAACCCACCATCAGAGGGTGGAAAGGGCCCAGAACAGATCGGCCTGAAGAAATTGCGCGCGCTTGAGATCGGCGACTTCTGCGGCGTCTTCGTCATGGCCCCATTGTTCGATCTGCCACGTCTCGTCGATGCGCGACAGGGCCCAGGCGCTGTCCGGGTCCAGGTGCCGGTCTGCCGTGGCCAATCCGATCAGAAGGGACCCCGACAGCGTCACCAGGTCATGCAGCGCGGTGAGGCGGAATTCATCAAGCGCCGCGACATGTGCGGCCAGCGCCCCAAGACTGTCTTGCGGCTGGTCCACGGGCAAGACACCCACGGTGACGACCAGGCGCGCGCCATGGGCCTGCGCCGCCCAATCCAGGATCGGATCCCAGGCCTGGGCCTGGCGGGCCGCCAATTCCACCGGTGTGCCCGCGCGGTGACAGGTCAGATCGGTTTCGGCATAAGCCGCCAACATCGCCGCAACCTCGGCTTTTTGCGGGCGCACACGTTCGATCGCGGAATTGACCGCGCGCGTGACCGGCATGGTCAGCGGCTTGATCTCGCCATCCTGCGCGGCCCATTCCGCCGCCACGGCATCGGCCATGGCGCGGGTCGGCACGATCAGGGGCTGCTTGCCCGGCGTCATCACGCGCCGCGCATCCAGCATCACGGCAAAGCCGCCACTGTCCGCAGCAACCGACACATCGGTCCAGAACCGTTTTGCTGTCCAACCACCAATCATGCCGGGGCCATGACCCGATCCAGCGCCGCGGGCAATGCGTCAAAGCTGTGCAGCAGGTCAGACGCCCCCGCCCGTGTCAGGCTTTCGGGCGGGTGATAGCCCCATGTGACACCCAGCGCGTGAATGCCCGCCGCGCGCCCCATGTCGATGTCATAGGTCGTGTCGCCCAGGATAACGGCACGGCCCGCCGCAACGCCGGTGTCGCGCAAACAGGCCTCGACCATCGACGGGTGCGGTTTCGACGGGTGATCGTCGGCCACTTGCACTGACTGAAACAGCGGGCGCAGATCGTGCAGATCAAGGATATGGTCCATGCCCCGCCGCGATTTGCCCGTGGCGATGGCCAACATGGTGTGATCCTCGGCCGCGAGCCGCGCCAGGACCTCGCGCGCCCCGGGAAACAGCGGCGACAGTGCCGCACCATCGGGCGACCGGCGCAGCGCGCCAAAGGCATCCTTATAGGCCTCGACCAGCTGCCCCTGCGCCTCGGGGTGATCCGGCGCCAGCCGGGCCATGGCCACCGGAAGGGACAGGCCCACTATGGACAGAATGGCGGCCCGATCCGGCGACGCAAGGCCGTTGGCGGCGAACCCTGCCTCCATCGCGGCGAGGATATGCGCCTGGCTGTCGATCAAGGTGCCGTCGACATCGAAAATCACCAGCCGCAGGTCTGTCACTGGTCATCCTCGAACGGATCGAGCGGCACATCCGACGGCTGCCATTCCAGCGCCTTCCAGGTGTTCTGCATATGCGCGGGCAAGGGCGCGGTGATGGTCAGCCGCGCCTTGGTGAACGGATGCGTCAGGCTGATCGACCGCGCATGCAGGTGCAGCTTGCGGCTGATTTCACCGCCCAGTTGCGCGCCCCAGCCATCGCCTAGGTTTTCTTGCCCGGACCCGCCGTATTTACCATCGCCCACGATCGGGTGGCCAATCGCCGCCATATGCGCGCGCAGCTGGTGCGTGCGCCCGGTGACGGGCACCATGGCAACCCAGGCGGTGCGCGTGCCCAGCGCCGACAGCGTGGCGTAATCGGTCACGGCACGCTTTGCGCCATCGGTCTTGTCGACCTGTTCGGTGGGGATGATCAGCATCTTTTCCCCTTCACCCGCCGCGCCATGGCCGGGTGCCTTGACCAGCCCGGTGCGAATCGTGCCCATCCGCGGATGCGGCACGCCAGCCGTGGCGGCCCAATAGATCTTGCGGGTGGATTTGTGGCGAAACGCCTCGGTCAGGGCTTGCGCCGCCTGCCGGCTGCGCGCCAGCAACAAGACCCCGGATGTATCCTTGTCCAGGCGATGAACAAGGCGCGGTTTGTCGATCCCGTCAAAGATCAGCGCCTCGGCCAATCCGTCGACATGGCGGCTGTGCCCCGACCCCCCTTGGGTCGGCAGGCCGGGCGGCTTGTTGATCGCGATCAGGTGATCGTCGCGGTACAGCACGGCGGCGCGGATCATCGCCTCGTCCGCCTCGGTGATGCGGCGCTGCACCGGCGGCGCGGGCGCATCGGTTTCGGGCAAGGGCGGAATGCGGATGCTTTGCCCTTCCTCGATCCGGGTGGCGGGCTTGGCGCGCGCACCATCGACACGGATCTCGCCCTTGCGGCACATCTTTTCGATGCGACCTTGGGGAATGTTCGGGAACTGGCGGCGAAACCAGCGATCAAGCCGCTGATCGCCTTCGCCACGTGCCACGGTCAGGGTCTGAACGCCGGTCATGCAAGGCTCCTGCCCAGCGCGAGACCGATGACCAGCGCCGCGATGGAAAATGAAAGATTGGCGAGAACGTAGAACGCGGCAAGGCCAAGCGCCCCGCGTTCATACAGCGCCACCGCCTCGAGCGAGAAGGCCGAGAAGGTGGTGAACCCGCCGAGGATGCCGGTGGCCACAAGCGGTGACAGATGCAACAGCCCACGTTGGCTGGCGATGGCGAAAAACAGCCCCATTGCCAGCGACCCCACGACATTGACGGTCAACACCCCCAAGGGCATCGCCGTCTGCCCGAACAGCCGCAGCATCCCGATCCCGGTCAGGTATCGAAGCACGGCACCAAGGGCGCCGCCAAGGCCGACTTGCAAAATGGCGATCATGGCGCGGTGATGGGTCGGCCCGTGCAGGGAGTCAATGGGCTGGGCCGCGAAAGCCTTCAGCGGTTGCGTTTCGCGCGCAGGCCTTCGAACCAGTCCAGCCGCTTTTTCAGATCGCGTTCATAGCCGCGTTCCACGGGCGCGTAAAAGGACGGGCGCGACATGGTGTCGGGGAAATAATTCTGCCCCGAAAACCCATCCTCGGCGTCATGGTCATAGGCATAGCCCGCCCCATAGCCCTGGTCCTTCATCATCCTGGTCGGCGCGTTCAGGATATGCTTGGGCGGCGGGGCCGAGCCGGTGGTTTTCGCCGATGCCCGCGCCGCCTTGTAGGCGACATAGGCAGCGTTCGATTTCGGCGCGAGCGCAAGGTAAAGCACCGCCTGCGCCAGGGCCAATTCGCCCTCGGGCGATCCCAGCCGTTCATAGGTGGCCCAGGCATCAAGGCAGTGTCGCTGCGCGCCCGGATCGGCCAGGCCGATATCTTCGACCGCCATCCGGGTGATGCGCCGCGCCAGAAAGCGGGGGTCTTCGCCCCCTTCCAGCATCCGCGCCAACCAATACAGCGCCGCGTCCGGGTCCGACCCGCGCACCGATTTGTGCAGGGCCGAAATCAGGTTGTAATGGCCATCGCCGGATTTGTCGTATTGGGCCGCGCGGCGTTGCAGGCGTTGGCCCAATTGATCCAGCGTCAATTGCCCCTCGACCGTCCAGGCGGCGACCTGTTCTACAAGGTTCAACAAGGCACGACCATCGCCATCGGCCATGCCGATCAAGCCCGCGCGCGCCTCTGGCCGCAGCGGCAGGGGGTGGTGCAGATCCAGTTCCGCATGGGCGATCAGGCGATCCAGCGCGGCATCATCCAGCCGGTTCAGCACCAGGACCTGCGCGCGGCTCATCAAGGCCGCGTTCAGTTCGAAACTGGGGTTTTCCGTGGTCGCGCCCACCAACAGGATCGTCCCATCCTCCATATGCGGCAGGAACCCGTCCTGTTGCGCCTTGTTGAAGCGATGGATTTCATCGACGAACAACAGCGTGCCCTGCCCGTTGGCATGGCGCATCTTGGCGGCGTCAAACACCTTGCGCAGGTCGGGAACGCCGGTGAAGATCGCGCTGATCTGCACGAAATGCAGGCTGGTTTCCTGTGCCAGCAACCGCGCGATGGTGGTCTTGCCGACACCGGGTGGCCCCCACAGGATCAAAGAGGTCAGCGCGCCCGCATCCAGCATGATCCGCAGGCTGCCATCGGGCCCAAGCAGGTGGTCCTGGCCAATCACATCGGCAAGACGCGCCGGGCGCAGCCGGTCGGCCAAGGGCCGTGGGCCCTTGGAAGGTGTGGCATCGGGGCCGGGCGGCGTGTCGAACAGATCCATTCCGGCAAGGTAATGGGCCCGCGCGCCCGGCGCCAGATCAAGCAGGCAACAGGGCGTCAATGCATCTTTGACGCCATGGACACGAAGTAGCATCGATGTGCCACGCCGCCGATCTTCATCACCGGCCCTGCCGGGTCCATGTCGATGCCCAACCGCCGCCCCAACCGCGGGATGCCGATGGGCAAAAGCCCGATCAGGATGGATGCGCCCAACCCGCGCGCCGATCGCACCATATGGCCCATCAGCGACAGTTGAACCCTGTGCCGGATCGCGGTTTCCACCCCATCGGCCACGAACAGGCGATTGGCGTCCCAGATATGGCTGGCAACCGGGGCCGGATCATCGAGAAGATGTGCCGGGATCGCATCCAGGAGCCCGCGCTGCGCATCACGCACCATGTAGGAATAGACCCCGCACCGCGCCGTCGTCGGCGTCAGCCGCACCCCCGCAAGCACCCTGTCACCGTCATGCACGCAGACCCAGCGGCTTTGGGCGGTGTCATACTGGTCAAATTCCATGCCGTCGGCATTGGGCAATTCCCAGTGCATGCCCTCGATAAAGGTGCGGTGGCGCGCCTTGAGCATGTTGGAAAACAGCACCCCGTGCTGGTGGAAATTCGAAAAGGACAGTGTCGTCATATCCATGGCAATACCCCCAGGTCTGGCCGGTCGCAGAAACGCCGCACCGTGGGGGGCACCCCGATCCTCAGCTGTCAGGGCCGCCCTAGATCAATCCATATTCGCGCGCGCGCTGCACGGCCTCGGCGGTGGTGCGCGCCATCAGCTTGTGACGCGCGGACGTCAGCCGCGCCTTGAAGGCGCTTTCGGATATGCCCAACCGGGCGGCGGCAGCTGCATGGCGGTCCCCATCCGCGATGCATTTCAAAGCGTCGACCTGTGGCTTGGACAAGCGCGCAGGCGGTTCCGACAGGTCGTGCATCCGCTGCACGACCCGGTGGATATGGTCCATTTCCTCGTCGGTGAATTCGCGGTCAGCGCGGGCAGCGCCCGCGATCGTGCGCGATGACATCGGCCCGATGGACGCGATCATGCCATGGACAAGCCCGAACCCCGCCGCCTCGGGCAAGATGCCGAACGGGTCCGGCAGGCCGATCTGCGACCAGCGCCGGGTGCCCGTATGGCTCAACCCCCAGGCAAGCGTCGGGTCGCGAAGCCCATAGACCTTGGCGGTATAAACCTCCTGCCAGGCATCGGGGTAGGTGTTCACCATGATCAGGGGCGACACGTAGCGGATGTGAAGACCGATCGCGAAACCGCTTGGCGCGGCCAATGACAGATCATGAAGCAACAGATCAAGCACAGGCGCCTTGGACATGGTACCTACCCAAAAAGACATATCTTTTTAGACAGGTTGCCGAAATTTAGGTCAACCGTATTCTTTCGCGAAGAGGCGAGAGGCGAGGATCATGACCAAAGAGATCGATACGGATCTTTTTGTGCGCCTCATGCGGTTGTCGGCCCCGGCGCGCAAGGATCTACTGGAATACATTGGCGAAGGACCCGTGGCATCCGCGCCGCTGCGGGCGGCCTTGTCACGCCATGGCGATACCCAATGCCCGCCCAAGCCACCCGCAGGTCACAGGCAACCGCATCGGCCCTGAATGCGAAACGCCCCTGCGCGGGCTGCGCAGGGGCGTTCAAAATCCGGTCACCAGATCGGCGGAAAGATCACTCTTCCGCGCCGGCCTCTGCTTCAAGACGGGCACGATCGGCGGCACCCTTGGCATCGACGTCGCGATCGACGAATTCGATGATCGCCATCGGCGCCATGTCCCCGTAGCGGAACCCCGCCTTGAGAACGCGCACATAGCCACCCTGGCGCTCCGCGTAACGCGGGCCGAGGATGTCGAACAGCTTGGCGACATGCATGTCCTGCTTGAGCTGCGACGCGGCCTGACGGCGCGCATGCAGATCGCCGCGCTTGGCGAGCGTCACCAGCTTTTCGATCACCCGGCGCAATTCCTTGGCCTTGGGCAGGGTGGTCTTGATCTGTTCATGTTCAATCAACGAACCCGACATGTTGGCAAACATCGCCTTGCGATGTTCGTGGGTCCGGTTCAGGCGGCGGTATCCGCGTGCGTGGCGCATGGGTTTTCTCCATCATACATTTTGCTTTGTCCGGAGGCCGGTGCGTGCAGGCCTCTCACCTATTGGGGCATGATGCCCGGGGTCGATCGGTGGGGTGGCGTGGTGGGCAGATTGCCCACCCTACCTTGGGGTGCGTAGGGTGGGCGATCCGCCCACCTTTACCGTTACAACCCGCCCACCTCTCAAAAGTTGTCTTCGTACTTCTTGGCCAGTTCCTCGATATTGTCTGGCGGCCAATCAACGATATCCATTCCGAGATGCAAGCCCATGCCAGACAGCACTTCCTTGATCTCGTTCAGCGACTTGCGGCCAAAGTTCGGCGTGCGGAGCATTTCCGCCTCGGTCTTCTGGATCAAGTCACCGATATAGACGATGTTGTCGTTCTTCAGGCAGTTGGCGGAGCGGACAGACAGTTCCAGCTCGTCAACCTTCTTGAGCAGAAGCGGGTTGAATTCGAGATCATCGTCATCATCCGCGCGGCCAGCGGCCTCGGGTTCGTCGAAGTTCACGAAGATCGACAGCTGATCCTGCAAGATGCGGGCAGCATAGGCCACCGCGTCATCGGGCGTGATCGAGCCATCGGTTTCCAGCTTGAGCGTCAGCTTGTCATAGTCGAGCACCTGGCCTTCACGGGTCGGCTGCACGTCGTAGGACACTTTCTTGACCGGCGAATAGATCGCATCGATCGGCATCAGGCCAATCGGGGCATCTTCGGGGCGGTTCTTGTCAGCCGAGACATAGCCCTTGCCGGTGTTGACCGTCAGTTCCATGTAAAGATCTGCACCGTCATCCAGGTGACAGATCACGTGATCCTTGTTCAGGATCTCGATACCGGCACTTTCCGAGATGTCACCAGCGGTGACAACGCGCGGGCCCTTGGCCGACACCGACACGCGCTTGGGGCCATCGGCCTCCATGCGGATGGCGACGCCCTTGAGGTTCAGGACGATGTCGGTGACATCTTCGCGAACCCCGGCCACGCTGGAAAATTCATGCAGCACACCGTCGATCTGCACCGAGGTGATGGCCGCGCCCTGAAGCGAGCTCATCAGCACGCGACGAAGGGCGTTGCCAAGCGTCAGGCCAAAGCCCCGCTCCAGCGGTTCTGCCACGACGGTGGCTTTCTTCGCGGGATCGGTGCCAGGCTGGACAACCAGCTGCGCCGGCTTGATGAGTTCCTGCCAATTCTTATGGATCATGCGTCGCCTCCATTCTTGTGCCTTGGCGATCCAGCCGCAGCACGCTCGAGGATCAAAATGACGTCGGCGGGCTGCGCAAAATATCGCGCAGCCCGCCGGGGTAAAACAAAATGCCTCAGACGCGGCGGCGCTTGGGCGGACGGCAGCCGTTATGCGCCATCGGGGTCACGTCGCGGATCGACGTGATCTGGAACCCTGCGGCAGCCAAGGCGCGCAGCGCGCTTTCACGGCCGGAACCGGGGCCCTGAACCTCGACCTCGAGGGTCTTGACGCCGTGTTCCTGTGCCTTCTTGCTGGCATCCTCTGCGGCCATCTGGGCGGCGAAGGGCGTCGATTTACGGCTGCCCTTGAAGCCCATGGTGCCCGCCGACGACCAGGCAATCGCGTTGCCCTGCACGTCGGAGATCAGGATCTTGGTGTTGTTGAACGAGGAATTCACATGTGCAACGCCTGCGGCGATGTTCTTGGAAACCTTGCGCTTTGCGGGACGACGATCGCGTGCCATTGAACCAGCCCTCCCTTACTTCTTCTTGCCGGCAATGGCCTTTGCGGGGCCCTTGCGCGTGCGTGCGTTGGTGTGGGTCCGCTGACCGCGGACAGGCAGGTTGCGGCGATGACGCAGGCCACGGTAGCAGCCAAGGTCCATCAGGCGCTTGATGTTCATCTGCGTCTCGCGGCGCAGGTCACCCTCGACGGTGAAGTTGGCGTCGATATGCTCGCGGATCTGCAGAACTTCGGCGTCCGACAATTCGTTGACGCGGCGGGTTTCCGCTATACCGACCGCTTCGCAGATCGATTTTGCCGAAGCCGGGCCGATGCCGGTGATATAGGTCAGCGCGATGGGAACGCGCTTGGACGTGGGGATGTTCACCCCTGCAATACGTGCCAAGGTCGTCTTGTCCTTTTCGTTGCGAGCCCGTGATCCCAGGCCCTTTTTTCACAACAGACCCAAGATCGGAACGATCCATGGATCCAATATTTCAGCGTCACCACGAAAGCGCAAAACTCAAAGGCCCGGCGCGATTCTTTGGGCGAAATCGCCGTTTAGGCGCATTTGCGAACACCGTCAAGGGCCGGACAGGCCACCCTGTCAAGACATTTCGCCTAACACGCCCTTAATCGAGGATCGCCGCGATTTCCGCCGCGACGGCGTCGATCTCGCCCAGGCCATCAACCGCCCGAAGCAGGCCCTTGGCATGGTAATAGCCGATCATCGGCGATGTCTGCTTGTAATAGGCCATGAGCCGGGTCTTGAGGCTTTCGGCATTGTCATCCGCACGCACGGGTTGGCCGGCCGCGCGGGCCTGTTCGGCACGCCCGACGATGCGGTCGACCAGCACGTCGTCATTGACCCGCAGCTCGATGGCAGCATCGATCGTCTGACCCGTTTCCTCCATCAGCGCCCCAAGCGCGTCGGCCTGGGCAAGCGTGCGCGGGAACCCGTCAAAGATGAAACCCGTGCCACCCTCGGACAGCTTTTCTCGGATCAGGCCGATCACGATCTCGTCGGTGACCAGCTGGCCCTTGGCCATGACCTCGGCCACGCGCTTGCCCATCTCGCTGCCCGACGCCTGTGCATCGCGCAGCATGTCGCCGGTGGACAATTGCACCATCCCGCGCGTTTCGGTCAGGATACGGGCCTGGGTGCCCTTGCCTGCGCCGGGCGGCCCAAGCAGAATGATGTTGACGGTCATCGACGTTCCGGGCCCTTGCGCGGCTTGCGGGTGCCGGATTTGCGCCCACGCAGCTGTGATTTCTCGATCAGGCCCTCGTACTGGTGGGCCAGAAGATGCGACTGGATCTGTTGCACCGTATCCATGCCCACCGACACGATGATCAGGATCGAGGTGCCGCCGAAATAGGCCGTGATCGCAAGGTTGGTACGCACGATTTCCGGCAACAGCACCACAAGCGCCAGATAGGCGGACCCAAGCACCAGCACGCGGTTCACCACGTATTCCAGATACTCGGAGGTCTTCTTGCCGGGGCGGATGCCGGGGATGAACCCGTTCTGATTCTTCAGGTTATCGGCCACGTCATCGGTCTTGAACGACACGTTGAGCGTGTAGAAATAGGTGAAGAACACGATCATCGTGGCAAAGAACGCCAGGTAGAGCGGCTGACCGGGGCCGAAGTTCGCCAGCACCCAAGACATCACCGGCCCGGCCGCTTCGCCGCCCGAAAACGTCGTGAGCGTGGTGGGCAGCAACAACAGCGACGAGGCGAAAATCGCCGGGATCACACCCGCCGGGTTCACCTTGACGGGCAAATGCGACGACCCGCCGTCATAGACCTTCATCCCGACCTGGCGGCGCGGATACTGGATATGGATCTTGCGCAGTGACCTCTCCATGAAGACCACGAAGAACAGCGTGGCGATCAACATGGCGATCACGCCCAGAACCGCGACCGTGGTCAAAGACCCGGACCGGCCCGATTCAAAGAACTGCGCCAGGGCCGCGGGAATTTCCGCGATGATGCCGACAAAGATGATCAGCGAAATACCGTTGCCGATGCCGCGTTGGGTGATCTGTTCACCCACCCACATCAGGAACATCGTGCCACCCACCAAGGTGATCACGCAGGCCGCGCGGAAAAACCAGCCGGGGTCAGACGCCAAACCGCCCGATTCCATCGACACCGCAAGCCCGTAAGCCTGGGCCGTGGCCAGCACCACCGTGCCGTAGCGGGTATATTGGTTGAGCTTCTTGCGGCCCTGTTCGCCCTCTTTCTTCAGCTGCTCCATCGCCGGCACCATGGCCGCCATGAGCTGCACGATGATCGAGGCCGAGATATAGGGCATGATGCCAAGCGCGAACACGCCCATCCGCGACAGCGCGCCGCCGGTGAACATGTTCAACACACCGCCCAGACCTGCCGCGGCCTGGTCGAAAAAGGCGCGCAATTCCACGCCATCGATACCGGGGACCGGGATATAGGTTCCGACACGGTAAATGATCAGTAGGCCGAGGGTGAACCAGATGCGCTGACGCAATTCGGTGGCTTTACCGAACGCGCCCCAGCTCATGTTCGCGGCCATTTGCTCCGCTGCTGATGCCATGCCGCCTCTCTGATGGGCAATGCGCCGCCGGACCGGTCAATCGATCCTGCGGCGCGTAAAGACTTGCGGGATATGTAAGCGGTGAATGAACCGCCCACAAGCGACGGGGGGCCGCAGCCCCCCTTGCCCCGTTTTACTCTGCCGCAGCCGCCTGCGTCACTGTCAGCGTGCCGCCGGCCTTTTCGACCGCGTCGATCGCCGCCTTGGACGCACCGGTCACTGCCAGCGCCAGCTTGATCGTGATCTCGCCCTTGGCGAGCACGCGAATGCCGTCGAGCTTGCGGCGCACCAGCCCGGAGGCGATCAGCGCATCCTCGGTGATCGGGGCCGCACCGTCGATCTTGCCGGCTTCGACGAATTTCTGGATCAGGCCCAGGTTGACCACGGCGTATTCCTTGCGGTTCGGCTTGGTGAAGCCACGCTTGGGAAGACGCTGGTAGAGCGGCATCTGGCCGCCTTCATAAGCGTTGATTGCCACACCCGAACGGGATTTCTGGCCCTTGATGCCGCGGCCGGCCATCTTGCCCTTGCCCGAGCCGGGGCCCCGGCCAACACGCTTGGCTTTCTTGGCCGCGCCGGGATTGTCGCGCAATTCATGCAGTTTCATGTCGCTTCTCCTTAAGCCGGAACACCTCCCCTGAAGCGAAGACGGGAGGGACGCGGCGTTGTTGTACTGGAATCGTCACAGCGGGCCATCGACCCACCACCGCGCGGCTATAGACGCCCCCGCGTCCGGGATCAAGGGGCCGCCGCCTGCGCCGCGAAAGCAAAAGGCGCGCCGGGTGGGGCGCGCCTTGATCGTTACGGGAAACCCGGCTGGATCAGCCGCGTTCCTCGATGATTTCGACCAGATGCGGGATCTTGCGAACCATGCCCCGAACCGAAGGCGTATCTTCCAGTTCGCGGGTCTTGTGCATCTTGTTCAGGCCAAGCCCGATCAGCGTTGCGCGCTGGTCGGCGGGGCGGCGGATCGGCGAGCCGATTTGTTTGACGACAATGGTCTTTGCCATGGAACTCAGGCCTCCTCTGCAACCGCTTCAGCGACGGGGGCACCATCGCGCTTGGGCAGGATGTCGGCCACCTTCTTGCCGCGGCGTGCGGCGATCTGGCGGGGCGACGTTTCCTTGGTCAGGCCGTCAAGCGTGGCGCGGATCATGTTGTAGGGGTTTTGCGACCCGGTCGACTTGGCCACGACATCCTTGATGCCCAGCATTTCGAACACGGCGCGCATCGGACCACCGGCGATGATCCCGGTGCCTTCCGCGGCGGACCGCATCACCACACGACCGGCGCCATGATGGCCTTCCATGTCGTGGTGCAGGGTGCGGCCTTCGCGCAGCGGCACGCGGATCAGCTGACGGCGAGCCTGTTCGGTCGCCTTGCGGATCGCTTCGGGCACTTCTTTCGCCTTGCCCTTGCCGAACCCGACACGCCCGCGCTGGTCGCCGACCACGACAAGTGCCGCAAAGCCAAAGCGCTTGCCGCCCTTCACCGTCTTGGACACGCGGTTGATGGCAACCAGGCGTTCTGCGAATTCCGGTGTTTCTTCCCGCTCTTCGCGGCGGCGGCCCCGGCGCTGGTCGCCCCGGTTGTCGCGCTGTTCACGTTCTGCCATGTGGCACATCCTTATATCGTGACGCCCGGGGGCATCTGTTCAACTCGATCGCGGTGAAGCATGCCTCCCCGATCATCGAAGACGCACCGATGGTGCATCTTTCAAACATGTCGCATGCGCGTGGTGGGCAGATTGCCCACACTGCGGTGCGTTTCGTGGGGTGGGCAATCTGCCCACCCTCCACCATCAGAACTTCAGACCACCTTCACGCGCGGCTTCGGCCAAGGCCTTGACACGCCCGTGGAACAGGAAACCGCCGCGGTCGAAGTAGACTTCTTCCACACCGGCCGCCTTGGCCCGTTCGGCAATCGCGGCGCCCACCTTTCCGGCGGCCTCCACGTTGTTCTTGCCGACAACGCCCAGTGCCTTTTCGAGCGACGAAGCGGCGGCCAGCGTGACCCCGTTCGCGTCGTCGATCAGCTGGACGCTGATGTTCTTGTTCGAACGATGAACAGACAGGCGGGGACGCCCATTCGCCATCGCGCGCAATTTGTTCCGGTTGCGCTGGCGGCGCTTCTGGAACAGGTCTCTGGTGCTCAGTGCCATGTGCGTCGCCCTTACTTCTTCTTGCCTTCCTTACGGAAGATATATTCGCCCTTGTAGCGAATGCCCTTGCCCTTGTAGGGCTCCGGCGCGCGCCACTCACGGATGTTGGCGGCCACTTGGCCGACGAGCTGTTCGTCGATGCCTTCGATCACCACTTCGGTGTTCTTGGGCGTGGTCACGGTGACGCCGGCCGGGACGGCGAAATCGACGTCATGGCTATAGCCAAGGGCCAGTTTCAGGACAGCGCCCTGCGCGTTGGCACGATAACCAACGCCCTGGATCTCGAGCTCTTTCTTGAAACCGTCGCTCACGCCGATCACCAGGTTCTGAACCATGGATCGCGACATGCCCCACTGCTGGCGGGCGCGCTTGACTTGCCGCGCGGCGTAACCGACACGACATTGTCCGCGACCGTCAGCGTGACGTCGTCGGTTGCGGTAAAGGTCCGGGCGCCTTTCGGCCCCTTCACTTCGATGGTCTGGCCGGAGACGGAGGCAGAAACCCCCGACGGCAGCTCGACCGGTTTTTTCCCAATACGAGACATGTGCCGTTCCTCCTCAGAACACGGTGCAGAGCACTTCGCCGCCGACATTCTGCGCGCGAGCGGTTGCATCCGTCATCACGCCCTTGGACGTGGAAACGATGGAAACGCCCAGGCCCTGACGGACCTGCGGAATGTCGCCAACGCCCAGATAGACGCGGCGGCCGGGTTTCGACACGCGCTGCAATTCGCGAATGACCGGAGTGCCTTCATAGTACTTCAGGCTGATCTCGAAGGCCGGGTGGCCATTCTTGTCGGTCGCGGGCGCGTATCCACGGATGTAGCCCTCGTCAGCCAAGACATCCAGAACGCGTGCGCGCTGCTTGGAGGCCGGGGTCATGACGGTGGACTTGCCACGCATCTGCGAGTTGCGGATGCGGGTCAGCATATCGCCGATAGGATCATTCATCGTCAGATCTCCTTACCAGCTCGACTTGACCATGCCCGGAATCTGACCCATCGAGGCCAGATCACGCAGCATGATCCGCGACATTTTCAGCTTGCGGTAATACGCCTTGGGGCGCCCGGTCAGCTGGCAACGGTTGTGAAGGCGGCTGGGCGAAGAATTGCGCGGCAGCTTGGCCAGCTTCAGGCGCGCCTTGAAGCGCTCTTCCATCGGCTTGTTTTCGTCGTTTGCGATCTCTTTCAGCGCCGCCCGCTTGGTGGCGTATTGTGCCACCAGCTTTTGACGCTTGAGTTCGCGTTCCACCATGGAAACTTTTGCCATGTGTCTGTTCCCTCTCGCGTCAGGCGTTGAACGGCATGTTGAAGTGCTTCAGCAGCGACTTCGCCTCGGCATCGGATGCCGCGTTGGTGACGATGATCACGTCGATGCCCCAAACCTCGTCAACCTTGTCAAAGTTGATCTCGGGAAACACGATGTGTTCCTTGATCCCCATGGCAAAGTTGCCGCGGCCGTCAAAGGCGGGCTTCACACCGCGAAAGTCGCGGATGCGCGGCATCGCCACGGTGATCAGACGGTCGAGGAAATCATACATGCGATCGCCGCGCAGCGTCACCTTGGCACCCAGCGTCATGCCTTCGCGAACGCGAAAACCTGCGATGGATTTCTTGGCGATGGTCGGCACGGCCTGTTGACCTGCAATCGTGGTCAGATCGTCGACCGCCGATTTTGCCTTTTTGGAATCACGCACCGATTCAGCACCACAGCCGATGTTCAGCACGATTTTCTCGAGCCGAGGGATCTGCATGTCGTTCTTGTAGGCGAATTCTTCCTTCAGCGCGGGCTTGATCGTCTCGCGGTAAAAGGCCTTGAGGCGCGGGCTATAGGTTGCGGTATCAAGCATCGATCACGTCCCCCGTGGTCTTGGCAACGCGCAGTTTCTTGCCGTCTTCCACCTTGAAGCCAACGCGGGTCGGCTTGCCGTTCTTGTCCAGCAGCGCAAGGTTCGACAATGCGATCGGCATCGCCTGCGGAATACGTCCGCCCTGGCTGGTCTGGCTTTGCTTGGTGTGGCGGATGGCGATGTTCACGCCGTCCACGATGGCCTTGCCGTCCTGGGGCATCACAGAGGTGATTTCACCCTGCTTGCCCTTGTCCTTGCCGGCCAAAACGATGACCTTGTCACCCTTTTTGAGCTTTGCAGCCATTACAGCACCTCCGGCGCGAGCGAGATGATCTTCATGAAGTTCTTCGCGCGCAGCTCACGAACCACCGGCCCGAAGATACGGGTGCCGACAGGCTCGTTGTTGTTGTTGAGGATCACGGCGGCGTTGCGGTCAAAGCGGATGGCGGTGCCATCATCACGGCGCACTTCCTTGGCGGTGCGAACGACGACGGCCTTGCGGACATCGCCCTTCTTCACACGGCCACGCGGAATGGCTTCCTTGACGGAGACGACGATGATGTCGCCGACCGAAGCATACCGGCGGTGTGAACCGCCGAGAACCTTGATGCACTGAACTTTCCGGGCACCGGAATTGTCAGCCACATCCAGATTGGTCTGCATCTGGATCATTTGGTTTCTCCCGACGTCCGGGGCCGCCTTGTCAGGACATTGACCCCGGGGTTTCGATCAAACCGAGATGTGCAAGATCGCGTCAGACGCGTTCCAGCACCTCCCAGCGCTTGGATTTCGACTTGGGTGCACATTCCTGGATACGGACAATGTCACCCACGTTGAACTGGTTGGTTTCGTCGTGTGCGCGGTACTTCTTCGACTTCCGGATGGTCTTGGCCAGAACCGGGTGCTTGAAGCGACGCTCGACCGACACGGTAACGGTCTGTGCGTTGGCGTTGGACGTCACGGTGCCTTGCAGGATACGCTTGGGCATCAGTTGCTCTCCCCTGCTGCGGCAGCCGCTTTTTCATTCAGAATGGTCAACACGCGGGCGGCGTCACGCTTGACGACACGCATGCGCGCGGTGTTTTCCAGCTGGCCCGTGGCCTGCTGGAAGCGGAGGTTGAAGGCCTCCTTCTTGAGCTGGACCAGCTGGTCGCGCAGCTGATCCGGCGTCTTCTCGCGAAGTTCGCTGGCGTTCATCGCCTTGGTCCTTTCAACATCACGGGGACGCCCCATAGAATAGGGTCACGCCGATTCCCGTGGAGGTCGGTGAATAGAGGGCGCGTATAGGGGGATAACCAGGGTTGGCAAGCTTAGAATGGGGCCGGCCCGGCAAGGCCCGGTCACCTTCCCCGCCCCAGCCCCGGCACCTCGTGCAACGCCGCGGTGATCCGGCGGCGTCAGACCGGCGCAGCGTCGCGGGCCTTTCCTAACAAAAGATGAAATCGCCTCTGCAAGCCATTGATTTATCTTGCGCATGATATCCCACGCGTGGGACATCAGTCCCACCGATAATTGAAGCTCACGCTGACGCGGTCATCTTCATCCATGTTCATCGGCACCTCGTGGCGCAGCCACGATTCCCACAGCAACACATCGCCCGCCTTTGGCCCCGGATAGATGAAGGACCGTAGCTCTTCGCGGGCGTCCTTGCGGCGGTTCGGGGCGGCCATCATCATCGCATGGCGCGGATCTTCCAGCTTGATGGATTTGGCGCCGGGCGGCACCTGCACATAGGTCGTGCCCGAAATCACCGAATGGGGATGGATATGGCTGGTGTGGATCCCACCCTCGGGCAAGATGTTGATCCAGATATCTTCCAGCACCAGTTTGCGGCCCTCGAGGTCGAATTCCAGATCCTCGGCAAAGGCCGCGACATGGGCATCCAACGCCTCGACCAGCGTCTTGAAGACCGGAAACCGCCAGGGCAGATCGGTCAGCGACGCATAGGACGTGTAGCCCGGAAAGCCGTTTTCCTCGCACCATTCTTGCCCCGCCTCGTCATCCTCGGCGATCGAGAAGCAAGAGGCGACCATTTCATCATGGTCCACGGCGGGCCCAAGTTCGGCCAATTGTCCGTGATACAGGCGGGTGACGAAGAGCGATCTGATGCTGGGCATGGGAGTTGTCCTTGGGATTTGCGTAGGGTGTGCCTTCAGGCGCACCGTCGCGCAAGGGGCCGCAACAACGAAAAACCCCCGCCACTTTCGTGCCGGGGGCCCATTTCGTAGGGTGGGCGATCCACCCGCCAATCGGCATTCACCAGTCTTCGCGGACCACGGTGCGGGTCTTGATCGGCAGCTTCATCGCGGCCAGGCGCAGGGCTTCGCGTGCGGTGTCTTCGTTGACGCCATCGATCTCGAACATGATCCGGCCCGGCTTGACCTTGCAGGCCCAGTAATCGACCGAACCCTTACCTTTACCCATCCGGACTTCCACCGGCTTGGAGGTCACGGGCGTATCCGGGAAAATCCGGATCCAGACGCGGCCCTGACGCTTCATGTGACGCGTCATGCGCGCGGCGGGCGGCTTCGATCTGGCGCGCGGTGACGCGCTCGGGCTGGAGCGCCTTGAGGCCGAAGGTGCCAAAGGTCAGGTCAGACCCGCCCTTGGCTTCGCCGCTGATGCGGCCCTTGTGCATCTTGCGGAATTTTGTACGCTTTGGTTGCAGCATTTTCCGTGCTCCTTAGCGGTCGCGGCGCGGGCGCGGGGCCCCACCGTCCTGGCTCTCCTGCATGCGACGATCACGAGCAGCGGGATCGTGCTCCATGATTTCGCCTTTGAAGATCCAGACCTTGATCCCGATGATGCCGTAAGGGGTCGATTGCTTCGGCCAGACGCATAATCGATATCGGCGCGGAGCGTGTGCAGCGGCACCCGACCCTCACGATACCATTCGGTCCGCGCGATCTCGGCACCGCCAAGGCGGCCCGCGACGTTCACGCGGATACCCAAAGCGCCCATGCGCATGGCGTTTTGAACCGCACGCTTCATCGCGCGGCGGAAGCTGACCCGGCGTTCCAGCTGCTGGGCGATCGACTCGGCCACCAGCTGGGCGTCAAGCTCGGGCTTGCGCACTTCGACGATGTTGAGGTGCAGCTCGGAGGCCGTCATCGCGGCGATCTTCTTGCGAAGACCTTCGATGTCGGCGCCTTTCTTGCCGATGATCACACCCGGACGCGCAGCATGGATCGTGACGCGGCACTTGCGGTGCGGACGTTCGATGATCACGCGGCTGATGCCCGATTGCTTGCATTCTTCGGCGACGAAGGCACGCATCTTGAGATCTTCAAGCAGCAGGTTGCCGTATTCCTTGGTGTCGGCATACCAGCGGCTGTCCCAGGTGCGGTTGACCTGCAGGCGCATGCCGATCGGATTGACCTTATGTCCCATTAGACAGTCTCCTCGATCTGGCGGAGCTTGATGGTCAGCTCGCTGAAGGGCTTCTGGATACGGCCAAACCGGCCACGTGCCCGCGGACGGCCACGCTTCATCACCAGGTTCTTGCCGACCCAGGCCTCGGCGACGACAAGCGCATCGACGTCGAGGCCGTGGTTGTTCTCGGCATTCGCGATGGCGGACTGAAGGCATTTCTTCACGTCCAGCGCGATCCGCTTCTTCGAGAAGGTCAGGTCGGTCAGCGCCTTCTCGACCTTCTTGCCGCGGATCATCTGCGCCAGCAGGTTCAGCTTTTGCGGGCTGGTCTTCAGCATGCGCAGCTTGGCCATCGCCTCGTTGTCCGCCACGCGGCGGGGATTTTTATCCTTGCCCATGGCTTACTTCCTCTTGGCTTTCTTGTCGGCGGCGTGACCGTAATAGGTCCGCGTCGGCGAATATTCCCCGAATTTCTGGCCGATCATATCCTCGGTGACATTCACCGGGATATGCTTCGCACCATTGTAGACCCCAAAGGTGAGGCCCACGAACTGGGGCAGGATGGTGGAACGGCGCGACCAGATCTTGATGACCTCGTTGCGGCCGGATTCCCGGGCTTTCTCGGCCTTCTTGAGGACATAGCTGTCGACAAAAGGCCCCTTCCAGACAGAACGCGACATCTGTTAGCGCCCCTTCTTCTTGGCGTGGCGCGAGCGGATGATCAGCTTCTGGCTCGCCTTGTTCTTGTTCCGCGTGCGGCGGCCCTTGGTGTCCTTACCCCAGGGCGTAACCGGCGTACGGCCACCCGAGGTCCGACCTTCACCACCACCATGGGGGTGGTCGATCGGGTTCATGGCGACACCGCGGACAGACGGGCGCTTGCCCATGTGGCGGGTGCGGCCGGCCTTGCCGAAATTCTGGTTCGAATTGTCGGGGTTCGACACGGCACCGACGGTGGCCATGCATTCCTGGCGGACCAGGCGCAATTCGCCCGAAGACAGGCGGATCTGGGCATAGCCCCCGTCACGACCGACGAACTGGGCATAGGTGCCCGCCGCGCGCGCGATCTGGCCACCCTTGCCGGCCTTCAGCTCGATGTTGTGCACGATCGTCCCGATCGGCATGCCCGAAAACGGCATCGCGTTGCCCGGCTTGATGTCGGCCTTGGCCGAAGCCACGACCTTGTCACCGATGCCAAGACGCTGCGGCGCAAGGATATAGGCCTGTTCGCCATCCTCGTAGCGGATCAGCGCGATGAAGGCGGTGCGGTTGGGATCGTATTCGATCCGCTCGACCGTGGCCGAGATGTCGAATTTCGTCCGCTTGAAATCGACGATGCGATAGAGACGCTTTGCGCCGCCGCCGCGCCGGCGTGCAGTGATCCGTCCGGTGTTGTTCCGGCCGCCATTCTTGGTCAAACCCTCGGTGAGGGCCTTGACCGGACGACCTTTCCAAAGCTCCGAACGGTCGATCAGCACCAGCCCGCGCTGGCCCGGCGTCGTCGGCTTGTACGACTTGAGTGCCATGCTTTCTGTCTTCCGTTGCTTTGCAGGGGGTGAACCCTGTTCTTGATGTGTAGGGCCCCGTAGGTCCCCGGCTCTTGTCCCGGATTACGCCGGGAAAATGTCACGGCCCCGGATCATGTCCGGGGCCAATGGGATGGTGTGGCCTATTAAAGACCGGTCGAGACGTCAATGGTGTTACCCTCTTCGAGCGTAACATAAGCCTTCTTGACGTCCTTGCGGGTGCCGAGGCGCCCGCGGAACCGCTTGACCTTGCCCTTGGTGATCGTGGTGTTGACCGCTTTGACCTTGACGCCAAACAGGTTTTCCACCGCTTCCTTGATCTGGGGCTTGTTCGCCTCGATCGCCACTTCGAACACAACGGCCCCGTTCTCGGAGGCCATGGTTGCCTTTTCCGTGATGATCGGCTTGCGGATCACGTCGTAATGATTT
This sequence comes from Roseicyclus sp., assembly GCA_018401965.1. GTDB lineage: Bacteria > Pseudomonadota > Alphaproteobacteria > Rhodobacterales > Rhodobacteraceae > Roseicyclus. Next base: position 33,260 of record JAGYJU010000004.1, read on the forward strand.
GCCTTGGCGGTCATTGCAGCCGTGCCTCCAGTGCTTCGAGACCGGCCCGGGTGATGACCAGGGTGTCCCGCTTGAGGATGTCATAGACATTCGCGCCCATCGAGGGCAGCACGTCGAGCCCTTCGATGTTGCGCGCCGCCATGGCGAAGTTTTCGTCGAGCTGTGCGCCGTCGATGATCAGCGCCCGCTTCCAACCAAGATTCTTGATCTGCTTGGCCAGTTGCGAGGTCTTGGGCGCATCCATCGCTGCCGCATCGATCACGACGAGGTTGCCCTCGGCGGCCTTGGCGGACAGCGCATGCTTGAGACCCAGCGCGCGGAACTTCTTGGTCAGATCGTGGCCATGGCTACGCGGGGTCGGGCCCTTGTAGATACCACCCTTGCGGAAGATCGGGGCGTTCCGGTCACCGTGGCGTGCGCCGCCGGTGCCCTTTTGCTTGTAGATCTTCTTGGTCGAATAGTTGGTCTCCGAGCGGGTCTTGACCTTGTGGGTGCCCTGCTGCGCGTTGTTACGCTGCCAGCGGACCACACGGTGCAGGATGTCGGCGCGCGGTTCCAGGCCGAAGATGTCTTCGCCCAGATCGACCGAGCCGGCAATGCCGCCGTCCAGTTTGATCACGTCGATTTTCATGCCTCACCGTCCTTCTTCTCGGCTTCCTCGGCGGGCGCCTCGGTTGCTGCTGCGGCCTCGGCGGCTTCGAGCGCTGCCTGTTCTGCCTCGGCGGCTGCCTTGGCTGCGGCTGCTTCTTCCGCTGCGGCTTGTGCCGCGGCTTCTTCCGCCAGACGCTTGGCTTCTTCGGCTGCCGACTTCAGGGCAGCGGGCAGGATCGCGTTTTCGGGGAACGGCTTTTTGACCGCATCCTTGACGGTGACCCAGCCACCCTTGGACCCGGGCACTGCGCCCTTGACCATGATCAGGCCGCGATCGGCATCGGTGCGGACGACCTGAAGATTTTGCGTGGTGACACGGGCGGCGCCCATGTGACCGGCCATCTTCTTGCCCTTGAACACGCGACCCGGATCCTGACACTGACCGGTAGAGCCGTGCGACCGGTGGCTGATCGACACGCCGTGCGACGCGCGAAGACCACCGAAATTGTGCCGCTTCATCGCACCGGCGAAACCCTTACCGATCGAGATGCCCGTCACGTCGACGAACTGACCCTCGAAATAGTGATCGGCCACGATTTCTTCGCCCACGGGCAGAAGATTGTCGGGGTCGACGCGGAATTCCACCAGCTTGCGCTTGGGTTCCACGTTGGCGGCGGCGTAATGGCCACGCATGGGGGCCGAAACGCGCTTGACCTTGGCCGTGCCCGCACCCAGCTGAACGGCGGTGTAGCCGTCACGCTCGGGGGTGCGCTGCGACACGACCTGAAGCTTGTCGAGGTGAAGAACGGTCACAGGGATCTGCTTTCCGTCTTCCATGAACAGCCGGGTCATACCCAGCTTTTTGGCGATGATTCCAGAGCGCAACATGTCAGATGTCCCCCTCAGACCTTGATCTCGACATCCACGCCGGCGGCGAGGTCGAGCTTCATCAGCGCGTCCACCGTCTGCGGGGTCGGATCAACGATATCAAGCAGACGCTTGTGGGTACGGATTTCCCACTGGTCACGCGATTTCTTGTCGATGTGAGGGCCACGGAGAACCGTGAACTTTTCGATCTTGTTGGGCAGCGGGATCGGCCCGCGGACCTGTGCGCCGGTGCGCTTGGCGGTGTTCACGATCTCCAGGGTGGAGGCGTCGAGAACCCGGTAATCAAACGCCTTCAGGCGGATCCGGATATTCTGGCTGGCAATCGCCATGGTCTGTTCCTTTCAGTTGAGAGGAGGGACAGGTATCTGCCCCTCGTCGAACCGGTTTCATTGATCCGACCTTTTTGGCCGGTGAAGGCCGCGCTTTACAGCGCGGCCCCAGTCACGTCAACGCGGTTTTGCCGGGGGCGCCCGCAGGCGCCGCCGATTTGCTTACGCGAGGATCTTGGACACCACGCCGGCGCCGACGGTGCGGCCGCCTTCGCGGATGGCGAAGCGCAGGCCGTCTTCCATCGCGATCGGCGCGATCAGCTCGACCGTGAACTTCAGGTTGTCGCCCGGCATCACCATCTCGGTGCCCTCGGGCAGCTCCACCGTGCCGGTCACGTCCGTCGTGCGGAAGTAGAACTGCGGGCGGTAGTTCGCGAAGAACGGCGTGTGACGGCCACCCTCTTCCTTGGTCAGGATATAGGCCTCGGCCTCGAACTTGGTGTGCGGCTTCACCGAGCCGGGCTTGCACAGAACCTGCCCGCGCTCCACGCCCTCACGGTCGATGCCGCGCAGCAGATGCCGACGTTGTCGCCCGCCTCACCGCGGTCCGAGCAGCTTGCGGAACATTTCCACGCCCGTGCAGGTCGTCGTCTTGGTGTCGCGGATGCCCACGATCTCGATCGAATCGCCCACGTTGATCACGCCGCGCTCGACGCGGCCGGTCACAACCGTGCCGCGGCCCGAGATCGAGAACACGTCTTCGATCGGCATCAGGAACGGCTGGTCAACCGCGCGCGCCGGCGTCGGGATGTACTCGTCCACGGCCGCCATCAGCGCCCGGATCGAGTTCTCGCCGATTTCCGGCTGCGTGCCGTTCATCGCATGCAGCGCCGAGCCGCGGACGATCGGAATGTCGTCGCCGGGGTAGTCGTAGGAGGTCAGGAGCTCGCGGATCTCCATCTCCACCAGTTCCAGCAGTTCCTCGTCATCGACCTGGTCGACCTTGTTCATGTAGACGACCATGAACGGAATGCCGACCTGACGGCCGAGCAGGATGTGCTCGCGCGTCTGCGGCATCGGGCCGTCGGCCGCGTTCACCACCAGGATCGCGCCGTCCATCTGCGCCGCACCGGTGATCATGTTCTTCACGTAGTCGGCGTGGCCGGGGCAGTCGACGTGGGCGTAGTGGCGCGCCTCGGTCTCGTATTCCACATGCGCGGTCGAGATCGTGATCCCGCGCGCCTTCTCCTCGGGCGCACCGTCGATCTGGTCATACGCCCGGAATTCGCCGAAATACTTCGTGATCGCAGCCGTCAGCGTCGTCTTGCCGTGGTCAACGTGACCAATCGTGCCGATGTTCACATGCGGCTTGTTACGCTCAAACTTTGCCTTTGCCATGATGGCCTCCTTATGGGGTGCCGGGCATGACGCCCGGCCTACAGGTTGTGGGTAGGCCGGGCCTAGGCCCGGCGCCCCGTCATGCGTATTTCGACTGGATCTCGTCCGAGATGTTCTGCGGAACCGGCTCGTAATGGTCGAACAACATCGTGAACTGCGCGCGGCCCGAGGTCATGGACCGCAGCGTGTTGATGTAGCCGAACATGTTGGCCAGCGGCACGAAGGCGTTGATGACATTCGCGTTGCCGCGACCCTCTTGGCCCGTCACCTGACCGCGACGCGAGGTCAGGTCACCGATCACACCACCGGTGTAATCTTCGGGCGTCACCACTTCGACCTTCATGATCGGTTCCAGCAGCTTTGCACCGGCCTTTTTCAGACCTTCGCGCATGCCCATGCGGGATGCGATTTCAAAGGCCAGAACCGAGGAGTCGACATCGTGGTACTTGCCGTCGATCAGCGCCACCTTAAAGTCGATCACCGGGAAGCCAGCCAGGGGACCGCTGTCCATGACGGACTTGATGCCCTTTTCGACGCCGGGGATGTATTCCTTGGGGACCGTGCCGCCGACGATACGGCTCTCGAAGGAATAGCCTTCGCCCGGTTCGGTCGGCGAGATTTCCAGCTTGACCTCTGCGAACTGACCCGAGCCACCCGACTGCTTCTTGTGGGTGTAGGTGTGTTCGATCTTTTGGCTGATCGTTTCACGATAGGCCACCTGCGGCGCACCGATATTGGCCTCGACCTTGAATTCCCGCTTGAGGCGGTCGACCAGGATGTCGAGGTGCAATTCGCCCATGCCACGCATGATGGTCTGGCCGGATTCAATATCGGTTTCGACGCGGAACGACGGATCTTCGGCGGCAAGCCGCTGCAGGCCCATCGACATCTTTTCCTGGTCGGCCTTGGTCTTGGGTTCGATCGCGATCTCGATCACCGGATCGGGGAAGGTCATCGTTTCCAGAACCACGGGATGGGCCGGATCACACAGCGTGTCGCCGGTGGTGGTGTCCTTGAGACCCGCCAGCGCGATGATGTCGCCGGCAAATGCCTCGGCGATTTCTTCTTGCTTGTTGGCGTGCATCATCACCATGCGGCCGATGCGTTCGCGCTTGCCCTTGGTCGAGTTCAGAAGCTGGTCGCCCTTCTTCATCTGGCCCGAGTAGATCCGGGTGAAGGTGAGCGTGCCCATGAAGGGGTCGTTCATGATCTTGAACGCCAGACCGGCGAAGGGCTGTGCATCTTCTGCCGAGCGCGCGATGTTGCGGGTTTCCGTCTCGTCGCCCGGTGCAAAGCCCAAATAGGCAGGCACATCAAGCGGACCGGGAAGGTAATCGACCACGGCGTTGAGAAGCGGCTGAACACCCTTGTTCTTGAAGGCAGAGCCGCCAAGGACAGGCACGAAGGTCATCGACAAGCAACCCTTGCGGATCAGCTTGCGCAGCGCCGGGACGTCGGGCTCTTGGCCTTCGAGATAGGCCTCCATCGCCGCGTCATCCATTTCGACCGCATTCTCGATCAGAACGGAGCGCCACTCATCCGCCAGATCCTTGAGATCGTCGCGGATCGGCTGGCGCACCCAAGATGCGCCCAGGTCTTCACCCTCCCAGACCCATTCTTCCATGGTCACGAGATCGACGATGCCTTCCAGCTGATCCTCGGCACCGATCGGGAAGTTGATCGGAACGGGCGTCGCACCGGTGCGATCCTTGATCATCTTCACGCATTTGAAGAAATCGGCGCCGATCTTGTCCATCTTGTTGACAAAGACCATGCGCGGCACCTTGTAGCGGTCAGCCTGACGCCACACGGTTTCGGTCTGCGGCTCGACACCGGCGTTGGCGTCGAGCAGAGCGACCGCGCCGTCGAGAACCGCCAGCGAACGCTCGACTTCGATGGTGAAGTCCACGTGGCCGGGGGTGTCGATGATGTTGAAGCGCACCTTGGTATCCGAGGTGCCTTCGGCGGTCGGGTCTTCTTGCCACTGCCAGAAGGTCGTGGTCGCAGCAGAGGTGATGGTGATCCCGCGCTCTTGCTCTTGCTCCATCCAGTCCATGGTGGCCGCGCCATCATGAACTTCGCCGATCTTATGCGAACGGCCGGTGTAGTAGAGAATGCGCTCGGTCGTTGTTGTTTTGCCGGCGTCGATATGCGCCATGATGCCGAAATTGCGGTAGCGCTCGAGCGGATAGTCGCGTGCCATGGGGGAGGTCCTCAGGCTTGGGTTACATGTCGGAAGGACGGCCCCCGGATGGGGCCGCCTATTGAATTACCAGCGGTAATGGCTGAATGCGCGGTTGGCATCGGCCATCTTGTGGGTGTCTTCGCGCTTTTTCACAGCGGCACCGCGTGCGTTCACAGCATCGATAAGTTCGCCTGCAAGGCGCTCTTCCATGGTGTTCTCGTTGCGGGCGCGGCTTGCGTTGATCAGCCAGCGGATGGCAAGCGCTTCACGGCGCTCGGGGCGCACTTCGACGGGCACCTGATAGGTGGCACCACCGACACGGCGCGAACGCACTTCGACGGCGGGCTTCACATTGTCGAGCGCTTCGTGGAACACATCCACGGGTGCGCGCTTGAGCTTGGCTTCGACCCGCTCGAAGGCGTTGTAAACGATACGCTCTGCGACCGACTTTTTACCGTCGATCATCAGGTTGTTCATGAATTTGGTCAGCACCATATCGCCATATTTGGCATCGGGCAGGACCTGGCGCTTTTCAGCGGCGTGACGACGGGACATCTCTCGTATCCTCTTACTTGGGGCGCTTGGCGCCGTACTTCGAACGACGCTGGCGGCGATCTTTTACGCCTTGCGTGTCGAGTACACCGCGCAGGATGTGATAGCGCACACCGGGAAGGTCTTTCACACGGCCGCCACGGATCAGAACCACGGAGTGTTCCTGAAGGTTGTGGCTTTCACCGGGAATATAGCTGATGACCTCGAAACCGTTGGTCAAACGCACCTTGGCCACTTTCCGCATTGCCGAGTTCGGCTTTTTGGGCGTGGTGGTATAGACGCGCGTGCACACGCCACGTTTCTGCGGGCAGGACTCCAGGTGTTGAGACTTGGAGCGTTTTACTTTGGGCTGCCGCGGCTTGCGGATCAGCTGCTGAATCGTCGGCATTCGGTTCCCCGTCTTGCTCTCTCATGTCGGCGGCATTTCCACGCGATGCGCGAAAACACCAAAGCCGCAAGCATCCCTTCCCTACCTGGAGGACGCTGCGGTGGAAGTTCCAGAGGATCGGGGCACATCAAACGGCCCGGATCATGACCACTACAATTCTATGTCGGGCAGGGCGCAGACCTATGGTCACGCATGCCAAGTGAAGCGGCGTATAGGGGGAGTCGCCGGGGGTGTCAACCGCGGCACGGCCAAGTGGCGCGGGCATCGCCTAACGATGCGACAAGGACGACCATGCCGCCCGAAACGCGGCGATATCAACCCCGAAACGGCGGTGCAGGATGGCAGGCATTTCGGCATCCGCCACAGGCACCGACGCGGCGGCGGCAAAAGGTGTGAGCGCGTCATTGGTGGCGTGATCGCCGCGAATGAACATCACCGTATCGGTCAGGTTCACGAAGGGCACGCGCTGCCATATCTTGTGATGCGGGAAATCCATCACGATGGCCGGATCGTCGGGGCGCAGGTAGATCGCCAGGCCCGCAGACCAGCAATGGGTCAGCAGGGTATGGGTTTCGATGCGACCATCCGCATGGGCCTGCATCACGATGCCCCGCCCATGGTCCAGCGCGATACGCCCGTTCGGCCCGGCAAGCCGCGCCAGTTTCGGCCCGTTGCGGCGCAGCTGCGCGACATAGTCGACGGCAACTGCATCGTCATCGTCCAGCCGGAATTCCGCCACCATGGCGCGGGATCGGTCGCGCCCCGCCAGCAACACATCGCGACAGATGGCCCGATGGTCTTCAGGCGCGCGCCAATGCGGCACGATCTGCGGCACCGCTGCAATCAGCGCCTCGACCCTGGCGCGCCACGGGTTCGGGAAATCTTCGCCAAGGACAAGGTGCAGGGTGAAATCTGGGTCGGTCTGCCGCGCCAGCCCCGGCAAGCCGATATGTTCGAACCACAGACAGCGCGCATCCAGCCGGGCCGGGGCATAAAGCGCCGCGCGCCGATCCGACAGGCTGTCGTGGTATTTCTTGAACCCGCCGGTGCAGGGAAGCGAAAAACGGCACAGGCCCTGCACCTGCACGCCCTGTGCCGCCGCTTCAGCCATGGGGCGGTGTGCTTGGGGTGATCCCGGCGCGGGCGGCGGCACGCGCGGCGGCGCGCGTCACCATCCGTTCGCGCAACAGGGTAAAGACGCCGGTGGCCATGACGATGGCCGCCCCGGTCAGCGCCAATGCATTCGGGAATTCATCGAACACGACCAGCCCGAGGATAAGCGCGAACACCAGCGACGTGTAGCGGAACGGCGAAACGACGCTGACATCCCCGATGCGCATCACCATGATGCCGAACACATAGCCACCGATGATCAACACCGACGCCGCAAAGATCAACGCCGCCTCATAGACGCCCAGGGCCACCCAGGGTGTGAAGAGGGACGCGATGCCGCCAAACAAACAGACCGCCGCCGCTGTCAGAACCGCAACGGTCATCGATGGCACCGAGGGGCTGAAGGCGCGGGTCAGCAGATCGCGGGCGGTGATGATCACCACGGCCAAAAGCGCCAGCAAGGACCAGCTGTTGAACCCGTCGGTTCCCGGCTGCACGATCAGCATCACCCCGGCAAAGCCGACCGCGATGGCAGTCCAGCGGCGCCAGCCCACGGGGTCGCGGAAAAACAGGGCTGCCCCCAAGGTCACCAACAAGGGCAGCGCCGCAAGGATCGCGGTGGCATTGGCAATCGCCATGTTGGTCAAGGCCAGTAGAAAGGCCACCATCGCCCCCACCTCGGCCAGGGTGCGCCCGATGACCAGGGGCCGGTCGCGGCGCGGCATGGCAAACCGCAGGCCGGTTGTCAGATGCACCGTGACCGCAAGCAGGATCGTGGTGCCAAGCCCGCGCAAGAACACGATCTGGAACAAGGGCACCGTTTCCGCCGCCAGCTTGACGCAAGCGTCATTCAGCGTGAAGGCCGCCATGGACAGCGTCATGTAAAGCGCCCCCCGCAAATTGGGGCTAAGGGGCGCGGTCATGTCTGGGCTTCCATCAACTGTTCGATGAGCGGCAGCAACTTGCGCGGCGACAGCCCGAACCGGTCGCGCATCAGCTTGCGCGCCAGTGTCGCTTGCATGGCCTGCGCCTCGGGCGGAATGGCCCGGTCGCTGTCGTTATGGCCATGCAGGGTGCGCAGGAACATGTGATCGGTTGGATCGATCCAGCACCGCACCTGGCTGGCCAGTTTCCGGTGGTTCCAGCGATAGATATTCGTCATCGCATCCGGCGTGGTGATCATCGCGGAGGCAAGGCCCAGCGGTTCCTTTTCCGCGAAATCCCAGAACTGGTCGGCGTTCTGCCGCATCATGTCCCAGTAGATGCCACGGTGGAAACAGATCGCCACCGGGGTTTGCGCATCGGCCCACCCCAGTGTCAGCAATTGATCGGCAATCCTACGGGTCTTTGCGATGTAATCGACCGCCACCGCGTCATCATCATCGATGCGAAACCCGGTGATATAGGTCGCCGTGCCGTTCCAGCCCCGGCGAAAGGCCCGGCGCGTTGAATTCAACGGCCCCGCCGCTTCCAGCGTGCAGACCTCGAGGAACGGGTATTGCTCGGCCAATTCCTTCAGCCGCTTGCGCCAGCGAAACGGCATCGTGTCCCCGACAAGGGCCACAAGGCGGAAATCAGGATCGGTTTGCGCGGCGAGCGACGGCAAACAGATATTTTCGAAATAGGCGAAACGGCGCAGCATCCGGGGCACGGCATAGAGAAGTTCAGCCGCGATATCCGGGCCATGTTTCTGCGTCATGAACCCGCCATCCCCAAGATAGGAAAAGCGGCACAGGCCGATGATCTGATTGTCGCTGCGTGGGGTCATGGCCAATGTCTATTGCCCGATTTGGGCAGAGGTTAGGCGAAAGCCGGACGGAACGGAACAGACGAAGCATCACGCCCCTGCCCGCAACGCGAAAACGCCCCACCGGATCGGCGGGGCGTTTTGCATGGCCTTGCAACGGGTGCGGCGGGATTATTCCGCCGGGCCCTCTTCGGTTTCGAACGCCTCTGCCGGGGTAGCCTCGACCGCCGGGGCGGCAAGGGCTGCGGCGGCTTCGGCCTCGGCGCGGGCCGCCTCGATCACGGTCATGTCGCGCGCCTTGGCGATGCGTTCGACGTTCTGGGTGGCGCCGCCTGTGCCCGCCGGGATCAACCGGCCGACGATGACGTTTTCCTTGAGACCGACCAGCTTGTCGCGCTTGCCCTGAACCGAAGCCTCGGTCAGCACGCGGGTGGTTTCCTGGAAAGAGGCCGCCGAGATGAAGCTGCGGGTCTGCAACGACGCCTTGGTGATGCCCAACAGGATCGGCTGGGCCGATGCCGGACGACGGTTGTCGGCCTCTGCCTTGGCGTTCATCGCTTCCAGCTCTGCCTTGTCGACATGTTCACCCTTGAGCAGCGTGGTTTCCCCGCTGTCGAGGATTTCCCATTTTTGCAGCATCTGGCGCACGATCACTTCGATGTGCTTGTCGTTGATCTTCACGCCCTGCAGTCGGTAAACCTCCTGCACCTCGTTGATCATGTAGACCGCCAGCGCCTCGACACCCATGATCGCAAGGATGTCATGGGGGGCCGGGTTGCCATCCATGACATAGTCGCCTTTCTGGACGAAATCGCCCTCGGCCACAGGGATGTGCTTGCCCTTGGGCACCATGTATTCCACCGGCTCAAGGCTTTCGTCGGCGGGCACGATGGTGATCCGGCGCTTGTTCTTGAAGTCGCGACCGAATTTCACGTAGCCGTCGATTTCGGCGATGATCGCGTGATCCTTGGGCCTGCGGGCTTCGAACAATTCCGCCACGCGGGGAAGACCCCCGGTGATGTCCTTGGTCTTGGCGCCTTCGCGCGGGATACGGGCGACGACTTCACCGGCCTGGATGGTCTGGCCATCTTCGACCGACAAGATCGCATCGACCGACATCGGGTAGGTGACCGGGTTGCCCATTTCATTGCGCACAGGTTCGCCATCGGCATCGACGATGATGATTTCCGGCTTGAGCTCGTTGCCCTTGGGCGCGGTGCGCCAATCGGACACGATCTTCTGCGTCATGCCGGTTGCATCATCGGTGTCTTCCCGCACGGCGATGCCCGAAATCAGGTCGACGTATTTCACCACGCCCGCCTTTTCCGCGATGATCGGCAGGGTATAGGGATCCCATTCGAACAGGCGATCGCCACGGCTGACCTTTTTGCCTTCTTCGACATGGACCTTGGTGCCGTAGCCCAGCTTGAAGCTGGCACGTTCCGCGCCCTGGTCATCGGTCAGCACAAGCTGCATGTTGCGGCCCATCACCACCAGTTCGCCAGCCGGGTTCTTCAGCAGGTTCGGGTTGGCGAACGACACTTTGCCTTCGACATTCGCTTCCTGGAAGGATTGCTGGCCACCCTGGGCGACGCCGCCGATGTGGAAGGTCCGCATCGTCAGCTGCGTGCCGGGTTCCCCGATCGATTGTGCCGCGATGATACCGACCGCTTCGCCGGTGTTCACCTTGGTGCCGCGGGCAAGGTCACGACCATAGCAGGTCGCGCAGACGCCTTCTTCGGCCTCACAAGTCAGGGGCGAGCGGATCAGCGTCGATTGCACACCCGCCGCCTCGACCGCATCGGCGCGGCGTTCGTCGATCAGCTCACCCTTGGCGACGATCACCTCGTCCGTGCCGGGCACGCAGATATCCTCGCCCGCGGTGCGGCCCAGGATACGCTCGGCCAGCGACGCGACCACTTCACCATCGTTCACGGCCGCCTCGGCGGTGATCGTGTTCTCGGTGCCGCAATCGTCCAGGCGCACGATGCAATCTTGCGCCACGTCCACCAGACGACGGGTCAGATAGCCCGAGTTCGCCGTCTTGAGCGCGGTGTCGGACAGACCCTTGCGGGCGCCGTGGGTCGAGTTGAAGTATTCAAGAACGGTCAGACCTTCCTTGAAGTTCGAGATGATCGGCGTCTCGATGATCTCGCCCGAGGGCTTGGCCATCAGGCCGCGCATGCCGCCCAACTGCTTCATCTGCGTGACCGAGCCACGCGCGCCCGAGTGGGCCATCATGTAAACCGAGTTCGGTTCCTGCTCGGCCCCGGCCTCGTCGAACTTCTTGGCCGAAATCGTGGCCATCATCGCATCCGTGACCTTGTCGTTGGCCTTGGACCAGGCATCGATGACCTTGTTGTACTTTTCACCCTGGGTGATCAGGCCGTCCATGTACTGCTGTTCGAATTCCTTCACCTGGTCGCGGGTCTCTTCGACCAGCTCCCACTTGGTGTCGGGAACGACCATGTCGTCCTTGCCGAAGGAAATCCCGGCCTTGAACGCCTCGCGGAAGCCCATGGTCATGATCTGGTCGCAGAAGATCACCGATTCCTTCTGACCGCAGTAGCGGTAGACGGTGTCGATGACCTGCTGCACTTCCTTCTTGCGCAGCAGGCGGTTCACCAGTTCGAACGGCGCCTTGGCGTTGAGCGGCAACAGATCGCCCAGAAGCACGCGGCCCGGCGTGGTGTCGTACCGCTTCCAGACCTCGTTGCCTTCTTCGTCGATCTGCTTGACGCGCGACTTGACGGTGGAATGCAGATGCACCTCGCCCGCGTCGAGGGCATGGCGCACCTCGTCGACGTTCGAGAAGATCATGCCTTCGCCCTTCATCCCTTCACGCTCGAGCGTGACGTAATAAAGGCCAAGGATCATATCCTGCGACGGCACGATAATCGGCGCACCGTTGGCAGGCGACAGAACGTTGTTGGTCGACATCATCAAGACGCGCGCTTCGAGCTGGGCCTCAAGGCTCAGCGGTACGTGCACGGCCATCTGGTCGCCGTCGAAATCGGCGTTGAAAGCCGAGCAGACCAGCGGGTGAAGCTGGATCGCCTTACCCTCGATCAGCACGGGCTCAAACGCTTGGATGCCCAAACGGTGCAGCGTCGGCGCGCGGTTGAGAAGCACGGGGTGTTCGCGGATCACCTCATCGAGGATATCCCACACCTCGGGGCGTTCTTTTTCCACCAGCTTCTTGGCTTGCTTGACGGTCGAAGACAGACCCTTGGCCTCAAGCCGCGAGTAGATGAAGGGCTTGAACAGTTCGAGCGCCATCTTTTTGGGCAAACCGCACTGGTGCAGTTTCAACTCGGGGCCGGTCACGATCACTGAGCGGCCCGAGAAGTCGACGCGCTTGCCGAGCAAGTTCTGGCGGAAGCGGCCCTGCTTGCCCTTGAGCATGTCCGAAAGCGATTTCAGCGGGCGCTTGTTGGCACCCGTGATCACGCGGCCACGACGGCCATTGTCGAACAGCGCATCGACCGCTTCTTGCAGCATCCGCTTTTCGTTGCGCACGATGATATCGGGCGCGCGCAATTCGATCAGCCGCTTGAGGCGGTTGTTGCGGTTGATCACGCGGCGATAAAGATCGTTGAGATCCGAGGTCGCGAAACGGCCACCATCAAGCGGCACCAGCGGGCGCAGTTCGGGCGGGATCACGGGGATCACGGTCAGCACCATCCACTCGGGGCGGTTGCCGGATTCAAGGAAGCTTTCGACGATCTTCAAGCGCTTGATGATCTTCTTGGGCTTCAACTCACCCGTGGCTTCTTTCAGCTCTGCGCGCAGGGTGTTGGCCTCGGCCTCGAGGTCGATATTGGCCAGCATCTCGCGGATCGCTTCGGCACCGATATTGGCGCTGAACGCATCCGAGCCATAGGCGTCTTGCGCGTCGAGGAATTCCTCTTCGCTCATCAACTGGCCATAGGACAGATCGGTCAGGCCCGGCTCGATCACCACGTAGTTCTCGAAATAGAGAATCCGCTCCAGATCGCGCAGCGTCATGTCGAGCATCAGGCCGATCCGGGAGGGAAGCGACTTGAGAAACCAGATATGGGCAACGGGCGCGGCCAGTTCGATATGGCCCATACGCTCGCGGCGGACCTTTTGCAGGGTCACTTCCACGCCGCACTTCTCGCAGACGACGCCGCGATACTTCATCCGCTTATATTTGCCGCACAGGCATTCGTAATCCTTGATCGGCCCAAAGATGCGGGCGCAGAACAGGCCGTCGCGCTCGGGCTTGAAGGTGCGGTAGTTGATGGTTTCGGGCTTTTTGATCTCGCCGAAGGACCAGCTGAGGATGCGCTCCGGCGAGGCCAGCGAGACCTTGATCTCGTCAAAGGCCTTGGGCGGCGTCAGCGGGTTGAACGGGTTG
>JAGYJU010000005.1 GCA_018401965.1 Roseicyclus sp.
AGCGTGCATCTGCAGGATTTCCCGGACACGCCGGCAAGCTGGCGCGACGAGGCGCTGGCGGCGAAATGGGCCGATCTGCGCCGCGTGCGCCGGGTCGTGACCGCGGCACTGGAAGTGCAGCGCCGCGACAAGGTGATCGGCGCAAGCCTCGAAGCCGCCCCCGTTGTGCAGATCGCGGACCCGGCGCTTGCGGCAACGATCACGGGCGTGGACATGGCCGATCTTTGCATCACCAGCGCGCTGCACGTGATGGAGGCAGAGCCGCAAGATGATGCCTTCCGGCTTGATGATCCGGCAATCGGCGTGGTGTTCCACAAGGCCCAGGGCGAGAAATGCGAACGCTGTTGGCAAATCCTGCCCGATGTGGGCAGCCACAGCCACCCCGGCGTTTGCGCCCGCTGCGACGCTGCCTTGGGGTGATCGATCAAAGGGCGGCCCGGGTGGCCGCCCTTTTTGCAGATCCGCACAGCCCCCTGTGCCTTGGGTTTTGCCGCATCTGCGCCTAGGTTCCAGCCATACCCGAACAGGAGGTCACGACATGTCGGATGCACAAAGCTACACCCCGCCCAAGGTCTGGACGTTTGACACCGAGAACGGCGGCAAATGGGCCGGTCTGAACCGCCCCATCGCGGGCGCGACCCATGACAGCGTTCTGCCTCGTGGCAAGCACCCGTTTCAGCTCTATTCCATGGGCACGCCCAACGGGGTCAAGGTCACGGTCCTGTTCGAGGAATTGCTGGCCGCAGGCCATGCCGCCGACTATGACGCCTGGCTGATCCGCATCGGGGACGGGCCGCAATTCGGATCGGGCTTTGTCGAGGTGAACCCCAATTCCAAGATCCCGGCCTTGATGGACCATTCCGGCGCAAAACCCGTGCGGGTGTTCGAATCCGGCGCGATCCTGCTGCATCTGGCGGAAAAATTCGGCGCTTTCCTGGGCGCGCCCGAAGACCGGCCCGAGCTTTTGTCCTGGCTGATGTGGCAGATGGGCAGCGCGCCCTACCTGGGCGGCGGCTTTGGCCATTTCTACGCCTATGCGCCCTATCCGATGGAATACCCGATCAACCGCTTCGCGATGGAGGCCAAGCGCCAGATGGACGTGTTGAACCGTCATCTGGAGGGTCGCGACTGGATCGTGGGCGATGACATCACCATCGCCGATATCGCCATCTGCCCCTGGTATGGGCGGCTGGCGCTTGGCGAGGCCTATGAGGCAGGCGAATTCCTGTCGGTGCACGAATACCCCAATGTCATCGCCTGGGCGCACCGGTTCTTTGACCGGCCCGCCGTTCAGCGGGGCCGCATGGTCAACCGCACCTTTGGCCCGCTGGAAACCCAGTTGTGGGAACGCCACGAAGCCGCCGATTTCGACACCATGACGCAAGACAAGCTGCAGGCCGCCGGGTAACGCCGGGGGCTATCGTCCGCAGACGCATCCGGGCCGAAGGGGGGATCCCTTTCGGCCCGTCTGATTTTGGAACTGTCGGATTTTCAACCGATCCACAGGCTTGCCCACAGGGTCAGACTTGGGACCATGTCACTTTTGCATCGCCCGCCTGCATCTCGCCCGACGCGCGGTCAAACCGCAGATAGGCGATGGCCTGCCCCCCCGCCTGGGTGAACAACGTGCCCGCCGGCCTGTCGCCCGCCATGATGTCCGTGCCCGGCGGGGCCGCGCCCGTCACCGCGACCGTCACCAGCCCCTTGCGCAGCTCGGTCTTGTGTTTCATCCGCGCCGTCACCTCTTGGCCGACGTAACAGCCCTTGCGGTGATCGACGCCCGACAGCCGGTCAAAGCCCGCCTCCAGGATATAGGTGTCATCGGCGATCAGCTCGATCCCGGTTTCGGGTATGCAGGCGGCGACCCGGATCGCATCCCAGTCGATCACCGGCGCGCCCCCATCCATGCCATAGCCGCGCCAGCCCAGCGCGGCATCGCGCGGGTCGGCAAAACCACCGGGCGGCGGGTCGCCAAGGCCGCGCACCACCGGCAGGCCGCTGTCCTCGATCACCACATCGGCGCGCAGGCGATACATCATCAGGCGTTGCGCAAGCTTCGGGCCGAACGCGGCCTTCACATCCACCAAGACATCATCGCCGCGATTGAGCAGGAAGAAATCAAACAGGTATTTGCCCTGTGGCGTCAGGATCGCGGAATAGCGCAAGTCCTCGCCGGGGCGGCCCATGTCCTGCGTGACCAGACCCTGAAGGAATTTTTCCCGATCCGCGCCGCCGATCCGGAGCACCATCCGGTCTTCTGCCCGTTCTGCTGGCATCATCACCTCCGTTGAACGCCCATCTCACAGCTAATCATGTCACGGCCCCGCGCCAAGCACCCGCAGCGATTGACCCCGCCCAAACGCCGCTTTACCGCTTGGATGTCCGTGACAGAGGAAGCCCGACATGAGCCTTGCCAATGGCCGCCACTACCTTGCGATCCCCGGCCCGTCGGTCATGCCCGACCGCGTGTTGCAAGCGATGCACCGCGCCGCGCCGAATATCTACACCGGCGAAATGATCGAGCTGACCCATAGCCTTGTGCCCGATCTGAAGGCCATCGCGCGGACAAGGCACAATGTCGCGATGTATATCGCCAATGGTCATGGCGCCTGGGAAGCGGCGCTGGTCAACACCCTGTCACGCGGCGACACGATCCTTGTTCTTGGCACCGGTCGGTTCTGTCAGGGCTGGGGGGAAATGGCGCATGCCATGGGCGTGGATTGCCAGGTCATCGATTTCGGCCAGCGGTCCGACATCGACATGGGCCGCGTGGCCGAAGCCTTGGCGGCGGACAAGGGCCACAAGATCAAGGCGGTGCTGGCGGTGCAGGTCGATACCTCGACCAGCGTCAAGAACGACATCCTGGCCCTGCGTGAAACGCTGGATGCGGCGGGCCACCCCGCGCTGTTGTTTTCCGACAATATCGCCTGTCTGGCCTGCGATGAATTCCACATGGACGATTGGGGCGTCGACGTGATGGTGACGGGCAGCCAGAAGGGGTTGATGACGCCGCCCGGCATGGCCTTCGTGTTCTTCAACGACAAGGCCGATGCCGCCCGCGCCTCGGCCAACATGGTCACGCCCTACTGGGATTGGCGGCCGCGCACGACGCCGGATGAATACTACAAGTATTTCAACGGCACCGCGCCCACCCACCACCTCTATGGCCTGCGCACGGCGCTGGACATGATCAAGGAAGAGGGGCTTGAAGCTGTCTGGCATCGGCATGCCACGCTGGCGCGCGCGGTCTGGGCCGCCGTCGAGGTCTGGGGCCAGGCCGGGCCGGTGCGCCCGAATATCGCGGTGGAACACAAGCGCAGCCATGCGGTCACCACCGTGAATTTCGGCCCCGGCAACGGCCAGCGCCTGCGCGACTGGATGACGGCGAATGCCGGTGTAATGCTGGGCATTCCGCTGGGCGGTGTCGAAGGCGAGGACGCGCAGAAAGAAGATTTCCTGCGCATCGGTCATATGGGCCATGTGAATGCCCATATGGTGCTGGGGCTTTTGGCCAATCTTCAGGCCGGGATGGCCGCGATGCAGATCCCGCACGGGCCAACCGGGCTTGAGGCGGCGATCAACGTGGTGGCGCAGGGCTAAGGCCCGGCGTCAGCCCATCAATAGCCGTTGCGGGCAAGCCAGTCGCGCATCCAGGCAATCTCGGCCTCTTGCGCGGCGATCACCTCTTGGGCCAGCGCCCGCACCTCGGGATCCTTGCCATGGTCCAGCACGACACGGGCCATGTCGACCGCGCCCTGGTGATGCGGGATCATGCCGCGGATGAAATCGGCATCGGCATCGCCGGTATAGTCGATGTCCATATCCCTGTGCATCGCGTCATTCACGGCGCGATAGGCGTCTTCGGCCGGGCCGGTTGATGCGGCCATGCCCGGCATCGCGTGGCCGGAATGATCCATCTGGGCCAAGGCGACGCCAGCCCCGGTGGAGACGATGGCAAAAGCTGCGACAAAAGCTGTGGCACGGTTCATTCTGTTTTCCCTTGGTTTGGTCCTCGGCTGATGCAGGGTTCCAGCACGGGGAAGGCAACTCACATCGGCGTGAGAGTGCCCGCCTCGGCCAGGGCACGCGGCAGGGCCGCGGCCAAGGCATCCAGATCTGGCCGCCCCCCGACCGACACGCGGATGCAGCGATCTTGCGGCGGGGTGAACGGCATCCGCACGAAAATGCCCTGCGCCACGAGACTGGCTAGAACCGCGCGGGCGAACGCGCCGTCGCGGCCGCAATCGATGGTGACGAAATTCGTGGCCGAGGGCAGCGGCACCAGCCCGTTGTCGCGGGCGATCGCGGCGATCCGGTCACGGGCGGCGGCGATGCTGGCCACGGTCGCGTGCAGGTAATCCTGATCTTGCAGCGCCGCGAGCGCCCCGGCCTGCGCCACCCGGCCCATCCCGAAATGATGGCGGATCTTGTTGAAGGCCGTGATGAAATCCGGTTGTGCCAGCGCATAGCCCACGCGCAGCCCGGCCAGACCGTAAGCCTTGGAAAAGGTGCGAAACCGGATCACGCGCGGATGCGTCATGTCGAGCGCGGGAATTGCGCTGGCGGGCGCGGTATCGGCATAGGCTTCATCCAGCGCCAGAACGCAACCATCCGGCAGCGCGTCGATCATCGCCTGAACGGTGGCCGCGTCATGCCAGCTTCCCATCGGGTTGTCGGGATTGGCGAAATAGATCAGCTTGGCCCGCGTGTCGCGCGCCCGCGCGATCAGGGCCTCGGGGTCTTCATGGTCGCCCGCATAGGGCACCTTGTGCAAGATGCCGCCAAAGCCCGTGACGTGATAGCCAAAGGTCGGATAGGCGCCATCGGATGTGACCACGCCATCACCGGGCGCGATCAACAGCCGCACGAGATAGCCCAAAAGGCCGTCGATGCCTTCGCCCACTACGACATTCGCGGCCGCGACACCGTGATGGGCGGCAAGGGCCGCGCGCAGATCGAACACCTCCGGGTCGCCATACATCCAGGTGTCTTGCGCCGCTTGCGCCATCGCGGCCACGGCCTTGGGCGATGGGCCAAAGACGCTTTCATTGGCCCCCAGCCGCGCGGTGAAGGCTGCGCCGCGCGCGCGCTCCTGCGTTTCGGGGCCGACGAAAGGCACCGAGGCCGGCAGCGTCTGCACAAGCGGTGTATAGCGGGGCGGGGTGGTTCGGCGTGTTGTCATGGCACAGGATGTGTCCGCAAAATGCGCGCCAAGGCAAGGGCCGCCTTTGCCGCCGGCCCATCTGACCGCTTGCGCCCGCCGCCTGCCCATTGGTAGGATTTCCTGACCAATTCACGCTGCCCAATTCACGCCGCCCAAGAGGAACGCCCGCCATGCCCGTGATCACCGAGATCGAAGACCTCAAGCGGATCTACAAGCGCCGCGTGCCCAAGATGTTCTATGATTACGCGGAAACCGGCAGCTGGACCCAACAAACCTTCAACGACAATTGTTCGGATTTCGACGAGATCCGCTTGCGCCAGCGCATCGCGGTCGACATGGCGGGCCGCAGCACCGCCGCAAAGATGGTCGGCCAAGATTACAAGATGCCCGTGGCGCTGGCCCCGGTCGGGCTATGCGGAATGCAATCGGCCGATGGCGAGATCAAGGCCGCGCGGGCGGCGGAAAAATTCGGGGTGCCCTTTACCCTGTCGACCATGTCGATCTGTTCGATCGAGGACGTGGCCAGCCACACCAGCGCGCCCTTCTGGTTTCAGGTCTATACCCTGAAGGATGATGACTTCATGAAGCGGCTCTTCGCCCGCGCCAAGGATGCCCAATGTTCGGCTCTGGTCATCACCGTCGATCTGCAGATCATGGGCCAGCGGCACAAGGATCTGAAAAACGGTCTGTCGGCCCCGCCGAAACTGACCCCTGCCTCGATCCTGAACCTTGCGACCAAGGTGCCATGGGGGCTTGAGATGCTGCAAACCAAGCGGCGGTTCTTTGGCAATATCGTGGGCCATGCCAAGGGCGTGACCGACCCCACATCGCTGGGCAGCTGGACGGCAGAAGCCTTCGACCCCTCGCTGGATTGGGACCGCATCAAGGAATTCCGCAGCTGGTGGGATGGCCCGGTGATCCTCAAGGGCATTCTTGATCCCGAAGATGCCAAGAAAGCCCTGGCCGTCGGCGCGGATGCCATCGTGGTGTCGAACCATGGCGGCCGCCAGCTGGATGGGGCGCTGTCCTCGATCCGCATGCTGCCGCAGATCATGGATGCCGTGGGTGACAAGATCGAGGTGCATCTCGATAGCGGCATCCGGTCGGGTCAGGATGTGCTCAAGGCGCTGGCGCTGGGGGCAAAGGGCACGATGATCGGGCGCGCCTTTGTCTACGGCTTGGGGGCCATGGGCGAGGCGGGCGTGACCCGCGCGCTGGAAGTGATCCACAAGGAACTGGACACCACAATGGCGCTGTGCGGCGAACGCGACGTGGCCAATCTTGGGCGTCACAACCTGTTGTTGCCAGATGATTTTGCGACCCGCTGGCGCTGACCCGGCGGCGCACCCGTCATTTTAGCCCAAGATCGGCAAAGCATTGTTTCCAGACCCTCGCCGGTACGCCGGTAAAGCAGCGGGATTCGTGCCGTTACCCCCCTCGACGGGGCCGTAGCGACACACGGGCAAACCCCGGTCCCGCTGACCGAGGAAACTGGCATGAGCCACCAAATCGAAACCGAGGCCCTGTTCGAACGGGTGATGGAAACCTTGACCCGGGCCGAAGGGTCCGACGCGGCGATGCTGTCCGCCCTGTCGCACACCGACGCGGACACGCGCGCGCTGGCCCTGATCCGCGCGCTGTTGACGGCGGATGCGGCGCTGGAACAGACCTTCACCGACGCGGATCATATCCGCCGCGACCGCGCCCTTGCACGCCGCACCGCGCTTTCCCTGACCGAGCAGGCCGACCAGATCGAGGCCGAAACCCCCGCCCGCGCCACCATCACGCTGGCCGACATGATCCTGCCCCCCACCGCGTGACGACCCTTGGCCGGGGGCGGTTTGCCCCTCGCCCTTGGCGCAGGCAGGCGGTAGGGTCCGGCCATGACCACCCCCGCAATCGCCTATTCCGACGATCAAGCCCAGGCCCATGACCGCATCGCCGAGGCGCTGCGCGAGATGGGCGTGGACATCGAAAACGAAACCCTGACCCCGATGGCCGAGGGCCGCGGCCGTGTCATGGCCGTTGTCGGCAAGGCCGGATCGGGCAAGACCCTGTTGTTGGCCGAACTGGTGCGCGCGCTGCAGGGGGCAGGTGTCGATATCGTTTCAGGCGATTGGGAAGGGCGGCGCCGCAAGGATCGCCGCACGGTCGCGGTGCTGGCCCCCACCAACAAGGCCGCCAGCGTGCTGCGCGCGCGCGGCGTGCCCGCCACCACGATCCACCGCATCCTGTATACCCCGGTCTACGACCCGCAATATGAAAAGGTCGCCGAATGGCTGGCCGGCCAGGGCGATCGCCCGGTGATCGAGGCGCTGACCGACACCGCCCTTGACCGCGCCAAGGAGATCTACGAGGCCACGAAATCGGTGCCCGCCGCACTGGCCTCGGCGGGGTTGCGCGGATCGGATTTCATCACCGGCTGGAAACGCCGCGAAGACCCGCTCGACATCGGCCTGATCGACGAAAGCTCGATGCTGGATGACCGCCAGTTCGAGGATCTGACCGAGATCTTTCCAACCCTCGTGCTGTTCGGTGACCCGGCCCAGCTGGCCCCGGTCAACCAGTCGGGGCAGATGGTCTTTGACAAGATCAAGGGCCGCGACCGGCTGGACCTGGCCCGCATCCACCGGCAAGAGGCCGATAACCCGATCCTTGACCTGGCCCATGCCCTGGGCGACCCGGAGCTGAGTTTCGAGCGCTTCGAACAGATGATCCATGCCGCCGCCGCCCGCGACCCAAGGGTGGAAATCGCGCCGCGCGCCGACAGCGACCTGATGGCCCGCAGCCCGGTTCTGGTCTGGCGCAACGCCACGCGCATCCGCCTGATCACCGCCTTTCGCGCCGCCCATGGCGCGCCGCCCGATGCGCTGATCCCCGGCGAGCCGCTGATCTGCGACGGGATCGAATTGCCGCTGAAACACCGCAAGCGCCGCATCGACCTGGAAGCGCGCGGCCTGATCAAGGGCGCGCCGGTGATCTACCTTGGCCCCGGGTCGCGCCCCGGCTTTTCCCGCCTGCATGTGCTGGGCGCAGAGGCGCCGCGCTTTTCCGCCGCCTCGATCGTCAAGATCGAAAAGCCGGATGAAGAAGAACCCTTCATTCCCTATGCCGCCCGCATGGGCGCGGCCTTTCTGCATGGTGCGGCGGTGACCATCCACAAGGCGCAAGGCAGCCAATGGAACGCGGTGCAGGTCTTTGCCCCCGATCTGTATGCCGCCGCACGCGCGGGCCGGATCGAGGCGGGCCAGGCCCTGTGGAAACGGCTCGCCTACGTGGCGATCACACGGGCCGAGGAAAAACTGATCTGGGTGACGCGCTATGCCCTGTCGCGCCCCGTACGCCCCTTGGGGATCGAGGATTTGCCAAGCCCCGCAACACCATTGGCCCTGGAAGGGGGGAAAGACGGATGAAAACCATGATCGTGACCGGTGCGAGTGCAGGCATCGGGTTGGCCGTGGCGCAAACCATGCTCGACGCGGGCTGGACGGTGGGGCTCATCGCGCGCCGCGCGGCCCCCTTGCAGGCCCTGGCCGACCGCCACGGCCCCCGCGCCATCCCCCTGCCGCTGGACGTGACCGATGCAGACGCCGTCCAGAGTGCATTCCACCACTTCGCCGCCAGCACCGGCCGCCTCGACACGCCTGTTCAACAACGCGGGCGTCTTCACCCCGACGGCCGCCGCTCGACGAAATCGCGCTGAACGACTGGCGCCGCGCGGTCGATGTGAACCTCACCGGCATGTTCCTCTGCGCACGCACGGCCTTTGGCCTGATGCGCCGCCAGACGCCGCAAGGCGGGCGCATCATCATGAACGGCTCTGTCTCCGCGCATGCGCCGCGCGCGGGCGCCGCGCCCTACACGGCCACGAAACACGCGATCACCGGGCTCACGAAACAGATCGCGCTGGACGGGCGCCCCTTTGACATCGCCTGTGGCCAGATCGACATCGGCAATGCCGAAACCGATCTGCTGCGCGATGCCGCCCACCAGGCGATGCAACGCGGCGACGCGCCCCCCGAAGTGATGGATGTGGCCCATGTCGCCGCCAGCGTCCGGCACATGGCCGAACTTCCCCTCGCGGCCAACATCCTGTTCCAGACGATCATGGCCACCAAGATGCCCTTTGTCGGACGCGGCTGACACCAGGGCGTGATCGGGGCCGCTTCATCTTGGCCGGAAAACTCCGGGGGTCGCGGCACGCGCGGGGCAGAGCCCCAGTGCGGCCCGCACCGCGGCCTCAACTGCGGATGTAGCGAAACACCGCCGAGGCAAGCCAGCCCGCGAAGATCGCGATCGCCAGCGACACGATGCCGTAGACCAGCGGCCGGTCATGCGCCAAGGCATAGATCAACCGTTCCAGCCCGACCTTGCGGACCGGGATGGTCTGCTCGAACACATCCACCACCGCGCCGCCCCGCGTCAGGAAAATCCGCGCGGTATAATCGCCCTCGGTCAGGTTCGCGGGCAATCGCACCGAGGTGTCGAACAAGGTCTGTTCGCGAAACCGCACCGCGCCTTCGTTCAATTGATAGGCCCCGTCGGCGCTGTGGATGCGGATCAGCGCCTCGGTGAAACTGCCTTGATCCAGCAGGCCGGTGCCCACCGCCCGGATCGCCATCGGGATCGATACGCGGTGGCGCAGATCCTCGGTCTGGGTCAGGGCGCGGGCCATGGGCACGGTGGTCTGCACGGCGTAAAATGTGGGGGCCGCATCGATCTGTGACGCGTCGGTGTTGACCCAGATCCCGAACCGACGATCCTTGCGGCGCACCGTGACCGGGCGGATCGGGCCCTGGACGGTGACGATCACCTCCATCGGATCGATGCCGGGCGGCGGGGCCTCGCGCCGCACCGCGCCATAGATCAGGATCTCGGAGCCGTCGAAATTGGTGGTGATCGAAATCGCCTCCTGGCTCAGGCCCGCCACCACCTGTTCGCCCCGTCCGGGCGCGGCGATCATCACGGCGGCGATGAGCATGGCGAAAAGCCGCCCCGTCATGGTGCGGCCCTCATGTCGGCCAGCGAATACAATTCCTGTGGCATCAATAACAGCCCAAGCGCCAATTGCCCGCAGACCGCAAGCACCATCAGCGCCAACAGGATGCGCAGCTGTTCGGCCTTCATCTTGACGCCGATCTGCGTGCCGACCTGGGCCCCGACCACGCCGCCCACCAGCAAGAGCATGGCCAGCACAAGATCGACCGAATAATTCGTGGTGGCATGCATCAGGGTCGCAAAACCGGTGACGAAAATGATCTGGAACAGCGAGGTGCCGATCACGACCTTGGTCGGCATCCCCAAGAGATAGATCATCGCGGGCACCATGATGAACCCGCCGCCCACCCCCATGATCGCCGCCAAGAGGCCCACGAACAGGCCCACCATCACCGGCGGGATGACCGAGATATACAGACCCGAGGTGCGGAACCGCATCTTGAAGGGCAGCGCGTCGATCCAGGTGCGTTGTTTGCGCGATGCGGGCAGAACACCGCCCGCCGCCCGCGCCCGGCGCAAGGCCCGCAGGCTTTCGATCAGCATCAAGGCGCCGATCGTGCCCAGGAACACCACGTAGCACAGCTGAACCAGCAGATCGACCTGCCCCATCCGGGCCAGCGCGGCAAAGACCTGCACCCCGACCCCGGCCCCCACAAGGCCACCGGCCAAAAGCACGACGCCCATCTTGATGTCGACGGTCTTGCGCTTGAGATGCGCCAAAAGCGCCGAAAAGGACGAGGCGACGATCTGGTTGGTGGATGTGGCCACCGCCACGGCGGGCGGAATGCCGACAAAAAACAGGAGCGGCGTGATCAGAAAGCCACCGCCGACGCCGAACATGCCCGACAAGATGCCGACAAGCCCGCCAAGACCAAGGATCAGGAACGCGTTCACGCTCACCTCGGCAATGGGCAGATAGATTTGCATGGGCGCGCGCCACTTTCCTGCGTCTGTCCCTGCTTTAGCGCGCAGAACGCCGCATGGCCAGATGGCAGAAGCCCCCCCCGGCTGCGACGGATCGGAACAGCCGGGGAAGAAATCGGGTCAGATCACCACGACATCGAGCGGCGGAAAGCCGTTGAACCCGACAGACGCGTAAGACGAGGTATAGGCACCGCAATTGCGGATCATCACCCGGTCACCGGATTTCAGCGACACCGGCAACGCCACGGGCCGCTTTTCATACAGCACATCGGCGCTGTCACAAGATGGGCCGGCCAGGATGCAGGGCGCCGTCGCCTCGCCGTCATGGGGGGTCACGAACTGGTAGCGGATCGCTTCGTCGATGGTTTCGGCCAGGCCCGAGAACTTGCCGATATCCAGGTAGACCCAGCGGTGCAGGTCATCCTCGGATTTCTTGGCGACCAGCAAGACCTCGGCGGCGATCATGCCGGCTTCGGCCACCAGGCCGCGCCCCGGTTCGGCCATGATGCGGATACCGGCCGGGAAGCGCGCCGTGACCTGGTCCATCACGCGAGCGGCATAGGCGGTGGGGTGCGGGATCGCGTCGCCGTAAAAGGCCGGGAACCCGCCACCGATGTTCAAAAGGTCAAGATCGAACCCGGCCTCGACCGCGGCGTGCCAGACGGCGGCCACCTGGTCGAGCGTGTCCGACCACATCGCCGGATCGCGGGTCTGGCTGCCGACGTGAAAGCTGATGCCGGCGGGGCGCAGGCCCAGCTCGCGCGCCTGTGCCATCAGCTTCAACGCGGTGTCGCGCGTGGTGCCGAACTTGCGGGTCAGCGGCCAATCGGCACCGGAGGCTTCGACGAGCAGGCGGATATAGACCTCGGCGCCCGGGGCATGGGCGGCGATCTTCTCGATTTCCTCGGCGGCGTCTGCGGCAAACATCGTGATCCCCGCGCGATGCGCAAAGGCGATGTCGGCGGCGCGCTTGACCGTGTTGCCGAAGGAAATCGCCTCGGGATGGGCACCGTGCGACAGGCACAGCTCGATCTCGCCGCGTGACGCGGCATCGAAATGCGAGCCAAGATCGACCAGCCGGTCGATGATTTCATCGGCTGGATTTGCCTTGACGGCATAGTGGATTGTCGCGGCCCCAAGCCCGGCATTCAACGCGTGAAACTGCGCCTCGACACGGTCGAGATCGATCACCAGCGTCGGGCGGTCGAAGGTATGCGCCGCGATGTAATCTTCGATGCGGGCAGAGGGAACGGGAAAGGAAGCCGAGAAATCGGTTACTGTAGCGGTCATGGTCATCTCCGAAAGACCGGGGGCCTAAGCCCCGCGAAGTTCAAAAGGAGACGTTACCGTCGCTACGTAACTGCGATGGTTAGGCCGGAAACCGGATTACCACCCGTGACAGAGGCGCGTGCGTTGGCGTCTATGGCGGCGCATATGAGGCCATCGTCGATTCAGTGCAAGAGATTTTTTTCATCCCGCGAAAATTCGCAAAGCGCCCAAGCCCGCTTGGCGATCTGGCGCACAGGGCCCGTGCGGCAACCGGGGAAGACGGCGCGAATTTTCCGGGCCATGATGGCGCAGCCCACGGGAGATCGCGACCATGACACCGCCCTACACCGCCCCCCAGGGATTGCGCATCGGTCATGTGCATCTGAAAGTGTCCGACCTGGACCTGTCCATCGCCTTTTACCGCGACGTGATCGGGCTGACGGTGATGCAGCGCTACGGCACACAGGCCGCGTTCCTGTCGGCAGGTGGCTATCACCACCACCTTGGCCTGAACACCTGGGACAGCCTGGGCGGGCCGCGCCCGGCCCGCAATGCCGTGGGCCTGTATCATACGGCCTTTCTGTATCCCGACCGGGTCGCGCTGGCCCGGGCCTTCAGGCGTGTCGTCGATTGCAGGGTGCCCCTGGACGGGGCCGCCGACCACGGCGTGTCAGAGGCGCTGTACCTGTCCGACCCGGATGGCAATGGCATAGAATTGTATCATGACCGACCCGAGGCCGACTGGCCGCGCGACGCGGCAGGGCAGTTGCAGATGGTCAACAGCCGGCTGGACCTGGACGGGCTTTTGGCGCTGGCGTGAGCCCTGTGCAAATTTGCACCAATTTAGCGGCATCTGTCGTTTGACTTGTCTATCTTTGTAGGGGTAATCCCTGTGCTCAACCTGAGATCACGGATCTAGGGAGCATTCCATGATGATCAAACCCTCCCAACAGGCCAATGGCCTGAACGATGCCGGCCCGTTCGCGGCCAAAAGCCCGGTCGCCCGCCCTATCGGCGCCGACCACCGCGCCCCCCATGGCCAAGCCGCGCCCGGCGATGCCACCCCCGGACGGGTCCGACACCCTGCCGAGACGGCACCGGGCATCCCCGACCTGTCGATGGACTATCAGCAAGGGTTCTTTTCCGGATCTTCCAGCTGACTGACCCATCCGTCTTGCCCCGATCCCCGGGAGGGGGCGACCGCGCGCCCACCGCGCCCAGCGCCCGACGGTGATGCGGCGCGCGGGGTCTTGCCGCAGCAGCGCCGCCCCCTGCCGTGATCCCGAAGCTGTGGACAGTCCGCGCGGCGCGCGGCATGGTCAAGGGCGGAGGGTTGTGATCCATGCGTAAATTCCTGGTCGTTCTTGACGACACCCGCGAATGCCTGAACGCCATGCGCTTTGCCGCCATGCGCGCCGCGAAGACGCAAGGCGGCGTCGAAATCCTGTCGGTGATCCCCCCCGATGAATTCAACCATTGGATCGGCGTGGCCGAAGTGATGCGCGCCGAGGCGCGCGAACGGATCGAGGCGCATTTCAATGTTTTCGCCAAGTGGATGCGGGACAAGCAAGGCGTCGATCCAAGCCTGGTGATCCGCGAAGGCCAACCGGTCGAGGAAATCCTGGCCCATATCCGCGAAGCCCCCGAAATCGGCGTGCTGGTTCTGGGCGCGGGCACCGGCAAAAGCGGGCCGGGCCCCTTGGTGACGGCGATGGTGCGCCAGGCCGGCACGCTGCCGGTGCCGATCACGATCGTGCCGGTGGAATTGAGCAAGGAACAGCTGGAAAGCATCACCTGACCGGTTTCGCCGCGCCCTTGGCGCGCCGACCGCCGGGGGGCTTTGCCCCCCGGACCCCCCAGGATATTTGGAAAACGAAGAAGCGGGAATTCGGTCTTGCGGAATACGCGGCGGCAACAGGAAAGTTTAGAACAGTTCCAAATCTTGACAGTCCGGGCCCGGGGGCGCATATCTGACGAAACCGATAAGGATTGCGCGACATGTTCATCCAGACCGAATCCACCCCGAACCCGGCGACCCTGAAATTCCTGCCCGGCCAGACCGTGCTGGACATGGGCACCGCCGATTTCCCGACCGCCGAGGCGGCGCAGAAATCGCCCCTGGCGCGCGGAATTTTCGCGGTCGAGGGCGTGACCGGCGTGTTTTTCGGCAGTGATTTCGTCACCGTCACCAAGGGCGAGGACACCGCGTGGGACCATGTGAAACCCGCGATCCTTGGCGCGATCATGGAACATTTCCAGTCGGGCGCCCCGGTGATGGAGGGCGAGCACCAGGCCGCGGGGGGGCATGCCGATCACGATGGCGAGGATGCCGATATCGTGGGTCAGATCAAGACGTTGCTGGACACCCGCGTCCGACCCGCCGTGGCGCAGGATGGCGGCGACATCACCTTTCACGGCTTTGATCGCGGCGTGGTCTACCTGCATATGCAAGGGGCCTGCGCGGGCTGCCCGTCGTCGACGCTGACGCTGAAGATGGGGATCGAGAACCTGCTGCGCCATTACATTCCCGAAGTGCTCGAGGTGCGCCCTGTCAACGCGTGAACCGCTGATCCTTGGCTTTGACACATCGGCCGCGCATTGCGCGGCCGCTTTGGTCTTGGGCGACCGGGTTCTGGCCCATGCCCAAGAAGAGATGGGCAAGGGGCAGGCGGAACGCCTGATGCCACTGCTGGCAGAGATCCTCGTGGCAGGCGGGGCGGACCTGGCCGCGCTGGATGCCATCGGGGTCGGCATCGGCCCCGGCAACTTCACCGGTATCCGCATCGCGGTGTCCGCCGCGCGCGGGCTGGCGCTGGGGCTTGGCATTCCCGCTGTCGGTGTCAGCACGCTGGAGGCGCGCGCCCATGGGCTGCCCCGCCCGGTGACGGTGATCGAGGATGCCCGTCGCGGCGAGGCCTATGTCCAGACCTTCGGCAGCGGGGCGCCGGGGGCACCCCTGCTGCTCAAGATGGGCGAGATCGGGCATGCGGTACACAGCGCCGCCATCACCGGCACGGGGGCGGCCGAAACAGCCGCATGCCTCGCGGACCTGACAAGCCTGCCCGCCGCCATGCCGCTGGCCGAGGCCATCGCGCGCATCGCCGCGAGCCGGTTTCGTGACCTCGCCCTGCCCCGCCCCGCCCCGCTTTACCTGCGGGCCGCAGATGCCGCGCCGGCCCGCGACAACGGGCTGGTGCTATTGACCCCATGACGCCAAATCGCATGGCCGAGATACATGCGGCCGCTTTTGCCGAAACGGGCGATCCCTGGCCCGAGGCCGAACTGGCGGCAATGCTGGCGCGCCCCTTGATCCACCCCGTGGTGCTGGACGACGACGGCTTTGCCCTGCTGCAGATCCTGCCCCCCGAGGCGGAAATCCTGACGCTTGCCGTGGATCCAAGGGCACAGGGCCGGGGGCGGGGGGCGGCGCTTTTGGCCCGGGCCATCGCCCTGGCCAGGAATGCGGGTGCAGAGGTGATGTTCCTGGAGGTGGCCGCCGACAACAGCAGGGCCCGGGCGCTTTATGCCCGCGCGGGCTTTGGCCAGTCCGGGCTGCGGCGTGGCTATTACGCCCGCGCCGATGCTCCCTTCGTGGATGCCTTGACCCTGACGCTTTCGCTGGGCGCCGCAAAAATCGGCACTGCCTGCGAAAGCTGACCTTGCGGCACCCGGCCGGCGCGGCCCTGGTCACAGAATCCGGTTGACCCTGCGCGCGCCCTTTGCCCTTATTCGGATGGAGGATCGGCGACGATCTTTATCCAATTGGGGACCGCAGCCGGCCCAAACCGCCGCGGCCCGATCCAACCGGGAGTTAATCTTATGACCATGATGAAGACGCTGATGGGCGCCGCCGCCGGGCTGGCCGTGTCCGCCACCGGCGCGCTGGCCGATCCGGCGATCATTTTCGACCTGGGCGGCAAGTTCGACCGTTCCTTCAACGAAGCGGCCTACAATGGCGCGCAGCTTTGGGCCGATGAAACCGGCGGCAGCTACCGCGAGATCGAGCTGCAGTCGGACGCGCAGCGCGAACAGGCGATGCGCCGCATGGCAGAGGCGGGGGCCAACCCGATCGTCATGGCAGGGTTCAGCCAGGCAACGCCGCTGTCGGTCGTGGCCCCCGATTACCCGGACACGACCTTCGTGATCATCGATGGCGTGGTCGATGCCCCCAATGTGCGGTCGGTCGTGTTCTCGGAGCATGAAGGATCCTACCTGGTCGGCATGCTGGCCGCGATGGCCTCTGAAACCGGCACGGTCAGCTTTGTCGGCGGCCAGGACATTCCGCTGATTTCGCGCTTTGCCTGCGGCTATGCGCAGGGTGCGGCTGCCGTGAACCCCGATATCACCGTGATTTCCAACATGACCGGCACCACCGGCGCGGCCTGGAACGACCCGGTGCGCGGCGGGGAATTGACCCGTGGCCAAATCGCCCAAGGGTCCGATGTCGTGTTCGCAGCGGCGGGCGGCACCGGGCTTGGCGTGCTGCAAGTTGCCGCCGACGAAGGCATCTTGTCGATCGGCGTGGACAGCAACCAGAATTACCTGCACCCCGGTTCGGTCCTGACCTCGATGCTCAAGCGCGTCGATGTGGCGGTGCATGACGCCTTTACCACCGGCCCCGAGGTGGAAACCGGCGTGCATGTGTTTGGTCTTGCCGAAGAAGGCGTGGGCTTTGCGCTGGATGAATTCAACGCCGAGCTGATCACCGAAGACATGATCGCTGCGGTCAATACCGCGCGCGCCGCGATCATCGCCGGTGAGATCAGCGTTCACAACTTTACCGAGGATGGCACCTGCCCCGTGCAGCTGCAGTAATCGCCAATCCGTGACATCGGCGCGGGCCGCGGTGCGATCGACACCGCGGCCCGTTCCGCATCAGCCCCCGACCCGAGGTTGCCATGACACCGACCGCGCCGGCCATCGAGCTGAAAGGCATTTCCAAATCCTTTGGCCCCGTGCAGGCCAACCGCGACATTTCCCTGTCGGTCGCACGCGGCACGATCCATGGCATCGTGGGCGAAAACGGCGCCGGCAAATCGACGCTGATGTCGATCCTCTACGGCTTCTACAAGGCCGACCGGGGCGAGATTTTCATCAACGGAACACTCACCCCCATCCCAGACAGCCAGGCCGCCATCCGCGCCGGCATCGGGATGGTCCATCAGCATTTCAAGCTGGTCGAGAACTTCACCGTGGTCGAAAACGTGATCCTCGGGGCGGAAGATGGGGCCTTCCTGACGCCTTCCATCGCCAAGGCACGCAAGACCCTGACGCAATTGTCAGAAGATTACGGCCTGCGCGTCGACCCTGACGCCATCATCGAGGACCTGTCGGTTGGTCATCAGCAGCGGGTCGAGATCCTGAAACAGCTGTATCGGCATGCCGATATCCTGATCCTGGACGAGCCGACCGGGGTCTTGACCCCCACCGAGGCCGATCAACTGTTCCGCATTCTTGAACGGCTGCGCGCAGAGGGCAAAACCATCATCCTGATCACCCACAAGCTGCGCGAGATCATGGATATCACCGATACCGTCAGCGTGATGCGCCGGGGAGAAATGACCAATACGGTCAAAACCGCCGATACCTCGCCCGCCGAGCTGGCGGAAATGATGGTGGGGCGCAAGGTGCTGTTGCAGGTCGACAAAACCCCCGCCATTCCCGGCGAGGTGGTGCTGAGCGTCCAGGATCTTCGGGTGCGTCATGGCGGCGTGGACCGGCTCAAGGGCGTGTCCTTCGACATCCGGCGCGGCGAGATTTTCGGCATCGCGGGTGTCGCGGGCAACGGCCAGACCGAACTGCTCGAGGTGCTGGGGGGCATGATCTCGGCCAGCGGCGGCAGCGTGACGATGTTCGGCGCACCGCTCGATATCAGCGGCGGGGGGGCCAATGGCCAGACACGGCGCGCCCGCGGCATCGGCCATGTCCCCGAGGATCGCCAGACCGAAGGTCTGATCATGCCCTTCGAGGCCTGGGAAAACGTGGCCTTCGGCTATCACAAGGACCCCAAATACAACGCCGGGCCGCTGATGGACCATGCCGCGATGCAGGCCGATTGTGCCGACAAGATGGCGCGCTACGACGTGCGACCGCCAAATCCGCGTCTACCCGCGCGCAATTTTTCCGGTGGCAATCAACAGAAAATAGTCGTCGCCCGCGAAATGGACCGTGCGCCGGACCTATTGCTGGTGGGCCAACCTACCCGTGGCGTCGACATCGGCGCGATCGAGTTCATCCACAAGCAGATCATCGCGCTGCGAGATCAGGGTAAGGCGATCTTGCTTGTGTCGGTGGAGCTGGATGAAATCATCGGCCTGTCCGACCGCATCGCGGTGATGTTCGATGGCCGCATCATGGGCGAACGCCTGCCGGACCAGACCGACCAGAACGAGCTTGGCCTTTTGATGGCAGGCGTTACCGAGGGGGCCGCCTGATGGACAAGATGCCGAAATGGGCCGATGTCATCCTGATCCCGTTGATCAGCGTGGTGCTGGCATTGGTGGTGTCGGGTCTTGTGGTCGCCTTGATCGGCGAAAGCCCCTGGCGCGCGATGCAGGTCATGGTGCGCGGCGCCTTCGGGTCGGCCTATGGCTGGGGCTACACGCTCTATTACGCGACCAATTTCATCTTTACCGGGCTGGCGGTTGCCGTGGCCTTTCACGCCCGGCTGTTCAACATCGGCGGCGAGGGGCAAGCGGCCATCGGCGGTCTGGGTGTCGCCATCATCTTGCTGAACGTCGCCTGGCCGCATTGGACCATCGCCCTGATTGCCGCCTTGGTGTTTTCAGCGGCATTCGCGGCGGCATGGGCCGCAGTGCCCGCCTATCTGCAAGCCAGACGCGGCAGCCATATCGTCATCACCACGATCATGTTCAACTACATCGCATCCGCGCTGTTGGTGTATCTGCTGGTCAACGTCTTTCGCGTCGACGGGTCGATGGCCCCCGAAAGCGCCCGCTTCGCAGAGACGGTGCATCTGCCCGGAGGCGGCGATTTCGCGGGGTTCCTGGGGTTCAGCGCCACAACACCGTTGAACGTGTCGATTTTCCTGGCGCTGGCCGCCTGTGTGCTGGTCTGGGTGCTGATCTGGCGCACGCGGCTTGGCTATGAAATCCGGTCTTTCGGCCATTCCGAATCTGCCGCCGTTTATGCCGGCATCAGCCCGTACCGGATCACCATGATCACCATGCTGATTTCCGGCGGGCTGGCGGGCATGATGGCGATCAATGTCGTGATGGGCGAAGCCGAACGGCTGGTGCTGGATTTCGTAGAGGGCGCGGGCTTTGTCGGCATTGCCGTGGCGCTCATGGGCCGGTCGCACCCGGTGGGGGTGGTTCTGGCGGCGCTCTTGTTCGGCGCGCTCTATCAGGGCGGGGCGGAATTGCAGTTCGAAATGCCCGCGATCAGCCGCGAAATGGTGGTGGTCATCCAGGCGCTGGTGATCTTGTTCACCGGCGCGCTCGACAACATGGTGCGGATGCCGATGGAAAGCCTGTTCCTGTCGCTGCGCCGCCGCCGCGAAGATGCGGCGCGCAAGACCCCGGCGGAGTGAGACGATGGATTTCCTGACAATCCTGCAAATTCTCGACAGCACCGTGCGGCTGGCAACGCCCTTGTTGCTGGCCTGCCTGGCCGGGCTTTATTCCGAACGCGCGGGCATCTTCGACATCGGGCTAGAGGGCAAGATCCTGGCCGCCGCGTTCTTTTCCGCCGCCGTGGCCTTTGCCTCGGGCTCGGTCTGGGTCGGGATGCTGGCGGGTATCGCGGCCTCCATGGCGCTGGCCGCGCTGCATGGCGTGGCCTCGATCACGTTCCGGGGCAACCAGCTTATCTCGGGCGTGGCGATCAATTTCCTTGCCGCCGGTCTGACGGTGGTGATCGCCCAGACATGGTTTCAACAGGGCGGCCGCACGCCGCAACTGGCCGGTGACGCGCGGTTCGAGAACATCGTTCTGCCCGGTGCCGCCACGCGCATCCGCGACATCGCCCAGCAAGGCCCGCTGGGACAGCTCTATTCCGAACTGATTTCCGGGCATTCGATCATCGTCTATGTGGCCTTTGCCATCGTGCCGCTGACATGGTGGGTGCTGTATCGCACCCGCTTTGGCCTGCGCCTGCGGGCGGTGGGGGAAAACCCCGCCGCCGTCGACACCGCCGGGATTTCGGTCGTGGGCCTGCGCTTTGCCGCCGTGTTGATCGCGGGTGTCTTGTGCGGCATCGCGGGGGCCTATCTTGCCACCGCGCTGAACGCCGGGTTCGTCAAGGACATGAGCGCGGGGCGCGGCTTCATCGCGCTGGCGGCGCTGATCTTTGCCAAATGGCGGCCATGGTATGCGCTGTCGGCCTGTTTGCTGTTCGGGTTCTTCGACGCGGTCGGCAATCGCTACCAGAACATCCAGCTGGGCGAGATCATCGTGCCGGTGCAATTCATGCAGGCGCTGCCCTACATCCTTGTGGTCATCGTGCTGGCGGGCCTTGTGGGCAAGGCCATACCGCCGCGCGCAGGGGGGGAACCCTATGTCAAAGAACGCTGAAACCCTTGCCGCGCTGATCCGCGACCGCGCCGGGTCTGAACCGCCCGCCTATGGCATGGTGCTGGGGTCTGGCCTTGGACATATCGCGGACAGCGTCGATGGCGTGGCGATCGACTATGCCGAGCTGCCGGGCTTTCCCCATGCGGGCGTGTCGGGCCACACCCCCAAGCTGGTGATCGGTGATCTGGAAGGCACCCGTGTCGCCATTTTCGGCGGCCGCGCCCATTACTATGAAACCGGGCGCGGCGATGCGATGCGCCTGCCGCTCGAGGTGTTGAAGGCATTGGGCGGCGAGCGGGTGATCCTGACCAATGCGGCCGGGTCCATGCACCCCGACCTCAACCCCGGCGACCTTATGCTGTTGTCGGACCATATCAATTTCTCGGGGCTCAACCCGCTGATCGGGGAACCCACCGATGCGCGCTTCGTACCGATGACCCAGGCCCATGACCCCGACCTGCGCGCCGCGATCAAGGCCGCCGCCCTGGCCGAAGACGTGCCGCTGATCGAAGGCGTCTATGCCTGGTATTCCGGCCCCTCGTTCGAGACACCCGCCGAAATCCGCGCGATCCGCACCCTTGGTGCCGATGCCGTGGGCATGTCGACGGTGCCCGAAGTCATCCTTGCGCGGTTCCTGGGGCTGCGCGTCGCGGCGATTTCGACGATCACCAACAAGGCGGCGGGCCTGTCGGATGAACAGATCAGCCATGAGCACACCAAGGCCATGGCGCCCTTGGGCGCGGCCAAGCTGGAACGGATCCTGCGCCGGATGCTGCGCGGCGGCTAACGCCTAGGCAAAAGCCGCGTGCAAGGCCACCTGCACCATATCCCCGAAGCTCGATTGCCGGTCAGAGGCCGGTAGCGCCTCGTGGGTCAAGAGGTGATCGGAGATGGTCAGAACCGCCAAGGCCCGAACGCCGTAGCGCGCCGCCAGGATATACAGCTCTGCCGCTTCCATCTCGACGGCCAGAACGCCGTGACGGGTCAATTGATCGTTCAGATCGGGGCGTTCGTCATAGAACACATCCGAGGAATAGATGCCCCCCACATGTGTCGGGATATCGCGCGCCATGGCCGCCGCATGGGCAGCGCGCAACAGGCCGAAATCGGCACAGGGGGCAAAGTTCAATTCCCGGAACATCCCCCGCGACGGGGTCGACAGCGTTGATGCGGTTTGCGCCAGGACGATATCGCGCAGCTTTACCCGGTCTTGCATCGCACCAGCCGATCCGATCCGGATCAGCGTCTTTGCCCCGTAGTCGCGGATCAATTCATTGGCATAGATCGACAGGCTGGGCATTCCCATGCCTGATCCGTGGATCGTGACCGGGTGGCCTTTTCCGGCACCATCTTTCCAGACGCCGGTAAAGCCTAACATTCCCCGAACCTCGTTTATGCAAACGGGGTTTTCGAGGAATGTTTCCGCGGCCCATTTCGCCCGAAGCGGATCGCCGGGCATTAGCACCGTCTCGGCGATCTCTCCGGGCTGCGCGCCGATATGGACCGTCACGGCCTCAGATGGCCATAGACGACAGCGGTTTACCTGCGGCCAGTGCATCCTTTACCCAGGTCGGCTGACGGCCACGGCCGGTCCAGGTCTGGGTCGGATCGGCCGGATTGGCATATTTCGCCACGCCCTTGGCCGTCGTTTTCGCAGCGGGCTTGCCGCCGATCAATTCTTCAACACTGTATCCATACTGCTTGGCGGCTTCGCGCACGGCAGCCAGAGCCTCTGCGCGGCGCTTTTTTTCATAGCCCTTGATCGCAGCTTCAACTTCTTTCTGATAGGCCTGCAATTCTTCGAGATTCATCGTCTCTATAGAGCTTGCCATAGTTTCTCGTCCCTTGTGGTATACAATTTGCAATTGATTGCCCTAGCCAAAAAACAAACGCAAGCAATTTTCCGAACCAGGACATTCCGCGAAAGATATACGGCTTGCCTATTCTGCTGCAATCCGGTGCGGATCCACCAGGGTCACGATGTCCATCATGATACGATTAAGTTCGAAATCCTTGGGAGTATAGACCATGGCGACACCAAGGGTTTTCAACTTTTCCGCATCCTCATCGGGAATGATACCGCCGACGATGACCGGAATATGATCCATCCCCGCATCGCGCAGGCGGCGCATCACATCTTCAATAAGCGGAATATGACTACCCGACAGAATCGACAAGCCAATCACATGCGCATCTTCGGCACTGGCGGCGGTGACGATTTCCTCTGGTGTCAGGCGGATTCCCTCGTAGGCGATCTCCATCCCGCAATCGCGGGCGCGGAAGGCGATCTGTTCAGCCCCATTGGAATGGCCATCAAGACCCGGCTTTCCAACCAGGAACTTCAACCGCCGTCCAAGCGTATCGCTGACCGCCGCGACGGCGGCGCGAATGTCATCAAGCCCTTCCGTCTTGTTCGACATCGCCTTGGACACGCCCGTCGGCCCCCGGTATTCGCCGTGCACCGCACGCATCACGCCGGCCCATTCGCCCGTCGTGACACCCGCGCGCGCCGCCGCGATCGAGGCCGGCATGATATTGCGCCCGGCACTTGCCGCCGCCCGCAGATCCGCCAGCGCCGCCGCAACCGCGTCGGCATCGCGGCCCGCGCGCCAGGCCTGCAACCGGTCGATCTGGTCTTGTTCCACCGCCGGATCAACCACCATGATCCCGCCGTCCTCGCCCATCAGCGGCGATGGTTCCGACGCGGTATAGCGGTTCACCCCGACCACGACGGTGTCACCCGTTTCGATCCGGTTGATCCGATCCGCATTCGACAGGACAAGCTGCGCCTTCATGTAATCGATCGCCGCAATCGCCCCGCCCATCGACCCGAGGTTGGCCAGTTCCGCTCGCGCGCCGATCTTCAATTCCTCGACCTTGGCATCGACCGCCGGGTTGCCGTCGAACAGATCGCCATATTCCAGCAGGTCGGTTTCAAAGGCCATGATCTGCTGCATCCGCATCGACCATTGCTGATCCCAGGGGCGCGGCAGGCCCAGGGCCTCGTTCCAGGCCGGGAGTTGCACCGCGCGCGCACGCGCCTTTTTCGACAGCGTCACGGCCAGCATCTCGATCAGGATGCGGTAGACGTTGTTTTCGGGCTGCTGTTCCGTCAGGCCAAGCGAATTGACCTGCACCCCATAGCGAAAGCGCCGGTATTTCGCATCGGTGACGCCATAGCGCGTTTCACAGATTTCATCCCAAAGATCGACAAAAGCGCGCATCTTGCACATTTCGGTGACAAACCGGATGCCCGCGTTGACGAAAAACGAAATGCGCCCGACCAGCACGGGGAAATCATCCTCTGGCACGCGCGGGCGCAATTCATCCAGAACGGCAATCGCGGTCGCCAGTGCAAAGGCCAGTTCCTGTTCCGGCGTCGCGCCCGCCTCTTGCAGATGATAGGAACACACGTTCATCGGGTTCCATTTCGGGACATTGGTATAACAATATTCCGCGACATCCGCGATCATCGCGAGGCTCGGCTTGGGCGGGCAGATATAGGTGCCCCGGCTCAGGTATTCCTTGATCAGGTCATTTTGCACCGTGCCCTGCAACTGCCGCACATCTGCGCCCTGCTGTTCGGCCACCGCGATATACAAGGCCAACAACCACGGCGCGGTGGCGTTGATCGTCATCGAGGTGTTCATCTGTTCCAGCGGGATATCTTCGAACAGCATCGCCATGTCGCCCAGGTGGCAGACCGGCACGCCGACCTTGCCGACCTCGCCGCGCGCCAGAACATGATCGCTGTCATAGCCTGTCTGCGTCGGCAGATCGAAGGCGACCGAAAGGCCCGTCTGCCCCTTGGCAAGGTTGCCACGATACAGCGCGTTCGACGCCTTGGCGGTCGAATGACCGGCATAGGTCCGGATGAGCCAGGGTTGATCGCGCATCGGGGCAGGCATGGGCAGGCTCCTGTCATCACTTGGGTAATAAGATTTCGTCTGTGGCGGTATATTGACAATATTATGATCTTGTCAATTCGCTGCAACGCGGCACAAAAAACGGCGCGGGGGATCACCGCGCAACTGACCTCTGGCAACGCACTGCCCTGCGGATTAGCGTGATCGCCATGGTCCGTTACCTGATCCTTCGCGCATCTTCCCTGGGGCTGAGCCTTGTTGCCGCCAGCGTGGTGATCTTTGCCCTGATCGAGGTCGTGCCGGGCGATCCGGCCACTTACATGATGGGGCTGAACGCGACCGAGGAAAACCTGGCCGCCCTGCGCGCAGAACTGGGGCTCGATGCCCCCATGCACCTGCGATATCTCGATTGGGTGGGCGGCATGCTGCGCGGCGATTTCGGCATGTCCTACACCTACCGCGTGCCGGTGGCCGAGCTGGTGCTGGATCGCATCTGGGTGTCGCTGCCGCTTGCGATTTACGCCCTGACGCTCTCGACGCTGATCGCCTTTCCCATCGGCATCCTGGCCGCCGCACGGCGCGGCACGATCACAGATCATGGCATCATGGGGGCGACGCAACTGGGCATCGCGGTGCCGAATTTCTGGTTTGCCATGCTGTTGGTTCTGGTCTTCGCGGTCCATCTGCGATGGGTCTCGGCCGGGGGCTTTCCCGGCTGGTCCGACCCGGTGGCGGCGATCACGGCCTTGACGCTGCCCGCCGTGGCGCTGGCCCTGCCCCAGGCCTCGATCCTGGCGCGGGTCATGCGATCTGCGCTGCTCGACACGCTGGATCGCGACTATATCCGGACCGCGCGCGCCAAAGGGCTAAGCCGCCCCCAGGCCATCCGCCGCCATGCCCTGCGCAACGCGATGATCCCGGTGCTGACCATCATCGGGCTGCAATTTTCCTTTCTGATCGCGGGCGCGATCATCATCGAGAACGTGTTCTTCCTGCCCGGACTTGGGCGGCTGATCTTTCAGGGCATCACCCAGCGTGACCTGATCGTCGTCGAATCGGTCACCATGTTGCTGGTCTTTGCCGTCATCATGGTCACCTTCCTGGTCGATCTCGCCTATGCGCTGATCGACCCGAGGCTGCGACAGCGATGACCCGAACGGCGCTTGTCATCGGGGCGGTCTTGTCCGGCGTCTTTCTGGCGGCGGCGCTGATCTCCTTGGTCTGGGTGCCCCATGACATCACCGGCGTGTCCATCGCGACGCGGCTGCAACCGGCCTCGGCCAGCCATCTTTTGGGCACCGATCATCTGGGCCGCGACCTCGCGTCGATGCTCATGGTCGGAGCGCGCACCTCGATCGCGGTGGCGGTCGTGGCCGTCGGCATCGGCATTGCCATCGGCGTGCCCCTGGGCCTTGCCGCGGCCGCCAACCGGGGGGGCTGGCTGGACGAGATCATCATGCGCGCCAATGACCTGATCTTTGCCTTTCCGTCGCTGGTCATCGCCATCCTGATCACCGCGCGCTACGGGCCATCGGCCACCAATGCGATCCTCGCCATCGGCATTTTCAACATCCCCGTCTTTGCCCGCGTTGCGCGTGGGGGCGCCCTGCCGCTCTGGACGCTGGACTACATCCTGGCCGCGCGTACGGCGGGCAAGGGCAAGCTGCGCATCAGCGCCGAGCATATCTTGCCCAATATCGCCAACCTCCTGATCGTTCAGGCGACGATCCAGTTCAGCCTGGGCATCCTGGCAGAGGCGGCGCTGTCTTATGTCGGGCTTGGCGCACAGCCCCCCACGCCAAGCTGGGGCCGTATGCTGGCCGAGGCGCAGACGATGATCTACACTCATCCGATGCTGGCCGTGCTCCCGGGCCTTGCCATTGTCGGCATGGTTCTGGGCCTGAACCTGATGGGCGACGGGCTGCGCGATCTGCTCGACCCAAGACTGCGCCGGGGGGTGAAATGATTTTTCGCATGAAAAATCACATCCTGCGAATTTTCGTACGAAAATTCGGGCGGGCGGCATGATCGAAATCGACCACCTGTCGCTGTCGATCCACGGCACGCCGATCTTGCGGGACCTGTCGCTGTCCATCGGGCAGGGCGAAATTTTCGGGCTGGTGGGCGAAAGCGGGTCGGGCAAATCCATGACCGCATTGGCGCTGATGGGCCTGTTGCCCCATGGCGCAGGGCTGACGGGCGCGGCGCGGCTGGACGGGATCAACCTTGTCGATCTGGCCGAACCGGCGTTCTGCCGCCTGCGCGGCGCCCGGGTCGGCATGATCTTTCAGGAACCGATGACCGCGCTGAACCCGCTTCAAACCATCGGCGACCAGGTGGCCGAAAGCCTTGTGATCCATGGCCGCGCGGGCCGGGCCGAGGCGCGGCGCATCGCGCGCGACCGGCTCGACCGGGTCGGCCTGTCGCAGATCGGGCCGGATCGCTACCCGCATGAATTGTCGGGCGGCCAACGGCAACGCGTCTGCATCGCCGCCGCCATCGCGCTGAACCCGCGGCTGTTGATCGCCGATGAACCCACCACGGCGCTGGATGTGACGACGCAGGCGCAAATCCTCGACCTGCTCAAGACCATCGTGGCCGAAGACGGGATGTCGCTGTTGCTGATCACCCATGATCTTGCCGTGGTGGCCGACATGGCCGACCGCATCGCGGTGATGCAGGCGGGGCAGATCGTGGAAACCGGCCCTGCGCGCGGTGTTCTGGCGGCGCAAAACCATCCCTATACGCGGGCGCTCTTCGCGGCCTCGCGGCACATCCCGGCGCGGCGGGCACTGCGCGACCCCGAACCGCTGCTCGTGGTCGAAAACCTGTGGCGCAGCTACCCCGGACCAAGACAGGGGTTTCGGCGGGGCGCCCCCGTCGCGGCGGTCAAGGGCGTGAGTTTTCAGCTGCACAAGGGTGAAAGCCTTGGGCTCGTGGGCGAAAGCGGCTGTGGGAAGTCGACCCTGACGCGCGCCATTCTCGGGCTCGATCCAATCCAGGGCGGCGATATCGCGCTGTTCGGGCAATCCATCGTGCCATCCATGCCCAATGCCGTGCGCGCCGGTATCCAGGTCGTGTTCCAGGACCCTTATGGAAGCTTTGACCCCCGCTGGCGGGTGGAACGGCTGGTGGCCGAACCGTTCCATCTTTTGCCAGATGCCCCTGGCGGGGCCGCGCGGCGCGCGCGTGTGGCCGATGCCTTGCGCGCGGTGCACCTGTCGCCCGATGACATGCACAAGTATCCGCATGAATTTTCCGGCGGTCAGCGCCAGCGCATCGCGATTGCGCGGGCCTTGATCACGCGGCCGGAACTCCTTGTCCTGGACGAGGCGGTATCGGCGCTCGATGTGTCGGTGCGCGCGCGCATCCTTGATCTTCTGGCGGAATTGCAGGACGGCTTCGGCCTGTCCTACCTGTTCATCAGCCATGACCTGACGGTGGTGCGCGCCATCACCGACCGGGTTATGGTGATGAAGGATGGTGAAATCGTGGAACAGGGCGCCACGAAAACCGTGTTCGACGCGCCAAGCCATCCCTATACCCGCCAATTGTTGGCGGCTGCGCCAAAGCTGCCCGACCTGCCCGACCTGACGGAGATGCCCGCATGACACCCTGGTTCGACCCTTCCCGCGTTTTCATCAATGGCCAATGGCGCGCGCCCCTAGGCGGTGAA
Organism: Roseicyclus sp.; assembly: GCA_018401965.1. Lineage (GTDB taxonomy): Bacteria > Pseudomonadota > Alphaproteobacteria > Rhodobacterales > Rhodobacteraceae > Roseicyclus. Next base: position 28,432 of record JAGYJU010000005.1, read on the forward strand.
ACCCTGCCCGTGCTGGACCCGTCGACGGGGCGGGAATTTGCCCGGATCGCGCGCGGCGGGGCGGACGATATCGACGCCGCGGTTCACGCTTCACAAGCCGCGATGGACGGGGAATGGGGCGCGATGCCCGCCTATCTGCGCGGGCGCATCCTGGCGCGGTTGGGGCAATTGGTGCTGGACCACACCGATCAGCTTGCCGCGATGGAAGCGGCCGATGTGGGCAAGCCGCTGACACAGGCGCGCGCCGATGTCATCGCCCTGGCGCGCTATTGCGAATTCTATGCCGGGGCCGCCGACAAGTTGATGGGCGAGACGATCCCGTTCCAACCGGGGTTCACGGTCTACACCTTGCGCGAACCGCATGGCGTGACCGGGCATATCGTGCCGTGGAATTACCCGATGCAGATCATCGGGCGATCGGTTGGCGGCGCGCTGGCGGCGGGCAATGCCTGTGTGCTGAAACCCGCAGAAGAGGCGTGCCTGACCGCGCTGGCCTTTGCCGATCTGGCGCATCAGGCGGGCCTACCGGCGGGGGCCTTGAACGTTGTGCCGGGCCTTGGGGTCGAGGCGGGCGCGGCGCTGACCGCGCATCCGGGTATCCGGCACCTGTCCTTTACCGGGTCGGTCGCCACGGGGCGACGGGTGCAGGCGGCGGCAGCGGAAAACGCGGTGCCCGTCACGCTGGAACTGGGCGGCAAAAGCCCGCAACTGGTCTTTGCCGATGCCGACCTGGACGCGGCGCTGCCATACCTTGTGAACGCGGGCATCCAGAACGCGGGTCAAACCTGTTCGGCGGCGTCGCGCATCCTGGTGGAACGGTCGATCTATCCGCAGGTCTGCGCCGCCATGGCAGAGGCCTATCGCGGCCTGACGGTGGCGCCCGCGATGGCGGATGCGCGGGTTGGGCCGCTGATTTCGGCGCGCCAGAAGGGCATCGTGGAACGGTTCCTGTCCATGGCCGATCCGGCGCATATCCTGGCGCGGGGGCACTTGGCCGATGACCTGCCCGAGGGCGGGCATTACATCGCCCCGGCGCTGATCGCGGGGCCGGGGCCCGATCACCCGCTGGCGCAGGACGAAATCTTTGGCCCGGTGCAGATCATCCTGCCCTTCGAGGATGAAGACGACGCGATCCGCATCGCCAACGGCACGGCCTATGGCCTGGTCGCAAGCATCTGGTCGCGCGACGGCGGGCGGCAGATGCGGCTGGCCGAGCGGCTGCGCGCGGGACAGGTGTTCGTGAACAATTACGGGGCAGCGGGCGGCGTGGAATTGCCCTTTGGCGGCACCGGCCTGTCAGGCCATGGGCGGGAAAAAGGGTTCGAGGCGCTCTATGCCTTTACCACCCTGAAAACGGTGGCGGCACATCACGGATGATGGGGCGGCACATCACGGCTCCACCTGTGGCACATGCCCCGGCGCGAGATAAATCAACAGGTTGCAAGGGCAAACTTGCCAAGCCCCAATCCATGCCCGCCATGGGCGGGGCCATGGACGGGCCGCGAAACGCCCGCTAGGCTGTGCCAAAGCAACGGAGACAGCGGCGATGCGTCTTGGAAAGTTCCCCACATTCTTCCTGCTGCTTTTCCTTGCGGCGGGAATGGCCAGCCTGTTTGGCGCGCTGCACAATCAACTGAGCGTCAGCGTCGGGCCAAGCTATTTCACCGGCCTGAAATTCGCGCAATTCGGGCTGGACGATACCGCCGGGCTCCGGGTTGGCGCGGCCCAGGTGGGTATCCTCGCAAGCTGGTGGATGGGGGTGATCGTGGGCTTGCCCGCCTTTGTCTACGGCCTGGTCACCGTGCCGACCGCGCGCAGCTATCTTGCGGCGGGGATCGGCGGCATTGGCCTTGTCCTTGTGCTGGCGACATTCGCGGCGCTGGCCGGGCTGGTGGGCGGGATCCTAGCCGAGGCCACGGGCGTTCTTGATGGCTATGTCACCGCGCCCGCGGGCGTGGAGCGCGCCGATTTCCTGCGCGCGGGCTTCATGCATGATGCCAGCTATGTCGCGGGGGGGCTAGGCGCGATCCTTGCGATCTGGCCGATGCGGCGCGCGCGCGCCATTGATACAGCGCGGCTGACACAGGCGCGGGTGGCCTGACCATGCAAAGCTTGCGCCGCCCGGTTGCACCCCGCGATTGCGATATCCTGGGCCATATGAACGTGGCCGCTTATGTCGATGCCGTGTCGGATGCGATGTTCGCCCTGCAAAACGCGGCAGGGCTGGACCGCGCGACGGTGACCGCGGAACAGAAGGCTTTCGTGGCCGCCCGGCTGGAGGCGGACTACCGCGCCGAAATGTTCGCAGGCGACGTGATGACGATGGACAGCCATGTTGTCACGATCGGCACGAAATCGGCGCGGTTCGCACATCGCATGACGCGGTTGTCGGATGGGGCGCTGGTGTTCGAGGCGGAAAACACCGCGGTGTTCTTCGACCTTTCGACCCGGCGCGCCATCGCCATTCCCGATGACCTGCGGCAAGCTTTGGAACGATACAAAAAGGGAGAATAGCCAGATGCGGCTAGAGGGAAAAACCGCCATCATCACCGGTGCGGGGTCCGGGTTCGGGGCGGGGATCGCGCGGGTTTTTGCCCGTGAAGGCGCGCAGGTGATGGTGGCCGATATCAACGGCGACGCCGCACAGGCCGTTGCCACCGAGATCGGCGGCATCGCGCAACGGGTCGATGTGGCCAATGGCGCATCTGTCGCGGCCATGGCGCAGGCGGCGACACAGGCCTGGGGCCGGATCGACATCCTGGTCAACAACGCGGGCATCACCCATCTGCCCAAGCCGATGGAAGAGGTGAGCGAGGAAGAGTTTGACCGGGTGCTGGCGGTGAACGCGAAATCGGTCTACCTGACCGCGCGCGAAATCGTGCCGGGCATGAAAGCGGCGGGCACGGGCGCGATCCTCAACATCGCGTCAACCGCGGGTCTGTCGCCGCGGCCCCGGCTGAACTGGTACAACGCCTCCAAGGGCTGGATGATCACGGCGACCAAGACCATGGCGGTGGAACTTGCGCCCTTTGGCGTGCGCGTCAACGCGCTTTGCCCGGTGGCGGGGGAAACACCGCTTTTGGCCAGTTTCATGGGCGAGGACACACCCGAGATGCGGGCGAAATTCCTGTCGACGATCCCGCTGGGGCGGTTTTCGACGCCACAGGACATGGGCGAGGCGGCCGGGTTCCTGTGTTCGGACGCGGCCGGCATGATCACCGGTGTCGCGCTGGAGGTGGACGGGGGCCGCTGCATATGACCGGCTACACCCGCCATGATCTGCCCTGTGATATCGTGGTGCATGGCGGCAATTTCAGCGGTCAACCGGCGGCCTTTGCCTATCTGCTGGGGGCCTGTGACGCGCTCGACCTGACCCATGTGGAGGTGATCCGCGACCGGCCCGCCGCGCGGCTGTCGGCGCGGTTCGATGCGCCCACGACCGAGGAAATCGCCATAGCTGCGGCGGAATGGAACACGATCATCCTGATCCTGCCCGCCGCCTATGCGGGGCTGGATTGCCCCTTGGCGGATCACGCCGAGGCGCCGCTGTTGGGCATCTGGCGCGGATCGGTGCCGCATATGGTCGCCGACAGGTCCGCGCCATGATCGTGCCGGGGCCGCGCAACCTGATCACCGATGTGGCGGGCCTGCGGGTGGGGCATGCCAGCGATGCGCGGATCAAGACCGGGGCGACGGTTCTGCTGGGTGACCGGCCCTTTGTCGCGGGGGTGCATGTGATGGGCGGCGCGCCGGGCACGCGCGAAACCGACCTGTTGGCCCCCGACAAGACCGTGCAGGAGGCCGACGCGCTGGTCCTGTCGGGCGGATCGGCCTTTGGGCTGGATGCCGCATCGGGTGTGGCCGATGCGCTGCGGGCCATGGGGCGCGGCTTTGCCGTGGGCAACCAGACGGTGCCCATCGTGCCCGGCGCGATCCTGTTCGACCTGATCAATGGCGGCGACAAGGATTGGGGGCAAAACCCCTACAAGGCTCTGGGCGGGGCGGCGCTGGCCGCTGCATCGGACAGGTTTGAACTGGGGTCTTTCGGGGCTGGCACCGGGGCCTTGATCGCGGATCTGAAAGGCGGGCTTGGGTCGGCCTCGGCGGTGTGGAACGGCTATACGGTCGGCGCGCTGGTGGCGGTCAACGCGCTGGGGCGCGTGACGGTGGGCGACGGGCCGGAATTCTGGGCCGCGCCCTACGAAATGGCGGGCGAGTTTGGCGGGTTGGGCATGGCGCGCGGCTTTGAGCCTGGATCGGTGCCACCGGTCAAGGGCGGCGAGACGCGCAACACCACCATCGCCATCGTCGCCACCGATGCGGCCCTGACCCAAGCGCAGGCGACGCGCATGGCGGTGGCCGCCCATGACGGCATGGCGCGCGCGATCTATCCCAGCCATACGCCGATGGATGGCGATCTGGTCTTTGCGGCAGCGACGGGCGCACGGCCTTTGGTCGATCCGGTGGCGGTGCCGATGATGCTGGGGCATCTGGCGGCGCTCTGCCTTGCGCGGGCGATTGCGCGCGGCGTCTACGCCGCAACGACAGCGCCGGGCGATGTCATGCCGACATGGGTGGCACGGTTTCGGTGATCGACCATGCGGACAAGAAAAAACCCCGGATCAGCCGATCCGGGGTTTTTCTTTGGTTCAAAGGCGCAGCGATTAGTGAAGGCGGCGCTCCACCTCGGTGATGGCGGTGTCGATGAACTTGTTGGCATCGGCGGCGGCCATGCCCTTGGCCACGCTTTCGGCGGCGGCGGAAATCGCCACCTCGACAGCACGGTTGCGCACGGACCGAACGGCCTTGTCTTCGGCGCTGGCGATCTGGTCTTCGGCAGCCGCAAGGCGGCGCGCGATGGATCGTTCCAGATCAGCACGCGCTTGCACGGCGGCGGCTTCGGCATCGGCCTTGGCTTGCGCCACGATGCGATCTGCCTGCTCCGCAACTTCGCGCTGCTTGCGCTCGTAGGAGGCCAAAAGCGTCTGGGCCTCTTCGCGAAGCGCACGCGCCTCGTCGAGATCGGCCTTGATGCCATCAGCCCGCTTGTCGAGCATGCCTGCCAACATCGCGGGGACGTTGAAGTAGAACAGGATCGACAGGAAGACGATGAAACCGATCAACACCACGAAGTCGGTGTTGAACAGCGAGGTGAAATCGTACTTTTCGCCTTCGCCGGGGGTTGCCGCGACGGCGGGTCCGGCGACCATGATCAGGGCGGGGATCAGCAGTTTCTGCATCTGTCTACCCTTTCACGCGGGCCGACACGGCGGCCGCGATGGCCTTGGCGTCGACGGTTTGGCCGGGGGCCACGGCACCGACGATGTCACCGACGATATCGCGTGCGACATCTTCGATGCTCTTGACGGCACCGGCCTGGATTTCCCCGATACGCGCCTCGCTTTCGGCGGCCTTGGCGGCGATATCCGCATCGGCGCGCGCGATGGCGACATTCAGGTCGGCTTGAATGCTGGCACGGGTTTCTTCAGCGATTTTCTGCGCCTCTGCCCGGGCATCGGCGAGCGCCTTGTTATAGGCAACCTCTGCCTCGAGGGCTTTGCGTTTCAGATCCTCTGCCGCGGCCAGGTCATTGGTCAAGGTGCCCTGACGCTCGGCCAAGACCGAGGCGATCCGGGGCAGCGCAACGCGGCTCAGGATGAAATAGATGACGACAAGCGACACGACCAGCCAGAAGATCTGGTTGGGGAAACTTGTCGGGTCAAGTTGCGGCATGCCCGGGGCTGCGGCAGCCTGTTCGGCGTCTACGGCCATGTGCGTCCTCCTGAAACCGGATCAATCCGAGGCCCCGCCAGCAACGGCAAGGCCCCGAATGCAAGGATGGTAACGCGTGGGGCCGATCAGGCCGCGAACATCAACAGCAGCGCGGTCAGGAACGCGAAGATGCCCAGAGCTTCGGCGAACGCGATGCCGATGAACAGCGTCGCGGTCTGGCCAGCAGCAGCCGAGGGGTTGCGCAGCGCGCCGGCAAGGAAGTTGCCTGCCACGTTGCCCACGCCGAGTGCGGCGATGCCTGCACCCATGCCAGCAATGCCAGCGCCGATGAATTGACCCAGTTGTGCGATATCGCCTTCCATAGTCCTGTCTCCTTGAGTTGGAAGTTCGGTAAGTTCGTAGGGTGGGCAATCCTGCCCACCGGTGTTGTCAGTGATGCGGATGCAACGCGTCCTTGAGATAGACGCAGGTGAGAATGGTAAAGACGTAAGCCTGGATGGCCGACACCAGCACCTCCAGCCCGAAGATCGCGACGACGCCAAAGATCGGCACGATGCCTGCGACACCCAGGGTTCCGGCAAAGCCCGCGAACACCTTGAGAACGGCGTGGCCCGCCATGACGTTGCCGGCCAAACGGATGGAATGGCTGACGGGGCGCACGAAGTAGGAAATCAGTTCGATGACGGCCAGGATGGGCCGCAGCGCCAAGGGCGCCGAGGACACCCAGAACAGGCTGAGGAACGACACGCCGTTCTTGACAAAGCCCAGCACCGTCACGCCGATGAACACGCCCATCGCCAGAACCGCCGTCACGGCGATATGCGACGTGGGGGTAAAGCTGGTGGGGATAAGCCCCAGGAAATTCGAGAACAGGATGAACAGGAACACCGTGAAGATATAGGGGAAGTAGGGCAGCGCATCCTTGCCCGCCACATCCTCGACCATCTTGCGCACGAAGCCGTACGCCAGTTCCGCCATCGACTGGCTGCGCGACGGGATCACGGCGCGGCCCTTGGTGCCCATCACCATCAGCGTGGCGATGCCCGCGATCGCCAGGCCCATCCACAGCGTGACATTGGTGGGGGTGTACCAATGGATCGGACCGGTCCCGAACAGCGGTTCGATCAGGAACTGATCCATCGGGTGAATATTCGGCCCGTCCATCGTGTAGTCATCGACCAGCCCGAGGATGAAGAGGACCGCCGCAATGGCGATCAGCACGAAGAACACGATCCGGCCCGAGCCGGTCTTGCTGTCGGTGTTGGTGCTTTCGGTCGCCACGCCGCTATTCCTCTTTCCGTTCCTGCGCGGCCTTGTCGGCCGCCTCGATCTGTTTGCGCTGCACCTCTTGGGCGGAGCGTATCATTGTCTTGACCCCGGCGATGAAGCCCAGGATCACGAAAATCACCATCAGGAAGGGCTGCGTGCCGAAGACGGCATCAAGCCCAAACCCGATCCCGAACCCGATCCCGAGACCCGCGACCAGTTCGATCACCATCCGCCACGCCAGGTGCGCCTGCGAATAATGCTCTTCCGTATGCGGTTTCGGCGTCTGAGCCTGCTTGGCTGCCGCGATCCGCGCTTCCAGAGCTTTCAATCGCTCGGCTTCGTCCGATCCGGCCATGACGCAGAACCCCCTAGGGAAGTTGCGCGGACGCTATGCCGGGCACGGATCAGAGTCAACGCACGCCGCACCGCAGAGACTTTACGTCAACCAACTGAAATATATGTATATTTTACGCATGCGGCAAATCGGACACCCCACCACTTGCGGCCCTGCGGCGTGAATTTGGCCAAAGCGCATATTCAACCGATCGGTTGACGATAGCGCCCTGCCCTGTCTACTGCACCCCATGATCGCCGCGCATGCCCCATCGCTTGACACCGTCTTTGCCGCGTTGGCCGATCCGACGCGGCGCACGATCCTGGCGATGTTGCTGGAAGACGACATGGCCGTGACCGATGTGGCCGAACCGTTTTCGATGTCGCTCGCGGCAATTTCCAAGCATCTGGGCATCCTGGCCGCTGCCGGGCTGATCACGCAGGAAAAGCGCGGCCGGGTGAAATGGTGCAAGCTGGACCCTGACGCGCTCAAGGGGGCATCGGTCTGGATGCAGGGGTTTGGCCAGTTCGAACCGGTCAACCTCGACGCGTTCGAGGCGTTCCTGGAACGGGAACTGGGCGCTGAGGGCGACGCTATTCTTTGAGCAAAAGGGCCAGCGCCGCGATGGTCAGGGCCACCCCCGCCAGCACCAGCGCGGGCGGCATCGCTTGGCCTAGGGCCAATTGCCACCCGAGCACCCAGGATGGCGTCAGGTAGGTATAGGCCATCACCTTTGACGACGGCAGCCGCATCGAGGCGAATTGCACGAGGAACACCGTCAACGACGAAGCCGCCAGCGCGGTGTAGAGGATCGTCACCCACACCAGCGGGCGCAGCGCCGCCCAATCGGTCGCGGCGATGTCGCGCCAGCCCCAGGCACCGATGATCAGCGCGGTGGCCGTCAGCGTCCAGAAGGTGAAGACCAGGATCGGCTCACCCCGGTTCAGTACCCGCACAAGTGGCGTATAGGCCGCATGGCAGATGCAGCCGAAGAAAAAGATCATTTCGCCCCGACCGATTTCAAAGGCGATCAGCGCGACAGGATCGGCGCGGAAAATCACCCACAGCGCGCCCAAGGCCCCCAGCGTCAGGGCCAGCACGATGCGTGCACCCATCACCTGCCGCAACAGGATATAGCCAAACACCCCGCTCATCACCGGGGTCAGGGTAAAGACCGCCGCCGCCGACACGGGCGGCGCGGTCTTGAGCCCCTCGAACATGGTAACGAAATAGACCGCGAACAGGCCGCCAAGGATGGCGTAGCGCCAAGGTGCGGCCAGCGCCGCGCCCACCGATGCGATCCCGCCGCGCAGCGCGATGACCCCGCCCACGACAAGCGCCGACAGACCAAAGCGCAGCGCGTTCAGGGCGGTGGGCGCGATGTCATTGGCGACCTGCCCGCCCAGTGAAAACGACCCCGCGACAAGGGCCGAAAAGGCCAGCATCGCCAGATGCCCGCGCCCCGCCGCCGTGATCGTACCCCCGGTGGCGGTCACGCGACGCTGACGCCCCAGGTCTTGACCTGGTCCTTGAGGAACCGGACAAAGGTCTGCACCTTGGCGGTGCGGTGCAGATCCATATGGGTCACAAGCCAGATCTTGGCTGACCAATCTTCCAGCGGGGGCAGCATTTCGACCAGGTCTTCGGTGCCGTCCCTGTCCCAATCCGCGACAAAGCCGATGCCGATGCCGGCGCGCACGGCGGCCTTTGACGCCATCATGGACGTCGCGCGAAAATAGATCGAACTGGCGGGAACGGTATCGTGCAGCCACCGGAAATAGGGCGCGCGCGGCGTGTCTTCGGTGGCCCCGATAAAGCGGTGATCGGCAACATTGCCGGTGGCCAGCGTGCCGAAACGCGCGACGTAGCCAGGCGAGGCGACCATGCGCAGCGTCTGGGTAAAGAACGGCTGCACCACGTTATCGGGTTGATCCGGCAGGCTTCCGGCGCGGATCGCCACATGCGCCTCGCCGTATTCCAGCCGGAACAGACGTTGATCGCTGATCAGCCGTACCCGCAGATCGGGGTGGCCGGTCAGGAATTGCGCCATCGACGGGATCAACAACGGCGACAGCGCATCCAGCGAGGTCACGATCAATTCGCCCGTCACCTCGTCGCCACGGCCCTTGATGCGCCCGGCAAGCTGGGTGAACTGGTCGTCGGTCTGGGCCGCGACCTTGAGCAGATCCTGCCCCGCCTCGGTGGGCGTGTAGCCACGCGCGTGGCGTTGAAACAGCTTGGCCCCCAGCCGGTGTTCCAAGGCATCGATGTGCCGGATCACGGTGGCATGATGCACGCCCAGCGCATCGGCAGCGCCAGAAACGGTGCCCACGCGCGCCACCTGGTAGGCGGTGCGGATTTCATCCCAGTGATCAAAGGACATGGCTGTGCGTCTCCCCACGAAACGGCCCCAAGCCGCGATCATGCGTGCCCTGACGCGGAAACACAAGCCGGGCACCGGTTTGCCCGGCGCGGCGCGCGTGCTAGGCTGAGGCCCATGTGGATCCGGACCCTTTTGGCCCTTGCGACCCTGTCGGCGCTGCCGGATGGCGTGCGGGCGCAAAGCTGCGCGATCGGCTTTGACATCACGGTGACGCAAGGGGTTGGGGCGATCCGACCCGGCGCGCGGATGACAGGCATGGCCGATTTCACCTTGCACGAACGCGCCCTGCCCGCAGAGGCCGGGAACACCGTGTATCTGGCGACGGGCGCAATGCGGCTTGGGGCCGAGATCACCGGGCAGGTCTGGGCGCTTGTCACCACGTCGAACGGGGCGGTTGCCGATCTGATCGGCCTTTATGCCCGCGACGTGCAGGGGCTGACATTCGCGGGGTTGGCCTATGCCGGCCCGATGATGATCACCTTGTATGGCCCGCCCGGAAGCCGCCCGGACAGCGCGCCGCCGATCACGCAGCCCGACTGGGACGCCATGGCCACCAGCCGTCGCTTTGCGCTGCATGCGCAGGGCTATGACCGCTTGGCCGGCGATGTGACCGCGTTGACGGTGTCTTGTGACTAGACCGGTCGTCGGTGTTGACTCGGGCGCGGGGCGGCCCTAAACGACAGCGAAATATCCGGATAGCGCCAGCTTTCCGGTCTTGCGTGTCGCAAGATCGCCCCCTGTCAGCGAGGTTTCGCCCACAGGGGCCTTGGTGCATTCGCCGGAAGCCCCCAGATCTTGGGGCAAATGCGATGATGTGAAGGGGCGCGGCCCATGTTTGAAAACCTGTCTGAACGCCTGTCAGGCGTCTTTGACCGCCTCACCAAGCAGGGTGCGCTGTCTGACGATGACGTGCGCACGGCGATGCGAGAGGTCCGGGTTGCGCTGCTCGAGGCGGATGTCTCGCTGGAGGTGGCGCGCCAGTTCATCAAGGCGGTCGAGAAAAAGGCCACCGGCGCGGCGGTGACGAAATCGATCACGCCGGGCCAACAGGTGATCAAGATCGTCCATGACGAATTGATCCATGTGCTGACCGGCGACGAAGACCCAGGCCGCCTGAAGATCGACAATCCGCCCGCACCGATCCTGATGGTCGGTTTGCAGGGCTCGGGCAAGACCACCACGACCGCGAAACTGGCCAAGCGCCTGAAAGAGCGCGAAGGCAAGCGCGTGCTGATGGCGTCGCTCGACACCAACCGCCCGGCCGCGATGGAACAGCTGGCCATTCTCGGCGCGCAGATCGGGGTCGACACGCTGCCCATCGTCAAGGGCGAAGACCCGGTGACGATCGCCAAGCGCGCGAAAACCCAAGCCAGCCTTGGCGGCTATGATGTTTATCTGCTGGATACCGCGGGCCGGTTGCATATCGATGCCGAATTGATCGCACAGGCCGCCGCCGTCCGCGACGTGGCGCAGCCGCGCGAAACGCTGTTGGTTGTCGACGGGTTGACCGGCCAGGATGCCGTCAATGTCGCGCAGGAATTCGACGACAAGATCGGCGTCACCGGCGTTGTGCTGACCCGGATGGATGGCGACGGGCGCGGCGGTGCGGCGCTGTCGATGCGCGCCATCACCGGCAAGCCGATCCGGTTCGTCGGCATGGGCGAAAAGACCGACGCGCTGGAAACCTTCGAGCCGTCACGCATCGCGGGCCGTATCCTCGGCATGGGCGATATCGTGGCCCTTGTCGAACGCGCGCAGGAAACGCTGGAGGCCGAACAGGCCGAGCGGATGATGAAGCGGTTCCAGAAGGGTCAGTTCAACATGAACGACCTGAGGGGCCAGCTTGACCAGATGCTCAAGATGGGGGGCATGCAGGGCATGATGGGCATGATGCCCGGCATGGCCAAGATGCAGAAACAGCTGGATCAGGCGGGCTTTGACGACAGCGTGATCAAGCGCCAGATCGCGCTGATCAATTCGATGACGAAGAAAGAACGCGCCAACCCCGACCTGATGCAGGCCAGCCGGAAAAAGCGCGTGGCCGCAGGCGCGGGGCAAGACGTGTCTGACCTGAACAAGCTGCTCAAGATGCACCGCCAGATGGCGGATGCGATGAAGAAGCTGGGCAAGATGGGCACCAAGGGTCTGCTGCGCGGCGGGCTTGGCGCGCTGATGGGCAAGGGCGGCGGGATGCCGCCGGGCATGGACCCGTCCGCGATGGACCCCAAGGCGATGGAAGAGGCCGCGCGCAAGATGGGCATGGGCGGGATGGGCGGCGGGATGCTGCCGCCGGGCCTGTCGGGGTTCGGGAAGAAAAAGTGACCACGCAGGCCCCAACCCTTCAGACCGAGCGGCTAACGCTTCGGCCCATGCGCGCAGGCGATTTTCCCGCCTATGCCGCGCTGATGGCCAGCCCGCGTGCGGCCTATATGGGCGGGCCATATGACACCGCCGCGGCATGGGGCCTGTTTTGCCACGACGCCGGGTGTTGGGCGCTTTTCGGTCACGGCGGCCTGATGATGGACCTGCGCAAGGATGGCGAGACGACTGTCGGGCAGGTCGGCCTGAATGCCGGGCCGCTGTTTCCGGAAACGGAACTGGGCTGGATGGTCTACGAGGGTCACGAAGGGCGGGGCTATGCGACCGAAGGGGCTGCCGCCTTGCGCGACTGGGCCTTTGAAACGCTCGGGCTCGACAGCCTTGTCAGCTATACGCATCCAGAAAACGACGCCTCCAAGGCAGTGGCTTTGCGGCTGGGTGCGGTGCCCGATGAAACCGCCCCCGCCAAGATCCCGAAGATTGCGTCTTCCGCCACCACCGGAGGGCCGCGTGATGGCGTGCTTGCGGTTGTGCAACCAATCCACAGCTTTGCCCACAGGAACTGGCCTCATGGGCTATTGTTTCGCGATGCAATCCTGGGGGCATGTGCAATGACCCCCCGCCTGGCGGATACCCCGGTCTTGACCACCGAACGCCTGGTGCTGCGCGCGCCGGTCGCATCTGATTTCGACACGCTTGCGCCGTTCGTGACGTCGGACCGGGCGCGGTTTGTGGGCGGCGGCGCGGACAAGGATATCGGCCATGCCTGGCGCATGCTGGCGATCTTTGCGGGCCATTGGCAGTTGCGCGGGTTCGGGATCTTTGTCGCCGCTGACCGCGATACCGGCCGCCCTGTCGGGTCGTTTGGCCCGTGGTTTCCCGGCGACTGGCCGGAAGAAGAATTGGGCTGGACGATCTGGGACGCCGCAGACGAAAGCCAAGGCTACGCGCGCGAAGCGACGCTTGCGATCCGCCGCCATGTCTATGCCGATTTGGGCTGGGCCACCGCCGTGAGCTATATCGACCCGCGCAATGACCGGTCGCGGGCCCTTGCACAGCGTCTTGGCTGTGTTCTGGACACCACCGCGCCGCGCCCCCCGCGCGACCCCGCGCTGGAGGTCTGGCGCCACCCTGCCCCGTCCGAGGTGTTGGCGGCATGACCACGATCCCCACCCTGACCACCGAACGCCTGACCCTGCGCGCGCCGCAGCTGTCGGATTTCGACGCCTACGCAGAATTCCGCGCCTCCGACCGGGCGCGGTTCGTCGGCGGGCCAAACACGGAAATCCAGGCATGGGGCCAATTCATCGGCATCGCCGGGCAGTGGCTGATCCGGGGCTATGGCCGCTGGATCGTGGCCGACCGCGACACCGACGCGCCCTTGGGCGTGGTAGGCCTTTTGTATCCCGCAGGCTGGCCGGAACCCGAAATCGCCTGGTCGATGTTTGCCACCGCCGAAGGCCGTGGGCTTGCGCATGAGGCCGCCTTGGCCGCGTGCCGCTACGCCTATGACACCGCCGGATGGACCACCGCGATCAGCTTGATCGATCCGGCCAATGCGCGGTCCGTGGCGCTTGGCCAACGCCTTGGTTGCCACCCCGAGGCGGATTTTCAGCATGACATTTTCGGGGCGATGCAAATCTGGCGCCACCCCGCCCCGCCACGGCCAAGGCCCCCGCCACCGCCCCAACCACCAAAGGGATGCCCGCATGACCGACGCCACAACCCGCGCTGCAGAGCTTTTGAAAGGTCATCGCGAAAGCATCGACCGGCTCGATGCGATCCTGGTCTACACGCTGGGCGAGCGGTTCAAGCACACGCAAGCCGTGGGCAAACTGAAAGCCGAACACGACCTTCCCCCGTCAGATCCGGCCCGTGAAGCGGCCCAGATCGCGCGGCTCGAAGACCTGGCCATTCGGGCCGACCTCGACCCCGACTTCGCCAAGAAGTTCCTGCGTTTCGTGATCGACGAGGTCATTCGTCACCACGAAAAACATCAATCGTAGGGTGGATGAAACCCACCGTTACCCCTTTCAATTCAAGGAGACTACACCATGGCAATGAAAATCCGTTTGGCCCGCGGCGGCACGAAAAAGCGCCCCTTCTACCGTATCGTCGCCACCGACAGCCGCATGCCGCGCGATGGCCGCTTCATCGAGAAGTTGGGCATCTACAACCCGCTCTTGGCCAAGGACAACGAAGACCGTATCCGCATGGACATCGAGCGGGTCAAGCATTGGCTGGACCAGGGCGCACAGCCCACCGACCGCGTCGCGCGCTTCCTTGAAGCGGCAGGCGTGATCGCGGCCAAGACCCGCAACAACCCCAACAAGGCCGAGCCGGGCAAGAAGGCCAAGGCGCGCGCTGCCGAAAAGGAAGCCAAGGCCGCAGCAGCAGCCGAAGCGGCCGCAGCCCCCGCCGAAGCACCGGCAGAGGCCCCCGCCGCAGACGCGACCGAGTAATCGGCCTGCGCATGACGCGCCTTGACCAGCATATCGGGCAGACCCGGCCATGACGGACCGGGTCTGCATCGGGGCCATCGCGGGCGCCTTTGGCGTGCGCGGCGAGGTGCGGCTGAAAAGCTTTTGCGCCGAGGCGGAAGATATTGCCGCCTATGGCCCGCTGACGACCGAAGACGGGGGGCGGTCCTTTACCATCACCCTGACCCGGCCGGTGACACAAGGGTTCGCCGCATGGCTGGACGGTGTCACCACCAAGGAAGCCGCGGACGCGCTGCGCGGCACGCGGCTCTATGCGCTGCGCGATGCCTTGCCGGCCTTGCCGGATGATGAATTCTACCATGCCGACCTGTTGGGCCTGACCGCGCTGGACACCGGTGGCGTGACGCTTGGCAAGGTTGCCGCCGTGCACAACCACGGCGCGGGCGATTTGCTGGAACTGCGCGGGCCGGGGTTGAAGGGATCGGTTCTGGTCCCCTTCACGCTTGCGGTCGTGCCCACCGTCGATCTGGCCAGCGGCCGGGTCATCATCGACCCGCCCGAAGGCCTGTTCGACTGAACACGCCCCGTCAGGCCCGCAGCCGCCAGCCGGTGCGGAAAATCCAGGCGATGGCCGCAAGGCAGGCCAGCAGGAAGCCGAAAATCGCCAGGATCGACCAGCCCACCGCGACATCGGCCATGCCGAAGAACGACCAGCGAAACCCCGACACCAGGTAGACCACCGGGTTGAACAGGCTGACCGTTTGCCAGACTGGCGGCAACATGGTGATGGAATAGAACGCCCCGCCCAGGAACACCAAGGGCGTCACCGCCAACAGCGGGATCAATTGCAACTGTTCGAAATTCTGCGCCCAGATGCCGATGATGAAGCCGAACAGGCTGAACGACAGGCAGGTCAGAACCAGAATGGTCAGCATCCAGACCGGGTGCGCGATGGTCAGATCCACGAAAAAGAAGGCCGTGCCCAGGATGATCAGGCCAATGGCCAGGGCCTTGGTCGCCGCCGCCAGAACATAACCGGCAGTGATTTCAAGAAAGGATGCGGGCGCCGACAACAATTCGTAGATCGTGCCTATGAATTTCGGGAAATAGATGCCGAAAGACGCGTTGGAAATCGACTGGGTCAGCACCGTCAACATGATCAGCCCCGGCACGATGAAGGCGCCGTAGGCCACGCCCTCGACCTGGTCGATCCGGCTGCCGATGGCGGTGCCGAAGACGATGAAATACAGCGAGGTGGACAGGACCGGCGAAATCACCGACTGCGCCAGCGTGCGAAAGGTGCGCGCCATCTCGAAGCGGTAGATGGCGACAATGGCGGTCAGGTTCATGCGCTTTCCCCTTCGCGGACAAGGCCGACGAATATTTCCTCAAGCGAGCTTTGGCGGGTTTCCACGTCGGCCACCGTGATCCCCGCCTCTGACAGGGCGGTCAAGAGCCGCACGATGCCAGTGCGCGTGGCCTGACGGTCATAGGCATAGACCAGCCGCGCGCCGCCCTGTTCAAGGGTGAGGCCGAAATCGGCCAGCGCGCCTGGCACATGGGCGATCGGTTCGCGCAGATCGATGCGCATTTCCTTGCGCCCCATCCGGCGCATCAGCGCATCCTTGTCTTCGACCAGAAGGATTCGGCCCCCGTTGATCACCGCGATCCGGTCGGCCATCGCTTCGGCCTCTTCGATGTAATGGGTGGTCAGGATGATGGTCACGCCATCCTGCTGCAACTGGCGCACCACCGCCCACATGTCGCGGCGCAATTCCACATCGACCCCGGCCGAGGGTTCATCAAGGAACAAGACGCGCGGTTCATGGCTCAGCGCCTTGGCGATCAGCACCCGCCGCTTCATGCCCCCCGACAGCGACCGGATCGGTTGATCGCGCTTGTCCCACAGGGACAGCTGTTTGAGGATCTTTTCGAGAAAGGCGTCATCGCGGGGCCGACCGAACAGGCCGCGCGAAAACCGCACCGTGTTGATGACCTTTTCAAAGGGTTCTAGGTTGATTTCCTGCGGCACCAGCCCAACCAGTTCGCGCGCGGCGCGATAGGCGGTGATCGTGTCATGGCCGCCCACGCTGACCCGGCCCGATGTCGCCTGGGTGATGCCGCAAATGGTGGAAATCAAGGTGGTCTTGCCCGCGCCATTGGGGCCAAGCAGCGCCAGGATTTCCCCCTCGCGGATGTCGAGCGATACCCCATCCAGCGCGGTAAAGCCGCTGGCATAGGTTTTGGTCAGTCGGTCGACCGATAGAATTGCGGACATGTCGCTGTCTCCTTCGGGCCTACCCTGACCCCTTGCAACCCGCGCCGCAACCTGCCCCAGCGCACAGGGGGGCCTGCGCCCGACCCGTCCGCCCGCGCATTGGCAATCGCAGACCCAGGGCCGCAAACCATTGTGCGGCCGCCGTGACGCGATTAAGGCTGCGCGCATGTCCGACGCACCCACCAAATCCCATGGCCGCATCGCCATTTCCGCCAGCGCGAAACCGCGCGAGCTGATGACCGATACGCCACGCCTGAAAGGCGCGTGGTGTGCCAAGGTCGTGACCCTGTTCCCCGAAGTCTTTCCCGGCGTTCTGGGCGCATCGCTCTCGGGCAAGGCGCTGCAAAACGGGCTGTGGGCGCTGGACCCAATCGATCTGCGCGCCTTTGGCACCGGCAAGCACCGCCAGGTCGATGACACGCCTGCGGGCGGTGGCGCGGGCCTGGTGATGAAACCCGATGTGGTGGGCCGCGCCTTGTCGATGGCGGCCATAGGCACGCCCGATGATCCGGCGCGCTGGCCGCGCGTCTACATGTCGCCGCGCGGCAAACCCTTTACCCAGGCCGATGCGCAACGCTTTGCGCAGGCCGATGGCATGACGCTCCTTTGTGGCCGGTTCGAAGGGGTGGATGAGCGCGTGATCGAAGATTTCGCGCTGGAAGAAATCAGCATCGGCGATTTCGTCCTGACCGGCGGCGAGATCGCGGCCCAGGCGGTGATCGACGCCACCGTGCGGCTGATCCCCGGCGTGTTGGGCAATGCCGCCTCGACCGAGGAAGAAAGCTTTTCCCACGGCCTGCTGGAACATCCGCAATACACCCAGCCCCGCGACTGGCATGGCCGCGAAATTCCGCCGGTTCTGTTGTCGGGCAACCATGGCGAAATCGCCAAGTGGCGCCGGGCCGAGGCCGAAC
The DNA here is from genome assembly GCA_018401965.1 of Roseicyclus sp. Classification (GTDB taxonomy): domain Bacteria; phylum Pseudomonadota; class Alphaproteobacteria; order Rhodobacterales; family Rhodobacteraceae; genus Roseicyclus. The sequence continues at coordinate 46,103 of JAGYJU010000005.1, forward strand.
GCCTGACCGCCGAACGCCGCCCCGATCTTTGGGCCGCCCACACGGCCCGCAAGGGCGGCTGAGCCCGCCAAAAAGGCTTGATCCGGCGCCCTCGGGCCCCTATACGCAGCCCACACGCGCAGGGGGCGACCTAGGCGCGTCTTCCGTTTTGCGTTGCCTTCGACGCGGCTTTTCAAACGGATCGACACGACAAGCAACGGTCAGACGACCTCTGACGGGCGCCCCGCGAAGACGGATACGGCGAACCCGGTGAAGATCAGAGCTCTCGGCGCAAGGCCACCAGACCTCCGCGGGCAAAACCGTGGGCAGACAAAAGGAGCGCATCAGATGAACCTGATCGCACAGATCGAGGCGGAACAGATTGCCGCCCTCGGGAAAACCATTCCCGACTTCAAAGCCGGCGACACCATTCGCGTCGGCTTCAAGGTGACCGAAGGCACCCGCACCCGGGTTCAGAACTACGAAGGCGTCTGCATCTCGCGCAAGCATGGCGCAGGCATCGCGGGTTCGTTCACCGTGCGCAAGATTTCCTTCGGCGAAGGCGTGGAACGCGTGTTCCCGCTGCATTCGACCAACATCGAATCGATCGAAGTCGTCCGTCGCGGCAAGGTCCGCCGCGCCAAGCTGTATTACCTGCGCGCCCGTCGCGGCAAATCGGCCCGGATTTCGGAAGACAACACCTACAAGCCGATCACCGGCGCCAAAGCCTAAGGAGAGACGTGATGAAAAAGGATATTCACCCCGACTATCACGTCATCAACGTGAAAATGACCAATGGCGACATCGTCGAAATGCGGTCGACCTGGGGCAAGGAAGGCGACACCATGTCGCTTGATATCGACCCTTCGGTTCACCCGGCCTGGACCGGTGGGTCGTCGCGTCTGATGGACACCGGCGGCCGCGTGTCGAAGTTCAAGAAGAAATACGAAGGCCTCGGCTTCTGAGCCAGGCACAGTTCGAGCCATCCTGGAACGCCGCCCTGTTCGGGGCGGCGTTCGCATTTCGCGATTGCCGCTTAACCTTTTGAGAGCTTCGCCCTATAATTCGCTACAATTCGCGCCCCAACCAACGAGGGCGTCCATATCTGGGGCTATTCGGGGGCAGGCAGTGGCGCATATCATCGTCTTGGGCAATGAAAAGGGCGGGTCGGGCAAGTCGACAACGGCGATGCATGTCGCCACGGCATTGGCCCGCATGGGTCATGTGGTCGGCGGCCTTGACCTGGACCTGCGCCAACGCAGTTTTGCCCGCTACATGGAAAATCGCCGGGCCACCATCGGCCTGCGGCACCTGGATCTTGCCGCGCCCAATTTGATGGAGCTGCCCGAGATCGACCCCGCCACGCTGGCCGAAGGGGAAAACATTCTCGACAAGCGCCTGTCGGCAGCGGTGGCAGAGCTGGAAACGCGCTGCGATTTCATCGTCATCGACTGCCCCGGCAGCCACACGCGTCTAAGCCAGGTGGCCCATAGCCTTGCCGATACGCTGATCACGCCGATGAACGACAGTTTCGTCGATTTCGACCTGCTGGCACGCATCGATCCGGAAAGCTACGACATCAAGGGCCCGAGCGTTTACGCCGAAATGGTCTGGCACGCCCGGCAATTGCGCGCGCGCGCGGGGCTCGTGCCGATGGATTGGGTGGTGATCCGCAACCGCCTGCCAACCCAGCAAATGCACAACAAGCGCAAGGTCGGACGCGCCCTCGAGGCGCTGTCGCAACGCATCGGCTTTCGCGTCGCGCCGGGCTTCTCGGAACGGGTCATTTTCCGCGAATTGTTTCCCACCGGAATGACCCTGTTGGATCTGCGCGAATTGGGCGTGGATCGGCTCAACATCTCGAACCTCGCGGCCCGCCAGGAATTGCGCGACCTGATGCGGGGCCTCAACCTGCCTGGCGTCAGTGTCGAATTCTGACAGCCCCTGCTGAACCGACGGTCGGGCGGCAAGATTGCTGTGCGTATTTTTGGAAAGGTGAAGCGGCCGTTAAGGTTAACGCGCGCCCCTTCATCTTCCCTTAAATACGCACGCGACCTCAGTCATAGCGCAATGCCGTCGCCTTGCCGCGAAAGATCACGTAGGCCAAGATCGAATAGGCCGCGATCACCGGCACGACGAAACACGCGCCGACCAGGATGATGAACAGGCTTTCGGGCGCAGATGCCGCCTCGTAGATGGTCAGGCGGTCGGGCACGACATAGGGATAAAAGCTGTAGGCCATGCCCAGGTAGGCCAAGGTGAACAGGCATGTCGACACAAGGAACGGCAGCCATGACCGCCGGTCATCGGCAAAGGGCATGGCGCGCAGCATCCGCCACAGCCAGACGATGAGCAGCCCGGAGAGGATCGGCAGAGGTGCGAGGTAAATCACCTCGGGAAAAGACAGCCACTTGTCGAAGATCCGTGTCGACACCAGCGGCGTGGCCAGCGACACCGCCCCGATGCCAAGCACCACCCCCCAGAGGCTTTCGCGCCCCCAGCGCACCGCCTTGAGTTGCAGCGCGCCCTCGGTCTTGTGGATCAACCAGGTGGAACCGATGAAACTATAGCCGACGGCCAGGAACACCGCCGTCAGCATGGCGAAGGCATAGGTGGCCAGCGTCTGGTCCAGGCCCATGACGTAAAGCCCCAGCATGAAGCCCTGCGCCAGCGCGGTCATCAACGAGCCGGTAAAGAAGAGCCGGTTCCACAGGCGTTTGTGATGATCACGCGCCTTGGCACGGAATTCAAAGGCCACGCCGCGCAGGATGAGGCCGACCAGCATGATGAAGACGGGCAGGTAAAGCGCGGTCAGGATCATCCCATGCGCCTGTGGAAAGGCCACCAGCAACAGGCCCACGGCCAGGACCAGCCAGGTTTCATTCGCATCCCAGAAGGGCCCGATCGATCCGATCATCTTGTCCTGGTCTTCCGGCACAGCCAAGGGGAACAGGATGCCGACGCCCAGGTCGAACCCATCCAGCACGACATAGACAAGGATCGACAGGCCCATCAGCGAGGCGAAGGCCCAGGGCAGCCAATCGGCGGGGTTGGTGAAATCTGGCAACATCAAGGTTACTCCGCCGGGGTGATCGCAAGGACACCGGCCTTGCCGGAATGGTCCATGTCGATGGCACGCCCATCATCGCCCTTGGCCGCCTTGCGCGCGAGATAGGTGATGACGCTGATATAGGCGACCAAGAGGGCGGCATAGATCGCGAGATAGGTGATCAGCGTGCCAAGGACCAGGGGCGCGGCCACGTCGGCCACGGCCATGTCCGTGGTCATCACGCCTTGCACCAGCCAGGGTTGGCGGCCGATCTCGGTGGTATACCAGCCCGCCAGGGTGGCGACCCACCCCGAAAAGGCCATGGGCACCAGCGCGAACAAGATCGGCTTGGGCAGGCCTTCGACCGCCATCCAATGCCCCGCGATCCGGCCCTCGTGCAGCGCGCGGCGGCGCCACATGAACCAGACCGAAGCCCAGCTGATCAAGAGCATCGCGAGCCCGGTGCCAACCATGACGCGGAAGGACCAGAACACCTTGGCCACGGGCGGGTGCAACACGGTGCCATCCTCGGCCACGAAATCATTCAGGCCTGGCACCTCGCCATCGGCGTGATGGGTCAGGATCAGCGAGGCCAGGTTGGGAATGCCGATTTCGAACCGGTTTTCGCGCGCCTCTTCATCAGGAAGCGCGAAGAGCAACAGCGGCACATTGGTCTGCGTCTCCCAGTTGCCTTCCATCGCGGCGACCTTGGCGGGCTGGTATTCGAGCGTGTTCAGCCCGTGCATGTCGCCCATGAAGATCTGCACGGGGATCAGAACCGCACCGATCGACACCCCGACCTTGAGAGCGGCGCGCAGATCGCGCGACCGGTCGCCCAAAAGCCAGCGAAAGGCCGACACACCGGCAATCAGGAAACCCACGGTCAGGAAACTGGCAAGGATCATGTGGGCAAAGCGATAGGGCATCGACGGGTTGAAGATGATCGCCCACCAATCGGTCGCATGCGCCACGCCATCGATCATCTCAAAGCCTTGCGGCGTGTGCATCCAGGAATTCAGCACGATGATCCAGAAGGCCGAAACCGTGGTGCCAAAGGCGACAAGGAACGTGGCCAGCATGTGCAGCCACCCCGGTACGCGGGAAAAGCCGAAGAGCATGATGCCGACAAAAGCCGCTTCGAGGAAAAACGCGGTCAGAACCTCGTAGGCCAAGAGCGGCCCGGCGATGTTGCCCACCGTTTCCATGAAGCCCGGCCAGTTGGTGCCGAACTGGAACGACATGGTGATGCCCGACACCACCCCCATCGCAAAGGACAGGGCAAAGACCTTGACCCAGAACCGGTAGGCCGACATCCATTTTCCATCCGCGGTCTGGGCAAAGCGCAGGCGGAAAAACAACAACACCCACCCCAGCGCGATGGTGATCGTCGGAAACAGGATGTGAAATGAAATATTGGCCGCGAACTGGATGCGGCTAAGGATAAGCGTGTCGAGCGTTTCCATCTGCCTTGTGCCTCACTTGCGTTTCGTCAGCGCGGGGAACATGCCCGCGGTCTTGTCGATCAGTCCGGAAATCCGGCTGCCCAAGGTCATCAGCTTGACCAGCCTTTCGGTTTCCAGCCGTTCCATGTCGGCATAGAAGCCGGTCATCATCTCGATCATCTCGCGCAGCTCCGCGATGCGGGCCTCGGCGTAATCGTCACCGGCGGGGCCTTGCAATTCCAGCTCGCGCAGCTTGGTCAGGGTCGGGTCGATTTCGCGTTTCTTGCGTTCGGCGATCAGGGTGCGAACGATTTCCCACATGTCATCGGGCGTGGTGAAATAATCGCGGCGATCGCCCGGAATGTGGCGCAAGCGCACCAGGTTCCAGGATTGCAGCTCTTTCAGGCCCATCGACGTGTTGGATCGGCTGATGCTGAGCGCGGTCGTGATCGTTTCGGCATTCATCGGATCTGACGAGATGAACAAAAGGGCATAGATCTGCCCCACCGTGCGGTTGATGCCCCAGCGGCTGCCCATTTCCCCGAAATGAAGGATGAATTCTTGTTGCAGCGGTGTCAGCGTCACGGCTCTTGCCTTTGCACACAGTCATTTCAGTAATTTCTGAAATGTAAGTAACTTCCTAAGCCACCCCGGCAAGGCCTGCACATGCGACATGGTGACAAGCCGCGCCCAAGCCGTGATCGCGCAAGAAAAAAGGCCCCGCCAAACAGCGGGGCCTTTCGGGTTGTGTACCGAAAAATCGGATCAGTCGTCGTCGCGCTTGAGCGCTGCACCAAGGATATCGCCCAGCGATGCCCCGGAATCGGAGGACCCGAACTGTTCGACGGCTTCCTTTTCTTCGGCAATCTCGCGCGCCTTGATCGACAGGCCCAGGCGGCGCGTCTTGGCGTCGACATTGGTGACGCGGACATCGATCTTGTCGCCCATGCCGAAACGCTCGGGGCGCTGTTCGGCCCGATCGCGCGACAGGTCAGAGCGGCGGATGAAGGATTTCATGCCTTCATATTCCACTTCGATGCCGCCGTCTTCGATCGCCGTCACTTCGACGGTGATGATCGAACCGCGCTTCACGCCGCCGATAACCTCGGCCATCGGGTCGCCCTCGACGCCCTTGATGGACAGCGAAATGCGTTCCTTGTCGGTGTCGATCTCGGTGACCACGGCCTTGACCATGTCGCCCTTGCGGTAATCGCCGATGACATCTTCGCCGCGACCTTCCCAGGTCAGATCCGACAGGTGGACCATGCCGTCGATGTCATTGTCGAGGCCGATGAACAGACCGAATTCGGTGATGTTCTTGACCTCACCCTCGACCTGCGTGCCAACCGGGTACTGTTCTTCGAACACTTCCCACGGGTTGCGCATGGTCTGCTTGAGACCCAGCGACACGCGGCGCTTGGCGGTGTCGATTTCCAGCACCATGACCTCGACCTCTTGCGAGGTGGACACGATCTTGCCGGGGTGGACGTTCTTCTTGGTCCAGGACATTTCCGACACGTGCACCAGGCCTTCGACACCGGGTTCCAGTTCCACGAAGGCGCCGTAATCGGTGATGTTGGTGACGCGGCCGGTGTGCACCGATTCCAGCGGGAATTTCGCCTCGACGGCATCCCAGGGATCGGCCTGCAACTGCTTCATGCCAAGGCTGATGCGATGCGTGTCCTTGTTGACCTTGATGACCTGCACCTTGATCGTTTCCCCGATCGAGAGCACTTCCTTGGGGTCGTTCACGCGGCGCCAGGCCATGTCGGTGACGTGCAACAGGCCGTCGACACCGCCCAGGTCCACGAAGGCGCCGTATTCGGTGATGTTCTTGACCACACCGTCGACGATATCGCCTTCGTTCAGCTTGCCGATCACCTCGGCACGCTGCTCGGCACGGGATTCTTCGAGGATCGCACGGCGCGACACCACGATGTTGCCCCGGCGGCGGTCCATCTTGAGGATCTGGAACGGCTGCTTCAGACCCATCAGCGGGCCCGCGTCACGCACGGGGCGCACGTCAACCTGGCTGCCCGGCAAGAACGCAACCGCGCCACCCAGGTCGACGGTAAAGCCGCCCTTGACCCGGCCAAAGATCGCGCCTTCGACGCGGTCCTCTGCGGCATAGGCCTTTTCCAGACGGTCCCAGGCGGCTTCGCGGCGCGCCATTTCGCGCGACAACACGGCCTCGCCACGGGCGTTTTCGACGTTGCGCAGGTAAACCTCGACCTCGTCGCCAACGGCGATATCGGGGGCTTCACCGGGATTTGCGAATTCTTTCAGATCGATACGGCCTTCCATCTTGTAGCCGACATCGATGATGGCTTGGCCCGCTTCAATCGCGATGACCTTGCCGCGCACAACAGACCCTTCGTCGGGCGTGTCGATTTCGAAGCTTTCGTTCAGGAGGGCTTCGAATTCCTCCATGGTGGTTTTAGCGCACATGCGGTTCAGTTTTCCTTTGCGGTGTTTTGCTGGCCGCGCGGTTGTCTCCGCCGGTCTTTGATTGGTCGGAATGTGGCGTCACCGCGAAAACAAAAGGGGCCGAAAGTTGTCCGACCCTGCTCGATCCTTTTGCTCCCGACTTATCCGCCGAGTAGACAGGCGTGCATGTAGCGCCAGTTGACGCCCGGCGCAAGACCGGGCCTTGGCCGCGACGCTGGGCCGGGGCCAGGCACCGCAGGCGCGCTATCCCTCGGCCTGGTCCTGCAAACGGCGGTTCAGGCGTTCGTTCAGCGCCGGATCGGATCCCGCCTGTTCCAGGATCGCGGCGTATAGCTCGGTGTCCATGCCCTCCACCGCGTCGATGGCGGCGATGATGGCGCCATTGCCTTCCTCGACGATGGCCTGCTGCGCATCCGCATCGGTTTCCTGTTGCAGGCGTTCGGTAAAGACCGACCGTAGCGCGTTCACCTCGACGAAGGCGGCGACAAAGGCATCAAGGTCTGCCGCGGAATAGCCTGCGGCCTCGGATTGTGCGGGGGATTGTGCGGGCGCGGTCTGTGCGACAAGGCCGCCAAAGGGCGCGACCAGAACGGCGGCGCCAAATGCTGCACTGGCAATCGAATTTCGAAAGGTCATGATGTCTCCTCGTGACCGGGTTCGCGGAACGCTCGGCCTGCGCCCGCCTCGATACCCCGACAGCTAGGCAAGCCTTGTCCGCGATGCAAAAGGGCAGGCGAGCCCTTGCCCATCCGCCCCGATCCGGTCGGCAGGTCATTGCCGCCTGCGCGCGCCACTTAGTACTACAGTTGTATTTTAATGCGTATTTTGCGATGTGCTCTGGCAGCGGCGATTTGATGCTCGCGTCGCCATCGTGACCAGTCCCAAATGGCGCTGGTGGTGAGGGTTGGCTTCAAGATGAGGCGTGCGATTAGACGGCGGAGTTCGGGCGTGGTGAGAGTTGCCTCGAGGCGGGTCAGCATGTTCAAGCCGGTTTGAGGCTCGGACTCGTTTTGTTCGGTTTGCTGAATGCCGTGCGACGCTGTTCGGCAGCAAGGCGCGCAAGAAACGCCGCGGCTGTCATGACAAGGCTCATGTGGCGGTGCCACCCATGCCATGAGCGCGCCTCACAGTGATCAAGGCCCAGGTCGTCCTTGGCCCGCAGGAAACATTCCTCGATTGTCCAACGCAGACCGGCGGCAGCGGCCATCTCGGCAAGGCTAATTTCGGATCGGGCGTAGACGAAATAATAGGTCTGCTTATCTGGGTCGCGCAGGCTCCGACGCGCAAGCACCCAGCGGGAAAACCCCACCTCGGACGTATGTGACAATGGCACGCGGGCCCAGTCATACAGCCGCTGCCCCTTGGCGCCCTCGCCTGCGCTCAGCGCGTGCCATGCATCGTGTGGCAGGCCCGCAATCATGGTCTCGGGATCAGTCTGTGTGAGCTGCAAATCTTCGAATATTCGCAGCGTGTGGTTTGATCGCACCGCCAAAACATAGGCCTGACCGCGCGCCTCCAGCATCCGGCGGAACCGTGCATCCGAGCCATAGACTGCGTCAGCCAGAACGAAAGCGCAGGGGAGACCCTCATCCAGAAGTTTCGCCACCATCTCGGTGGCTATGGCGGGCTTCGTCGCAAAGGCGACATCCTCCGGCACACTGGCCCTTCTTCGACGCTCCGGGTCATTGGCCCAGACTTTCGGTAAGTAAAGTCGCCGGTCGATCAAGGCATGACCCCAGCGGCTGGCATAGCTGGAAAACACCCCGATCTGGCTGTTTTCGACACGCCCCGCCGTGCCGGAGTACTGACGCGCCACACCGACAGAATGCACCCCTTTCTTAAGAAAACCCGTCTCATCCACGACCAGAACTCCATCCGGGTCGCCAAGAGCTTCGACTGCATAGCGACGAACAACATCGCACAGAGCATCGGCCGACCATGAAGACATGCCAAGCAGAGATTGATCCGATACGGCCGAGCCATACCGGCCTCTTCGGCAAGCATCCAGCCCGTCTTTCGCTCTACCCCCGACAGCAGGCCATCGATGAATGCGCCGGCTGAGGCGCGCTGCTCCAACCTTTTGAATGCAGGCCAAACATACTCCTTCAACTCATCCAACGCTTCTCGCCAATCTTGTAGCGACGCTGCCCAATCCGATACCGCCATGATCCCAACCCCAAACCGTTCGGTGAGATTGAATCAGAAGAAACTTAAAAGCGCAACTGTAGTACTAGGCGCCGCGCACCACCTGCACGGCGGCCACGGCGGCGGCAACGGCCTGGTCCACGCTCATCCGGCTGGTATCCAGCACCAGCGCATCGGCGGCCGCGATCATCGGCGCGGTTGCGCGGTCCGCATCGCGGGCATCGCGGCTGCGCACATCGGCCAGAACGGTGGCGAGATCGGTGTCATGCCCTGCGCCGCGCAATTCCTTGAACCGGCGTTCGGCGCGCACCTCGGGGCTGGCGGTGACGAACAGCTTCACCTCGGCCTCGGGGCAGATCACCGTGCCGATATCGCGCCCGTCCAAGACCGCGCCGCCGGGCCGCCGGGCAAAGCTGCGCTGGAACGCCACAAGCGCCGCGCGCACCTCGGGGATGACGGCGACACGGCTGGCGGCCTGCCCGGCCTCGGCGGTGCGCAGATCCGGGCGCTCAAGATCGGTGGGATCGATCCGCAAGGCTGCCGCCACGGGATCGCCGCCCATCGCCCCGACCGCGCGATACAACAGCCCCGTGTCCAGATGCGCAAAGCCGAACCGCGCCGCAACCGCGCGACCGATGGTGCCCTTGCCTGCGGCGGCAGGCCCATCGATGGCGACCGTAAAGCCGGTTTGCGCGCCGTCCGTCACCAAGATCACCCCTCTCGTCTTCTTCGTTTCAAAAATATCCCGGGGGAGTCCCGGAACGGGACGGGGGCAGCGCCCCCTGCAACGTCCGGCGCTACGCGTCCAGCGTCAGGCTGGCCCCAAGCGCGCGCATCAAGGGTTCGAACACCGGGAATGACGTGGCGATCGGGCCTGCATCATCCACCGTGATCGGCTGATCCGATGCCAGGCCCGCGCACAGGAAAGACATCGCGATACGGTGATCGAGGTGGGTGGCCACCGTCACACCGCCTGCCACGCCGCCCGGCCCGCGCCCTTGCACGATCCACCAATCCGGCCCGTCTTCCACCGCGACACCGGCGGCGCGCAGGCCCACGGCCATCGCATCGATCCGATCGCTTTCCTTGACGCGCAATTCCTTGACACCGCGCATCACCGTTGCCCCGGTCGCATTGGCCGCGACCACCGACAGGATCGGGTATTCGTCGATCATGCTGGCGGCACGCTCGGGCGGCACCTCGACGCCCGTCATGGCGGGCGAATAGCGGGCGCGCAGATCGGCCACCGGTTCGCCGCCCTCGTCGCGCAGGTTTTCATAGGACAGGTCCGCGCCCATCTCGCGCAGGGTGTCGAACAGGCCCGCGCGGGTCGGGTTCAACCCGATATTGGGCACCACGACATCCGATCCCGGCACGATCAGCGCGGCGCAGACCGGAAAGGCGGCAGAGCTTGGATCGCAGGGCACGGCGATGGTTTGCGCCGTCAACTCGGGCTGTCCTGTCAGGGTTATGACGCGACCCTCTGGCGTGATCTCGGTGGTGATCTCGGCGCCAAAGCCCGCCAGCATCCGTTCGGTATGGTCGCGCGTCGCCTCGGCCTCGATCACCACGGTCTGCCCCGGCGCGCTCAGCCCCGCCAGCAACACGGCGGATTTCACCTGCGCCGAGGGCACCGGCGTTGCGTAGCGTACCGGCACCGGGTTGGCCGCGCCGGTGATCGTCATCGGCAAGCGCCCGCCCGCCCGGCCCACCGACGTGGTTCCGAACAAGGCCAAGGGGTCTGTCACCCGCGCCATCGGCCGCGACCGCAAGGATGCGTCCCCCGTGAAGGTGGCGGTGATGGGCGATGTCGCCATCGCGCCCATGATGAGCCGCACCCCGGTGCCGGAATTGCCGCAATCGATCACGTCGGCGGGTTCGGCAAAGCCGCCCACGCCCACGCCATGCACTTGCCATGTGCCGTCGTCATCGCGCGTCACCTCGGCCCCGAAGGCACGCATGGCCCGCGCGGTATCCAGCACATCCTGCCCTTCCAGAAGCCCGGTGATGACCGTTTCACCCACCGCCATGGCCCCCAGGATCAGGCTGCGGTGCGAGATGGACTTGTCGCCCGGCACCACCGCCACGCCACTCAGGGCTTGGCCCTTGCGGGCGGTCATCGGAACGGGATCACCATGGCCGGACATCGCGCATCTCTCCTTGCTGTGTTGCCTGCGTGATAGACGGGCGCGAGGAAGCCGTAAACACCCCGCTTTCGCTCAGGCCGCCACCAGCCGCCGCATCCGCGGCACCAGGATCAGCGGGATCACGAGGATAAGCCCCGCACCGATGCCAAAGGCCGCGCGCAGGCCAAAGGCATCGGACAGAAAGCCCATCAGCGGCGGGCCGATGAAGAACCCCAGGTAGCCGATCATCGCGGCGCGCGACACGGCCAGCGTGCGCGCCCCTGGTGCCGCCATCTGCCCGGCCAGCGCAAGCGCCATCGGCCCCACGACCGACACGCCCAGGCCCAGACAGGCAAAGCCCAGATAGGCCACCAAGGGCACGGGTGCGGCCGCCGCGGTCACCAACCCCGCCGCCGCCATCAGCGACGCCCAACGCAGCACCGTGGTTTCCGCCCCGCGCATTGTCACTAGGTGGCCGGCCAGACGCCCCACCCCCATGGTCAGGCCCAACATCGCGGGGCCCAGCGCGCCCTCGGCCGCGCCGCCGCCCAAGGTGCGTTCGATATGCAGCGCCGACCAGCCTTCGGTCGCGTTCTCGGCAAAAAAGCCGATCAGCGCGACCAGGCCGGCGCACCAGACATAGGGAGTGATCCGCCCCCGGCTGGCCTGCGGCATGTCCTGTGCGCCCCCCGCGCCGATCTCGGGGCGCAGCGTCAGGCCAACCGCAAGGATCACCACCGCGCCAACCAGGGCGAACCAGGGGCCCGGTGCAAGCCCCGCCTCGCGGGCCAGACCGGTCAGCATGGCCGCCGCCGCATAGCCAAGGGAATAGACCGCGTGATTGAGGTTCATCATCGACAGCCCGTGCCGCGCCTCGAGCCGCGACACGCGCGCATTGGCCAGGATGTCATACATCCCCGTCGCAGTCCCGATGATCACCACCCCCGCGATGAAGGGCAGCACGCTGTCGGCCAGGCCAAAGGGCAGGACCGCCAGCCCAAGCATCAACCCCGACACCGTCAGCCCCCAGCGCGGCAGGGCGGCATCGAGGCGCGGCGACACCCACATCGCCAAAAGCGCCCCGGCCGCCGCGCCCAGCAAGATCAGGCCAAGCATGCCGTCATCGATGGCCAGCCGCCCTTTCAGATCCGGCAGGAAGGCGGCGAAACTGCCCCAGAACAGGCCCACACCGATAAAGGCGGCCATAGGGGCACGAGACAGGCGAAGATCGGTGAACAGGCGCATGGCATGGCGTTAGGCGCTGCCCACGAGACTGGCAAGACCTCGCGGGCAAGCGCGGGAAAAGTCGTGCGAAGGGTTAAGCGGACCTCCGCTTTTCCAACTTGGATTAATGGAAACTTAACCAAGCTCTGTTCTGACTGGTCCGCATGAGCGTCATCGGCCCTTTCGGCCCGAACAGGAGGCGTATCTTGGCAAATTACGAGGCGACCCATGCAATTGCCCTTGTCGCTGGCAAGGCCTCGGGAACCGCAAGCCTGTCGTGGGACAGGATCGTTGACATCGACCATGTGCGAACGGTCACGGATACCGCGCCCTTTGGTGAGCTTGACCCGACCGACACCACGGCGGGCAGCGTGTTCAGCGGTTTCTACATCGACATCGACATCGACGGGGCGTTTTACGGTGTCTTCGTCAGTGGCAACACTTGGATCGTCCCCTACAACAAGGCCCAGTTCGACATCAGCACCAGCACCGCCTTTGCGGCCAAGATCACCACGAACCATGCCCCCAACCTGGCAGGTGCCGCGAATTGCTTTCTGACCGGCACAAAGATCGCGACCCCAAGCGGTGCGCGGGCCATCGAAACGTTGGTGCCCGGCGATGCGATCCTGACGGCCGATGACCGGATCACGCAGGTGGTTTGGGTTTGGCGGCAAGATGCGATCACCCTTCGTGGTCTTGCCCCGGCGCGCGCCCCGATCTGCATCAGCGCCGATGCGCTTGGCCCCGGTTGCTCGACCCATGACCTGACCGTGACAGCCGATCATGCGCTGCTGATCGACGGCCTGCTGATCAACGCGGGCGCGCTGGTGAACGGCAGCACGATCCGCCCCCTGTCGCCCGACGAGATGCCGCCGCGCCATGGCCTTTGGCATATCGAGACCGCCGCGCATGAACTGATCCTGGCCGAGGGCTGTGCGGCGGAAACCTTTCTGGATTATACCGGGCGGGCCGGGTTCGACACCCACGGCGCGTATCTGGCCCGATATGGGGCCGATCGCTTGATCGCGGAACTGCCGCTGACGCGGATTTGCACGGCCCGGCACCTGCCCCCTGCCCTGCGCGCCGGGCTTGGGATTGCCAGCGCGGCCTGATTGCGGCTTTACAAAGCGGCGATTCCGCCCTAAGCGGCGCGCTTCAACCGGGGCCCGACACCCTTGGAGGCAGCCCCCTCGATTTTGGAGAATAGCAATGGCTGGTGAGATTCCAGATCTTATCGCCGAGGCACGGACGGGGACAGGCAAGGGGGCCGCCCGTCTGGCTCGTCGCGAAGGCAAAGTGCCCGGCGTCGTCTACGGGGGCGGCATCGACCCCCTGGCGATCCAGATCCCGTACAACGTGCTGCTCAAGCGGCTCAAGCAGGGGCGGTTCCTGTCCACCCTGTTCAACCTGAAGGTCGAGGGCCAGGATGACGTGCGCGTCATTTGCCGCGGCGTTCAGCGCGACGTGGTCAAGGATCTGCCGACCCATGTGGATTTCATGCGCCTGCGCCGCACCTCGCGCGTGGCCCTGTTCATCCCCGTGGAATTCATCAACCACGATGCGGCCCCCGGCCTCAAGCGTGGCGGCGTCTTGACCGTGGTGCGCCCGGAAGTCGAATTGGTGGTGACGGCGGGTGATATTCCAGATCACATCACCGTCGACCTGACCGGCCGCGTCATCGGCGATGTCATCCACATCTCGGACGTGGACCTGCCTGCAGGTGCCAAGCCCACGATCGACCGCGATTTCGTCATTGCGAACCTGTCCGCGCCGTCGGGTCTGGTCAGCAGCGACAATGCCGAGGCCGAGGAAGCCGCCGAAGGCTGATTGCCTTCGCCTGCTTGGCCAAGGTCGAACCTGCGAACGCCGCCCCAACCGGGCGGCGTTTTGCATGTCACGACCCCGGATCGTCGTCCAACGGGTCGGGGTCATCGCCCGCGCCCCAGACCTTGCGAAACCCCAAGACCTTGCCGCGCGAGGTGACGGGGTCATAGGTCATGTCCATGGCCGACATGAAATCGACGATCTTCTTGATCGTGCGCGCCGGGTATTTCCGGGGGTGCAGTTCCATGACGCAAAACCGCAACGGGCATTTCCACGGGCGGCTGAACATCTCTGCCTCTGCGCCTTCGACATCCATCAGGATCACATGGGGTTTATGCGCCCGGATCAGGTCATGCACCGACACCAGCGGCACGGGCACAGCGCGGCCTTTGCCACCAAGGCTTGACCCGGTGTAGCCGTCCGATACCGAAAAATCGGCCATCGCCCCCTCTTCGACCGGCCCGGTCGCCGCCCCATGGATCAGCGTTACCCCCACCAGGCCGTTGCGGCCCAGGGTGTCCCGGATCACCGGCAAGAGGCCGGGGTTCGCCTCGACCGACATCACGTTTTCGGGGCCCGCGCGCTGCGCACACATGGCCGTGACATAGCCGATGCCCGCCCCCAGTTCGAGCACGCGGAACCCGGGCCGCACACAGCGGTCGGCCGATCGCGCCTCATCGGCCTCGTAGGTGCCATCGGCCAGTTTTTCGAGAATCGCGGGCGTGGCCAACCCGGCGGGCAAGCGCAGGGAAACCCCATTCAGGCGGAAATCATGCATGGGCGCCCCCTTGGTGATGCGGTCCGGTGGTCAGCATCACAGGCAACCATGGCAATTTCGCGGCGTCACGCCTTGGGCATCACCCCGAGATCATCCCGCGACAGGCGGATCAGCGTCTTGCCCGCCGACATCGCCCCGGCATAGGCGGCAATGCCGTCCTGCGCCTGTTCCAGGTCCACGATACGCGCCACCTGGCTGACCGCAAAGCCCCCGCGCAGCGCCTGTGTCGCCGCGCGCGCATGCCAGAGCATTTCCGGCAGGCTTTTGCGCGGCAGCCATGTCGACAACCAGAAGCCGCGCACCGTGACATCGCGGAAAATCATCGTCCCGGGATGGAGCCGGATCGGGGCCTGTTCCAGCGCGCCATAGACAAGGATGTCAGACCGCCGGCCAAGTGCCTGGGCCAGCCGCCCGGTCATGTCGCCGCCCACGGCATCAAACGCCATCCGACAGCGCAGATCGCGGCACAGCTGCGCCAGATCGACATCGAATGCCGCATCCGAGGAATCGAGCACATGGCGCGCGCCTTCGGCCTGCAAACCCGCCAGCTGTTCGGCGCGGCGCACCACGTTGATGACCTCGATGCCCTTGGCCGCGGCGCGTTTGCGGATCATCCGGCCCAATTGCCCGCCCGCGCCGGTCGACACCACAGCGCCATGCCCACCCCGGCGCGCCAGCGCCACCAGCGCGATGGCGGTCAGCGGGTTGACCGCCGACATCGCGCCCGCCCCCAGCGGCACGTCGGCAGGCAAGGGGATCACCCGGCTGGCATCGACCGCCGCATAATCCGCCCATAGCCCGCCCGTGCCCGTGGCCAACGCCACGCGGCGGCCCAGCATCATCCGTGCCATCAGGCCGCCGCCCGCACCCACCACCGTGCCGGACCCTTCCAGACCGGGCACGAACGGATAGGCGGCGCCGATGCCATAGTGGCCCTTGAGCGTCATCAGGTCCGACGGGTTCACCGGCGAGGCGGCCATGCGCACCAGAACCTGCCCGGCGCGCACAGGCGGCACCGCCATCTCTTGCAGCGTCAGCTGATCGGGGCCGGTCAGGATCAGCGCGCGCATGGTGTGCGGGATATCGGGCATGGATCAGCCTCCTGTCAGGGCGCGCCACCCTGCCACGCGGGCTTATGGCTTGGCAAATGCCGCCCCGGCTGGCATCACCGGGCGGGGACAGCCACGGAGGTGGACGCGATGCAGCTATGGGTCGGACTGGGCAATCCGGGCGCGAAATACGCGGCCAATCGGCACAACATCGGCTGGATGGCGCTGGACCGGATCGCGGGCGATCACCGCTTTGGCCCGTGGCGCGCAAAATTCCAGGGCAGCCTGTGCGAAGGCAGCCTTGGCGGCGAAAAGGTGATGCTGCTCAAGCCGGAAACCTTCATGAACCTGTCGGGGCAATCGGTGGGCGAGGCGCTGCGGTTCTACAAGCTGGCCGCGACCGATGTGACGGTCTTTCACGACGAGCTGGACCTTGCGCCGGGCAAATGCCGCGTCAAGTCGGGTGGCGGGCATGCGGGCCACAACGGGTTGCGGTCGATGCATCAACATATCGGTGACACCTACCACCGCGTGCGTCTGGGCATTGGCCATCCGGGCCACAAGGACCGCGTGGCAAGCTATGTCTTGTCGGATTTCGCCAAGGCCGAACAAGATTGGCTCGATGACCTGATGCGCGGCCTGTCGGACGGCGCGCCCGCATTGGCCCAGGGCGACAGAGCACGGTTCCTCAATGCCGTGGCGCTGCGCACCGCGCCGCCGCGGTCATCGAAAACCGCCGAAGCACCGCGCCGCGGCCCGGCCCCAACCGCGCCCATCGCGGCCGATGCACCCACAAAAGACGACGGCAAAACCCCGATGCAACGGCTGTTGGACAGGTTCCGTTGAGCGGTGCCGCGGTACTCTTCTCGGGCCGGGATGACCAAAGATGCCCGCATCCATGATTTTTATGCGGGCATCGGAGAGATTGGCGGGTCTGGTGCTTGTTTGAGGCCGTACAACGGTTAGCTTGCCCCCAGACGACACCAGAACAGGAGACAGCCATGTCACTTTCAATGGCGGCATCGGTCAATGTCTTGGGCGGCCCGCTGCAAAGCTGTTCGCGCGATCCCATGACCGGGTTTTTCCGCAACGGCGCCTGCGATACCTGTGCCGAAGACCGTGGAAGCCACACGGTCTGCGCGGTGATGACGGCCGAGTTCCTGGCCTTTTCGAAATATGTCGGCAACGACCTGTCTACGCCCCGGCCGGAATTCGGCTTTGCCGGGCTGAAACCGGGCGATCACTGGTGCCTGTGCGCGGGGCGGTTTTTGCAGGCGCATGAAGACGGGGTCGCGCCGCGCGTCTTGCTGGCGGCAACACATGCCCAGGCCCTTGATGTCGTTCCGATCGATGTCTTGCGCCTGCACGCCATAGATGGCGACGCGGCGCTCTAGGCCGCGGGGCGGACCGCATCCCCCATCAGGTCTTCGACGAACAGGCTCAGGAATTGCGGCCGGCCACTAACGCCCGCCTTGCGGTAGATCGCATTGGTCTGCGCCTTCACCGTGCCTTCGGATGTGTCGCGCAGCGCGGCGATTTCCGCGATGGAAAATCCTTTCAAGGCGAACAGGGCACATCGCGTTCGGTGGGCGTGAACCCCCATTCGCCAAAGCGATCTTCGACAAGATCCATGAAGGCACCCGACGCGGCCTGTAACGCCCGTTCCACCGTAAGGGTTCGTGCAAGTGAGGCCCGCAACAACAGCGCGCTCAACCCGACACCGAGGATCAGGCCGAAGGCGGCTCCGATCTCGATGAATTCACGAAACCGCCAAGGCACCGGTGCCACGGGAACCCCCAGGGCCGACAACAAGATATCGGACACGAAAAACACGGCACAGGCCAGTTGCACCGCGAGAATTGCCCCGAACAGGCCCGGCCGGTTCAGCATCGACCCGCCCGCATCTGCATATCAGACGCGGTGTCAATCATCATCGCCGCCATCGTCATCGCCATCATCGTCATCGTCGTCATCGTCGCGATCATCATCCCGGTCATCGTCGTAATCACCGATGTCGGGAATATCGGGGCCGTCGCCAGCCCCGCCACGCTGGCCTGACACGAAATCGCGCAGGATCGCCCCATTGCGCGGGTCGATCACCAGTTCGCGGCGCAACCCCGCCCGGTCTGCCACGATGCGCACGCGGCCCAACAGGGTGCGGCTTGCCTCGAGCACCTCGAAACCCTGCTGTTCCAATTGCACGACGACGCCGCGTGACACGCGGTCTTCTTGGGCATGGGCGGGCTGGCCGATGCAAAGCCCGGCAATCAATCCCACCATCAAGGCATGTCGCGGCAGCATGTCTATCCTCACGTTTTGAAAATGCCCCGCCGGGCGCGAACCGACCGGCGGGGGATACGGGCGTCAACCAATCCGGGCAGGGCGCCGCCGATCAGTCGTCGTCGCCATCATCATCGTCGCCGCCATTGTCATCGCTGCTGTCGTCATCGTCATCATTGTCGTCATCATCATCGTCATTGTCGTCATCATCATCGTCGCTGTCATCATCATCACTGTCGTCGTCATCGAGAAAATCTTCGTCATCGGTATCAAACTCGATCCCGGTGCGGCCGATGTATTCGGGATCGGCTGCTTCCTGTTCACTTTTCAGGATGTCACCGGTCAGGGCGTCATAGATGACCTCCAGGGTCTGGTTGCCCATCGTGGCCTCGATCTTGACCTGGGTCGGTCCCCGCTCGACCTCGATGAAATCGACGCCTTGACCCTGGTAGCCCGCAATCGCGGTATCAAGCCAGGATTGGGCAAAGGCGGAACCGCTCATGAACAGGCCGGCTGCCGTGGTCGCCATCAATACGTGTTTCATATCAAATCTCCTCTCGGGTTGGATACGAGCGGCAGCAGGCCACCCGTTGCCCCCAATCAGCGCAACCGACCAGCGATGGAAATCGAGTATGGGTTTAGACATGGGGGCGTAAACCCGCCGCGGACGCGCCTAAACCTGAGGTATAGGCGGTTGGCCGGGCCTGTCGCCCGGCCAGGCGGTATCACGCGCCGGTCATGTTCCAGCCAAGCGCGCGGGCGACGGTGAAGATATCCTTGTCGCCCCGGCCGCACATGTTCATGCAGATGATGTGATCACGCGGCAGCGTCGGCGCGATCTTGGTCACATGGGCCAGCGCATGGGCCGGTTCCAAGGCGGGAATGATGCCCTCGGTCTCGCAGGAGAGTTGGAACGCCTCGAGCGCCTCGACATCGGTGATCGACACATATTGCGCCCGCCCGATATCATGCAGCCAGGCATGTTCCGGCCCGATGCCGGGATAATCCAGACCGGCCGAAATCGAATGACCTTCGAGGATCTGGCCATCTTCGTCCTGCAACAGGTAGGTGCGGTTGCCATGCAGCACGCCGGGCCGCCCACCGGTCAGGCTGGCGCAATGTTCCATCTTTTCGTTCACGCCGTGGCCGCCCGCCTCCACACCGATGATCGCGACATCGGTATCGTCGAGGAAGGGATAGAACAGGCCCATCGCGTTCGACCCGCCGCCGATGGCCGCGATGATCGTGTCGGGCAAGCGGCCCTCGGCCTCCAGCATCTGTTCGCGGGCTTCCTTGCCGATGATGGCCTGGAAATCGCGCACCATCGCCGGGTAGGGGTGCGGACCTGCGACCGTGCCGATGCAATAGAAGGTGTCGTGCACATTGGTCACCCAATCGCGCAGCGCGTCGTTCATCGCGTCCTTCAAGGTGCCGCGGCCCGAGGTTACCGGCACAACCTCTGCCCCCAGGAGTTTCATCCGGAACACGTTGGGCGCCTGGCGTTCCACGTCGGTGGCGCCCATGTAGACCACGCATTTCAGACCGAACTTGGCACAGACCGTCGCCGTGGCCACGCCATGCTGGCCGGCCCCTGTTTCCGCGATGATCCGGGTCTTGCCCATGCGGCGGGCCAGGATGATCTGGCCCAGCACGTTGTTGATCTTGTGCGCGCCGGTGTGGTTCAGCTCGTCGCGCTTGAAATAGATCTTGGCCCCGCCCAACCGTTCGGTCAGCCGTTCGGCGAAATACATCGGCGACGGGCGGCCCACGTAATGTTTCCACAGGAAATCCATCTCGTCCCAGAAGCTCTGGTCGGTCTTGGCATGCTCATACTGCGCCTCAAGCTCGAGGATCAGCGGCATCAGCGTTTCGGACACGAAGCGCCCGCCGAAATCGCCAAAGCGCCCGTTTTCATCGGGGCCGGTCTTGAAGCTGTTCAAAAGATCGTCGGGCATCGGTTCCGCCTCCGGCTTGGATCGAGGCGAAGAGGTAGCGCGGCAAGGGTCGCGGGGCAAGGGCAAGGCGTTTCGAAACGCCTTTCTGACGCGGTTTCGAAACCGCGCAAAAGCCCGCGCCCGCGGGCTTTCAAGACCGGGCGTTCGAACGCCCGTCCATGGCCCGCACCCGGCGGATCGGCATCATGTTGCAAAAGATCACGAAGTGGCGCCCGTTCTGCACCGCCTGAAAGCCGCGCCGTTCGACCTCTGCCAGGAAGGCGTCGCGCCCCACCAGCCGTTCGACATCACGGATCTGGCGCTTGACCACGCCGCCTTTGCGCGCTTCGCCCGAGGACAGGACCTGTTCCAGCCATATCTCGGGTGTCAGATGATCGGGTAACATTGCCATGCCGTGATCATGGCAGGCCAAGGTAAAGACATGGTTAACGCCAGATCAATCGGCGCCCAGCGCCCGCGCGAACGCCTGCATCACGCCGGCATCCTTGACCCCCGGCGCGGCCTCCACACCCGATGACACATCGACTTGCCGCGCACCGGTCAGGCGCACGGCCTCGGCCACGTTGTCAGGCGTCAGACCACCCGCCAGCATCCAGGGCCGGGTCCAGTACTTGCGGCCGGCCAAGAGCCGCCAATCAAAGGCCAGGCCATTGCCGCCAGGCAGATCTGACCCCTCGGGCGGCTTGGCGTCGATCAGCAATTGATCGGCCACCGCTTCATAGGCGTCGATCTGCGCCAAGTCGGCAGGCCCGGCAATGCCAAGCGCCTTCATCACCGGCAAGCCGTAGCGGGCCCGCACCGCCGCCACGCGGTCCACGGTTTCATGCCCATGCAGCTGGATCATGTCGATCGGCACCTGCGCCACCAGCGCATCCAGCGCCGCATCATCGGCATCGACCGTCAGCGCGACCTTGGCCATGCCCATGGGCACATCCAGCGCCAGCGCGCGCGCCTGGTCCAGCGTCACGTTGCGGGGCGATTTGGGGAAGAACACGAAGCCCAGGTAGCGCGCACCGGCCGATGCGGCGGCGGCCACATCCTGCGGCCGGGTCAGACCGCAGAATTTGATTGCGGTGGTCATGGGATCAGCGCGCCGGGCCGGTTCCGTCAACCAGCGCGAGGATGTCATCCTTGCTGCCTTGGGCCGGGCCCTTCAGCGTCGTGACTTCCCGCTCCAGCGCCTTTGCAGTCTGTTTCTGCGTCCGCGCCTCGACCCGGTGACGGTGTTCGCGCAGCCATTCCCAGACAAAGCCCACCAGGACCCCGACGACAACGGCACCAAGAACAACCACGAACAGAGGCAATTGCACGGCGTATTGAAGCCCGAACCACGCGGCCAGATCCGCGGGGATCACCTCCAGCGTGACGGTTTCGCGATTCGCCATCGCCATCAGCACAAGCGCCAGCGCAACGACGAACAGGAACAGGTATTTCAGATAGCGCAAGACGGTCATGTGCAGATGCTCCGGGCAGTGTCAGGCGTCGCCGTTCAACCGGTCACGTAGCAGTTTGCCCGCCTTGAAGAAAGGCACGTGCTTTTCTTCCACCTCGACACTTTCGCCGGTGCGCGGGTTTCGGCCGGTCCGCGCGTCACGCTGTTTCACCGAAAACGCGCCAAAGCCACGCAATTCGACCCGGTTGCCGCTGGCCATCGCATCGATGACTTCCTCGAAGATCGCATTCACGATCCGTTCGACATCACGCTGGTAGAGATGCGGGTTTTCGTCCGACAGCTTCTGGATCAATTCAGAGCGTATCATTGTTGCGTTCCTCCCCCGGTGGCAGCGTAGGCCTTTGGACCGCACTATAGGCCCATTCCGGACGCATGAATACTGTCAAGCCACGGGAAAGGGGGCGGATTTGCGCCTGTTCCGGCGGGGTTGGCGACCATTTTGCCGCCCCTTGCCCGGAACAGGGGCACGGGGTCCGGCAAAAACATCACAACCTGCGGGCCGATTCGCGCAACGGCGCTCACCTGCTGCGGGGTCGATATCATCGATCCACCCCCGGCCCGGATCGGCGGCGGCCCCCACCCGAACAGGGGGGGGCTGGGCCATCCTATATCCCCTTGATGACCTGGTTCATCGCAAAGCCCATCGCGTACACCCGCCGCATCACGGGCGCGCTGGCCACCCGCGACAGGTCACTGACAGGCAGCGGCAGATCGGCGGGGTTCATCCCGGTCAGCAAATCCGCCATGGCCTGGCCAAAGATCGTGCCGGTGATGATGCCCCGTCCATTGTAGCCGATGGGGGTATAGAGACCGTCATCCAGCACGTGGATGCGCGGCAGGTGGTCGGGTGTCATCGCGATCTGGCCATCCCAGGCGTCTTCATAGGCGACCGGCCCAAGGCTCGGGAACAACCGCGCGATCTGGCGGTCGGCCCACCGACGCGACACGCCCCGGTCGCGCGTGCCGATCACCCGCCCCATGGATCCGATGATCAACCGCCCGCGCGCGTCGCGCCGGATCGAGGTCATCACCGGCGCGGTATCCCAGACCGCCTGTCGCCCGGGCAGGATGAAATCCGCCTCGGGGCCCAGGGGGGTGGTCGCGAACTGCACGTAGTGGATCGGGGTAAAGCTTGCCTTCAGCCCCGGCCAAAGCCCGTCGGTATAGGCATTTGTGCCCAGAACCACGGCGCGCGCGGTCACCGGCCCATGGTCGGTGTCGACCTGCCAGCCGCCCGCCTGCCGGGTCAATCCCGTCACGCGAACCCCGGTGCTGATGCCCGCACCCGCCGCCCGTGCCGCCCGTGCAAGGCCGCGGGCATAGCCCATCGGGTTCACCGTCCCCGCGCGCCGGTCCAACAACCCGCCGACATAGGCCCCGGACCCGAGCGCATCGGCGGTGGTGCGCGCATCCAGCATCTCGACCGGTTCCCCCATCGCGGCCCAATCACGCCAGCGCGCTTGCAGATCGTCCAGCCCGGCCTTGGAATGGGCCGCGTGGATCGTTCCAGAGCGCGTCGCCTCGCAGCGGATCTGATGCCGCTCGATCAGGTCGAAGACCAGCGCCGGGCCATCGGCGAACCGGCGCAGGAACCTTGGGCCATAATCCGGGCCAAGCGCCGCGCGCACCTTGCCGGGCGGCATCCAGACACCTGCGTTGACCAGGCCCGCATTGCGGCCTGATCCGCCGTGACCAATTTCTTGCGCCTCGATCACATGGGCGCCGATACCCGCCTGCGCCGCATGAAGCGCCGTGGACAGGCCCGTGTAGCCGCCCCCCACGATGGCCAGGTCCACCCGATCGGGCAGCGCGACACCAGGCCCCGGCCCGCTTTCTTCGGCAGACCGGGCCCAGAGTGAAATCGGATCGCTATCGGACATCTGCCAACGCCTCGCCTGCCGTGGCCCCTTGATGGCCCTGCCCCGGCAGACTGTCAATTTGACGCGGCAGGCGATCAGTCGATGGTCATCACATGTTGCCAGCTGCCATCGGCCAGATGCGTCGAGGCCATCGTGCCTGTGGCGCCCGCAAATCGACCCGTGCCGCCCACGATCGCACGTTGCAGCGTCGCGTTCAGCGTGACGGTCGACCCGGCCCGCGGATACTGACCGATGCCCTGCACGATCAATTGGTCATCGGGCCCGTTCGCAAAGGAAAACACCGCCAGCGTCGAACGCCGTTCAAGATCGGACCCATCGGCGGGCATCGCCGTGGTTGTCAGCAGGAAATCAAGCAGCACCGTCTCGTTTTCGGTGGTGGTGCCGCCGAATTCAAAGAACCGCTGATCACCCACGGAATCGCCCGCGGGGCCAAGATCGATGTAGGTCGGATCAGCCGTTGACAGAGGCGTACATCATCCCATGGCTGACCCCAACAGAGGCCGACAGCATCGCATATCAGTTCGGCATGCCCGCGTTCATTCACATGGAGCGAGGGGCTGCCGGTGCGGCTGGTGGTCATCGGATGAGCAGAATGCCATGTAAGGTGAACTCTGAAGAGGTTACGCCATTTCAGCCCCCTCCCCCCGGGTGGGGTCTGGAAGAGGCGGTGTCAGAAAGAAAGGGGGGCTACTGTACCGCCATAGGCGCACCTGCCAAAGCCGTACTGGAGACCGACACATTGGTTCGGATGTATCTCATTGTGGTGAAAGCCATGTGAAAGCCAAGATATGAGCTTTAACATGAGGTGCCGGAAGCCTCATCTGCAAGTATATAAAATTAAATGAAAAAATGGCGACCCCTGAAGGACTCGAACCCTCAACCTGCTGATTAGAAGTCAGCTGCTCTATCCTGTTGAGCTAAGGGGCCGCTGTGGTGAAGGAATACCCGAGCCGTGGGGCCGGGTAAACGCTCAAAGCTCGCGCATCATGAAGGCGCTCATCGGGTCGTCGACATAGGGCGCAAAGGGGGGGCAGTAGGAAAACCCCGCCCGTTCATACAGGCGCCGGGCGGGATCGAAGGCGGGGATCGCGTCTGATCCGGTTTCCAGCAGCAAGACCCTGATACCCTTGGCCCGCGCCTCGGCAACAAGATGGTCCAGCATGCGTTGCGCCAAACCGCGCCCACGGGCCTGTGCGGCAACATGCATGGATTTCACCTCGGCCCTATCGGCCCCCAGCCACTTCAACGCACCGATGGCAACAGGATCTTCGCCGTCGAACATGGCCCAGAAACTGGCGCCGGTGTCGCGCAACGCCTCGGGCGTCATCGCATGGCTGCTTTCGACCGGAGTCACGGCGGCAGAATGGGCCAGATGCGCCGCGATGATCGGGCGGATCGCCGGGGTTGCCGGATCCTGCGCGCGGATCGTCAACGGGGGCATTTCAATGCGTCCAGGCGCCCTTGCGATCGGTGGCAAAATTCTCGCCATAGCCGCGGGGGCGGATGTTGGGCTTGCGCGCCTTGGGCTTGATCACCACGGCCTCGATCCCATGCGCCTTGGCGTAATCCTGCGCAGCGTCAAGCGTATCGAAGTGCAGATGCACCTGGCTGTTCATGTCCGAAGACGACGTCCAACCCATCAAGGGATCAATGTCGCGCGGGCTGGCGGGCGCAAATTCCAGAACCCAATGCGTGGTCTTGGCCGTGCCCGATGACATGGCGGTCTTGGCGGGTTTGTAAATACGCGCACGCATGGCTGTTCATCCATCCTGATCACTGCCCGTGCCTTATGGAAAAACCACGCCCACATGTCCACAGCCCAAGCTGTCGCGGGGGCCCGTGGGCGCGCATAGCACAGAGGGTTGCCGATCGGGACCGAGGGAGCGAGGGGTGGGTGGGTGGTTCGACCCCGACCGGCAACCGCATCTGCTGCTTGCCCGTTGATCCTAAGACACCTCAGGCAGATGTTGCAACGAAATATTCTCGCTAAAGTTGTAAAAATTGTCGCCAGTTTCGCAAGCTTTCGGTAACCGCACCGCCCCGCACCCTGCCCCCGGTGCGGCCCCAGCGCCCCATGGGCTTGAACCCCGGCGCGATAAGGTCAATTTGCACCCCATGACGGAGGCGACATATGCATAACAATTCCCCGCAGCAGATGCCCGATACCGGCCTTTCGGTCGATGCCGTGCGCGCGCGGCCCAAGCTGGAAGGCGGGCGGCGCTTTGTCCTGCACTCCGATTTCGAACCGGCGGGCGATCAACCCAAGGCCATCGCGGAACTGTCGCAAGGCCTGGTCGCGGGGGAACATGACCAGGTCCTGTTGGGTGCCACCGGCACCGGCAAGACCTTCACCATGGCCAAGATCATCGAACAAACCCAGCGCCCCGCCATCATCCTTGCGCCCAACAAGACGCTGGCGGCCCAGCTCTACGGTGAATTCAAAGGCTTTTTCCCTGAAAACGCCGTCGAATACTTCGTCAGCTACTACGACTACTACCAGCCCGAAGCCTATGTGGCGCGGTCCGACACCTACATTGAAAAAGAAAGCCAGATCAACGAACAGATCGACCGGATGCGCCACTCGGCCACGCGGGCGCTTTTGGAACGTGACGATGTGATCATCGTCGCCTCTGTCTCCTGCATCTATGGCATCGGCTCCGTCGAAACCTATGGCGCGATGACCCAAGACCTTTTTGCCGGGCGCGCATACGATCAGCGCAAGGTGATGGCCGATCTGGTGGCGCAGCAATACCGCCGCAACGATGCCGCCTTTCAGCGCGGCAGTTTCCGGGTGCGCGGCGACACCGTCGAAATCTGGCCTGCCCACCTGGATGATCGCGCCTGGAAACTGTCGTTTTTCGGCGAAGACCTCGAATCGATCACCGAATTCGACCCGCTGACCGGGCACAAGACCGACACGTTCGAAAAGGTCCGGCTTTACGCCAATTCCCACTACGTCACGCCGCGCCCCACGATGCAGCAGGCGGTCAAGGGCATCAAGACAGAGCTGAAGCAGCGCCTTGATCAACTGGTGGGCGAGGGCAAGCTGCTAGAAGCGCAGCGGCTGGAACAGCGCACCAATTTCGATCTCGAAATGCTGGAAGCCACCGGCGTGTGCAACGGCATCGAAAACTATTCCCGCTACCTCACGGGGCGCGCGCCGGGCGAACCGCCGCCCACGCTCTTTGAATACATCCCCGACACGGCGATCGTCTTTGCCGATGAAAGCCATGTCAGCGTGCCCCAGATCGGCGGCATGTACCGGGGCGACTATCGGCGCAAATTCACCTTGGCCGAACACGGGTTCCGCCTGCCGTCCTGCATGGACAACCGCCCGCTGAAGTTCGAGGAATGGGATGCGATGCGCCCGCAATCGGTGTTCGTGTCGGCTACGCCCGCACCTTGGGAACTGGAACAGGCGGGCGGCGTGTTCACCGAACAGGTGATCCGCCCCACGGGCCTGTTGGACCCGATCGTCGAAATCCGCCCGGTGCAGATGCAGGTCGATGACCTGCTCGATGAAATCCGCAAGGTCGCGGCGCGCGATATGCGCATCCTGGTCACCACGCTCACCAAGCGCATGGCCGAGGATCTGACCGAATACCTGCACGAACAGGGCATTCGCGTGCGCTACATGCACTCCGACATCGACACCATCGAACGGATCGAGATCTTGCGCGACCTGCGCCTTGGGGCCTTCGACGTGCTGATCGGCATCAACCTGTTGCGCGAAGGTCTCGATATTCCGGAATGCGGGTTGGTGGCGATTCTCGATGCCGACAAGGAAGGCTTTTTGCGGTCGGAAACCTCGCTGATCCAGACCATCGGCCGCGCCGCCCGCAACGCCGAAGGCCGGGTGATCATGTATGCCGACCGCGTCACCGGCTCGATGGAACGCGCGCTCCGCGAAACCGACCGCCGCCGCGCCAAGCAGATCGCCTATAACGAAGAACACGGAATCACCCCCGCGACGGTGAAAAAGAACGTCGAGGATGTGCTGGCCGGACTCTACAAGGGCGACACCGACATGGCGCGCGTCACCGCCAAGGTCGACAAGCCCATGGTGGGCGCCAACCTCGCCGCCCATCTCGACGGGTTGCGGCTGCAAATGCGCAAGGCCGCCGAAAACCTCGAATTCGAAGAAGCGGCACGGCTCCGCGACGAGGTCAAGCGGCTGGAGGCGGTGGAGCTTGCCATCGCCGACGATCCGCTCGCGCGGCAATCCGCGGTGGACAGCGCGGTCGAGGATGCGGTCAAGATGAAAGGCCGCTCAACCGCCGGCCGTCCGGGACAAAGGGGCGGCAAGGCCCGCCCCCGCCGCTAATCCGCCCGTAGGGTGGGCGATCCGCCCACCAAGAACCGCCCCCAAATTCCTAACCGATGGTAAATTCGCCCCTGGAACCCATTGATTTCATTGGGGCGCATCCTGTCCCACTTGTCGGACACCCCCGTTCACTGGCCCGGAACCACCGTCAGGCCCAGCATCTGCCAATTCTGCATGCCGCCCCGGTAATAGGAAATATTCTCGGCCGGGAACCCTGCCTCGATCATCCGGCGCGCCGCCGTGGGGGATTGGCCGCACCAGGGCCCGTTGCAGAACAAGATCACCTGCGCCACATCCGCGCTGTCGCAGATGAACCCATCGAAATCGACCTCGCAGCCCAATTCGCCCAAGCGATCCGGTGCCTCTGTATAGGGCACCGACACGGCGCCGGGGATGGTGCCTGCCTCGAATTCGGGCCGGATGCGGCCATCGATCACCACCGCGCTTTGGGATTGCAGCGCCGCGATCACCTCCAGCTCGCCCACGGGCGTCACGCCGGGCGCGGGGATCATCGGCTGGATGCAGAAATTCGGGCAAGGCCGCGATGTCAGCGTCCAATCGCCCGACAGCCGGTTTTCGGTGTCCTGGTTGCGCAGGATCTCGACCGGGCCGACCGGTGTGGCGACCGTGGCCGACATCATGTCGGGCGTCAGGCCAACGGGATCGGCCAAGGCCAAGCCGGGGGCGGCGATCACGATCAGCGCCAAGAACGTTCTACGCATGACAATTCCTCCTCTTTTCTGGTCACAGCCTCGAACGGCTGATGGCGCCAGTCAATCACACCATTGCCGCAGCCACATTGATCTGGGTCTTTTCCCCCAGCTTTCGCGCGCTATCCTGATCGCGATGAAACGCGCCCTTGCCCTGATCACCGCCCTTGCCCTGCCCGCAACTGCCCACGCCTGGCAGGCCGGGCGCGATGGCACGATCTGCACCCTGACCCATCGGGAAAACGGGGCCGATATCGTGCTCACCTTCGATCCCTCCGGCCCGCTCTATACCATCACGGCCACGCAGGCCGACGGCTGGCCGCAGGCCCCGATCTTCGGCATCGCCTTTCAGGGCGGCGCGGCCCAGACCATCACCACCGACCGCCACCGTCTGTCGGCAGATGGCCAAAGCGTCACCGTGGCCGATACCGGCTTTGGCAACGTGCTACGCGGCCTGTCGGACAACACCACCGCCACGCTGTTCACCGGCGACGCGGGCGTGACCGTGTCGCTGGCGGGCGCCGCCCCCGAAGTGGCGGACTTCGCCGCCTGTCAGGCCATGCCCACCGCCTGACGCCCGGCGGGCATGGCGCGGGTGGTCAGCCCAGCACGTCCTTGATGCTGTCGGCCGTGGCCGCGACGACGATATCGGCCTCGGCCCGTGTCAGGCACAGCGGCGGCGCATAGCCCAGGATATCGCCCTGCGGCATCGCCCGCGCGATCACACCGCGCCGCGCCATCGCCCCCACGATCTGCGGCACGATCTTGTCGGCGGCATCGAACCCGGCCCGCGTGTCGCGGTTCTTCACCAGTTCCACCGCCGCCAGCATGCCGGCGCCGCGCACCTCGCCCACATGGGCGTGATCGCCCAGCGCCTCGGCCATGGTGCGGGTCAGGTAGGGGCCGACATCGCCCGCGTTATCAACAAGCTTCAGGCTGTCGACCAGGTTCAGGTTGGCGATCCCCGCCGCCGCCCCGATGGGATGCGCCGAATAGGTCCAGCCATGGCCAAAGGGGCCATTTTCATCGGTGCCGCGTTCCAGAACCGCCCAGACCTTTTTCGACACGATCGACCCCGACATCGGCGCATAGGCCGATGTCAGGCCCTTGGCGATGGTCATCAGGTCGGGTTTCAGCCCGTAATGCGGCGACCCGAACATGGACCCAAGCCGACCAAAGCCGGTCACGACCTCGTCGGCGATCAGCAGGATGTCGTGCTTTTCCAGGATCGGCGTGATCGCCTCCCAATAGCCCTTGGGCGGCGGCACGATCCCGCCCGTGCCCAGCATCGGTTCCGCGATGAAGGCCGCGATGGTGTCCGCGCCCTCCCGCTCGATCAGCTCTTCCAGATCGGCGGCACATTGCGCGCTGAACTGTTCTTCGGTCTGCGAAACATCCGCCCGGCGGTAGTAATAGGGCGAGGTGGTGTGGCGCACCGTGTCGAAGGGCAGATCGAATTTCTGATGGAACAGCGTCAGCCCGGTCAAAGACCCCGACATCAACCCCGACCCGTGATAACCGCGCCAGCGCGAGATGATCTTTTTCTTCTGCGGGCGGCCAAGAATGTTGTTGTAATACCAGACCAGCTTGATGTTGGTTTCATTGGCATCCGACCCGCCAAGGCCGAAATAGACCTTGGACATGTGATCGGGCGCGCGGTCCATCACCATCCGCGACAGGGTGATCGACGCCTCGGTGCCATGCCCGACATAGGCGTGGTAATAGGCCAGTTCGCGCGCCTGGTCGGCAATCGCTTCGGCCACTTCCTGGCGGCCATAGCCGATGTTCACGCAATAGAGCCCCGCAAAGGCATCGAGCAGCCGATTGCCATCCCGGTCGGTGATGTAACACCCCTCACCTGTCTGGATCACCCGGCCCGGCGCCTCGCCGCGCGCGTGCTGGGCAAGATGGGTCGAGGGGTGCATGAAATGGTCGCGGTCCCATTTCGCAAGCTGGTCATTGGTGAGCATCGCTGTCTCCTGTCAGTCGGCCTGCCAAGAGGTAACGGCGCGCGCGCCCGTGATGCAACCCACGGGTGACAAAACGCCGATCAGGGCGGGCATATCGACCGACGGACCGGACCTGCCATCGCGCGTTTTGCCTGAGGCGCGGCGCGGCCTATCCGTGGCGACGAAAGGTCAGGTAATGCGGCACGCGGCCCTCGCGCAGCGCCTTCAGCTCGTAGCGGGTCGAAATCCAGTCACCCCAGGGGGTGCGCCAATCCTCGGGCCCTTCGGCGAGCCAGTCAAAGCCCGCGCCGGGCACTTCTTCCAGCGTCTGGCGCACGTAATCGGGAATATCGGTCGCGACGCGAAATTCCGCCCCCGGCTTCAACACCCGCGCCAAGGGCTCCAGATGTTCGGGCGTCACGAAACGGCGGCGGTGATGGCGCGCCTTGGGCCAGGGGTCGGGGTAGAGCAAGAACGCCTTGGCGATCGAGGCATCGGGCAGCACGTCGAACATGTCGCGCACATCGCCGGGATAAACCGCGAGGTTATCCACGCCCGCGCGCCGGATCTTGCCGAGCAACATGGCAACGCCGTTGATGTAGGGCTCGCATCCGATGATGCCCACCTGCGGGTTCTGGCTGGCCTGGTGCACCATGTGTTCGCCGCCGCCAAAGCCGATTTCCAGCCAGACCTCGCGCCCACCGAACCGCGCCGCCAGATCCAGCGGCGCGCGGTCCGGGTTTACCTCCCAGTCGACCGCGCCGGGGCTGAGCGCGTCGAGATCTTCCTGAAGATACACCTCTTGGCTGTCGCGCAGATGCTTGCCACGGCGACGGCCGTAGAAATTGCGATGCGGGCGCTCGGCGGGGACTGGGGGCATGGGCAATCTCGGGCTGGAACGGGGCTTTGGCTTGGTCGCCGGGTCTAGCCCGCCAGGCTGCAAGCCTCAATCCCCCGCCTGTGGCCTTCTTTTTGCGCCGGGAATGATTACCTCTGGCAAACACCTTGCGAAAGGGCCATCCCATGTTCGGGCATTCGATCAGGCTGTTCGATCTTTTCGGCTTCGAGATCAAGATCGACGCCAGTTGGCTGTTGATTGCCGCCTTGATCGTCTGGAGCCTGTCGTCGGGCTATTTTCCGCAAGTTTTGCCCGGCTTGACGCAAACCGGCTACCTGGCCCTGTCGGTCGTGGCGATGCTGGGCCTGTTTGCGAGCCTGATCCTGCATGAATTGGCGCATTCGCTGGTGGCGCGGCGCCATGGCCTGCGCATTGGCGGGATCACGCTGTTCCTGTTCGGCGGCGTGGCCGAACTGGTCGAAGAGCCAAAAAGCGCCGCATCGGAATTCTGGATCGCCATCGCAGGCCCGGTGATGAGCTTTGCCCTTGCCGCCCTGTTCAGCCTTGCGGCGCTGGCCATGGGCGAGGGGCTTTTGGGCATCGTTCTGGCCTATCTCGGGTCGATCAACCTTGTGCTGGCGGTGTTCAACCTGCTGCCCGCCTTTCCCTTGGATGGCGGCCGCGTGTTGCGCGCCTGGCTTTGGGCGCGGTCCGGCGACATGCTGGCGGCAACCCGCAAAGCCAGCGGCGCGGGCAGCGTGCTGGCCTTTGGCCTTATGGCTCTCGGGGTTTTCTCGGCCCTGTCGGGCGGGGGTATCGGCGGGGCGTGGATGGTCTTGATCGGGTTCTTCGTGCTGAACGCCAGCCGGGGCGCGTATCACCGCCTGCTGATGCAAGACAGCCTGAAGGGACGCCGCGTCGCAGAAGTGATGACCCCCGACCCATGGACCGCCACGCCGGAGATGACCCTTGCCGAACTGGCAGAGGATGTGATGATCGCCCATGCCATAAGCTTTGTGCCCGTGGTCCGGGGCGGCGCGGTTCTGGGCTATGTCGATGCGCAGCTGCTGCGCGCCACCCCGCGCGCCGACTGGCCCAATCGCCTTGTGCAAGACGTGATGGAACCGGCCGATGACAGCTGCCTGGTGCCGCCGCGCATGACGGCAGAGGATGCGTTGAACCGGCTGGCCCAAGGGCCGCATCGCAAACTGATCGTGGTAGAGGGGCGGGCCCTGCGCGGCATCGTCAGCCTGCGCGACCTGATGGACCATATCGCCATGGTGCAGGCATTGGGCGGCGGGGCAAGGCCCCTGGGCAAGCCCGGCCCACGGGCGAGGCGCTAGGCCCCGCCCGCAGGCGCAAGATCAGACAGCGGCGCGCAGCGCCTCGACCAGGTCGGTCTTTTCCCAGCTGAAGCCGCCATCGGCGTCCGGCGTGCGGCCGAAATGGCCATAGGCCGCCGTGCGCTGGTAGATCGGGCGGTTCAGCGACAGATGGGTGCGGATGCCGCGCGGCGTCAGGTCCATGCTCTGACGCAGCGCCTTTTCGATCTGCACCTCGTGCACGCTGCCGGTGCCATGCGTATCGACATAGACCGACAGCGGTTCGGCCACGCCGATCGCATAAGACAGCTGGATGGTGCAGCGCGTCGCAAGGCCCGCGGCCACGACGTTCTTCGCCAGGTAGCGCGCGGCATAGGCGGCGGACCGGTCCACCTTGGTCGGATCCTTGCCGGAAAACGCGCCGCCGCCATGCGGGGCAGCACCGCCGTAGGTGTCGACGATGATCTTGCGCCCGGTCAGGCCCGCGTCGCCATCGGGGCCGCCGATGACGAATTTGCCGGTCGGGTTCACCCACCAATGGGTTGCTTCGGTGATCCAGCCCGACGGCAGGACTTCGCGGATATAGGGTTCCACCACCGCGCGCACGTCATCGGATGTCATGGTCTCATCCAGGTGCTGGGTGGACAGCACGATCGATGTCGCCTCGACCGGTTTGCCGTCTTCATAGCGCAGGGTCAGCTGGCTTTTGGCATCGGGGCCAAGCGTCGGTTCCTGCCCCGATTTGCGCACCTCCGCCAAGCGGCGCAGGATCGCGTGGGAATAGAGGATCGGGGCCGGCATCAATTCGGCGG
>JAGYJU010000006.1 GCA_018401965.1 Roseicyclus sp.
GAATTTTGACGGGTTGACGTGGCGGTTGGGGCCGATTCAAGTATGCTCATGATCCGCCCCGGTTTTCTTTCCCCTGCTGAGCGACGTGAACTTGTCTCTTGCGTGCGCAGTCAGCGCGAAGATCATGGTATCGCGCGCCGTGCGAATGCGATCTTGTTGCTTGATGATGGAAAGTCTTGCCGGGTCATAGCGGAGTTTCTCTATCTTGACGACGACACGATCCGTGGTTGGTATAAAACCTATCGCGAAGCTGGCTGGGATGCGCTGGCCTTCGACGGATGGAAGGGTGGCCAGTTCCGTATGACAGCGGATCAGGAGGCGGCCTTATGCGACTGGTTGAAAGATCGCTTCTGCCACTCGACCGTTGAGATCAGGGCCCATATTTCCGAGAAATTTGACCTGCACTACTCTCACTCCGGATGCATCAAGCTTCTGGCGCGCTTGGGGTTCGAATATCGCAAGCCCAAGGCCCTTCCTCGCGTTGCATCGGCCGAGAAACAGGCCAGCTTTATTGCAATGTACCAGCGCCTACTGCCCGAGCTTGGTGCGGATGAAGCCGTCTATTTTGCCGATGCCGTCCACCCTGAATATCAGACAAAGCCTGCATATGGCTGGGTGAAAGCAGGCTCACATCCTGCCGTCACGACCACCGCAGGCCATGGCCGCGTAAATATCCATGGTGCGGTCAACCTGGAAACCTTCGACGCCCCTTTTGTCGAACCCACGCCAGTTTTGCGAATCAGGCGCCTAGAGCTAGGAACGGATTGAGAAATGTTTCTTTTTCCCTTGCTGAAAAATTTTAACCGTCGTCTTGGTGGGGTCCTACAAGTAGGAGCAAGCTATGGGCAAGAATTGGAGGAAATTCTGGAAAATGAGCCTTCATTCATTATATTCGTTGAACCCCTGCCTGAGCCATTTGAATTCTTAAATGAGTTCACAAAGCAGTACACAAATATCACAACAGCACAAGCGCTATGCTTAGATGAAACTGGCAAGCGAATAACGATGAATGTTGCATCCAATGACGGGATGTCGTCAAGCGTATTAGCACCAGCAAATCATCTCAAATTAGTACCGCAGGTACAATTTAATACTACGTTCGAGATAACCTCAATTACGGTCGACGACCTCTTGATCAGCCTTCATGCCAACGCGGCAAGGGAAATAGCACAAATAGATACTCTAATAATCGATGTGCAAGGCGCGGAACTTATGGTGCTCAAAGGCGCTAGAAACTGTTTAGAGAATGTTAGTCAAGTATTTTGCGAAGTAAGCCATGGCGGCCTTTACGCGGGCGATACTACGTTTGCTGAAATACAAGACTTTCTAAGCGTTTTTGGCTTTAAGCCCGTCTGGATGCAAATGAATAGTTTAGGCTGGGGCGACGCTCTGTTCTTGAAATAACGTAGGGCAACCACAATGACTTATCGCAATTCACTAACACCTACAGAAATTTCTATAAGACTTAAGTCGATTGAAAAAAAAATGTCTTTTCTTTCTACTTTAACAGGTCGAGGATGGGGGAGCCACACTATATTGCATGAGGTAAATCAAGTAAAAAATTTTTCTACTGTTTTTTTGAATGACGACTTACAGTTGTGTGTTGATGTTGGGGCTAATAAAGGTGATTATACAAACGAACTCATGCGGGCGTTTCGAGATGCAGAAATACACCTTTTTGAGCCATCCTCAAGAAATATAGATTTTTTAAATACTCGCTTCGATAAGCAAGATCGAGTAAAAATAAATGGATGTGGCCTGTCCGATAGCAACAGAGATATTGTCCTGTATAGTAATTTTCCCGGTTCTGCACTTGGATCTCTAACAAAAAGAAATCTTGACCACTTCAATATTAAATTTGATCACTCGGAGAAGTGCAAGGTGATAAAATTCGAGAGCTACTGGAAAGGCGAGCTACAGGAGAAAATGGTCGATTTTGCCAAATTAGACGTCGAGGGACATGAGTTAGATGTTCTAGTCGGATTTGGGAAGGCGTTGCCGTTCACGAAACTTATTCAATTTGAGTTTGGTGGGTGCAATATTGACACTCGGACATATTTCCGAGACTTCTGGAGTTTCTTTTCCGATCAAAAATTTAAGGTATATCGCATGACGCCGTTTGGCCTTTCGCTTATCTCCCGATATCAGGAATCCGATGAAAATTTTTCTACTACAAATTTTTTGGCTTATAATATGCTATGCGACGGGGATGTGCTATGCTGATAAAGCAGCCGGTGTGGATGTCCGGATTCCCTAATGGACGATTTGCAAACGCCATTTATCAAGTGGCCTTCGGTGAATATATAAGAGAACGGCTGTTCTTGAATGTAATTTACGGACACAGTGGCAGGCCAATCTCAGAAGTATTGTGCAGAGGCTTTGGAGTCCCTTCCGGCCATAGTAGTATTGAGAGCTCAACACTCGGGTTTAAGAAATTTTCAGTAATTGGCGGCGAGAACAGAGCCGAAGGTCCAGAGAATGATGTAAAAAGAATAATCAGCGCCTATTCAGCTGGTGGTTTTGACTTCATAGATTTATCTGGCTACTTTCAATATGACACAAATTACTTTTTTGAGGATGAAATATATAAAAAAGTGCTTCGCAGGCTACTCCTCAGTGGGGATAACTCTATCTCCAGCACTATTCAGAAAAATCAGCAATCTTTTCTATCTTACGCTAGGAATAGGCCGATTGTAGCTGCTCACATAAGGCTAGGTGACTACAGATCTTACCAGGACCATCCAATCTTTTACACCATGAATTTGGATAAAGCTAAGGAAATTATTTATGATGAAATTGTATTAATGAAGGACGAAGATCCATTGTTTTTCATAGCTTCGGATGAGCCAGAGTTTTGCGCAGCTTTCTTCTCGGATTTAGGTGTAAAAGTAACTACATCAAAAATGATTGTGGCAGAAAAATCAAAAAATTATGATTATGACTTACTTATATCAGATATATCTATATGTAGTATTGCAGATTTCTTTATGGCTTCAAACAGTTCATTAAGCATACTTTGCTCAATTATGAACAGTGCTGGTAAAAAATTTATCCGACCAACCAAGAATGGTGAATTCATTTCGTATTCGCCTAAGAAAACTCCAATCCTGCTGGGGGCTTGAAAAATGAACCTGATTTCGAGATTTTACACAATAGTAGCATGCTCCTAACAGGGCTATTCACTGTAGGGCGGAAAGTTATTGAAAGTTAGCTTGTTGTCTGAATCTCTGTTGTCGACGACTTTGGAGGATGGCAACGATGATCTCATTACGTTCAGTTTTGCGGGAAATTCCGGACACGCGAGGAAAGAAAGGGCGTCTACATAGGCTCGAAGCGATCCTTGGGCTGATCCTTCTTTCGATGTTGACGGGCCGTACGGGGATGATGGCGGCCTACCGGCTTGGGCGCACCTTGTCCCGTTCACAACTCAACCGACTTGGGTTCCGACGTGACCGCCAGTCCCCCTGCCACGCGACGTTGACGGAGACTTTGCGAGGGTTTGATCCCCCAAGTTCAACAGGAAATCGGCTAAGTGATTGATATTGTTTTGGCGAGTTTCGCCATTGTGTGACTACCGAGAGGGGATCAGGCGGGTTTTGGTAGATCGAGGGTGTCGAAAAGCTCCAACTGTTCCGGGGTGATCGTCGAAAGGCCGTTGAGCCCGCATTATTCAGTGCGCCCCGATGGCGCGTTTCACCAGTGGAGGAAGGATCCACCCAGATAATTGTCGATAGGTCTGGTAGCAGACGAGCGATTTCGCCGGGTAACTGGCGGGGTCGAAGCCTCGTGACAAAGGCCGCCATGGGCGGTTGAGCAATCCAGCGGGCCGTAACGTGAGTGAAGCCTGAGCAGGCCTCGAAAGTGATGATGCGGATGCCGACCCGCCTGAATAACGGGGAAGGCAGCACAGACAGGGAAGCAATCGACACATGCACCTGTCTGATCCGCCGGGGTAGTGGGCACGGCACGTTGGAAAGGTGGGACGGGTAACGGGGGAGGCCCATTCCGGGCGAGGGGTCGCGGCCCTCGACGTCAGGCTTGGTCTGGCGGCCCGGTGTGGGAGTCGGACGGGGTCATAGTACTGCTGAAGCCGGGTAATGCCGGTGGAGGGAAGGGCCCCGACTTCTGGTACGCTTGTTGAAGCATCTGAGGAGACGGTGATTGGCCAAACGCCTGCAAACACCTGAAAGCATCCGGAGGCTGCAGAGGAAGCTGTACCTCAAGGCAAAGGCTGAGCCGGACTGCCGGTTTCACCAGCTTTACGACAAGGTCTGGCGAGACGACATTCTGCTCCATGCTTGGGAACTTGCGCTGCTCAACGGTGGCGCGCCCGGTGTGGACGGGGTGACATTCGAACAGATTGACACGGAAGGGCTGGAGGATTGGTTGACGGCTTTGCAAAAGGAGCTGCGCGAGAAGACGTACCGGCCGATGCCGGTGCGACGTGTTTCTATTCCAAAGCCGGGCGGTGGCGAACGACCACTTGGTATCCCGACCATTCGGGACCGCGTGGTCCAAGCCGCTGCCAAGCTTGTGATAGAACCGATCTTTGAAGCGGACTTTGACGACAGTGCCTTTGGATATCGTCCCCGGCGTAGTGCGGGCGATGCGATCCGGAAGGTCCACGGACTTCTTTGTCAGGGTTTTACGGAAGTTGTTGACGCTGATCTGTCGAGATACTTCGATACGATCCCGCACGGGCCATTGATGCAATCGGTGGCGCGACGGATTGTCGACCGGCACATGCTGCGTCTCCTGAAGATGTGGCTGCAAGCCCCAGTCGAGATCAAGGATACAACAACGGGCAAGCGGCGAATGACGGGAGGCAAGAAGCACAAGCTGGGTACGCCGCAGGGTGGCGTGATCAGCCCACTTCTTGCGAACCTATACATGAACCGTATGCTGAAGCACTGGCGCAGTACGGATCGGCCACGCCGGTTCTGTGCTGAGATTGTCGCCTATGCGGACGACTTCGTCATCTTATCGCGCGGTCGCGCGAGGGATGCACTGGAGTGGACGCGTAAGGTGACGTCTAAGCTGGGTTTGGCGCTCAACGAGGAGAAGACCTCGCTCTGTAGAGACTGTGCCGAATTTTGTGCGTGACGCGTCTTCTTACGCCATCGGGAAGCGGTCTTCGAACATGATGGCGAGCTGAGATCTGACAGCGTGCCATTCGCGAACCGAGCGCTTCCATTCGGCTGATGTAGCATTGAGCGCCAGATAGATCAATTTCGCCGCCGCGTCGTCGCTGGGGAAGTGGCCCCGAGTGCGGACGGCGCGCCGGATCTTCGAGTTCAGCGCCTCAATCGCATTGGTGGTGTAGATCAGCCTTCGGACCTCAGGCGGATAATCGAGGAATGGGATGACCTCGTTCCAGGCCCGGCGCCAGCTCGGCGCGATCGCCGGATACCGCCTGGCCAGATCACTGTCCTCGAACTCAGCCAGAGCCAGTTCTGCCGCTTTGGCGTCCACGGCCGTGTAGATCGCCTTGAGGGCGGTGGCGACGGCTTTGCGGTCCTTATAGCTGGCGAAGTTCATGGAATGGCGCAGCAGGTGGACGATGCAGGTCTGAACACGCGTCTGGGGAAAGGCAGCCTCGATGGCCTGCGGGAACCCCTTCAGCCCGTCCACGACGGCGATGAGGATGTCCTGGACGCCTCGGTTGCGCAGGTCGCTGAGAACCTTGGCCCAGAACTTCGCGCCCTCATTGGCCTGAAACCACAGGCCCAGAACGTCCCGCGTGCCGTCGGGCAGCACCGCGAGGGCCACGAAGACAGCCTTGTTCGAGACCGCCCCGTCGCTGCGGATATTGACCCGGATCGCGTCCATGAAGACGATCGGATAGCAGGGCTCCAAAGGGCGGTTCTGCCAGGCGGTGACCTCCTCCATGACTGCGTCGGTGATCGCGGAAATCAGGCTGGGCGAGGCCTCGACGCCGTAGATTTCCTCGATATGCCCCTGGATCTCGCGGGTCGTCATGCCCCGGGCATACATGCTGACGATCTTGCGGTCGAACTCGGGAAAGCGGCGCTGATACTTGGCGATCAGCATCGGATCGAAGGTCCCGTTGCGGTCGCGGGGGATGTCCAGAACCACCTTGCCGCTGTCGGTGGTCACCGTCTTCTGACTGCTGCCATTGCGCCGATTGGGGGCCTGGTTCTGGCCCTCAGGCACATCTTCTACGCGCTCTTCATTGAGATGGACGTCCAGCTCCGTGCTCAGCGCACGTTCCGCCAGCGCCTTGGTCAGTTCCGCCAAGATGCCGGTCTTGCCAAACAGATCGCCAGGCGTGCGCCCTTCCATCAGTCGGTCCAGCAGGTCTTTATCAATGCTCATACGTGGGTCTCCTCTTCGAGCAGTTACAACGTCAGCGCACAAAATTCAGGATAGTCCCTCGAACATGGGTTTTGGGCCGATTGGCGGAAGACAACGCGGGGGCGAGGACGTCCTTCAGCTCGCCCATGTGCCCCTCGGCCTTTCCGCGCTCACGGTAATGCTTCTTTGGTTGCCGCCCGTGGTGCAAGAGGTTTTCTGACCGTTTGTGCGTGTGATCGATTGCGTGCTTCTTTCAGGCCTATACTAAGCGGCGTTTCCAGAAGCCGCGGCCGGTATGGTGATCAGCGAATTGGGTCCAAATCTCCTAGAAGAGCTCGCGGCTCTGAGCAATACTATGGTTTTCCCAATCCAGATCTTCGATCGTTGCGCCCATTCAGGTCATAGCTCTCTCACACTCCCCTTGGCACCGACACTTGCAGGTTATGGCATGAGGCTCATGCCGCACCCACCAGCGCCGGATCTCTATAATCCTCGTTCTTCGTCAGCATCGCCCAGATCTGGCGTGCCATCTTGTTGGCCAGCGTGATGCCGACCAGCATCTTCGGTTTTGCAGCCACTTTCCTGCCAAGCCAGCTGTCATCAGGAATGGTATGCCGCGCACGGCCAACGATCCGGGACATTGCCCCAATGATCAAAAGCCGCCGGATATCGACCTGACCCATCTTGGACATCTTTCCCAATCGGCTCTTCCCGCCAGTCGAGCTTTGTAGTGGCACCAATCCCAGCCAGGCCGCAAAGTCACGACCGCAGGAGAATTGCGCCATGTCAGGGGCAAACGCTTCCACCGCCAGGGCGGTCATCGGACCGACACCAGGCATGGTTTGAAGACGCCGGGCGACGTCACTCTCTTTCGCGAGTTCCTTGATAAGCTTGTCCTTCGCTTTGATGCGCTCCGTCTTCTCAGCAATTTGCGCCAGTAGGTCCTGGCACTCCGTCACGACGAGGGTCGGCAGGTCACAATGGGGGTTCTGAAGAAGCTCCTCGATCTTTTTCAGATGTGCGATGCCCACCGGGAAAATTTGACCGTATTCATAAAGCGTTGAGCGAAGTGCATTCACCAGCTCTGTACGCTGATGCACCAGCCGCTCCCGTGCACGGAAGACGACCGCACGCGCTTGTTGATCCTCTGATTTCACCGTGGCGAACCGCATCTCCGGCCGCTGTGCTGCAACAACGATCGCCTCAGCGTCGTTCTTGTCATTTTTATGGCGCTTGACAAACGGCTTGACGTATTGCGCCGGAATGATCCGTGCCTCATGCCCAAGCGCCCTCATCTCACGTGACCAGTAGTGGGCGCTTCCGCAGGCCTCAAAAACAACAACGCATTCGGGCACGTCGGACATGTAGCGCCGAAACTGGTCCGGCGTCAGCTTCTTGCGATCTTTCACCTCCCCCGTCATCGACGCGACGTGAAGATGAAAAACGCGCTTTGCCAAATCTACCCCGATCATTGTATCCTTCATGGTGTCGTCCTTCTCCGTTTCTGTGGCCTTAATCTCCACAAATGTTGGCACGTTGATGCCTTTCGGGGAAGGGCGGCAACCACACCATCTCCAGTACCAGATTGTGCGACATCTGCTGCGGGGTGAGGGAGGTGACGAGGAAGAAGCGGTCGAGCAGCAGATCGTCCGGGCGTTCCTTGACCACCAGGACTACCCGCCGCGGTTTGTCCCAGCTTTCGGCCTGATACTGCAGGGCGTGGGTCCAGATGCGTGGTTTGTCGGGCCGTCGGCCCCGGGGCCGCTTCATGTAGGGAGCCGCCAAGCGGTCGAGAACCGGGTTGGCCCGCAGCCGGGCGACAAAGTCGATGCCCCGTGCGTCGAGACCGGCCAGCAAACCTGCCGAGGGGAAGCCCGCGTCCATGCGCACCATCGCGACCTTGCAAAGCTCAGCCGCCTGGGCGCGGTCGACGACATCGAGGATCACGTCCAGTGCGCCGTCGGCGGTACCGACATTGCCCGGCCGAAGGCGGGCATCGAGCATGTCGCCAGTCTCGGCGATGGAGGTGACCAGCGGGTGGTAGATGCGCGCATGATAATGGCCGTTCCACTCGGCCTTCGGCTGGTGGCCGTGAACCTCGATGGGCAGGCTGTCGACGTCCAGCGTGACCCGCGGCAGCCGACGCCCTCCGTTCAGCGCCCGCAGACCGCGGGCGGCGAGTTCCAGAACACCCTCGCGCAATACGGCCAGGTTGCGAGGGTCCGCCATGATCGCGGTGAAGCGCGACAGCGTGGGCTGGGACGCAAGCCCCTGCTCGACCACCAGCGGGGTCAGCCCGGCCGAGGAGCTGCTCGCCAGCCGCATGGCCGGATCGTGCCGCAAGGCGTCGGCATCATCATGGTCGCGCCAGCCCTGCGCGGCCAGCAGAACCGTGGTGCGGAGCAAAGAGGCAAGGTCGTGGGTCACATCCTCTTGTCGGCGGGGATCAATCAGCCGACCCGTCATCCATTCGACGATGCCGCTGGCCTCGAGGATCTCGCGCAGAAGCACGGCGCCGGGGTCTCCGGTCAGTCGATCCGGCCTGCTTTCGACCCGCAGAGACCTGTTGAACTGCGGCGTGACTGGCTGTAGCGTTTCACCCATGCGTTCGTCCGATGCTGCTGAGGGTTTGTGTCTAGCAGCTTGAATCTACAGCGCTTTCAGGCGAACGCAACCTTTCTCGCCAATTTGGATGAATAAGGCGGGAAGATGGAAGATGGAAGATGGAAGATGGAAGATGGAAGATGGAAGAGATGTGTGACAGAGTGAAATTTCATACAATCACTGCAGCGACCAAAGATTACTTACACCTTGCGGAAAGATTGCAGAAGAGCGGTCTTCTTCAAGGTATCGACGTTGAGGTCATCGAAGTCGACGAAATTCATCGTAGCATTAGTCCAAAAGGTAGCATCAAAAGCGAGAATTATAAAGCAAAGATAATATTTAAAAAAATCAATGAGACCAACCTGCCTGTACTATGGCTGGACTCCGATCTTGTAATAAATGGAAATCTAAATTTATTTAACGATCTTCTAGATGATGGTGCAGAGATTGCTCTCTACAACTGGCTTGGCGACGAAGACAATGCGGCACTCAAGCCCTTTGTATATAAAAACTTTATGGGTTCCTTCGCGATTTCAGATCGATACTTTCAACATTCGCACGAGATTTGTATTAAAAGTACCGAGCAGATTATATGTAGTGGAGCCGTACAGCTGTGGGCTAACTCCTATAGATCCAAAGTGCTTCTAGATGAATGGGGGAGTCTGGTACAGAAGCACCCAAGATGTCCAGATGATCATCTTTTGGATGCAGCATTCAATTACTCTGATGAACCACCAAAAATCTATAATTTAACCAAGGCCTATTGTCGCTATGCATTTTGGCCACATATTGAGCCAATTATCAATCATCCAAATTTTCCATACGGAGGCGGAGATTGGGACGATACTGTGAACGCGCTTGGGAAGGAACGCTTAAAGTTTTTCAAAACTAGTCCACGGCCGTCAGGTCGGTTCGTCCCGAGTGGTATGGTTTGGGATAAGCTAAATTCTTCACTTAGCACTATAGATCCCACACTGGGGGCTACATTCACCAAGACCGCTGTGGACTCTCTGAAATGAAAAGATACTATGTGCAGTATGACCTATGGCAAGACCAAGGTGCCATTCCAATCATCCAAAAACGGTATATAGAGGCGAATTCAATTAGTGATCTTTTAGAACAGATTGCAGCCGATCATGATGGTGCGAAATTCCAACTGCGTGTTGCTCACACAAGTGATGATAACATTATAAAGGATACTGAAAAGCCAAAGAGGCTCTTCTCTCGTATTCTTCTTATTTTGATGAGTTTTTTTGGGTTGTCTATGATGCTTGCAGGCTCGATAGGTCAAATTTTGGGAGTGCGCTAGTGTTCCACGGTAACCGCCCGATTTGGCTTTCAATTACCCACAAGTTTGGCTTTGTGGGCTTGGTTGTGCGGCTTCGAAGCCGATGACGATATCTGGTCCCTTCGCGATTTGTGTGGGTAGCTGGGGAGCGGTGTGTACGTAGCCATGCCAGATGTTGTAGTCGTGACGTGAGGCGCGTCTGGCGCGGAGACCGCATATATCGCAGCGCCTGACGCGCCGGATCTGTTGGCCTGTGTCTTTCTCCAAGGCAGAATGGGGTTTCCGGCGGCCAGCGAACATGGAGGAGCGATGGGACCCGAGACGAGCTTGTTCACGATGGCGCTTGGCCTTCAGGCTCCATGGAGCGTCACGGATGTGCGGTTCGATGCACAGCGCAAGGAGATCCACTTTGACGTTCGCTTCAAGCCGGGGAGCAGGTTTGCCTGCCCGTCTTGTGGGGCGGCGGATCAGCCGGTTCACGACACGCGGCCGAGGACGTGGGAACACCTGCGCTTCTTCGAGCACAAGGCCTTCATCCATGCCGCCGTGCCCCGCGTCGCTTGCAGCCAGTGTGGGAAGACCGGACAGGTCCCG
Source organism: Roseicyclus sp. (assembly GCA_018401965.1). Lineage (GTDB taxonomy): Bacteria > Pseudomonadota > Alphaproteobacteria > Rhodobacterales > Rhodobacteraceae > Roseicyclus. Next base: position 10,802 of record JAGYJU010000006.1, read on the forward strand.
GTTCCCTGGGCGCGCAGCGGCAGCGGGTTCAGCCAGTTGTTCGACGCCTTCGTGATCGCGCTCGCCCGCGAGATGCCGGTGAAGACCATCGCTGACCTGCTTGAAGTCGGAGACGACCGGATATGGCGCGTGCTCGATCACTACGTCCCAGCGGCGCGCGCACTCGAGGACTTCAGCGACGTGACCGCTGTGGGGATCGACGAGACGGCATCGCGGCGCGGCCACAATTACATCACCCTGTTCCATGACCTTGATGTTGGCAGACTGCTCTTTGCCTGTGAGGGCCGCGACGCGGACACCGTCAAGACCTTCGCCGAAGACCTCCGCGCCCATGGCGGCGATCCGGACGCCGTCACGGCCGCCTGCATCGACATGAGCCGAGCCTATATTGCCGGGGTCGCGCGGCATCTGCCGAACGCGGCGATCACCTTCGACCGGTTCCACGTCATCCAGTTGGCCAACGCTGCGCTTGAAGAGGTACGGCGCGCCGAGGTCCGCGAAAAACCTGCGCTCAAGAACAGCCGGTGGATGTGGCTGAAGGACAAGCATAGCTGGACCAAACGGCAGATCCATCAACACCACGAGCTTTCGCGCATGCATCTCAAGACGGGTCGCGCGTTCCGCTTGAAGGAAACCCTGCGCGACATCTTCACGACGGCGACCACACGGGCCGAGGCCGAAGAACTGCTCACCACCTGGTTCCGATGGGCGCGCCGCAGCAAACTGCCCCCCTTCAAGAAACTCGCCTCGACCCTCAAAGCGCACTGGGATGGCATCCTCAACGGCTTCGATAGCGCGCTGAGCAATGGCTCGGTCGAGGCCATAAACGGGCTGATCCAGGCGGCGAAGGCCCGTGCCAGAGGGTACCGCAAGGCCCGAAACCTCATCCTCATGGCCTACCTGATCGCAGGCAATCTAAGCCATCTACCAGCCTCACCCTATACCACAACATCTGGTAGGCGCCCCGCTTGACCAGAAACCTGCCTACCCACACAAAACGCGAAATAGCCGATATCTGCGAGGCGGGAGAAGCCGCGCCATAGGACGGTTGTTCCGGGTGGGGCATCATGTTTTCGGGCGAGGTAGCCGCCAAGCTTGGCGACGGCGGTGAGGTAGAAATCGAGATCGCGGGTCTGGTTGGATTTTGTTGTATACCGCGATTACGCTAAAATCCGAAATTTTTCGTGAGTGACGACCCTGAAGCTATCTGACACTTGGCTTCGGAAGGTTTCCCACTGGTTGGGCAGGGTCTCCCGAAAGAACCTCAGGATCGCATTGGCGAACTGCTTCTGCGTCGGGTAGTGGCGATTGTGGGTCACGAACTGATGCATGACAGCCCATAATCGTTCGATTGGGTTCAGGTGCGGGCAATACGGCGGCAGTTGGATCAGGTGGATGCGGCAGTCCGGCCGAGCGAGGAATGCCCGAACGTCTGGGCCTTTGTGGTATGCGGCGTTGTCCCAAATCACATGGATGAGGCGTTTGCCCGGATTGCGTTCCTCGATCTTGGCAAGAAGCTGCACGGCGCTGACCCCGTCCACGGTGGTTGGTTCAACAAAGGGCGCGTCGAAGGTTTCAAGGTTGAGTGCGCCATGGATGTTCACGCGCCCGCGCCCGGCGGTTGTTGTCACGGCGGGGTTTGAGCCTGCCTTGACCCAGCCATACGCGGGTTTGGTCTGATATTCAGGATGCACGGCATCGGCGAAGTATACGACCTCATCGGCACCCAACCCGTTCAGCAGCCGCTCATACATGGCAATGAATTCGGCCTGCTTCTCGGTACTTGCGACACGCGGAAGCCCTTTCGGCTTTCGGTACTCGTAGCCCAGCCGTGCCAGGAGCTTGATGCAGCCCGAATGGGAGTAGTCCACGCCATGCTGCGCCGCGATATGCGCCCTGATCTCGACGGTCGATCGACAGAAGCGTTCGTCCAGCCAAGCGCAAAGTTCCATCTCTTGAACTGAGGTCATGCGGGCCTGGCCGCCCTTCCAGCCGTCGGTCGAAAGGGCGTCCCAGCCACCCTCCCGGTAGGTCTTGTACCAGCCCCGAATGGTATCATCGTCCAGGTAGAGAAACTCCGCGATGGCCTGACAGGACTTCCCATCATCAAGGAGCAAGATTGCATTGGCCCGCCGTGCAACGCCGTGGTCTTCGCGATGGCTGCGCACGCACGCAACAAGCTCACGCCGCTCTGAAGAGGTAAGAAAACCGGGACGGATCATGCCGTAACCTGAATCGCGACCTGCTTGCACGTCAACCCTTCAAATCTCGGGTCTTCAGCGACTCCGGGTATAACTCTGTTGCTGTCGAGCAGCGCAGCTCGGTTTCGGTGAAGACGGCGGTGGGGGCACCGGTCGGTTTGGCTCTGCGCAGCATGGTCATCCAGAATATCCTCCATGCCGTGATGCAGGCCAGAGCGATGCAATTGGCCAACCGGTCGGCGGTGGTGAGGCGGATATCTTCGATCCGGCAGCCAGTCTTCAGCGTTTTGAAGAAGGTCTCGATACTCCACCGCCGCGCATACCATTCCAGTTTATGGACAGCCTGCTCGAACGAGGCCACTTCGAGATTGGTGATCAGCTTCCAGAGCAGTGGAGCCCGATGATCGGGCGGGTCGATCTCGGCCGCGTGGATGATCTGAAGCTGCTGATGTTCATACCTTTTCTGCTTTCCGATTGGTGGGCGGACGGTCATTGTGGCAAACCGGACAGCCAGGCGAGCTTCCTGGGCGTGGCCAGCCGCATCGCGAAAGCGGACAACATGTGTGCCACTAGGTTCAATATCTGCCATGACCTGCGCGATGGTGGTGCCCCCGTTTTCGGCCAGCCGGTCGACGCAGGAGCGGACCAGGAAATTCGTTCCCAACTCACTGGCAAGGCAGAAGAGTTCATAGATGTCGCTTTCGCGGTCGCCGATGTGGACGCATCGCTCTGGCGCGCCGATTAACTCCGTTGACAAGCGCAGATTGTCCAACCAGCGGATGCTTTCTTTCTGTTCGATCGGCACGCGGGTGGGATTGACCTTGCGTGCCAGCGCCTTCGTGCCCTTGAACTTTTCACGCGACCAGAATTTTGCCGCGGTCAACCCGAGCGGCAAGCCCGCAGGCGTAACTGCGAGGCTCGCGTGCATGAGCATACCGCAGATCGTGTGCTGCTGATGGCGCCCTTCCTTGGTCTTGCGTCCGCAGGAAGTTTTTGTGAAGCCGATCTTCTCTGGCTCAGCCCGCTTGAAAGAGAACTCTGTCGTGTCCTGCAATATCAGGATCGGGTCATCCGTTGCCTGAACCCGCAGCGCAGTTGCTGCGAAATGGCCCGCCAGGATCTTGTCTTCGCTTACATTTTCGTTCGCGAAGAACCGGTGGGACTATCCTGAATTTTGTGCGCTGACGTTGTAACTGCTCGAAGAGGAGACCCACGTATGAGCATTGATAAAGACCTGCTGGACCGACTGATGGAAGGGCGCACGCCTGGCGATCTGTTTGGCAAGACCGGCATCTTGGCGGAACTGACCAAGGCGCTGGCGGAACGTGCGCTGAGCACGGAGCTGGACGTCCATCTCAATGAAGAGCGCGTAGAGGATGTGCCTGAGGGCCAGAACCAGGCCCCCAATCGGCGCAATGGCAGCAGTCAGAAGACGGTGACCACCGACAGCGGCAAGGTGGTTCTGGACATCCCCCGCGACCGCAACGGGACCTTCGATCCGATGCTGATCGCCAAGTATCAGCGCCGCTTTCCCGAGTTCGACCGCAAGATCGTCAGCATGTATGCCCGGGGCATGACGACCCGCGAGATCCAGGGGCATATCGAGGAAATCTACGGCGTCGAGGCCTCGCCCAGCCTGATTTCCGCGATCACCGACGCAGTCATGGAGGAGGTCACCGCCTGGCAGAACCGCCCTTTGGAGCCCTGCTATCCGATCGTCTTCATGGACGCGATCCGGGTCAATATCCGCAGCGACGGGGCGGTCTCGAACAAGGCTGTCTTCGTGGCCCTCGCGGTGCTGCCCGACGGCACGCGGGACGTTCTGGGCCTGTGGTTTCAGGCCAATGAGGGCGCGAAGTTCTGGGCCAAGGTTCTCAGCGACCTGCGCAACCGAGGCGTCCAGGACATCCTCATCGCCGTCGTGGACGGGCTGAAGGGGTTCCCGCAGGCCATCGAGGCTGCCTTTCCCCAGACGCGTGTTCAGACCTGCATCGTCCACCTGCTGCGCCATTCCATGAACTTCGCCAGCTATAAGGACCGCAAAGCCGTCGCCACCGCCCTCAAGGCGATCTACACGGCCGTGGACGCCAAAGCGGCAGAACTGGCTCTGGCTGAGTTCGAGGACAGTGATCTGGCCAGGCGGTATCCGGCGATCGCGCCGAGCTGGCGCCGGGCCTGGAACGAGGTCATCCCATTCCTCGATTATCCGCCTGAGGTCCGAAGGCTGATCTACACCACCAATGCGATTGAGGCGCTGAACTCGAAGATCCGGCGCGCCGTCCGCACTCGGGGCCACTTCCCCAGCGACGACGCGGCGGCGAAATTGATCTATCTGGCGCTCAATGCTACATCAGCCGAATGGAAGCGCTCGGTTCGCGAACAGGAGAATCGCTTTTGGACCTGGCTGGGTCTGTAAGCGGGTTGCGCCTGTTGGCGTGATGGATTCTGGATGGTGGTCTCATCATCTTGGAGCCTTCGATCATGCAGATTTTCCTCGACGCCTTCGGCAGCATCCCCGATCCGCGGGCCAGCAATGCCCGTCATGACCTCGGCGAGCTGCTTGTTATCGCGTTCGTTTCGGTGCTCTGTGGCTCGAGTTCCTGTGCGGAGATGGCAGAGTTCGGGCGCGTAAAAGAGAACGTTTTCAGAAACTTCCTTAAGCTCAAGCACGCCATACCCTCACATGACACGTTTTCCGATGTGTTCGCGATGATCGACCCCAAGGCGCTGGATGCGGCCTTCGGCAAAGTGTTGGCCGAGGTCGCGGCTCTGCTTCAAGACGGTGATGTGATCGCCATCGACGGTAAGGCGCTGCGCGGGGCTCGGGACAAGAGCGAGAGCGCAAAAACCCGGATGATGGTCTCAGCCTACGCCTCCCGGCTGCGCCTGACGCTGGCCACGGTTCCCGCGGATCGGGGCGCAGAGTTGGACGCGGCCATCGAAGCACTGGGGCTGATCGCGCTGAAGGGCAAGGTGGTGACGGGCGATGCACTCCATTGCAACCGCCGCACAGTGGCCGCAATCAACGCCCAAGGTGGCGACTGGTGCCTGGCGCTCAAAGGTAATCAGGGGTCACTCTTGTCGGATGCGCGGGGCTGCTTTTCGACACGGCGCGACGAACACCCGGAAGCTGTCACGGACGAGATGAACCATGGTCGCCGGGAGATCCGAAAGGCCGTCGTGGTATCGGCCAAGTCCTTTGCAGAATACCACGAATTCCCTGGCCTCAAGGGCTTCGGTCGCATCGAGGCAACCCGCGAAGTCAATGGCAAGGTGACCTCACAGACGCGGTTCTTCGCCTTGTCCTGGCTACCCACGCCCGAGATCTTGCTCGCCACCGTCCGCGCCCATTGGGCCATCGAGAACGCCCTGCATTGGCAACTCGACGTGTCGTTTCGCGAAGACGCCGCGCGCAACCGCAAAGACAATGGACCTGGCAACATCGCCGTGCTCCGGCGCCGCGCTCTCGACGTGGTCCGCCGCGACACTTCCAAAACGTCGCTGTCCCTAAAACTCAAACGAGCCGGCTGGGACGATGCCTTCTTGCACAAACTTCTCAACAATATCTCAACAGCTTAGGCCAAAAGCGATTGCCCTGCCCTCTCCAGCGCTGCCGCCCGCTACTGGGCCATCCTCTGGCCCGAGATCACCCGCCTGCAGTGGGCGGCTGACCCCTAGCTGCAGCACGCCGTGCGCAGCGTCGTGGTAACAAGAAACGCCTTCGGGCGCCCCGAACGCTTGCCCGAAGCCAGCTGAAAAACGACCTGTAGACGCGCCAACGTCATGATGCAGCCCGCAGGCGCCTCGAACCATCGTCGTGAACCCGCGCAAGGCGCTCACCGCACCGCCAAATCAACCCGATCAGGCGCGACGACCCCGCTCAGCGACCGTGCCGGTGAATAATGCGGGCTCATAGATGGATTTTGAAGCGCGATTGCCCTGACATTGGGGGCCGGGGCGTTTGGTGATCGCGCCGACAACGCCGCACGCGGCCTGATCGCCGATAGGGCTTGCAGACCCCGGTTCACGACCCTAGAACAGCCCAAATTTGTGAAGCCATCGGGCTTTGGCCCGGGTGCAGTGACGCGCCCGGCCCCGCCCCGAATTTCGTGAGGATGCGATGCAGATCACCGAGACCTTGGCCGAGGGCCTCAAGCGCGAATACCAGATCATCATCACCGGTGCCGATCTGGAAGCCCGGGTGAGCGAAAAGCTCGTCGAAGCGCAGCCCGAAGTTGCCATGAAGGGCTTTCGCAAGGGCAAGGTGCCGATGGCGCTGTTGCGCAAGCAGTTCGGCCCGCGCCTGATCGGCGAAGCCATGCAGGAAGCCGTCGATGGCGCGATGCAGGGCCACCTCGACGAAACCGGCGACCGTCCCGCGATGCAGCCCGATGTCAAGATGACCAACGAGAACTGGAAAGAAGGCGATGATGTCGTCATTTCCATGTCTTACGAAAAGCTGCCCGCGATCCCCGAGATCGATTTCAAGGCCGTCAAGCTGGAAAAGCTGGTGGCCAAGCCCGCCGATGCCGATATCGACGAGGCGCTGAACAACTTGGCGGCCAGCGCGCAGAATTTCGAAACCAAGAAAGGCAAGGCCGCCGATGGCGACCAGGTCGTGATCGATTTCGTCGGCAAGCTCGATGGCGAAGCCTTCGAGGGGGGCACCGCCGAGGATTACCCGCTGGTCGTCGGCTCCGGGTCGTTCATCCCGGGCTTTGAAGACCAGTTGGTCGGCGTCAAGGCCGGTGACGAAAAGGCCGTCAACGTGACCTTCCCCGCAGAATACGGTGCCGAACACCTGGCGGGCAAGGACGTGGTCTTTGACGTGACCGTCAAGGACGTGAAAAAGCCCGTTCCGGCCACCGTCGATGACGACCTGGCCAAGAAATACGGCGCCGAAAGCCTTGAGGCGCTGAAGGGCCAGATCGCGGATCGCATGGCCGCCGAATACACCGGTGCGGCACGCCAGGTCCTCAAGCGCAAGCTGCTCGATCAGCTGGACACGATGGTCACCTTCGATCTGCCCACCACCCTTGTGGAGGCCGAAGCAGGCCAGATCGCGCACCAGCTGTGGCACGAGGAAAACCCCGAGCACCAGGGCCATGACCACCCCGAGATCACTCCGACCGAAGAGCACACCGCGCTTGCCGTGCGCCGGGTAAAGCTGGGCCTGTTGCTGGCCGAGCTGGGCCAGAAGAACGACGTCAAGGTGTCCGACGCCGAGATGACCCAGGCGATCATGATGCAGGCCCGCCAGTATCCGGGCCAGGAACGCGCCTTCTTCGAATTCATCCAAAGCAACCAGGCCGCCCAACAGCAGCTGCGCGCCCCCCTGTTCGAAGACAAGGTTGTCGACTTCATCGTCGAGCTGGCCGATGTCACCGAGAAGGACATCACCAAGGACGAGCTGAAAGCGGCGGTCGACGCGCTGGAAGACGAATGATCGCGGCCTGAAAAGGCACCGATGACCGGTTGAAAAGGCGGCCCCGCAGGGGTCGCCTTTTTTGCATCCTGTTCGGCCCAATCCGCTGTGGGGGCGCCTGCGTGGTTTTTCTAGCGCAAAGCCTTCACCCGGCATAAGCTGCCGCCAGGGCGATGGGGTGGCGCGCCACGAGGCCTTTGGGGGCCTGTTTCGGGCAAGCCGCGATCTGTCGCCCAAAAGGCCCGTGTCGTGAGCCGGGTTGATGCAACATGTGGAGGGAAATCACATGCGCGTTTTGGCACTAAGTCTTTTAGGAGTGGTCGTGTCGGGCAGCGCCGCCATGGCGTGCCCCGCGATGAACATGTCGCAAGGCGCGACGAGTTTCGGGATCGACCAGTTGTTGGTGCCGCAAAGCGTGTCGCTGACAGCGGGGGGGGGCCATGCGCTGGATCAATGCGGTCTGGGCACGCTTGGCTATGGCCAGTTTCGCGCGGCGCCCGATTATTCCTTTGTCGCGATGGGGGATGCGGGCCGTGATGTCGTGCTGGCCGTGACCTCGCCATGCGATGCCGCAATGCTGGTCAACACCGCCGACGGGCAATGGCATTTCAACGATGATGGCAATGGCAATCTCGATCCGCGCATTGCCATTCCGGCCGGGGCCGCCCTGAACGGGCAGGTCGATGTCTGGGTCGGCACCTTTGACGGCGGCGAATGCGCGGCAACCCTGTTTGTCGCACAGGCGGGCGTGGCCCTGCCGGTGGCGCCGCCAATGATCACCGCGCCATTGCCAGGCTTTGCACAGGCCACGCCGATGCCGCCCCCCGCGCCGATGCCGATGCCCGTGCAGGCGCAGGCGCCGCAACCGGTCCCCGTGCCGGTGCCGGTTCCCGTTCCCGTTCCGGCCCCCGCGCCGATCCCGGCGTCGATCTGCCCCAATCCCGGCATGGTCGGCCCGTCCCTGACGCTCTCTGGCCCGCAACTTCTTGGCCCGCAGGCCTTTGTCGCGCAAATCGGGGGGCAGCATTCGATTTCCGACTGCCCCGGGATCGATGGCTGGGGTTATGCCGATGAAGCGCCCAGTTTCACGCTCTACATGTCGCAGATGGATGCCTTCACCTTCACGGCGGAAACCACATCCGATTGCGACCCGACCATGATCCTGCGCGATGCTTATGGTCAGTGGTATTTCAACGACGATGGCCCCAACGGGGTGCAGCCGCAGCTGCAGGTCACCGGCGCATCGCTGAACGGCAAGGTTGATATCTGGGTCGGATCCTTCGGTGGCTCTGCCTGCCAGGGCACCATCACCTTTCGCACCGCATCCGTCGCGGCACCGATGCCACCGTCGGGCGGGCAGATGATGGGCGGCTGCCCCAACCCCGCACTTCAAGGTGTGCCGGTCAGCAGCACCGGATCGGCGCTCTACAGCCCGACGGATTACTTCACCACCGCGGGCGGCAGCCAGGCGATTGGCGATTGCGGTTTGCCGGTCTTTGGCAGTGGCTATGTCAATGCGCAGCCGAATTTCAGCTTTTTCCTTTCCGGCATGCAGGAGTATGGGCGGCTGGAAATCGAAGGCGAAGCCGGCTGTGACACCGTCTTGCTGGTGCGCACGCCGGATGGTCAATGGCATTTCGACGATGATGGCAACGGCAACCTGAACCCGGTGGTCAACCTGACCAACACCTTCATGCTGAACGGGCGGGTCGATGTCTGGGTGGGCAGTTACAATGGCTCCACGTGCCCCGCCACGATCGAGCTGGAAACCTGGCATAGCTGACGCCGCATCGATGATCGGCGCAACAGGGATCGGCCCCGGCGCATTGTCACCGGGGCCGTTTTCCGTTCAGCGCGACAACCGCATGAGCCGCGATCGCGCGCCCTCGTCGGTGACGAACAGGATCGATCCGTCCTCGTCGATGGCGATATCGCGCACCCGCCCCACGGCTTCTGCCAGGCGTTCCTCACCGATCACGCTGTCACCTGACAGATCGAGCCGCACCACCGCCTGCGCGATCAGCCCTGCGGCCAGGATATCGCCCTGCCACTCGGCAAACATCGCGCCCTCGTAGAACACCATGCCGCCCGGTGCGATCACCGGATCCCAGTAATGGCGCGGGGGCGTGAAATCGGGGGCATGGGCTGCGCGGCCATCGCCGATGTCGGACCCGTTGTAATTCACCCCGTAGCTGACGCGTGGCCAACCGTAATTGGCGCCGGGCGCGATCAGGTTCAATTCATCGCCGCCCGCAGGCCCGTGTTCCAGCACCCAAAGCCGCCCCTGGCCATCCACGGCGGCACCTTGCGGGTTGCGGTGGCCATGGCTGAACAGGATGGGAAGCGCGTTTGGCTGGCCCAGAAACGGGTTGTCGGCGGGCGGTGCGCCGTCGCGCGTCACGCGCAGCACCGCGCCATAGCCGGTGGCGGGGTCTTGCGCGCGGTCGGCATGGCGCATGCGGTCGCCGGTGGTGATGGCCAGCGTGCCGTCGGGCAGGGGGGTGATGCGGCTGCCGTAATGGCCGGGTGCGGCGGCTGCGGGCGCTTGGCGGAAAATGTCGGTCACATCCGACAGGGTCGTGTGATCCTCCGACAGCGTCGCGCGCGCGGCGGCGGTGGCGGATGCACCGCCCCCCACCGGTGCCGAATAGGTCAGGTAGATCAGGCGGTTGGTCGCAAACTCAGGGTCCAGTGCCAGATCCAGAAGACCGCCCTGACCCTGGGCCAGAACGGTGGGGGTGCCGGTGATCGGCGCGGCAATCGTGCCATCGCGGGCGACATGGCGCAGCGCACCGCCGCGTTCGGTCACCAGATAGCCCGCGCCCCCGGCAGAACGGCCACCGCCCAGGGCGTGTCGAGCCGGTCCGTGACCGTCGACAGGATCGGGGCAGGGGCGGTGATCTGCGCCGGCGCATCGGTCTGGGCCGCGAATTCCGGGGCAACATCCGGTCGGTTCGGCGCGCCATCGGGCCAGGGATCGGCCAGGCCCGGTGTCGCGGGCAGGGAAAGGGCCAGGGCAGCCAGGGTCAGGGAAAGGCGCATCGTCACCTCCTTTTGATCACATCTGCCCAAAGAAATAGGCCGCACCCCGGGGGATGCGGCCTGACATTTGCGCGAGCGGGTCGCGGCGGGGGATCAGCCCTGCCGGTCGTCCGAACCTTCGCCGTCTTCGTCGTTCTGCGCACCACCGATATCGTCGAACAGTTCGGCGATCTCGAATTCTGCGGCAGCTTCTTCTTCGGCGGCCAGTTCCTGGATGGTCTTGCCCGATGCCTGCAGCTCTGCCTCTTCGACGGAGCGGGCGACGTTGAGAACGATCTCGACCTCGACCTCGGGGTGCAGGACAACCTGGACCGCGTGCAGGCCCAGTTCCTTGATCGGGCGCTGCATCAGAACCTGGCGGCGGTCGACGGTGATCCCGGCGGCGGTCGCGGCCTCGGCGGCGTCACGGGGCGTGACCGACCCGTAGAGCGCGCCGGCGTCGGATGCCGAGCGGATGATCACGTAACGCTGACCGTCCAGACGGGCGGCAAGCGCTTCGGCCTCTTTCTTCGTCTCGAGGTTCTGCGCCTCGAGCTGGGCCTTTTGGGCTTCGAAGGATTTCAGGTTCGTGGCGTTGACGCGCAGGGCTTTTTTCTGCGGCAACAGATAGTTGCGGGCGTAGCCGTCCTTGACGGTCACGACCTCGCCCATCTGGCCCAGCTTGGCCACGCGTTGCAGAAGGATGACTTCCATTGGATCGTCTCCTTACTTAACGGAATAGGGCAGCAGGGCCAGGAACCGGGCGCGCTTGATGGCCTGGGCCAGTTTGCGCTGATTCTTGGCACCGACGGCGGTGATACGGGAGGGCACGATCTTGCCACGCTCAGAGATGTAGCGCTGCAACAGACGGGTGTCCTTGTAGTCGATCTTGGGGGCGCCTTCGCCCTCGAACGGATCGGACTTGCGACGGCGGAAAAACGGTTTGGCTGCCATGATCTTGTTCCTTCCTGTCAGCGGCGTTCGCGGCGTTCGCCGCGGTCGCCACGATCACCACCCCGGTCGCCACGATCACCGCGATCCCCGCGGTCGCCACGATCACCACGGTCGCCGCGATCACCCCGGTCGCGATCATCACGCTTTTGCATCTGGGCGGACGGGCCTTCTTCGTGGGCGTCGACCTTGACGGTCAGAACGCGCATGACGTCTTCATGCAGGCGCATCAGGCGTTCCATTTCCTGCACGGCGGCCGAAGGCGCGTCGGTGCGGATATAGGCGTAATGGCCCTTGCGGTTCTTGTTGATCTTGTAGGCCATCGTCTTGAGGCCCCAGTATTCGCTTTCGATCACGGTGCCGCCATTGTCGCTCAGGACAGTGCCGAAATGTTCGATCAGGCCTTCGGCTTGGGTGCCGGACAAGTCCTGACGCGCGATCATCACATGCTCGTAGAGAGCCATGGAATCTCCAGTTCTGTTGCAGGCGTCTTTCAAAGGCCGAGGCTTTCGCATCCCCGCCCCCCGGACCACGAGGAAGAGCGCCGATCATCTGACATACGGCGAGGACCTGCGGCCTATAGCTGTGGAGCGTTCCCGTTGCAAGGGCCCGTGACCGGTCTGTCTTGGGGCGGGTGGATTGCGCATGCCGCCTGTCCATCTTACGTTGTGGCGTCGCGCCATAATTTGACCATGACGCGATGCTAGGCTGCGGTCGTCAAGACCGGGTCTTGGGCATTCCGGACGGTGGGCAGGTGCCGCCGACCGGGGGCGCCCTTGTTGCATGAGTGATGTACGATTGGGGATACGCGTATGAGTGTGGGTTTCACCGGGGTTCGGGATCGGCTTTGGGCCTTTGCCCGCCAGGAGCTTGGCGCGGCCACGGTGGATTGGGTCTTGCTGTGCAGCGGCGCCACGGTCATGGGCCTTGTCGCGCTGAACATGGGGCAGCAATCTGTCGGCAGCTATTCCGCCACCGTGCGCAACGAAGTGCAATCGCCCTATTTCGAAACCTCCTGGACCTCGGCGCTGGCCATTCCGCCGCAAGAAAATTGGCCCGATCAACCCGCGATCACGCCGGTGCCGGGTCTTGACCAGACGGCCGGCGTGCTGGGGGATGTCTTTGATGTTCTCACCCCGCCCGAGCCGGTGACATGCGGCACCGGGGCCGGGGGCTGCCCTGGCGACGCCACGACCGGTTCGACACAGGACACGCCCCCGGACACGACACCGACCACCCGGCCGCCGCCGACACCGATCCCGCCGCGCCGCCGGCCCCCGTGACCGTGGCCAACGGGGATTTCGCGACCGGTGATGCCACCGGGTGGAGCCTTTCGGGCAGTGGCACGCTTTTGGTCTATTCAAATGCCCTTGGCTTCAACGCGCGCGACTCGGTCGTGGGCGGGCTGGCGGCGCAAACCGTGACGACCGAGGTCGGGCAGGCCTACACGCTGTCGGTGGACGTGTCGGAATTCGGATCCAACGCGGGCGATCATACTCTGGTGATCGAAATCGCCGATGCTCAGGGCGCAATAGTCGCCACGCGCACGGACGTGGTCTTGAACGCCTCGAGCCTGACGCTCACCTTGCCCTTCGTGTCCACCACCGCCGCCATGACCTTGCGGTTTCTAAACCCCAGTTCCACGGCCACCGTCGTCACCGACTTGATCATCGACAATGTCGCGGTCACGCCGGGCTGATCCGGGTCGGGTGTGATCTGCCCCGGTCTGCGTGTCGCAATTGCGGCAGGCGGCGTCTTGCGCTAGCCCGGTCTCGCACGCAACATCATCGCCAAGACGAGGGACCAGATGACCAAAGCCTTTCTTTTCCCCGGGCAAGGGGCACAGACCATCGGCATGGGCCGTGATCTTGCCGATGCCTATAGCGCGGCGCGTGACGTCTTTGCCGCCGTCGATGATGCCCTCGGGGAAAGCCTGTCGTCGCTGATCTGGGACGGCGAGCAAGATGCGCTGACGCTGACGCGCAATGCGCAACCGGCGTTGATGGCGACCTCCATGGCGGCCATGGCGGCGCTGGCCGCCGAAGGCGTCGAGGTGACGGCGGCGGCCTATGTGGCGGGGCATTCGCTGGGCGAATATACCGCGCTTTGCGCCGCCGGTGCGCTGAGCCTGGGCGACGCCGCGCGGCTGTTGCGCCTGCGTGGCGACGCGATGCAGGCAGCCGTGCCGGCAGGCCGGGGCGCGATGGCCGCGATCCTGGGCCTTGATTTCGACGCGGTCAGCGCGGTCGCGCAGGAGGCCGCGCAAGGCCAGGTCTGCACCGCCGCCAATGACAATGACCCGGCGCAGGTGGTGATTTCGGGCGATCATGACGCGGTGCTGCGTGCGGTCGATATCGCCAAGCTGCAAGGCGCCAAGCGGGCGCTGTTGTTGCCGGTATCCGCGCCGTTCCATTGCGCGCTGATGCAGCCCGCCGCCGATGCCATGGCGGAGGCGCTGGCGGATGTGGCCCTTGGCGCGCCGCGCGTGCCGCTGGTGGCGAATGTGACTGCAAGCGCCGAAAGCGACCCGGCGCGCATCACCGCACAGCTGGTGGAACAGGTGACGGGCCGGGTGCGCTGGCGCGAAAGCGTGGCCTGGATGGGCGCGCAGGGCGTGACCGAGACCTGGGAAATCGGCGCGGGCAAGGCCCTGTCGGGGATGGTCAAGCGGATCGATCGCGGAATCGAGACCCGCAGCATCGGCACCGCCGAAGAGGTCCGGGCCGCCGCCGAAAGCCTGCGCGATGCGTAGGTCGCTGATCATCGCGCTGGTGGCGCTTGTGGCGATGGGCGCAGGTGGCGCGGCGCTGATCCGGCTTGCGGGCGCAGGGGCGACGGAATTTCGGATCGAGGGCGAGGTGCTGCACATCTCCGGCCCGATCTCGGGGGCGGCGGCCGACCGGCTTGAACGCATGCTGAACCAGGCGCCGGGTCTGGGCGTGGTGGCGCTTGGCGATATTCCGGGCGCCGATGATGTCGCCTGGGTCACGGGTATGGGTCGCCTGATCAGGGCCGAGGGCCTTGAAACGCGCGTGACCGGCGCGGTGGTGAATGACGCGATTTTCTTGTATCTCGGTGGGGTTGCGCGGTCGATTGAGAGCGGCGCGCTGGTGGTGCAGGGCGATGCGGTGCAGCGTGCGAACGGTGTGGCGGTCGATGCAAGCGCCGCTGCCGTGGCGGACCGCGAAAGATTTGTCGCCGCGATGTTGGGCGATGCGGGCTTTGCCGGCTTCATGGCCGATCTGCGGGCGCGGGGGGGCAGCTACACGCTGACCGGTGACGACATGGCGCGGTTTGGTCTGCTGGCTGGGAATTGAAGACAGGAAGGAACGGGAATGTTCGATCTGACGGGGAAATCTGCGCTGGTCACCGGCGCGTCGGGCGGGATTGGTGCGGATATCGCGCGGGTGCTGCATGGGGCGGGGGCCACCGTGGCGCTGTCGGGCACGCGGGTTGACCCGCTTGCGGCCTTGGCAGACGAATTGGGGTCGCGGGCGCATGTTCTGCCCTGCAACCTGGGTGATGCAGGGGCGGTCGAGGCGCTTCCGAAACAGGCGGTGGAGGCGATGGGCGCGGTTGATATCCTGGTCAACAACGCGGGCATCACGCGCGACAACCTGTTCATGCGCATGTCCGACGACGAATGGGCGCAGGTGATCGAGGTCAACCTGACATCGACGATGCGGCTGTGCCGGGGCGTGTTGCGCGGCATGATGAAGGCGCGTTGGGGTCGCATCGTGAATATCTCGTCCATCGTGGGCGCGACCGGCAACCCCGGTCAGGGCAATTACGCGGCGTCCAAGGCGGGCATGGTGGGGATGTCGAAAAGCCTTGCCTACGAGGTCGCAAGCCGGGGGATCACCGTGAATTGCATCGCGCCGGGCTTTATCGAAACGGCGATGACCGACAAGCTGACCGAGGATCAAAAGGGCAAGATCCTTGTGCAGATCCCGGCAGGGCGCATGGGCACCCCGTCCGAGATCGCGGCGGCGGCGCTTTACCTGGCCAGCCCCGAGGCGGGATATGTGACCGGCACCACCTTGCATGTGAACGGCGGAATGGCGATGATCTGACGCCAGGGCCAGTGGCGATGGCAGCGGTGATCCAAAGGCCGTTGCCTTCGCCCTGTTCTATGCTATAGGCGGCGCAGATTTTGCCGGGGGCGTGGGTTTTCGGCAAGGGGTGATCCGGGCTTCCGGATGTCCCAAGAGCGGCCCAAGAGGCAGAACGCAAACGAAGGGGCCGGAGACGAGCGGCGCCGTAACGAACGAGGATGAACATGAGCGACATCGCAGAGCGCGTGAAGAAGATCGTGGTCGAGCACCTGAGCGTCGAAGAAGACAAGGTGACGGAGAATGCCTCTTTCATCGATGATCTGGGCGCAGACAGCCTCGACACCGTCGAGCTGGTCATGGCCTTCGAAGAAGAATTCGGCATCGAGATCCCCGATGATGCGGCCGAAACGATCCAGACCTTTGGCGATGCGGTCAAGTTCATCAAGGAAGCGCAGTAACCCTGCGCATCCGGCGACGGATGATCCAGCGCGGCCCTTGCAGCAATGCAGGGGCCGTTTTCGTTTGCCGGCGGCGCCTTTGGGGGCTGATGGGGCGCAAAAATGGCATGGGCCGGCCGATGCCGGGCGCCGGTGGCGGCGAGGGATTGCACATCGGTTGCCCCGCGCGGTATCACCGCGCCCAAGACAAGAACTGTGACGAAGGGGCTTTGGGGCATGCGTCGAGTGGTTGTGACCGGGTTGGGGTTGGTGACACCCTTGGCCTCTGGGGTGGAAAAGACGTGGGAACGGCTGTTGGCCGGGCAATCGGGTGCAGGCACGATCACGCGCTTTGACGCCAGCAATTTTGCCACCACCTATGCCTGCGAAGTGCCGCTGGGCGATGGCAGCGACGGGACGTTCAACCCCGATGACTGGATGGAACCCAAGGAACGCCGCAAGGTCGATGATTTCATCCTGTATGGCATGGCGGCCGCGATCCAGGCGGTGGAAGACAGTGGCTGGACCCCGCAAGGCACCGAGGACCGCGAACGCACCGGCGTGTTGATCGGGTCGGGCATCGGCGGGTTGTCGTCGATTGCCGATACTTCGATCACGCTGCGCGACAAGGGACCGCGCCGGGTGTCGCCGTTTTTCGTGCCCGGCGCGCTGATCAACCTGATTTCGGGGCAGGTATCGATCCGCTACGGGTTCAAGGGGCCCAACCACGCGGTCGTGACCGCCTGTTCCACCGGGGCGCATGCCATCGGGGATGCGGCGCGTCTGATCCAGTGGGGCGATGCCGAGGTGATGGTTGCGGGCGGCGCGGAAAGCCCGATCTGCGAGATCGGTATCGCGGGGTTCAACGCCTGCAAGGCCCTGTCGACCAAGCGCGGTGACGAGCCGCATCGCGCCTCGCGCCCCTGGGACACCGACAGCGATGGCTTTGTCATGGGCGAAGGCGCGGGCGTTGTCGTGCTGGAAGAATACGAACATGCAAAGGCGCGCGGGGCCAAGATCTATGGCGAGATCCTGGGCTATGGCCTGTCGGGCGATGCCTATCACATCACCGCGCCGCCGCCCGATCACGAAGGGGCCGAACGCGCGATGCGCGCGGCGCTCAAGCGCGCGGGGCTGGAGCCTTCGGCGATCGATTATGTCAACGCGCATGGCACCTCGACCATGGCCGACACGATCGAACTGGGGGCTGTGGAACGCCTGATGGGCGATCATGCAAGCAAGGTGTTGATGTCCTCGACCAAGTCGATGACCGGGCATTTGCTGGGGGCGGCGGGCGCCATCGAGGCGATCTTTGCCATTCTGGCGATCCGCGACCAGGTTGCGCCGCCGACGATCAACCTTGACAACGTGGCGGCGGAGACAGCGATCAACCTGTGTGCCAACGCTGCGCAAAAGGCCGAGATCAACATCGTGCAATCCAATTCCTTCGGGTTCGGGGGCACCAATGCCTGCCTGATCATGGGCCGGGTGTAAGCGACCGATGTGGAAAAGCGTCGCCGCCAACGGGATGACTGTCCTGATCGTCGTGTTCATTGCGCTGGCGGGTGCGATTGCCTGGGGCCAGCGTGAATTCCGCGCGCCGGGCCCCTTGACGGTGGCGGTGTTTTTCGAAGTTCCGCGCGGGGCCAGTTTGCGGCGCGTCTCCGACGATCTCGAAGAGCTTGGGGCGGTGTCTTCCGCGATGCTGTTCCGGCTGGGTGCGCAATATGCCGACATGGCAGACCAGTTGCGCTTTGGCAGTTACGAGATCCCGGCCGGGTCGTCGATGCAAGAGGTTCTGGACATCGTCACGGCGGGCGGGCCGTCGCAGTTCCGCTATACCGCGACCTATGTCTTGAGCCTTGCGGGCACGGGCGAATTGCGGCTGCGCGAACGCGTGCCGGGCAGTGGCGAGATCGTGGCGCTTGCGGATTTCGCCTATGAAGACGGTGTGCCGGAGGTTTACACCGCGCTGGTCGCGGCCGAGACACCGATGGTTTACCGCATATCGGTGCCCGAGGGGCTGACCAGTTGGCAGATCGTCGAAGGCCTGCGCGCCGCCGATTTCCTGTCGGGAGAGATTGCCGAGGTGCCGCCCGAGGGGATGCTGGCGCCCGACACGTTCGAGGTGCGGCGCGGCACGGACCGGCAAGGGATCATCGACGCGATGCTGGCCGCGCAAGAGGCGATCCTGGCCGAGGCCTGGGCGACCCGGCAAGACGGTCTGCCGCTGGCCACTGCGCAAGAGGCGTTGATCCTGGCGTCGATCATCGAAAAGGAAACCAGCGTTCCGGATGAACGGCGGCAGGTGTCGAGCGTGTTCGTGAACCGGTTGAACCGGGGCATGCGGCTTCAGACCGACCCGACGGTGATCTATGGAATCACCGAAGGGCGGGGTGTTCTGGGACGCGGCATCCGGGCCAGCGAGCTGCGGGCGGAAACCGCGTGGAACACCTACGTGATCGACGGGCTGCCGCCGACACCGATCGCGAACCCCGGCCGGGCCGCGATCGAGGCGGCGGTGAACCCTGATGCGACGCCCTTGCTGTTCTTCGTGGCGGATGGCACGGGCGGGCATGCCTTTGCGGAAACCCTTGAAGAACATAACAGAAATGTTGCCGCATGGCGCCGGATCGAGGCCGAGCGCGAGGCGGCGGGGCAATAGGGCCGCGGGGCTGTGTCAGTTTGTGGTTAATGCGCGAATTTTGCGTTAACCTATTGTAAATAAAAAACTTCTTGCCCCAGCGAACGCCCCGTGGCATTCATTTGGGCATGCTGGAATACATGGGTGAACGGCGCGGGGTGTGACCCTGGCGCCGTTTTTTCATGGCTGGGGATAACCGGCCAATGCCGCGGCTTTGCCGGGTGTTCCATGTGCTGCTCGTGACCGGGGGTATTTCGGACGCGAGGATATTTTGATGACCGACATGATTAGCGAGACAGAGGCGTTGGCCTATGCGGACCGTGCGGTCGCGCAGGCCTACCAGGCGCTGGAGGCGGCGGTCGAGCTGTTGGAGCGCACGCTGGACCGGGCGCGGGCCGCGCAGGGCGGCAGCTTCACCGGCGGCACCGTGCGGCTGGCGCTGCACTACGCCGCCTTTCACCTTCCCGCGCCGGTCTAGGGTTTCCGTCATGGACCCGCGACCCTATCTTGCGTAGCATGCACGAAGGTATCGGAGGTCTGCGCCATGGGACATGTGCAACGGAAATTGGCAGGGGTCGACCCCGTCTGGCAGCGTATCCTTGATGAGGCCGATCAGGCCGTCAAGGATGAGCCGCTGCTGGGCGGGCTGATCCACGGCTGCATCCTGCATCATGACACGCTGGAAAAGGCGCTGGCCTACCGCCTCGCGCAAAAGCTGGCCTCGGGCGAGATGTCGGAACAATTGGTGCGCGAAATCGCGGATGAGGCCTATCGCGGCGATGCGGGGCTTGGGGCCGCGGCGCGCGCCGATATCATGGCGGTTCATGACCGCGACCCGGCCTGCCACCGCTATTTGCAACCCTTGTTGTTCTTCAAGGGCTTCCAGGCGGTGCAGGCGTATCGCGTCGGTCACTGGCTCTGGACCGAAGGCCGCCGTGACCTGGCCTATTTCGTGCAGATGCGCGTGTCCGAGGTGTTTGGCGTCGACATTCACCCCGCCGCCCGGATCGGGCGCGGCATCATGATCGACCATGCCCATTCCATCGTCGTGGGCGAAACCGCCGTGGTGGGCGACAATGTGTCGATGCTCCATTCCGTGACGCTGGGCGGCACCGGCAAAGACACCGAAGACCGCCACCCCAAGATCGGCGATGGTGTGCTGATCGGGGCAGGGGCCAAGGTTCTGGGCAATATCCGCGTCGGCAATTGCTCGCGGATCGCCGCCGGCTCCGTGGTGCTGGAAGAGGTGCCGCCCTGCAAGACCGTCGCGGGGGTGCCGGCCCGCATCGTGGGCGAAGCCGGCTGTGATCAACCTTCGATGAGCATGGACCACCTGTTGCCCAATCCGGGGTCGACCGGTTCCGCATGACGGTTCGTAGGGTGCGCCTGAAGGCGCACCCTACGGATTGCCCGATATAAGAGAACCCCGCGTGACCCATCGGTCGCGCGGGGTTTTTTGCGTTTTCGAACCGTAGCTTAGGCGCTGCGGCCCTGGCGCTTGCGTTCATGCGGGTCCAGGTAGCGCTTGCGCAGGCGGATCGCGTTCGGCGTCACCTCGACCAGTTCGTCATCGTCGATATAGGCAATCGCCTGTTCCAGCGTCATCGTGATCGGCGTGGTCAGGCGCACCGCTTCATCCGTGCCCGAGGCGCGCACGTTGGTCAGTTTCTTGCCCTTGAGAGGGTTCACCTCCAGGTCATTGTCGCGCGAATGCTCGCCGATGATCATGCCGGTGTAGATCGGTTCCTGCGCGCCGATGAACATGCGCCCGCGATCTTCGAGGTTCCACAGCGCATAGGCCACCGAAACCCCGTTTTCCATCGAGATCAGAACGCCCGCGCGGCGCCCCTCGATCGGGCCCTTGAAGGGTTCCCAGGCATGGAACACCCGGTTCAGAACGCCGGTGCCGCGCGTGTCGGTCAGAAATTCGCCGTGATAGCCGATCAACCCGCGTGACGGCACCAGCGCGATGATCCGCGTCTTGCCCGCGCCCGCCGGCTTCATTTCCTTCAGCTCGCCCTTGCGCGGCCCGGTGATCTTTTCGATCACGGCCCCGGTGTATTCGTCATCCACGTCGATGGTGACTTCCTCGACCGGTTCATGGCGCGCACCGTCGATGTCGCGATACAGAACCTGCGGCCGCGAGATCGACAATTCGAACCCTTCGCGGCGCATGTTCTCGATCAACACGCCCATCTGCAATTCGCCGCGACCCGCAACCTCGAAGGCTTCGCCGCCGGGGGTGTCGCTGATCTTGATGGCGACGTTGCTTTCGGCTTCCTTGTGCAGGCGCTCGCGGATCACGCGGCTTTGCACCTTCTTGCCGTCGCGGCCCGCCAGCGGGCTGTCGTTGATGCCGAAGGTGACGGTGATGGTCGGCGGATCGATCGGTTGCGCATAAAGCGGCTGATCGACGGCCAGCGCACAGATCGTGTCGGCCACGGTCGATTTGGTCATGCCCGCAAGGCTGACGATGTCACCGGCCAGCGCCTCTTCGATGTCCTGCTGGCCCAGACCGCGAAACGCCTGAATGCGCGTGACGCGGAATTGTTCCACCTTTTCGCCCAGGCGCGACAGCGTCTGAACCGTCTGCCCGACCTTGAGCCGCCCCGATTCCACCCGGCCCGTCAGCAAGCGGCCCACGAAAGGGTCGGCGCCAAGCGTGGTGGCCAGCATGCGGAAATCATCGTTTTGATGCGCGATCTGCTTGGGGCGGGGCACATGGTTCACGATCAGGTCGAACAGCGCGTGCAGATCCTTGCGCGGCCCATCCAGTTGATGATCGGCCCAACCGGCACGGCCCGACGCATACATATGCGGGAAATCCAGCTGATCTTCGTCGGCCTCAAGGGCGGCGAACAGGTCGAACACTTCGTCCAGCGCGCGGTCGGGGTCGGCATCGGGCTTGTCGACCTTGTTGAGCACCACGATAGGCCGCAGCCCAAGCGCCAGCGCCTTGGAGGTGACGAATTTCGTCTGCGGCATCGGGCCTTCGGCGGCATCGACCAGCAAGACCACGCCATCGACCATCGACAGGATGCGTTCCACCTCGCCCCCGAAATCGGCGTGGCCGGGGGTGTCGACGATATTGATCCGCGTGCCGCGCCATTCGACCGATGTGGGCTTGGCGAAAATCGTGATGCCGCGTTCGCGTTCCAGATCGTTGCTGTCCATCGCCCGTTCGGCCACGGCCTGGTTTTCGCGGAAAGCGCCGGATTGTTTCAAAAGATTGTCGACCAGCGTTGTCTTGCCGTGGTCGACGTGCGCGATAATCGCAATATTGCGGAGGTCCATGGATGGCCTTTTAAGGGAATGACAAGGGTTGGCCGAGCCGTTACAGGCTATGGCCGCCTTTGGCTAGGCTGAAACGCCCCCCTGCGCGGTTGCGGCCATCTGTTGCCGAAACGCGCCGCGCCGCGCGGGTCACGCGATCACAGAACCGTGCCAAAGCGGTCGGGGATGCGGTAGATCGTCGAATTCTCCACCTTGCCCCAGACGAACTGATGCTTGTGGCGTTCGGCCTGCCGCATCATCGCGGCGCGGATTTCGGGCAGCGCCACGTCTTCGCCGCCGATCCGGTGGGTGGATCTGATCTGGTGATACTGCGCCACGGTTTGGGTCCAGCCATGCCCGCCCCGATAGTCCGGGTTCGACAGGGCGGCGGCTGATACCAGTTCGGCCTGCACATCGGCGCGCGCGGTCATCCAGCCGATATCGGCGGATTTCAGATGCACCAGATACAGGTCATCGGCCAGGTGCCGTGGCCCAAGGGTGTTGCGATGCCCGCCAGGCCCGAACACCACCGGTTCTCGCACGAGACAGGGCTTGCTGTAGACGCGGCTGGGCAGGAAATGCCGCCTGCGCGACAGGATCGGTGCATCCGCCACGATCGGCAGGGGTTCGTGTTCCGGCACATGGATCATGTTCAGCGCAAAGGGCTAAATGCTGCGCGGGGCCGTCGCCATGTCCCCGTAACGGTCGCGCAGATGCGCGATCAGCCCGGTGGAGACCTTTGGGTCGACGATCACGATTTCATCGACATCGGCCACGATCACCCAAGTGTAGAATTCCAGCAACCCGCTGACCAGATGGCCCATCATCTTCCAGCGGCGGCGGTCGAATTTCACCATCCCCCCGTCGCGCGGCACGTTCATCACATTGGCCCCCGCCGCGATCCTGCGATGTTCGGGGTCATTGCCATGGCTGAAGACATACAGGTTTTCCGCCCCGACCTGTGCGCTGTAATACCTATGCCAGCGGGTCAGGAACGGGTAATCGCCGTAGACCATGGTGATGACGGCCAGCGGGTGCTTGGTGGGGTCCATCACGCGCCGCCCGTCATGCATCCGCAGGGATCGGCAGGCCACAGGCGGCCGAATGGTCCCGCAATTCCGCCAACAGCGGCGCATGCGCCGGGTGATCCACGCCCAGATCGCGCAGCGTCCACGGGTCGCGGCGCAGATCGAACAGTTGCGTGCTGCCATCCTCGTAGCGGATCAGGCGGTAATCGCCCTTGCGGATCGTGACATTGCCGAACCGAAAAGAGGCCACCACCCGGTCAGGCACGCGCGCCCCCCCGATCTGGGCGCGCAACGACCGGCCCGCCGTGCCGGGAATGGTCGGTAGCCCCGCGTAATCCAGAACCGTCGGCCCCACGTCGATCAGCCCGACCGGATCATCGATCACCCGGCCCATCGGCTGGTCGGGGTCCAGGATGATCAGCGGCGTGCCCACCGATTGTTCCCACAGCGTCGTCTTGTAGAACCGCTTGCGCGCGCCCAGCAAAAACCCGTGATCCGACAAGATCACGATCACCGTGTTTTTCGCATGCGCCGTTTGCTGCAACGCATCCCAGACCAGCCCAAGATGATGGTCGCCATGGGTGAGCGCGGCAAAGTAATTGCGCAGGTTGAACTGCCATTCGCGGATGTCGCCCGTGTCCAGCCAGGGCGTGATCGGCATCTGCTCCAGCGTGTAGGGGGTTTCGTCACAGCCCTGCGCCCAATCCTCGGGCGGGGCAAAGGCGGTCGCGTCATACATGTCCTTGAACCGCGCGGGCGTGAACCTTGGGCCATGCGGGCTGAAAAACCCCAGCTCGCGGTAAAACGGCGCATCGCCGCCATAGCTGCTCAGAAATTCGATCGCCGAAGCCGAGGATTGGGCATCGTAATAGCTGTCGTCATCGGCTTGATTGGTCGTGCCCCAGCCGCCGCGAATGCCGCCATAACGCCGCCGTTCCGCCCCCGGCGGCAGCGACATGTCATCGGTGAACCGCTTTTGCGCATCCGAATAGATCACGCTGTGATGGCGGCGTTTCAGCGGCTTGTAGCCGTGATGCACCTTGCCCCCCGAGGAACAGAAATATCCCGCCTCCTTCAGGCGACAGGTCCAGATGTCGCGCGCATCGATCTTGTCGAACACGTCTTCGCCATTGCTCAACACGCCCAGCTCATGCGGCATGCGCCCGGTCATGAAACTGGCCCGTGACGGGCCACACAGCGGCACCTGGCAATAGGCGGCGGAAAATACCGCCGCGCGCGCCATGATCCGGTCAAGGTTGGGGGTCTGCAAGCGCACGCCAAAGGCGTCGCGGTAGTTTGGAACGCGATGCAATCGTCGAAACTGACCAACAGGAAATTCTTACGCGCCGACATTGGCCCTCGCACTCTCGCTACCGCTTACACATATCCTTGCCCCGTCATGCCATGCTGGGCCCGCCCGCGCCAGACATGCGGTGGATCAAGCCGGATGTTCGATGCGCCTTGGGGGCCGCGCGGGCCAAGCGGCGCGCGCCACGCGCCTTGGGTCAGCGCTTGCGCCGCAGCCGGATCACCACGTCAAGCCGCGCGATTTCATAGCCCTCGGGCACCTCGGGCAAGGCCTTGATTGCCAGACCGGCCAGCGGTGCATCGGTCAACTGGCCGCTATCCTCGAAATGGAAATGCGGGTGGTCATCCATGCGGGTGTCGAAATAGCTGCGCGATCCGTCAACCGTGACTTCCTGCATCAAGCCCGCATCGCAAAACGCCTTCAGCGTGTTGTAGACCGTGGCCAGCGACACCCTGTCGCCGGTCGACAAAACCGCATCATGCAGCCCTTCGGCGGTGACATGGCGGTTTTCGCCATCGCCCACCAGCAAGGCCGCCAGCGCAAGGCGCTGCCGCGTCGGGCGCAGGTCGGCCTTCGAGAGCCAGCTCTTGCTGCGTTCCAGCGCGGCGGGGGTCATGTCTTGGGCCATCCTTTGACTGTCTTGCCCTACATATAAAGCGCGACAGGCCCCCGTTTCAATCGCAAAGCGCCGCGCCCTTGCGCCACAGGCGGCACGGATGCTAGACCGGCCAAACACTTTTTTGCACCTGATCACTTTGGCATCTGCGGGGGGACATGGCAGATTATCCCAACACCTTTGACCGCGAGGCGCTTTTGGCATGCGCGCGCGGCGAATTGTTCGGCCCCGGCAATGCGCAATTGCCCGAACCGCCGATGCTGATGATGGACCGCATCACCGATATTTCCGAAGACGGCGGCGCGCATGGCAAGGGCCATGTGGTGGCCGAATTCGACATCACTCCCGATCTGTGGTTCTTTTCCTGCCATTTCCCCGGCAACCCGATCATGCCCGGCTGTCTGGGTCTTGACGGCCTGTGGCAGTTGACCGGCTTCAACCTGGGCTGGCGCGGCTGGCAGGGGCGGGGCTACGCGCTCGGCGTGGGCGAGGTGAAACTGACCGGCATGGTGCGCCCCGATCGCCGGCTGCTGACCTATCACGTCGATTTCACCAAGGCGATCCAGACCCGCCGCCTGACCATGGGCGTGGCCGATGGCCGGGTCGAGGCGGATGGCGAAACCATCTACCTGGTCAAGGACATGAAGGTCGCGCTCAGCGAAAGCTGACGCCAGGGAAATCACCGTCGCTTTGTCCCGGTGTTGCGCTTGCGCCGCACCCCTTCGGTGTTCTAGACAAAACCCGAGATTGCAAAGGGGCGCCCCGCGCGCCGCGCCAAACCAGAGGTTTGCATATGAGACGGGTCGTCGTCACGGGGCTGGGCATCATCTCGCCCATCGGAAACACCGCCGCCGAGGTGGAGGCGTCCTTGCGCGCGGGCCGCTCGGGCATCGAGACCCATCCCGACATGGTCGAACACGGCTTTCGCAGCCAAATCGCCGGCACGCTCAAGATCGACCCGGCTGATCATATCGACAAGCGCGCGTTGCGCTTCATGGGGCCGGGGGCGGCCTATGCCCATATCGCCATGGGCCAGGCCATCGCTCAGGCCGGCCTGACCGAGGCCGATATCTCGAACGAGCGCACCGGGTTGATCGCGGGCTCTGGCGGGCCCTCGACCAGCGCGATGTTTGCCGCTCACCAATCGGTGCTGTCGACCCATGCCACCAAGCGCATCGGCCCCTTTGCCGTGCCCAAGTGCATGTCTTCGACGATCTCCGCAAACCTGGCGACCGCCTACAAGATCAAGGGCATCAATTATTCCATCACCTCGGCCTGTTCCACCTCGCTGCATTGCATCGGGGCCGCGTCCGAACAGATCATGCTGGGCAAACAGGATGTGATGTTCGCGGGCGGCGCGGAAGAACTCGACTGGACGCTGTCTTGCCTGTTCGACGCGATGGGCGCGATGTCGTCGAAATACAATGACACCCCGCAAAAGGCCTCCCGCGCCTTCGACGCGGGCCGCGACGGCTTCGTCATCGCGGGCGGCGGCGGCATCGTCGTGCTGGAGGCGCTGGATCACGCATTGGCGCGCGGGGCCAATATCCTGGCCGAAGTGACGGGCTTTGCCGCCACATCCGATGGCCATGACATGGTCGCCCCCAGCGGGGAAGGCGGCGAACGCGCCATGCGGCTGGCGCTGCAAACCCTGCCTGCAGGCCGGTCCATCAGCTACATCAACGCCCATGGCACATCGACCCCCGTGGGCGATGTGGGCGAGGTGCAGGCGGTGCGCCGCGTCTTTGGCGAGGGGGCAACGCCCCCCATCAGCTCGACCAAATCCATGACCGGCCATGCCCAGGGTGCGGCTGGCGCGCTCGAGGCGATCTTTTGCCTCCTCATGCTCAAGGGCGATTTCATCGCGCCCTCGATCAACGTGGAAACCCTTGATCCGGCGCTGGCACCCGATGAAATTGCAACCGCGCTGCGCGATACCGCAGGGCTTGATACGGTTATGACGAATTCCTTTGGTTTTGGTGGCACGAACGGCTCCATGCTGCTCAGCCGGTTTGACGGGTAGAACGATGGCACATTTGATGACGGGCAAACGCGGACTGGTGATGGGGGTCGCGAATGACCGCTCCATCGCATGGGGCATCGCCAAGGCGCTGCATGCCGAGGGGGCCGAGCTGGCCTTTTCCTACCAGGGCGAAGCCTTCGGCAAGCGCGTGGAACCTTTGGCGGCCTCGCTCGGATCGGATTTCCTGGTCGATGTCGATGTCATGAATGACGCCAGCATGGATGCCTGTTTCGCCAGCCTCAAGGACCGCTGGGGCAGCCTCGATTTCGTCGTCCATGCCATCGCCTTTTCCGACAAGACCGAACTGACCGGCCGTTTCATCAACACCAGCCGCGAAAATTTCCGCAACTCGCTGACGATCAGCTGTTATTCCTTCATCGATGTCGCCAAGCGCGCGTCGGAGCTCATGCCCGATGGCGGCAGCCTGATCACCCTGACCTACCAGGGGTCGAACCGTGTCACGCCCTTCTACAACGTGATGGGCGTGGCCAAGGCGGCGCTGGAAAGCTCGGTGCGCTATCTTGCCAATGATCTTGGTCCGCAACAGATCCGCGTGAACGCGATTTCGCCTGGTCCGATGAAGACGCTGGCAGGCGCGGCCATCGGCGGGGCGCGCAAGACCTTCAAGACGACCGAGGCGAACGCCCCCCTGCGCGCCAATGCCACGCTCGAGGCCGTGGGCGGCACCGCCGTCTATCTCGCCTCCGATTACGGGGCCTGCACGACAGGTGAAATCGTGACGGTGGATGGCGGCTACCACGTTCTGGGCATGTTGCAGCCCGAAAACCTGTAACGGGCCGGGCCGGGGCGCGCGCAAACATGCCCCCCGGCCACATCCCGTCAAACGGCGCGCATCGCCTCAGGCGACGCTGACCACTTCCACCGCAAAGGTCAGATCCTGGCCCGCCAGCGGATGGTTGGCATCCAGCGTGACATGCGCCTCGGTCACCTCGGCCACGGTCACCGGCATCGCCTGCCCATCGGGGGTCTGCACCTGCAACTGCGTGCCCAGGTCCAGCGGGATGTGATCGGGCACCGCATCGCGCGGCACCTGTTGCATCGCCTCTTCGCGGCGCGGGCCATAGGCCATCTCGGCGGGGATGGTCACGGTTTTCTGGTCACCCACGGCCATGCCGTCCAACGCGGCCTCCAGCCCCGGAATGATCTGGCCCGCCCCCATCTGAAAGGTCAGCGGGTCACGGCCCGCGGAACTGTCAAAGGTGCTGCCATCGGCAAGGGTGCCGGTGTAGTGAATGGATACGGTCGTGCCAGCGATGGCCTGTGTCATGGGAAAACCTTGATATGGGGGAGAGGTGGGTTTGGCGGCATGGTTTGAACGGCCGCGGCTCTTGCACAGCATAGGGGTTTGCGGCGAAAGATGAAACCGGGGCGACACGAATTGTCGCGGCGCCCGCAACCTGCAAGGCTGGGCGCACCCCCGGAAAGGCCGCCATGACCAAGATCACCACCTGTATTTTCGACGCCTATGGCACGCTGTTCGACGTGAACGCCGCCGCCCGCACCCTTGCCGGGTCGGGGGGGCGGGCCGATTTCGCCGCCGTCTGGGCGCAGGTCTCGGCCGATTGGCGCCACAAGCAGCTGCAATACACATGGCTGCGCGCGATCACGGGCGATCACTGCGATTTCTGGCAGGTCACGCAAGACGGGCTCGATTGGGCGCTGGAGCGTGCAAAGCTTGACGATCCCGAGCTGCGGCAGGCGCTTTTGGGTCTCTACTGGACGCTGGCCGCCTATCCCGAGGCCCCCGCCGTGTTGCGCGCGCTGCAAGCCGCCGGTCTGAACCGCGCCATCCTGTCCAACGGCAGCCCCGCGATGCTCGAGGCCGCCGTGACCTCTGCGGGCTTGGGCGATCTGCTCGATGCCGTGATCAGCGTCGAGGATGTGGGCGTCTTCAAACCCCATGCCCGCATCTACGATCTGGTGGGCGCGCGCTTTGGCTGCACCCCCGACCAGGTCTTGTTCGTCTCCGCCAATGGCTGGGATGCGGCATCGGCGGCCGCCTACGGCTTTCACACGCTCTGGATCAACCGCGCCGGCGACCCGGTCGACCGCCTGCCGGGCCGCCCCGAAAGCGTGGCGGGCGACCTGTCGGCGGTGCCCAACATCCTGGGGGTGTGACGATGGAGTTCGTCACCGCCCGCGACGGTCTGCGGCTTGCCTACGAAGACAGCGGCACCGGTCAGCCGCTGCTGTGCCTGCCGGGTCTGACGCGCAACATGGATGATTTCGAGCCGGTGCTGGCGGCCTTCGGGGACCGCGCCCGGATCATCCGGATGGATTTTCGCGGGCGCGGCAGCTCTGAGTACGGCGACCCCGCCAGCTACCAGGTGCCGGTCGAGGCGGGCGATGTCCTTACGCTTCTCGATCATCTTGGCCTGTCGCGCGTGACCCTCCTTGGCACCTCGCGCGGCGGGTTGGTGGCGCTGGTGCTGGCCGCCATGGCGCGGCCCCGGATCGCGGGGGTCATCTTCAACGACATCGGCCCCGACATCATGCCCGAAGGCCTGGCCTATATCATGGATTACCTGGGCAAACCGCCGCGCGCCAAAACTCTTGCCGAGGCGGCGGCGGGGTTCGCCCGCCATTACGCCCCCGCCTTTCACGGCGTGCCTGATGCCACCTGGGCCGCGATGGCGCGACGGCTGTTCGTGGAACGCGATGGCGCGTTGCACAACCGCTATGACCCGCGCCTGCGCGACGCGACAGCCCCCGCCTTTGAACCCGGCGCGCAGGCCCCCGATCTCTGGCCGCTGTTCGATGCGCTGGCGGGCGCGCCGCTCGGGCTGATCCGGGGGCGGGCTCCAACATCCTGTCGGCCCGAACCGCCGCCGAAATGCGCCGCCGCCGCCCCGACATGGCCTTTGCCGATATCGCGGGGCGCGGCCATGTGCCCTTTCTCGATGAACCCGAGGCGGTCGCCGTGATCGCCACCGTGCTGGAGCAGACCAAAGAATGACCACCATCACCCTGATCGAAGCCGCCCATGACCGCGCCCGGGGTGTCGTGCGGCAGACCCCGCTCTTGTCCTCGCCCTTTCTCGATGACATCGCGGGCCGCCCGGTGCTGGCCAAGGCCGAGGTGCTGCAACACACCGGCAGCTTCAAGTTTCGTGGCGGTTGGGCGGCGGTCTCCGCGCTCGATCCCGCGACGCGCGCGCGCGGCGTCCTTGCCTTTTCCTCGGGCAATCACGCGCAGGGCGTGGCCCATGCGGCGGCGCTGCATGGCGTGCCCGCCGTGATCATCATGCCCCGCGACGCGCCGGCGCTGAAGATCGAGAACACCCGCGCCCTAGGGGCCGAGGTGGTGCTTTATGACCGCGCGGGCGGCGAGAACCGCGAAGAGATCGGCGCGCGCCTTCAGGCCGAGCGCAACATGACCCTGGTCAAACCCTTCGATGACGCGCAGGTCATCGCGGGCCAGGGCACCTGTGGCCTTGAAATCGCGGCGCAGGCGGCGGATCTGGGCATCACCAAGGCCACCGTCCTGACCTGCTGCGGCGGCGGCGGGCTGACCTCGGGCATCGCGCTGGCCTTGGCGGCAAAAGCCCCCGACATGATCGTGCGCCCGGTCGAACCCGAAGGCTTTGACGACACCGCGATCTCTCTTGCTGCAGGCCAGCGCACCCGCCACGGCTCGCCCGAGGCGGGGTTTTGCGACGCGATCCTGACGCCGATGCCCGGCGCGATCACCTTCCCGATCCTGTCGCGTCTCTGCGGCCCCGGCCTCGTGGTGACGGAGGCAGAGGTGAAAGAGGCGATGCGCCTTGCCGCGACCCGGCTCAAACTGGTAGTGGAACCGGGCGGGGCGGTGGCGCTGGCGGCGGCGCTGTTTCACGGCCGCGATCTGGCCGATGGCCCGGTGATCTGCACCCTGTCGGGCGGCAATGCCGACCCTGCCGCCTATGCCGACATCCTCGCGGGGGGCTAAGGGCTTCACCTTTCCTTAAATACGCAACAGCTACCGCGCCACCGGCATGACCGGGGGGGCGGGGCGCGCGCGGGTGCGCACGTAGATCACGAAAGCCCCCGCCATCAGCACCGCGCCCAGCAAGAAGGGTGCGCCCGGCAACCAGATTGCGCCCTCGGGCCGGGTGAACCAGAAAAACGCCTGGGTCATGATCAGCGGCGACAAGATCATCGACAGGGCCGAGATCGACGACAGGACGCCCTGCAATTCGCCCTGTTGATCGGCCCCCGCCGCCCGGCTCATCACGCCTTGCATCGCCGGGGCGACGATCGCGCCGACCGCCGAGATCGGGATCAACACCCAGATCATCCAGCCCTGTGTCGCCACGCCATAAAGCAGCAGGCAGACCGTGTTCAGGATCAAGCCCCAGACCACAGCGCGGGTTTCGCCCAGGCGCGGCAGGATCGCCCGGATCAGCCCGGCCTGCACCACCGCGATGGCCACGCCGTAGGCCGCCAGCGACAGGCCCACCATCCGCGCATCCCAGCCAAAGGCGCCCTGGATGTAATAGGCCCAGACGGCAGGATAGGTGAAATTGGCGATCTGGTAGGCCAGCATCACCGCCAACAAGGGCCGAACGCCGGGCAGCTTGCCAATCGCCTTGAGCGCGCCCGCCGGGTTGGCACGCGACCAGCTGAAGGCGCGCCGCCGCGCCGCAGGCAGGCTTTCGGGCAGAACGAAATACCCGAAGGCGAAATTCAGGCCCGCAAGACAGGCCGCCGCCACAAAGGGCGCGCGCGGGTCAAGCCCGCCCAGCATCCCGCCCAGCGCCGGGCCAAAGATGAAGCCCATCCCGAAGCCTGCCGAGATCAGGCCGAAATTCTGCGCCCGTTTCGATCCGTCGGTGATATCGGCCATATAGGCCAGCGCGGTGGAATGCGTCGCCGCCGCCGCCCCCGCCACGATCCGCCCCAGCAAGAGCAGCCAGATCGACCCGGCTAGCGCCATGATGACGTAATCCACCGCCAGGACCGCCATCGACACCAACAGGATCGGCCGCCGCCCGAACCGGTCCGACAGGTTGCCCAGCGTGGGCGACAGCCCGAATTGCATCACCGCGTAGGAGGCCGACAGGATGCCCCCCCATAGCGCCGCATCCGACAGGCTCGCGCCGCGCACCTCGCGGATCAGGTCCGGGATCACCGGCAAGATCAGGCCGATGCCCATCGCGTCCAGCGTGACGGTGATCAGGATGAACAGGACAGGCAGGCGGGGCTGGGCCATGGGCGCGCTTTCGGGAGGGGCAAAGGCACTGTCAACCTAGATTGACAGTTTAGCCTTGTCCATCGCCGATTGCCCGCGCTGCACGGGCGAAATCGCGGGCTTCTCGCGGGGCGCTGCCCAGGGTTTCCACCCCCGACAACGGCGGCAGCGCCACTATCGGGCCGGGCCTCTGCCACAAGATCGGGCAGGGGCCTGCCCGTGTCCTGCGCCTCACGCGCCAGGCGCTTGACCAGCGCCTGCGCCTCGGGCCGGGGCAGGGTGGCGGTCAGCGCAAAACTCAGCGTCTCGGCATGGATCAGCCCAAGCGGGTCGGCCAGCCGCGCGGCCATGGCGGCGCGGTCGGGCGCAATGGCCCCCGCCAGATCCTGCAAGATCGCCGCCGATTTGCCTGCCGCCATCACCACCTGCGGCAAGATCAGCCATTCGGTGAACCAGGCCGCGCCATCGCGCGCCTCGCGCGCGCCCCCGGCCAGCGCCGCGCTTTGCGGGGCGGCAAAGCGCGCCAGCGCCACCAGGACCGAGGGCGCGACCGGGTTTTGTTTCTGCGGCATGGTCGAAGATGCGCCGCCCCCCGCCAGCCGAAGCTCTGCCACGTCGCTCCGGGTCAGGATCAACAGGTCCTCGCCGGGCTTGGCGCCCGCGCCCGCGATATCGGTGCACAGCTGCGCAACCTCGCCGATCAGCGCGCGTTCCGCGTGCCAGCTCCGGCCGGGGTCTGCCAGGCCAAGGGCCTGCGCCAGATCGGCCCGGATCAGCGCAGGGTCAGGCCCCAGCATCGTGCCGGTGCCGCCCGCCCCCGACAGCGACACCGCCAGCCTCGGGCGGAGCTCGCGCAGCCGCTGCACGCACGCGCAGTAGCGGCCAGCCCCAATTGGCCACCAGCGCCCCCAAGCTGGAGGGCACCGCCACCTGCCCATAGGTGCGCGCGGCCATCGGCGTTTCGGCCTCTGCCTCGGCCAGCCGGGCCAGCGCGGCGAGGCCCCCCACAAGCCGCACCTCGATCAGCGTCAGCGCGCGGGCCAGCCGCAGCATCAGGCCGCTGTCCTGGATGTCCTGGCTGGTGGCGCCGTAATGCAGCCAGGCGGCATGTTCGGGCGCCTCGAAGGCCTTGCGCATCGCCTCCACCAGGCCGGGCACGCTCACACCGTTTTGCGCCACGCCAGCGGTCAGCCCCAGGGGGTCGATCTGGATTTCCATCGCCGCGCGGTGCAAAAACGCCCCCGAAACCTCCGGGATCACGCCCGCGCGCCCTTGCACCCGCGCAAGCGCGCCCAGAACCAGCATCATCGCGCGGATCTCGGCGGTGTCCGAAAACAGCCGCGCCAGATCGTCATCGCCAAAAGCCCCCGATACAGCGCGCTGTCAAACAGGCTCGCGCTCATGCGTCGGCCCCCGCATGCCCGATGTCGCGCAGGAATCCCGCCAGAAGCGGGCCGAAGACCTCGGGCTTTTCCACGCAGGGCAAATGTCCCGCGCCCCGGATCAGGTCGTAGCGCGCGCCAGGGATCAGGTCGGCCAGGTCGCGCACCAGGTCGGGCGGCGTCGATCCATCCTCGGAGCCCGCGATCACCAGCGCGGGCAGGCGCAGCGCCGCCGTGGTGGCGTAGAAATCGCTGCCCGCGATCGCCGCCGAACATCCCGAATAGCCCTCGGCGGGGGTGGTTTCCACCATGCGCCGCCAGGGCGTGACCTGCGGCCCCTCTCGGAAGGGTTTGGAAAACCATCGTTCCATGATTGCATCCGACATGGCCGCCAGGCCCTGCGTCTCGACCATGGCGATGCGGTCCGCCCAAAGGTCGCGGGTGCCGATCTTTGGCGCGGTGTTCGACAAGACCACCGCGCGCACCAGGTCCAGCCGCTTGGCCGCCAGCCCCTGGGCGATCATGCCGCCGATGGACAGGCCCACGAAGACGCAATCGCGCACCGCCAGCGTGTCGAGCAGCCGTTCCGCATCACGGATCAGCGCGCCCATCGTGTAGGGCGCGGGCGGGCAGCTCGAGAGCCCATGCCCGCGCTTGTCATAGCGGAGGATCCGCAGCCCGGCGGGCAGATGCGGCAGGATCTGGTCCCACAGCCGGAAATCGGTACCAAGCGAATTGGCAAAGACCACCACCGGCCCGTCGCGCGGGCCGGTATCGGCATAATGCAGCACCACGTCGCCCAGATCGAGACTGTCCATCGCATCCTCCGTCTTTGGCATCGGTTTTGGGCCAGCCGCGCGCCCGCTGCAAGGGCGACGGGCGCGTTGCGTCGCGAAGATCAGCATTTCGGGGCGCGGATTCGCCTTGCGGCCCGCGCCACCTGTGTAAGGATGGGCCCCGCGACAGGATCAACCAGAACCGGGGAGGGGTCTGATGCCATCCACCATCCGCGCCGCCGTCTGCCGCCAATTCGGCGCGCCGCTGGCGATCGAAACCCTGACCTTGCGCGATCCCGGCCCCGGCGAGATCGAGGTGACGCTCGAGGCGGTGGCGATCTGCCATTCCGACATCTCCTATATTGAAGGGGCCTGGGGCGGGGCCTTGCCCGCGGTCTATGGCCACGAGGCGGCGGGGCGCATCAGCGCGCTGGGGCCGGGCATAACCCGGCATGCCATCGGCGACAGGGTGCTGGTGACGCTGATCCGGTCCTGCGGGGCCTGCGCCGCCTGCACCGCCGGCAGGCCGATCTATTGCAGCGCCAACGCCGACAGCGCCCCGAAACTGTCGGATGCGACCGGCGCGTCGGTCCATGCCGCGATGGAATGTGGCGCCTTCGCGGAAAAGGTCATCATCGACCAGTCCCAGGCCGCGCCGCTGGGCGATGCGATCCCGCCCCAGGCCGCCTGTCTCCTGGCCTGCGGGGTGCCGACGGGGGTGGGGGCGGTGGTCAATACCGCCCGCGTGCGCCCGGGCGACACGGTGGTGGTGATCGGCGCGGGCGGCGTCGGCCTGAACGCGGTGCAGGGCGCGCGGCTCGCGGGCGCGGCCCGGATCATAGCGATGGATCTCGAGCCCGCCAAGCTCGGCGATGCGCGCGATTTCGGCGCCACCGACACGATCCTGGCCACCGAGGCCAAGCCCTGGCGCGCGCTGGGCCTGATCACCGGCGGCCGGCTGGCCGATCATGTCTTCGTCAGCGTCGGGGCCATCCCCGCCTATGACATGGCGCTGCGCCTGATCGCGCCGGGGGGCACGGTCTATGCCGTCGGCATGCCCCATTCCGGCGCGCTTTCCGTCTATGAACCGGTGATCCTTGCCGCCCTGGGCCAGGGGATACGCGGCACCAAGATGGGCGATGTCGTGCTGGCGCGCGACATCCCCTGGATGGTCGATCTCTATGCCCAGGACCGGTTGAAACTCGATGAACTGGTGTCGCGGCATTGGTCCTTCGACCAGATCAACGCGGCCATCGCCGACACCAATGCGGGCCAGGCGCGCCGCAACGTGCTGATCTTTCCACCCCGTCCCGGATGATCCCGGTTTCTCCGTTTTCCAAATATCCCGGGGGGCCGGGGGGCTGGCCCCCCGTCCCGCCCGTTCCACAGGCCCAAGCACAGGCGACATCTCCATGAAGCTTCAAAACCTCGAGATCTTCACCGTCGCGCCGCCGCCCCCCGGTTGGGGCGGGCGATATTGGCTGATCGTGCGGCTGACCACGGCCTGCGGCATCACCGGGCTGGGCGAGGTCTATGCCTCGGCCATCGGCCCCGCGGCGATGCGGGCCGTGATCGCGGATGTCTTCGCCCGCCACATGGACGGCGAAAGCCCCGAGTCCATCGAGTTGATGTCGCGGCGCGTCTGGTCCTCGGGGTTTACCCAGCGCGCCGATCCGACCGCCTTCGGCGCCTTCGCGGGATTGGAAATGGCCTGTTGGGATATCCTCGGCAAGGCGCGCGACCGGCCGGTCTGGGCGCTTCTGGGCGGCAAGATGAACGCGAGCCTGCGGGCCTATACCTATCTCTACCCCGAAGACGGCGTATCGCCGGATGAGGCGGCGCGGTTCTGGATCGACCCCGAGGCGCAAGCCAAGGCCGCCGCCGCCCGCGTGGCAGAAGGCTGGACGGCGGTGAAATTCGACCCCGCCGGCCCCTATACGATCCGGGGCGGCCATGCGCCCGCCCTGTCCGACATCACCCGGTCGGTGGCGATCTGCGCCGCGATCCGTGCGGCGGTGGGCGACCGGGCCGATCTGCTGTTCGGCACCCATGGCCAGTTCACCCCGGGCCATGCGATCCGGCTGGCGCGCGCGATCGAGGTCCATGATCCCTTGTGGTTCGAGGAACCGATCCCGCCCGATGACATCGCGGGCCTGGCCGAGGTGGCGCGTGCCACCTCGATCCCAGTGGCCAGCGGGGAACGCTTTTGCGGCAAGATGGAATTCGCCGCC
Organism: Roseicyclus sp.; assembly: GCA_018401965.1. GTDB lineage: Bacteria > Pseudomonadota > Alphaproteobacteria > Rhodobacterales > Rhodobacteraceae > Roseicyclus. The sequence goes on from JAGYJU010000006.1 coordinate 47,364, forward strand.
GCCCTGCGCGCGGGGGTGCGCATCGTGCAACCGGCTCTGGGGCGTGCGGGGGGCATCTGGGAAGGCAAGAAGATCGCCATCCTGGCCGAGGCCCAGGGCGCGCAGATCGCGCCGCATCTTTACGCCGGGCCGGTGGAATGGGCCGCCAATGTGCATCTTGGGGTCAGTTGCCCGAACCTGTTGATGGTCGAGGCGATCGAGACGCCGTTTCACAAATCGCTCGTGCGTGGCGGCCCAAGGGTCGAGGGCGGCTTCGTGCCCGCCCCCACCGCGCCGGGCCTGGGGATCGAGCTGGACGAGGCGCTGGCGCTCGCCCATGCCTATACCGGCGACCGGCTGCATCTCGAAATGCAGGAAGCGCCCTGTGACTGGAAGAACGGCAATGCCTTTGCCGGGGGGGCCGCGGATTGACCGGCGCGGCCGGCCCGGTTGCAAGATGCGTATTTGCGGAAAGGTGAAGCGGGCAGGGGCGCGGGTTATCCGCGTTCCTGTTCATGGGCATAGCGCAGGCGCGCGACCTCTTCGTTCTTTTCGGCGCGGCGCAGATCGCCCAGGCGGCTTTCGACATAGCTCAGGTGTTCCTCGACCGCGGCGCGCGCGGCTGCCGCGTCGCGCGCTTGCAGGGCGGCATTGATCGCGCGGTGATGATCCAGCAGCAGGTCGCGGGTGGTGCGGCTTTTGAACATCATCTGGCGGTTGAAGAACACGCCCTGTTTCAGCAGGTCGAAGATCGAGCGCATCATGTGCAGCAAGATCACGTTATGCGACGCCTCCAGGATGGCGAGATGGAATTCCGCGTCCAGTTCCGCCTCGTCGGCCGGGTTGCGCTTTTTATGGGCCAGTTCCATCTTCTGAAAGATCGCGTCGATCACCTTGAGATCGGTGTCGGACCCGTGCACCGCGGCGCGTTCGGCGGCGATGGATTCCAGGTCGCGGCGAAAGCCGATGTAGTCGTAGACCGCTTCTTCATGGCTGGAAATCAGCCGGATCAAGGCGGGCGAAAACGCCGATCCCAGCACATCGGCGACGTAAATGCCCGCGCCCGCGCGCGCCGCCAAAAGCCCGCGATCCTGCAGGTCCGCCACCGCTTCGCGCAGGGAGGGGCGCGACACGCCCAGGCGTTCGGACAATTCGCGTTCCGAGGGCAGCCGTTCACCGGGGCGCAGGATGCCGCGCAGGATCAGCTGTTCGATCTGCCGCACCACGGATTGCGACAGTTTTTCGGCCTCGATGCGTTGAAACGGCATGATCCCCTCCCGGACTGGTCAAATATATTGACCAGTCCTTGGGGTATGTCCAGCCGTTTGGTCAGGCCGTTCGGCCGGCGCGGGCCAGATCAGCGGGCCAGATCAACGGGGGCGAATGATCACCTCGACCCGGCGGTTCTGCTGGCGACCCTCGGGCGTGAGGTTGGAGGCCACCGGTTCGCTTTCGCCGCGGCCAAAGCTGCGCACGCGCACGGGGGCGACGCCCTGTTCCAGCAAGACGCCCGCGACCGCCTGCGCGCGGCGCGCCGAGAGGTCCTGGTTGTATTCCGCGCTGCCGGTGTTGTCGGTATGGCCGATCACATCCACCGTGGTGTCGGGGTATTGTTGCAGGTTGCGCGCGAGCGCCCGCAGATCGGCCTGAAGGCTGGCGCGGATCGCGGCGCTGTCGATGTCGAACAAGATGCCCTCGGGCATGGTGACGATCAGTTCTTCGCCGGTGTTCTGGATGCGGATGTCGTCATTGGCCAGATCGCCGCGCAGATCGCGCGCCTGCCGGTCAAGCGCCGCGCCGATGGCCCCGCCCGCAAGCGCGCCTGCCGCAGCCCCCGCCACCGCGCCAAGGCCCGGGTCGCTGTCATTGTTGGCCGCGCCCAGGAACCCGCCCAAAAGCCCGCCGATGACCGCGCCGCTTTGGGTGCGTTCGCCCATGGGTTGGACGGTATTGCCGACACAGCCCGCCAACGCCAGCGCTGACACGGTTGCGAGAATGGTGATTTTGCCGCGAATGATCATGATCATGCCCTTCCAGACTGCTCTTGGTGCGGTTGCCCCGAACCCTTTGTTCGGCTCAGCTATAGCAGTCACGCGGCCCTTGCGCAGCGGGCAATTCGCAAAATGGCGGAAATCTGCCCATCAATTCCGCGCCATCATGCCCCGGTTTGCGCCGATTCCCGCGCCAGCATCGCGCGTTTGACCGGCAGGCCCCAGTGATAGCCGCCAAGCGCGCCGGATTTGCGCAGCGCGCGGTGGCAGGGGATCAGCCAGCTGACCGGGTTGCGCCCCACGGCGGTGCCCACGGCGCGCACGGCGCGGGGGTGGCCGATGGCGCTGGCGATCTCGGAATAGGTGGTCACATGGCCCGACGGGATCTGCAACAGCGCCTCCCAGACCTTGATCTGGAACGGCGCGCCGATCAGATGCAGGCGCGCGGACGCGCTGCCGGTCGTGCCGAAGGCGGTGGCGACCATGGGCGCCAGCGGTGCGGGGTCGTCGATGAAATCTGCCATGGGCCAGCGTGCGCGCAGATCGTCCATCGTGGCGTCGCGGCCGGTTTCGGCGGCCAGCCCAAGCCCGCAAATCCCCCGATCCGTGCCCATCACCAGCGCCGGGCCAAAGGGGCTGTCGAACCAGCCATGGCGGATCGTCAGGCCCGCGCCGCCGCGCGCGTATTCGCCGGGCGCCATCGCTTCCCATGTCAGGAACAGGTCATGCAGCCGCCCCGAGCCCGACAGGCCCACGACCTGCGCGGTTTCCAGCGTGGTGAAGCGGTCGCGCAGCAGCGCGCGCGCGTGATCCAGCGCCAGGTATTGCTGGTAGCGTTTCGGGCTGACGCCCACCCAGGCGGAAAAGACGCGCTGGAAATGCGCCGGGCTCAGGCCCATGTCGCGCGCCAGCGCCTCCAGGCTCAGCGGGGCATCGGCGGCATCGATGGTGTCGATGGCGCGGCGGATGACGTGGTAATGATAGGCGCTGTCTTGGGTCATGGCGCGATACTAGCGCGGGCACCGGCCCCGGCGCGACCCGAAACTTGCGCGAAAACCCGCTTGCCGCGCAGGCCCGCAATCGCCAAAAGGGCGCCATGGCCAAGCAGTTGCCCTATCACGCGATGCGCGAGATTTTCGCACGGTTTCAGGCGGCAGAGCCTGAACCGAAGGGGGAATTGCATCACACCAACGCCTTTACGCTGGTCGTGGCCGTGGCGCTCAGCGCGCAGGCCACCGACGCGGGCGTGAACCGTGCCACCAAGCACCTGTTCGAGATCGCCGACACGCCGGAAAAGATGCTGGCCCTGGGCGAAGAGGCCCTGACAGAGCAGATCAAGACCATCGGCCTGTTTCGCAACAAGGCCAAGAATGTCATCAAGCTGAGCCGGATCCTGGTCGAGGAGTACGGCGGGCAGGTGCCATCCTCGCGCGCGGCGTTGCAATCGCTGCCGGGCGTGGGCCGCAAGACCGCCAACGTGGTCTTGAACATGTGGTGGCAGTTTCCCGCGCAGGCGGTCGACACGCATATCTTCCGCCTTGGCAACCGCGCGGGCATTGCCCCGGGGCGCGACGTGGACGCGGTGGAACGCGCCATCGAAGACCATGTTCCGGCCGAATTTCAACTGCACGCCCATCACTGGATGATCCTGCATGGGCGCTATATCTGCGTGGCCCGCAAACCCAAATGCGGCGCCTGCATCATCCGTGACCTGTGCCAATACGAGGACAAGACCCCATGACCCAGACCTATGACCTTGTCGGTATCGGCAATGCGATCGTCGACGTGATTTCGCATGGCGATGACAGTTTCCTCGACAACATGGGGATCGAAAAGGGCATCATGCAGCTGATCGACCGCGAACGGGCCGAACTGCTCTATGCCGCGATGACGGACCGGGTGCAGACGCCGGGCGGATCGGTGGCCAACACCATCGCGGGGGCGGGAACGCTGGGGTTGAAAACCGCCTTCCTGGGCAAGGTCAAGGATGACGCGCTGGGGCGCTTCTATGCCGATGGCATGGCTGCCCAGGGCACGGATTTCCCCAATCCGCCCGCGCGTGATGCGCAGGCCCCCACCTCGCGGTCGATGATCTTCGTGTCGCCCGATGGCGAGCGGTCGATGAACACCTACCTGGGCGCGGGCGCGGATTTCGACGCGGACGATGTGGATGCAGGCGTTGCCTCTGCCGCGCGCTGGCTGTTTCTGGAAGGCTATCTTTACGACAAGCCCGAGGGCAAATCCGCCTTTGCCGCCGCCGCCGATCAGTGCCGCAAGGGCGGTGGCAAGGTCGGCATCACCTTGTCCGATCCCTTTTGTGTCGACCGGCACCGGGCCGATTTCCTGACGCTGATCGAAACCCAGATGGATTTCGTCATCGGCAACCACGAGGAATGGCTGGCGCTCTACCAGACAGAAGATCTCGATGCGGCGCTGCGCCGGGCGGCGGCCATTTGCGATATCGTTGTCTGCACCCATTCGGGCGAGCCGGTAAAGATCTTGCGCGGCGCGGAACGGGTGGAGGTGCCGGTCACGCGCGTGACGCCGGTCGATGCGACGGGCGCGGGCGATCAATTCGCGGCAGGGTTCCTGTATGGCCTGGCCACGGGCCGCGATCTGGCGATGGCGGGCCGTATGGGGGTTGCCGCCGCATCCGAGGTGATCGGCCATGTCGGCCCGCGCCCCAAGCGGCCCCTGACCGAGGTCTTTGCCGAGGCCGGGTTGCTGTAGGCGCGCGCTTTACGGGAGGCCGAGCGAAACCCGGTCAATCGCCCAGCTTGGCATGGACTTCGTCCAGGTCGATGTCACCGATGGGCATCTTGTTTCCGGGGTTTTCGAAATCGTATTTGAACAGGTCGAAATCGCGGTGGTAGATTTCATAGACCAGATGCATCGACAGATCGTCGAAATACGCCTCGACCGGGTGTAGGCGCTTGGGCCCATGCCCTTCGCTTTCGTTGAAGCGGGGCACGGCGGCCAGATCGACGGGGTGTTTCACCGCGATCGCATCCAGAACCGATTGCATGCCGTCGTCGAATTTCTCGGTCCAGAAAATATTGTCGTAGCGCCCGCCATTCACGATCAGGGTCGAGACATGGCCCGACATGGCCGACCAGTGGATGTCCGGTTCCATCGGGCGGCGCCAGCGGATGGTGTCGCGCGCAAACAGCAGGAACCGACGGAAACTGGCGATCTGGTCAAACTCGCCCTTGCCGTCTTCGCCGCCCACCTCGATGCCGTATTTCTGGATCAACAGCGGCACAAGGTTGCCGCGATAGCGTTTGCCGTTGCGCTGAATGCCGCAGATCTTGTCGAAAAACGACGACAGGATACGGGTATAGGGGTTGCGCACGCAGGTGAAGGTATAGGTTTCGTGGCCCCGCACGCTGCGTTCGATCACCGGCTGGCTGGGGTCCAGCGACCATTTGTGAAGGCCGCCCGTGGCATCGTGGATGTCGCCGTCGAAATACACGCCATTGTCGGAATAATACAGGATCTGTCCGATGGTCGAGCAGGCGCATTTGGGCACCACGCGGTAAACCACGCTTTCGCTTTCCGTCATCCAGGTTCCGGGAAACCCCATGGTCTTGGCCTCTTGCTCGTCCTTGCCCGCGCGGGGCGCACCGTTTACCTTGCCTCTAAAGATCAAACAACGCGTGTGTCTTCAATCTCTGTTAGCTATGAGTATCGCAACAATAAGGAAAGATTGAGGCCGGTTGTTCCCAGTATGGCAAAAATAGCCTTCATTCTCTTGTGTCACAAAGACCCGCCCGCAATCATTCGACAGGCCAGGCGCCTGACGGCGACGGGGGATTACGTGTCGATCCATTTCGACGCGCGCGCGAAAGCATCGGATTTCGCCAAGATCACCGAGGCGCTGGCCGACAACCCGTCGGTCTGTTTCGCGGCCAAGCGGATCAAATGCGGCTGGGGGGCCTGGTCGCTGGTGCAGGCCACGCTGAACGCGCTGGAGATGGCCGAACGGAATTTCCCCGATGCAACCCATTTCTACATGTTGTCGGGCGATTGCCTGCCGGTGAAATCGGCGGCCTATGCGCATAGGTTCCTGGATGCGCATGACCGCGACTATGTCGAAAGCTTCGATTTCTTCACCTCGGACTGGATCAAGACCGGCTTCAAGGAAGAACGGTTGATCTACCGGCACTGGTTCAATGAACGCACCCAGAAAGCCTGGTTCTACCGCAGTTTCCGTCTGCAAAAGGCCCTTGGACTGACGCGCCGCATCCCCGAAGACATCGAGGTGCAGATCGGCAGCCAATGGTGGTGCCTGCGGCGGCGCACGATCGAAAAGCTGCTGCAATTCTGCCGCACCCGCCGCGATGTGGTGACATTCTTTTCCACCACCTGGATCCCGGACGAGACATTCTTTCAGACCCTCGTGCGCCACCTTGTGCCCGAGCGCGAGATCGAAAGCCGCACCCTGACCTTCAAGATGTTCAGCGATTACGGCATGCCGGTCAGTTTCTACAATGACCAGTATGACCTGTTGATTTCGCAGGATTTCCTGTTCGCCCGCAAGATCAGCCCCGAGGCCACGCTGTTGCAGGACCGGCTGGGCGCGTTGTGGGAATCGGACCGGGTGAATTTCGCCACCAGCCAGGAGGGCGAAAAGCTGCATGCCTTTCTGACCGGGCGCGGGCGGATCGGCAAACGCTATGGCACGCGGTTTTGGGAACGCGAAAGCACGCTTGGGCCTGACCGCAACCTGTATATGCTGGTGTGCAAGAAATGGCATGTGGCCAAGCGGTTGTTGCATGCCGCCGCCGACCGGCTGGATGTGCGCGGGGTCGAATACCTGTTCGACGAGGCGTCTTGCCCGGTGCCGCACCTGGGCGGCATCGAACGCACGCTGGAAAAGCGCAACCGCCACCGCCGGGCGCTGATGCGGATGTTGTTCGATTACTACGACACCGACCGGCTGATGATCTGCCTCGATCCTGCGAATATTGGCCTGATGCAGGATTTCATGTCGGATCGCGCCAATGCGCGCATCCTGGAATTGCAATGCGTCTTTGACGATCAGTACCTGGTGGGTCAAGCGCATCGCGTGGGCCTGGCCACCGCCGACACCCCCAGCGAGGTGATCACGCGCATGTTGCCGACGTTGCGTCACGAGTTCGCGGATGAATCGATCCGTATCCGCGATGCGGAATTTCCCCGCCATTGGCGCATCCGCGAAGATCGCGCCGCACCAGAGAATGCCATCGTCCTGAGCGATTTTTTCGGCATCGCGCCGGAAAAAGGGCAGGACCTGGCCGAAACCCCTTATCTCTTTGCCGACTGACAAGGACGCATCATGGCCTATGACTATGACCCACAGAATATTTTCGCCAAGATCCTGCGCGGGGAAATTCCCAACCGCACGGTGATGGAAACCGACCACACGCTGGCCTTTGACGATATCTATCCGCAAGCGCCCATTCATGTGCTGGTGATCCCCAAGGGGGCTTATGTCTGCGCCGATCATTTCGCGCTCGAGGCCTCGGAGGCCGAGATCGTCGATTTCTGGCGCACCGTCGGGCGCATCTGTGCCGACAAGGGCATTCAGCCGGGCATGGGCGGGCAGGGCTATCGCACCATTTCCAACGCGGGCGAGGTCGCGGTGCAAGAGGTGCCGCATTACCACGTCCATATCCTGTCGGGTCGGCCGCTTGGGCGGATGCTGCAAAAAGCCGATTGATCGCGGGGCAGCGCCCGCGCCGGTCTTGTCCGGGCGGGCGCAACCTGCCATATCCGGCGCGACGTTTGAGCCGAGGATCGCACCATGACCATCGCCCCCCCCGAGACCGAAATCGTCACGACGCACCGCGTTGCCTGCGACGGCGGCGAGGGCGCGTTGGGCCATCCGCGCGTCTGGCTGTCGATCCCCCCCGACCGTGGCTGGGTCGAATGCGGCTACTGCGACAAGAAATTCATCCACGCAGACATGGCCGACCAGGTGAAAACCACCCGCTGAATGCGAAAACCGGGGTCGCAGGCGCTGCGTCCCCGCGCTAGAACAGACCCCACGGAACAGTCGCGGGGGACGGTATCATGGCATTCGGCAAGGGGCATCACCTGCATCTGGTGGACGGGTCGGCCTTCATCTTTCGCGCCTACCACGCCCTGCCACCGCTGACGCGCAAATCCGATGGCCTGCCCATCGGGGCGGTGGCGGGGTTTTGCAACATGATCCACCGCATGATCGAGGCCAATACCGGCCCCGATGCGCCGACCCATGCCGCCGTGGTCTTTGACAAGGGCAGCCATACGTTTCGCAACGATATGTATGATCTCTACAAGGCGAACCGCGACGCCATGCCCGAGGATCTGCGCCCGCAGATGCCCCTGACCCGCGAGGCGACGCGCGCCTTCAACCTCGCCTGCCTCGAGCTGGAAAACTACGAGGCCGACGACATCATCGCCACCCTGGCCCGGCAGGCACGCGAAGCCGGCGGGCGCTGCACGATCATTTCCAGCGACAAGGATCTGATGCAGCTGGTCGGTGGCGGGGTCGAAATGTTCGACGCCATGAAGAACCTGCGCATCGACAGCGACGGGGTCGAGGCGAAATTCGGCGTCCGCCCCGACCGGGTGGTGGATGTGCAGGCGCTGGCGGGCGACAGTGTCGACAATATTCCCGGCGCGCCGGGCATCGGCATCAAGACGGCGGCGCTTTTGATCAATGAATTCGGGGATCTGGAAACGCTATTGGCGCGCGCGGAAGAAATCCCGCAACCCAAGCGCCGCCAGACCCTGATCGAGTTTGCCGACCAGATCCGGCCTGTCAAAGCGGCTGGTCACGCTTGACGACCGCACCCCGATGGAGGTGTCGCTCGATGACCTGGAGGTGCTGGAACCCGATGCAGAGGTGTTGCTTGAATTCCTGACCCGGATGGAATTCCGGTCGCTGACCAAGCGCATTGCCGATGGCCTGGGTGTGGCCGCGCCCGTCCTCCCCGATACCGATCCGCGCGGGGCCGCGCCTGTGGGGCAAGATCTGCCCGCCATGCCCCCCATCGACCGCAGCGCCTACAGCGTGGTGCGCGACGCCGAAACGCTGCAAGGCTGGATCGCGCAGGCGATGGCGCGCGGCGAGGTGGCGATCGACACCGAGACCACCGGGTTGAACGAAATGACCGCCGATCTGGTGGGCGTGTCGCTGGCCACGGGGCCGAACATGGCCTGCTACATCCCGCTGATCCACAAGGCAGAGGCGGGCGAGGGGCTGTTCGGCTCCGATGCGCTGGCGCCGGGGCAGATGGCGCTGGAGGCGGCGCTGGCGCTCCTCAAGCCGCTGCTGGAAGACGCCAGCGTGTTGAAAATCCTGCAAAACGCCAAGTATGACGTCAAGATCCTGGCGCGCTACGGCATTGACGTCGCCCCGATCGATGACACGATGCTGATGTCTTACGCGATGAACGCGGGCCTGCATGGGCACGGCATGGATGCGCTGGCCGAACGCTATCTTGGCCATAGCCCGATCCCGATCAAGGATCTGATCGGGGCGGGCAAATCGCAGATCACCTTTGACCGGGTCAAGATCGACGCGGCCGCCCCCTATGCCGCCGAAGATGCCGATGTGACCTGGCGCTTGTGGAAGACCTTCAAGCCGCAATTGCACGGCGCGGGTGTGACCACGGTCTACGAGACGCTGGAACGCCCGCTCGTGCCGGTGCTGGCGCGGATGGAAATGGCGGGCATCAAGGTCGACCGCGATGTGCTGTCGCGCATGTCCAACGCCTTCGCCCAGAAAATGGCGGGGCTCGAGGCCGAGATCCACGAGCTTGCAGGCGAAAGCTTCAATGTCGGATCGCCCGCGCAACTGGGCGAAATCCTGTTCGAAAAGATGGGCCTGCCCGGCGGGCAAAAGGGCAAGACCGGCAAATACGCTACCCCCGCCGATGTTCTGGAAGATCTGGCGACCGAACACGACCTTCCGGGCCGCGTGCTCGACTGGCGGCAATTGTCGAAACTGAAATCCACCTACACCGACGCGCTGCAAGATCACATCAACCCCGATACCGGGCGGGTGCACACCAGCTATGTCATCGCGGGCGCCAATACCGGGCGGCTGGCCTCGACCGATCCGAACCTGCAGAATATCCCCGTGCGGTCCGAAGAAGGGCGCCGCATCCGCGAGGCTTTCGTGGCCGATCAGGGCAAGGTTCTGGTGTCGCTTGACTACAGCCAGATCGAATTGCGCATCCTGGCCCATATCGCGGGGATCGAGGCGCTGAAACAGGCGTTCCGCGAGGGGCAGGATATTCACGCCGCCACCGCCTCGGAAATGTTCGGCGTGCCGCTGGACCAGATGACGTCGGATGTGCGCCGCCAGGCCAAGGCGATCAATTTCGGGGTGATCTACGGGATTTCCGGCTTTGGCCTTGCGCGCAACCTGCGCATTCCGCGCGCCGAGGCGCAGGGGTTCATCGACCGCTATTTCGACCGCTTCCCCGGCATCAAGGATTACATGGAAGAGACCAAGGCTTTTGCCAAGAGCAACAGCTATGTGCAGACCTTGTTCGGCCGCAAGATCCACACCCCCGAGATCAACGCCAAGGGCCCCGGCGCGGGCTTTGCCTATCGCGCGGCGATCAACGCACCGATCCAGGGCACGGCGGCCGACATCATCCGCCGCGCGATGATCCGGATGGAGGCCGCGATCGACGGGCTGCCCGCGCGGATGCTGTTGCAGGTGCATGACGAATTGCTGTTCGAGGTGGACGAGGGCGCGGTCGACCCGCTGATCGCGCGCGCCCGCGAGGTGATGGAAGGCGCGGCATCCCCGGCGGTGCATCTGGACGTGCCCATCGTGGTGGATGCGGGGCAGGGGCCGAACTGGGCCAAGGCGCATTGATGCGATGAGCCGCCCGCGTCCGCGCCCCCGCGCCAAGCCCAACATGCCGCGCAGCGAAACCCGCCTGATCGCCTTCAACAAGCCGATGGATGTGCTGAGCCAGTTCACCGATGACGGGCATTGGCCGGGGCTGAAGCGCTATCTCGACATGCCCGGCATGTATCCGGCAGGCCGGCTGGACCGTGACAGCGAGGGGCTGTTGCTTTTGACCAATGACGGCATCTTGCAGGCGCGCCTGACAGATCCGACATCGGCCACGCCCAAGACCTATGTCGTGCAGGTCGAGGGGGTGCCCACGCCAGGCGCGCTGGAGGCGTTGAGGCTGGGGGTGACGTTGAAGGACGGGCCGACACGGCCCGCGCGGGTGGAACAGGTGGCAGAGCCCGGCTGGCTTTGGCCGCGCGACCCGCCCGTGCGGTTCCGGTTGAATGTGCCCGAGGCTTGGCTGAAACTGACCATCACCGAAGGCCGCAACCGGCAGGTGCGGCGCATGTGCGCCCATGTCGGCCTGCCGGTCTTGCGGTTGATCCGCTGGTCGGTGGGGCCGCACACGCTGGACGGGTTGAAGCCCGGCACCTGGAAGGCGCTGCAACCCTGACCGGGCATCGGGTCATGACAATTGATCAAAGGCCTCCATCGCCTTGGCCCCGTACATGTAGCCCGGCCCGCCGTTCATCAGCACCACGACATTGACCATTTCCGCCACCTCGTCGCGGGTGGCCCCGGCGCGGATCGCGCCCTTGACGTGATAGCCGATGCAATCGTTGCATTGCTTGGACACGCCGATGGCCAGCGCGATCAGTTCCTTGTGCTTGGTCGACAGCGCACCGGGGGCAAGGGCGGCTTCATGCAGCGCGTGAAAGCCTTGGGCGGTGTCTGCCTGGTCGCGGCGCATCGGGGTCAAAAGCTGCGTGGTGTGGCGCAGCGTGTCTTTCCAATCCATCTGGGCGTGGTCCTTTGCGGTGAATGTGTCCCACCGATAGGGCCGGGCGCGCGCGCGGACTTTGCCCCAGATCAAATCTTGTAGAAAAAAGCCGACGGGGCCGCGCATCCATGGCGCGGCCCCGTCTTGTCAGCGTCACCGCTCCTCCCCAGTGGCGCTAATGCTTGTTCATGCAAGCATAGCCACGGGAGACTCCAGATTGTCAACAATCGCTTGCAGCAATTCCGCGCCAAGCGCGCCATCGATGACCCGGTGATCGACCGACAGGGTGACCGACATCACCGTTGCCACGGTCAATTCGCCGTCTTTGCCCACCACGGGTTTCTTGACGCCCGCGCCAACCGCCAGGATCGCGCCATGCGGCGGGTTGATCACCGCATCGAAATTGTCGATGCCGAACATCCCGAGGTTCGAGATCGCGAAAGACCCGCCGACATATTCATGTGGCGCAAGCTTGCGGTCGCGGGCGCGGGTTGCCAGATCCTTCATCTCTGCCGACAGGGCCGAGATGGATTTCTGATGCGCGTCCTTCAGAACCGGCGTGAACAGCCCGCCATCGACGGCCACGGCGACGGCCACATCCGACGGGGTCAGCCGCAGCATCCGGTCGCCCGCCCAGACGGAATTGGCGGCGGGCACCTGTTGCAGCGCATTGGCACAGGCCTTGATGATGAAATCATTGACCGACAGCTTGACGCCGCGCCCTTCCAGCTGCGTGTTCAACTGTGCCCGGAAGGCCAGAAGCGCATCGAGCCGGATATCGCGGCGCAGGTAGAAATGCGGGATGGTCTGTTTCGCCTCGGTCAGGCGGGCGGCGACGGTCTTGCGCATCCCGTCCAGCTTGACCTCGACGTAATCGCGCCCCTCGTACATCCGCATGACCTGCGCGGCATCGGGGCCGGTGGGCATGGCGGCGGTCGCCTTGGCGGCAGCGGCGGCAGGGGCCGCCGTGGCCGGTGCGGAGGCCGGTGCCGCCTGTGGGGGCGGGGCGGCGGTGGCGGATTTGCCCATCACATCGGCCTTGACGACGCGGCCATGCGGGCCGCTGCCGGTGATCTGGGACAGGTCCACGCCCGTGTCGGCGGCGATCCGGCGCGCCAGCGGCGAGGCGAAGACGCGTGCGCCATCGGCGGGTTTGGGGGCCGCAGGGGCAGGGGACGCGGCAGGGGCGGCTGCAGCTGCAGCCGTCGGGGCCGCCGTCTCGGTCGGCTTCGGCGCTTCGGCGGCGGGTTTGGCCCCGCCCATGTCGGATGCGCTTTCGCCATCTTCCAGAAGAATGGCGATGGGGGCGTTGACCTTGACGCCCTCGGTGCCTTCCGCGACCAAGAGCTTGCCGATCACGCCTTCATCGACGGCTTCGAATTCCATCGTCGCCTTGTCGGTTTCGATTTCGGCGAGGATATCGCCAGAGGCGACGGTGTCGCCCTCTTTCACCAGCCATTTGGCCAGCGTGCCCTCCTCCATCGTGGGGGAGAGCGCGGGCATCAGGATTTCTGTGGGCATCGCGCGGTCTCCTTACCGGTAGGTGACGGTTTTGACCGCCTCGATCACTTCGGCCACCGATGTCAGCGCCAGTTTCTCGAGATTGGCGGCATAGGGCATCGGCACATCCTTGCCGGTGCAGTTCAACACCGGCGCATCGAGGTAATCGAACGCATGGGTCATGATATAGGCCGACAGGTGGTTGCCGATCGAACAGACCGGGAAACCTTCTTCGACGGTGACGCAGCGGTTGGTCTTTTTCACGCTTTCGAGGATCGTGTCGTAATCGAGCGGGCGCAGCGTGCGCAGGTCGATCACCTCGGCCTCGATGCCCTCGGCGGCCAGTTTCTCGGCCGCCTCCAGCGCATAGGTCATGCCGATCCCGAAGGACACGATGGTGACATCAGAGCCTTCGCGCCAGATTTTCGCCTTGCCGAAGGGGATGGTGAAATCGTCCACATCCGGCACCTCGAAGGACCGGCCATAGAGGATTTCGTTTTCCAGGAAGACCACCGGGTTGGGATCGCGGATCGCGGTTTTCAGCAGGCCTTTGGCATCGGCCGCCGAATAGGGCATCACCACCTTGAGGCCGGGGATCTGGGAATACCAGGCGGCGTAATCATGGCTGTGCTGCGCGCCCACGCGGGCGGCGGCACCATTGGGGCCACGAAACACCATCGGTGCGCCCATCTGGCCGCCTGACATGTAGAGCGTCTTGGCCGCCGAATTGATGATATGGTCAATCGCCTGCATGGCGAAATTGAAGGTCATGAATTCGACGATGGGCTTGAGCCCGCCAAAGGCCGCACCAACGCCGATGCCCGCAAAACCATGTTCGGTGATCGGCGTGTCGATGACACGGCGCGCGCCAAACTCGTCCAGCAAGCCCTGGGTGATCTTGTAGGCGCCCTGATATTCCGCGACCTCTTCGCCCATGATGAAGACGCTGTCATCGGCGCGCATTTCTTCGGCCATGGCGTCGCGCAAGGCTTCGCGGACCGTCTGGGTCTTCATCTTGGTGCCATCGGGCCAATCGGGGCTGCGATCGACCTTGACGCTTGCGGGGGCGCTGGCGGCGGCAGCGGCGGGGGCCTTTTCGGCGGCCTTCGGCGCCTCATCGGCGGGGGCGGGGGCCTTGGCGGCCATGGTTTCGCCCGCCTCGCCGATGATCGCGATGGGGGTGTTGACCTTGACGCCCTCGGTGCCTTCCGCGACCAGCAGCTTGCCGATCACGCCTTCATCGACGGCTTCGAATTCCATCGTCGCCTTGTCGGTTTCGATTTCGGCGAGGATGTCGCCGGATTTGACGCTGTCGCCTTCCTTGACCAGCCATTTGGCCAGCGTGCCTTCCTCCATCGTGGGGGAGAGGGCGGGCATGAGAATTTCGGTTGCCATGTCTGATCTCTCCCTCAGGCGTCTTGCGGCGCTGTATCGGCGTAGATGTCCGTCCAGAGCTCGGACAGGTCGGGCTCGGGGCTTTCCTTGGAAAACTCTGCCGCCTCGTTGACGATATCCTTGATCTCCTTGTCGATCTTTTTCAGATCGTCCTCGGAGGCATGACCGCCGGTCAACAGCATCTGGCGCACGTTTTCGATGGCGTCGCGCTTTTCGCGCATTTCCTGCACCTCTTCGCGGGTGCGGTATTTCGCCGGGTCCGACATGGAATGACCCCGGTAGCGATAGGTCATCACCTCGAGGATATAGGGGCCCTTGCCCGCGCGGCAGTGCGCCACGGCCTTTTCGCCCGCCGCCTTGACCGCCAGCACATCCATGCCGTCGACCGCTTCGCCCGCGATGCCGTAAGCCACGCCGCGTTCCCAGAAATCGGGGGATTTGGTGGCGCGCTTGACGCTTGTGCCCATGGCGTACTGGTTGTTCTCGATCACGAAGATCACCGGCAGATCCCAGAGCTGCGCCATGTTGTAGCTTTCGGCCACCTGGCCCTGGTTGGCCGCGCCATCGCCGAAATAGGTGAAGGTCACGCGGTCATTGCCGCGATATTTGTCGGAAAAGGCCAGGCCCGCCCCGATCGGCACCTGGGCCGCAACGATCCCATGGCCGCCGTAGAAATGTTTCTCTTTCGAGAACATGTGCATCGAGCCGCCCTTGCCCTTGGAATAGCCCCCGATGCGGCCGGTCAATTCGGCCATCACGCCCTTGGGGTCCATGCCGCAGGCCAGCATGTGGCCATGGTCGCGGTAAGAGGTGACGCGCTTGTCGCCCTCGGAGGCCGCGGCCTCCAGCCCGACAACGACGGCTTCCTGCCCGATATAGAGGTGGCAGAACCCGCCGATCAGGCCCATGCCGTACAGCTGGCCGGCCTTTTCTTCGAAGCGGCGGATCAAAAGCATTTCGCGGTAGTAGCGCTTGAGATCTTCGGCGGACACATTCGCCGCGGGTTTTCCCGTGGCAGCCGCTGTCGTGGCGGCAGTTTTGCGTGGTGGCATCCCGGTCATCCTCCCCCGGTCGCAGAGATAGTTTAACGTTAAACATCTCTCTAGCAGAGGCAACCGTTGATTGCACCCCGCAATCCTGACGCAGGGCTTTGCGCCCCGTGCAAGGCTGATGCGCGGCCGGGGGTGCCCCATGGCAACGGCCGGTGCGGGATGCGCGGCCGGGATCTGCGTATTTATGGAAAGGTGAAGCGGGGGCGCGTCAGGGCAGGATGATCTCGTCTGCGCGCACAAAGCCCAGCACGTCGCGCGCCTGTTCGTCGAGCAGGTCGAGATCGAGGAACCCGTCCGACAGGCGCCGGGTCAGGGTTTCCATCCGCGCGACGTCTGCTTGCAGAAGCGCAAGCTGCTGCTGCAGCCGGTCAGCCTCGGCCGCGATCTGAACGCGCTGGAACAGGCCGTAATTGCCCTGAACGGCGGTAAAGGTGAAATAGGCCCCGATCAGCAACAGGGCCATCGGCAAGATCAAACCTGTGAGCGATGCGCTGCGCGTCATGAATTCTGCCGGTGCCTTGTGGTCTGCCGCACCCGTGACCGGGGTGCAGGTCGCAGATTCGCACATTGATTCGCAAAAGGGAATCCCCCTTTTGGACCCCGATTCGCAAAAGGGTTGCATCCTGTGCCCGGGCCTTGTCGCTTTGCGACCGGGCCGGGGTTGAAGCATGGCGGCGCAGTACTTAGAATTATTCTAAACACAATGGACATGAAAGGATCAGCCATGCCCCGTCAACCTTCCAGCATCGCCGCGTTGCAAAAGGCGCTTTCGATGGAGCTCTCGGCGGTGCAGCAATACCTGCTGCATGCCCATGTGCTTGACGATTGGGGGCTGGACAAGCTGGCCGCCAAGATGCGCGAGGAAATGCACGAGGAGCTGGGCCATGCCGGCCAGTTCATCGACCGCATCCTGTACCTGGGCGGCTCACCCGCCGTGGTGCCCGCCAAACCCCCGGTGCGGGCCGAGACGCTCAAGGCGATGTTCGAGGCCGACCGCAGCGACGAGGCCGAGGCGATCGAGGTCTATTCCAAGGCGGCCAAGGCGGCGGGCGAGGTCAATGACATCGGCAGCCGCGTCCTGTTCGAGACCATCGCGCTGGACGAAGAAGGCCATTACGGCTGGCTCGATCAACAACTGGCGCTGCTCGACCGGATGGGCGAACCGGCCTTCATGCAGGTCTATTTCAGCGGCACGGCGGCGCAACCCGTCTGATCGCGGCCGTCGTCAGGTGATCGATGCGGCGTGGATCGCATCGATGGCCGTGGCCAAGGTGGCGTTGAAATCGGCGTCGGATTGCTGTGCCGACAGGCCTTCGGTCAGGGCGCGTGAAAAGCTGGCGATCATGCCGGGGTTTTCCATCAGCTTGGCGCAGGCCGCATCACGGTCATAGCCGCCCGACAGGGCGACCACGCGCAACACCTTCGGGTGCGCGATCAGCGGCGCATAAAGCCCCGGCTTGGTCGGCAGGGTCAGTTTCAGCATCACCTGCCGGCCCTCGGGGATGGCGTCCAGCGCCGCGGTCAAGGCCGCCAACAGCAGGTCTTCGGCCGCGGCCTTGTCGGGGGCCTTGATATCCACCTCGGGTTCCAGGATCGGCATCAGCCCCTTGGCCAGAACCTCCAGCCCCAGGTCGATCTGTTGCGCCACGATATCGGCAATGCCGCCCGCATTGGCCGATGCGATGACGGATCGTTCCTTGGTGCCGAAAATGCCCGCGGCCACGGCACGGTCCAAAAGGTCGGACAGGCCGGGGATGGGTTTCATCATCTGCACGCCATTCGCCGCCTCTTCCAGGCCGCGGTCGATCTTGAGAAAGGGCACCACCCCGCGATCTTCCCACAGGTAGGTGGCGGCAGGCTTGCCCGCGATCTGGCGATCCATCGTCATCTCGAACAAGATCGCGCCGATCACCTTGTCGCCGCTGAAGGCGGGGGCTGTGGCGATGCGGGCGCGCATCGCGTGGATCAGGTCGAACATCTCGGCCTCTGACCCGTAATCGCCCTCGGAAATCCCGTAGAGCCGCAGCGCCTTGGGGGTCGATCCGCCCGATTGGTCCAGCGCTGCGATAAAGCCCTGTCCGGTCTGCATCCGGGTTGTCATGGCGGCATTGGGCATCGGGCGCACTCCTGTTGCGGCGGCTTTGCCCTTCCTTGCCAAAGCGCCGCGTCCCTGTCCACAATGGTGGCGCAAACAGTCGGTCAGTTTCCCTGTTCGAGCGCGGCCACCCCAGGAAGCGTCTTGCCCTCCATCCATTCCAGGAAAGCGCCGCCCGCCGTCGAGATGTAGGTGAACTGGTCGGTCACCTGCGCCTGGTTCAGCGCCGCGACCGTGTCGCCCCCGCCCGCGACGGACACAAGCCTGCCGTCTTGCGTCAACCGCCCGGCGGCGCGCGCGGTGGTCAGCGTGGCGTGGTCAAAGGGCGTAATCTCAAAGGCGCCGAGCGGGCCGTTCCAGATCAGGGTTTTCGCCCCCTCGAACGCCGTGATGATGCGCGCGATCGTGTCTGGGCCCGCGTCCAGGATCATCCGGTCGCCGGGCACGGCATCGGCGGCAACCGTGGCATGCTCGGCCCCGGCGGCAAATTCCGTGGCGGCGATGACATCGCTGGGCAGGATGATCTCACAGCCCGCGGCGCTGGCCTCGGCCAGGATCGCGCGCGCGGTATCGGCCAGGTCATGTTCGCACAGCGATCTTCCGACATCATGGCCCTGTGCCGCGAGGAAGGTATTGGCCATGCCGCCGCCGATCACCAGCATGTCGACCTTCCGGGTCAGATGCGACAGCAGCTCCAGCTTGGTCGACACCTTGGCCCCGCCCACAATCGCCACGACCGGGCGCGCGGGCTGGCCAAGGGCTGCATCGAGCGCGCGCAATTCCGCCTCCATCAAGCGTCCGGCGCAGGATGGCAAAAGATGCGCCACCCCTTCGGTCGAGGCATGGGCGCGGTGCGCGGCCGAAAACGCATCGTTGCAATAGACATCGGCCAGATCCGCCAGATCCTGCGCGAATGCGGGATCATTCTGTTCCTCGCCGGGGAAAAAGCGGATGTTTTCGAGCAGCATGACCTCGCCCGGCATCATCGCGGCGACGGCGGGTTTGAAATCCTCGCGCGCGAACGTGACGGGTTGCCCCAGCGCCGCCTCCAGCGCGGGCAGCGTCACGCGCAGCGTCATCTCGGGCACCACCTTGCCCTTGGGCCGGTCGAAATGGGCCACCAGCACCGGCTTGCCGCCCTTGGCCAGGATGTCGCGGACCGTCGGCACGATACGGGTGATGCGGGTATCATCGCTGACGCGGCCATCTTGCACCGGCACGTTGATATCGACCCGCGTCAACACGACCTTGCCCGCAAGATCCAGGTCATCGAGGGTTTTCCAGCTCATTCTAATCTCCGTCCGGTCATGTCTCGGGGCAGGTCTTAGCATGGCGTCCGTAACAGGCCAGAGACTTCAACGCCCCTGCCGGCCATATTTTCCGGATGCGCAAGCAGCACAAGATGGGCACAATTTGATTAAAATGCGCCTTCATCTTTCCATAAATACGCAAACACAGGCGCGCGTCACCCGTTACAGGAATTTCCCCATCGCCACGGCGGTATCGGCCATCCGGTTGGAAAAGCCCCATTCGTTGTCATACCAGCTCAGCACCCGGCACAGGTTGCCATCCATCACCTTGGTCTGGTCGGTGGCAAAGATGGACGACCGGGGGTCATGGTTGAAATCCATGCTCACCAGCGGCTCGTCGGTCACGCCGAGGATGCCCGCAAGCGGCCCCTTGGCCGCCGCGGCCCGAATGGCGGCGTTGATTTCCTCTGCCGATGTGTCGCGCGCCGCCTCGAAGGTCAGGTCGACGACCGAGACATTGGGCGTCGGCACCCGGATCGCCACGCCATCCAGCTTGCCGTTCAGATCGGGCAGAACCAGCCCCACCGCCTTGGCCGCCCCGGTCGAGGTCGGGATCATGCTCAGGGCGGCGGCGCGGGCGCGGTAGAGATCCTGGTGCATCGTGTCCAGCGTCGGCTGATCGCCGGTATAGCTGTGGATCGTGGTCATGAAGCCGCGCGTGATGCCGATGGCGTCCTGCAGCACATGGGCCACGGGCGCGAGGCAATTGGTGGTGCAGGATGCGTTGGACACGATCCGGTCATCCGCGCCCAGCGTGCCATGGTTCACGCCATAGACGATGGTCTTGTCCGCGCCCTTGCTGGGGGCTGACACCAGGACCCGGCTCGCGCCGTTTTCCAGATGGATCGCCGCCTTGTCGCGGTCGGTAAAGATGCCGGTGCATTCCAGCACGATGTCGATATGCCCCCAGGGCAGATCGGCGGGGTTGCGGATCGCGGTCACCTCGATCGGGCCGCGGCCCACGTCGATGGTGGTGTCGGTCGTGGTCACCGTGGCGGGAAAGCGGCCATGCACGCTGTCATAGCGCAGCAGGTGGGCATTGGTGGCGACCGGGCCCAGATCGTTGATCGCGACCACCTCGATATCGGTGCGGCCCTGTTCGATGATCGCGCGCAGCACGTTGCGCCCGATGCGTCCGAACCCGTTGATGGCGACTTTCACGGTCATGTCTCACTCCCCGTCGGTTGCGGCGCTGGCATGGCATCCCGCCATGTTAGCGGTAACATGACCTCCTTTTAACGCCGGGGGACATAAAGGAAAGGGGGATGCTACAGTCGGCCAGAGGCGATGATGCGGCGCAGAAAGGCCTGGGTGCGCGGCTCTTGCGGGGATCCGAACAGGCGCTCGGGCGTGTCTTGTTCCAGGATCGCGCCCTCGGACAGAAAGGCCACCCGGTCGGCCACCTCGCGGGCAAAGCCCATTTCATGGGTGACGATCATCATCGTCATCCCCTCGTCCTTCAGGCCCCGGATGATCGCCAGCACCTCGCCCACGAGTTCGGGATCAAGCGCTGCAGTGATTTCATCGAGCAACAAGACATCGGGCCGGGTCATCAAGGCGCGCGCGATGGCGACGCGCTGCTGTTGGCCGCCCGACAATTGTTCGGGATAGGCGCGGGCGAAATCGGCCATGCCGAAGCGGGCCAGCATCTCGTGCCCGCGCGCCTCGGCCTCGGGCCGGGGCAGGCCATGCACCCGGCGCGGCGCAAGCGTGATATTGTCCAGCACGGTCATATGCGGGAACAGGTTATAGGCCTGGAACACGATGCCTGCGCGCTGTTGCAGCCCGGTCTTGCCAAAGACCGGATCGTCGATGGGCACACCGTCCAGCCGGATCGTGCCGTAATCCTGCGCGATCAATCGGTTGACACAGCGCAACAACGTCGATTTCCCCGACCCCGAGGCCCCGATCAGGCACAGGACCTCGTGGCGGGCGACGCTCAGGCTGACGCGGTCCAGCACCAGCTTGGTGCCGAAATACTTGGTCACGGTGTCGATCTCGATCCTTGGCGTCATCGGGTCATGCCGCCATTTGCAAGCGCCGCATCCGGTCGCGGCGCGTGAGGTAATCGGCCAGCCGCGCCATCGGGATGGTCGCCAGCAGGAACAGGCCCGCCGCCACGATCAACGAGGAATAATTGAAGGTCGAGGCGGTGTAGATCTGCGCCTCGCGCACCGCGTCACGCACCCCGATCACCGACAAGAGCGCCACGTCCTTTTGCAGCGCCACCACGATGTTCATCAGCGCGGGCACCACGTTGCGCAGGGCTTGCGGCAAGATCGCGTGGCGCAGGGTTTGCCATTCGCTCAACCCCAGTGACTTGGCCGCCGCGCGCTGGCCTTCATGAACCGCGTCGATGCCCGACCGGTAGATCTCGGCCACATAGGCGGCATAGCTCAACACCATGGCGACCCCGCCCCAGAACAGGCCGGAATTGGGCAGCCCCGGCAGGTTCAGCGCCGGGATGCCAAAGCCGAACAGCAACACCAGCAACAAGACCGGCACGCCGCGAAAGATGTCGATGTAGATCACCACCATCAGCCGAAAGGGCGCACACCAGGGCGCGCGCAGGCTTCGCACCACGGCCAGAACCAACGCCCAGGCCAGGATGCAGGCCAGGACCGTCAGCCAGACCTGGATATTGACCCAGAACCCCTGCAGCACCCGCGGAAAGGCCGCCACCATGGCCTCAAGGCTGAAAAACTGCGCCTTGATGCGCGGCCATTGATCCGCCGATGTCACGATCCAGGCCAGCGCGCCAAAGACGACCGCGATGCTGGTCGCGCCGATGGCCGAGGGCAGGGCGGCGGCACGCCAGTCGAACCCCTGCTTGGGCGGCGGCGGGGGCGGGCCCCGCCTTGCGCGCTCCGTCTGGCCGCCTTGGGCGGATGCGGGCCGCGTCATTCGCTGATGATGGGCAGGTCCGGGTCGGCGACCAGGTATTGCGCGATCAGGTCATCGACCACGCCCCGCGCGATGATGGCCGATAGCGCCGTATCCACCCAAGGCACCAGCGGGTTGTTCAATTCGAACAACAGGCCGTGGCCATTGTCGTTTTCATCGGGCGGCAAGATCGCCACGATGGCGGCATCGGGCACCTGTACCGCCGTCACGAACAGCGCCGTGGGCAGGGCGGCCAGCGTCGCGTCGATCTGGCCTGCTTGCAGCGCCTGGAACACGTCCACCTGTTCATTGTAGATGGCCGCGTCGGTGACGCCCAGGATATTGACCAGGTAGTCATTGTCGGTGGTTCCGATCACCGCGCCCCAGCGCAAGCCCTGCAGATCCGCGAAACTGGTGGCGGTTTCCGCCGCCGTGCCGGGCAGGGCGATCACGGCCTTTTCGGGTTGGTAATAGACCTGGCTGAAGCTGACGATTTCGGACCGCGCCTCGGTCACGGAAATCTGCTGGATCGAGAAATCATAGGGTTTCGCGC
Source organism: Roseicyclus sp. (assembly GCA_018401965.1). GTDB lineage: Bacteria > Pseudomonadota > Alphaproteobacteria > Rhodobacterales > Rhodobacteraceae > Roseicyclus. The sequence continues at coordinate 69,907 of JAGYJU010000006.1, forward strand.
CCGGCGCGATGGTCTGGTCAAAGGTCTGGCCGACCCAGGCCACCTGGTCGGGGGCAAAGCCCATTTCGGCGGCCAGCGCGTAGACCAGCCCGTTTTCAAATCCCTCGCCGCCCGCCGGGTCGTTGTCGAGCATCCAGGGCGGATAGACCGGGTCACCGGTGCCGACGGTCAACTGGCCCGGTGTGTGCAGGCGCGGGTCCATCGGCGTCATCTCTTGCGCCGTGGCGCCAAGGGGCAAGGCGCCCGCGACCGCGAGCGTGCAGAGCGCCAGGAGACTGCGGCGCAAGGTGTCGGTGCTGTGATGTGCCATGGGTCTGTTTCCCTGTTGGTGTTGCGCCGGGGCGGCGGCCGCCCGGCGCGATGATCCTGTCGGCCCAAACCTAGCGGGGGCAAGGAACGGCGGCAATCGTCCTGTGGCGGCGTGGCGCGCGCGCGCGGCCCGCGCCCGGATCCTTGCCCAAAATCCGGGCAGGCCCGATCAGCGCCAGAACGCCATCCAGCTCAACAGCCCGGCAAAGCGCCGCGCCAGCGCCAGCGACATGTCCCAATCGAAGACCACCGCATCCACGGCAAGCGCCGCCCCGATGCACAAAAGCCAGATGATCCCGGTGCCAATCTTCATCTACACGCCCACGCTACACCGCACCCCGATGCTGATCTTGCCACGGGGCGCGCGCCGGGCAAAGGCCAAAGGGCGATCGGGCCGGGCGCGGGGGGTCCTGCCCCCGGCGTGGAAAAGCCGCGCGCCGCCTCCCTGCCGCGCGCGGCCTGACCGCGGACCGTCAGAACAGTGCGATCAGTGCAAAAGCCGCCCCATCGCCGCCGACACATCGGCCATGCGCGCGGAAAAGCCCCATTCATTGTCATACCATGCCAGAACCCGCACGGTGCGCCCGCCCACGACCTTGGTCTGGTCGGGGGCAAAGATCGAGGAATAGGTGGTGTGGTTGAAATCGATCGACACCTTGGGTTCCGGATCATAGGCCAGAACGCTGCGCATATGGCCTTCGGCGGCTTCGCGGATGATCTCGTTCACGTCTGCAACGGTGACATCGCGGCCAGCCTCGAAGGTCAGGTCGACACAGGAGACATTGGGCGTGGGCACGCGCAGGGCGGTTCCATCAAGACGGCCCTCGAGTTCCGGCAAGACCTCTTTCAGCGCCTTGGCCGCCCCGGTCGAGGTCGGGATCATCGCCATGGCGGCGGCGCGGGCGCGGTACAGATCCTTGTGCCGCCGGTCAAGCGTCGGCTGGTCGCCGGTATAGCTGTGGATCGTGGTCATGATGCCGCGTTCGATGCCGATGGCGTCGTTCAGCACCTTGGCCAGCGGCGCAAGGCAATTGGTCGTGCACGATCCGTTCGACACCACGTGATGATCGGCCAGCAGATCGCGGTGGTTCACGCCATAGACGATGGTCTTGTCGACGTTCTTGGCCGGTGCCGAGATCAGCACCCGCTTGGCGCCGCGCGTCAGGTGCACGGCGGCCGCGTCACGGTTGTTGAAGTTGCCGGTGCATTCCAGCACCACGTCGCAGCCTTCCCAGTCCAGTTCGGTCGGATCATAGGTGGAAAACACCTTCATCGGGCCACGGCCCAGATCCATCGTGTCGCCCGCAACGCGCACCTCGCCCGGGAAACGGCCATGGACGCTGTCATATTTCAGCAGGTGGGCATTGGTTTCGATCGGGCCGGTGGCGTTGATCTTGACCACCTGCACATCGTTGCGCGCGGCCTCGGTGATATGGGCCAGCGTGCAGCGCCCGATGCGGCCGAACCCGTTGATGCCAAGCGTGATGGTCATGGTATGCCTCGATGTCTGTCGCGTCCGGTCTGGCCCATCGCATACGCGAGCATACCGGGCCAGCCAAGGAAAATGCGTCAAGTTTCCGCATGTTAGCGTAACCGTTAGCGGAAACATCGAGGGTTTGCGCTAACACTTGCGGCCTGGGCCCGGGGCGTTACCATCGCGGGCGGGGTCTGACCCCGGGTATGAGGGGGCGCGAATGGCGGGTGGTCTTTTGGCACTGCTGGATGATGTGGCGGCCATCGCCAAGGTGGCCGCCGCCTCGGTCGATGACGTGATCGGGCAGGCGGCCAAGGCGGGCACCAAGGTGGCGGGCGTTGTGATCGACGATGCCGCCGTCACGCCCGGCTATGCACAGGGCTTTGCCGCCGAGCGGGAATTGCCCATCGTGTGGAAAATCGCCAAGGGCTCGATCTTCAACAAGATCGTGATCCTGTTGCCCGCCGCGCTCTTGCTGTCGGCCTTTGCGCCCTGGGCCATCGCGCCGCTGTTGATGCTGGGCGGGCTGTATTTGTGTTTCGAAGGGGCCGAAAAGCTGTGGCATTGGCTGTCGCCGCCCGCCCATGCGGATGCGCCCCTCGACGAAGACCTGGCCGATGCCGCCCACCTGGAAGAAGCCAAGGTGCGCGGCGCGATCAAGACCGATTTCATCCTGTCGGCGGAAATCATGACCATCGCGCTGTCGGCGCTCGACACCGGTTCGATCTGGTTCGAGGCGGCGGCGCTGCTGGTTGTCGGGCTGGGGATCACCGCGCTGGTCTACGGATCGGTCGCGCTGATCGTGAAGGCCGATGACATCGGCCTGCACATGGCCGCGACCGGCCGCACGGGGCCCACCCGCGCCATCGGTCGGGGCGTGGTGCGCGGGATGCCCGGTTTTCTCAAGGCGCTGACGGCCATCGGCACGGCGGCGATGCTCTGGGTGGGCGGGGCCATCCTGACCCATGGGCTTGGCCAGGTCGGCTGGCACGGACCCGAGGACATGGTCCACGCCATCGCACAGGGGGTCTTGGTCTTCGGGGGCGCGGTCGAATGGTTCGTGGGTGCGGCGCTGCATGGCGCGCTTGGCCTTGGCGTCGGATCGGGGCTGATGCCGGTGGTGGCGGGCCTGCGTGCGCGGGTCGGCGCGGGCGGCCACTGAGCCAAGCTTGGCCCGCCCTGTGCGAAGCTCTTTTCTTTCTGTCCCGGCTCGCTTATCAGGCTTCATCCGTGGCTCCGGAAACGAAAAGACCCGACGTTTGACCCAGACCATCACGACCACCGACGCGCTCGCCGCGTTTTGCGCGCGGGCCCTTGACGCCCCTTACGTCACCGTCGACACGGAATTCCTGCGCGAACGCACCTATTTCGCCCAGCTTTGCCTTGTGCAACTGGCGCTGCCGGGCACCGATGACAGCACCGCCGTGCTGATCGACCCGCTGGCTGAGGGTATTTCGCTTGACCCGCTCTATGATCTGATGCGCGCGCCCGGCGTGGTGAAGGTGTTTCACGCCGCCCGGCAAGACCTTGAAATCTTTCACGTTGATGGCGGTGTCGTGCCCGCGCCGCTGTTCGATACGCAGGTCGCGGCGATGGTCTGCGGCTTTGGCGACCAGGTCGGCTATGAAACGCTGGTGCGCAAGATCGCGCGCGCGCCGCTGGATAAATCCTCGCGCTTTACCGATTGGTCGCGCCGACCGCTGTCGGATGCGCAAAAAACCTATGCGCTGGCCGATGTGACCCATCTGCGCCAGATTTACGAATACCTGGCGCGCGAACTCGACCGCACCGGGCGCACTGCGTGGTTGCAGGAAGAACTGTCCTCGCTCACCGATGCCTCGGCCTATGTCGTCGATCCGTCCGAGGCGTGGAAGCGGCTGAAACTGCGGACCAATTCCGGCAAGACGCTGGCCATTGCGCAGGAACTGGCGGCGTTCCGCGAAACCTACGCGCAACAAAAGAACGTGCCGCGCAGCCGCGTCATCAAGGATGACGCGCTGATGGAACTGGCCTCGACCAAGCCGAAATCGATCAATGACCTGTCGAAATCGCGGCTGTTGCTGCGCGATGCGCGCAAGGGCGATATTGCCGATGGCTTGATCGCCGCCGTGCAGCGCGGCCTCGACATGCCCGCCGACAAGCAACCCAAGATCGTCGAAGGCCGCGACCGGTCGAACCTGAACTCGGCGCTGGCCGATCTGTTGCGGGTGCTGCTCAAGGCCAAGGCGGAACAGGCGGGGGTGGCTGCGAAACTGATCGCGTCCTCATCCGACCTCGATGACATCGCCTGCGGTGAACATGACGGGCTTTGGGCGATGGGCTGGCGGCGCGAAGTCTTTGGCGATGACGCGCTGCGCCTGTTGCGGGGCGAAGTGGCCTTGTCGGCCGAAGGCGACCGGGTGCGGATCGTTCCTGTCTGATCGGGCCGGTTCAGCGCCGGTTGACGCTGCGCCGGTTCTGCGCGCCGATCACGGTGATTGTGCGGATGCCTGCCAGGTCGAATGTCGACAGCTGCGTGCCCACCAGGACCTCGCGCGATGGCGCGGTGCCTGCGGCGGTCGTGCCCAGCGGCGGGAAGACGCGGAATTCATAGGTGATGGTGCCGTTTTCCCGCGACACCTCGACCAGGTCGGCCTCCCAGTAGCCTTGCACGGCAGGGCGGCCCATGGCGCGGATGATGGCGCCCTGCGCGGTCGCGTCGACCGACAGCTCCACCACCTCGGCCACCAGCCCGCGCAGATCATCGGGTTCTTCCGACACCTCGGTGACGGCAATGCGTTCCTCGCGGTCGCCCCCGAACCAGTTGAACGGGTTGAGCCGCGTGCCGCAGGCCGCAAGGCTCGTCATCAGGGCCAAGGCAAGGATCACACGCAGCATCGGCTTTTTCTCCGGTTTGTCGGTCGCGTCTTGGGTAGCGCAAGCCGCGCGCGAAGGAAAGCGCCTCTGGACGGGGCAGGCATGGGGGCCTAGGTCATGGGGCAGACCCGCCACAGACCCCGGAGTTATCGACCATGGCCACCGCAGCCTTCGAGGACATCGCCGACACCTTCGAATTTCTCGATGATTGGGAAGACCGCTATCGCCATGTGATCGAACTGGGCAAGGCGATGGACGCGCTTGACGACGCGGTCAAGGTGCCCGCCACCAAGGTCGATGGCTGCGCCAGCCAGGTCTGGATCCTGCCCCGGATCGAGGGCGAGGGGCCGGGCGCGGTGTTCCGGTTTCGCGGCGACAGCGACGCCATGATCGTGCGCGGGCTGATCGCGGTGCTGCACGCGATGTATGACGGGTTGCCGGTGGCCGATGTGCTGCGGGTCGATGCGGGGGGCGAATTGGCGCGGCTTGGGCTGAACGATCACCTCTCGGCGCAACGCTCCAACGGTTTGCGTGCCATGGTCGAACGGATCCGCCTCTTGGCGGCGGAAAAGGCCGCCGCCTAAAGCGCGCGCATCGCCCGTTCCATGTCGCCGTAGCCGGTAAAACGGCGCTCGAAGTCGAGTTTCAGGAAATCGGCGCAGGCGCGGGCCTTTTCGGTCAGCGCCGGGTCATCGGTTTGCGCCTGGTAGACCAGTTTCGTGTAATTGCCGAAATACATGTCGCGCAATTGCGGGTGCCGGTCGAGCCCGAGGGGCTTGGTGACAAAGGCATCGAATTGGCGCACCAGGAAATCGGTCAGGTAGAACGCCGTCATCTCGTCACGGGCGGCAAAGGCCGCGTTGCCTTCGAAAAAGCTGTAGCAATGCGGGCCGTCCAGCATGGCCACGCCAAGCCGGTCACAGGCCGCCTGCAACAGCCCGCCGGTGCCGCAATCGGCATACAGAACAAAGACCTGCGCGTAATCGCCCCGCCGCGCCGTCACCGCCGCCTCGACCGCCTCGGGGATTTTTTCGGGGTGGTTGTGCAAGATCGCGGGCAGGCAATGCAGATCGAGATGGTCCCAGCCATTGGCGGCCTTGACGTCCAGCACCTCGCGCGCCAGGGCGCCGCAGCCGATCAACAGGACACGGCCCCGCCCCTCGGGGGCGAGGCCCGCCTCTGTCAGGGTCTGATCATCCAGCCGCGTCATGGGGCCATCATGGCGCAGGCGGTGCGCGGCGGGAAGCCCTGCGCGCGACAAGCCTTGGCCCAAGAACGGCAAGCACCAGCCCCGACAGCACGACCAAGCCCGCCAGGGCCTCGGGCAGGGTGATCCTTTCGCCCAGGACCAGGGCCGCGCTGCCCATGCCCACCATCGGGATCATCAGCGCAAAGGGCGTGACAAGCGCCGCGCGGTGCCGCGACAGGAGCGTGCCCCAGATCGAATAGCCCACCACGGTCGAGGCGATGGCGACATAGATCACCGCGGCCCATCCCGCCGCGCTCACCCCCGTGATCGTGCCCCAGGGCGTGCCCGGTTCCACCGCCAGCGACAGGGCCAGCATCGGCAGCGGCGGCACAAGGCTGGCCCAGACGAACAGCGGCAACATCTTCACCCCCGGCAGGCGGCGCAGCACAAGGTTGCCACATGCCCAGGACAGCGCGCCGCACAGGATCAGGCCAAGGCCCAGAACGGTGATGTTCCCCCCCGAGGCAAGCCCGAACCCCGCCAGCCCCAGCGCCGCCAGCGCGATGCCCAGACCCTGCACCAGCGTCACCCGTTCGCCGTAGACCGCCCATGCCAACACAATGGTCATCGGCACCTGGCTTTGGATGATCAGCGACGCCAGCCCGGCGCTGGCATCGGTCGCCAGCGCGCCGAACAGAAAGGCGAATTGCCCCATGTTGATCAGCGCGCCCACCGCGATGATCGCGGGCCAGCCGGCGGGGCGGGGAAACAGCGCCAGAAGCGGCAGCAGGATCGCAAAGCGCAGGCCCACGAACAAGAACGGCGGCACCTCGTCCAACGCGATCTTCATCGCGGAAAAATTCGTGCCCCAGGCCAGGATGACCAGCGCCAGCAGGGCCATGTCGCGCGGCGGCATCATGGGCGCGGTATCGCGTGAAAGCAGGGCAGGGGGTGCGGGCGCTTCATGGGCGCATCAAGACGCCGCCCCGCGCCAAAGCGCAAGGGGGCGGGCGTGCCCTGTCATGCCAGCGGGCAGGAAAACATCGCCACAAGCGGCCCGGCCCGGTGCCAGCGCAGGCTTTGGCAAAAGGCGTCTGCCGCCTCGTCCGGCCCGGCCATCCCACAGACCTCGTCACAGCCCAGGCGGCGCGCATGATCCGTCGCGGTCATCACCAGCCGCGTGCCGACACCCTGCCGCCGCCAGGGCGGCGCCACGCGCAAGCGGGTGATCCAGAACCCCGGTCCCCGGTCGGGCTGATGCGACACCACGCCCGAGCACATCCCCACCACGAGATCGCGGTCCACGGCCACGGCGATATGCAGGTGGTCGGCGGCCAGGAAGCTTTCCAGCAGATGCGGGTCGGGGGGCGCGTCGAACACGCCGTCCTGCACATAGGCAAACAGCCCTGCGTCGATCCGACGGGCAATGAAGACGGAAACGGCCATGCACAATCCCTAGCGCGGAAAACAGAACCGGCCCAGCCTGAAAAGGCGGGCCGGTCTGGTCTGTCGGAAAAGGCCCGGTTTGGTCAGGCGCGGGCCGCCATCTGGTTGTGCTTGCGCAGCACGAATTCCTTGGCCGTTTCCACCGCGACGGCGGCATCGCGGCAATAGGCGTCGGCCCCGATGGCGCGGCCGAATTCCTCGTTCAGCGGCGCGCCGCCGACCAGGACGATGTAATCGTCGCGAATGCCCTTTTCGACCATCGTGTCGATCACGACCTTCATGTAGGGCATGGTCGTGGTCAACAGCGCGGACATGCCGAGGATGTCGGCATCTTCCGCCACCAGCGCGTCAAGATAGGCGTCGACGGCATTGTTGATGCCCAGATCGACCACCTCGAAGCCCGCGCCTTCCATCATCATGCCGACAAGGTTCTTGCCGATGTCGTGGATGTCGCCCTTGACGGTGCCGATCACCATCTTGCCCACGCGCGGCGCGCCGGTTTCGACCAGCAGCGGCTTGAGAATGGCCATGCCGCCCTTCATCGCGTTGGCGGCCATCAGCACTTCGGGCACGAACAGGATCCCGTCGCGGAAATCATTGCCGACGATGGTCATGCCGCCGACCAGCGCCTTGGTCAGGATGTCGTAAGGTGTCCAACCCCGGTCGAGCAGGATCGTCACCGATTCCTCGATCTCTTCCTTCAGACCATCGTAAAGGTCGTCATACATCTGGCCCACCAGCTCGTCGTCATCGAGCTCGGAAAGGATGATATCGTCGTTATCGTCCGACATGGGCGCGTCTCCTGTCACTTTGGCCCCGCGCTTGGCGCGCTTGCCCTTGGTGGTAGATGAATTGCGCAATCCGGAATGCCGAAATGCGACATGGGTAAAGCGTCACGCGACCTGTGGCCGGTGCAACGGCCCCGCATCGCGGATTTGCCGCCACGGCGGGGGGTTAGTCGCGGGCGCGGCGGCGTCCGCTGCGTTCGCGCGCGGCCGGGCCATTGTCATCGGTGCCATCCGACCCGGAGGAGAACCCGCCCAGCTCTTGCGTGATCTGGTCCAGCGTCGGCGCGGGGCCGCGCGGCGTTGTCTCCAATGCCGCGCGCATGGCGCGCAGGTGGTCGGGCGTGGTGCCGCAACAGCCGCCGATGATCGTGGCCCCCGCATCGCGTGCCATCACCGCGTAGCGGCCCATCAGCTCGGGCGTGCCATCGTAATGAATGTGGCCATCATGGTATTTCGGGATGCCCGCATTGCCCTTGGCGATCACCGGCCGCTCGGAGCCTGCGGCGCGAAAGCCCAGCACGGTGCGCAACAGGTCGGATGACCCCACGCCGCAATTGGCGCCATAGCCCAAGGGCTTGTGCGCCAGTTTCTCGACCATTTCGGCCATGCCCGCCGATGTCAGGCCCATCATCGTGCGCCCGGCGGTGTCAAAGCTCATCGTGCCGCACCAATCCATGCCGGCCAGCCCGCAGGCTTCGGCGGCGGCGGCGTATTCCTCGGGGGCGCTGATGGTTTCGACCCAGAGCACATCGGCCCCGCCATCGCGCAGACCTTCGGCCTGTTCATGGAACATCTCGACCGCGCGCGCATGGGTCAGCGGGCCCATCGGCGCCATGATCTCGCCCGTGGGGCCCATCGAGCCCGCGACGATCACGGTGCGGCCTGCCGTGTCGGCGACCTCGCGCCCGATTTCGGCGGCGCGCTTGTTCAGATCGTAACAGCGGTCTTCGGCATTGTGCAATTTCAGGCGCGACCGGGTGCCGCCAAAGGAATTGGTCAGGAAGATGTCAGACCCCGCATCGACCGCCCCCTTGTAGAGCGCGGTGATCCGGTCGGGGTGGTCTTCGTTCCACAATTCCGGCGCATCGCCCGATTGCAGGCCCATGTTGAACAGCGTGGTGCCCGTCGCGCCATCGGCCATCAGCCAGTCGCGGGTTTCCAGAAGCCGGGCAAGGGGGGATGTCATCGAATGGGTCTCCATCAGGGGTCGCGGCGCGCAAGGCCCATGTGGCCGCTTGGCGCTTTATGAGCAAGGCGCAAAATATGCATTAAGGTTATGAATGCAATTCACCCTGCCAACGGAAAACGGCCCCGCCATCGGGCAGGGCCGCATGATCTTGGGGAGAAACCAGGACGGTCCGCCGCGCGCGGTCAGACCTCGTTCATCACCTGGTCCTTGGCGACAACCAGGAGCGCGTCGTATTTCTGCCGCACCTCGGTTTCCGCCAACCGGTCGCCCAGGTCGGCCAGCACCTTGCGCATCACGTCTTCGTGCCCGGCCTCGGCGAAATCGGCCTTGACCACGGTGCGGGCATATTCGGCGGCGTCTTCGCCGGTCTTGCCCAGAATATCGGCCACCCAAAGCCCCAACAGCTTGTTGCGGCGCGCCTGGGCGCGGAACTGCAATTCCTCGTCATGGGCGAATTTGTTTTCGAACGCGTTCTCGCGGTCGTCAAAAGTGGTCATGCGCAGCACTCCGTTTCGTCTGTAGGTCGCCATCGGTGGTTCGCCAAAGGCCTGTTGCCCGCGATCTTATGCCCCCCGGCTTGCCCCCTGCAAGCACCGATGGCCGGGCTTGCTTGCGACACAGCGCGCTTTGCCCTATAGGCCCGATCAGGTAAGGGGCGCCGCGTCCCCGCACCCCCCTCAGTCAGGTTCGGAGACAGCATGGCACGCCGCAAGAAAGTCTATGAAGGCAAGGCCAAGATCCTTTACGAAGGCCCGGAGCCGGGAACTCTTGTGCAATATTTCAAAGACGACGCCACCGCCTTCAACGCGGAAAAGCGCGCCACCATCGAAGGCAAGGGCGTGCTGAACAACCGGCTGTCCGAATTCTTCATGACGGGCCTGGGCGCGATCGGGGTGCCGACGCATTTCATCCGCCGCCTGAACATGCGCGAACAACTCATCCGCGCGGTGGAGATCATTCCGCTGGAAGTGGTGGTGCGCAATGTCGCCGCCGGCTCCATCTCCAAGCGGCTGGGCATCGAGGAAGGCACGCCATTGCCGCGCCCGATCGTGGAATTCTATTTCAAGGACGATGCCTTGGGCGACCCGATGGTCAGCGAGGAACATATCATTGCCTTCGGCTGGGCCAGCCAGCAGGACATGGACGACATGATCAGCCTGGCGCTTCGGGTGAATGATTTCCTGTCCGGCCTGATGCTGGGCGTCGGCATCAAGCTGGTCGATTTCAAGATCGAGATCGGCCGCATCTGGGACAATGATTACATGCGCCTGATCGTGGCCGATGAAATCAGCCCCGACAGCTGCCGCCTGTGGGATATCGAAACCGGCCAGAAGCTCGACAAGGACGTGTTCCGCCGCGACCTGGGCAACCTGGCCGATGCCTATACAGAGGTGGCGCGCCGCCTGGGCGTGATGCCGCAGCGCGAGACCGGCGTGACGAAACCGACGTTGATCAACTGACAGGCCCGCGCCCGTGGCGGGCGGGGCAGTGCGTATTTATGGGAAGATGAAGGGGCGAGAGCATGACGGCAACCGTGAAGGCAACCGTGACCGTGATGTTGAAGACAGGCGTTCTCGATCCGCAGGGCGAGGCGGTGAAATCGGCGCTTGGCGCGCTTGGCTTTGACGGTGTGTCGGGCGTGCGCCAGGGCAAGGTGATCGAGCTGGACCTGGCCGCCGGCACCACCGAGGCCGAGGTGACGGCCATGTGTGAAAAGCTGCTCGCCAACACGGTGATCGAAAGCTACCGGGTGGAGATGGGCGCGTGAAGGCGGCGGTCCTGGTCTTTCCCGGCTCCAACTGCGACCGCGACCTGGCCGTTGCCTTTCGCGCGGCGGGGTTCGACACCACGATGGTTTGGCACAAGGATGGCGCGCTGCCCGAGGGCGTCGATATCGTGGGCGTGCCGGGCGGGTTTTCCTATGGCGATTACCTGCGCTGCGGCGCAATTGCCGCGCAATCGCCGGTGATGCGCGCGGTGGCCGATCACGCGGCGCGCGGCGGCCCCGTGCTGGGCATCTGCAACGGTTTCCAGGTCTTGTGCGAAACGCGGCTTTTGCCGGGGGCCTTGATGCGCAATTCGGGTCTGAAATTCGTCTGCAAGATGCAGCAGCTGCGCGTGGTCACCGCCGAGAGCCCGTTCACCGCCGGATATGCCGCGGGCCAGGACATCACGCTGCCCATCGCGCATCACGACGGCAATTACGTCGCCGATGCCGAAACTTTGGCCATGTTGCGCGGCGAAGACCGCATCGCCTTGCGCTACCTGGGCAATCCAAACGGGTCGGTGGGCGATATCGCCGGGGTGCTCAGCGCCAATCGCCGGGTGCTGGGGTTGATGCCGCATCCCGAACGGGTGGTGGACCCGGCGCAGGGCGGCACCGATGGCGTGGCGCTGTTCCGCGCCCTCGCAGAAGGATTGGTGGCGGCCTGACGCGGCCATCTCTCTTGAGTGGGGGGGCGCGGCTGGCTACCTTGACCCGCATGAGCCTCGTCGACACCCAAGCCATTGCCGACCGCAGCCTGCGCCGCCGCACCTGGGTGCTGCGCGGGTTCCTTGCGGTTCTGCTGATCGCGGCGGTGGTCGTGATCGCGGTGTCGAACAGTTTCCTGACGCAGCGCTTTACCGAAACCACCCGCAACCGGTCCGAGATCCGGTTGGCGATTTATTCCGGCACGATCCAGTCGGAATTGCAGCGCCATTCGGTCGTGCCCTTGCTGTTGTCGCGCGATCCGGTGCTGATCCGGTCGCTGGAAACCGGCAGCTACCAGGAAACCACGGCCCGGCTGATTTCCTATGTGGATGAAATCGGCGCGGCCTCGCTTGTGCTGCTGGATGGGTCCGGGCGGATCGTGGCGGCCACCGACCGCGAAAGGCTGGGCCAGAACCGCAGTTCCGATCCCTTCTTCGTCGAAGCCAGCCGGTCGAGCGAAACGGTCTTTACCTCGAACGAGCCGGAAACGGGGCGGTTCGATTTCACCTTTTCGCGTGCGATGCGTGCCACCGACAATCGGCTTTTGGGGGTGATCCTGGTCGAGGTCGATCTGGGCCGCATCGTCGATCGGTGGCGGGGCACCACGGAGGCGATTTTCCTGACCAACAGCGAGGGCCAGATCATCCTGTCGACCGAACCGCGCTGGCGGGGGCGAACCGAGGTCGAGGCGCTGGCGCTGCAACCGCCGCAATCCGCGATCCAGCGGGCCTTGCAAGCCACGGGCGACTTCGCCTTTGGCGACAGCGACGGGCGGTTTTTCGGCGGTGACACCATCCGGCTGGAAAGCCGCATCCCGTTTCGCGGCTGGCGCATCATCAGCTATACCGCCCATACCTCGGTGCGCGAACGGGTGAACGCGGTTCTTGCGCTGCAGATCATGGGATTCGCGCTGTTCCTGGCGGGGGGATTCTATGTCTTGAGCCGTCGGGCCCGGACCCAGTCACAGCGCCTGGCCCGAGAGTCGGCAGAGCTTCGCCGGTTGAACGGGCGGCTGCAGCGGGAAATCGCCGAGCGCCAAAGGGTCGAACGGACGCTGGAAGAGGCAGAGCAAAGCCTTGCGCAAAGCCAGAAACTGGCGGCGCTTGGGGAAATGTCGGCCGCCGTCAGCCATGAATTGAACCAGCCGCTGGCCGCGATGAAGACCTATCTGGCGGGGGCCAAGCTGTTGCTGCAGCGCAAGCGGGTCGAGGAGGCGGCCTCGAGTTTCCAGCGGATCGACGATCTGATCGACCGCATGGGGGCGATCACGCGGCAGCTGAAATCCTATGCCAGGAAGGGCGGCGACGCCTTTGAGCCGGTGGATCTGCGCGATGCGCTCAAGGCGGCGCTGACGATGATGGAGCCGCAATTGCGCACCACCCGGATCGAGATCACCCAGAACCTGCCACGCCGCCCGGTGATGGTGATGGTCGATCGGCTGCGGCTGGAACAGGTGATCATCAACCTGCTGCGCAACGCGCTGGATGCGATGAAGGACGTCACCCCGAGGGTGCTCGACCTGTTGATTGCCGAAGGCGATGACGCGGTCTTGTCGGTGCGCGACAGCGGGAATGGGATTGACGATCTCGACGCCTTGTTCGAGCCCTTCTACACAACCAAGAAACCCGGCGAGGGGATCGGCCTGGGCTTGGCCATCTCGTCGGGGATCATTGCCGACCTGGGCGGGCGCCTGACCGCGCGCAACGGCGAGACCGGCGGGGCGGTGTTCGAAATCCGCCTGCCGCTCTGGGCTGGCGACGCCACCCGGCCGGCGCGATAGGGATCGCGCTACCGGCGCGAAGAATGCACACGCCTTGGGCGTGATGGCTTAGGCGCACGCCTTGGGCGTGACGACAGGAAAGGACAGACCGCGATGAAGATTGCGATCGTGGATGATGAACAGGACATGCGCCAGTCGATCAGCCAATGGCTGGCCCTGTCGGGGTTCGAAACGGAAACCTACGCCAGCGCCGAAGAGGCGTTGAAGGCCATCGGTTCGGATTGGCCCGGCGTGGTGGTCACCGACGTCAAGATGCCCGGCATGGATGGCATGGCCTTTCTCAAGCGGTTGATGGGGGTCGACAGCGGCCTTCCGGTGATCTTGATCACCGGCCATGGCGATGTGCCCATGGCGGTCGAGGCGATGCGGATCGGCGCCTATGACTTTCTTGAAAAGCCCTTCAACCCCGACCGGATGACAGAGCTTGCCAAGCGCGCCAGCCAACAGCGCCGCCTGACGCTCGACAACCGGGCGCTGCGCCGCGAGCTGTCGGATGGCACGGTGTTGATGCGCAAGCTGATCGGCACCAGCGCGGTGATGGACCGGCTGCGCGAGGATATTCTCGACCTGGGCCAGGCCGATGGGCATGTGCTGATCGTGGGGGAAACCGGCACCGGCAAGACGCTTGTGGCCCATGCGCTGCACGCGGTCGGCCCGCGCGCCGGGCGCAGCTTTGTCACCGTGTCTTGCGCGGCCCATGACGAAGACACGCTGGCCGCCAAATTGTTCGGTCCCGTGGGCGAAGACCAGGACAAGCCGCTGGTCGAACAGGCGCGGGGCGGCACGCTGGTGCTGGAAGATATCGAAAGCCTGTCACACGGGCTTCAGGCGCGGCTTCTGACCACGATCAACGATCAGGGCACGCCCGCCGAAACCCGGATCGTGGCGATCTGCAACGCGCCCGAACCCGAAACCTGCGAGGCCTCGCTGCGCCCCGATCTGTTCTACCGCTTGGCCGCGATGCGTATCGACCTGCCGCCGCTGCGCCAGCGTGGCGAGGATATCTTGACGCTGTTCACCCGGTTCGGGGAACAATTCGGGGAAGAATACGGCACCGAGGCGCCGCAGGTCACCGCCCAAGAGGCGGCGCAATTGCTGCAAGCGCCCTGGCCGGGCAATGTGCGCCAATTGATCAACATCGCCGAACGCGCGATCTTGCAGCAGCGGCGCGGGTCGGGGTCGATCGCATCGCTGTTGATGGCCGATAACGCGGAAATCGCGCCGCAGGCCATCGGCGAGGGCAAGCCTCTCAAGGAATACGTGGAGGCGTTTGAACGCATGTTGATCGACAACACCATGCGCCGCCATCGCGGGTCGATCACCAACGTGATGGATGAATTGTGCCTGCCGCGCCGGACCTTGAACGAGAAAATGGCGAAATACGGCCTGAGCCGGTCAGATTACCTCTGACCGGCAAGGTCCGGCCGGGCCGCGGTCGGGGTGCTCACGAATTGCCATTGCTATCTTGCGACCGCTGCCCTTAAAGTCAGCCGGCTGGCCCTTTGGCCCGCTGAACCAGTTTCTCTGCATCCCCAATCCGCGCCGTGACCCGTGCGCGACAGGGACAGCAGGTCACTCGGGCCGCAAGCGTTGACCGCTTCGCGGCCCATCCCGAACCGCCCCGGAAACGGGGCAGCATTGGCCAGACCGGAACCGTCCGGCACGGCCGGAGACAAACGCGATGCACCGCTTGGGCGCAGATTTGGCAAGACGGACAGGGGGCAATACCCCCACCGCTGCCGCGCCTCAGCTGCACGCCTTCATCATAAATCGTGACATGTATTTACCCCGCGCCCGGTGCTGTGCCCCGGCAAGGCGGGGCAGGGGCCTGTCGCGGGCAAGGATACAATGGCTAAGACGATGCTCATCGACGCCACCCACCCCGAGGAAACCCGGGTTGTCGTGGCAGACGGAAACAAGGTTGAAGAATTCGACTTCGAGTCGCTGAACAAGCGGCAACTTGCCGGAAACATCTACCTCGCGAAAATCACCCGGGTCGAACCCTCGTTGCAGGCGGCCTTCGTGGATTACGGCGGAAATCGCCACGGTTTCCTGGCATTTTCGGAAATTCATCCCGATTATTACCAGATCCCCGTCGCGGATCGCGAAGCCTTGCTGCGCGAGGAACGCGAATATGCCGAAGCCATGGCCGAAGAGGCCGAGGCCGAGGATGCGAAACCCAAGCGCGGCCGTCGCCCGCGCCGCCGCAAGGCCTCCGACACGAAGCCCGAGGCATCGGCCAATGACGCCGTGACCACGGGGGCGGCCACCACGCCTTCGGGGATGGATGTCGTCGATCTTGGCGATGACGAAGACACCGATGCCCGCGACCTGGATGCACAGGCGCAGCACGATGACATCGACGACGGCCGGGATTTCGGCGGTGGCGATGACGACACCCAGGGCGATGACGACCAGGATCACGACACCGACCAGGATGGTGACGCCGCCCCGGCGGCCGAAACCGTGGCCGATGACGACACCGAGGAAGACATCCGCCCGGCGCGCAAGCCCCGCGCGCGGAAATACAAGATCCAGGAAGTCGTCAAGGTGCGCCAGATCATGCTGGTGCAGGTCGTCAAGGAAGAACGCGGCAACAAGGGGGCGGCGCTGACCACCTACTTGTCGCTTGCCGGGCGCTATTGCGTGCTGATGCCCAATACCGCGCGGGGCGGTGGCATTTCGCGCAAGATCACCAATGCTGCCGACCGCAAGAAGCTCAAGGAAATCGCGTATGAAATCGACGTGCCGCAGGGCGCGGGGCTGATCATCCGCACCGCCGGATCGCAGCGCACCAAGACCGAGATCAAGCGCGATTACGAATACCTGCAGCGCCAGTGGGAACAGATCCGCGAATTGACGCTGAAATCCATCGCGCCCGCGCCGATCTACGAAGAGGGTGACCTGATCCACCGCACGATCCGCGACCTGTACAACCGCGACATCGAAGAGGTTCTGGTCGAAGGCGATGCCGGGTATCGGCACGCCAAGGACTTCATGAAGATGATCATGCCGTCCCATGCCAAGAACGTGAAGCATTACACCGACCCCACGCCGCTTTTCGCCAAGTACAAGGTCGAAAGCTACCTGTCGGACATGTTCAACCCGACCGTGCAATTGCGGTCTGGTGGCTATATCGTCATCGGCATCACCGAGGCGCTGGTGGCGATCGACGTGAACTCCGGCCGGGCCACCAAGGAAGGCTCGATCGAGGAAACGGCGCTCAAGACCAACCTCGAAGCCGCCGAGGAAGTTGCCCGCCAGGTGCGCCTGCGCGATCTGGCCGGGCTGATCGTGATCGATTTCATCGACATGGATGAACGCCGCAACAACCTTGCGGTGGAAAAGCGGCTCAAGGACAAGCTCAATACCGACCGTGCCCGTATCCAGGTGGGCCGGATTTCGGCCTTTGGCCTGTTGGAAATGTCGCGTCAGCGCCTGCGCCCCGGCATGCTCGAGGCCACGACACAGCCCTGCAAGGCCTGCCATGGCACCGGGCTGATCCGGTCGGACGACAGCCTTGCGCTCTCGATCCTGCGCCAGCTGGAAGAAGAAGGCCCCAAGGGCCGCGCCAAAGAGGTCAAGGTTACCGCGCCCGTCGCCATCGTGAATTACCTGATGAACGAAAAGCGCGACTATCTTGCCGCGATCGAGGCGCGTTATGGCATGGCGATCCGGGTCGAAGCAGATGCCGCCATGGCCGCGCCGCATTTCAGCATCGAACGCTTCAAGACCGCGACCCGCAAGATCGTGGCGGCAAGCCCGGTGATCTCGATGGATGCGTCCTTGATGGATGATCTGGACGACGACATCGTCGAGGCCGAAGATCTCGATGTCGAAGCCACCGCCCCCGAAGACGAGGCGCAGGCGGCGACCGCCCCCAAGGTCGAAACCGGCGAGGGCGACGATCAGCCCAAGAAAAAGCGCCGCCGCCGTCGTGGTGGCCGTGGGCGTCGCAAGAAGACCGGCGAGGATCAGTCCGAGGATCAATCCGAAGACGGCTTGGGCGATGACGACGCCGGCGAGGATGCCGATGCGGGCGAAGACAGCGCGGATGCAGATCCCGTGGGGCGCAAGCCGAAGCAGCGGCGCCCGCGCCGGTAGAAGCGGCGCAGCCGGCCCCGGAAGCCATGGCCGAACCCGACGCCCCGGCCGACGCAGAGGCCGCAGAGGCCCCTGTTACCGAAACCGTCGCCGAAGACCCGCCCGCCAAGCCCAAGCGCGTGCGCGCCCCCCGGGCCCGCAAGACCGCTGCCAAGCCGGCAGAGGTGGCGCCAGAGGCCGAAGCGGCGCCGACAGCGGCGGCCGAAGCCGAGGTTGCCGAACCCGCGGCCCCCGCTACCGTCGAACCGGTTGCCGTGGCAGAGCCAGAAGCAGAGCCTGCGCCGGTTGCGGTCGTGCCCGAACCTGCCGCGGTCCCGGAACCCGCGCCGGAACCCGTGGCAGACGAGGCCCCGCCCAAGCCGAAGCGGCGCGGCTGGTGGTCGGCGAGCTGATCGCGCAACCCGTTGCATTGAAATGAAAAAGGCGCCCCGCGGGGCGCCTTTTTGGTCTTGGCAGTCTTGGTTCGGATCAGTTGGCGTTGTCCCGGACCATGGCCACGATGTCTTGCATCCCGTCCAGCGGCACGTAGCCCCGCACCATCTGGTCGCCAAAGACAAAACTGGGTGTGCCCGAAATCGCCAGGCGCTGCCCCAGCGCGTGATTATAGGCAATGGTCTGATCCACCAGCGGATCCGCGATCGCGCCCATGATCGCGGCCGCGTCCAGCCCGGCTTCGCCCGCCAGCGCCATCAGTGCGGGTTCCGTCACATCGCCGCGCATTTCCATCAAGGCGTTGTGGATCGTCCACATAGGCGTCATCCCCCAGGGCGATGCGCGTGGCGATGGCAAAGCGCGCCGCCAGAACCGATTGTTCCCCCAGGATCGGGAATTCCTTGACGATCACCCGGATATTACCATCCAGCTCGATCAGGTCGGCCACCTCGGGATGGGCGCGGCGGCAATAGCCACAGCGGTAATCCATGAATTCCACGATCGTCACATCGCCTTCGGGATTGCCGAGGACGACATCGAAGGCCGAGGAAAACAGCGCATCCGCATTGGCCGCGATCATCATCTGGTCGCGCTCGCCTTCGGCAGAGGCCTGACGCTGTTCCAGCACCCCGATGGCCTCCATCAGCACCTCGGGGTTTTCGAGCAGGTAGGCCCGCACCTCGGCGCGAAAGGCGGCGCGGTCGGCGGCGGTCAGGTTGTCGAGATCGGTCGCCCCGGCGGGGGCGGCAAGGGTCATGGCAAGGCCAAGGGCGGCAAGGGGTTTGAACACGGGCATGGCTCTTTCTGTAACGATTTTGCCCTGTCTAGCACAGCGCCCGCGCAACGGACCAGCCGCAAGGGCGCGGCACAGGCTCACAGGGGCGTGACCTTTGGGCCGCATGTTGACGCCGCGCCGCCGGGCTGGTTCAAGTCCAAGGACCCTAGCCGCCACCGCCCGGAGAGAGCCCCATGCGCCAGTCGCGCCGAAGCGCCGTTGACCCGTTCATCGTCATGGATGTGATGGAGGCCGCGCGCGCCGCCGAAGACGCGGGCCGCCACATCATCCACATGGAGGTGGGCCAGCCCGGAACCGGCGCGCCGCGTGCCGCGCGTGATCTCTTGGCTGCGGAAATGGCCAAGGGCCCGCTTGGCTATACCGTGGCGCTTGGCCGCCCCGATCTGCGCGCGGCCATCGCGGCGCTTTACGGCGAATGGTATGATGTCGATCTCGATCCTGCCCGGGTGATCCTGACCTCGGGCGCGTCGGGTGCGTTCATCCTGGCGTTCTCGGCGCTGTTCGATGCCGGCGACCGCGTCGGGCTGGGCGAGCCCTGCTATCCGTCCTACCGCCAGATCCTGACCGCGATGAGCCTCGTGCCCGTGGGCCTGCGCACCGATCTGGACACGCGCTATCAGCCCACGCCCGCGCATCTGTCGCGCGACCTAGCGGGGCTGATCGTGGCAAGCCCCGCCAACCCCACCGGCACGATGCTGGACAAACCCGCGCTGTCGGATCTGGCCCGCGCCACGGCGGCGCAGGGCATTTCCCTGATTTCAGACGAGATTTACCACGGGCTGCACTATGGCGCGCGCGCCACCAGCGCGCTGGAAGTCACCGATGACGTCTATGTCATCAATTCCTTTTCCAAGTATTTCTCGATGACGGGATGGCGGCTTGGCTGGATGGTGGTGCCCAAGGATCATGTCCGCACCATCGAACGGCTGGCCCAGAACCTGTTCATCTGCCCCAGCCATGCCAGCCAGATCGCGGCGCTTGGCGCGCTGTCGCCCGAAGGCCGGGCCGAGCTGGATGGGCACCGCGCCGTCTATGCCCGCAACCGTGACATCATGCTGTCGGGTTTGGCCGCGATGGGGCTGACGGGGGCGGCCCCCGCCGATGGGGCATTTTACGTCTATCTCGACGTGTCGGCCCTGACCGATGACAGCCTGGCGCTGTCCACCGATATTCTGGCGCGCGCGGGCGTGGCCGTGACCCCGGGCCTTGATTTCGACAAGGCGCGTGGCGGGTCGTTCCTGCGGCTGTCCTATGCACGCTCCACCCCCGAGATCGCCGAAGGCATGGACCGGCTGGCGGCCTATTTCGGCGCGCGCGGCTGACGGGGTGGGGTGGGCCGTGTTTGTCGGCTTGGGTCGGGCCGCATCGTCTGATATGACCCGGTGGACCAGACCCGAACCGCGATATCGTCCCGTGACCCGTGCCCTTGTTTCCCAGTTTCTCGCGGCCCTCGCCGTGTGCCTGTGCACCCTTGGCGCATCTGCCCAGGGCTTTGGGGCGCTGGCGCGTCTGGTGCCGCAAGACAGCGCCGTGACCGCGCGGGACGGGGGCGTTGCCCTGACCCTTGGCCTGAGCCAACCGGTGCCGTTCCGCGTCTATACCCTGGCCGATCCCTGGCGCGTCGTGCTCGATTTCCGCGAGGTGCTGTTCGACGGCTGGCCCGATGGTCTTGCCTTGCCCGATGGGGTTGCGGCGATCGAGGCGGGGGAAGCGCGCGATGCGGGCTGGTCGCGGCTTGTGCTGACGCTGACAACCCCGATGGTGCCGGAGCTGGCCGCGATGGCCACCGATGATGTCACCGGGCGCGCCACGGTCACCGTGCATCTTGCACCCGTGGACGAGGCGGCATTCCGCGCCAGCGCCGGCGCGCCCCTGGCCGCCGCCGCCCCGGTGCCGACCGCCGCCGCCACGGCCGCCCCGCCCGAGGACGGGCGCATCACCGTGGTGCTGGACCCCGGCCATGGCGGGGTCGATCCCGGCGCGCTGCGCGGTGATCTGACCGAGGCCGATCTTGTCCTGACCTTCGCGCGCGAATTGCGCGATGCGCTGCGCCGCAGCGGCCGGGTCGAGGTGGTGATGACGCGCGACGGCGATGTCTTCGTGCCGCTGCCCACCCGGGTCACGCTGGCGCGCGCGGCGGGGGCGGACCTGTTCATCTCGATCCATGCCGATGCGCTGGCCGAGGGGTGGGCGCAAGGCGCAACCGTCTACACCCTGTCAGAGATCGCGTCCGATGCCGCGGCAGAGGCGCTGGCCGAACAACATGACCGCGCCGACCTCTTGCAGGGCATAGACCTGCACGGGGCCGATGACGAGGTGGCGGGCGTGTTGATGGATCTGGCCCGGCTCGATACCGCGCCGCGCAGTGTCGATTTTGCCCGGGCCGTGATCGAGGCGCTGGATGTGGCGGGCCTGGCCCTGCACAGCCAACCCTTGGGCGAGGCCGGGTTCACCGTGCTGCGCGCCGCCGATATCCCGTCGGTGCTGCTGGAAATCGGGTTCCTGTCCGATGACCGCGACCTGGCCAATATCCTCGATGCCGGGTGGCGCGCGGGCATGCAGGATGCGCTGGTTGCGGCGATCCTGGGCTGGGCCGATGCCGATGCCGCGCGCCGGGCGCTGGCACGGCAATAGCGGCAAGGATATGCCGATCGTGTTTTGACCAACGCGGGCGGGACCGCTATAGGCTTGTCATCTGGCACGGGCTGCGCGCATGTTGCGATTCATCATCGGGTTTTTCGGCGCGATCTTCAGCGCCCTGACACTGGGCATCATCGCCGTGGCTCTTGGTGTGGGCGGCGTGCTCTACATGTATTCGCGCGACCTGCCCAACACGGCGGTTTTGTCGAATTACACGCCCCCGACGATCAGCCGGATCTATTCCCGCGAAGGCATGATCGTCGATGAATTCGCCGCCGAACGTCGGCTGTTCGTGCCCGCCGAAGAAATTCCCGATCTTGTGGCCCAAGCCTTCATCAGCGCCGAGGACCGCAATTTCTACCAGCATGGCGGCTATGATCCGCGCGCCATCGTCGCGGCCTTTGTGGATGCCGTGCAATCGCGGGGCCGCGATGTGCGGGGGGCGTCGACCATCACCCAGCAGGTGATGAAGAATTTCCTGCTCGACGGATCACGCACCGTGGAACGCAAGGTGCGCGAGATCATCCTGGCCGCCCGCATCGAACTGGCGCTCAGCAAGGACCGCATCCTTGAACTTTACCTGAACGAGATTTTCCTAGGCCAGAATTCCTATGGCGTGGCCGCCGCCGCCCAGACCTATTTCAACGCCAATCTCGAGGATCTGACGCTGGAACAGGTGGCCTATCTTGCCGCCCTGCCGCAGGCGCCTTCCAATTTCCACCCCGTGCGCGATTACGACCGCGCGATCAGCCGCCGCGACTACGTGCTACGCGAGATGTTCGAAAACGGCTACATCACCCGCGACGCGATGGAGGCGGCCATCGCCCTGCCGCTGGAAACGGTGCAGGGCGGCCATATCGAAGCCTTCCGCGGCTCGATCCCCCCGCGTAACTATTTCACCGATGAAATCCGCCGCCAGCTGTCGGCGCAATACGGCGCCGAGGATTTCTTTTCCGGTGGCTACACCGTGCGCGCCACGATGGATGAAAGCCTGCAGGACGTGGCCGAAACCGCGCTGCGCCGGGCGCTGGAACGCTATGACCGCAGCCTTGGCCTGTGGCGCGGCCCGGTCGACCGGATCGACCCGGCCCTGTTGACCGATGAAGCCGCCTGGCGCGCCGCCCTGGCCGAGGCGGATATCGCGCGCGACATCGACGGATGGTCCGCCGCCGTGGTGCTGGAGGTGGGCCAATCGGCTGCGCGCATCGGCATCGAAGGCGTGGCCGATGATGACGACGGTCATTTCATCCCCGCCGAGGACGTGACCTGGGCCCGCCCGGTCGATGCCGATGGCAATCGCGGCCCGCAGGCCCGCGTGGCCGGCGATCTGCTGGACGTGGGCGACGTGGTGCATGTGCGCGCGATGACGCGCGACAGCGATGGCGCCTTCGAGCGCTGGACCCTGCGCCAGATCCCCGCCGTCCAGGGCGGCTTCATGGCGATGGATGTGAACACCGGCCGGGTTCTGGCGATGCAGGGCGGGTTTTCCTACCAGCATTCCAGCTTCAACCGCGCCACCCAGGCGACGCGCCAACCGGGGTCAAGCTTCAAGCCCCTGGTCTATGCAGCCGCCTTGGACAGCGGCTACAGCCCCAACACCATCGTCATCGATGCGCCGATCGAGGTGGAAACCGGCGAGGGCATCTGGCGGCCCACTAATGCGTCGAACCGCTTTTACGGACCCGCGCCGCTGCGCACCGGGATCGAGATGTCGCGCAACCTGATGACGGTGCGACTGGCACAGGATGTGGGCATGGAAACCATCGCGCGCTATGCCGAACGCTTTGGCGTCTATGACGACATGCAGCCCTTCCTGGCCAATTCGCTGGGCGCGCAGGAAACCACGCTGTTCCGCATGGTGGCGGCCTATGCGATGTTTGCCAATGGCGGCGAACGGGTGGACCCGACGCTGGTGGACCGGATCCAGGACCGTTGGGGCAACACGGTCTACCGCCATGATCAGCGCCTCTGCCCCGATTGCCAGCTTGCCTCGCTTGATCCGGGTGTGGCGCCCGCCATCATGTCGAACCGCCAGCGCGTGATCGACCCCGTGACCGCCTATCAGCTGACCTCGATGATGCGCGGCGTGGTGGATCGCGGCACCGCCGCCTCGACCGTCAACCTGCCCGTGCCCGCCGCAGGCAAGACCGGCACCACCAACGAGGCGCGCGATGTCTGGTTCGTGGGTTTCACCTCGTCCATCGCGGCGGGCTGCTACATCGGCTATGACACGCCGCAACCGCTTGGCTCCGGCGCATCGGGGGGCGGCATGTGCGGCCCGGTGTTCAATGACTTCATGCTGGAGGCGACGCGCGAATATGGCGGCGGCGCTTTTGCGGTGCCCGACAGCGGTGCCTTCTACCCGATCGACCGGTTTTCCGGCCAGCGCCTGCCCGATGGCGCGCAGGGCGACAACGTGGTGTTCGAATTGTTCCGCGACGGGGAAGAACCCTATTACGGTATCTTGTCGATCATCGATGGCGGCTGGGGCATGGGATCGGACCTGCCGCTGTTTGGCCGCGATGAAACCGATGCCCCGATCGAGGATGGCGGCCAGACCGTCACCACCTCGACCGGCGAAGATGCGCGCGTGCCCACGCAATCGGGCTTTGGCACGCTGAGTTCCGGCGGCCTGTATTGAAACGCGGCCTGTTGGTCGGGCGATAGGCTTTCGTGGTGGGCAGATTGCCCACCCTACGGCCCCGGCCTTGTGGTGAGACGCGGGGCTGATATATCACCCGTTCTGACGAACCCGAGAGGCTTTGCCGATGCGCGCCGAAACGCAATCCAATATCGAAAAGATCCGCAAATCGCTGACCCTTCTGGGCCAGAGGCTTGGGCTGGACACCGCGCAGCACCGGCTGGAAGAATTCAACGCCCGCGTCGAGGACCCGAGCCTGTGGAACGATCCGGCGCGCGCGCAGAAACTGATGCGCGACCGCCAGGCGCTGGTCGACAAGCTGGGCACATATGAGGCGATCAAGGCGGGGCTGACCGACAATGTCGAGCTGATCGAGCTGGGCGAGGCGGAGGGCGACGCCGAGGTGGTGGCCGAGGCCGAGGCGGCGCTGTCGGAGCTGGTGGCACGTGCGGCCAAGAAAGAGCTTGAGGCGCTTCTGGATGGCGAGGCCGATGGCAATGACGCCTTCCTGGAAATCAACGCGGGCGCGGGCGGCACCGAAGCCTGCGACTGGGCCTTGATGCTGTCGCGCATGTATGTGCGCTGGGCCGAGGCGCATGGTTATGACGTCGATCAGCAAGACATGTCGCCCGGCACCGAGGCGGGCATCAAATCCATCGTCTTCCAGATCACCGGGCCCAATGCCTATGGCTGGCTGAAATCCGAGAGCGGCGTGCACCGGCTGGTGCGCATCTCGCCCTTTGGCAAGGGCACGCGCGAAACCAGTTTTGCCTCTGTCTGGGTCTACCCGGTGGTCGATGACAATATCGAGATCGAGGTTAACGCCGGCGACATCCGCATCGACACCTACCGGTCTTCGGGGGCGGGCGGCCAGCACGTCAACACCACCGATTCCGCCGTGCGCATCACCCACATGCCCACCGGCATCGTGGTGACAAGCTCCGAGAAATCGCAGCACCAGAACCGCGACATCGCGATGAAGGCGCTGAAATCGAAGCTCTACCAGATGGAGATGGATCGCCGCAACGCGGCCATCAACGAGGCCCATGAAAACAAGGGCGACGCGGGCTGGGGCAACCAGATCCGGTCTTACGTTCTGCAGCCCTACCAGATGGTCAAGGATCTGCGCACGGGCTTTGAGACCAGCGATACCGGCGGCGTGCTGGACGGCGACCTGGACGGGTTGATGGCCAGCGTGTTGGCGATGGACGTGTCGGGCAAATCCCGCGCCGATGCGCGCGCCGGTGACTGACCGCGGGGGCGGGGGCCTCCGGCGGGAGTTTTTTGGCCAAGATGAAGCCGGGGGGATCGGGCATGGCTGAGCTGTGGCAGACAAGCGCGCGCGGGCTGGGCGCGCTGATCGCGGCGCGCAAGGTGTCGCCGGTCGAGGTGATGCGCGAGATCCTGGGCCGGATCGACGCGGTCAATGGGCCGGTCAATGCCATCGTGTCCCTGCGCGACCGCGAGGCGCTGATGGGCGAGGCGCGGCTGGCCGAGGCGATGCCGGCCGAGGGCTGGTTGCACGGGGTGCCGGTGGCGATCAAGGACCTGGTCGATGTGCGCGGCCTGCGGTCCACGCGCGGGTCGGTCTTGCTGCGCGATGCGGTGCCCCTGGTCGATGACGGGTTGGCGCGGCGGTTGCGCGCGGCGGGCGCCATCGTGATCGGCAAGACCAATGTGCCGGCCTTTGGCCTTGGATCGCACACGGTGAACCCGGTCTTTGGCGCGACGCGCAACCCCTATGACCTGGGCAAGAGCGCGGGCGGGTCTTCGGGCGGGGCGGCGGTGGCGCTGGCGCTGCGGATGCTGCCGGTGGCCGACGGGTCCGACATGATGGGATCCTTGCGCAACCCGGCCGCCTGGAACAATGTCTACGGGTTCCGCCCGACGGCGGGCGTGGTGCCGGGCGAACCGCGCGATGGCGCGATCCAGCACCGCCTGTCGACCGATGGGCCGATGGCGCGCGACATCGACGACCTCGAGGCGCTGTTGGCCACCCTGTCGGACGGGGCCTATCGCCCCGGCGCGGGCCGGATGCCGCGCCAGCCGCGCATCGGCTGGTTGGGCGATTGGGGCGGGGCCCATGCGACCGAGCCGGGCATCCTGGCGCAATCGGAAACCGCCTTGCGCACGATGGAGGCCCTTGGCTGGGCGGTGGACCCCGTCGCGCCACCTTTTCCCGCCGCCGCGATCTGGGAGGCCTGGTGCATCTTGCGCCAGTTCACCGTCGCGATGACCCTTGGCCCCTATTGGCGCGACGAGGCCCAGCAGGCGCAGCTGCCGCCGCAGGCGAAATGGGAAATCACCCACGGCTTTGCGCGCCAGGTGGCAGAGGTGGAATGGGCCGCCGAAACGCGGGCGGCCTGGCTTGCGGCGGCGCGCGCGCTGTTTGCGCAGTATGACGCGGTGGTTCTGCCCTCGACCCAGGTCTGGCCCTTTGACGTCACGGCGCGCTGGCCCGAGGCGATCGGGGACCGGGTGATGGATACCTATCACCGCTGGATGGAGGTGGTGCTGCCCGCCTCTCTGATCGGGTTGCCCGCGCTGGCCCTGCCGGCGGGCTTCGGGTCATCGGGCCTGCCTGCGGGGGTGCAGCTGATCGGCGCGCCGGGGGCGGATGCGATCCTGATGGCGATGGGCCAGGCCTATCACGCG
The DNA here is from genome assembly GCA_018401965.1 of Roseicyclus sp. Classification (GTDB taxonomy): domain Bacteria; phylum Pseudomonadota; class Alphaproteobacteria; order Rhodobacterales; family Rhodobacteraceae; genus Roseicyclus. Next base: position 96,679 of record JAGYJU010000006.1, read on the forward strand.
GCCACCGATTGGCCGGGGGCGCGGCCGCCAGGCGACCCGTGATCGGGTATCGATCCCTCTTGGCGGGTGACCTGCGCCCGCGCTAGACTTGCGCCCATCCGGATCCGGCTGGTGCAAGGGGCAGGGGCCATGACCGACATCACCGATCAGATCGCAGCCTCCAAGGTGCCCTTGGTGCGGCAGATGCAGATGGCCGACATCGGCGCATCGCTGCGGGCCGGGTTCCGGGATTTTCGCCGCAAACCGATGATGGGGCTGTTCTTTTCCCATGTCTATGTTGTCGGCGGCTGGCTGTTATACGTGTTTTTCTTCGTCACCGACCAGATATGGTGGGCGATCCCGATCACGGTCGGTTTCCCGCTTCTGGGGCCCTTCCTGGCCGTGGGGCTTTACGATGTGTCGCGCAGGCTGGAGGCGGGGCAGACCGATTGGCGGCGCAACGACATCCTTGGCGTGATCTGGCGCCAGCGGTTGCGGCAATTGCCCTCGATGGCCTGGGTCATCATCGTCTATTTCCTGTTCTGGTCGTTCTTTGCCCATATGCTGTTTGCGCTGTTTCTCGGGCCATCGGCGCTGACCAATGTGACCAGCTCCTATGCCTACCTGTTGCAACGCGAGGGCGTGATGATGGTGCTGGTGGGCAGCGGTTTTGGCGCGGTGTTCGCGCTGGTGCTGTTTTGCCTGACGGTCGTGTCCTTGCCGCTGCTTCTGGACAAGGAACTGGATTTCGTCACCGCGATGCTGACATCCGTGGCGGTGGTGCGGCGCAACCCGGGCGTGATGCTGGCCTGGGGGCTGACCATCGCGGGGCTGACCTTCCTGGGCATGGTGCCGGGGTTGTTGGGGCTGTTCGTGGTCTTGCCGGTGCTGGGCCATGCGACATGGCACATCTACCGCCGCGCGCTTGTGCCCCAGGATTGACGGCGCCCCCGACATAGCAAAAAGCCGGGCGCAAGGCCCGGCCTTTCAATCCTGGCACATCGGCCCGCCGATCAGGAGCTTTTGACCTCGGGCATGGGTGCGGGGCCAGCGGCGGCAGGGCGGGGCACGGCGGGGGCGGGCGCAGAAGGCGCGCGCGATCCCATGCCACCGGCCGATTGGCTGCCGGTCGACAACGGGTCTTCGGCGCGCTGCACCGAGCCTTCGAAATGGGCGCCGGATTCGATGGCGATGGTCTTGTGGATGATGTCGCCCTCGACACGGGCGGTCGAGGTCAGCCGCACCTTGAGGCCGCGCACCTTGCCGACGACGCGGCCGGTGACGACGATATCGTCGGCGACGATTTCCCCCTCGATGTTGGCGGTTTCACCCACGGTCAGAAGATGCGCGCGGATATCGCCCTGAACCGTGCCCTCGACCTGGATGTCACCGGTGGTGCGCAGGTTGCCCGTGATCGTCAGGTCGGAACTGAGGATCGACGGATTGGGTTTGGTTTTCGGAGACGAGGAAGGGGTGGTCGTCATGTCTGCTCCCGGCTTGGGGCTGGATTTCGGGTCGGATGAGGTCGCGGCGGTGCCGCTGTCGGCACCGGAGGACTTCGGCCCGGGTTCGTTGATCTTTGATTTAGAAAACATCGCGTCCTGCCGTGATGAAGGTCATCGGGTTCACCGGGTCGCCGTTGCGTCGCACCTCATAGTGCAGATGCGTCCCTGTGCACCGCCCTGTGCAGCCCATATCACCGATGTGTTCCCCGCGCGAGACCCTTTCGCCCCGGGAGACCGTCAAACGCGTCATATGGGCATAGCGCGTGGTGATGCCAAAGCCGTGGTCAATTTCCACCATCAGCCCGTAACCGCTTTGGCGGCCGGCATAAATTACCGTTCCATCGCCACCGGCCACGATGTTGGTGCCGCGTGCGCCGGCAAAATCGACACCGGCGTGAAGCCGCCGACCGCCGTTGAACGGATCGTTGCGATAGCCAAAGCCCGAGGTGTTGCGATAGGTGCCGCGCACCGGCACGGAAAACGGCAACCGCTCGGCGGCGATGCGGTAGAGGTTCATTTCATCCAGCGCGCCCAGCAACTCGTTGGCGCGCAGCGACATGGCATCGGGCGCGTCGTCCCCCATCGAGGACACGGCAATGGGCATCAACGGGCCGCCCTGGCCGGAATAGGTGGCGCGCACCTGGCCGATCAGCCGGTCGGTCGACACGCCAGAGGCCTGCAACATCCGGTCCAGCGGTTCCATCGACATCGCCACCGCGTCTTCAAGCTGGCGGAACACCCGTTCCTGCCGCTCGTCGGCCAAGGCCGCCTCGTAGCGCAGACGGTCGATTTCCTGGCCGGCTTCTGCCACCATCGTGGCGGTGCCGTCGCGCTGGTCTGCCGTGGCTTCCAGGGCGTCGGCCAGGCGTTCGACTGCGCGGCTCAGTTCCGCCTCGCGGGCTGCGGCGGTTTGTACCGTGCCGGTGTCCGCGGTCAGTTCCCGCCCAAGCGCCGCCACCTCGGCGCGGGCGCTGTCGCGTTCGCCGATGGTGCGGCGCAACGTGGCCTGGATGACGTTGACCGCGGTTTCAAGCTCGCGCCGCCGCTCCTCGGATTCGAGCAAGCGCACCTGCATCGCGGCGACCTGGTCCATCGCCGCCGAAAAAAGGTCTTGCGCCTGCATCGCCTCATGCGCGCGCACCTCGACCTGGGTGGACAGCTCGTTCAACTGGGTCTGGAACAGGTATTGTTCGCGCTGGGCCTGTTCGCGGCTGTTGCCGGCCGAAATCATGTCGATCAGGAAAACCGAGGTCACGATCACGGTCCAGGCCACCAGCACCGCAAAGCCCGACAGGATCGCGGCTTGCGTCACCGGGCGCAGGCGGATGAACCGGGTGCCATCGTCGGATTTCAGGAACAGACGCTGTTCCGGAAGCCGCCGTTCCACTGCCGCGTTCAAGCGACCGATCAGCGCGAATGTCACGTGTCTTGCCCCATCGTCGCCTCGTTTTTATGAACCGCCCCGGCGAGGCCGGAAGGGTGCGGTTCCCCACGGGGATAATCGGGACCGCGCATTGCCTCAACATTCTATCGACAGTGTTTCAAAAAATCACCGAAAAACCGGCAGTTCCGGCGAAAATCCGCCGATGGGGCCGGGGCAGGGCGCGCTCAATCCGCCAAGGGCCAGTAGAAATCCGGCGGAAGCCCCGCTTCGGCCCGCTTTTCCTCGTTGAAGGGCGGTTTCAGCGCGCCGTGGAAATAGCGGCGCACAAGATCATGAAAGGCATCTTTCGGGTCCATCTCGTGTCGGCCGCACAGGAAATGGAACCATTTCGACCCGTAGGCGACATGGTGCACTTCTTCTGCATAAATGACCTGCATCGCGGCGACGGCCTGGGTTGCCGCGGGGTCATCCTTGGCGCGCGCGAAGACCTCGATCATGCCCGGTGTCACGTCCAGGCCGCGCGCCTCCAGCACCATGGGCACGACCGCCAGCCGCCCCAACAGGTCATCGGCGGTGTCTTCGGCGGCGCGCCACATTCCGGCATGGGCGGGCAGGGCGCCGTAATGGCTGCCCATCGCCTCCAGGCAATCTGCTATAAGATTGAAGTGCTTCGATTCCTCGTCGGCCGCGCGCACCCAGTCATCGTAGAACCCCGGCGGCATCGGGGTGTCGGTGAAGCGCGCGATGATATCCCAGTGCAGATCGACGGCGTTCAGCTCGATATGGGCCACCGCATGCAGGATCGCGCGGCGGCCATCGGGCGTGCCGGGGCGGCGGCGCGGCACATCGCGCGGGTCCAAAAGCGCGGGCGCGCCGGGGCGTGCGGGCCGGTCGGGGGGCGATGCGCGCCCGATCTCGGGCTTCGCGCCGGTGGCGCGCGCATCCTGCCACAAGGCGGCATAGCGGCGCGACAGGGCGGTCTTTTCGCGGGCATCCGCGGTGGTCAGAACCGCGTGGGCCATCTGGGCAAGGGGGATCATCTCGGTCATGCGCTTGACATGCAGGCCGGGCGGCGCCGGGTCAAGCGGCACCGCCCCCGTTGCATGCCAGACCCTTACAGCGCCTTGACCGCCTCCAGCACCGCTTCGGCATGGCCGGGCACCTTGACCTTGCGCCAGGCCGCGCGCAGCACGCCCGCCCCGTCGATCAGGAAGGTCGCGCGTTCGATCCCCATGTAGGTCTTGCCATACATCGATTTTTCCGCCCAGACGCCGTAGCGTTCACAGACATCGCTGGCCTCGTCCGAGGCAAGGATCACGCCCAGCCCGTGCTTGGCGATGAACTTGTCATGCTTGGCGGCGCTGTCCTTGGACACGCCCACCACCACCGCGCCCGCGGCCTCGAAATCCGCCGCCATGTTGGTGAAGGCAATCGCTTCCTTGGTGCAGCCGGGCGTGTCGTCCTTGGGGTAGAAATACACCACCACCGCCTTGGGCCGCAGGCTTGACAGCGTGATGTCGCCGCCGCCATCGCGGGGCAGGGTGAAGTCGGGGGCGGATGTGCCGATCTCGGTCATGCAAAACCTCTGTGTCTGCTGGGCAAGGTCAAATGGGCGCGGGCGCGCGGTGCCGTTTGCAAGCTAGGCGGTTTGCGGCGAAGATAAACCCCAAAGACCGCGACACCCAAAGACCCGGAAGAAGACAGGCAAACCATGGTCCCCAACGGCGATACATCGGGCGCAGGCCGGGCGGCGGCGCGGCGTCGGCGCTGGCTTTGGCTGGCGCTGATCGTGCTGGTGCTTGTGCCGCTCGGCGCGGCCGGCGCGCTTTGGCTGCGGCTGGGGGCGGGGCCGCTGGCCTTGCCGCCTGCCGTGACTGCCCGGATCGAGGCGCGGATCGATGCGGCGATGGTCGCCAACGGGGTGTCGCTGGGCCGGGTGGAGATCCAGCGTCACGACGGGCCCGGCGCGCTGTCGCTGCGCCTGGTCGACGTGGTGCTGACCGATGCCGATGGAGGGCCGCGCGCCGCCTTTCCCATGCTGGCCGCCCGGCTGTCGCGCGCAGGCCTGTTGCGCGGGCAGGTGCGCCCGGTCAGCGTGGCGCTGTCGGATGCCGGCCTGCAACTCAACCGCGATGCGCAAGGCCGGATCGACCTGGCCCTGACCACGGGCGAGGCGGCCAGCAGCCAAAGCCTGACCGACACGCTGGCGCGGCTTGATGCGATGTTGTCGGCCCCGGTCTTTGCCGCGCTGGACGAGGTGACGGCCACGGGGCTTTCGCTGGCGATGGCCGATGAGATGACCGGGCAGGTGTTGCGCGTCAGCGATGCGCAGATGCGCCTGGTCCGCCGCGACGGCACGCTGACCCTGACCATGGGCGGCGCGCTTGCCGCGAGCCGGGATGCCACCATCGACCTGGTCCTGACCCGCACCGCAGGGCTTGGCGAAACCAGCATCGGCTTTGGTTTTTCCAACCTTGCCGCGCGGGACGTGGCCACCATCGGCCCGGCGCTGGCCTGGGTCGATCTGATGCGCGCGCCGATATCGGGGTTCCTGGGCGGGGCCTTGAAGGACGACGGCACGCTTGGCGATCTGCGCGCCGCGCTCGACATCGGGCCAGGGCAGCTGCGCCTTGATGCGGCGACCGCGCCGTTCCGGTTTGACCGGGTGGCCAGCGCGCTGCGCTACCAGGCCGACACGGGCCGGATCAGCTTTGACAGCCTGACGCTGGCGGCCCCGGAATTGTCCTTTGCCGCCAGCGGCCATGCCGATATCGACCCCGATGGCACAAGCTATGTCGCACAGTTCCGGATGGCCGACATCATGCTGGCACGCCCCGACCTGTTTGCCGCGCCGCTTGGCCTTGACGCGGCCTTTGTCGATCTGCGCCTGACGCTTGGGCCGCGCCTGATGATCGAGATCGGGCAGGCGGTGCTGCGTGATGACGGGCTCGACCTGCGCCTGCGCGGCCATGTGGCGGCGGATACGGCCGGCGTCACGCTGGCGCTGGATGCCCATCTGCCGCAGGTCGCCACCGGCCAGATCATGACCTATTGGCCTCAAAGGGCCATTCCCCGGACCCGGGCCTGGATCGATCAGCACCTGCAGGCAGGCACTGTGAGGGGGGTGGATTTTTCGCTGCGCGCCGGGCCGGGGCGTAGGCCCGATTACACGCTGGGTTTCGATTTCGACGGCGTGACGCTTGCCCCGCTGCCACATCTGCCCCCCATCACCGAGGGGCTTGGCTACCTGACGCTGACCGGCCCGCGCCTCGTGCTGCGGCTGGATCAGGGGGCAATGACCGCGCCGGGGGGCGGTGTCGTGGCCTTGGGCGGGTCGGAATTCGTGATCGAAGATACCCGGCCGCGCGGGCCCGATGCGGTGATCGACCTGGCGCTGTCGGGGGCCGTGCCCGATGTTCTGACGCTCTTGACCGCGCCGCCGGTACGGCTGTTGTCCCAGGGCGGCCTGACCCCCGCGCAGATCGGCACCGGCACGATCACGGCGCGCGGCCAGATCGCCACGCGGCTGATGCGCCAGGACGGGATGGGCGCGGCGCGCTATGGTTTTGAAGGCGAGATTTCGGATTTCGCCTCGGACATGTTGGTGCCGGGGCGCAGCCTTGCGGCGGACAGGTTGCAGATCGTCGTTGATCCGCAAGCGGTGGCGATTTCGGGGGCCGCACGGTTCGACGGCGTGCCGGTGTCTGGGGAATGGACGCGGGCGCTTGGCCCCGATGCGGCGCCCGAAAGCCGCGTGGCCGCCCGCGCGCGCCTGTCACCCGATGATCTTGCGGCCCTTGGCGTCCGCCTGCCCGATTGGATGCTTTCGGGGCGGGCAGCGGCCATGCTGGAGCTGACATTGCCAGATGGCGGGGTGCCGCGGATGCGCCTGTCCAGCGACCTGGCGGGCCTGCGGCTTGCGCTGCCGCCGCTGGGCTGGGCCCTTGCCGAAGAGGCGACCGGCCGGCTGGAGGCAGAGATCACCCTGGGGCCTGCGCCCGCCATCACGCGCCTGTCGCTGGATGCGGGGGGGCTGGTGCTGGACGGGCGGATCGACCTGGCCGATGGCGGCGGGTTCGGCCGGCTTGTGGCGGATCGGTTCCGGCTGGCCCCCTGGCTGGATGTCGCGGGCGTGGTGCAGGGCCGCGCGGATCGCCCCCGCGATCGAGATCACCGGCGGCACGCTTGACCTGCGCGGCGCGCCATCGGTCGGGGCCGCCGGGGCAGGCGAGCGGGGGGCCGATCACCGCCACGCTGGATCGGTTGCAGGTCAGCGACGGCATTGCCCTGACCGAATTGAGCGCCGAATTGACCGCCGAGGCGGGCCTGTCGGGCCAGTTTCGGGGCCGGGTCAATGGCGAGGCCCCCGTTTCGGGAACGCTCTTGTCAACGCCCACTGGCCCCGCCGTGCGGGTGCGGGCCGATGACGGTGGCGCGGTGTTGCGCGCGGCAGGCGTGTTCCGGACCGCCCATGGCGGCACGATGGACCTGATCCTGCAGGCCACCGGCCGCGACGGAAGCTATGACGGCACGCTGTCCATCGACGGGCCCCGCCTGCGCGATGCGCCGGTGATGGCGGAATTGTTGAACCTGGTCTCGGTCGTGGGCCTGTTGGAACAGCTCAGCGGCGAGGGGATCAACCTGGGCGAGGTGGACGCCGATTTCCGCCTGACGCGCGACCAGGTTATCTTGCGCCAGGGCACGGCGGTCGGGTCATCGCTGGGCCTGTCGCTGGATGGCACCTATGGCCTGGCCAGTCGTGAACTGGACATGCAGGGCGTGGTGTCGCCGCTTTACCTGGTGAACGGGCTGGTCGGGGCCTTGTTCGCACAGCGCCGCGAAGGTCTGTTCGGGTTTTCCTACCGGTTGACGGGGCAGGCCGGAAACCCGCAGGTCGCGGTCAACCCTTTGTCGATTCTCACCCCCGGCGTGTTTCGCGACATCTTTCGCAGGCCGCCGCCTGACCTGGCTGGAAACTGATGAAACTGGATGATTTCGATTTCGACCTACCCGAGGCGCTGATCGCGACCCGGCCCGCGCGGCCAAGGTCTTCGGCGCGGCTCTTGCTGGCCGATGGCGCGCGCACCGAGGATCGGCATGTGTTCGAGCTGCCGCAGATCCTGCGCCGGGGCGATCGGTTGGTGCTCAACGACACCCGCGTGATCCCCGCGCGACTGACCGGCGAGCGGTTGCGCGAGACACCCGAAGGGCCCGTGCGCGCCAAGATCGAGGTCACCTTGATGGAACCCCAGGCCGATGGCACCTGGTCGGCGCTGGCCAAGCCGCTGCGCAAGCTGGGCCTGGGCGAAACCGTGGTGTTTTCGCCCGAACTGTCGGCCGAGGTGGCCAGCCTGGCCGAGGGGCTCTGCCTGCGCTTCAACCTGGCAGGCAGCGATTTCGACGCGGCGCTGAACGCGGCGGGCGCCATGCCCCTGCCGCCCTATATCGCGGGCAAACGCGCCCCCGATGACCGCGACCGCGAAGATTACCAGACCATCTGGGCCAAGCGTGCGGGCGCCGTGGCCGCCCCCACCGCCAGCCTGCATTTCGACGAGGCGCTGATCGCGGCGCTGACACAGGCGGGGATCGATTTTACTTTCGTCACCCTGCATGTCGGGGCGGGCACCTTCCTGCCGGTGACGGTCGAGGATGTGACCACCCACAAGATGCATGCCGAATGGGGCGAGGTGCGCGCGGGTGCCGCCGATGAAATCAACGCGACACGCGCGGCGGGCGGGCGGATCATTCCCGTGGGCACCACGGCGCTGCGGCTGATCGAAACGGCCGCCGATGCCGATGGGTCGATGCGCCCCTATGAAGGCGACACTGACATTTTCATCTATCCCGGCTATGCTTGGAAGGTCACGGACGGGTTGATGACCAATTTCCACCTGCCCAAGTCGACGTTGATGATGCTGGTATCGGCCCTGATGGGGCCAGAGCGCGTGCGCGAAATCTATGCCCATGCCATCGCGGATGGCTACCGCTTCTTTTCGTATGGTGACGCGTCCTTGCTTATACCGTCGCACCCGTGACAGACGGGGGGGGCCTGGTCCCCTGACCATTCGGCGGCCAGGCCAAGGAAAGGCGACACGAGATGATTTATGTTCTGCGCAATTCCTGGGCCCTCTTGCTGGGCATGTTCCTGTTGCAGATCGGCAATGGCCTGCAAGGGTCGCTGATGGGGGTGCGGGGCGCGATCGAGGGGTTTTCGACCTTTGAAATCTCGCTCATCGCGTCATGCTATTTCGTGGGCTTCCTGGGCGGGTCGCGCTTTGCGCCGGTCTTCATCGCCAAGGTGGGCCATGTGCGGGTCTTTGCGGCGCTTGGGTCGTTGGTGTCGGCGACGCTGATTTCCTACCCGCTCTTGGCCGATCCCTATGCCTGGATGATCCTGCGGGTGATCCTGGGGTTCAGCCTGTCGGGCATCTATGTCACCGCCGAAAGCTGGCTCAACGATGCCTCGACCAACGCGACGCGGGGGCAGGCGCTGTCGACCTATGTCTTGTTCCAGATGCTGGGGCTGGTCGCGGGGCAGGGTATCCTGTCGGCGGGCGATCCGTCGGGGTGGTTGTTGTTCGTCATCCCCTCGATCCTTGTCTCGCTCAGCTTCGCGCCGGTCCTGTTGTCGGTGCAGCCCACGCCATCTTTCGAAACCTCGCGCCCGATGAGCCTTGTGGCGCTGTATCGCGCATCGCCCTTTGGCGTTGTCGGGATGGGGCTTTTGGGCTGTGTCTTTGCCGGGCAATACGGCATGGGCGCGGTCTACGCGACCGAGGCGGGGCTGAGCCTGGGGCAATTGTCGGCCTTCGTGTCGACGATCTTCGTCGGCGGCATCATCTTGCAATATCCCATCGGCTGGATGTCGGACCGGATGGATCGCCGCCTGTTGATCATCATCTGCGCCGCGCTGGCGGGGGGGGTGTCGCTGCTTGGGTATTTCTTTGGCGATGTCTACCTGTTGCTTCTGGCGGTCGGTGTCTTGTCGGGCGGGTTGTCGCAACCGCTCTATGCGCTGCTCATCGCCTATACGAATGATTACCTGTCGCCGCAGGAAATGCCCGCCGCCTCGGGCGGGTTGCTGTTTGTCAACGGCCTGGGCGCGATTGCCGGGCCGCCGATCATCGGGCTTGGGATGGGGTGGCTGGGCGCGGGCGCCTTTTGGCTGGTTCTGGCCGCGATCCTGTTCATCACGGCGCTGTACGGCGTGTGGCGGATGACGCAACGCACCTCGGCCTATGCCGAGGAAGGCGATTACGACGCCGTTCCCTATGCCAATCTTCTGCCCGGCACTGCATCGCCTGTTGCGGTCGAGGCCGCGCAGGAGTTGTATGTCGAGGCGGCCGAGGAAATCGCCGACGCCAACGAGGCCGCAGAGGCTGCAGAGGCCGCGCTGGACGGGCGAGCCGGATAAGGGAAAGGGCCAAGGATGCGCAAGGCAGAGGTCAACCGCGCCGGCGAAGTTCTGACCTTTTGGGAAGAGGCGGGCCCCGCGATGTGGTACCGGCAGGACGACAGTTTCGACCGGTCCATCCGTGACCGGTTCGGCGCGCTTTGGGACAGCGCCAGCCGGGGCGCCTGCGACGGCTGGGCGGTCGGGCCGCGCGGCGCGCTGGCCTTGCTGATCCTGCTCGATCAATTCCCGCGTAACATGTTCCGCGCCAGCCCCCGCGCCTTTGCCACCGATGCCCAGGCGCTTCGGATCGCGCATCTGGCGCTGTCTTGCGGCTGGGATCAGCGGATCGCGCCGCCCCTGCGACAGTTCTTTTTCCTGCCCTTCATGCATTCCGAACGGCTGACCGATCAGGATCGCGGCGTGCGCCTGTTCGTGGCGCGGATGGATGGGGGCGACAACATCCTGCATGCCCGCGCCCACCGCGAGGTGATCCGCCGTTTCGGCCGGTTTCCCTATCGCAACGCGGCGCTGGGGCGGGCCACCACCCCCGCCGAACAGGCCTTCCTGGATGCGGGCGGCTATGGCGCCATGCTGCGCGAGATGACGCCAGCCTGACTGCACGAGCCTTGCACCGGGCGCAAACCCGCCTGCGACCCAAGGGCGATTGCCCGCGCGCGCGAAATTTGTTTAACGTTGAACAAATGGGATGTCGGGAGGAGAACGACCCGTGGCAGCACAGAATTTCGACGTTATCGTGATCGGCGCGGGCCCCGGCGGCTATGTCGCCGCCATCCGCGCCAGCCAGTTGGGCCAAAAGGTCGCCATCGTGGAACGCGAACACATGGGCGGCATTTGCCTGAACTGGGGCTGTATCCCGACCAAGGCGATGCTGCGATCGTCCGAAGTGTTCCACCTGATGCACCGCGCCAAGGAATTCGGGTTGAAGGCCGACAACATCGGCTATGACCTGGACGCGGTGGTCAAACGGTCGCGGGGCGTGGCCAAACAGCTCAATTCCGGCGTCGGCCACCTGATGAAGAAAAACAAGGTCACGGTCTTCATGGGGGCTGCAACCCTGCCCGCCAAGGGCCGCGTGTCGGTCAAGACCGACAAGGGCACCGAGGAGCTGACGGCCAAGAACATCATCCTGGCCACGGGCGCGCGGGCCCGCGAATTGCCGGGGCTGGAAGCCGACGGCAAGCGGGTCTGGACCTACAAGCACGCGCTGGTGCCGCCGCATATGCCGAAGAAACTGCTGGTGATCGGGTCGGGTGCAATCGGCATCGAATTCGCCAGCTTCTACAACACGCTGGGTGCCGACACGACCGTGGTCGAGGTGATGGAGCGCATCCTGCCCGTGGAAGATGCCGAGATTTCGGCCTTTGCCAAGAAATCCTTCGAAAAGCAGGGAATGAAGATCATCACCAAGGCGATGGTCAAGAAACTCGACCGTGGGGCCGACAAGGTCACGGCCCATATCGAGGTGGATGGCAAGATCCAGACCCAGGAGTTCGACACGGTGATTTCCGCCGTCGGCATCGTCGCCAATACCGAAGGCCTCGGCCTCGAGGCGCTGGGCGCCAAGATCGACCGCAGTTTCGTGGTGACGGATGAGTATTGCCGGTCCGGTGTCGAGGGGCTCTATGTCATCGGCGATGCCACCAACGGGCCGTGGTTGGCGCACAAGGCCAGCCACGAAGGCGTGATGGTCGCGGAACTGATCGCGGGCGGGCATCCGCATGCCGTCAAGCCCGAACAGATCGCGGGCTGCACCTATTGCCACCCGCAGGTCGCCAGCGTGGGGCTGACAGAGGCCAAGGCCAAGGAACGGGGCTTTGACGTCAAGGTCGGCCGCTTCCCCTTTATCGGCAATGGCAAGGCGATTGCCTTGGGCGAACCCGAGGGCATGATCAAGACGGTCTTCGACGCCAAGACCGGCGAATTGCTGGGCGCGCATATGATCGGGGCGGAAGTGACCGAGCTGATCCAGGGCTATGTGATCGGCCAAAAGCTGGAAACCACCGAACAGGATCTGATGGAAACCGTCTTCCCGCATCCGACCCTGTCGGAAATGATGCATGAATCGGTTCTGGATGCCTATGGGCGCGTGATCCACATGTAAGCCTGCGCCGACGCGTGATCCATATTTTGGCCCGCGCAGGCGCGGGACAAACCGGGCGGCCCCTTTGGGGTCGCCCTTTTTTCGTGGGTTTTCCACGGCTTTTTCCGGGGCGATGGCCCGGTGCTGCCTCTTGCGCTTGACCGTGACCGCGCGCGCGGCCAAGCACGGCGCCATGGCGCATCCCATCCCCCATCTGCCCGACCGCACGCCCTGGGCGCTGATTGCCGCGCTGTACGCGGCGGGGCTGATTGCCGCCGGGCAATTCGCCAAGGTCTCGCTGACGCTGGGGCCATTGGCGCTGGCCTATCCCGGCTCGCCGGTGGCCTTTGCGGTGTCGGGCGTGGCGGTGATGGGCATCGTGTTCGGGGTCTATGCGGGCGGCATCACCGCAAGCATCGGGCCGCGCCGCGCGATCCTGCTGGCCTTGGCCGTGTCGGCGGCCGCAGGGCTTGGGCAGGCGCTCTTGCCCGCCTTTCCGGTCTTGATGGGGTTGCGGGTGATCGAAGGGGCCGGGCATCTGGTCCTCGTGGTGGCGATCCCGACCTTGATGGCGGGGCTGGCCGCGCCGCGCGACCGGGGGCTGGTGATGGGGCTATGGGCCACGTTCTTCGGCGTGGGCTTTGCGCTTGCCGCGCTGGTCCTGGGCGAGGGTGCGGCCCCGGCCTATGCCGCCCATGGGGCGCTGGCGGGGCTGATGGCGGTGATCTTGTGGAAGATGGTGCCGCGTGGCGTGGTGGCCGCGCGCCGCCCCTTGCCCCGGCTGGCCGATCACCTGGTGATCTATACCACGCCGCGCCTGTTTGCGCCGGCACTTGGCCATGGCATCTATGCCTTTGCCTTTCTGGCGCTTGTCACCTACCTGCCCGAGGCGCTGGCCGCGCCCTGGCTTGCGCCGGTCTTGCCGGTGGTGGGAATCGTGGGGTCGCTGGCGGCGGGGGCAGTGGCGCGGGACGTGGCGCCGGGGGCCTTGGTCGCCGGGGGCTTCCTGGCGATGGCGGCGATCTTCGGCCTGGCCCTGGCCTGGCCCGGCCAGGCGGCGGCGCTGTCGGTTCTGGCGATGCTGGTGTCGGGCATCGTGGCGGGCGGCGGGTTTGCGGCCGTGCCCGCGCTCAACACCGGCGACGCCGACCGGGCGCTGGCCAATGGCGCGCTGGCCCAGCTTGGCAATATCGGCACCTTCGCGGGCACCCCGGTTCTGGCGGCGCTTGGCGGGGGCGCCAGCCTGCCCATGGCCATCGCGGTGGGCGTTTTCGGGGCAGGGGCGACGGCGCTGGCCTATCGCGCCGCCAATCGGGCAAATGTTCGCTGAACGTTCCGATATTTCGGTTGGAGACTCGCCGCGAGCCGCCTATCTGTTGCGCAATGGTTAACAGGGGTCGGTCCATGCCCGAGCAGAAACACATCGAGGTCCGCGGCGCGCGCGAACACAACCTCAAGAACATCGACCTCGACATTCCCCGCGATCAGCTGGTGGTGATCACCGGCCTGTCGGGATCGGGCAAGTCGAGCCTTGCCTTCGACACCGTCTATGCCGAGGGTCAGCGCCGTTATGTCGAAAGCCTGTCGGCCTATGCGCGGCAGTTTCTCGACATGATGCAAAAGCCCGATGTGGATCACATCTCGGGCCTGTCGCCCGCGATTTCCATCGAGCAGAAGACGACCAGCAAGAACCCGCGGTCCACCGTGGGCACCGTGACCGAGATCTATGACTATATGCGCCTGCTCTTTGCGCGCGCCGGCACGCCCTATTCGCCCGCCACCGGCCAGCCGATCGAGGCGCAGCAGGTGCAAGACATGGTCGACCGCGTCATGGCGATGGAGGAGGGCACGCGCGCCTACCTGCTTGCCCCCATCGTGCGCGACCGCAAGGGCGAATACCGCAAGGAATTCATCGACCTGCGCAAGCAGGGATTTCAGCGCGTCAAGGTCGACGGGGCGTTCTATGAACTGGACGAGCCGCCTACGCTGGACAAGAAATTCCGCCATGACATCGATGTCGTCGTGGACCGGATCGTGGTGCGCGAGGGGCTGGAAACGCGGCTGGCCGACAGTTTCCGCACCGCGCTGGACCTGGCCGATGGCATCGCCATTCTGGAGACCGTGCCGCGCGGCTCCTTGGAGGCTTCCGCCTCCGCGTCGCGCGAGGAAGGCTCGGCAGAGGCCGAGGAACCTTTGCGCATCACATTCTCGGAAAAATTCGCCTGTCCCGTCTCGGGCTTCACCATCCCTGAAATCGAGCCGCGGCTGTTTTCCTTCAACGCCCCCTTCGGCGCCTGCCCGACCTGTGACGGGTTGGGGGTGGAGCTGTTTTTCGACGAACGCCTGATGGTGCCCGATGCGGCGCTGTCGCTGGCCAACGGGGCCATCGCCCCCTGGCGCAAGGGCAAGTCGCCCTATTTCATCCAGACCATCGACAGCATCGCGCGCCACTACGGCTTCAACCCCAAGGCGGCCTGGAAAGACCTGCCCGAAGGGATCCAGAAGGTCTTCCTCTACGGGTCGGGCGAGGAGGAAATCCAGTTCCGCTATGACGAAGGCGGCCGCGTCTACCAGGTGAAGCGGACCTTCGAAGGTGTGATCCCGAACATGGAACGGCGCTACCGCGAAACCGACAGCGCCTGGATCCGCGACGAATTCGAGCAATACCAGAACAACCGCCCCTGCGGCGCCTGTGGCGGCTACCGGCTCCGGCCCGAGGCGCTGGCGGTCAAGATTTCCGGCCTGCATGCGGGGCAGGTGGTGCAGATGTCGATCAAGGAAGCCTTTGCCTGGTGCGAAACCGTGCCCGCGCATCTGAGCGCGCAGAAGAACGAGATCGCGCGCGCGATCCTCAAGGAAATTCGCGAACGCCTTGGGTTCCTGAACAACGTGGGGCTGGATTACCTGACCCTGGCGCGCAATGCGGGCACGCTGTCTGGGGGCGAAAGCCAGCGCATCCGGCTGGCCAGCCAGATCGGGTCTGGCCTGACGGGCGTGTTATACGTGCTGGACGAGCCGTCGATCGGCTTGCACCAACGCGACAATGACCGCCTGCTTGGGACGCTGAAAAACCTGCGCGATCAAGGCAATACCGTGATCGTGGTGGAACATGACGAAGAAGCGATCCGCGAGGCCGATTACGTTTTCGACATCGGCCCCGGCGCGGGCGTGCATGGCGGGCGGATCGTGGCCCAGGGCACGCCCGCCGAGATCATCGCCGATCCCGCCTCGCTGACCGGGCAATACCTGTCGGGGGCGCGCGAAATCGCTGTGCCCGCCAAGCGGCGCAAGGGCAATGGCAAGAAGATCACCGTGGTCAAGGCCACGGGCAACAACCTGCGCGAGGTGACGGCGGAATTTCCCCTGGGCAAGTTCGTCTGTGTGACGGGCGTGTCGGGGGGAAATCCACGCTGACCATCGAGACGCTGTTCAAGACGGCCTCCATGAAGCTGAACGGGGCGCGCCAAACGCCCGCCCCTTGCGAGACGATGAAGGGGCTGGAGCATCTGGACAAGGTCATCGACATCGACCAGCGCCCCATCGGGCGCACGCCGCGGTCGAACCCGGCCACCTACACGGGCGCCTTCACGCCGATCCGCGATTGGTTCGCGGGCCTGCCCGAGGCCAAGGCGCGCGGCTACAAGGCGGGGCGGTTTTCCTTCAACGTCAAGGGCGGCCGCTGCGAGGCGTGCCAGGGCGACGGCGTCATCAAGATCGAGATGCATTTCCTGCCCGACGTCTACGTCACCTGCGAGACCTGCAAGGGCAAGCGCTACAACCGCGAAACGCTCGAGGTGCAGTTCAAGGGCAAATCCATCGCCGATGTGCTCGACATGACGGTGGAAGATGCGCAGGACTTTTTCCGCGCCGTGCCCTCGATCCGCGAAAAGATGGATGCGCTGATGCGGGTGGGCCTTGGCTATATCAAGGTGGGCCAGCAGGCCACGACCCTGTCGGGCGGCGAGGCGCAGCGCGTCAAACTGTCGAAGGAACTGGCGAAACGCTCCACGGGCCGGACGCTCTACATCCTGGATGAACCCACCACGGGGCTGCATTTCGAAGATGTGAAAAAGCTGCTCGAGGTGCTGCATGAGCTGGTCGACCAGGGCAATTCGATGATCGTGATCGAGCACAACCTCGACGTGATCAAGACCGCAGACTGGCTGATCGACATCGGCCCCGAAGGCGGCGATGGCGGCGGCGAAATCGTGGCCCTGGGCACCCCCGAGGATGTGGCCGATGTCGCGGCATCCCACACCGGGCGCTATCTTGGGCCGATGCTCAAGGCGCGCAAGCACGCCGCCGAATAGGCCAAGGACAAGGCCGATGCGCCGCGCCGATGCGACCGCCCCGATCCTTGGGGCGGTCGCGTGCGTATTTATGGAAAGGTGAAGCGATGCGCCGCTGGGCGCTTGGTCTTGCGGCGGGTCATTCGGCGGCCCGCAAGGGCGGACGGGGCAGGGCCGTATCCTCTTCTGCCAGGGCGATTGCCTGATCGGGCTGGTCAGGCCCGTCAGCGGGGGCCGGACGCGGGTCTTCATCCCAGAAGACGGTCGGGTTGACGGCACGCCGCGCCTCGCGCTGCAGGGCGTAATCCTGGGCGCGGCGCCCCAGGCGGCCCACCCCCAGCCGCGCGATGCGCCGCCCCGCCCACCCCAGGATCGTCCAGAACCAGATGCGGAAGGCGAGAAGCGCCGGGGTGAAGATCAGCGTCAGCACCGTCGCGATGCCAAGCCCGAAGACCACCGCCGTGGCCAGCTGTTTCCACCACAGCGCCGTGGGGCTGTCGATGGTATAGCCGCCATTGCCGAAATCGAGCGTGATCCCGTACATCATCGGTGCCAGTCCGGCCATCGTGGTGATCGTGGTCAGTAGCACCGGGCGGATCCGCGCCTCGGCGGTGCGGGTGATCGCCTCGAGCCGGGGCATGTAGCGGGCATATTCCTGGTAGGTGTCGATCAGCACGATGTTGTTGTTCACCACGATCCCCGCCAGCGCGACGATGCCGGTGCCGGTCATGATGATCGAGAAGGTCTGGTCCATCACCAGCATCCCGATCAGCACGCCCGTCGTGGACAAGATCACCGCCAAAAGCACGAGCACGGAATTGTAGATCGAGTTGAACTGCGCCAGCAGGATGATGAACATCAGCCCCAGCGCCGCGCCAAAGGCCTGGCCCAGAAAGGCCTGGCTTTCGGCCTGTTCTTCCTGGTCGCCCGCCCAGTCCCAGCCGACCGAGGCGGGAAAGGGGCTTTCGGTTTCGATCCAGTCGGTCAGCGCCGCGATGCGTTCATTGGCATTGACGGGCACCAGCGACAGATCGCCCGCGCGCAGCCCATCGGCCAGTGCCCCGGCGGCAAGGGGGCCGGTCAGCTCGAAGACTTGCCAGCCGGTGTCGTCGATGGTGAAATCCGCCGCGCCCCCGGAGGTGTCGAACCCTGCATCGCGCAGGTAGGCCAGCGTCGCGCCCCCGGCGTCGGTGACGCGCGACAGGCCGCTGATCACATCGGCCTTGATGTCGAAGACGCGGGATTGGTCGATGCGGTTGATTTCGGCCAGTTGCGGCGCGGGGGTGTAGCTGATGAAATTGGACAGCGGCACCAGCCCGTCACGGGTGCGCACGCGCAGGCTGTCGAGGGTCGACAACACCCGCGCCTCCTCGGGGAAGCGCACGCGGATGTCGATTTCTTCGTCCGAGCTGGGCACCCGCATCGTGTCGAGAAGGATACCGCGCGTGACCAGTTGCACCATCGCGCCCACGGTGGCGACATCGGCACCGAAACGGCCCGCCGCCTCGACATCGACATCGATCTGCCAATCGATGCCGGGCAGGGGCAGGGTATCTTCGATCAGGGTCAGGCCGGGCATGGCGTCGAAATAGGCGCGCGCGATCCGGGTGGCCTCCTGCAAGGCGTCCCAATCGTCGCCCGACAGGCGCAGGTCGATGGGCTTGCCGCTGGCCGGGCCGCGCGATTGCGAAAAGATCTCGGTCTGGATGCCGGGGATCTGGTCGAGCCGGGCCTGCAACCGGTCCAGGATCAGGTCGCCATCATCGCGTGTGCCCCAGGGTTCGAGGTCAAGCTGAACCTGGCCGATGGTATCGGCGGGCGCGGCCACGCCACCGGTGTTGTTGTCCAGCCCGCCTTCGCCCGCGAAGGCAAAGACATCGCGCACGCCATCGGCCTGCATCACGATGTCTTCAACCTGGCGCACCAGCGCATCCTGTTCGGATACCGACAGGTTGCCGCGCGCACGCACGTAGACGATGGCGTTTTCCGGCTCGCTTTCGACGAAGAATTCCACCCCGTTATTGTTGGCGCCGAAATAGGTGAAGGTGGCGATGACGAAAGCCGTCACCGCGCCGATCATCACGACCGGCATCACCGGGTTGCCGACGATGGCGTGGATGACCCAGCCAAAGGGGGTGCGGCGATAGCCGGCCTCGACCCGCGCCTTGGGGCGTTCGATCAGCACCGAGCCGAGCAAGACCGACATTCCCACTGAGGCGAGGACGAACAGGATCGCGCCCGGTGCCATGCGCAGGATCGGGGCGGCATCTGCGGGAACGGCGATCAGGACGCCGGGGTTGATGGTTTGCAGCGCCGCCATGAACATCAGGTAGCCCGTGACCAGCGTCAGCCCCAGGCGCAGCGCATACCAGGGCAGCAGCGCCATGATCAG
The DNA here is from genome assembly GCA_018401965.1 of Roseicyclus sp. Classification (GTDB taxonomy): domain Bacteria; phylum Pseudomonadota; class Alphaproteobacteria; order Rhodobacterales; family Rhodobacteraceae; genus Roseicyclus. Next base: position 115,725 of record JAGYJU010000006.1, read on the forward strand.
CGCCGTGCCCCGTTCGGTCAGCCGGGTGAACCGCGCGGCAACCCCGCCCAGAACCGGCAGGTAGACCAGCGCCACGATCAGCGAGGCCGAGAGCACGAAAATCATCGTGATGGGCAACATGCCCATGAATTCGCCCGGAACACCGGGCCAGAACAGCATCGGCAAAAAGGCGCAAAGCGTGGTCGCGGTCGAGGCGACGACAGGCCAGAACATCCGCTTGGCGGCATCGGTATAGGCCTGCATCGGGCGCGCGCCCGCCTGCAGCCGCTTGTCGGCATATTCCACCACCACAACCGCGCCATCCACCAGCATGCCCACGGCCAGGATCAGGCCGAACATCACGATATTGGAAATCGCGACGCCCATGATCCCCAGCAGCACGAAGGCCAGCATGAAGGAGGTCGGGATCGCAAAGCCCACCAGCATGGCGGAGCGTGTGCCCAGAGCTGCCAGCACCACGATCATCACCAGCGCGATGGCGGTCAGAACCGAACCTTCCAGCTGGCGCACCATGTCGGCCACCGTCACCGATTGGTCGAGCGTGGTCGACACCCGCACCGAGGCCTGCAATTCCGGCGGCCAGCCGGCGCGGACCTGATCGACGGTTTCGCGCACCAGGGCCGCGGTGTCGATGATGTTGAAACCCTGCCGCTTGACCACCTGGAGCGCGACACTGGTTTCGCCGTTGAAGCGCGCGGTGCCGATGCGGTCCTGGTAGGTCAGCCGGATTTCCGCCAATTCGCCCAAGGTCACCACGCGGTCGCCGTTGACGGTGATGGGCAAGGCATAGACATCGGCAGGGCTGTCGAAGCTGGACGGGATCTTGACGGAAATCGCGCCGCTTTCGGTGGTGACCTCGCCCGCCGCGATCAGCTGGTTGTTGTTGACCACCGCGTTGATCAGGTCGCCGGCGGTCACGTCATAGGCCTCGAGCGCGAGCGGGTCCAAGATGACCTCGAGCATCTCGTCGCGGGTGCCGGCAAGGCCTGCCTCAAGCACGGGCGACAAGGCTTCCAGCGCGTCCTGCATTTCATTGGCCAGCCGGATCATCGTGCGTTCCGGCGCATCGCCCGACAGCGCAACGATGACGATCGGGAACTCCGAGAAATTGATCTCGTTGATCGAATAGTTTTCCGCCCCTGTGGGGAACTGGCCTTCGGCGCGGCTCATCGCGTCGCGGACATCGGCGATGGTCGAGGATTTGTTCCAGCCGAATTCGAATTCGAGAAAGATCCCCGCGTAGCCTTCAGCGGCGGTCGAGGTGATCGTGGTCAGGCCGTCAAGATCCTGGAACTCGGCCTCCATCGGGCGCACCAGCAGCCGTTCGCTGTCTTCGGCGGAAATGCCCGGAAAGGGCACCGACACGAACAGCCCCGGAATATCGATATCCGGCTCGCCTTCCTTGGGCAGGCCGACATAGGCGGCGGTGCCCACGACCAGCGAGAGCACCACGAAGGCCACGACCATCCGCGCGCGGTCGGCGGCCCAATCGATCAAGCCGGTCATTGTGTCAGCTCCTCGTAGGTGACGCGCACGGGTGTGCCATCGGTGACGAATTCCTGGCCGACGGTGATCACGTCGGCCACCTCGGGCAGACCGGCCAGCCAGACACCATTGGCGGTGTCGCGGATCATCCGCACGGGGGCGAAGCGCACGATCCCGTCGATCACCACGCGCAAGCCAAGCGTGCCATCGTCCGACAGCGTCATGGCCGAAGCGGGCAGAAGATGCGCCGAGGTGCCCTCGGTCTGGATCGCGATATCGGCGGTCTGGCCATCGCGGATCGATTGATCGGCGTTGTCCACGGTGATCTCGACGCGGAAGGTGCGCGTTTGCGGATCGGCCGAGCGGCTGAGAAAACTCACCTGGCCCGTGACCTCGCGGCCCGAGGCCAGCCGCGCGCCGGCCGTCGCGCCGACGATGACGCGGTCGACCTGCGCTTCAGGCACGAAGCCCACCAGCTTGATCGGGTCCAGCTGGATGATCGTGGCGCAGGGGGTGCCGGGCTGCATCAGGCTGCCCAGTTCGGCGCTGTCGCTTTCCAACAGCCCGCCAAAGGGCGCGTGGATCTGCAGCCGGGTCAATTCTTCCTCGGCGCGGGTCACGGCGGCCTCGGCGGCAAGGATGCCGCTTTGCGCGCTCTGGATCGCGGCCTGCGCCGCCTCGACGCTGGCGGCGGCCGATTGCACGGCGGCCTCGGCCGCGGAGACGCCCGCCGCCGCGCTGGCGGCGCGTGTTTCAGAGCCATAGCCGCTTTCGTTCAGGCGCGATGCGGCGTTGCCATCGATGCGGGCGGCGGTCAGCGCCGCCTCGGCCTCGGCCTGGCGGGCGCGCGCGACAGGCAGGCCTGCCTGCGCTTCGGGCAGGCGCGCCTGCGCCTCGAGCAGCCGTGCCTCGGCTTCGGCAAGGGCCGACAGGCGCGTGCCCGGATCGATTTCACACAGCAATTGCCCGGTTGCCACCTCTGCCCCGGCGCGCAGGGGAACCGACACGATCCGCCCCGATGTTTCGGCCGAAACGACGACCTGGCGCATCGCCTCGGTGCGGCCGCGCAGCACCACGGCATTGCCCGTCACCTGCGCGCTGGATCGACGGACGACGACAGGCACGGCATTGTCATCGGGCGCCTCGGGCGCGATGGCGATTTCGGGCGTTTGCGGCGCTTCTTGGGCGCTGCTGCCGTCTTCGGTCTCGGCCCCGCCGAAACGCGCGGCAAAGCCCAACAGGGCGTCGCGATCAAGGATCAGGAAATACAAAGCGACGCACACAAGAGCGGCGGTGACGATCGGAAAAATGCGCATTCTGGTCCTTGTCCTCGAGCGATCTTGCTGGCCGATCCCGCTGGAACGGCGTGTCAGGCTGGCCCCCCATGGGCAGCGTCATCGGGCCGGGTTGTGCCCCTTGTCCCGCTTTACGCTAAACCGACCGGTTCAGATTAGTTTTTTCTGCGCCGCCGCGCAAGACTGAACGAAACGGTTTAGTTGTGGCAGATGAATTGGGCCGGGCCTTGCGGGGACTGGTCGCATCGGGCTAAGACGCGGTAAGGTTTCGGATGCCCGGCAGAACCGGGGCGGGGGCGCTATGTCGAACAGCGACAGTTTCATCGAAGAGGTGACGGACGAGCTTCGGCGCGACCGGCTGTTTGCCTTGATGCGCAAATGGGGCTGGCTGGCGGCCTTGATCGTCGCGGGGCTTGTGGGCGGGGCGGCCTGGCTGGAATACAGCCGCGCCCAGGACCGCGCCGCCGCCGAAGCCTTTGGTGACGCGGTGATCACGGCGCTGGACCAGGCCGACCCGCAGGCGCGCGTGGCAGCGCTTGACGCGGTCGTGGCCGACACCGCCGGGGCGCGGGTCATCGTGGCGCTCTTGGCGGCGGGCGAAGTGGCGCAGGGTGGCGAAGGCGCAGAGGCTGCGGCGGCGCGGCTGCGCAGCGCGGCCGAAGCCGCCGATGTGCCGCGCCAATACCGCGATCTCGCGCTGTTGCGGGCCGAGATGCTGGCGCCCTCCGATGCCGATACGGCGCAATTGATCTTGGGGCGCTTGGCGGAACCCGGCGCGCCCTATGCCGGGCTGGCCGAGGAACAGCTTGCGCTTCTCGATCTGCGCAGGGGCGACCTGGATGCAGCGCTTGACCGGCTGCGCGCGCTCGAACGCAGCGCAGCCGCCACGCCGGGCTTGCAACAACGCGCGTCTCAGTTGATTGTGGCCCTCGAAGCGGGATCGCGGTTGACCGACACCGCACCCGAACCCGTTGCCACGCCGGGCCCTGATCAGCTCTTGGCGCCGGCAGCCGACGAGGGACCAGATGCGGAGGCCGCAAATCCGGCCCCTGCCGACAACAACTGATCCGTCCCTTGGACGGCAAAACAGGAAGGCCGGCGGCAGATGACCGGGGTTGAGGGCAGAACAGCGGATCACCGCAAAGGGCACAACGGGCGCATCCGGGCTGGGGCTTTGGGCATGGTGGCGCTTTTGGCGCTCGCCGCCTGCGAGCGTGACACGGTGCTTCCGGGGGAACGCTTTGGCACCCGCACCCCGCTGGAGGCAACGCTGCCCGGCGAAGACGGGCGCGCCGCAGCCTCGCGTGTCGGCGATCTTGATGCGACCCGCGACATTTCCCTGCCGACGGCCACGCGCCTGGCCGATTGGCCCAGCCGGGGCTACAGCACCGCGAACCTGATCCCGCATGCCGCCCTGTCGGCCACCCCGGTGGAACTTTGGGCAACCCCCATCGGCACCGGCAATTCGCGCCGCAACCGCATCGGCACCGACCCGGTGGCGGGCGGCGGCCTGGTCTATACCATCGATGCCGCCGCACAGGTGCAGGCGACCGCCCTTGTCAATGGCGCGCCCGCCTGGGTGGCAAGCCTGGTGCCCGATTTCGACCGGGGCGGCAACGCGTCGGGCGGTGGTTTGGCGCTGGAGGGCGGTCGGCTTTATGCCACCACGCCCTATGGCGAGGTTCTCGCGCTCGATGCCGCGTCGGGGGCGGTGATCTGGCGGCAAAGGCTTGGGTCCGTGCTGGGCGCGCCGACGGTGTCGGGCGGGTTGATCTACGTGGTGGGCCGCAATTCGGAGGCTTGGGCGATCGACGCCGAAGATGGCCGCCTGCGCTGGAGCGTGCCAAGTTCGGATGCGCCCTCGGTCCTGGTCGGTGGCGCGGCCCCCGCCATCGCGGAGGGACGGGTGATTTTCCCCTTCCCCTCGGGCGAACTTGTCGCGGCCTTTCCGAATACGGGGGCTACGCTGTGGAATTCCTTTGTCGCGGGGGGGCGTCTGGGCACGGCCTATGCGGGGATCAACGACATCACCTCCGACCCGGTCGTGGTCGGCGGAACGGTCTACGCGGGCAACCAGTCGGGCCGCGTGGTGGCGATGGAGGCACGCAGCGGCACCCGGCAATGGACCGCGACGGAGGGCGCCTATTCGCCGGTCATCGTGGCGGGCGGCGCGGTGTTCTTCGTCTCTGACCGCAATGAATTGATCCGGTTGGACGCCAGCGATGGCAGCCGTGTCTGGGGCACGGAATTGCCGCTCTACCAGGCCAATCGCACGCGGCGGCGCCAGGCGGTGTTCACCCATTACGGCCCGGTTCTGGCGGGGGGCAACCTGATCGTGGCCTCGGGCGACGGGGTGATCCGCATCTTCGCCCCCGATAGCGGCGCGTTGACCGGCACGCTGGAGCTGCGCGGCGGGGCTGCGGCCCATCCCATCGTCGTGGACGACACCTTGCTGGTGGTCAGCCAGGACGGGCGGCTGCACGCCTATCGGTAGGGCAAGGGCCGCTTGCCGGTTTCAGGTGGGCAAGGTGGGCAGATTGCCCGTGACAGGTGGGCAGATTGCCCACCGTACGTTATTCCCATTCGATGGTGCCGGGGGGCTTTGACGTGATGTCATAGGTCACGCGGTTGATCCCCTTGACCTCGTTGATGATCCGCGTCGCGGTTTCGCCAAGGAAATCGTGGGTGAAGGGATAGTAATCCGCCGTCATCCCATCGACCGACGTGACCGCGCGCAGCGCGCAGGCGAAATCATAGGTCCGCCCGTCGCCCATCACGCCCACGGTGCGCACCGGCAGGATCGCCACGAAGGCCTGCCAGATCTCGTCATACAGCCCGTGCTTGCGGATCTGGTCGATGAAGACGGCATCGGCGCGGCGCAGGATCGCGAGCTTCTCGCGCGTGATCTCGCCCGGGCAGCGGATCGCAAGGCCGGGGCCGGGAAAGGGATGGCGGCCGATGAAACTGTCGGGCAGGCCCAGCTCGCGGCCCAGCGCGCGCACCTCGTCCTTGAACAATTCGCGCAAGGGTTCGACCAGCTTCAGGCCCATCTTTTCCGGCAGGCCGCCGACATTGTGGTGCGACTTGATCGTGACCGAGGGCCCGCCCGAGAAGCTGACCGATTCGATCACATCGGGGTAGAGCGTGCCCTGCGCCAGAAACGCCGCGCCTTCGATCTGGTCGGCGTAATGCTGGAACACGTCGATGAACAGGCGGCCGATGATCTTGCGCTTGGTTTCGGGGTCCGACACGCCATCCAGCTCGCCCAGGAAGCGGTCGCTTTCCTCGGCATGGATCAACGGGATGTTGTAGGTGTCGCGGAACATGGTCACGACCTGCTCCGCCTCGTCCTGGCGCAACAGCCCGTGATCGACGAAAACGCAGGTCAACTGATCGCCGATGGCCTCGTGGATCAGAACGGCGGCGACAGAGCTGTCGACCCCGCCCGACAAGCCGCAGATGACCTTTGCATCGCCCACCTGGTCGCGGATCGCGCGGATCGCTTCCTCGCGGTAGGCCTTCATCGTCCAGTCGCCGGTAAAGCCCGCCAGCTTCACGAAATTCTCGTAAAGCGCGCGGCCATTGGGGGTGTGGTGCACCTCGGGGTGGAACTGCACGGCGTAAAAGCGGCGGTCCAGATCGGCGGTGATGGCAAAGGGCGCGCCGGGCGACGTGCCCAGAACGTCGAAACCGGGTGCAATTTCAGAGACATGATCGCCATGGCTCATCCAGACCTGTTCGCGGCCCCCAGCGGTGAACCAGCCGGCCAGGAACTCTGTCGCGGTGCCTGCGGGCGTGACATAGGCACGGCCGAATTCGGCGGTGGCATGTTCGCCCGCCTCTACCTTGCCGCCCAGGTCCTGCATCATCACCTGTTGGCCGTAACAGATGCCCAGGATCGGCACGCCCAGGGTGTAGACGCTGGCCGGCGGGCGGGGCGATCCGGCGCGCGTCACGCTGTCGGGGCCGCCCGAAAAGATCACCGCCTTCGGCGCGAACTCGGCCAGGAAGGCGTCGGTGACGCTTTGGTAGGGGTGGATCTCGCAATAGACATGCAGCTCGCGCAGGCGGCGGGCGATCAATTGCGTGACCTGGCTGCCGAAATCGATGATCAGCAGGCGGTCGTGGTCTTGCGGGTCTGGGACAGCTTGGGTGTTCATGCCCCCGCATTAGAACCGCGCGATTGCCCTTGCAAGCCCGGCTTGTGGCTGCCGGGCGCGCGCGCATGTCGCTTTCCCCCGCAGGGTGCCGCAATCTACCCTCGACGCGCGGGCCCCAAGCTGTAGGACTGCGCCAGCAACACGAAGCTCACCCCAGGGGAGAACGGGACATGACGGCAGCGGAACAGGCAGCGGGACGGCGCGGGCGTGGCGGCGGTGGGGCTGCGCGGCGGGCCGAACGTTCGGCCGTCAGCTTTGAAACCGCGCGCTTCATCGAACGCAACATTCCCAATTTCGAGATCCTCACGCCCGAGGCGATCGAGATCATCGAACATAATGCCGAAACCGTGCTGGAAGAAATCGGCGTGAATTTCGTCGAAAACCCCGCAGCGCTTGATCGTTGGCGGCAGGCGGGCGCGGATGTGCGCGGCGAACGGGTGCACATCCCGCGCGGCCTGGCGCGCAAGCTGATCGCGACCGCGCCCTCGAAATTCACCCAGATCGCCCGCAACCCCGCCCGCAACGTCGAGATCGGGGGCAATTCGCTCGTGTTGGCGCCGGTCTATGGCCCGCCCTTCGTGCGCGACCGCCTTGGCGGCCGGCGCTACGCCACCATGGCCGATTTCGAGATGTTCGTGAAACTGGCCTACATGTCGAAATGGCTGCACCATTCCGGCGGCACGGTGTGCGAGCCGACCGATGTGCCGGTGAACAAGCGCCACCTGGACATGCTCTATGCGCATATGACCTTGTCGGACAAACCCTACATGGGGTCGGTCACGGAACCCTCGCGCGCGGTTGATTCGATCGAGATGTCGAAGATCCTGTTCGGCGCCGATGTGGTCGACACCCATTGCGTGATGACCTCGCTGATCAACATCAACTCGCCGCTGACCTTCGACAGCACGATGATGGGCGCGCTGGAACATTACGCCGCCGCGGGGCAGGCCTGCATCATCTCGCCCTTCATCGTCGGTGGCGCCATGGCCCCCGTTTCGGTCGCGGGCACCCTGACGCAGGTCTTGGCCGAGGTTCTGGCGGGCGTGGCCTACAGCCAGTTGGTGCGCGCGGGCAGCCCGATGATTTTCGGCGCCTTCGTCACCTCGATCGACATGAATTCGGGCGCGCCCACCTTTGGCACGCCGGAGGCCAGCCAGATCACCTATGGCGCGGGTCAGTTGGCACGGCGTCTGAACCTGCCTTACCGGTCTGCCGGATCGTTCACCGGGTCCAAGCTTCCCGATGCGCAGGCGGCCTATGAAACCGCGAATTCGTTGAACTCCGGCCTGTTGTCGGGGGTGAATTTCATGCTTCACGCCTGTGGCTGGCTGGAAGGCGGCCTTGTCGCCAGCCCCGAGAAATTCGTGATGGATGCCGACCAGCTGGGCATCTTGCACAAGCTGGCCGAGGGTATCCCGATGGATGCCAACGCGCAGGCGATGGATGCGCTGCGCGAAGTCGGGCCGGGGGGGCATTTCCTGGGCTGTGCGCATACGCAGGCGAATTATGCGACCGCTTTCTGGCGCACCAACCTGCTGGATTACAAACCCTATGAAACCTGGTCGGATGAAGGCGCGCGCGACACCGAGGCGCTGGCGTCGGTTCGGCTGGACAAGATGCTGGCCGATTACCGCCAGCCGATGCTGGACCCGGCCATCAACGAGGAATTGCGCGCCTATATGACCGCGAAAAAGGCGGCCATGCCCGACGCCTTCATCTGACACCCGTCACGGGCCGGAGCGCGCGGCGCACAAAAGCGCGCTCATCACCTCGACATGGCGCAGGGCCGAATACCCAAGCCCTCCGCCAAGCCGGGCCGCGTTCAACTTGTCTTCTTCCGCCAGAAGCGCGGGCACCGGTCGCCGTCGCGCGCGGCGCTGCGCGTCGCCGGTCAGCGCCGCCATCCGCGCCGCGCGCAACAGCAGGCCGGGGCGGTGCATTCGGGACAAGGTGGTGATCAGATCGGACATCGGGATCATTCCTGAACGGGTGAACATCGCCGTTCATGCTGCGCCCAGCTGCCCGGGTGTTGCGCGAAAACTTATCCACCGAACGCCCCCCGGCTATCCGTTTACGTTTTGGCAACAAATTCTGTTTTATCCACAGATTTTAACCATTCAGTAATCAATTGGGCGAAATCCTGCCCTCGTTGTCCAATCGCGAGGGAGATGGAACCATGACATCGGCCACGGCCGATCAGGGTCGCCCCATGCCTGATCACTGCCCCCTGTCGTCTGGCCTGCCCGGTTGGCTGCCGGTGTCGGCGCGGCAATACCTGGCCCATACGGCCGCTGGCCAATCGCTGCGCGAGATCGCGCGGGCGACGGGCGAGGCGCCTTCGACCGTGCTGCGGCGCGTGCGTCGGTTGGAGGCGCGGCGCGAGGACCCGCTTTTGGACGAAGCCTTGATGGCGCTTGGCCATGTGGCCCGGCCCCCGACAGACACAGACCTACAGGCAAAGGAGCCTCTGCCCATGACAGCCCCGTTCCGGTCCCCGATGGGGGATGAAGGTACCATCGCCCGCGAAGCCCGCCGCATCCTGCGCCGCTTGTGTGAAACCGATGCCGTGCTGGCCGTGGTCCAAGATCTTGACCAGGCCGTCGTGTTGCGACCCGGCCCGGATGGCCAACACACGCGCACCGCCATCGTGGATCGCGGCGTGGCCCAGGCCTTCGCGATCAAGGATTGGATCACCTGCCACAAGATGGGCCGGATCGCGCAATATGTCATCACCCCGGTCGGCAAGGCGGCGCTGCGCCGCTTGCTGGACGAAGACCGCAAGCGCCGCCACGAGGCGCTTGGCTTTGCCGAGGCCACGACACCCTTTCAGGCGCAACATGCGCTTTGGGGCCGGGCGCAGGTGGCGGATGGCGCCGGGCGGGTGCGCAGCGTCAAGGTGAACCTGGCCGAATCGCCGCTTGGGGTCTTGGCGCGGCGCAAGGGCGCGGATGAAAAGGTGTTTCTCGCGCCGGAACTGGTGCAGGCGGGCGAACGGCTGCGCGAAGATTTCGAACGCGCCCAGATGGGCCCGCGCGTGGGCCAGAACTGGGACAGGTTCCTGACCGGCGGCGACCGGGGCGGGTTTCTGGCCGACAGCGGCCTGGCAGAAGGGCCGCGCGCCGCGCGCCAACGCGTGTCTGACGCGCTCGATGACCTGGGGCCGGGCCTGTCGGACGTGGTGTTGCGGGTCTGTTGTTTTCTCGAAGGCCTGGAACAGGCCGAAAAGCGGTTGGGCTGGTCGGCGCGGTCGGGCAAGATCGTGCTCAAGATCGGGCTGCAGCGGCTGTTGAAACATTACGAGGCGCGCCATGGTTTCGTGCCTGCCCTGCGCGACTAGGCCGGGGCAGGGCTTGCAGCGGGCGGTCTTTGGGGTTTGCATGCCGTGCAAGGCGCCTGTGCCGAAATGCGGCATGCAGACCGCGCAAGGATCGGCTATAAGATCAGCATCTGGAGGAGAGAGGCCCTTTCATGCGCGATCTGAAAATCCCCGACCAGCGCCACCCCGAAAAGGCGCATCGCCCCGACAATGCCCAGCCGAAAAAGCCAAGCTGGATCCGGGTCAAGGCGCCCGTGGGCAAAGGCTACCAGGACACCGCCCGGATCATGCGCGACAACAAGCTTGTCACCGTCTGCGAAGAAGCGGGCTGCCCCAATGTCGGCGAATGCTGGTCGCAGGGCCATGCCACGATGATGATCATGGGCGATATCTGCACGCGCGGCTGTTCCTTCTGCAACATCGCCACCGGCAAGCCGAATGCGCTCGACGTGTTCGAGCCGGGGCGGGTGGCCGATGCCGTGGCCAAGCTGGGCCTGAACCACGTGGTCATCACATCGGTCGACCGGGACGACCTGGAAGATGGCGGGGCCGAGCATTTCGCCATGACGATCCGCGCGATCCGCAAGCGCGCGCCCGACACCACGATCGAGATCCTGACACCCGATTTCCTGAAATGCGCCCCCAGCGTGCTGGAAGCGGTGGTTGCCGCCAAACCCGACGTGTTCAACCACAACCTTGAAACCGTGCCGGGGCTTTACCCCAGCGTGCGGCCCGGCGCGCGCTATTTCCACAGCTTGCGTCTGTTGCAGCGGGTCAAGGAACTCGATCCCACGATGTTCACCAAGTCGGGCATCATGGTCGGGCTTGGCGAAGACCGGCAGGGCGTCTTGCAGGTGATGGATGACATGCGCGCCGCCGATGTCGATTTCCTGACCATCGGGCAATATCTGCAACCCACGCCCAAGCATCACACGCTGGATCGGTTCGTGCATCCCGACGAATTCGCGGCCTATGAAAAAGCCGCCTACGGCAAGGGGTTCCTCATGGTCTCGGCCACGCCGCTGACACGGTCAAGCTATCATGCGGGCGATGATTTCGCGCGGCTGCGTGCGGCGCGGCTGGCCAAGTTGGGCGTAAACTAAGCCTTAGTCGCCCGCCGGTGGCAGCGCCTTGAGATAGGCGGCGATGGCCAAACGGTCTTCGTCGCCCAACATGGCAATGTTGCGGATCACCGATACCATGTGCCCGCCCGCGCTGTCGAAATCCGGGGTGAACCCGTCGTTCAGATAGGCGGCAATTTCCGCCTCTGACCAGGTCAACCGGTCGGGCGTCAGCGCGGGGATCGTGCCGCTGCCCGAGGGGTTGGGCGCGCCCGCCATCCAGGCCCTGCGATCCAGCCCGCCCAGCGCGTCGCGCGGCGTGTGGCATTCGGCGCAATGCGCCAGCGCCTCGGCCAGGTAGCGGCCGCGGGTTTCTGCCTCGGTCAGCTCCCCGGTGACGACAAAATCATCGTGCAGGTTCAACAGGTTCCACGCGCCAACCGCGCGGCGAATGGAAAAGGGAAACCCGATCTCATGCGGTGCCGATGGCGTGTCGGCGGATGGAAGCGTCTGCCAGAATGCCCAAAGATCCGCCAGGTCCTGACGCGCGGCCAACCGGTAGGCGCCGTAGGGAAAGGCGGGGTAGTAATGCCGACCCTCGGGACTGGTGCCTTCCTGAACCGCGGTGACGAAATCGGCGAAAGACCATGCGCCGATGCCCTGTTCGGGATGCATCGAGATATTGGGCGCGATGAAGGTGCCGAACTCAGAGGCAAATCTTTGCCCGCCCGCCAGCACCAGCCGCGCCGCGCCGGTCGCGCCCTCGGCTGCGTGGCACGATGCACAGCCCGCCGCCCAGAACACGGCTTCGCCCGCGATGGCGTCACCCGTCAGCCCGGCCAGCGCCGTGTCCGGCACGGTGACGGGGCGCGTCAAGGCCAAGCCGCCCGCCAAAAAGGCCAGCGCAAGAACGGGAAGGGCGATCAGAACCGGGCGCATGGGGACAGGGGCCGGGGCGACATGGTCGCCCCGATCCCGATCATGTCATTCAGGCGCGCGGTACGCGTCGTGGCAGGCGCCGCAGCTGCCGCCAACCGGGCCAAGGGCGGCCTGCATGCCTTCCAGCCCGCCACCGGCAACGGCCGCAAGACCTTGGGCGGCGGCGCCGAAGGCACCCCATTTCTCGACCACGTCGGGCAGGTTTTCCCAGATCGCGGGCAGGGCGCGCGTGCCCTCTAATGCCATGTTGTCGGTGCCTTCGGGCCAATGAAAGCTCTGGTCCAGCATCGAGATGGCGACCAGGTTGTCGGCGGCGGCCTGGGCAGAGGCGGCATCATACTCGGTATTGCCGCGCGCCATGTTGGCGACGACCCCGATATTCAACGCCATGATCTGAAATTGGCCCTGGCGGGCCTGCACGGGCGCAGGCAGATCCTGGGCCAGGGTTGTGCCGGCGGCCGCGATGGCTGCGAGGGTCAATAAACTTGTACGGAACATCATTGGTATGGCTCCCTGCCAGTAGCGCTGTGAAACGGTCGTCAATCGATAGCTTAGAGACCCCAAAGATCCCGTCAACAAACGGTTTTGTGACTTTGCGCAGGGGCGGGGTGCGAATTTCCGATCCTAGGGCGCGGTCAGGCGCGGGCCACGCGGCACCCGGTCTGCCGTCAGCCAATCGGGCCAGCCAAGACATGTTCGATGCCAACCGCCAGAAGGCCGATGCCACAGACCACCGCGATGGCGATCTGCTGGGGGCGCGACGGCGGGTTGCGCAGCCACAGCAGCATCCGCATCAGGAACGGCGGCATCAGGGGGCGGTGCCCAGCATCCGGACCTTGCCGATATAGGGCAGGTTGCGGTTGCGCTGCGCGTAATCGATACCATAGCCCACGACGAATTCATCTGGGATTTCAAAGCCGATCCAATCGGCCTTGATGTCGACTTCGCGGCGCGACGGCTTGTCGAGAAGGGCAATCGTTTTCAGCCGCGCCGGGTCGCGCGACCGCAACAAGCCCACCACATGCGTCAGCGTATGGCCGGTGTCGACGATGTCTTCGACCACCAGCACGTCGCGCCCCGCGATCTCGCCGCGCAGATCCTTGAGGATCCGCACCTCGCGCGAGGTTTGCATGGCGTTGCCATAGCTGGAGGCCTCCAGGAAATCGACCTCGATGGGCAGGTGGATTTCGCGCACCAGGTCGGCGATGAACACGAAAGACCCGCGCAACAGCCCCACCACCACCAGCTTGTCGGTGTCGGCATAGGCCGCCTCGATCTCGCGGGCGAGGCTTTCGATCCGCGCCGCGATGGTCTTGGCCGAGATCATCTGGATGACCTCGTATCCCGGTTCCTTGCCCGGCCCCGATTGTGACTGCGCCATAATGCCCCCCGCCTGATCCGGCCCGAACCCCTTGAACTGTCCCCCGGTTTTTATGACATGGTGGCCACAGGCGAAAGACGAAAGGCACCCATGCCGACCCATTCCGAAACCCGGCGGCTGCCCTACAGCCCGGACCAGATGTATGCGCTGGTGGCCGACGTGGCCCAGTATCCGCAGTTTATCCCCTGGATCAGCGCGTCGCGCATCCGGTCGGTGACGCCCGAGGGCGATCATGCCATGATGCTGGCCGACCTCGTGATCGGGTTCAAGATGTTCCGCGAACGCTTTCTGAGCCGGGTGACCTTGTGGGATGCCGATCGCAAGATCGACACGGAATATGTCGATGGCCCGTTCAAGTACATGATTTCAAAGTGGGAATTTGCGCCTGCCCCGGATGGGCAACCAGGCTGCGAGGTGCGGTTCGCGGTGGATTTCGAATTCCGCAACCGCATCTTGCAAGGGGCCGCGGGGCTGTTTTTCCACGAGGCGATGCAGCGGATCGTGCGCGCCTTCGAGGCGCGGGCAGATGCGCTCTATGGCAAGGCCGGCGCCGCCGCCCCGGTCTGACGTCACCCTGACGCGGCAGGCGCGTGTCAGTCTTCGGGTGGGATCAGCCGGATTTCGCCGTCTTCTTCCAGCGCGCGAATGGCGGTCACGATCTCGGCCATGGCCGCCTCGCCGTATTCCTGCCGGGGTTTGCCCATGGTTTCGGCCTCGTCCCGGATCTGGTCGGCAAGCCGCTTTGACATGTTTGCCAACAGGAATTCGACCGTCAATGGGGCTTCGGCGAGGCCTGCGGCGATGGCGCGGGTGACGGCATCGGGTTCGACCCGGCGCAGCAGGCGCGGCACATCCGTCGGCGCGACGCGTTTGGGAATGTGATGAAAGGTAAAGATCGCGCGCCGCACCTCGCCCGCGAAATCGGCATCGCGGTGTTCCAGCCCCCCCAAGAGCGTTTCGCGCAAGGCCCCGCTGACCGAATTGAGGATCGCGCCAACCCGGTCCACCGGGCTGCTGCGAAAGGCCGGTTCGGGGTCGGGCAGCATCTGCGCCAAGAGATGCGCGCCGATCCGCTCCACCATCGCGGGCGTCACCGTGGCGGTCAGCGACACGGCATGGGCGATGACCTGCGCGCGCGGTTCGGGCAGGTTCGCCAACAGCTGGGCCGCCTTGGCCACCCCCAGTTTCGACAAGAGGATCGCGGCGATTTCGGCGCTTTCGGACAAGAGCAGCGGGCGCAACCGATCCGGGTCCATCGCGGCCAGCCGCGTCCAGGGATCGGTCGGATCGCCCGCTTCGGCCTCGGCGCGCAGCCCATCGCGCGCGATGGGCGAGATATGCGGTTCGAGCAAGGCCAGCGCCGCGGCCAATCCCTTGGGCGCGGTCAGGGCAAGCCCGTCAAGCCGGGCGGTGAAATCGCGCACCACCTCGGCCAGGGTAGCGCGGCTGATCGGGCCAAGCGAGGCCATGGCGCGCGCCAGGTCGGCCTGCATCTCGGGCGACAGCCGGTCAAGCCCCGGCGACACGTTCTGGCTGAGCAAAAGGCGCACGATCACCGCCGCCTTCTGTCTTGATCCAAGCCGCGCGGACCGATCCACCACGCGCGCATCTTCGCCCCCGACGCCGTCGCGCAGGTCCAGTTGCAGGCCCATCACCCACCCATCCTTTGATCCCCGACACCCGGGGCCAAACTGGCGCAGACAGGTTAAGGCTTGGCTGACAGCCAGGCAGGATTTGCGGTGGATTAGCGGCGAATATCGCCCGAATTCGCCGTAAATTCAGTAATCATATCCCGATGCTGCGCCTTGCGCGATGGCTGCGGCAAGCGCCTCTTCCGGCCAGCGCCCGGCCCCATCGCGCGCGCGGATTTCGGCCAGTTGCGCCGCCGCCCGGTCGGTCTGGCCGGTGATCAGGTAGGCCATCCCCATGTAGGCCCGCGCGAGAAGATTGTCGGGGTCGGCGGCAAGCGCCCGGTCATAATAGGCCATGCCAGCGGCCATGTCGCCCAGGCTGCGGGTGGAAAACCCCATGTAGGTCAAGACCATGCTGTCGTCCTGATCCGGTGCGCGCGCCAAGAGCGCCAGCGCATCTACATGCCGCCCGGCATAGGCCAGTTCACGCACGGTGCGTGTCAGCGCGGCGGGATCGGTCACAAGGCCGGTTTCCTCGATCGTGACGCAGGTCGCTGTTTCCACGTCCCAGACCGCGCCCTCGGGGCATTCGGTGGTGGTTTGGGTGGGCGTGGGCGGCGTGTCATCGTCGGACCCGACCGCAAGGGCTGTCCCGACACTTGCAAGGCTCAGACCGGTGAACAGCAAAATGGCGCGCAACATCGCAGACCTCCCATGGGTGCTGGTCAGGTTATGGGCCGGAAACGAGCGCAGACAAATGACGGTTTTGTGATCCGGGGCCAAAACGCACATCGCGCGCAAGCCGGGGCCTGCGCGCGATGAAAGGGTCAGGTCTGGCGGCTTTGATCAGCTGGTGGTGGTCGCCACGCAGGTCTGCGTGTCAGCGTCCCATGCCAATCCGTCGGCACAGGTCATGTTGGCCTGATGCGACTGCCCGGTGCAGCCCGCGTAAGCCAAAGCCGGGGCCGCGGTCAGAACAAGGGCGGCCAGAAAGGTCTTGATGCGCATCACTCGCGTCTCCTGTATCAGCTGCGGTCGGTCGTCTGTTGCATCTGAAAGGGTAGCACGGGCCGGACAAAAGGCAATGATGTTGCGCCAATCGGCGCAAATCATTGCTTTCATGACCGAACCGCGGCTCAGCTGTCGCCGAACACCCGCCGGAAAATCGTGTCGACATGCTTGGTGTGATAGGCGAGATCGAATTTATCCTCGATCTCGGCCACCGACAGCGCCGCCGTCACCTCTGGGTCGGCCAGCAGTTCCTCGCGGAAATCGCGGCCCTCTTCCCAGACCTTCATCGCGTTGCGCTGCACCAGACGATAGGAATCCTCGCGGCTGACGCCGGCCTGGGTCAGGGCCAGGAGAACCCGCTGCGAATGCACCAGCCCGCGGAACTTGTTCATGTTGGCGATCATCGTGTCGGGGTAGATCACCAGCTTTTCGATCAGCCCGGTCAGCCGGGCCAGCGCGAAATCCAGCGTGATCGTGGCATCGGGCCCGATCATCCGTTCGACCGAGGAATGCGAAATGTCGCGTTCATGCCAGAGCGCCACGTTTTCCAGCGCGGGCACGACGGCGGCGCGCACCATGCGGGCCAGCCCGGTCAGGTTCTCGCTCAGCACCGGGTTGCGCTTGTGGGGCATGGCAGAGCTGCCTTTTTGCCCCTTGGAGAAAAACTCTTCCGCCTCCAGCACCTCGGTGCGCTGCATGTGGCGGATCTCGATGGCGATATTCTCGATGCTGCTGGCGATCACGCCCAAGGTGGCAAAGAACATCGCGTGGCGGTCGCGCGGGATCACCTGGGTGGAAATCGGTTCCGGCCGCAGGCCCAGTTTCGCGCAGACATGCTCTTCCACGGCCGGGTCGATATTGGCGAAGGTGCCCACCGCGCCGGAAATCGCGCCGGTGGCGATTTCATACCGCGCCTTTTCCAACCGGTTCCGGTTGCGGTCCATTTCCGCGTAAAACCGCGCGAAGGTCAGGCCCATGGTCACGGGTTCGGCGTGGATGCCATGGCTGCGCCCGATGCGCACGGTCATCTTGTGTTCCATCGCGCGCGCCTTGAGCGCGGCCAAAAGCGCATCCATGTCGGCCAGCAAGATATCGGCGGCGCGCACCAGCTGGATGTTGAAGGTCGTATCCAGCACATCTGACGATGTCATGCCCTGGTGCACGAACCGTGCCTCGTCGGCGCCGATGATCTCGGCCAGATGGGTCAGAAAGGCGATCACGTCATGTTTCGTCACCGCCTCGATCTCGTCGATGCGGGCCACGTCGAATTCGACATCGCGCGCTTTCCACACCGCCTCGGCATTGGCGCGCGGGATCACGCCCAGATCGGCCTGCGCGTCACAGGCATGGGCCTCGATCTCGAACCAGATGCGGAATTTCGTGGCGGGGTCCCAAAGGGCGACCATCTCGGGGCGGGAATAGCGGGGGATCATGGGCAGGCCTTGCATTCTGGTCTCGGTTGGCCCTGTCATAGGCGCAGCGAGCCGGGGGAACAAGGTGACGGGTCACGCAAACGGTGCGGGCGACAGGCCCATGATCACGCTGGCCGAGTTGGCGGGCCGCTGGCGGCTGTCGCGCGAGATCACCGATGCGCGCGCCGGCCTGACCGGCCACCTGGACGGCACCTGTGACTGGCTGCCCGACGGGGCCGGGTTGCGGCAGGTGGAACAGGGCGTGCTGCACTATGGCACGGCCCCCCCGATGCAGGCCGGGCGGGTCTACCTGTGGCGCGCGGTGCCGGGGGGGCTTGCGGTGTTTTTCGAAGATGGGCGGCCGTTTCACCACCTGTGCGCCGGGCGGATGACAGACCGCCATTGGTGCGATCCAGACCTCTATGACGTGACCTATGATTTGGCCCGTTGGCCCGATTGGACCCAGGCTTGGCGCATCAGCGGCCCGCGCAAGGACCTGCACATCGTCAACCGGTTTCAGCCATTGGGGTAGAACCGCCGCGCGGCGATATCGGCGGCCTTGGTCATGCCCGCGATGTCCAGCGCCAGCATCCCCTGGATCAACGCCAGCATTTCCTTGCCGCGCCGGCGCGGGTCGATCGTGGCCTCGGGCAGGCGCGTGGCGATCCAGTCGACCTGGCCCACCAGGATCCGGCGGCTGGCCGCGATATGGGCGCCATCGCCCCGGTTCGCCGCCGACAGGATGTCGAACCAGACGCGCAGGTAGGGGCGAAAGGTCGGCGTCCGCAACAGGCCCATGATTTCGGCCAGCGCCTCGGGTTCGGTGGCCGCGCGCGCCCGGGGCAGGGCCGCCGACAGCGCCGACAGCATTTCGCGTGACAGGTGATCGAGCAGGGCCGCGATCAGCGCCGCCTTGGTGCCGAAATGATAGATCAGCATCCGGTCCGAGGTGCCGGCCGCGCGCGCCAGCGGCCGCAGGCTGGCGCCCGCCAGCCCCTGGCCCGCACATGCGCGGCCATCGCGGCGAGGAGATCGGGTTTGTTGAGCGGTGGGGCCTGCATGGCGCGCCTCCTGTCCAAGCCCGCGTCGGGGGCGGGGTCAATCCGTGCCGGTCGGGGTGGGGCGGGGGGCTTGGGCGGCCGTGATCCGGTCGGCCTTCTTGCGCACCAGCACCGTGCGCAGATCCTGCATCGCCAGCAAGAGCCGATCTGTCACCGCCTCCAGCGCGGCGTCCTCAGCGCGGGTTTGCGTCCAATGGGTCGTCAGGTTCAGGTGGTCGATCGCGCGCTCGATATCGTCGATCTCGCGCGCGGCCAGCGTGGCGCGCCGATCCGCCATCCAGGTCTCGATCAACGCCCGCTCCGCCGCCGAAAGGTGCCTGTCGCCATGCGGGCGGATCGTGCCGTTGCGGATATTGGCGAGTGCGATTTCATCCATCTCGATCCGGCGCTGCCGGTTGTCGGTGGACACGCGGAACACGCTGGCCCCGTTGTCACGGATGCGGAAGTAATACTCCGGTAACTCGGTCATGCAGGCGCCTGTCTGCGGGCGAAAGGCCCGAACTCGTGAATTGCTGCAAATCCTATGCCGGGCCGGGCAGCCTGTCAAAGATCGGCGGTCGGGGATCGGGCCGGGCCCTCGGGATGGTCAAAGGCCGCGGCAAGCAACATCGCCAGCGCATGGGCTGTGGCACGCTCGCGCACGCCCGCCCGGCCAAGCGCGCCGAAATCCTGGGTTTCGCTGTGCAGGGTCTTGCCATGGGCCAGTCCGAAACAGACCCGCCCCTCGGGCTTGTGATCCGATCCGCCCGGCCCCGCGATGCCGGTGACGGAGACCGCGATATCGGCCCCGGACCGGTCCAGCGCGCCGCGCGCCATCTCAAGGGCCACCTCTTGCGACACCGCCCCATGGGCGGCCAGCGTATCGGGGCGCACGCCCAGCATCTCGATCTTGGCGGCGTTGGAATAGGTGATGAACCCCCGGTCCACCACGTCGGAGGCGCCCGCCACATCGGTCAGGGCGGCGGCGACCAGGCCACCTGTGCAGCTTTCGGCCGTGGCCAGCCGCCAGCCGCGATGGCGCAGCGCCTCCAGCACCTTGTCGGGGGTCATGCCATGATCCGTGGCAGATGCGCGAGAACCGCGAAAACCACGACGACCAGCGCCGCGATCCAGCCCGCGATCACGTCATCGGCCATGACGCCAAAGGCGCCCGGCTGCCGGTCGGCCCAGCCGACGGGCCCCGGTTTCCAGATGTCGAACAGGCGAAAGGCGACAAAGGCGGTGACGACACCGGGCCAGAGCGCCCAGAAATCGGCCCCCGCCATCTGCGCGCCAAGCGACACTGGCCACAGGGCGATCCATTGGCCCGCCACCTCGTCGATGATGATCTCGGAGGGGTCTTTCTCGGCGCTGTCTTGCGTGGCCCGCCCCACCGCCCACCAGCCCAGAAGCGTCACCACGCCGGTGGCCAGCGCCAAAAGCGCGAAACCGCCCAGGGCGTGCAGGCCCCAGGCCAGCGGGATCGCCACGGCGCTGCCCCAGGTGCCGGGGGCGGGGCGCAGATGGCCGATGGGGCCAAGGGTGCAGAGCGCGCGGATCATGGCTTTACCAATGTCACGGTGGCCAAGGCCGCGATGCCTTCTTCGCGGCCCGCGAACCCAAGCCGTTCGGTGGTGGTGGCCTTGACCGACACGCGTCCCGCCTCGATCCGCAGCAGATCGGCCAGCCGCGCCCGCATCGCGCCCGCATGCGGCCCCACCTTGGGGCGTTCGCAGATCAGCGTCAGGTCGGCATGGGTGATCGTGAACCCCATGCTGGCCGCCAGATCGACGGCATGGGTCAGGAAGATATGGCTTGGCGCGCCTTTCCATTGCGGGTCGGAGGGCGGGAAATGCGTGCCGATATCGCCCGCGCACAGCGCGCCGTAGATCGCATCGGTGATCGTGTGCAGGCCCACATCGGCATCGGAATGCCCCAAAAGCCCGCGATCATGCGGCACGGCCACCCCGCAGAGCATCACGTGGTCGCCTTCGCAGAAACGGTGAACGTCAAAGCCGTTGCCGGTGCGGATATCCATATCGCTGTCTTTCTCCATCAGGCGCAGGGCGCGGTCGAAATCGCCCGCCGTGGTCAGTTTCAGATTGGCCTCTGCCCCCTGGGTGATCGCCACGCGCAAGCCATGGGCGCGGGCCACTTCCACGTCATCGGCCGCCTGGCCGCGGTGGGCGGCATGGGCGGCATGGGCGGCGCGGATCGCGGACAGGTGAAAGCCCTGCGGGGTTTGCGCGCGCCACAGCCCGTCGCGGGTTTCGGTGCCGGTCACGGTCGCATCGCCGCGCCACAGCGCATCGGTGACCGGCAGGGCCGGGGCCGCACCATCGTGATCGACCAGCGCCGCCAGCACGCCGTCGATCACGGCGCGGGGCACCAGCGGGCGGGCCGCATCATGGATCAGGACCGTGTCGATCCCCTCGGGCAACGCCGCAAGGCCCGCGCGCACCGAGGCATCGCGCGTGGCCCCGCCCATCGCCTCGATCAGGGGCAGGCGGGTCCGGGGCCGGGCGGCGGCGAAAAGATCAGCGTCATCGGGGTGGCGCACCACGACCAGTGCCGTGATGGCCGGATGGCTGTCAAAGGCCCGGATCGTGCGCGCGATCACCGGCACCCCCGCCAAATCCCTGTATTGCTTGGGCATTCCGCCACCTGCGCGCAAACCGCGCCCGCCCGCCACGATCAGCGCGGCGGCGGTGGGTTGGGCGGTGCCTGGGGTGTGATCAACCATGCCCGTCGTGATATGCGCTTGCCGGGCGCTGCACAACTCTTGCGGTAGGGGCGGGGCTGCGACATGCGGGCCGCCTTAAAATTCATCGCACTGCCTAAAATTTTGGCATATACCCCGCCACAACAGTCCGACCCCCGGGTTTCTTTTGAACTTGCCCGCAGCCCGGCCTAGGGCAAGGGGGCGTGCACAAGGATTAAGCACTTGACCGTTTCACTGGCAGACATGCCGCTGGCCCCGCCGGTTCTGCTGGCGCCCCTGGCCGGCATCACCGACCGCCCGTTCCGCGACCTGGTCGCGGGCTTTGGCGCCGGCCTGGTCGTGTCGGAAATGGTCGCCAGCCAGGAAATGGTCGAGGCCAAGGCCTCGGTCCGGGCGCGGGCCGAACTCGGCTATGACGCCACGCGCACCGCCGTGCAGATCGCCGGCCGAGAGGCGCATTGGATGGCCGAGGCCGCCCGGATCGCAGAGGCGCAGGGCGCGCGGATCATCGACATCAACATGGGCTGCCCGGCGAAAAAGGTCACGACCGGCCTGTCTGGCTCGGCCTTGATGCGCGACCTGGATCACGCCCTGTCGCTGATCGAGGCGGTGGTGGGCGCGGTCAAGGTGCCGGTCACGCTCAAGACCCGGCTGGGCTGGGATGACGCGCAGCGCAACGCCGCCGATCTGGCGCGCCGCGCCGAGGGGGCGGGGGTTGCGATGATCACCATCCATGGCCGAACGCGGTGCCAGTTCTACAAGGGGGCCGCCGATTGGGCCGCCATCCGCGCGGTCAAGGATGCGGTGACGATCCCGTTGATCGCCAATGGCGACATCGTCGATGCCGCCACCGCCGCGCGTGCGCTGCGCCTGTCGAATGCGGACGGGGTGATGGTGGGCCGGGGCATTCAGGGCCGCCCATGGGCCTTGGCCGAAATTGCCGCAACGCTCTACGGCACGCCTGCGCCGGTGGTGCCCAAGGGGCGCGCGCTGGCCGATCTGGTGGCCCGCCATTACGAGGCGATGCTGGGCTTTTACGGGGCGGATCTGGGCCTGCGCGTCGCGCGCAAGCATCTGGGCTGGTACATGGATCAGGCGGCCACGCCCGCGCCTTTGCGCCAGCGCATCCTGACGGCGCGCGCGCCCGGCGATGTTTTCGCGCATTTGCCCGAGGCGATGACATCCGCCCCCGAACGGTGCGCCGCATGACGCAGGTGACCAACAGCCTGTGGGCGTCGCTGCCGCTTCCGGCGCTGATCTGCGATGGCGATAACCGCATTCTCGATGTGAACCCGGCGGCGGAAACATTCCTGAACGCGTCGAAAAAGGCGCTGGAAGGCAGCCCGGTCTGGGACAAGATCTTTGTCGATGCGCCGCTGGAAGAGGCGTTTGCCCGCGTGCGCGACGCCAGCGCCCCCCTGTTCGTCAATGCCGTCGATGTCGGCACCGGCAGCCGCAAGCCGGTGTCCTGCGACGTGCAGATCGCGCCGCTCGCCGACAAGCCCGACCATGTGCTGGTGCTGCTTGAAAGCCGCGACCTGGCCGGGCGGCTTGACCGCGCGATGTCGTCGAAATCGGCGGCGAAATCGGCCATCGGCATGGCGGAAATGCTGGCGCATGAAATCAAGAACCCGCTGGCGGGCATTTCCGGCGCGGCGCAGCTGATCAGCATGAATGCCAATGGCGAAGACCGGGAATTGACCGACCTGATCGTCGAGGAAACCCGGCGCATCGTGAAATTGCTGAGCCAGGTCGAGGATTTCGGCAATGTCCGCCCGCCCGACCGGCGCGCGGTCAACATCCATGACGTGTTGGACCGCGCCCGCAAATCCGCCGCCGTGGGCTTTGCCGCGCATATGCAGATCGAGGATGATTACGACCCGTCTCTGCCGGCGACATGGGCCGACCCCGATCAATTGCAGCAGGTGTTCCTGAACCTGTTGAAAAACGCGGCCGAAGCGGGGCGCAGCGGCGGAACGATCCGGCTGCGCAGTTTCTACGAACTCAGCCTGAAGGTGCGCCGCAAGGATGGCACCGGGGGCGCCGTGCCCTTGCAGATCGAGGTGATCGACGATGGCCCGGGCATTCCGCCCGACCTGGCCGAAGACCTGTTCGAGCCTTTCGTGTCGGGTCGCGAAAACGGCACCGGGCTTGGGCTTGCGCTCGTGTCGAAGATCATCGCCGACCATGATGGCTGGATCGCGGTCGACAGCGTGCCGGGGCGCACGGTGTTCCGCGTGTCGCTGCCCGTCGCACCCAAAGGTGCGCAATGACCAAGGGTCGCACCCAAAGGTGCGCAATGACCAAGGGTCGCACCCAAAGGTGCGCAATGACCAAGGGTCGCACCCAAAGGTGCGCAATGACCAAGGGTCGCACCCAAAGGTGCGCCATGACCCAGACAGCCGCCCAGACAACCGGAGAAACCTGACCCATGGATGGCACCGTTCTTGTCGCAGATGACGACCGCACCATCCGCACCGTTCTGACCCAGGCGTTGACGCGCGCGGGCTGCAAGGTGCATGCGACCTCCAGCCTGATGACGCTGATGCGATGGGTGGACGAGGGAAAGGGCGACCTCGTCATTTCCGACGTGATCATGCCCGATGGCAACGGGTTGGAAACCTTGCCGCAGATCACCGAGAAACGCCCCGGCCTGCCGGTGATCATCATCTCGGCGCAGAACACGATCATGACGGCGATCCAGGCGACCGAAAAGGACGCCTATGATTACCTGCCAAAACCCTTTGACCTGCCCGACCTGATGAAGAGGGCGGCGCGCGCGCTGGATCAAAAGCGCCGCGTGCAGCCGCCCCGCTCGGCCGCACCGGCGGGCGCGCCGGTGGCCGCGATCCCGGCGCAGCAGGAAGATCTGCCGCTGGTGGGGCGCACCGCCGCGATGCAGGCGCTGTACCGGCTGGTGGCGCGTGTGATGAACACCGATCTGCCGGTTCTGGTGACCGGCGAAAGCGGCACCGGCAAATCGCTGATCGCGCGCGCCATCCATGATTTTTCCGACCGCCGCACGCTGCCCTTCGTCGTCGCCTCGGCCAGTGATCTGGACGGGATGGATGGGCCTTCTGCCATCGTGGCGCGCGCGCGGGGCGGGTCGATCCTGTTCGACGAGGTGGGCGATCTTGGCGAAGAGGCGCAGGCGCGCATCGTGCGGATGCTCGATGCATTCGGTGACAGCGCGCCGCGCATCATGGCGACCTCGCAACGCGACCTGATGGAACGGATGGAGGCGGGTCAGTTCCGGCAGGATCTGTTCTACCGGCTTGGCGGCGTCACGCTGACCGTGCCCAGCCTGCGCGAACGGGTCGATGACATCCCCTTGCTGTCGACGCATTTCCTGGCGCGCGCCGAACGCGATGGCCAGCCGCTGCGCCGCTTTTCGAACGAGGCGATGGATCTGATCCGGACCTATTCCTGGCCCGGCAACGTGCGGCAGTTGGAAAACACCATCAAGCGGCTGACCGTCACCGGCCAATCCGAGGAAATCGGCAAACCCGAGGTGGAACTGGTTCTGGGCAACCAGCCCGCGATCGAGCCGCTGATGGGGGGGGCGCCCGGCGACAAGTTGCAGGCCTCTGTGGCCAAGCATCTGAAACGCTATTTCGATCTGCACGGGGGCGTGTTGCCGCCGCCAGGCCTGTATCCGCGCATCCTGCGCGAGGTGGAGACACCGCTGATCGAAATCGCGCTCGAGGCGACAGGCGGCAATCAGGCCAAATGTGCCGATCTTCTCGGGATCAACCGCAATACCTTGCGAAAAAAGATCACCGATCTTGATATCCGCGTGACACGCCGGCGAAAATTGATGTAAACTCGCAACAGTCGCGTGGCGATTAAGTTACAGCCATTCAGGACGCGTTACCGTTGGGGGAGCAGCCCGTGGAACATCCCGCGGACAGGTCGGCGCCTGGTCTGATCGACCGGTTCTGGCGGTTCAAGGAAGACCCGAACGTGCGCAGCGCGGCGACGCTGGGCCTTGTCGTGCTTGGGCCGGTGCTGGCGCTTTTGACCTTTCTGGTTCTGGGTCCGCTGTCGGATCTTGCCGATGCGCCGGGGCTGCGGCTGATCATCCTTGCCGATCTGATCTATATCCTTGTCGTGGCGGCGCTTGTGCTGCGCGAGGTGGCGCGCATCGTGGCGTCGCGGCGCGCGCAATCGGCGGGGTCGCGGCTGCATCTGCGGCTGACGGGCGTGTTCACGGTCGTGGCGCTGGTGCCCACGATCCTGGTCGCGGTCTTTGCCACGATCACGGTGAACATGGGGCTGGAGGGCTGGTTTTCCGATCGCGTGTCGCGCGCGCTTGGCAATTCGGTCGATGCCGCGGTCGCCTATAGCCAGGAACATCGCGACGACCTCACGACCGACACGCAGGCGCTTGCGAATTTCCTGAACATCAACCGCCGGGCCACCGTGCTTTTGTCGGATGGCGATCTGCGCCAATTGCTGAGCCAGGGCCAAAGCCGCATCCAGCGCGGGCTGGAAGAGGCCTTCGTGATCGATGGCGGTGGTGAAATCCGGGCGCGGGGCGAAAGCAGTTACCTGTTCGATTACGACCGCCCCGAGGCGCAGGCGCTGGCGCAGGCGATGGATGGCGAGATCGTCTTGATCGAGGATCGGCGGCAGAATGAATTTCGCGCGTTGGTCCGGCTGGAGGCATTTCCGGACCGTTACCTTTACGTGAGCCGCGAAGTGGATGGCGCGATCCTGGCCTTGCTGGATGAAACGCAGCAAACCGTCCAGCTTTACCGCCAGCTCGAGGCGGACCGGGGCCGGGTGCTGTTCGAATTCGGGCTGTTGTATCTGGGCTTTGCGCTGATCATGGTGCTGGCGGCGATCTGGCTGGGCCTGTGGTTCGCCGAACGCCTGTCGCGCCCGGTGGGGCAATTGGCGGGGGCGGCGCAACGGGTGGGGCAAGGTGACCTTGACGTTCGCGTCACCGAAGAACGCGGCGATGACGAAATCGCCATGCTGGGCCGCCTGTTCAACCAGATGACCCGGCAATTGCGCGGCCAGCGCGACACGCTGATCGAACAGAATGCCAGCACCGAGGCGCGGCGGCGGCTGTTTGACAGCGTGCTGGGGTCGGTCACGGCCGGTGTCATCGGGCTGAACGATGCGGGCCGGGTCGATTTCGTGAACCGCTCCGCGATCCGCCTGTTGCAGATGGTCGAACAGCGCGACAGCGGTCTGAACCTGTCGGCGGCCGTGCCCGAGTTCGCGGGCCTGTTCGAGCGGTTGCAGAAATCCACCTCCGAGGCGGTGCAGGAAGAAATCAAGCTGACCCGCGCGGGCAAGCAGGAAAGCCTCTTGGTGCGCATGGCCACCCGGCGCAACGAGGGCGGCGCGCTGGAAGGCTACGTGGTGGCCTTTGACGATGTGACCCAGCTGGTGAGCGCGCAGCGCATGGCGGCCTGGGGCGATGTCGCCCGGCGCATCGCGCATGAAATCAAGAACCCCCTGACCCCGATCCAGCTGTCGGCAGAGCGCATAAAACGGCGCTATGCCAAGGACATGGAGGGTGAAGACAAGGCAAAACTCGAAGAGCTGACCGAAATCATCGTGCGCCAGACCAATGATCTGCGCCGCATCGTCGACGAGTTTTCCAAGTTTGCCCGGATGCCCGAACCCGAAACCCGGGTAGAGGATCTGGCAAAGCTGTTCCGCGAGGCGATCACGCTGCAACGCGCGGGCCAGCCCGGCGTGCGCTTCGAGTTTGACATTCCGACCGAGCCGGTGATGGCCGAACTGGATGCGACCATGATCGGGCAGGCCTTTACCAACCTGTTGAAGAACGGCGGAGAAGCAATTGAAACCTTGCAGGAAAAAGGCGCGCCCAGTGGGCATCGGCCGCACTTGCGCGGGGCGCTCACGATGACGGGCACCGCCGCCATCATCACCATCGCCGACAATGGCATCGGCCTGCCCGCGGATCGCGAAAAGCTGTTCGAGCCTTACGTGACAACGCGCGACAAGGGCACCGGGCTTGGCCTGCCCATCGTCAAGAAAATTATCGAGGAACACGGCGGAACGCTGGAATTGCTGGATGCGGAGCCGTTCGAGGACGGCGCGCATTCCGGGGCAATGGCGCGTATCACCCTGCCGATCTTGCCCAAGGGAGGGACAGCATGACCGACATTCTGGTCGTCGACGACGAACGCGATATCCGCGAATTGATCTGCGACATCTTGCAGGACGAAGGCTATTCCACCCGGATGGCGGGCTCGTCGGATGAATGCATGGCGGAATTGAACCGTGCCGCGCCCGGACTGATGATCCTCGATATCTGGCTGAAAGACAGCAGCATGGACGGGATCGACATCCTTGGCCATGTCAAGCGCGACAATCCCGATGTGCCGGTGGTGATCATTTCCGGTCATGGCAACATCGAGATCGCGGTCGCCGCGATCAAGCAGGGCGCCTATGATTTCATCGAAAAGCCCTTCAACATCGACCAGCTTCTGGTGGTGATCCGGCGCGCGATGGAAACCTCGCGGCTCCGGCGCGAGAACGCCAGCCTGCGCCGCCAGGACACCAAGCCCACCGAGATGGTGGGGGCGGGTGTCGCCTTTCGCACGCTCAAGGGGCAGTTGGACAAGGTCACCAAATCCAACGGCCGCGTGATGCTGACCGGCGGGCCGGGGTCGGGCAAGGAAATGGCGGCGCGCTACATCCACGCCCAGTCCAACCGCGCCGATGCGCCCTTCGTGACCGTCAGTTCCGCCGCCGTGCAACCCGACCACATGGAAGAGGTGCTGTTTGGCCGCGAAAGCGCCGATCGCGGGCTGGAACAGGGGCTTTTGGAACAGGCCCATGGCGGCGTGATCTATTTCGACGAGGTGGCCGACATGCCGCCCGGAACGCAGTCCAAGATCCTGCGGGTGCTGGTGGATCAAAGCTTTACCCGCGTCGGCGGCACGGCCAAGGTCCGGGTTGACCTGCGCGTCATCTCGTCCACCTCGCGCGATCTGGCGGCGGAAATCGCGGCAGGACGGTTCCGCGAAGAATTGTATCACCGCCTTAACGTGGTGCCGATCGAGGTGCCCAGCCTCGAGGAACGGCGCGACGACATTCCCGACCTGGCGCGGCATTTCATCGTCGAATTCAACCGCGACCAGGGCCTGCCGCTGCGCGCGCTCGGCGAAGACGCGGCGGCGATGCTGCAAACGATGCGTTGGCCGGGCAACGTGCGCCAGTTGCGCAACATGATCGAACGGGTGCTGATCCTGGGCGATGGCACCGGCCCGATCGAGGCGCGCGATCTGCCCGGCCAGTCCGAGGCCACGGGCGAGGATGAGGGCGGCGCGCTGTCGGCTACGCTGACCACCTTGCCGCTGCGCGAGGCGCGCGAATTGTTCGAACGCCAATACCTGATAGCGCAGATCAACCGCTTTGGCGGCAATATCAGCCGCACTGCCAGTTTCGTCGTCATGGAACGCAGCGCGCTGCACCGCAAGCTGAAATCGCTGGGCGTGGTGACGACCAGCAAATCGGGCGCGCGCATCGCGCAGATGGAAGACGAAGAGGAATAATCGTCCCCGCCTCAGGTCGCCACCATCAGCCGGTCCAGCCCGTGGAAATGGTATATATTGGCATAGCTTGGCGGCGCGGCTAGCCGCAGGCCAGGGTGGGTGTCGAACAAGACGCGCAGCGC
The DNA here is from genome assembly GCA_018401965.1 of Roseicyclus sp. Lineage (GTDB taxonomy): Bacteria > Pseudomonadota > Alphaproteobacteria > Rhodobacterales > Rhodobacteraceae > Roseicyclus. The sequence goes on from JAGYJU010000006.1 coordinate 144,841, forward strand.
CACCTGCAATTCCAGCCGCGCCAGCGCCGCGCCCACGCAGAAATGCAGCCCCGCGCCAAAGGCGAGGTTGGCGGGCCCGTCGCGGCGGTCGGGCACGAAGCGGTCGCCATCGGGGTAGACCGCGTCATCGCGGCCCGCGCTGGCCAGCAACAGCCCCACCTCGTCGCCGCGCGCAAAGCGGTGCCCCGCGATCGTCACATCCTCGTAGGCGGTGCGGGTGAACAGGTGCAGCGGCGGATCGTAGCGCAGGATCTCCTCGACCAGGGGCGCGGCATCGGGGCCGGGCCGCGCGCCGGTGTCGAGGCAGAGCTTGATGCCGTTGCCTAGGCTGTGCACCGTCGCCTCGTGGCCCGCGTTGAGCAACAGGATGCAGGTAGTGATCAGCTCCTCGGTGGTGAGCTTGTCGCCCGCTTCCTCGGCGGCGATCAGGGCGGTGATCAGGTCGTCGCGCGGCTCGGTGCGGCGACGCGCGACATGGCCGCGCAGGAAATCCGCGAACTCCTCGGCCGCGGCAGAGGCCGCGACCTCTTCGTCGCGGCTGCGGCGCGCCTGGTACATCTGCACCATCGCATTGGACCAGCGCAGCAGGTCGGGGGCCATCGCCTCGGGCACGCCCAGAAGGCGGGCGATGATGATGACCGGGATCGGGCGGCAAAACGCGTCGAGCAGGTCGAGCTCGCCCCGTGGCAGCGCCTGCGCCAGATCGCGGGCAAGGCGGTCGATCTCGGGGGCAAGCGACTGGATGCGCCGCGAGGTGAAGGCGCGCAGCACGAGCGCGCGCAACCGCGTGTGGCGGGGCGGTTCCAGTTCCAGCATCGAATGCGCCTCGACTGCGTAGAAGGGCGCCAGGTGCGGCGGCACGGGCCGGGGCGCGATCGGTTCGCGGCCAAAGCGACGGTCGCGCAACAGCGCGTTCACCGCCGCATGGGTCGTGGCCATCGGCAGGGCGTAATCCTGCCAGAACACCAAGGGGCCCGCGGCGCGCGTGCGGGCGTAGAACGGATAGGGGTTCTGGACGAAACCGGGATCCGTCGGGGATTGGATCAGCGTCTGCATGATCGCCTCGTGGCAGGGGCCGGTTATCTTGGCCAGCGCCGCGCCTGCGTATTTATGGAAAGGTGAAAGGGGCGCGGCGGTGTGACCCGGCCGCGCCGCTTTCGGTCTTGTGTCAGTCCGCGCCGCGCACCGCGATGGTGGCGTCGGGGCTGGGGCGGATCAGTTTCTGGACCAGGAAGATGCCCACGGCGGTCCCAAGCCCGATCAGGTCGGTGATCAACCCGCCCTCGATCATCAGAAGGGCCGCGATGACAAGGGCCACGCGCATGAACCAGACGGACCGCCCGCCCATGAACCAGCCCTGGATGCCCGCCGACAAGAGGAACACCCCGAAGGTCGCCGTGATGCCCGCCCGGATCACTTCGAACCAGGTGCCATCCATCAACAGCGCCCCGTTGTAGAAGAACATGAAGGGCACGATGAATGCGGCCAGCCCGATCTTGAACGAGGCCACCGAGGTTTCCATCGGGTTGGCCCCCGAAATGCCCGCGGCGGCATAGCTGGCCAGCGCCACGGGGGGCGTGATGGCCGAGACGACGGCAAAGTAGAAGACGAAGAAATGCGCCGTCAAAAGCGGGATGCCAAGGTTCACCAGCCCCGGTGCCACTACGGCGGCGGCGACCGCGTAGGCGGCGGTGGTGGGCATTCCCATGCCCAGGAGGATGGCGATGCACATCGCGAAGAACAGCGCCAAGAGCTGGCTCACGCCCGCGAGGTCGAGCAGCAGGTTCGAGAAGCGTGCGCCCACCCCCGTCAAGGAGATGACGCCGACGATGATGCCGGCGCAGGCACAGACCGCGATGATCTGGATCGACATCACGCCCGCCAATTCGAACGCCTTGACGATCGACCGGATGCCCATGCGGTAGGGGGTCAGCCAGCTGACCACGGCGGCGGCGGCGGTGGCCAGGGTGCCCGCGCGGATCACCGAATAGCCCATGAACAGCGCCACGATCAGGATGATGATCGGGATGAACAGGAACACCTGGCGCGCCAGCTTGGTCAGCTTGGGCAATTGGTCTTCGCGCATGCCGCGCATGCCCAGCTTGGCCGCTTCGAAATCGACCATGAAGTAGATGGAGGCGAAATACAGCACCGCCGGGATGATCGCGGCCGCCGCGATGTCCTGGTAGGCGATGCCCGTGACCTCGGCCATGATGAAGGCACCCGCGCCCATGATCGGCGGCATGATCTGCCCGCCGGTGCTGGCCGCGGCCTCGATCGCGCCGGCGGTGGTGGGCTTGTAGCCCACTTTCTTCATCAGCGGGATGGTGAGCGAGCCGGTCGCCACCACGTTGCCCGCCGATGTGCCGTTGATCATGCCCATCAGGCCCGAGGCGAAGATCGCCACCTTGGCCGGGCCACCGCGTGCGCGGCCCGCGAGTGCAAAGGCGAAGTTGACGAAGTAATCGCCCACCTTGGAGGCCTGCAGGAAGGCGGCAAAGATGATGAACAAGATGATATAGGTCGAGGATACGGCGGTGGTCGTGCCCAGGATGCCGACATCGGAATAGACCGTGCCGAAGAACCGCTGCCAGCTGTAGGGCACCTGCACGCGCAGGATGCTGGGCAGAAGATGCGCGGTGAAGGTGTAGACGAGGAAAACACCGGTGATCACGACCAGCGCCATGCCCGCCACGCGCCGCGTCAGTTCCAGGATCAGCGCCGCCCCGGCCGTCGCGGCAAAGGCCACGCCGATGGGCACCTGCGGTGTGCCGACCGCGTTGCGCGCGGCGGTGCCGTAGATGGTGATCAGGTACAGCGCCACCACGACGGCGCACAGGCCCAGCACCATGTCGGAGGCGGTGAAATCGCCCCGCTCGCGGCGTTCGAACCAGCCGGTCGCGATGGCGCCGAAAGTCGCCAGCAAGAGCGGCAGGCCGAACCACCAGATTTCGCGGTGATAGACCCAATCGTAGACGGCGAAGGTCTCGGGGATGTCCGCCTGCGATATCCACAGCACGCGACCGCCCATTTCGATCACCGGGCCGGTCATCAGGAACTGGATCAGCGTGATCACGGCAGCCGCCGACACCAGCGCCGGGATGGCCAGGGCTGCGGCGACGAGGGTCAGGGTGGGGGTTTTCCGCTGGGGCCGATCACTGGCAGGAAAGCCATGCGAGGCAAAGAGCAGGAAGCCAAGCACCAGCGCGCCCGCGATATGGACCATGCGGAAGTTCCACGGCTCCATCGGCAGGGTCGGCAGGAAGGGAAGGCGGGCCGCCCAGGTGGCCTTGATCGCGCGCGCGGTGGCGCGCAAATCTGCCGCCTCGGCCTGGGCCAGGGTGATGTCTTGGGACAGCGCGCGGATGTCGTCGCCATTGGCGACGGTTGCGGCGACCTCTTCGGCCAACACCAGCAGGCGGCGCATGCTGTTGCCGGTAAAGTCTTCGCCCGCCGGGCCAAGGGCCGCGCGCAGCTCTTCGAAGCCGTCTTGTGCGGCGCTTTCGCTCAGGCTGGCCTGGATGGACCAGGGCGAGGCGATGACACTGCTGATCGACATGCCGTTCAGGGCCGCCATGTGGAAGGCGGCATAGACAAAGGCGATGGCGGCGATGATGGCATAGGCGCGCCCGGAGAACAGGCGGCGGTTGCTTTCGACGGGCTCTTCGTCCACGCCTTCAGCGATGACCTGATCGGTCTGGCTGGTCTGGTCGGTCATGTCTGATGTCCTTTGGGCGGGCGCTTGGCCCGGTCTCCGTCAAGGGGGGCCGCGCCGGATACCCGGCGCGACCGTCCTTTGGCTTGCGGGGGCGATGGATCGCCCCGCCGCAGATCGATCACATCGCGCCGTGAATGGTGGCGGGGTCGATGGTTGCGCCCGCGTTCTCGGTGAACCAACGGGCCGCGCCGGGGTGCCACATCAGGGCGGTGTTCTTGTCCCAGTTCTCGGGCAGGGTTTCGCGCGCCGAGGAATGGATGCCCACCATCCGCTCGTTGTCGGACATGATCACATCGGTGACCGCGTAGACAAAGCTTTCGGGCAGATCGCAGTTGGCAATCGCAAAGTTCCACATCGCCACGGAGCGCGCGGGCGCGGTCAGGGTGGTGTAGGTGTCGGCCGCGATGTCGAAGGGCGAAACCGGGAACTGGTCCAGGATCGTCGCCTGTTCGGCCTCGGTGAACTCGATGATGTTCACGTCGGTTTGCACCTCGAGCTGCGACACGGTCGGGATCGGCACGCCGGCGGCAAAGGCGATCACGTCCAGAAGACCATCCTGCAGCTGGCCGCCCAGGTCATCCCAGCCGCCGTTGCGGCGTTCGAATTCCACCCCGAGCGCTTCCAGCATCAGCGGGAAATAGGTGTCGGAGGACGATCCGGCCGGGCCAAAGCCGATGCGGGCGCCGGCGGGGATGTCGGCGATGCCCTCGATGCCGGTCGAGGACAGGACCGTGACCGAGAAGGGGGTCTGGTACATCGGGAACATCGCGCAGGCGTTGGTCATTTGCAGACCGGGCGCGATCGGGTTGGTGCCGGCATAGGATTCAGCGGCCGGGCCCATGGTGGTCAGGCCGAACTGGGCCTCGCCGGTGTGCACCAGCGCCATGTTCTGCATCGGGCCACCGGTGACTTCGGCGCCGCCCGACAGGCCAAGCTCTTCGGCGACAAGATTCGCCCAGCCAGCACCGTAGACGAAGAAGGTGCCGCCCTGCGAGGCGGTGCCCACGGTAAAGCTTTCGGGCCAGCCGGTGCGATCGGCATGCGCGTCTGCGAAGACTGCGGTGGCGGTCAGTGCGGTCGTGGCCGCAAGGGCCGCGATGCGGGTAAAGGTCATCATACGTCTCTCCCTGGTGTATGGATGAAGCGCCCGGCTCCCCCCGGCCGCTTGACTGTCGCCTCTCGGGCTTTGGCGGGTGTCATGCAAGCCTTGCATGGCGGGTTTGCGCGATACCGCCCGGGTTTTTGCGCCGCGTGGGTCCATCCATGCCCAATCGCCCCCGTCGATGTCCCGGTTTCGACACATCGGCGCAGAACCGGCCCCCGAGTTGGCCCCAGTCTTGGCCCCCAGGTTGGCCCCGGGCCGGTCAATCGTCGCGAAAGGTTTCGCGCGCCAACCCGTGTTTCTGCATCTTTTCATAGAGCGCCTTGCGCGACAGCCCCAAGGCCTCGTAGGTCGATTTCAGGCTGCCGCCATGGGCTGCAAGGCTTGCGGCCAACAGCGATTTTTCATGCGCGGCCATCTGCTCGGCCAGGTTTGTCTGGGGTGCAGGCGCGGGCGCATCGGCCCAGAGCGCCGCATCAAGCCCAAGCGCCAGCCGTTCGGCGGCATTGCGCAGTTCGCGCACATTGCCGGGCCAGTCGCGCGCGACAAGCGCCTGCATCACCGCGCCTGGGCACATCGGGCAGGGGGCGGCCCGCGCGGGCGGCGGCGCCGGTCAAGAGCGCCATGAACAATTCCGGGATGTCGCCGCGCCGCTCGGCAAGCGGTGGCATCCGCAGCGTCACCACATTCAGCCGATAAAGCAGGTCGGGCCGGAACGCCCCGGTCTGTGCCGCCTGCGCCAGGTCGCCCTTGGAGGCGGCAACGATCCGCAGGTCCAGATCGATCGGGTCATTGGACCCCAGCCGGGTGATGCTGCGCTGTTCGACGACATGCAACAGCTTGCCCTGCAGCGCCATCGGCAGGCTGTCGATTTCATCCAGAAACAGCGTGCCGCCGCGCGCATGTTCGAACCGGCCATAACGTGCCCGCGTGGCGCCGGGAAAGGCGCCAGCCTCGTGGCCGAACAATTCGCTTTCGATCAGCTCGGCGGGCAGGGCCGCGCAATTGACCGCGATGAAGGGCTTGGCGGCGCGCGCGCTGGCCGCGTGAAGCGCGCGCGCCGCGACCTCTTTGCCGGTGCCGGTTTCCCCCTCGATCACCAGGTCGGCGTCGGTGGCCGCAATGGCCCGCAGCGTGGCGCGCAACCGTGTCATGGCCTCCGATCGGCCCAGAAGCCGCGCCGCAACCGGGTCATCGCCCGGCCCGCCGCCGGCGCGCAGGCGACGGTTTTCCAGCGTCAGGCGGCGTTTTTCCAGCGCGCGCCCCACCGCCTCGACCAGCCGGGCGGGGGCATAGGGTTTTTCGAGGAAATCATAGGCCCCGCCCTTCATCGATTGCACCGCAAGATCGACATCGCCATGCCCGGTGACAAGGATCACGGGCAATTCCGGGTCGGCCTTCAGGGCCTCGGCCATCAGGGTCAGCCCATCCATCCCCGGCATCCTTATGTCGGTCACAAGCACGCCGGGAAAATCGCGGTCGATGCGCGCCAGCGCCTCTGCCCCGGTTTCCAGCGCGACCGCCCGCAGATCGGCAAGCATCAAGGCCTGCGCCGCCGCGTGGCGCAGTGGGGCCTCGTCATCGACGAACAGAACGGGGGCGGGGGCGCTTGGGGTCATTGGGCGGCGATGTCGGCGGGGGGATCGGTGAGGTCAAGCTCGACGGTGAAGACCGCGCCGCCCTGCGCCCGGTTGGCGGCGCGCAGGCGGCCGTTGAAGTCGCGCACGATATTGTAGGAAATCGACAAGCCAAGCCCCAGCCCCTGGCCGGGCGGCTTGGTGGTAAAGAACGGGTCAAAGGCCTGTGCCAGCGCGTCATCGCTCAGGCCCGGGCCCGCGTCACTGACCTGCAGCAGGCAGCGCGTGCCCGCCACCGTCAGCGACAGCGTGATCTCGGGTTGCTCGGCGGTGTCCATCGCGTCCAGCGCGTTGCCGATCAGGTTGACGATCACCTGTTGCAGCCGCACGCGCCCCCCCGTCACCCAGATTTCAACCTCGGGCGGGGCGTAGACCAGCCGCGCCCCCGCCGCCTCCAGCCGCGGGCGCATCAGGTCGATGGCATCCTGGATCACCGGGCGCATCGGCACCGGCCCGGTCTTGTCCTGCGGGCGGCGGGCGAAATTGCGCAGGTGCTTGGAAATCGAGGCCATCCGGTCGGCCATGGCGGAAATCAGCACGATGTTTTCGCGCGCCTCGGTCGCGCGGTCGCGGTCCAGAAAGGTGGCGGCGTTCTCGGCATAGGCTTTCACGGCGGCCAGCGGTTGGTTGAATTCATGGCTGAGCGCCGCCGACATCTGCCCCAGCGCCGCCAGTTTGCCCGCCTGCACCAATTCGGCCTGGGTCTTGCGCAATTGCGCCTCGGCGCGCACGCGGTCTTCGATTTCCTGCCGGAGCTGGGCGTTGGCGGCATCCAGGTCGCGGGTCCGGTCGAGCACGCGCGCCTCCAGCCGGGCCTGTTCGTCGCGCTGCGCCTCGAGCCGTTCGACCAGGCGGATCCGGCGTTGCCAGATCACCGCCGCCCCCAGGATCACGAACAGCACCACCAGCCCCGCGATGGTCAGCACGTTCAGCGCCTGGACCTGCGCCGGGTAGGCCGGCGACAGGATCGACAAGCGCAAGCCCGCCGCCGCGATCAGGCCGGTCTGCATGATCAGCGTTTCGCGTCCGGCATCGTCCTCTATGGTCACGATTTCATAGGGTGATCCGGCGAGCGCATCGCGCCGCGCGGGCAACGGGCGCAGCGCCGCGATCGGGTATTGCCGGGTCAGGGCGATGGCCTCCAGCCCGATTTCGGGCACCGGGCCGAGGGTGCGGAAATGCCAATCGGCGCGGTCCGACAGGAAGATGACATTCGACATGTCCTGCACGATGATCGTGGCCCCGCTTTCGGCCCAGGTCGTCTCGAACGCATCGAGCGTGATCTTGACCGCGACAACCCCGGCGATCTCGGTGCCGTCCAGAACCGGCGCGGCAAAGAAATAGCCGCGTTCGTTCGAGGTGGTGCCAAGCGCGTGGAACCGGCCAAGCCCCCCGGCCAGGGCCTCGGTGAAATAGGGGCGATAGGCGAAATTGCGCCCCACGAAGGACCGCTCGGTCCGGTAGGACGACGCGGCGATGGTCAAGCCGGTCGGGTCCATCAGGTAGATATCGGACACCCCCAGCGACAGCGCCGATTGGCGCAATTGTTCGTTCACGAAGGGCAAGAGCCCGGAATTGTCCGGGTCCCGCAGCAGCGCCGACAGAAGCGGGCGTTCGGCCAAGAGCGCCGGCAGCGCCTCGGTGCGGGCCAGCCCCCCCCGCAAGACCTGCGTGGCCAATTCCAGCGTCGCCCGGTCGCGGTCGCCGATATCGATCTGAAAGGCGCGTTCGAGGCGCGGATAGGCCAGCGCGAAAACCGCGCAGAGCACGGCCAAGGCCCCCAGCAGAATGAGGCGCAGGCGTTTGCGGGCAAGGCGGGTGGCGGCGGTTGGCATCGGGGGCGATTTCTGGCGCGGGGATCGGGCCGACCCAGTATGCGCGCGACATGGCCCCATGGCCAGAGCCGGCGTTCGCGCGCGGTCGCGCGTTGACGCGGTGAAGTTTCCGGCATCATCCCCCGCTATTTGCTGGCCACGGGCGGGGCGGATTGGCTAGTCTGACCCCCGACGGGCTGCCCGGGATGGCCGCCCTTTTGGCCAGGAGTATGCGCGCATGCAGTCCATGAAGCAGGTTTCGATCGTCGCCGCGGCCATGGTGGTCGCGATGGCCGGGCAGGGGGTCGCCCAAGGCGTGTCTTGCGGCGGGCTGGGCGACGGGGCGCCCTGGTTGGGTGGCACGCGCGCCGCGTCCGACATCGCGGTGGCGGGCAATCCGCTGGTGCTGTCCGGGCTTTCGGTTTCGGCCGGCGCGCGCGGCGTGGGCCTGTTCACGCTGAGCCAGCCGCTCGATATCCGGGTCGAGGCGCAGCCGGGCGATGAGGCCAGCGATACGGTTCTGGAACTGTTCGATGCGCGTGGCCAGTTGATCGTCACCGATGACGATTCGGGCGGCGGGCTGGCCAGCCGCGCCGAGGTGGCGCTGCAACCGGGCGACTATTGTCTTGGCGTGACCGGGTTCGGCGGCAACGCGGCCCTGGCCGACCTGCAGGTCAGCCGGTTGGACATGCCGGCGCTGACCGCCGGGCTGTTCGGCGGCTTTGCCGGCACCGAGGGGTTGCCACCTTTCGTGGGCATCCAGCCTTGCCTGGCCGATACCCCCGCCACGGCGTTGGGGCAGGGCACGATCGATGCGATGCTGGCGCAGGGTGTTCGCGGCGTCGACACGGTTGCGGGCACGCCCTATTACCGCTTCACCCTCGCCAGCCCGCAGCCGTTGAGCATCCGGGCGGAAAACCCCGATGCCGATCCCTATATCTACCTGTTCGACGGGCAGGGCACACTTTTGGCCGAGAACGATGATTTCGACAGTCTCAACAGCCGGATCGACATGACATCGCCCTTGCCCGCCGGCACCTATTGCATCGCGATGCGCGCCCTGTCTGACCCGAACCTTCCGGTCACCTTGTCGGTGGCGGGTTATGACGCGCGGCAGGCCGCGATCGAGGCCTATGACCGGGGCGAGGCCGCGCCGCCGCTCGATGGCAGCTACCCGGTCACATCGCTTGGCGTTCTGCCGGCGCGCCTGTCGCAGGACGTGACCGTCGCGGGCGCGCGCGCGCAATGGTTCGTGGTCGAGGTGCCGACCTATGGCGTTCTCATCGTCAATGCCGATGAAGTGACCGACAGCGACCCGGTTCTGGCGCTGTTCGATGAATTCGGGCGTAACCTGGCCTTCAACGACGATTCCAATGACACGTTGAATTCCGAGGTGATGGTGATGACCCCGCCGGGGCGCTACCTGGTCGCCGTAAGCCAATACGCGGCCGATTACAGCGGCATCATGCGGCTTGGGTTCCAGCGTTTCGTGCCAGCCCCGTAAGGGCAGGGCCGGCCCCGATCTCCTGCGCCGGGTCCGTCCGGCCAGGGGATCAGGCGGCGGACAGCGCGCCGATGATGCCCGAGAAATCCGTGGCCTTGAGCGAGGCACCGCCCACCAGCGCCCCATCGACATTGGCCACGGCAAAGATCTCGGCGGCATTGCCGGGTTTGACCGATCCGCCGTAAAGCAGCGGAATATCCTGCGCCGCCGCGCCGAACCGGTCGGCCAGATGCGCGCGGATCGCCCCGTGCACCTCGGCGATCTGGGCGGTGGTGGGCACGCGGCCCGTGCCGATGGCCCAAACCGGTTCATAGGCCACGACCAGGGATGCGCCCGCCGTATCGGGGGCCAGATCGGGAACCGCCGCCGCCAATTGCCCGGTCACGACGGCAAGGGTCACATCGGCATCGCGTTCGGCCTCGGTTTCACCGACACACAGGATGGGGATCAGGCCCGCCGCCAGCGACGCCTGCGCCTGGGCGCGGATCTGGGCATCGCTTTCGGCGTGATCGGCCCGGCGTTCGGAATGGCCGAGGATGACATGGGTTGCGCCCGCATCGACCAGCATGGCGGCGGAAATATCGCCGGTATGCGCGCCGGTTGCCGCGTGGTGGCAGGTTTGGCCACCGATGGCGACGGCGCTGCCGCGGGCGCGGTCGGCCATGCGCGCGATCAGCGTCGCGGGTGGGCAGATCACGATCTCGACACCGGGGGCGGCGGCCGCGATCAAGGCGTCCAGCTCCGCCAATGCGGCACCATCGCCATGCATCTTCCAGTTACCTGCGGCAATCTTGCGGGGCATCGGCGGTCTCCTGTCGTGGCAAAGGGGGCTGGGCCTGGGGCGGGTCAGCCGCGGGCCGCGCCCTGTTCCGCCTCAAGTTCGGCCACGTCCTTGAACTTGATCGATTCGCCACAGCCGCAGGCATCGGTGACATTGGGATTGCGGAACTTGAATCCCGATTCCAGCAACGACACCTCGTAATCGATGACGGTGCCGAACAGGAACATCTGCGCCATCGGCGCGATCATCACCCGCGCACCGTCCTGTTCCACGGTTTCGTCATGGGGGTCGATCTCGGTGACGTAATCCATGGTGTATTCCATGCCCGCGCAACCGCCCTTCTTGATGCCGATGCGCAGGCCCTGATGGCCGTCTTTCGCCATCAGCCGCGCGATCTGTTTCGCGGCGGCCTCGGTAATGGTCACGGCCTGTTTTCCGGGAATGCCGAACATCGCTGCGATCCTTTTGGTTTGGCCCGAAGATCGAGCCGCCTTCCCCTGAATGTAGGGGGCATGGCGCCCCCACTCAACCGGGGCGTTACATGAAGCCCAGCTCCAGCCGCGCCTCGTCCGACATCATGTCCATGCCCCAGGGCGGATCCCAGGTCAGTTCGACATCGACATGTTTCACGCCTTCGAGCGGCTCGACCGCATCGGCGACCCAGCCGGGCATTTCGCCCGCCACGGGACAGCCCGGCGCGGTCAGGGTCATGACCACGCGCACGGCGTTATCGGGCTTGATGTCGATCGTGTAGACAAGGCCCAGGTCAAAGATATTGACCGGAATTTCGGGGTCATAGACCGATCGGCACGCCGCGACGATGGTATCGTAAAGCGGGTGGTCCGTGCTCGACGGTTCGATGAGGGGCGTTCCCTCTAGCTGCGGGTGCTGCTCGGACATGGGTTTGTAGCCTTCCGCGATAATCCTGAGCGAAGATATAAGGAAAGGGGCGCGGCCCGTAAAGGGTGCGTCAGACCGCACCCCGTCCGGCGATGTCGTCAAGCGCCGCACGCAGTGCATCGGGGACCAGATCGGTCAGCCGGTCCTCGATCCGGTCCTGGGTGCTGCGCCAGGCGGGCAGGGCGGCGGTCAAGGCCGCGCGGCCGTCTTCTGTCAGGGCCAGGCGGCGGCCACGCCGGTCGGCGCTGTCGGCCTCCACGCGGACCAGGCCACGGGCCTGCAAGGGTTTCAGCGCCGCGGTCAGCGTCGTGCGATCCATGCCCAGCAGCGGCACGAGATCGGTGATGCGCGGCGGATCGGGCCGGTTGAGCGACATCATCAGCGAGAATTGCCCGTTGGTCAGGCCATGGGGGCGAAACGCATCGTCGAACAGCCGCGCGATGACCCGTGCCGCCCGCAAGCTGTGCAGGCAGATGCAGCGGTCACGCACCTCCAGGGTGGTGGAAAAGGGGGGGGATGGATCTTGCATGGATCATTATGTTGATATCAACCTAATTTCATGTCAAGATGGCCGCGTCAACTTTGATCTGGGGGTCTACGACATGTCTTATGTGCAAGGGTTTCTGGCCGCGGTGCCGGCGGGGCGGAAAGACGACTACAAGCGCCACGCCGAAGCGGCCTGGTCGATTTTCGAAAAACTGGGCTGTCTCTCGATGCAGGAAAACTGGGGCGTTGACGTGCCGCCCGGCAAGCTCACGTCCTTTCCGCAGGCCGTCAAGCTGGAGCCGGGCGAGATCGTGGTCTTTTCCTGGATGATCTGGCCAGACCGCGCCACCTGCGACGCGGCCTTTGAACGGATGATGTCGGACCCCGAGATGATGGCGGGCATGGGCGAGATGCCGTTCGACGGGGCGCGGATGATGTGGGGCGGGTTCGAGCCGCTGACCATGGCCAGCGCCCCCTGACCCCGGCCTATCCGGGTGTGCCGCGCCGCTTGCGCACCGGTTCGGGGCGGACCTTGCGTTCGATCGCGTCATACAGCAGGGCGGCGATATTCTTGCCGGTGGCCAGCTCGATGCCTTCAAGGCCGGGCGAGGAATTCACCTCGAGCACCTTGGGGCCATCATGGCTGCGCAACAGGTCGACACCGGCCAGCCCAAGGTTGAAGACGCGCGCCGCGCGCACCGCGGTGTCGCGTTCTTCCTTGGTGATGCGCACCGGCGCCGCCGTGCCGCCGCGATGCAGGTTCGAGCGGAAATCATCGCCCGAGGCGGTGCGTTTCATCGCCGCCATCACCCGGCCATCGACGACAAGGCAGCGGATGTCTTCGCCCGCCGCCTCTTTCACGAAATTCTGCACCAGGAAATTGGCCCGAAGGCCGCGAAACGCGTCGATCACCGATTGCGCGGCCTTTTTCGTTTCGGCCAGCACCACGCCCTTGCCCTGGGTGGATTCCAGCAATTTGACCACCAGCGGCCCGGACCCGACCAGCCCGATCAGGTTGTCGGTGTCTTTCGGGCTGGCGGCAAAGGCGGTTTGCGGCATGCCGATGCCCTTGGCGGCCAGCATCTGGTGGGCGTGCAGCTTGTCGCGGCTGGCGGTGATGCCCGCGCTGCCGTTCACGCAATGCGTGCCCAGGGTTTCGAACTGGCGTAACACGGCAGTGCCATAGGATGTGATCGAGGCCCCGATGCGCGGGATCACGGCATCATAGCGCGGCAGGCGCTTGCCGTCGTAATGCACCTCGGGGGCGAGCGCATTGATCGCCATGTAGCAGCGCGTGGTGTCGATCACCTCGACGGTATGGCTGCGTTCCTCGCCCTCGGTCACGAGGCGGCGGGTGGAATGGTTGTCTTCCCGGCTGAGGACGGCGATCCGCAGGGATCGGTGCGGGGCCGCAAGCTTGACCTCGGCGGTGTGGTAGATGTCGTAGCTGAGCCGTTCCTGGCAGAAACTGGCGGCAGGGCTGATGCGCCACGCGGGCTGGATCGCCTGGCGACCGATCAGCATCCGGTAGGCCATGTTGGTGCGGTCGGTCAGCGTCACTTCGATGGGCACTTCGACGTCGCCGACCTTCAGCCGGGTTTCGATCACGTAGCGCAATTCCGCTTCGCCGTTGGAGGATGTCACGTCGCGCCGGTCGCGGATCAGGGCGGAACAGGCGATGGTCAGGTCGGTACGCCCGGGCACCGGGTGCACCGCAAAGCGCAGCTTGGGGCGGTTGATCGGCCCGAAAGGTTCGATATCGAAGGCATGCAGCGCCGAGGTCTTGGCGCCGGTATCGACTTTTGCCTTGAGCGCGGGCAGGCCAAGGCCGGGCAGGGCGATCCATTCTTCCCATCCAAGCGTCAGCCCCGATGGCGGCCTGGGGGGGTGCGGCGTGTCCGACAGGTCCATGGCGCGCTCCTTGGCATCGCGGGGGAATCGAGGCATGACCTGCGGGGTTTCGCGGGCGCACGCAAGGATGACCATGGGCAAAGATCTCGAATTTCATGTGACAGCCACAGATGGCCGCGCGCGCAGCGGCGTGATTTCGACGCCGCGTGGCGAAATCCGCACACCCGCCTTCATGCCGGTCGGCACGGCGGCCACGGTCAAGGCGATGCTGCCCGAAAGCGTCAAGGCCACGGGCGCCGATATCTTGCTGGGCAACACCTATCACCTGATGCTGCGCCCCACGGCAGAGCGGATCGCGCGGCTGGGCGGTTTGCACCAGTTCATGAACTGGCAAGGCCCGATCCTGACCGACAGCGGCGGCTTCCAGGTCATGAGCCTGGCCGATCTGCGCAAGCTGACCGAGGAAGGCGTCCGTTTCCGCAGCCACGTCGACGGGTCCAAGCATATGCTGACGCCCGAACGCTCCATGGAAATCCAGCGGCTTCTGGGGTCCGACATCGTGATGTGTTTCGATGAATGCCCTGCCTTGCCGGCGGACCGCGACCGGATCGCGCAAAGCATGGAATTGTCGATGCGCTGGGCCGCGCGGTCCAAGGCCGCCTTTGGGGATCGCCCCGGTCACGCGCTGTTCGGCATCCAGCAGGGCGGGCTGGAACGCGATTTGCGGCAGGCCAGCGCGCAGGCGCTGCAAGAGATCGGTTTCGATGGCTATGCCGTCGGCGGTCTGGCCGTGGGCGAGGGGCAAGAGGCGATGTTCGGTTGTCTCGATTACGCGCCCGACATGCTGCCGGTGGACAAGCCGCGCTATCTGATGGGCGTGGGCAAGCCCGATGATATCGTGGGCGCCGTCAAGCGCGGCATCGACATGATGGATTGCGTCTTGCCGTCGCGGTCGGGGCGCACCGGCCAGGCCTGGACGCGGCGCGGCCAGGTCAACATCAAGAACGCGCGTCACGCCGATGATCCGCGCCCCCTGGACGAAGAGTGCACCTGCCCGGCCTGCCGGGGGTATTCACGCGCCTACCTGCACCACGTGTTCCGGGCGGGCGAAATGATCTCGGGCATGCTTTTGACCTGGCACAACCTGCATTATTATCAACAGCTCATGGCGCAGATGCGTGCGGCCATCGCGCAAGATCGCTTTGCCGCCTTCGAGGCGGGGTTTCACGCCGCCCGCGAACAGGGCGATATCGAACCGGTGACCTAGCCGCAGTCCATCCCTTGCGCCGCGCGGGCGACAGGCGCAGGATGCGTGCAACGGTGCGACAGGCGGCGGCTTGAATCCCGGCCCCGCGCGCCCCAGATTACCACCCTGACCCGGAGGGGGGCACCGCGGCTGCCACGTCAGAGCGACGCCCCTTTGCCAAGACCAAGGAAGGCAAGTGCCAGTGACCCAAACAACCTATCCCGTCCTGCCGCTGCGCGACATCGTGGTGTTTCCCCACATGATCGTGCCGCTGTTCGTGGGCCGTGAAAAATCGGTGCGCGCGCTGGAAGAGGTGATGCAGGATGATCGCCAGATCCTGCTGTGTTCGCAAATCGACCCGGCTATCGATGATCCCGCGCCCGATGGCATCTATCGCACCGGGGTTCTGGCCAACGTGCTGCAATTGCTGAAACTGCCCGATGGCACGGTCAAGGTGCTGGTCGAAGGGCGCGCACGGGTGCGGATCGAGGAATTCACCGGCACCGACGCGTTTTTCGAGGCCCGCGTTGTCGATCTGGACGAAACCGAAGGCGACCCCGCCGCCGTGCAGGCGATGATTGGGGCCGTGGCGGAAGAATTCGCCAAATACGCCAAGGTGAAAAAGAACATCCCCGAGGACGCGTTGACCAATGTCAGCGAAGCCTCCGATCCCGCCAAGCTGGCCGACCTGGTGTCGGGGCATCTGGGCATCGAGGTGGGCCAGAAGCAGGAGCTTCTGGAAACGCTCGACGTGGCCGAACGGCTGGAAAAGGTCTTTGGCCTGATGCAGGGCGAAATGTCGGTCCTGCAGGTCGAGAAAAAGATCAAGAGCCGCGTGAAGAACCAGATGGAACGCACGCAGCGGGAATATTACCTCAACGAACAGATGAAGGCGATCCAGCGCGAGCTGGGCGATGGCGAAGAAGGTGCGGGCGAGCTGGCCGAACTGGAAGAGCGCATCACCGCCACCAAGCTGTCGAAAGAGGCGCGCAGCAAGGCCGAGGCAGAGCTGAAGAAGCTCAAGAACATGTCGCCCATGTCGGCCGAGGCGACCGTGGTGCGCAACTACCTCGACTGGATGCTGTCGATCCCGTGGGGCGTGAAAAGCCGCGTGAAAAAGGATCTGGGCCGCGCCGAGGCGGTTCTGGATGCCGATCATTACGGGCTTGAAAAGGTCAAGGAACGCATCGTCGAATACCTGGCCGTGCAATCGCGCAGCCAAAAGCTCAAGGGGCCGATCCTGTGCCTTGTCGGCCCGCCGGGCGTGGGCAAGACGTCGCTTGGCAAATCGGTCGCCAAGGCCACGGGGCGCGAGTTCATCCGCATCTCGCTGGGCGGGGTGCGCGACGAATCCGAAATCCGCGGCCACCGGCGGACCTATATCGGGTCGATGCCGGGCAAGATCATCCAGGCGCTGAAAAAGGCCAAGACAACCAACCCGCTGATCTTGCTCGATGAAATCGACAAGATGGGGCAGGATTTCCGCGGCGACCCGGCCAGCGCCATGCTGGAAGTTCTGGACCCCGAACAGAATTCCACCTTCATGGATCACTATCTCGAGGTGGAATATGACCTGTCCAATGTCATGTTCCTGACCACGGCGAATTCCTACAACATGCCGGGGCCGCTGTTGGACCGGATGGAAATCATCCCGCT
Source organism: Roseicyclus sp. (assembly GCA_018401965.1). Classification (GTDB taxonomy): domain Bacteria; phylum Pseudomonadota; class Alphaproteobacteria; order Rhodobacterales; family Rhodobacteraceae; genus Roseicyclus. The sequence continues at coordinate 161,536 of JAGYJU010000006.1, forward strand.
GGCGGGCTACACCGAGGACGAAAAGCGCGAGATCGCGCGCCATCATCTTGTTGAAAAGCAGATGAAAAACCATGGTCTTCGGGCCAAGGAATTCGACCTGTCCGATGCCGCGCTGACCGATATCATCCGCTATTACACCCGCGAGGCGGGGGTGCGGAACCTGGAACGCGAAATCGCCAAACTTGCCCGCAAGGCCGTGACCTCGATCGTGAAAAAGGAAGCGACCCGCGTGGTGGTGACGCCCGAAAGCCTCGAAAAGATGCTGGGCGTGCGGCGGTTCAAGTTCGGTCTGGCCGAAACCGACGACCAGATCGGCGTCGTGACGGGCCTTGCCTGGACATCGGTCGGCGGCGATCTTCTGTCGATCGAGGCGCTGCGCCTGCCCGGCAAGGGCCGGATGAAGACCACCGGCAAGCTGGGCGATGTGATGAAGGAATCCATCGACGCCGCCGCCAGCTACGTGCGGTCGATCGCGCCCAAGATCGGGGTCAAACCGCCCCGGCTCGACAGCTGGGACATCCATGTTCACGTCCCCGAAGGCGCCACCCCCAAGGATGGGCCAAGCGCGGGCATCGCCATGGTCACATCCATCGTGTCGGTGCTGACGCAGATCCCGGTGCGCAAGGGCATCGCCATGACCGGCGAGGTGACGCTGCGCGGCAATGTCCTGCCCATCGGCGGGCTGAAGGAAAAGCTGTTGGCGGCTTTGCGGGGCGGCATCACCACGGTGATGATCCCGCAGGAAAACGCCAAGGATCTGACCGAAATCCCCGACAACGTGAAACAGGGGCTGACGATCATTCCGGTCAGCCATGTGTCCGAGGTGCTGGAACGCGCGCTGGCCCGTCAGCCCGAGGCGGTGGATTGGGATGAAGAGGCGGAGGCCGCAGCCGCCGCCGCGCGGGCCGCTGAACGCGGTGGCGAAAGCGCCGTGGCGCATTAAACCCTGCCAGGGCAGGATCAAGGGCGCGTCCCCGGATCGGGGGCGCGCCTTTTGCAATTTCAGCGCCCTGGCGGGGGCCCTGCCGTATGGGCGGACAGGCCCGCCCCGGCGCTGAACGAGGGGCGGGCGCCGTTTCAACCGCCATCCCCCGGGGAAGGCTGTGCGCCCGGGCTGTCGGGGCCGCACGCACCTGTTGCCGCAATGTCGCGCGCAGCCCCTGCCATGCGCGGCGCAGGGGTCTGCAAGCTTGTCATGGCCCCGGGCGCTGGCGATATTATCCACAGGCCAGCCTGAGGGACAGCAGGACATGACCAACCCGATACCCCGGCGCCAGCTTTTGCTGGGTGTCGGTGCCACGCTTGCAGCCCCGATGATCGCCCGGCCCGTTTGGGCCAATCAAACCCATGCCCGCCCCGCAATCGCCTTGCCGGGCGACATCACGCGCGGGGACCAGGTCACGATCACCCGCGTGCGCAGCGCCCGGCCCGTTGTGGCGATGACCTTCGACGACGGACCGCATCATAGCCTGACCCCGCAATTGCTGGATATTTTGGCATATCGCGGGATTCGGGCCACGTTCTACGTCATCGGGTCGCGCGTGGCGCGGCAGCCGGAACTCACCCGCCGCATCGCCGCCGACGGGCATGAGATCGGCAATCACACCTGGTCGCATCCAAGCCTGTCGGCCTTGTCGGATGCCGCCGTTCTGTCCGAGCTTGACCGCACGACGCAGGCGATCGTCGATGCGGTTGGCCGCGCGCCGGTCACCATGCGCCCACCCTATGGCAATTTGCACGGCCGCCAGCGGCTTATGGTGCATCGCGAACGCAGCTTTCCCACCGTGCTTTGGTCCGTCGATCCCGAGGATTGGCGCCGCCCCGGTCCCGGGGTGGTGGCCAGCCGCATCGTCAACGCAAGCCATCCCGGCGCGGTGATCCTTGCCCATGACATCCAAAGCGGCACGGTGCGCGCCATGCCCGATACGCTCGATACCCTGATCGCGCGGGGTTACCAGTTCGTGACCGTGTCGGAATTGATCGGCTGGCCCCGCTGGGATGCGCGCGACAGGCGCCTGGCCGCGCGGGGCTAGGAAAAGCGCGCCTGGCGCTGGCCTATTCGGCGCGGCTTTTGTAGCATCGCCAAAGTTGTGT
>JAGYJU010000007.1 GCA_018401965.1 Roseicyclus sp.
GGTGTTCGACGAGGCGGAAAACCGGCTCCATGCGCAAAAGGCCGTGATGCGCTGGTGTCTCGGCGTCTGACGGCGCAGCCCGACCCGACCTGCCCGGCGGTGGGTGCAATCGCCGGGGCGCATGATCCGGCGCACCCTTGCGCCGCCCCGGCGCGGGGGGATAGAATGGGGCTTCAATTTTCGCGCCCGGCCCGGCATATGACGGGGCCTTGGGACGGGCCGCCATGGCCCAGCAATCAGGAGACGGGCATGTCCTGGACCGACGAACGCGTAGACCTGCTGAAAAAGATGTGGGGCGAAGGCCAGTCTGCCAGCCAGATCGCCAAGGAACTGGGCGGCGTCACCCGCAATGCGGTGATCGGCAAGGTGCATCGTCTGGGCCTGTCGAACCGCACGACCGGCGCGCCGGGCGCGGGCGCGGCCAAGCCCGGGCTGGAGACCGCCACCCCCGATGACACCCAAGAGGCAGAGCTGGCCACCGCCCCCAAGCCCCGCAAGCCCGAGGCGCGCCAGGCCCCGCCGAACCCGAAACGCCCGAGGCGATGACCGAACCCGATCCCGCGCCGCGCCCCACCAACGTGACGCCGCTGCGCAAGCAGATCGTGCCGGCGGGCCAACCGCTGCCGCCGCAACCCTCGGCCAATGAAATCAGCCCCGAGGCGCTGGCCAAGGTGCAAGAGGTCGAAAAGACCGCCAAGCGCATCAGCCTGATGGAATTGACCGAACGGACCTGCAAATGGCCCATCGGCGACCCGGCGACCGAGGATTTCTATTTCTGCGGCCTGCCGGTGCAACAGGGCAAACCCTATTGCGAGGCGCATGTGGGCGTGGCCTTCCAACCCATGTCAGCCCGCCGCGACCGCCGCCGCTGACCCGGGCCGCGCCCCCGCGCAACGGCGGCGGGGGGCAGGCGTGCCCGGCATGGCCCACCGCGGCCCATCGGATCGCGCTGGTTCGGGGGGCAAGACCGGCGACCGGGTCACGGACACGGGAATGGCACCGCGTCACCGGGTGGGGCGCACCGCGCCCAAGCTTGTCGCGGTACGCCGCACCGGGCCTGAAGGCCCTGGCCCATGGCCGCCCCCACGACGACCCGCGTGGCCCTTCCACAGCGGCAAGAACCGCGACGGCTACAAGATCATCGCATGGAACCACGACGTGCCTCGAGCCGCCCCGACGCGGCCGAGCTTGCGCCCCCGCTGGTCGCTGGCAACGACGAGATCACGTTGTGAAGACGGGGCGCCCCCGGGCCTGGCGGGGTGCCCGCCGGGTTAGGTCGTTTTAGGTCCCTTAGAGGAACTTATTGCTAAACACGGCTATCAGCCGCTCCCAGCCCTTATTTCCTCACTGTGCAGGCGAGCATAGAGGGCTGGCCAGAAGCGTGAGCGACTGACGACTAATTCGCCGTGCCTGTTTAACCTTCCTCGAAATTTTCTAATCTACGCTGAATGCCGTCCAGAATTGGTATGACTTCATCGAGAGCGATCAAAGGGCGGCGCTTCCAGTCGTCCTTTTTGATTTCCAAGTCTATAATATCAACTGCGATACGCACGATACTGCGCACCTGAGAAGCCTTTAAGGTCAACTGGATCGGAGGATAGTGAGCATATGTTGATCGGAAATCATGAAGCCAGAAGAGCGCCTGATTTTCGGCATCATGCCCCTTGAGGACGCCTTTTTCCTTGGGGATGTCATAGCCTAACCGTCGCATCAAAACAGGAAAGTTTGCCATATTTTGCTTTGAAGCCAAGTCTAAGAATTCCTTCTCATTGTGAAAAGTGTCTTTGTTTTCTGAGTAGAAAACATAAACCTTATGTTCTATGGCGTCGTTCATTGCGCCGAACCCATCTGACCGCGTCAGTTTGCAAACGGCAAGACTTTGCAAAGTGGCGTGAGCTGCGATGATTACCCATTTCCACAACACCGGACTTTTTGATGTCGCCCAAATCAATGCTTCCAGTGCCTGCAAGTTCGCAAGCAAATCGTCAAACTCATTTGTGCTTAGCCAGTTGGGGTCATTTTCATCAAGCAAATCAAGAAGAAACTGAATCCCGCTGCCGCTGTCTGAATTAATATCTGCCAAGGTCAATTTCTCCAAACCAACTAGTACTACAGTTGTAATTTAATGCGTATTTTGCGATGTGCTCTGGCAGCGGCGATTTGATGCTCGCGTCGCCATCGTGACCAGTCCCAAATGGCGCTGGTGGTGAGGGTTGGCTTCAAGATGAGGCGTGCGATTAGACGGCGGAGTTCGGGCGTGGTGAGAGTTGCCTCGAGGCGGGTCAGCATGTTCAAGCCGGTTTGAGGCTCGGACTCGTTTTGTTCGGTTTGCTGAATGCCGTGCGACGCTGTTCGGCAGCAAGGCGCGCAAGAAACGCCGCGGCTGTCATGACAAGGCTCATGTGGCGGTGCCACCCATGCCATGAGCGCGCCTCACAGTGATCAAGGCCCAGGTCGTCCTTGGCCCGCAGGAAACATTCCTCGATTGTCCAACGCAGACCGGCGGCAGCGGCCATCTCGGCAAGGCTAATTTCGGATCGGGCGTAGACGAAATAATAGGTCTGCTTATCTGGGTCGCGCAGGCTCCGACGCGCAAGCACCCAGCGGGAAAACCCCACCTCGGACGTATGTGACAATGGCACGCGGGCCCAGTCATACAGCCGCTGCCCCTTGGCGCCCTCGCCTGCGCTCAGCGCGTGCCATGCATCGTGTGGCAGGCCCGCAATCATGGTCTCGGGATCAGTCTGTGTGAGCTGCAAATCTTCGAATATTCGCAGCGTGTGGTTTGATCGCACCGCCAAAACATAGGCCTGACCGCGCGCCTCCAGCATCCGGCGGAACCGTGCATCCGAGCCATAGACTGCGTCAGCCAGAACGAAAGCGCAGGGGAGACCCTCATCCAGAAGTTTCGCCACCATCTCGGTGGCTATGGCGGGCTTCGTCGCAAAGGCGACATCCTCCGGCACACTGGCCCTTCTTCGACGCTCCGGGTCATTGGCCCAGACTTTCGGTAAGTAAAGTCGCCGGTCGATCAAGGCATGACCCCAGCGGCTGGCATAGCTGGAAAACACCCCGATCTGGCTGTTTTCGACACGCCCCGCCGTGCCGGAGTACTGACGCGCCACACCGACAGAATGCACCCCTTTCTTAAGAAAACCCGTCTCATCCACGACCAGAACTCCATCCGGGTCGCCAAGAGCTTCGACTGCATAGCGACGAACAACATCGCACAGAGCATCGGCCGACCATGAAGACCTGCCAAGCAGAGATTGGATCCGATACGGCCGAGCCAAACCGGCCTCTTCGGCAAGCATCCAGCCCGTCTTTCGCTCTACCCCCGACAGCAGGCCATCGATGAATGCGCCGGCTGAGGCGCGCTGCTCCAACCTTTTGAATGCAGGCCAAACATACTCCTTCAACTCATCCAACGCTTCTCGCCAATCTTGTAGCGACGCTGCCCAATCCGATACCGCCATGATCCCAACCCCAAGCCGTTCGGTGAGATTGAATCAGAAGAAACTTAAAAGCGCAACTGTAGTACTAGGCAGCACACCTATTAATTCTTGTTTTTCTACATAGGTTTGTGATTCACTCTCGGGCGAACACCGGGTGGGAGCAGACAAATGGCGCGATCAGACATGAGTGATCTTGAATGGGAATTCATCAAGGCGGTCTTGCCCCGCAAGACAAGGGGTAAGAAGCGGGTTGATGACCGGCGCGTGATCAACGGCATTTTCTATGTCCTGCGCACCGGCATTCCCTGGGCTGATCTACCAGAGCAATATGGCCCACCGACCACGGTTTATAACCGCTTCAACCGTTGGAGCTATGCCGGCCACTGGGACCGGATCATGGAGGCCATCGCTGACTCGCACAATGTGGACATGGTGATGATTGATGGGACCAGCGTGCGCGCGCATCATTCCGCCACCACGTTAAAAAAAAGACCCGCGCCGCTGTTTAGGTCGCTCACGGGGCGGATTAGGGACGAAAATACATGCACTTACCAATCAGGATGGGTTACCGATCCGATATGAATTGACGCCGGGCCAAGCCCATGATGCACCGCCGTGTAAGACGCTGCTCGACAACCTGCAGCCCGGCCAACACGTGCTGGCGGACAAGGCATACGACGCAGACTGGATCAGGGACATGATCTGGGAACAGGGCGCTATCGACGTGATCCCTCCTAAGGCCAATCGCAAACTGCCCGCTGAATTTGACGCCGAGATTTATCGGGAACGTAACAAAATCGAGCGCTTCTTTGGTAGGCTGAAAGCTTCGTTCCGCCGCATCGCAACCCGATACGAAAAGACGTCACGCAACTTCCTGTCGATGATCAAATTGGCATCGGTAAGGCTCTGGATCGAGTTTTATGAGTCCGCTGCCCAATCAAACGTGCCGGTGCGGATCTTGGCAGACACCGCATCGACCGCCCCCACCCTTCCCATTCTGAAGAACTCGACCTGTGCCGCTTGCCCACGGACCGGTTGAGGGTTGGGTAAGCGGCGCCTGTTACGGCGGGATGCCGATGGCGCCGTGGACGTCATGGGCCCGGTCGCGCCGGGGCGGGGGGCTCAGCCGCAATGGCGCGCCACCTCTCGGGTGTTCAACCCGGTTTCGACCAGCAGGCATCGGTCGCGCGCCTCGTAGTAGTAGCCGCTGGCATACCAGCGCACCGCCGCGTCCATGTCGCCGTCGCTGACCAGCCAGGCCCCGCGCAGGTAGCGCCCCGCGTAGTGCAGGTTGACCTCGGGGTTCAACAGATCCTCGGCCGGGCCGTCATGGCCCATGGTCCGGGCGGTTTGCGGCAGGATCTGCATCAGCCCCCAATAGGGGCCGTTGCGCGCATCGGCGCGGTAGTCGCTTTCACGCTGGATCACGCGGTGCAGCAGCGGCTCGGGGATGTCATGGAGTTGCGCGTAGCGGCTGACCAGCGCGCGCATCTGCGGGGTTTCGCCGGGGTAGAGACCCGCGGGCACCGACCCGCCCGCATCCCCGCCCCCGCCACAACCCGCCAGCCCCAACATGGCAAGACCTGTCAGGAAGTTCAAAGCGTGGCGCATGGCATCTTTCCCCTAGTTGCGGCCCAAGAGGCGCAAAAGCTGTTGTTCGGCCTCGTCGCGCAGGCGTTGTTCGATGGCGTCGCGCGCGTCTTGGGTCGTGGTCGTGCTGTCGAACTGGGTGCCCAGCGCCTCGTTGGCGCGGCGGCGTGCGTCTTCCTCCAGCCGGGCGGCCTCGGCGTCAAGGCGCGCGCGCGTCTCCGCCTCCAGCCTTGCGCGGTCTTCCGCCAATTCCTGCTCCGCCAGGAACGCCAGATCGGGGCGGATGGTCGGGTTGGCCCAAGACCCCGAGATCAGAACCGGCACCCGCAGCGTCGCCCCGGCCTGGCCCGGCATCACGCCGGGGATCATCCGGTAAGACAGGGTTTGCGCGCCGATGTCGACGGTGCCCGCCCCCGTGACCTCGCCCCAGGGCGCCTCCAGCAGCAGGTCGTCATTGGCCAGGATGCCGTTCGCAATGGTGAAATTGGCCCCGACCCGGTCATAGACGGTGCGCGCGCCTTCGCCCCGGAACGAGGCGTCGAAGTTGCGGATCATCCCCACCAGGTCCAGCCCCCGGATCGCGCCGGCGCCAAAGGCAAAATCCCCCGCGCCCGACAGGCTGGCCATCAGGGTCGCCATGTCATTGCCCACGCCCAGAACCTGCAAGCTGGCGCTGCCGGTGCCATCCAGCCGGTCATAGCCCGCCAGATCGGTCAACAGCGGGTTCAGATCGACGCCCGCCAGCAAGAGATCGCTGCGGACCGACAGGCCACCGCGCCCGTTGACGACGAATTCGCCCGCAAGAATGCCGCCATAGGCACCGATGCGTTCGATATCGAGCACAAGCCGCCCCTGGTTCAGCGTGGCGCGCAGATCGACCGGGCCAAGCGTCACGCCCGCGCCGGTGATTTCCGCGACCATCAGCGCGATCTCGGCATCCGCCGCGAACAGGCCCGACACGTCGATGGGGCTGCGCGACCAACCGTCGGCGGTGGCCCCGCCAGGCCCGCCGCCGGGCAGGGCCAGGCGCGCGCCCGACAGCGCGCCCCGGATCAGCGGCCGATCCGCCCCTTGGGTGACATCGAGGTCAAGGCCCAGTTGCGTGTCATCCAGCGTCAGCCGTGCGGCGCGCAGATGCGCCGTGCCCTCGTTGGTCAGCGTCACCTGCCCCGCCAGCGCCACGCGGTCGCGGCCATAACCCAGCGGCAGATCCGGCATGGCGGCCCCGATGATCGCCAGGAGCGGGTCAAGATCCGTCGCCTCCAGCGTCAGATCGCCGGCTAGCGCCGGGGCAAGGCCGATCTGGCCGTCAAAACCGCCCGTGCCCCCCTGCCAATCCAAGGCGACGGCGACGGGGCTGAGCGCGCCATCGACCAGGGCGCGCGGTGCGTCCAAACGGGCGGTGAGCGTCAGGCGGGTGCCGTTCACGTCAGCCTCTGCCTCGATCGTCGCGGGACCGCTGGCCGGAAGGGTGACGGTCGCGTCAAGATCACCGATCCGCAGGGTCTGGCCGCTGGCCATGTCAAGATAGGTGACCGTGCCCCGCGCGATTTCGGCGCCCGCGATGCCAAATCCGGCGCTTGGCCCCGGCGCGGGGGCAGAAGGTGCCGCTTGCGCACCCATGGACCAGCTCGCCCGGCCATCGGCGGCCCGCACCAGCGTGATCTGCGGCGCGATCAGGGTGATGTCATCGATCTGGCCCACGCCCGCGAAGATCGCCGACCAGGGCACCCGGATCGACAGCGCTTCGGCGGTGATCAGGGGGCCTTGGGTCACCCAAGGGGGGTTGGCGACCTGCACCGCTTCGGCGCGAACGCCCAGGTAGGGCCAAAGCGTCGGGGAAATGGCCCCTGCCAGCGTCACCTCGCGCCCCAGCACGGCACCCAGACGGTCGGCGGCCACCCCCGCGATCCGGTCTGCCGGCAAGGCCAGCAAGGCCCCGACCGCCAGGACCACCATCACCGCGACCGCACCCAAAGCCCGAACCAACCACCGCATGCACCAAACCCTTGACTGTTTGCCCCAGTCTAGCGCCAAGCCTGACCGCGTGTAGACCCTTTTTCGATCTGCGGCCCGCCCGATGCTGCCCCCTTTCGCATGGGCAGGTTTGGCGGTATTTGCCGGGCCATGACCCAGAACCCACCCAGCCTTCGCCCCGACCTTGCGCGCGCGCGCCTGCAAGACACCGGCCTTGATGCCGCCCGCCCCGGCCAGCCCCGGATCGGGATGGTCAGCCTTGGTTGCCCCAAGGCGCTGGTCGACAGTGAACGCATCCTGACCCGGCTGCGCGCCGAAGGCTACGCGATTTCGCCCGATTATGCCGGGGCCGAGGCGGTGATCGTCAACACCTGCGGCTTTCTGGATTCGGCCAAGCTCGAAAGCCTGGACGCCATCGGCGAGGCGCTGCGCGAAAACGGCCGCGTGATCGTCACCGGCTGTCTGGGCGCGGACCCCGAATACATCACCGGCGCGCATCCGACCGTCCTGGCAGTCACCGGCCCGCACCAATACGAACAGGTGCTGGACGCCGTCCATGCCGCCGTGCCGCCAGCGCCCGACCCGTTCATAGACCTGTTGCCCGCAACGGGCGTGTCGCTGACGCCGCGCCACTACAGCTATCTCAAGATCGCGGAAGGCTGCGATCACAAGTGCAAGTTCTGCATCATCCCCGACATGCGCGGGCGGCTGCAATCGCGCCCCATCGCTGCCGTGATGCGCGAGGCCGAAAAGCTGGTGGCGGCAGGCGTCAAGGAATTGCTGGTCATCTCGCAAGACACGTCGGCCTATGGCACCGACTGGAAAGGCCGCGACAGCAAGTTTCCGTTTCTCGATCTATCCAGAGACTTATCCACACTCGGTGCCTGGGTTCGCTTGCATTATGTCTACCCCTACCCGCATGTGCGCGAGGTGATCGGGCTCATGGCCGACCCGGCCAACGGGCTGTTGCCCTATCTGGATATCCCGTTTCAGCACGCCCATCCCGACACGCTGAAGCGCATGGCACGGCCCGCCGCTGCGTCGCGCACGCTGGATGAAATCGCCGCCTGGCGGCGCGACTGCCCCGAGATCACGCTGCGGTCGACCTTCATCGTCGGCTACCCAGGCGAAACCGAGGCAGAGTTCCAGACCCTGCTGGATTGGCTGGACGAGGCGCAATTGGACCGGGTCGGCTGTTTCCAGTATGAAAACGTCGCCGGCGCGCGGTCCAATGCGCTGCCCGATCATGTGCCAGAAGAGATCAAGCAAGACCGCTGGGACCGGTTCATGCAAAAGGCCCAAGCCATTTCCGAGGCGAAACTTGCGGCCAAGGTCGGCCAGCGCCTGACGGTTCTGGTCGATGCGGTGGATGACGAGGGCGCGACCTGTCGCACCATGGCGGATGCGCCGGAAATCGACGGCAACCTGTTCATCGACGACGGCTTTGCGGGGCTGGCCCCCGGCGATCTGGTCGCGGTCGAGGTGGAAGAAGCCAGCGATTACGACCTGTGGGGCCGCAGGCTGGACTAAGGCGCGGTCACACGCCCGGCCGCCCCATGGCGCGCAGGGTGCGGCGCACCACGTCGATGCGGGCTGCATTTGGCGGATAGGTCGACAGGAATTCCCGTGCCGGATCGGGGATGCGGGTGAAAAACGCCGCCCCCACCAACGGGTCATATCCCGCGCGGGCGGCAATCATCGTGCCGATGGCATCGGCTTCCAGTTCCGCCTGTTGGCCGAATTCCCGCGACGCCACGAAAGACCCGACCTGCACCGCCTTGCCGATTTCCGCCGCATTGGCCCCTTGGGCACGGGCGATATCGGCAAAAACCCGCGCGCCTTCCGCCGCACGGATTTCGCTTTGCGGCAGGTGGCGGGCAATGTGATGCGCCGCCTCGTGGCCCATGACAAAGGCCAGCTCATCGGTGTTTTGCGCCACGGCGATCAGGCCAAGGGTGAAAATGATCGCGGGCTGGCCCTGCGGGTCGATGGTGTGAAAGGCATTTACCCCGCCGTCGCGCCCCCGGTCGATATAGACGGCGAAATCGCAGGTCTGGTCGGGCGTTTCTTCGCGGCACACTTGTTCGGCCACGGGTTCGACACGGGCCACGACCTCTTGGAAATTCAACACCGCCTGGCGCGCGCGATCGGAAACCACCCCCTGTGGCGGCGCGGCGGGGGCCATGACCTGCACACAGCCCGACAGGCCGAATGCGGCGCAAAGGATCACCAGGGGCAGGCGCATCACGGTCTCATGTCTGTTTGTGCATAGCCTAGCCGAGCGCTGCGCCGGGTCCAGCCCCGATCACGGCATTGTGCCACGGTTGACCTGTGGCTTGCACAGCTTACGTGACATCCCATGACATCCATACGCATCCTCTATAACGACCGCTGCCCGATCTGTCGGGCCGAGATCGCGCATTACCGCGCGCGGGCCGCGGCATCGGGCGCACCCTTGCTGTTCGAAGATCTCAACAGGGCCGACCTGGGCGGGTGGAACCTGACCCCGGACCAGGCCAAGCGGCGGATGCATGCGGCCCTTCCCGATGGCAGCATCGTCAGCGGCATCCCGGCCTTTGCCGCGATCTGGGGGGCGCTGCCCCGGATGGGTTGGCTGGCGCGGCTGGTGATGGCGCCGGGCGTCAGGCCCCTGGCCGATCTGGCCTATAACCGGTTGGCCGCGCCATGGCTCTACCGCAAAGAGCTGCGCCGCGAGGCCCTTGCGGGGCAGGACGGGCGCGCATAGGCTCTTGGCATGTTCACCATCGAGCACGAGTTTGACGCAACGCTGATCACCCTCGTGGACGAGGGCGAAGATGGCCAACCCTTGCAAGAGGATGTGGCCATCGCCGCCTTTGCCGAATGCGTGACGGTCACCCAATATGACGCCCGCACCGACCGCGAACATGTGGTGACGCTGTCCATGGCGCAGATCCGCGACCTCGCGGCGGCGCTGGATCTGCCCGAAGGGGTTTACCGTCTCGAACGCGACTGACCTGCGCGTCAATCCAGCCGGATCAGCTTGTCACGGCCCGTCGCACCGCGCAGCAGCGTCAGCCGGGTCCGGGCCACGCCAAGGGCGCGCGCCAACAGCACAAGGATGGCCGCGTTCGCCGCGCCCTTGTCCGCAGGCGCGGTGACATAGACCCGCAGCGGATCGCCCGGATCGATACGGTCGCGCGCGGCCTTGGCGGTGGCACGTATCCGGAATTCTGCGCCCGGCTGCGCCAAATGGCCAAGATCTGGCAGATCCCTTTTCATTTCGCCATCTATCCCCAGACCTGCCCACAGGCGGATTTCATCATTTACAGGCCAAGCCCCCCGCCGCAATACTGACGGTACAGGCAAGGGGGCGCAGCATGACAACCGGGTTTTACGTCAACGAACGCTGTTTCTGGCATTCGGGCGGCAACTACAGCTTTCTGGTGCCCGTCGGCGGGTTGATGCAACCCTCGACGGCGGGCGGATTGCCGGAAAACCCCGAAACCAAGCGCCGGTTCAGGAACCTGGTCGAGGTGACCGGCCTGATGGCAGAGCTTGCCACCCCTGGCGCCGCCCCCGCTACCGAGGAAGACCTGCTGCGCATCCACCCGCGGGCCTATGTCGATCTGTTCCGCGAAAAATCGGCGCAGGGCGGCGGGGAATTGGGGCTTCGCACGCCCTTTGGCCCGGATGGCTATGACATCGCGGCCCTGTCGGCCGGTCTGACCAAGGCGGCGCTGTTCGATGTGCTGCAAGGACGGGTCGACAATGCCTATGCCCTGTCGCGCCCGCCGGGGCATCATTGCCTGCCGGATTTCCCGAACGGCTTTTGCCTGTTGAACAATATCGCCATCGCGCTGGAAGCGGCGCGCGCCGCCGGGCTGGCCGACCGGATCGCGGTGATCGACTGGGACGTGCATCACGGCAACGGGACCGAGGCGATCTTCTACGAACGCGCCGACACGCTGACCATCTCGATCCACCAGGAACGCAACTATCCCCGCGACAGCGGCGATTTCGACGATCGCGGCGCAGGCGCGGGCGCGGGCCGCAACCTCAACATCCCGCTGCCCCCCGGCGGCGGCCATGCCACCTACCTCGAGGCATTCGAGCGCCTGGTGATCCCGCAGCTTTACGCCTTTCAACCCGACGCGATCGTGGTCGCCTGCGGCTTTGACGCCTCGGGCGTGGACCCGCTGGGGCGGATGATGGCCGGGTCCGACACGTTCCGCGCCCTGACTGACATGACGCTAGAGGCGGCGCAGGATCTATGCGGCGGCAAACTCGTCCTGACCCACGAGGGCGGCTATTCCGAGGCGCATGTGCCGTTCTGCGGCCATGCCGTGCTGGAATCGCTGTCGGGCAGCGACATCACCGCCCCCGATCCCCTGGCGGAGCGGATCATGTCGCAGCAACCCGGCCCCCGGTTCGAAGCCTATTGTTCCACCCTGATCGCCGAGATGGAGGCCGTGCTGGAAGCGTGAGGCCAAGTTGACTTCGCCGCGGCGCGGCGGCAGGGTGCGCGGCAATATCAGGTCAGGGGATACACGGCATGAAAAAGGTCTATGGGTCCGCGCAAGACGCGCTTGACGGGGTTCTGTTCGACGGGATGATGATCGCCTCGGGCGGATTTGGCCTGTGCGGCATCCCCGAATTGCTGATCGACGGGCTGGTGGCCAGCGGCGTCAAGGACCTGACCGTCGCAGCCAATAACGCGGGCGTCGATGATTTCGGGCTGGGCAAGCTGTTGGCGACCAAGCAGATCCGCAAGATGATGTCGTCCTACGTGGGCGAGAACGCCGAATTCATGCGGCAATACCTGTCGGGCGAGCTGGAGCTGGAATTCAACCCGCAGGGCACGCTGGCCGAACGCATGCGCGCGGGCGGCGCGGGCATTCCGGGGTTCTACACCAAGACGGGCGTGGGCACCGTGATCGCCGAGGGCAAGGAGGTAAAGACCTTCGACGGGCAGGATTACATCCTCGAACGCGGGATCGTGGCCGATCTGTCCATCGTCAAGGCGTGGAAGGCGGACGAGACCGGCAATGCCGTGTTCCGCAAGACCGCCCGCAACTTCAACCCGCCCGCCGCGATGTGCGGCAAGATCTGCATCATGGAGGTCGAGGAGATCGTGCCGACGGGCTCGCTCGACCCAGACACGATCCACCTGCCGGGCATCTATGTGCACCGCCTGATCCAGGGGACACATGAAAAGCGGATCGAACAGCGCACCACGCGACCTCGCGCCGCCTGACGGGCATGGGGCGGTCCCCCTATAGCGGCCAGCCACCCCGGGCCTTTTGGCGCGGGGCCGTGGCCGGGCGCGGGGCGCTTGAGCTGCAAGACATTTACCAGCCCCGCTTTGCCCTGACGCCCGAGACAGCGATCTTTACCGCCGGGTCATGCTTTGCCCAACATGTCGGTGCGGCGATGAAACGTGCGGGCCTGCGGGTGATCGACACCGAACCCCGGCTGCGCGGCCTGCCCCCCGAGACCGCCAAGCGCTTTGGCTACGGGGTCTATGCCGCGCGGTTCGGCAATATCTACACGGTGCGCCAGTTCCGGCAATTGATCGAGGAGATGCTGGGGCTGTTCACCCCCGCCTGGCCTGTCTGGGAAAAGGATGGCTGCTACTGGGATGCGCTGCGCCCCGGCGTGGAGCCGGACGGGCTGGCAAGCCCCGACCAGGTGCAGGAGATGCGCAGCGCGCACCTGGCCGCGCTGGCCGTGGCGCTGGACCAGGCCGATGTGATCGTCTTCACCCTTGGTCTGACCGAAGCCTGGGAAGACCGCGCAACGGGCACCGTCTACCCCACCGCCCCCGGCACGATCGCCGGCGATTACGACCCCGACCGTTTCGTGTTCCGCAACTACGGCCTGGCCGAGATCCTGGAAGATTTCACCGCGGTCGAAACCCTGCTGGCCGAAATCAACCCCGATCTCAAATGGCTGCTGACCGTGTCGCCCGTGCCCCTTGCGGCCACCGCCACCGCCGATCACGTGCTGAGCGCCACGGCGCGGTCCAAGGCGGTGCTGCGGGTGGCGTGCGACATGCTGCGCGACAGGTCGGAGCGGATCGATTATTTCCCGTCCTACGAGCTGGTGATGTCGCCCGCCCATACCGGCGGCGCCTTTGCCCCCGATCTGCGCAGCGTCCGGCCAGAGGTGGTGGAGGGCGTCATGGGCCTGTTTCTGGCCGCGCATGGGATCGCGCCGGGTGGTGAGACAGAAACCGATGCGCCCCGGTCGGAAGATGACGCGATCTGCGAAGACGTGCTTCTGGATGCGTTCCAACCATGACGGCGGTGCGCAAGATCGCCGTGGTCGGCACCTCGAACATCGGGGCGGTGAAATACGCGGCCAGCACGATGGCCGCCGAATTCCCCGACCTGGCCGTGACCTTTTACGGCCTGCCCGGCGGCAAGTTTGCCAAGGCCCGCGTGGATGGGCAGGGGCATTTCCAGCCCCCAAAGCAAGATGAGGCGACCCGCAAGCTGGCGCAGAAGGTCAACGGGACAGCAACCCTCGACCTGCGCGGCCTTGACGCCGTGCTGGTCATCGCCGATGCGCTTGGCATGGTCGAAACGCTGTTCGTGGCGGCACAGTATGACGTGATCGACTGGCCAACGCGGCGCGACAGGCCGCTGTTGTCCGGCCCGGCCTTTCACGCCGCGATGCGCGAGGCGATCACCACGCGCTGCGAGGCGCTGGCCCGGCAATTCGACGGGATCGCGCCGCTCTTCGTGGCGCAAGCCCCCTATCCCTCGACGGCGGTGACGCAGGCAGGGCCGCACCGTAAAGACCCCTATGCCATGGTGGCCGATCACCCCGAATTGCCGCGCCTCCACGACATGTTCCGCGCCGCGCTGACCCGGACGCTGGCCGAACATGGCATCACCTTCGTGCCCCAGCCCGCCGAGACCATGGCCGGGCCCTTCCTGACCAAGCCCGCCCATGCAAAAGGCGCGCTGGATTTCCGCGCCGAGGACCGGGTCCTGGACGATCATCGACACATGAACGCGGCGTTTGGCGCTTCGCTTTTCCGTGCCTTTGCGCTAGCCCTTGGCCCAAGCGGGGCCGAGGCCAAAGCCGACCCCAATCGACAGATCAAGGAGTGATGCCCATGTGGGACCGCAATCAGATGGCCGCGCGCGCGGCGAAAGAACTGCAAGACGGCTGGTATGTGAACCTTGGCATCGGCATCCCGACCCTGGTGTCGAACTACATCCCCGAGGGCATCACCGTGACGCTGCAATCGGAAAACGGGATGCTGGGCATGGGCCCCTTCCCGTTCGAGGGAGAGGAAGACCCCGACCTGATCAACGCGGGCAAGCAGACCATCACCGAACTGCCCCACACCGCCTATTTCGACAGCGCGACGAGTTTCGGCATGATCCGGGGCGGCAAGATCGCGATGGCGATCCTGGGCGCGATGGAAGTGTCGGAAACCGGCGACCTGGCCAACTGGATGATCCCCGGCAAGCTGGTCAAGGGCATGGGCGGCGCGATGGACCTGGTCGCAGGCGTGGGCCGGGTTGTCGTGGTGATGGACCACGCCAACAAGCATGGCGAATCAAAGGTGCTGAAATCCTGCACCCTGCCGCTGACCGGCACCGGGGTGGTTGACCTGATCATCACCAACCTCGGCGTGCTCGAGGTGGTTCCGGGCGGCCTGAAACTGTTGGAACTGGCCGATGGTGTCACCGAGGCCGAGTTGCGCGCGGCGACCGAGGCGACCCTTGTCTGACACCCGCAGCCCGCAAGGCACCCTGACGCTCCAGACCGTGCCGATGCCCGCCGACACCAATTCGGGCGGCGACGTGTTCGGCGGCTGGGTCGTGAGCCAGATGGACATCGCGGCGGGCACGACCGCGATGGACCGCGCGCAGGGCCGCTGCGCGACCGTCGCCATCGAGGCGCTGCGGTTTCACGCGCCGGTGCTGGTGGGCGATCTGTTCTCGGTCTACAGCGCGATCACCCGCACCGGGCGCACCTCGATCACCATGCATATCGAGGCCTGGGTGCGCCGCCAGCGGACCGGCGAAAAGATGCTGGTGACCGAGGGGGATTTCACCTTTGTCGCGATTTCCGAATCCGGCATCACCCGCCCGCTGCCCCCCGAGGCTTGAGGCGAGGGATCAGTTCACCGCGATGGGTTGGAACACGCAGCCATCCGAGATCAGATCGGGTGGCGTGCGGCACAGGGTGCGGGCAATGATCCATGTGGCCAGAACCTTGGGGACGTAATCGCGCGTCTCGTCAAAGGGCGGCACGCCACCATTGCGGCGCACCGCCCCTTCGCCCGCGTTGTAGCCCGCCAGCGCAAGGATCGGGTCGCCGCCGAATTCCTCAAGCAGCCACGACAGGTAGGCCGCCCCCCCCGCGATGTTCTGTGCCGCGTCGAAGGGATCGGTGACGCCGAACCGCGCGGCGGTGTCGGGGATCAGTTGCATCAACCCTTGCGCCCCTGCCGGGCTGATCGCACGCGCCCGCCCCGCTGATTCGACCGCCATCACCGCCAGGACCAGGGCGGGGGACACCTCTGTATCCAGGCTGGCCCGCAGGATCTGCGCGCCGTGGGCGGTGATGATGTCGTGAAGCGTGGTCAGCCGCGGAACGCCAAGCGCGGATGCCTCGGGCGCGGCGGCCAGGACATCCTGGGCGGCCCAGAACCGACCGGGATCGGCAGGCAGGGATGGCGAAATGGCCTGCCAGAACCATCCCGAGGCCTCCGATTGTACGGGCCGGGGACGGTCGGGGGCCAAGGCCGACGGGCTTGGCGGCGCCTCGCCCGGCGGCGACATGTTGCGGGCATGTTCGGCGGGCGTGACCTGGATGGTGATGCGCGGCCCGGCATGATCCGCACCCGGCGCCACGACTCGGCGGATCGCGGGGGCTGCCCCCTCTTGGCCGATGGCATCAACGGGGGCGCAAACCATGGACAAGGTGAGTGCAAAAATGCCCAGCCCAAACCGCGCGCCCGCGTGCCACATCCCGGATTGCCCACTCGTTACTGCCACAAGCGCCCTTGTTTCATTGGGTTTGGCGCTGATTTTCGGCAGATATAGCATGAAATTGGCGGCGCATCTGCCCTTAAACTACCCCAGAGTATTCCCAGGAATTTCCAGAACAGGCCGCAATCCCGCCCTGATCCTGCATCAAAACACACTCATCCCAAGTGCAGAGGCCACCTGGGCCGAAACGCAAAACCTGTCTGGAGCAAAACACATGACCAACCTGATCAAATCCTTCGCAAAATCCGAATCCGGCGCCGTGACCGTTGACTGGGTCGTTCTGACCGCAGCGCTGGTGGGCCTGGGCGTTGCCGTGATGGCCGTCGTGTCGAACGGCATCGAAGACCTGTCGACCGACATCTCGACCACGCTGACCACCACCGCACCTGCGGCCAACCCCTTCGCGACCAACACCTTTAACGCAACGACCGGCACTGGCACCGGCACTGGCACAGGCAGCTGAGCTGGCGGCGATCGTTCGTTGGCATTGAACGGCCGCGCCAGAAATGGCGCGGCCGTTCTGCATGGCACCGTTCGTCCGTGACCAGATACCTCTCAATTGCGCTGAAGTACGTGGAACCAGACGGCAGCGCTGTCGATACAGGACGTATCGGAAAACCGATAACCATTCCTCGAATTGACCAGGGATCGGGTTGCCCGCCGACACGGGGGGCGACGGGCACGCCTTGCACGCGTCTTTTGCCGCGCCCGATCCGACATGCCCGCGATGCCGCGCAAATTTCGCGCCCTGACCACAAGATCGCCGGAATTCATCGCCAAACCGGGCCAAACAACAGGCACCGCGCCGGGGCGCGCCCAACCGCCCCCCTGCCCGGTATGACAAGAGGATCGCACAGATGAGACTGATATTCGGCCTGGTTCTTCTATTGGGCATTGGCCTTGCGGGATTTGCCGTCAAGGTCGCGATGGAACGGTTCAACCAATACCAGGTTGCCCTGGCCGAACAGCGCGACGCCGTCGTGCCGACGACCGAGGTTTTCGTGGTGACGCGCCAGATGCGATACGGTGAACGTCTTGCCCCCACCGATGTCGAGGCGATCCGCTGGCCCAGCGCCTTTGTCCCCTTTGGTGCCTTTACGTCGCGCGACCAGTTGTTCCCGCCGGGCGAAGAGGGGCAGCGCACCGTGTTGCGGGTGATCGAACGGCATGAACCGCTTTTGTCCGCCAAGCTGACCGCGCCGGGCGAGGATGCCGGCGTCGCGTCGCGGTTGGAACAGGGGACGCAGGCCTTTACCCTGCAAATCGACGTGGTCGCAGGCGTGTCGGGCTTTTTGCGGCCGGGCGACCGGGTCGATGTCTACTGGACCGGCACCGGCCGCGACGGCGACGGCCTGACCCGCCTGATCCGGTCCAGCCTCGAGATCATGGCCTTGGACCAGACAAGCGATACGGATCGCAACAACCCGATCATCGCACGCACCATCACCTTTGCGGCGCGGCCGACCGATATCGCCGCCCTGACGCAGGCGCAGGCCTCCGGGCGGCTGACGCTGGCGCTGGTGGGTCTGAACGATGCCATCGTGTCGGAAACCGTCGAGGTCTCGCGCGATGAATTGCTGGGAACCCGGGAAGAGGTGGCCGTCGCGGGCGAGGGGCCGCGCATCTGCACCGTGCGCAACCGCCGGGGGCCGATGTCGTCGAACTGCAGGTGCCCTGCGTGAACTAGACCGCCTAGGCGCGACACGGGGGGATGTCCCGATGAATGTTGAAATCGGTTCTGGGCAGCGTCGCTGGGGTCATGGTTAGGCGGCCTCTGCGGTCTGGTCAACGGCGGTGGCGTTCGCCTCGCGGTGCTTGAGAAGCGCGGCCTTGAGGACGGGCAGCTGCTTGTGAGCCTTCAGGCGCCGGAAGCCTTTGGCGGCCTCGAGCATGCCAGATGCGGTCCAGCGCAGGGCCATCTTCGCGTCCCGCCACCGCTTCACGTTCCGGCAGACCTGGCGGATCACAGCGTTCATCGACTCGATGATGTTGGTGCTCGCCAGTGAGCGGCGCAGTTCGAGTGGCAGTCCGAGACGGATTACGGTGAGGATTTCATCCAGCCCCTCGAGGATGCTCTTCGAGACCCCGGGGGCCTCCAATTCCATCCGCCGCGCCAGATTGCGCAGAAGCCGTTCGGCCTTGTCGGCATCGTCCAGTTCCCATGCCTGGCGCAGGGCGCGACGGACGGCGGCGTGAAGCTTGGGATCGAGCCGCTCGGTGATGTTGCGCGCCTTGTGGATCTGACAGCGCTGGATCGGGATATCCGCCCCGAAGGTGCGGCGGATGGCCTTCGTCAGCGCCTTGGCGCCGTCCACGATGAACAGCCGACACACTGCCGGGTCGAGGCCGCGGTCGATCAGATTGTCGAGCAGCGCCTGCACGGTCGCCGCATTCTCCGTCGCGCCCTCGACCACGCCCAGAGGGTGCTTGTGGCCATCGGCATCGACCCCGACTGCGCCGAGCATCAGAAGGTTGTCGTCCATGTGCAACCCGTCGATCTGGATCACCAGCAGATCCAGCGCCGACAGGTCCGAGGCCATCCACTCCTCCAGGCGCGCCTGGGTCAGGGCCTTGAACCGCCGCGAGACCGCCGACTCCTGCTGTTGTTCTCGGTGGTGCTGATCGGGTCATGGATCACCCATCGCAGTGCGGGCCGGGTGCAAGCCCTGCGCCGGGTGACCGCCGATTGGGCGTCCTGGCACCAGGGCAAGCTGTTCCCAATGGGCGTGGCGCTGGCAGGGTCCTTGGCGATCTACCTGGCGTTGGGGTTGCGCGCGGGGCTTTGATCAACGCCCCGATGCCCCCCTCAATCCGCCGCGAAACCGCCATGTTCGGGTGACACAGGGTGTGTCGCACAAGACAACCGGGGGTGATCCAGTGAACGTTCAAGCAACCCGTCCCGCAGATCTGATGGCGCCACCGCCCCTGCGCCGGCTGGAAGATACCGGCCTGACCCCGGTGATGATGCGCGACATCATGCTCAAGACGGTGTTTCGCAAGTCCGTCGAGACAGCCTCTGACATCGCGCAGGCCATCGCCCTGCCGATCCCGCTGGCGCAAGAGCTGATCGACAGCTTGCGCGACATGGGGCTGATGCAGGCCACCGGCACGCTGCATGCCACGTCGGGATCGGAAATGGGGTTTCAGCTGACCGACAGCGGCAAGGCCCGTGCGCTGGATGCCTTGGCGCAATCCGAATATTACGGCGCGATGCCCGTGCCGCTGGCCGATTACAGGGCACAGGTCAAACGCCAGTCGATCCGCGATATCCGGCTGACGCGCGACCGGCTGGAGGCGGCCATGGGCCACCTGATCCTGCCCGATGGCCTGATCGACCAACTTGGCCCCGCCGTGGGATCGGGGCGGTCGGTGCTGATGTATGGCCCGCCGGGCAACGGCAAATCCTCGATCGCCGAAGGCATACGCGCGGCCATGGGCGACACGATCTACGTGCCGCAGGCGCTGGCATATGCGGGCCAGGTCATCACGCTGTTCGATCCCATCGTGCACAGCCCCGTCGACCCGGTCGATACCGGGGCAAGCCAAACGTCCCTGCGCAAGGCGGCCGCGCGCCATGACACGCGCTATACGCTGTGCACACGCCCCACGGTGATGACCGGCGGCGAATTGACCCTGTCGATGCTGGATCTGACCTACAACGCGGTCAGCCGCACCTACCAGGCCAGCCTGCAACTCAAGGCCACGGGCGGTGTCTTCATCGTCGACGACCTGGGCCGCCAAGAGGAATCGCCACAGGCGCTGATCAACCGCTGGATCGTGCCGATGGAAAACGCCTATGACATCCTCGCCCTGCAATCGGGCGAGAAATTCGAAGTGCCCTTCGACACGCTGGTGGTGTTTTCCACCAACTTCCACCCCAACGAGATTTTCGACCAGGCGGCGCTGCGGCGGATCTTTTTCAAGGTCAAGATCGACGGCCCGACCCAGGATCAATTCCTCAAGATCTTTGCCTTGGTCGCGAAGAAAAAGGGCATCCCCCTGGACCAGGCATCGCTGATCCACCTGTTGCGGGCGAAATACCCCACGATCCAGAATGGCTTTGCGAATTATCACCCGGTCTTTCTGTGCGACCAGATCCGGGCGATCTGCGATTTCGAGGCGATCCCCTACCAGATGCGCCCCGACCTGATCGACCGGGCCTGGGAAAACCTGTTCGTGCGGGACAGCAAGATCATCCACTGACCGCGCGCCCCACCGGGCCACCGCATCCACCATGGCCAGCGGCCCGTCGCGGCCCTATCTAGGGCGCCATGACCTGCACCCTTGCCCCTGAAATCACCGGTTGGTTCGACGCGCGCGGCTGGTCGATCCATCCGCACCAGCGCGCCATGCTGGACCGCGCGGGCACGGCCTGTCAGCTGTTGATCGCGCCCACCGGCGGCGGCAAGACCATGGCGGGGTTCCTGCCCACGCTGGCAGAGCTTGCCGATGGGCGGCACAGCGGGCTGCACACGCTCTATATCAGCCCGCTCAAGGCCTTGGCGGCGGATATCAAGCGCAACCTGACCGGCCCGATCACGGAGATGGGTCTGCCGATCCGGGTCGAGGATCGCACCGGCGACACCTCTGCCCATGCCAAGCGCCGTCAACGCGCGGATCCGCCCCACATCCTGTTGACCACGCCGGAATCGCTGGCGCTCCTCGTGTCCTACGAGGATGCGCCGCGGATCTTTGCCGGGCTGCAACGGGTGATCGTCGATGAAATCCACGCGCTGGCCGAAAGCAAGCGGGGCGACCAGCTGATGCTGGCGCTGTCGCGGCTGTCGACGCTTGCGCCCGGCCTGCGTCGCGTGGGCCTGTCGGCGACCGTCGAGGACCCACCCGCCATCGCCCGCATCCTGGCCCGCCACCCCGATCCGTGCGAGATCTTGCTGGCCGATCCCGGCCCCGATCCCGATATCGCCATGCTGCACACCGAGGCGCCCCCGCCCTGGGCGGGGGGCGGCGGCAAATACGCGATCCCCGCCGTGCTGGACGAAATCCGCAAGCACCGCACCACGCTGATCTTTCACAACACCCGCGCGCAGGCGGAACTGTTCTTTCACAACCTGTGGCTGGCCAATGACGAACAACTGCCCATCGGCATCCACCATGGGGCGCTGGCGCGCGAACAGCGCGAGCGCGTCGAACAGGCCATGGTCGAGGGACGGTTGCGCGCCATCGTCTGCACCGGATCGCTCGATCTGGGGATCGATTGGGGCGATGTCGACCTGGTGATCCAGATCGGCGCGCCGAAAAACGTGAAACGCCTTGTGCAGCGGATCGGGCGGGCCAATCACCGCTACAATGCGCCGTCCAAGGCGCTGATCGTGCCCGCCAACCGGTTCGAGGTGATCGAATGCACCGCGGCCCTGGACGCGGTGCGCGCCCATACGCTGGACGGGGATATCGCACATGACGGCCCGCTGGATGTCTTGTGCCAGCATATCCTGATCCGCGCGAGCGCCGGCCCGTTTCATGCCGATGACCTGTTTGCCGAAATCCGCAGCGCCGGTGCCTATGCCACCCTGCCGCGCGAGATGTTCGACCGTTGCCTGGATTTCGCCGCAACGGGCGGCTACGCGCTGCGGGCCTATGATCAATGGCAGCGCCTGGTCCAGCGCCCCGATGGCCAGTGGCAGCTGCGCGACCCGCGCCGCGCCGCGCGCATCCGGATGAACATCGGCACCATCGTCGATGCCGACAAGATGCAGGTGCGCTACCAGAAACGCCGGGGCGGCGCGCCCTTGGGCGAGGTGGAGGAATATTTCGCCTCGATGCTGCGAAAGGGCGACACGTTCCTGATCGGCGGCCAGATCGTGCGCTATGAAGGCCTGCGCGAGATGGTGGTCGAGGTCAGCCGCACCACGACCCAAAAGCCCAAGATCGCCACCTTCATGGGCACGAAATTCGCCACCTCGACGCAACTGTCCGACAGGATCCTGGCGATGTTCCGGGCCGGCGATTGGCCCGACCTGCCCGCCCACACCCGCGACTGGCTGCATCTGCAACGCAAGCTGTCGCGCCTGCCCGAACGCGACCGGCTGTTGATCGAAAGCTTTCCCCATGACGGGCGCGAACATGTCGTGGCCTACGGGTTTGCCGGGCGCAACGCGCAGCAAACCCTTGGCCTTCTGATCACCAAGCGGATGGAGGATATGGGCCTGAACCCGATGGGCTTCGTGGCCACGGATTACGCGACGCTGATCTGGGGGCTCGACCCGCTCGAGGATCCGGCGCCCCTGTTCTCGCGCCACAACCTGGTCGAGACGATGGAGGCATGGCTGGCCGATAACGCGGTGATGAAACGCACCTTCAAGGCCAGCGCGTTGATCGCGGGGCTGATCGAACGCAACCAGCCGGGGGCGGCGCGCAAGACCGGGCGGCAGGCGACGTTTTCCACCGATATCCTGTTCGACACGTTGCGCAAATATGACCCCGACCACCTGATGCTGGCCATCACCCGCACCGAAGCCATGCGCGGCCTGGTCGATTTCGGCCGGATCGAGGACATGCTGGCGCGCATCGATGACCGCATCGACCACATGCGCCTGGCCCGTGTCAGCCCGCTCGCCGCACCGCTGTTTCTGGAACCGGGCCGGGTGCCCATCGCGGGCGCGGCCGATCAACGGCTTTTGGAACAGGAGGCCGCCCGGCTGATGGCCACCGCGGGCCTGGTCGAGATCAGCGCGTAGCACGGTCCATTGCCCTCTCGGATTGCATCACAGGAGCCGCATCCGACGGCCCTTGCACCACAGACTGCACAGCGGCTATGAACAAAGCATGAACGCCCTGCCCTTTCCCTTTCACGGCGAAACCCTGCACCTGATGCCCTCCGGTGCCTTGGCCTGGCCTGCACGGCGGCTGCTTTGCGTGGCCGACCTGCACCTGGGAAAGGCCGACCGAATCGCCCGGCAAGGCGGCCCGATGCTTCCCCCCTACGAGACGGTGGAAACGCTCGACCGGCTGGCAGATGACATCGCCGCCACCAACCCCGCCGAGGTGATCTGCCTTGGCGACAGTTTCGACGACCTGGCCGCCGCACAAGACCTGTCCGAGGCGCTGAAGGCGCGGCTGACCCGGCTGATGGCCGGGCGGCGCTGGATCTGGGTTCTGGGCAACCATGACCCGGGCCCGGTCGATCTGGGCGGCACGCATCTGGCCGACCACACGGCCGCGCCCTTTACCTTTCGCCATATCGCCCGGGACGGGGCGAGGGCAGAGATTTCCGGCCATTATCACCCCAAGGCGCGCATCGCGCTGCACGGGCGCAAGATCACGCGGCGCTGCCTGTTGATGGATGACACCCGGCTGATCCTGCCGGCCTATGGCGCCTATACCGGGGGATTATTCTGCGATCATCCCGATCTGGACCGGCTGATGGGTGACGATGCCTATGCCATCGTCCTGGGGCCGGTGCCGCTGCGCCTGCCGATGCCGCGATCCTCCATCAGGCCCGCACGGCGCAAATCCTCGACATAGGCCTGGCTGACCGGCAGCATCAGCCCACAGGTCAGTTCGGCCATGTAGCGCCGCCCGTCCTGCCGCACCCGCCGCAGATGCGACCGCGCCACCCAATGCGACCGATGAATGCGAAACCCGGGCAAAGCCTCCAACTCCGCCATGGCATCGCGAAACCGCATCAAGACGCGGCCCTGGCCGTCGGTGGTGACCACTTCCAGGTAATGGTCATCGGCCGACACCATCAGGACATGCCCGGCCAGCGGCGTTTCCAACCGGTCCAGAAAGGCAGGGCGCGGCGGTTGTGTCAGCACCGAGGCGACCATCCCACCATGATCGGCCAGGGCGAAATCCCGGATCCTTTGCATCTCGTAGCGGATCAGCGCAACGCAGATGGCCACGATCAAGACAATGAGGGTAAACTGGCCCAACCACGCCACGCCCTGCACATCGAAGCCGAAGACATGGATATTCACCAACCAGACCATGGGCCCGATCACGGCGGCTTGCGCCAGGGCCGTCGCCACCTCTGCGCCAAGACCACCGGTGGGGTAGCGCAGGCGCATCTGTTCTTGCAGGCTGGCGCCCACCAGGATCGCCATGGCGTTGACACAGGCCCAATAGCCAAGCCGCCCCGAAAACCCGTAGCCTCATGAGTGCGTCATAGGGGGCGATCACCGCCAGAAGCGTCGACAGAAGCACCCATGCCACGGCCCGGTAAACCCATGGCGACGCGCCTGCGGTGATGTGATCGTTACGCATGATACTCATAAGGCCGTAAATATCACCAAAGTTTACGCTTTCAACCTTAAGCGAGTCCGTGATCAAGGATCAACCCCGACAGCCCCCGAAACGCGGATGAAAGGAAGATGATGGATACCCCCCTCGCAGCGGAGCGCGCCCGCGCCATCCGCGACAGCTTTGCCAAACAGGGTTTGATGATCAGCCTTGGCGCAGGGATCGACCGGCTGGCGCCGGGGCGCGTCGTGCTCAGCCTGCCGATCACCGCGGCCGTGACCCAACAACATGGCTTTGCCCATGCGGGGACCAGTTTCGCCCTTGCCGACAGCGCGGCCGGCTACGCGGCCCTCAGCCTGATGCCCGAGGGCAGCGAGGTCCTGACCGTCGAGATGAAGATCAACCTGATCGCCCCGGCCGCCGGGGCACGGCTGATTGCCGAGGGCGAGGTGATCAAGCCGGGCCGGCGCCTTTTGGTGGTGCGCGCCACGGTTCATGCCGAAGACGCCTCTGGCCTGCGCAAACCCGTCGCCATCCTGCAAGGCACCATGATCCCCGCCGGGGCCGCACCGCCCGGCTGATCCGCAGCCCGCCGCCTGCGATCAAAACCCCTAGGCCGTCAGCCCGGTGGGTTCCGCCAACCCATGCGCCCGGCAACAGGCGGTCAGCGTATTGGCCAGAAGGCACGCGATGGTCATGGGTCCCACCCCGCCCGGCACCGGCGTGATCGCGCCCGCCACCGCCGCGCAACTGTCGAAATCGACATCGCCCACCAGCCGTGTCCTGGCCGGGTCATCCGGATGGGGCACGCGGTTGATGCCCACATCGATCACCGTGGCCCCGGGCTTGACCCAATCGCCGGGGATCATCCCGGGCCGCCCCACGGCCGCCACAAGGATATCGGCCCGGCGACAGACCTCGCGCAGATCCCTGGTGCGCGAATGCGCGATCGTCACCGTGCAGCTGTCGCCCAGCAACAATTGCGCCATCGGCTTGCCCACGATGTTGGAGCGGCCCACCACCACCGCGTCCATCCCCGACAGATCGCCATGGTGATCGCGCAGCATCATCAGGCACCCCAAGGGCGTGCAGGGCACCAAGGCCTTCTGCCCCGTGCCCAAAAGCCCCACGTTCGAGATATGGAACCCATCCACATCCTTGGCCGGATCAATGGCATTGATCACCGCCGCCGCATCCACATGGGCAGGCAGCGGCAATTGCACCAGGATGCCATGCACCGCCGGGTCGGCATTCAACCGCGCCACCAGCGCCAGGATCTCGGCCTGGGGCGTTGCCACATCAAGCTTGTGCTCGAAGCTTGCCATGCCTGCCTCGACGGTCTGCGTGCCCTTGTTGCGCACGTAAACCTGGCTGGCCGGGTCTTGCCCCACCAGCACCACGGCCAGGCCCGGCACGATCCCATGCGCCGTCCGGAGCACTGCAACCTGCTCGGCCACCTGCCCCCGCACCCTGGCGGCAAAGGCTTTTCCGTCGATGATCGTCGCGGCCATGCCTGTCCCCTTCATCTTCCCAAAAATACGCAATCCCGACATCGGCAACCCGGCACCATGGCCGGGTCGACGCGGCCGCGCCGCCCCCTTGCGGGCGGGGCGCGCGGCGGGCGGGGCTCGATGCCCCGTCCGCCGCGCCCCGTTTGCGTCAGAACAAACCTTCGATCAAGCCCGCGTCGTTCAACCGGATCGTTTCCGAGGCGGGCACGCGCGGCAGGCCCGGCATGGTCATGATCTCGCCGCAGATCACCACCACGAACCCCGCCCCTGCCGACAGCCGCACCTCGCGCACCGGCAGGCTGTGGCCCTCGGGCGCGCCGCGCCGGGTCGGATCGGTGGTGAAGGAATACTGGGTCTTGGCCATGCAGACCGGCAGATGGCCATAGCCCTGCGCTTCCCATTCGGTCAACTGGTCGCGGATCTTCTTGTCGGCCACGACCTCGGCGGCGTGATAGATCGATTTCGCCACCGTCTCGATCTTGTCGAACAAGGGCATGTCGTCGGGGTAAAGCGTGGAGAACCGTGCGCTTCCCCCATCGGCAAGCTCGGCCACGCGGCGGGCCAGGTCCTCGATCCCGGCGCTGCCATGGGCCCAATGCTTGCACAAGATCGCCTCGGACCCGAGGCCTGCGACGTAATCCTTGACCGCCTGGACCTCGGCCTCGGTGTCGCCCGCGAAATGGTTGATGCCCACGACCACCGGCACGCCAAAGCTTTTGACGTTCTTGATATGGCGGCCCAGGTTGGCGCAACCGGCCTGCACGGCGGCCACGTTCTCGGCCCCCAGGTCCGCTTTGGCGACGCCGCCATTCATCTTCATCGCGCGCACCGTGGCCACGATGACCACCGCATCGGGCGCAAGTCCCGCCTTGCGGCACTTGATGTTCATGAATTTCTCGGCGCCCAGATCGGCGCCGAACCCTGCCTCGGTCACGACGTAATCGGCCAGTTTCAGCGCCGTCTTGGTGGCGATGACCGAATTGCAACCATGCGCGATATTGGCAAAGGGGCCGCCATGGACAAAGGCGGGGTTGTTTTCCAGGGTCTGCACGAGGTTGGGCTGCATCGCATCCTTGAGCAGAACGGTCATCGCGCCGTCCGCCTTGATGTCGCGGCAATAGATCGGCGTCTTGTCGCGGGTATAGGCCACGATCATGTCGCCAAGCCGGCGTTCCAGATCGGCCAGGTCGGACGACAGGCACAAGATCGCCATCACCTCGGAGGCGACGGTGATGTCGAACCCGGTCTGGCGGGGAAAGCCGTTGGCCACGCCCCCCAGCGATGTCACCACGTCGCGCAGCGCGCGGTCGTTCATGTCCATGACGCGCCGCCATACCACGCGGCGTTCGTCGATCTGCAATTCATTGCCCCAATAGATGTGGTTGTCGATCATCGCCGACAGCAGGTTATGGGCGCTGGTGATGGCGTGGAAATCGCCGGTGAAATGCAGGTTCATGTCTTCCATCGGCACCACCTGGGCATATCCGCCGCCCGCCGCGCCGCCCTTCATCCCGAAATTCGGGCCAAGGCTGGCTTCGCGGATGCAGATGGCGGCCTTCTTGCCGATGCGGTTCAAACCATCGCCCAAACCCACAGTCGTTGTTGTCTTGCCTTCGCCTGCTGGTGTCGGGTTGATCGCGGTAACAAGGATCAGTTTGCCATTGGGCCGATCCGCCAAGCCGTTGATGAAATCCTGCCCGACCTTTGCCTTGTCATGGCCATAGGGCAACAGCGCGTCCGTCGGGATGCCCAGCTTGGTGCCAATGTCCTGGATGGGTTTTTTCTGCGCCTCGCGGGCGATTTCGATATCGGTCTTGACGGCCATGATCGTCGGGCTCCCTTTCCCTTGCGGGTGTGTTTATTGCCATCCGCTATACCGGGCGTTGCAGCGCGCGTGAGGCCGGATTGCGACACATTCGCGGGCCTTGTCGTCACGCCGCGGGCCGATGGGTGTTTTGCGATCAGCCCGGACCGGCGCGCGCGGCATCCAGATGCGGCCAGGCCGGTTGATCGGGCACATGCAGCCGCAGCGTCGCGCCAAGCCGGATCGTGCCCTCGCGTTCGACCCAGGCGGTGACGCCGCGCCGGTTCACGCCCGCGCGCTTGAACCTCTTGCCAAAGCCCGGATGCCGCGCCTCGATCGGTTTGGCGGGCAACTGGCAGGGGCGGTTTTCCATGTCGATGGTCAGGGTTGTACCGCTCGCCTCGTCCTGAAGCCGCGAGGAGGGCGGAACATGGGTGAAATCGGGAATGCCCTCGATCACCATCGAGGCGCCCACCAGCGCGGGATCAAGGCCGGCAAGCCCCATGTCGGCGGCGATGGCGGCCAGCTCCTCGGCTGACAGGATGGCCAGTTGCCGGGTGTTGCGGATCGGCGTGCCCCGCCGGTATTGCGCCAGAACCCGGCTGTCGGAGGGGCGTGTCAGGCCCGCGCGGCTTTCGCCGGCATGGCCCGCAAAGCCAAGCACCATTTCGGTCAGGGCCTGGGTTTCCAGCGCCGCATCGCGGTCGGGGTTGTGGCCCAGCCAAATGACCTTGGCCGTGAAGCGGGTGGGGATCAACGCGGGCATCAACGGCTCCTGTCCTGTCATGGGGGATGTGACGCCGGGCCGCGCTGCACTGCAAGCCAAAAGCGGCGCGGCCGTCAAACCCGGCGCAAGACGCGGCAATCCATGCTAGCATCCGCCCACCACAGATATGGGAGACCGCCGAACATGGCCGAGAAAACCGATTACATGGCCCAAGCCAAGGCCCAGATGGACGCCTGGACGACCGAGATGAAGACGCTGCAAGCCAAGATGATGGAGGCAGGCACCAAGAACCAGGACCAGATGAAAAAGCAGATGGATGATCTCAAGGATCAGCGTGACCATATGCAAAAGCACATGGAAGAGCTTGCCGCCGCCAACATGGAGGCGATGAAGGAGATCCAGGCGACCATGCAGGGCGCATGGCAAGAGATGGAAAAATCCATGGAAGCCGCGCGCAAGAAATTCATGGGCGGCTGATCGCGGCTGAAAACCTCTGGTTTTAAATCAGGGCGTTGGCGGGCCAGTCCTCGCCACCCCCCTTTTTCGCGCCGCGTGGTCTTCCTAGGTCGGTTGTGTCCGACACACTCAAAAGGAGGACAGGATTACATCGCAAGACGCCTATATCGAACACGCCAAGGCACAGATGGCGCAGTGGAACGCAGAGATCACAAAGATGCGCGCCGATCTGGAGGCCGCGCAAAGCCAGGGCAAGGCCGAGCTGGCGCGCCAGCTCGAAGAGCTCAAACAGCGGCGCGACGCGGCAGAGGCAGAACTGGCCCGCCTGGGCGAGGCAAGCGGATCGGCCTGGGACGAGATGAAGGCCAGTTTCGACACGGCCCATGACGCGCTGGCCGAGGGGGTCGAAAAGGCCCGCAAGCAATACACCCACAGCTGATGCGGCCGCATGGCCGGATGCAAAAACGCCCCGGCCATTCGGTCGGGGCGTTTGCCTGTGTGACGGTCCAACAGCGCCTTACGCGGAAGGCTCGGGTTCCATATCGCCCGAAGGCTTGGACTTGGGCTTGAGCTTGGGGATCGCCGTGATCGAGGGCATCCCTCCCGAGGTGGAGGACGCATCATCGTCATCACCCCGGTTGAGCGGCTCGCCGTTGATGACCTTTTGAATCTCGGCACCGGTCAGGGTTTCATATTCCAGCAACCCCTGCGCCAGCCGTTCGAGATCTTCGCGCTTTTCGGTCAGCACGCGCTTGGCGGTGTCGTAGCCTTCATCGACCAGAGCCTTGACCTTGTCATCGATGATCTTCTGCGTGGCCGCCGAATGGTTGGTGCCGCCGCCGTAAGATCCAAGATAGGATTGCTGTTCATTGGCGTAATCGACATAGCCCAGTTCCTCGGCATAGCCGAATTGGGTGACCATGGCGCGCGCGATCTTGGACACTTGCTGAATGTCCGAGGCCGCCCCCGACGTGACCATCTCCTTGCCGAACACCAGTTCCTCGGCCACGCGCCCGCCCATCGCCATGGCGATCTTGGACGTGTACTTGCGGTAGCTGACCGACAACTGGTCGCGCTCGGGCAGCGACATCACCAGGCCAAGGGCACGGCCACGCGGGATGATCGTCGCCTTGTGGATCGGATCATGGTCGGGCACGTTCAGGCCGACGATGGCGTGACCGGCTTCGTGGTAGGCGGTCAGTTTCTTTTCATCCTCGGACATGACCATGGACCGGCGTTCGGCGCCCATCATGACCTTGTCCTTGGCAGATTCGAAATCTTCCATGGTGACGAACCGGCGGTTGATCCGCGCGGCCATCAACGCCGCCTCGTTCACGAGGTTGGCCAGATCGGCCCCGGAAAAGCCGGGCGTGCCGCGCGCGATGATGCGCAGATCGACATTCGGGCCAAGCGGCACCTTGCGGGCATGCACGCCCAAAATGCGCTCGCGGCCCTTGATGTCGGGGTTGGGCACCTGGACCTGGCGGTCGAAGCGGCCGGGGCGCAGCAGCGCGGGGTCCAGCACGTCGGGCCGGTTGGTGGCCGCGACGATGATGATCCCCTCGTTCGCCTCGAACCCGTCCATCTCGACCAGAAGCTGGTTCAGCGTCTGTTCGCGTTCGTCATTGCCGCCACCGTAGCCCACGCCACGCGACCGGCCGACCGCGTCGATTTCATCGATGAACACGATGCAGGGCGCGTTTTTCTTGGCCTGTTCGAACATGTCGCGCACGCGGCTTGCGCCGACGCCCACGAACATTTCCACGAAGTCGGAGCCCGAGATGGTGAAAAACGGCACGCCCGCCTCGCCCGCGATGGCGCGCGCCAGAAGCGTCTTGCCGGTGCCCGGCGGGCCGACCAGCAAGGCGCCCTTGGGGATCTTGCCGCCGAGGCGGCTGAATTTCTGCGGGTTGCGCAGGAATTCAACGATTTCCTCAAGCTCTTCCTTGGCCTCGTCGATGCCGGCAACATCGTCAAAGGTGACGCGCCCGTGCTTTTCGGTCAGCAGCTTGGCCTTGGATTTGCCAAAGCCCATCGCCCCGCCTTTGCCGCCGCCTTGCATCCGGTTCATGAAGAAGATCCAGATGCCGATCAGCACCAGGACCGGCAACCACAGCGACAGGACGCTGAGGAACCCGGATTGCTCCTGCGGCCGCGCCTCGATGCGCACGCCGTTTTGCAGCAAGACCCCGGTGGTGTTCGCATCACCCGGCGCGATGGTCGAATAGGTGCCATCGCCCGTGGTGAACTGGACGTTTTCACCATCAAGCGTCGCAGACAGAACCTGGCGGCTTTCGACCTGGCTGATGAATTCGGAATAGGCCACACCGCGCTGCGCCACCTGGCTCTGACCACCCGAGAACAGGTTGAACAGGGCCAGAATCAGCAGGAACAGGATGGCCCAGAATGCGATGTTTCTCGCGTTGCCCAAGGCAGACTCCTTCAGAGATCATGCAGGCGGCGCAAAACGGCCTGCCGTTGAGACTAAGATAAGGTCTTGGGCGCAGAGTTCAACGCAATTGCAGGAATGCGACAAATGACGCCGCCGGGCGGTGCAGGCGCAGGTCGCAGGGCGGGCCGAATTGCAGCGCGGGACAGGCCAAGAGCTCGCCCTGGTCGAACACCGCCGGTAGCGATTGCGCGGCCTCGAACGGGGGGGCGTGGCGCGGTTTCGCGGGGATCCGCGCCCATCCCTCCGGGCCAAGCGCGCGCAAGACCCGGCCCCTGTCGTCCGGTGCTGCGACCCGCCATTGCCCATCCCAAAGATGCGCGGCCCCGGCGCCCACCTCGGCGTCGCGGACCGCCTGGTATTCCCGAAAGATCCGGATGTGATCGGCCCCGACGGCAAGCTGCGCCCCCTGCAGGGTGCCGCCGCCACCCGCCAGGGCGCGATCCAGCAGCGCCTCGAGCGCCTGGGCGCGTGGGCGATAGGTGGCGCCGCTGATCCATTGCAGGGCGGCTGCCAAAAGGCGCAACTGGGTGTCGCGTTCCACGCGGGCCAAGGCGTCGCGGTCCAACAGCAGGTGACCCGTGACCGCGCTGTCCTCGGCCACGACCGATTGCGCCACCGATGCCGCACGGGCCGAAAGCGCGTCACGGGCCCGCGC
>JAGYJU010000008.1 GCA_018401965.1 Roseicyclus sp.
CGGCTGGAAACGGCACTGGCCGAGGTTGAGGACACCATTGCCGCCACTCGCAACCGTTTTGCCGCTGAGGCCCTGCGGGAGTTGGCCGATGCCACTGCCGAACTGGCCGCGCTGCGCCCGTCACTTCCCGCGCTGGAGAGCATGGCGGCACGGGCTGTCCTGCGGGCACCGATCGCGGGCATCGTGAACCGGCTGCATCGGCGCACCCTCGGGGGCTCTGTCCGCGCGGGCGAGGAGGTCGCCGAGATCGTCCCGATTGATGACGCGCTGCTGGTCGAGGCCTATGTCTTGCCGCAGGACATTGCCTTTCTGCGCCCCGACCAGCCGGTTCGGGTCAAGCTGACAGCCTATGATTTTACGCGCTATGGAGCGCTGGATGGTCGGATTCTAAGGATCGGCGCCGATGCCGTCCGCCAAAGTGAACGCGATGAGGCGGAGGTCTTCGTCATTGTCGTCCGCACAGAGGGTGCGCTGTATGACGCGGACGGCGAACAGGTCCGCATAATCCCCGGCATGACCGCTGAGATCGATATTCTCGCAGGTCGCCGCAGGGTGATCGACTATCTTCTGCAACCCCTTGAACGGGTCCGGGCCCGCGCCTTCCGCGAATGATCAAACCCCGTATCAAAGTTTTCCAGAAAGTCCCAAGATGAGCGATCAGAAACAGCCCGCACTAAAATCACCGGCACTGGCCTTCCATGGATCTCGCCTCTTTACGTCGTGGCTCAAGGAGGCCGAAGTCAGCCTTGCGATCACCACCTATCAGGCGGGCAAGGTTTTCTTGATCGGCCTGCAGCCCGATGGGCGCCTGTCGGTGTTTGAACGGACCTTTGAGAGACCCATGGGCATCGGCGTCGGCCAGGGCCGTTTCTGGATGAGTTCAATCCACCAGCTGTGGCGCTTTGAAGACTTCCTGGGTGCGGGCGAGACGCGCGACGGCTATGATGGGCTCTACGTTCCAGTGACGGGCCACACCACCGGCGACATTGACATGCACGACATTCATGAGGACGCCGCGGGCAAGCCAATCTTTGTGGCAACCCGGTTCAACTGTCTGGCAACACTGGCCGAGCGGGGCAGCTTCCGTGAAGTCTGGCGCCCACCCTTCATTGATCGGCTCGCGGCAGAAGATCGCTGCCACCTGAACGGACTCGCCATGAAGGATGGGCAACCGGCCTATGTGACCTGCCTGTCGCGGACCAATGTCTTCGAGGGATGGCGCGAGAAACGCCGAGACGGAGGCGTGGTGCTCGAAGTGCCCAGCGGCGAGGTGGTCGCTTCAGGCCTTTCCATGCCACATTCGCCGCGGGTTCATCAGGGCACGCTGTGGATGTTGCAGGCCGGCACCGGCGAGTTTGGGCGGATCGATCTGGCCGCCGGAAAGTTTGAGCCAATCTGCTTTCTGCCCGGCTTTGCCCGCGGGCTGGCTTTTGTCGGCAACTATGCAGTTATTGGCCTCTCACAGCCCCGAGAGAACCGTACCTTTGATGGGCTGGTGCTGAATGAGCGACTGAAGGCGGAAGGCGTCAACGCACAATGTGCTGTCTGTGTTGTGAACCTGCGCACTGGCGACATTGAGCACAGGCTGGAGATCGGCGGCATCGTCACGGAGATTTATGACGTCAACCTGCTGGCGGGCGTGATCCGGCCCATGGCGCTCGGGTTCCGCAATGAAGAGATCCGGTTCACCATCAAGCCGGAGGCGCTTCAGTGAGGGCCGCAAGTCAGCTGCGCCGCGGACGTCGCAGACCAGGACGGGGGGCCTGACATGGTTCGCCTGGCCGCAGTTGGTATGGTGCGCAACGAGGCCGACATCATCGAGGCGTTTGTTCGCCACACCCTTCGGTTTGTCGATGAACTGCGGCTCGTCGATCACCTGTCGACCGACGCGACGCCGTCCATTCTTGAGAAGCTTCAGGCTGAAGGCTTGCCACTGGTTGTCACTCGGCATGCCGGGAATTCCCAAGTTCAGGAAATCCTGACAACAAGGTTGGCGCAAGAAGCATTCGCAGCCAGTGCCGACTGGGTGATCCCACTCGATTGCGACGAATTCATCGCGGCACCCAGCCCCGAACTGTTCCGCCAGGCCGTGATAGCGGCGCGTTCGGCGCGCGTGGCATGGTGGCCCTGGGTCTCGATGGTGCCCTGTGCAAATGACGACAAGGCCGAGATCGATCCGGTCCGCCGCATAAGGCATCGCTGCGCCGTCGAAGATAGAACTACGCCCAAATGCATGATCCATCGAAGTCTGGCGGATGGTAAAACTTGGCAGTTTGCGCCAGCCAATCATCACGTTCGTCTCGCAGATATGGACCCGCTTCCAATGGCGAAGCTGCCCGATGCGTTCGCCTTGCGACACTACCCCGTTCGTGGCCTTGACCAGCTCATGTCCAAGATGGTCCTCAGTCGGCTTGCCTGGCTCCCCAGACTTGAGAAAGGCTCCAATGTTTCGTTTCATACGCGTGACTTCGTCGAGCGCCTCAAGACGGGGTGGCTGCCAAATGAAGACGATGTCACAGCCTATGCGGCAAACTACCAATCTCCAAAACGGCTTGCCCAGACGGATCTTGTTGAAGACCCGATCGCCGTCCAGCACGACTTGCGTTACACCAGCGATGCAGTCACCGCGTTTCTACCGCGGTTTCTGGCTTGGGCTGAGAATCTCGTCTTGGCTCAGAAGCAAACAGCGCCAGCAGCGATCTTCCACGCACGACCTCGAGCCAAGAAACCTGCAGGACAAGAAACCAGATCTCAAAGAACGATCGCGCCAGATGCAGCACTTGCATTCAACGCTGCAAACGCAGCCATGCGCGAAGGCAAGCTCGAGGCGGTACTCACAAATATTGAGATGGCGCTCAAGCACGCACCGATCTTGACAGAAGCCTACGTTCTTCGGGGTCGTGCCTTGCGTCGACTGGGCGATGAGAGCGCAGCGCGCGCCGCCTATGATGCGGCAGTGGAATTGGAACCGGCTAACTTCGACGCGCTTCTGGAGCAAGGCAACGTTCTTCGTAGCCTTGGAGAGCCGGACAAGGCCGCCGTCAGCTATACTGCGGCGATGGCGGTGCGGCCATTGGATGCAAGACCCGCAGTGGCACTTGCCAGACTCATGGAAGAGCAGCCGGGGCAGGAAGCCGCCGAGCGGGCTGCCGTCGCGTTCCACAAGGCATTGGACCGTGCGGAAGCAAACGCTGATCCATCCTCGGCGCTGGCAGGGCTCTACCGCGACATGGCGCGGTTTCGACTGGAGCGCGCTGACCTGCCGCGCGCGCTCGACGCGCTGCGGCAGGCACGGCTTCTCGTCGGCCACGGATCACTCGCACCCTTGATCGATCTTGATTGCGCCGAGGTCTACCTGCGCCTTGGCATGACGGAGGAGGCACAAGCGCTGATGGAGCGGCTTTCTGCGACCGAGGATCCGAGCCTCCTGCGAGCACTGGCCCAACTCGCCTACCGGTTCAACTTCTGGGCCGAAGCCGTGGCCATCCTGACGCGCTGGACCGTGCTGCGCCCCGATGACGCGCAGGCCCATCTTGATCTGGCCGATATGCAGGTCAAGGCTTGGCTGCTGGAGGACGCACTCACCTCACTCGACCGTGCCGAAGCTTCGGGCGCGGTGCCCTCTGTGGCAAGTGCGGCCCTGCGCGCCTCGATCGCCAACCGGATGGGCGATGCGGAGACCGCCCTTGGTCTCTACGAAGGGCTGGTTGCCGAGGGTCAGGAGAGCTTTGCCTCCAACGCCGCCATGAGCCTGCTCTATGCCGACAGCGTCACTCCGCAAGAGGTGGCAGAGCGCCACCGCGCGCTGCTCGCGTCGTGGGGGCAAGAGGCCCGGACGCGGGAAAGTTTTAACGCGGATCATAACCTCGACCGACCGCTCCGGATCGGTCTGGTAAGCGGTGACCTTCACCACCAGCACCCTGTCAATATTTTCATGCAACCGCTTTTGGCGCGATGGGACCAGACACGGCTACCACTCACGATCTACAATACCGGAACAACTGTGGACGACCAGACCCGTCTCGCCCGCCGCCGGGCGGGGTCTTGGCGCGACCTGAGCACCGCGCAACTGCCCGCACGCGTTGAAGCAGATCAGATCGACATCCTCATCGATCTTGCAGGCCATACCGCCGGAGGGGCTCTGCGCGCCTTTGCCAAGCGCATGGCACCGGTGCAGGCGAGTTTCCTCGGCTACCCGGGCTCGACCGGGGTGCCCAACATCGACTGGCTGATCGGAGATCCCGTGGTCACGCCGCCAGAAGCAGATCACCTCTGCTCGGAACGCGTCATGCGACTGCCAAACACCGTGTTCTGCTTTGCGCCCGAAGTGGACTATCCATTGCCGGACTTCGCAGCGACCATAGGGCGGCCGCTGACGTTCGGATCGTTCAACAACATTCCCAAACTGACCCCGCGTACAATCCAGCTTTGGGCGAATGTCCTGCACGCCGTCCCTGGCTCCCGCCTCTTGCTGCGTGCGCCGAGCTTCAAGGATGCTAGCGCCATAGCGCGCTTCTGCCGTCTATTTGCGGAGCACAACATCGATGCCGCTCGCCTCATCTTTCGTGGACCTGTCGGGCTCGACGTGATGATGCAGGCCTATTGCGAGATCGACATCGCCCTTGACCCTGTCCCCTATTGCGGCGGTACGACCAGCCTCCAAGCGCTCTGGATGGGTGTGCCGGTCCTGACGATGCTCGGGGGTCAGTTTGTCTCGCGCATGGGCGCAAGTTTCATGACGGCCGCAGGCCTGCACGGTTGGGTGGCCCGGGATGAGGCTGATTACATGGCCAAGGCCGTTGCTCACTCGCGGGATCGGGCGGCTTTGCTTGCGCTGAAATCTGGTCTTCGGACACGTCTGCTATCCCATCCTGCATGGGATGCCGACCGTTATGCTGAAGATTTTCAGAGCGCTCTCATTTCAGTTTGGCGCCAGAATTCGGAGAATAACGATGCGACCTGAAGGACATCATAATCTTAAAAACCATATAGTTTTATATGGACCGCGATATAATACCAGACTCTTTTGCTCTGGTATGAAAATTCAGGCTTCAGGGAAACCGGGGTGATGGATGCAAAAGATCTACCAACTATTTATTATGCATGTTCTCTGCCCGTCAAAGCAGGTGGTGAGGTTGTAAACTGGCAACACGTCGCCGGCTTGCGCAAGCTGGGATACCGGGCCTTTGCACTGCTTGACCGCAACTCGCAAGTGGGCATCCCAAGCAAGCCATATTATGTCCCAATGGTCCACTGGGGCGATGATATACGCTTCACAGAAGCTGATTGGTTGGTTGTGCCAGAAGTATTTCCACCCGAAAGCTTTAAGGCGCTCGCGCGCTTGCCATGTAAGCTTGTGGTTCACAATCAGAATCCATTTTACACATTTCGTGGTTTCTCCAGCACGAGTGAGATGAATCGATTTCCCTTTTCAGGTGGGTTGTGTTGCAGCTTTTTCACCCGTAATACACTGATTGCATGGGGTTCTGAATTGGACTGGCAAGTGGTTCGCCCCCAAGTTTTGCAGCTTTTTTCTGCTGGTGACCTCACAAAAAAGAAAAGACAAATTGCTTTCATGCCGCGCAAGCGGCCCACTGACATCGATTTGCTGCAAGGTATATTTTTGTCGATCTATCCAGAGCATGCTGATGTCCCTTGGATTGAGATCAAGAACATGTCGCGCCGTCAGGCATCGAAAATCCTGAAAGAATCATTGGTTTTTGCAAGTCTGAGCAAGAACGAAGGCTTGGGGCTGCCTCCACTTGAGGCAATGGCAAGTGGGTGCCTCGTTTGCGGTTTTCATGGTGAGGGTGGACAGGAGTACGCCAGCGAGGAAAACGGATGGTGGGTTTCAGAGGGTGAGTGGACTGAGTTTGCACATGGGATTCATAATGCTCTGACTAGCAGCGAGGTCGATGTACGGCGTCGGTGCAAAGCAGGGTTGGAAACATCCGCTCGTTTTAATGAGGAGCGCTTTATTGATGACCTCGCTACTGCCTGGAAATTTCTCTTGCAGGGCGATCAGTCACATTTTCAAGTTTCCACACGTTTAGATGGAAAGGTGAATACTAATGCATATTAATCACCTTGTGCAAATTGATGTACGATTAAGAAACAGCTTCGGTCGTTTCTGGATGGATACCTGCGGTGGCCGCGACCAAATTGCCACGGCTGTTTTGAAGGAAGGTTGGCAGTCATATGAATCGCCAATGCCAAGGCTAATTTCAACATGGAGTGAAGCTTTCTCTCCAGTTTTCGTCGATGTGGGTGCTAATACAGGATTTTACAGTTTGCTTGCGTTGGCGAGTGGCGCGACGTTTGCTCATGCATTTGAGCCTGTCCGTGAAATTTCGGATATTTTTCTTGAAAATGCGCGCACCTCAGAGGCGTTAAGCAAGATTCAAATGCATCTTAAAGCTGTCAGTGACGTCAGCGGAGAGGAAGTGATTTACTTCCCTCTTTCTGGGCATGGTCTAGTTGAAACTTCTGCATCGTTAAATAAAGGCTTTCGTGCAAAGCACTCAGCGCAGAGAAAGGTGTCAGTAGTAACACTTGATGAGTCATTGCCAGTTACTAAATTAAACGGAAGTTCAGTAATCTTAAAGCTAGATGTTGAGTCGCGCGAAGCTGCGGTGCTTCGTGGTGCAGAGGGAGTCCTATCTGCTGCGCGACCGATAATTTTCGCCGAGCTACTGCCTGGAAACGATCACACTGCCTTTCTAGATCTTTGCGAGAGGCATGGATATCGTCACTATTCTATGTCTAAGATCGGATTGGCCGATGCCCCAAAAATGGTTGTATCGCTTGAACAACGAGACCACCTCTTTCTTCCTATCGAAACGGCGAGTCGTTGGTTGCAAGAACTTGGTTAAGATTGTGTCCACAAAGGGGCAGTCAGCATAGTGTGAACGCCAAACAGCTGATTTCCCCCATCTGATGTAGAACAAAAACCCAACATGTCTGATGGTGGTGGTCATCCTGCTCTGCATCTAGCCAAACACCGGCACCACCAGCCTCCAAGCGCTCTGGATGGGTGTGCCGGTCCTGACGATGCTCGGGGGTCAGTTTGTCTCGCGCATGGGCGCAAGTTTCATGACGGCCGCAGGCCTGCCTGACTGGGTCGCCCGGGATGGTGGTGACTATCTCGACAAGGCTGTAGCCGTCGCACAAGATAAAGCTGCGCTACTCGCACTTAAGCGTGGACTGCGCGACCAGCTACTGGCCCAGCCCGGATGGAATTCAGAGCGCTATGCGGAAGATTTCGGTGCCGCACTGCGGCATATGTGAAACCAAACAATTGAGGCATGAACGTAAAAATGAACTAACCTACGGCCAGCCGCTTAGTTGAGCTACTCCAAGAACAATTATGCGTTCAGCTAAGCACCTCGATGGATAGCATACGGCATCCTCACATCAACGCTGAGAGTGACCGACGGCGATCGATTTAAGAAGAGCGCAACCCATCAAATTACTCCAGCTCGCGCAATGACCAAGCGGCAGACAAGATGAGGTGCAAGGTGTTGGCTGTTTCCGATCCCGCAGCCGCGTTCTCCCAAGATGATAACGTCCAGAGTAATTGCGTAAACTGCGCGCCAACATAAATAGGTGATCGCCGGTCGCATATCACAGGTTGCCGATTGAGGAGCTGTCTTGTTTTGTGTGCGTTTTTGGTTATATTGAATACACCAAAGCTTAGAGGTGCTGCGCCATGTCCCGAACGACCACGATGACCGTCCGCCTTGGTGGAGCCCTGAGTGACTTCGTGTCGGCCAACGTAGGCGATGACGGGTCCTATGAGAATGTCAGCGAGTACATCCGTGACCTGATCCGGCGTGACAAAGAGAGGGCTGAGGCCGAGGCCTTCAACCGGTTGAAGGCTGAGTTGACCCATGCCTTCGCGGCCCCGGAGGAGACGTACAAGCCGCTGACGGCGGCAGAGGTGATCGCGCGGAATCGGGCCTGACCCGGTGCCAGCAATCCGTATACAGGAAGGGGCATCCCATCGCCTCGATGACATCTACCGCTACACCCGTGACAGGTGGGGGGACGAGCAGGCCGAGACGTACATCACTGGCTTGTTCGCCGCATTCGACAAGATCGCCGCCCACGGCGTCGTGTCAAAACCCATCCCGGCGGAATTTGGCGTCGAGGGATATTTCTTTCGCTACGAGCGTCATTTCGTCTACTGGCGTCATCTCTCGAATGGCGACATCGGGATCGTGACCATCCTGCACGAGCGGATGCATCAGATTGACCGCTTCCGTGATGATTTCGGGATTGGCTGAACAGACAGACACTCAATTGCCGTCAGGGTCCAGCAGACAGGCATACATGCAGGGCAATCGCGCTTCAAAATCCATCTATGAGAGTACGGAGGAATTTGTTGCTCCATCCTGCTCTCTTGAACTTCACGCGGTTTGAACCTTTTGAGGAATTTGCCTTGATGATACTCAAGGCGATCCGTCGCAACGCGGCGAAGTTTGCCGGGGCATTGTCCTTGCGTGCGCGGTGCTGATCGTCATTCATCACGACATCCAGCGACCAATGCAAACTGTTTTCAATTTCCCAGTGACCGCGGATCAGCCCTGCGGCGACCTTCGCCGTGTGGCACTTTGAAAGGAGATAAAGCCGTTCGGACTGGCTGGTCGTGTCGCCCATCATGCGCTTGGAAACAACGTGGACGAAGGCGGCGAGATGCGGCCACTGATGGGTTTCGGTGAGATAGTCCGGCACATCGTAGACACGGTATGATCGCTCCTCAATCCGACCGTGATCACCATTGATGCAGACATATTCATCCCTGAAATCAGTGCCCTGATCGCTCACAAAGGCCTCGATATCCGCCTTTATGCCGCCTTGGTTACCTTTGAGCTGCAGGCAATAGTCACCGCCTGCTTGCGCGATTAGTTCACACGTTTCCCGCTGGCAGTGCAGCGCATCGGCCGTAATGGTGATCCCACGAATATCCAGCATCTCAATCAACTCGCGGAGCGCCAAAATCTCACCCCCGCCCTTTGCACTTTGCGTTATCCCGAGGCTCAGGCGGGCGCCATGTGCAAAGGCGGTGACCACGTTCAGGTTCGACTGTCCAGCGGCCTTGTCAAAGCTGCGCCGCATCTCCTTTCCGTCAATGGCGATTGCCGGATGCTCCGCATGTGCAGCGGCAAAGTCGGCTTGGAATTTGTCAAAAAAGGCTTGAAGGCTGCGCGGCTTCATCAAACGGAATAATCGTGAATACGCATCATGACAGGGAATGCCGTGGGGCAAGTCCAGAAATTCGCGAAGAAAATCCTCCTTCATCCGTCCGAATTCCTCCATGTCGACCGCAGTCTCCCCGCCACATAGCGCACACAAGAGGCTGATCGTCATCAGGTCGCTGAATTTGTGGCGTGGCGCGTTCCCAGCACGAGGATCGTCTTCGTCATTAAAATAGCTCAACAATGTCGGCATCTCGAGGCTCCATCAGTCAATGAAACCTCAAGAATCCAATTCCAATCTACTGTCAAATTTTAAGCGCGATTCCCCTGTCCACCGGGCAACCATTTGGAAGAACTGAAAGGTGATCGGATAGGACAGCATTCCGTGCGGATAAACGGGCAGTGGCGTATTTGCTTTGTCTGGACGCCCCAAGGTCCCGCCGATGTGGAGATCGTCGATTACCACTGAAAGGAACAACTCATGAGCTTGCTTGAAGAACCAAT
Source organism: Roseicyclus sp. (assembly GCA_018401965.1). Taxonomy (GTDB): domain Bacteria; phylum Pseudomonadota; class Alphaproteobacteria; order Rhodobacterales; family Rhodobacteraceae; genus Roseicyclus. Next base: position 9,702 of record JAGYJU010000008.1, read on the forward strand.
GCATCCCGGCGAAGTCCTTAAGGAACTCTACCTTGATCCTCTGGACATGGGGCCGATTGCCCTCGCAAGGCGTCTGGATGTTCCCCGTACGCGGATCGAGCGGCTTGTGAAGGGCGCTACCAGCATGACTCCAGACACGGCTCTACGCTTGGCCCGTGCGTTCAACACGACGCCGGCATACTGGATGAACATGCAAATCAACCATGACATGGCGTTGGCTTGCAAACAGGTTGATGTGTCAAGGATTGAGCCGCTTTTCGCGGCCTGAATAGTCGTGAACACGTTTGGATGAGAGGCCATGCATGGCCGAGACCAAACGCACGAACACGCAATATGTTTTTCCGGTGAACGCCAGATTTGCGCAGGGTTTCGCGTGGGTCGCTCGGGGTCCGACACTGGCACCGGAGAGGGTTGGATCTCAGACCCTCCCCCTCCGCCAAGAGCCTATCGCAAATCCGCGATCAGCGTCCCGCCGGGGGGCCTTCAAACGGGTTTGGCGCGGTGGTCTGACTTTGGCAGGTGCGGGGAAACGCACAGCGCCTGTCGATCGAGGGATGCGCCTCGCAACTGACAGCCAGGCGCTCCAGTCCCGCGACGGTTTCGGGGGCCATCCAAGGTCGGCGTGTCGTATCGCAAGGGCGGAAAAAGGCCACGCGATGCGTTCGGTGGCATGCGTCGCCTCGGCACGCATCATGGCGAACAGGGCCCGTGTCCCGTCATCGACGGCTGACAGAAATCAGGTACAGGAACCCCGAACAGGAGCTGCACGTCCCGGATCGTCTCTGTCTCGCGACAGCGTGAAATCCCTTTCCCGCTGCACCCCACGGATAGGCCTCCGTGGGGTGCGGGGGGCGCGGCTTACTGCGCGAATTGCGCCAGGTAGGCATAGAGATTGCGTGCGTCCGCTTCGTCGCGCACGCGGAACGACATGGAGCTGCGCGCCCCGCCATTGCCCGTGGCGTCACGCGCAAAGCCGGACGGATCCTGAACATAGGCCACGAAATTATCTTCCGTCCAAGCGATGCCGGCCCCGTTCAATGCTTCGAGCGCACCGGAATACCGAAACCCGTCAACAGACCCGGCGAGACGCTCGGCGATGCCATACAAATTGGGTCCGGTCCGTCCGGCGCGACCGGCGACGGTGTCGCCCGCCGGCGTCGTGACGACATGGCAGGCGACGCATTGGCGAAACGCGGCCTCACCTGCGGCGGCATCGCCTTGGGCAATCGCCGGGGACGCCGTGACCAGTGCCACCGTCGCGCCGTATTTCAAAAACTTCATGTTGTCTCCTCGGATTTGAAGAGCCGTCGGATCGAAGGCCATGCACGGGCCTGGACCTGCATCATGTTGAACAAAATAAATTCAAACCATTGCATATGTTGTCGCGGGGCGCGTGTCGGCCGGGCCTGCCCATCCCCGTTGGGGGCCGCCGTTGCAAGGCCATGGCGCTGGCAACCGGCCGGATCGACTTGATCCACATCATGTCGCCAGGGGGCAATTCTTTCTAGGTATCCCGGCAGCATTACGATTGACCCGAGGAGTCATGCCATGCCTGGCCCGTTCCATCCAAGTCGCCGCAGCTTTCTGGCCCTGGCAGCCGCAGGGGGGGGCGCGACCGCGCTTGGCATGCCGCAGGCGCAAGCGCAGGCGGTCGGAACCACAGCGCGCATCGTGATCATCGGGGCAGGGGCAGGCGGGACGGCCTTGGCCAATCGCCTGGTGCGGCGGCTGGACGGGGCGCGGATCACGGTGATCGACCCGCGCGTGGAACACCTGTACCAACCCGGCCTGTCGCTGGTCGCCGCCGGGCTGAAACCGGCCGATTACGTTGTCAGCCAAACCACCGACTGGTTGCCCGACGGGGTGACGCTGATCCCCGAACGGGTGGTTGCGGTCGACCCGGTGGCGCAAACGGTTGCCACCGATGGCCGCCAGCGGCTGGAGTATGATTTCCTTGTTCTCGCGCCCGGGCTGATCCTAGATCATGACGCGATCGAGGGCTTCTCGCTCGACATGGTGGGTGAAAACGGGATCGGCGCGCTTTACGCGGGCCCCGATTATGCGGCCCGCACCTGGGCTGCGGCCAGCCGCTTTGTCGAACAGGGGGGCAGGGGGATCTTCACCCGCCCCGAGACCGAGATGAAATGCGCCGGTGCCCCGCTCAAGCATACGTTTCTCATCGATGACAGGCTGGTCCGGACGGGAAAGCGCGGGGCCGCGCGGATCGATTATCTCGCGCCGCAAACATCGCTGTTCGGTGTGCCCATCGTGGCCGAGAAAGTGCGGATGCTGTTTGACGAGCGTGGCATCAACCACAGCTACCAACGCCGGTTGCAGGCTGTCGATGGCGCGGCGCGCATTGCCACCTTCGTGGATCAGGACGGCGCCAGCCACGAAGAAGACTATGATTACCTTCACGTCATTCCGCCCCAGCGCGCGCCCGCCTTCGTGGTGCAATCCGGGCTTGCATGGGCCGACCGCTGGACCGATCAGGGGTGGGTCGATTGCGACCAGGCCACGCTGCGCCACAACCGCTATGCCAATATCTGGGCCTTGGGCGACGTGGCCGGCGTGCCCAAGGGCAAGACGGCTGCATCGGTGAAATGGCAGCTGCCGGTGATCGAGGATCACCTGGTCGCGGCCATCCAGGGGGCCGAGGGAACCGAGACCTACAACGGCTACACCTCTTGCCCGCTGATCACGCGGATCGGGCGGGCGATGCTGATCGAATTCGATTACAACAACGACCTGACCCCGTCCTTTCCCGGCATCATCGCGCCGCTGGAGGAATTGTGGATCAGCTGGCTGATGAAGGAGGTGGCGCTGAAGGCCACCTACAACGCCATGCTGCGCGGCCGCGCCTGAGGAGGAAGAGCCATGAAAGACCTGACTTTCGGCACATTGATCGCCGTGTTCGAGGAAATCTTTGGTCGCGGCCTGTTCTGGGCCATGGTGGCGGCGGCGGTGCTGGTGACGATGGGCTGGATCTACGTCCTGGTCCGCGACCGGAGCCTGGGGATGCGTCAATTCCTGATCGCCCAGCTTTTCATGCCGGTGGGCGCGGTGCTTGCCGTGTGGTTCGTGATGGTGATGACCGAAAGCCACCTGTCCGACATCGGCGGCCCGATCGACGTGATCGTCCTGCTTGGCATCGCCGCCATGGGCGCGCTTGGCGGTGCCATTCTTGTCTACACCGCCGAGCGGATCGTGATCCGCCGCGCCGGGTCGGAATGATCCGGGTCTGGCTGGCGACAGGGCTTGGGCGGTCGGGATGGAAGTTGTCGATGATCCTTGCTAGGTCGCAAGGGCCAATTCGGCACCACCTGCCCGCGCCACGCGGGCCCAGCACGGGATCCGCACGCCATGGACACGTCCGAAACAGGCCTCCGTGTTGAGGCGGAGGCTTTGCGCGATTTCGCCACCGCATGTTACGTGGCGCTTGGCCTGTCGCCTGCGGCGGCCGCCTTGTTGGCCGATACCCTGGTGCAGGCGGATCTTTGGGGGCACCCGTCGCATGGCGTGATGCGGCTGTTCTGGTATGCGCGCCGGATCCAGTCGGGGGCGACCGTTCTGGATGCGGCCCCCGTGCCTGACCCGTCGCCGGCGGCGATCAGCGTCATGGATGGGCGCGACGGTGTGGGCCATGTCGTGGCCAAGGCCGCGATGGACCAGGCAATCGCGGCGGCAAAGGCGCATGGGATCGGGCGGTCGCGGTGCGCAATTCCGGGCATTTCGGCACCGCGATGTATTTCACCAAGATGGCGGCGGACGCGGGATGCGTCGGGTTCATTTCCACCAACGCCTCTGCGGCGATGGCGCCCTGGGGCGGGCGGGAAAAGCGGATCGGCAACAACCCGTTTTCCTGGGCGGCCCCGGCAGGGCGTCACGCGCCGATGCTGGTCGACATGGCCAATACCGCCGTCGCGCGGGGCAAGCTTTATGTCGCGCAGGCCCGCAACGAACCCATCCCTGCAGGCTGGGCCACCGATGCCGAGGGGCGCGTTACGCTGGACCCGGCGGCCGGGATCGCGGGCACCATCCTGCCGATGGCGGGGCACAAGGGCTATGCCATGTCCTTTGCGATGGAAATGCTGTCCGGCCTTCTGTCGGGCAGCGCCTTTGCCCCTTCCGTGGTGGGCCCCTATCAGCCCGAAGGGCGCAGCGGCGTTGGCCATTTCGTGATGGTCGTCGACATCGCCCGGTGCCGTCCCCTGGCCGAGTTCGAGGCGGATATGGAACAGCTGATCACGTCGATGAAGACCGCACCGCGCGCGCCGGGCGTGGACGAGATCTTTTATCCCGGCGAGCTCGAGGCGCGCCATGACGCAGAGGCGCGCGCGCGTGGCGTTCTGCTTTCGGCGGCGGTGATGAAAGATCTGGCAGAGGGCGCGGCGGGGCTGGGGATCGCGCCGCCGTTCTAGGCCTGGTCGTGCCGCGCGCGGCAGGTCTAGCCGATCACCAGGTCGATGATCAGCCGATACCCTTCGCCCCGGACGGCCACGATGGATTTCCGGACGCCGCTGGCGGTTGCGATCTTCTTGCGCAACCGACCGATCGCCACCTCGAGGGTGGCATCCCTGACGTCTTCACCCGGTGAATACAGGGCCTTGCACGTGTCGTAAGACACGTGGTCGCCGGGCGCGTTTGCCAAGGCCGCAAGCACGTTGACTTCGCGCTGGCTCAGGACAACGCTGCCAAGGGGGCCGGAAAAGGTCAGGCAATCGACCGCCAATGAAAATTGCGGCGGCTTGGCCGCGTGTCGGCCACCCTGCAAGCGCACCCGTTCCGCGACGCGGTCGATTGCGGCCAGCATTTCTTGCGACCCGACCGGTTTTTGCAGATAAACATCCACCCCGGCCTGGTAGCCCGTGATGCGGTTGTCCGCCCCCGTGCGCGCCGACAAGACGACAAGCCCGATCCGCTTGTCGACGGCGCGCATCTCCTGGGCGAATTCCAATCCGGTCTTGCCGGGCAGGTTCACATCCAACAACAAGATGTCCGCCGACAGGCCCGAGGCCTCGAAGCTTTCGACGCTGTTGAACCCGGCGGCCTCATGGCCAGCCGCTCGAAGATCCTCGACCAGCATGTCGTTGAGGTCTTGATTGTCCTCGATGACGATGACGTTCATCGCTGTTTCGGCATCCAAGCGGTGACCCTTACCTTGTTCTCGTGCACGATTTCAAACCGACACCCGCCCTCCATCAGCTTCAACAATTGCTGAACGATGTAAAGCCCAAGGCCGGACCCGGCTTTTTCCAGAACATGCGGATCGCGATAAAACCGGTCAAAGACCCGTGCGGTGTCGGGCAAGGCCGCGACCGGGCAGATGTTTTCGACACTGACAGCGACCTGATCCCCCATGTCGGCAAAGGTCACGTCCACGGTTGTATTTGGCTCTGCGTATTTGACCGCGTTCGACAGCAGGTTCGATATGATTAGCCGCAAACAGACCTCATCGGCGACAATCGGCAAGTCCTTCTCTGCAAGGAACCGTATGCGCACAAGAGGGGCTTCGTTCGTCGCGGTCTTTGCTTCCTGTTTGACGAGGGCCGCAAGATTTATCTTTGTATCCTGCACCGAAATCGCGCCAAGTTCGACCTGTTCGGAATGTTTGAACTTTCCAAGCAAGTCCTCCAGCCCTGTCAGCGCCCGTTCCATCCGGGCCTTGTTCTGCGCCGTGATCTCGGGTTTCGAGAGCGCAAAGCGGAACACCGAAAGCCCGTTGCCGAATTCATGCGAGATGGTCCAAAGAATGTCGCGGTACATTTGCGACAGGTGGTTTTGGATCGTGGCCTCTTCTTCCAGCTTCTTGACCTGGCCCAGGACTTGCGCCTTTTTCCGCTCTTCTGCCTTGGCGATCCAGAAAAGAATGGTCAAGACAAGGCTCATGTTGACAACGCCGCGGATGATTTCCCCGTAAAACCCAAGTTTTGTGGCTGGCAGCCACCCAAGGCTCGGCAACAGCCAGATGAAGATCGAGACCGAGTAGATGCTGTAGATGATCCGCATCGCCCTCTTGGTGATGTAGGTTTCATCCGACAGGTTCCATGCGGCGATGACGATGAAGATCGCGAAAAGGAACCCGATGTGCCAGATCGTCGTCAGGATGATCCGCGCGTCGAAGAACAGGTAGCCAATCGGAACCACCGCCAAGGCGATGACGAAAACTGTCATGATTTTCAGGGCCCATTGCCGGACACCCAATGTCTTGAACAGGGCCAATTGAAACGCCGCGCTGGCGAATACGGCAATCAAGATCCATTGCGTCGTGATCGCATCCGTCACCAGCGTGGGAAACAAGAGCGATAGGAACCCGGTAAAGCTGAAGGCGCCGAAGATATAGGTCAGTTGGCTCAGCACAAAGAACAGGAAGATGCTGGCGCGCGTTTGCAGGTAGAGTATCGCGATGATCACCAGGCAGATCAGGATTATGGTGAAAAAGACGACGGATCGCACGTTATGCACCACTTGCCGGTCCTGCATGTCGGACAAGGCGCCGATTTCAAGGGCAACGGACAGGGTCCCCGAACTCTGAATGCCGAGGTAGACCGGCCGGCCTTCGATTTCGGACATGTCCAGCTGAAATCCCAGCTTGGATGACTTCAACGGGCGGTCGTGAAGCGCGAATGTGTCGCCGGTGACCATCTGCTGCCAATTCCCGGCGGCATCCTGGTAGTTCAGCGTGATCAGGTCGAGATTGGGCACCCGGATCCACAGCAAGGCCTCATCGGCCATCTCTTCCCCGACATTGGCGGCGTAAAACCTGTACCATAATTGACCGGGCACGTTTCCATGCGCGCAATATTGCGTGGCCGGTTCGAACTCTGCCGTGACGATCTGTTCGGCTGTCAGAGTTCCGCTTGGATCGTAATGGGTGGCCAGGTCGGTGAAGATCACCCGCTCTGTCGGGCCGTCGTCCGCGCCCCTGGGCAGGGCCAAGACAATCGTCAGCCAAAACAACAGCATGATTGCGAAAATCACCGCCATGACGGGAAAAAGACCACGCATGCGCATCATGCCTTTGTCAAAGTCGTTGCCGCTTTTCAGCGCTTGGATAATCGGGGCAATCGCCAAACAGCGGCCCAGCCATGCGGGGGCCTGTCGCGGACAGCTCGGCGCCGGGCAACCCGCCCCCGTCCCGATCCGATACCGCCGCCGTGATAGACGCCGGTTGCATGTCGGGCAAGCACGACGAAAAACCGCCCCGGACTTGCCGCGCTTGCCGGGGTCGCCTGATCGGCTGTCGCGCGGTGAAGGATCAGATCACGTCATCGGCGGCCAGTCTTGCGATCTCATCCTCCGACAGGCCCAGCGCGCCCCAGATCGCGGCATTGTCCTGTCCCAGAACCGGGGGCGGCCTGTCCACATGCGGGGCGGTGCGGTTCAGTTTCACGCCGGTCGTGGCCACGCGGATATCGGCCCCCACGCCCGGCACGTCCGAATAGGCGTGCAGGAACCCGCGCCCGGCCACCTGGTCGGTCGCCAGCACGTCGCGCACCGACAGGACCGCGCCGGTGGGCACGCCGAGGGCCGCCAGTTCCTGTGCCCAGGCCTCGGCGGGGCGGGTGCGCAGCACGCGTTCCAGCTCGTCCCGCAAGGCCAGCCGGTTGCGCTTGCGGTCTTCGCGGGTGGCGTAATCGGGGTGATCCAGCAGGTCGTCGCGCCCCAGGTGGCGGGCCAGCGCCAGCCATTGCTCATCCTTGTTGGCCGCGATGTTGATCGGCCCATCCAGCGCCTGAAACGTGCCCGACGGGGCAGAGGTGGTGTTTTCATTGCCATGCGCGCCGGGCGCCACCCCCGCGATCAGGAAATTCGACACCGCCCAGCCCATCGCGGCCAGCACCGATTCCAGCATCGAGACATCGATCAGCGCGCCGCGTGGCCGGGCGTTCAGCGCCGCGCTGATGGCAAAGGCCGCCGTCAGCCCGCCGATCGTGTCGGCCACCGGAAAGCCAACGCGCAAGGGCGCGCTGGCGGCATCGCCCGTCACCGACATGACGCCCGCCATGCCTTGCACGATCTGGTCATAGGCGGGGCGGTCGCGCCAGGGCCCATCCTGCCCAAAGCCGGAAATGGCGCAATAGACCAGGTCGGGCCGCACCGTCCGGAGCGTGTCATACCCCAGCCCAAGCCGGTCCATCACGCCGGGGCGAAAATTTTCGACCACCACGTCGGCGTCGGCCACGAGCCGCTTGAACAGGGCCTTGCCCTCGGGGTGCTTGAGGTTGAGCGTGACCGATTTCTTGCCCGCGTTCTGGGCCAGAAACGAGACGCCCATGCCGCGCGCGTTCAGATCCGGGTCGGCCCCCAACTGGCGGGCCAGGTCGCCGCGACCGGGGGCCTCGACCTTGATCACCTCGGCGCCGAAATGCACCAGTTGGTGACAGGCGAATGGCCCCGACAGGACATTGGTCAGGTCCAGAACCCGGATGCCTTCCAAACCGCGCAGGCTGGCCTGTGCCGATGGGGTTTGGGTCATTGTTGCGCTCTCCTCTTGGGGCGGTGCCTTGGGTTTGGCCATCCTATGCGGCGCAGCGGGGCGGCCAAGCCCGATCTGCGATCATGGCGCGGCAAGGTTTGATCAGACCGGCTTACCCGCCCGGACGGCGTGCCGGAAAGGCAAGGCGCACGCACAGGCCCCCGGTCGTCTCGCAGGCGGCCAGGTCGAGCGTGCCGCCCGCATCGGTGACGATGTCGCGTGCGATGCCAAGGCCCATGCCGCTGCCGCGTTCGTCAAGCCGCCCGAAGCGGGCCAGCATCGCCTCGCGCTGCGGTGCGGGAATGCCGGGGCCGTCATCTTGGATGGTCAGGGTGATCTGGTCGCCAGCGGCGGCACCCGTGATCTGCACGCGGCTTTGCGCATGGCGGGCGGCGTTTTCGATCACCGCGCCCAAGGCCTCGCTCAGGTCGCCGGCGTCAAGCGCCACCGCAAGATTTGCGTCAAGATCCAGCCCCCAGTCCACGCGCCGCCCGTCGGGCGTCTTGCGCACGACCGCCAAGACCCGGCGCACCGCATGGGCCAGGTCGCTGTGGCTTGGGGCCGGGTCGGCCAATCGCCGGGCGCGGGCCAATTCGCCATCGACGGTGCGGCGCATCGCGGACACCACGTCTTCGATGCTGTCGGCCTCGGCCGCGGCACCCTTGTCGCGCAGGCGCGCGGCTTCGCCCATCAGGGCCTGAAGCGGGGTTTTCAACCCATGCGCCAGATCGCTGGCCCTGTGGCGCGCGCGGTCCAGGTCGGTGGCGCGCGCATCCAGCATGGCGTCAAGCTCGCGCGCCAGCGCGGTGACCTCGGCGGGCCAATCGCTGCCCATGCGCGCGGCAGGATCGCGCCGGAGCTGCGCCGCGCGGGCGCGCAACCGCACCAGCGGGCGCAACCCCACCGTGATCTGCACATAGCCCGCCGCGATCAACACTGCCGCCAAAAGCCCCATGTAGGGCGCCAGGTCGGCCACGAAATCGCGCCGCGCCCGTGTCAGCGCCGCGCTGTCCAGCGCGACCAGCGCAACGGCGGTGCCCCCTCCCAGCCGGGCGGGCAGGGTGACGCTGCGCGCCGCCGCCAAAAGCCGTTGATCCAGCGGGCCGGTCAGCCGCAGCGGCCAGACCTGCCCGTCGGCGGGCGGCGGATCGGCCAGATCCAGCGTCTGGTCCCACAGCGACCGCGACCGCAGCACGCGATCTTGCAGGGCGATTTGCCAGTACTGGCCCGAATAGGGCTGATCGAACCTGGCATCGACGGGGGCGGCCGCCATGTCGATGTGCCCCGTGGCGGATAGATCGAGCCCGGCCAGAACCTGATCAAGCTCTGCCGACATCTCGACCAGCGCGCGCCGTTCGACATGCGCACCAAACAGCGCCGATAGCCCGATGGCCGAGACGCCAAGCGCCAGCACCACCGCAACGGCCCCCGCGAGCACCAGCCGCAGCCGCAGGCTTGGGCGAAACCCCAAGGTCACGCGGCCGCCTCCAGGAAATAGCCAAAGCCGCGCCTCGTGCCGATGATGCCCGGCCCCAGCTTGCGCCGGAGCCGCGTGATCACCGCCTCGAGCGCGTTGGTTTCGCGGGCATCATCATCGCCATACAGATGTTCCAGCAGTTCGACCGGCGCCACCACGCGGTCGCGGTGATAGACGAGATAGGACAAGAGCCGGTATTCCAGCGCGGTGATCTCCACCGCCATGCCGGCGACCCAGACGGCCATCTTGTTGGTGTCGATGGCAAGCGCGCCGATTTCGGTTCGGGCACTGCCGCCACCGGCTGCGCGGCGCACAAGGGCGCGGGCGCGCGCGATCAGTTCTTCCATCCGGAAAGGTTTGGGCAGGTAATCATCCGCCCCCGCCTCGATCCCCTCGACGCGGTCCTGCCAGGCCCCGCGCGCAGTCAGCACCAGAACCGGCATGTCGCGCCCATTGGCCCGCCACCGCTTGAGCACCGAAAGCCCGTCAAGGCGCGGCAGGCCCAGGTCCAGCACGATCAGGTCGTAGTCTTCGGTATCGCCCCGGAACCAGGCATCTTCGCCATCGGTGCAGATATCGGCGCGAAACCCGGCCGAGGACAGCGACCGGGCCAGGTCGGCGGCGATCCGTGGATCATCTTCGACCACAAGGGCGCGCATCAATCGTCTTCTTCTTCGATCTCGAGGATCGCGCCGGTCGTGGCGTCCACCTCTACCTCGACAAGACGCCCATTCGGGTCGCGGATTTCAAGTGAATAGACCCAAAGGCCATCATCGCGTTCCAACTCGATCTCGATGGGAACACCCGGCGCGATCTTCGCGACCTCGTCCAGGATCGCGCCCAGCGACAGGATCTCGCCCGCGGCCAGCGCATCGCGGGCGCGGTCATGATCGCCATCGTCATCGGCGCGCGCGGGCAGGGCCAGCGCAAGGACAAGACCAAGAAGGGGCAAGGCATGTTTCATACACCATCCATAGACTGCCGGACCTGACAGGTCGCTGACAATCGCCATCAGCGGGGTGTCAGGGGGCGCATGGCACAACGGGGTCACCGAAACAGAATCATCTGAACCTCGAAAGGTCTGATCCCATGAAGAAATCCCTTGTCGCCCTTGCGGCCCTCGTCACCCTGGCCGCCCCGGTGCTGGCGCAAACCGTAGCGCCGCAACCCGGCCCCGCCGCCACCTCGACCACCGCCATCACCGCCATCGCCGAGGCGCGGCGCGGCACGATGGTGACCCTGCAGGGCGTGGTGGACCGCATCACCGACGAAGACGAATTTCACCTGTCCGATGCCAGCGGCTGGGTCGAGATCGATGTGGGCGATGACCGGGTGCCGGTCGAACTTGGCGAAACCATCACCGTGCAGGGCTTTGTCGATGACGATTACGGCCCGCGCGAGGTTGAGGCCCGCACCATCACGCGGGCCGATGGTACGGTCGTGACCCTTCGGCGCCACGACTGACCCGCGCGTTTTGGTCGGCCTATGATCCTGTCAGGGCCGACCAGATCAGCCGCAGCGCGATCAGCACCAGCAAGATGTCGAGGGCGCGGCGAAACCCGCCCTCGCTCATCCGGCCCAGGACCAACCGGCCCAGCATCGTGCCCGCAAGCCCTGCCGCACTCAGCGCGACGACAACCCAAAGCCATGCGCCGAAGGCAAAGCCGAGGATGCCGAACACCACGACCTTCAGGCAATGCTGCACCGTCATCAGCGCCGCATGGGTGGCGACATGGCCATGGCGCGGCAGGTTCTGCGATTTGGTGTAGCCCGCGATGAACAGGCCGGTGGCGCCGAAAAACATCGTCAGAAAGCTGGAAATGCCCCCTGTCAGGATCGGAAACCGCGACAGCCAGGCGGGCGGTTTCGACAGGACCGACCAGATCACGAACAGGCCCACGGCCAGCTGGATGATCCAGGGCGGCAGTTCCACCGCAACCAGCCCGCCCAGCACCGCGCCGATCAGCGACCCGAGCGTAAAGCCCTTGAGCGCGGGCCAATGCACATGTTTCAACAACAGCCCCATGCGCCCAGCATTCGACGCCAGTTGCACCGCGCCATGCACCGGGATCAGCGCCGCGGCGGGCACAAGGCTTGCCATCACCGCCAGCAACAACGCGCCGCCCCCGATGCCAAGCGCCGCCGTGATCAGCGAGGCGATGAAACTCGACGCCATCAGCCCCCAGAAGGCCAGCGCCGACAGACCCTCGGGCAGGATCAGCGCAAGATCAGCCATGGTTCATCCTCCCCGAACCCGCTACCCCTTGCACCATGACAACCGGCAAGGGGGGATGGGGCCGATGTATGTGACCTGTGATCTGTATGATGTGCATGGCGAAGCCTTGGGCGTGCTGCCCACGGGGCTGCGACATTTCGGGGGCAGGGTGCAGTTTCACGGCGCGGCCGTCACCGTCAAGACCCACGAGGTCAACACCCGCGTGCGCGAATTGGCCAACCAGCCCGGCCATGGCCGGGTGATGGTGGTGGATGGGGGCGGGTCGGACCGCAGGGCGCTGATGGGCGATGTGATCGCGGGTCTTGCGGCCGGCAATGGCTGGGCTGGCGCGGTGATTTTCGGCGCGGTCCGCGATGTGGCGGACCTGCGCAAGCTTGACCTGGGGATCATGGCGCTTGCCGCGACGCCCGCGCGCTGTGTGCGGTCGGGCGAGGGCGAGCTGGGCTGCCCCGTGGTGATCGGCGGGGTGCGCGTAAACCCCGGTGACATGATCGTCGCCGACGAAGACGGGGTCATCGTGGCCCCGCCCGGCTTGATCTGAAACAAGGCAAAGGGCTGCGCGCGTCACCGGGGTTCCCAGACCTCGGGGTTGATCATGTGGATCGGCGCGCCCTCGGCATAGGCGGTGATCTGGTCGTAGATTTCGCTGAATTGCGCGTCCAGCTCATCCTCGGTCACAAAGCCGATATGGGGCGTGGCGATGACATTGGGGTGCGTGATCAGCGGATCGGCCGTGTCGGTCAGCGGCTCGGCGTCGAAGACATCCACCGCCACCCGCGCCGGGCGGCCCGCCGCCAAGCCTGCAACACCGCGCCGGGTGCGACCAAGGCCGCGCGCGAGGTGTTGATGAAGCTGGCGGTGGGTTTCATCGCCATCAGGTCATCGGCGGTGACGATGCCCTGCGTCTCGGGCTTCATGCGGACATGGATGCTGACGAAATCGCTGCCTGCGAAAAACGACGCGCGGCTGTCGGCCACGGTTTCGCCCGCCGCGCGCGCCTTTCGCGGCCCGCCTCGGACCCCCACCAGACCACGGTCATGCCAAAGGCGCGGGCATAGCCCGCCACCTGTTTGGCGATGCGCCCGTAGCCATATAGCCCCAATTGCCGCCCGTGCAGCGATTGGCCCGGCGCAAGCTGCCATTGGCCGGCGCGGAGCGCCGCCATTTGCTGTGGCAGGTTCCGCGCGGCGGCAAGGATCAGCGCAAAGGTCAGTTCGGCCGCCGCCACCGATGGCCCGCCCGCCTGCATGTTGGAACACAACAGCACCTTGTTGCGGGTGCAGCCCGGCACGTCGACATGCGGATAGACCGAGCGTTGGCTGATCAGCTTCAGCCCCGGCAACCGGTCCAGAAGCGCACCGGGAATGGCGGTGCGTTCGCGAAACAGCACCAGCGCCTCGGCCCCCGCCAGCCGGTCGGCGAGCCTGTCGTGATCTTCTACATGATCGTTCCAGACGGTGACATCATGGCCCGCCAGTTTGGCAAAGCTGGGCAGGGTGCGCAGCGTATCGAACCAATCGTCGAGAATATGGATGTTCATCGATGCCTGTTCCTAGTGGCCCTTGGGCGGATGCGCCCGCGCGATGACGGGGGAATGCACTTGATCGGAAATCGGCACATCCCAGACCGCCGCGCCACCCGTTTGCGCAAAGGCGCGGATCATCTCGGGCAGCGCCGCCAGATCGGTCACGGTTTGCCCGCCGATGCCAAAGCCGCGCGCGATGGCGGCCAGATCGGTGCGCCCGAAGACCGCGCCTTCGTCCGACAGGCCCTCGGCGCGCAGCTTGTGAATTTCCGACCCGTAGGCGCCATCGTTCAGCGCCACGATCAGGATGTTCATCTTGTGCCGTGCGATGGTTTCCAATTCCTGCACATGCATCAGCAAGCTGCCGTCACCATCGAACAGGACAACGGTTTCATCGGGCCGCGCGGCGGCGACGCCCATGGCAAAGGAAATGCCGTTGCCGATTGCGCCGAATTCCCGGATCGTCAGGAATTTTTCCTGCGGCCGCGACGGCATATGCGCCACGTAGAACGAACAATGCCCCGAGGAATTGACCATCTGCCAATCACCGGGCAGAGCGGCCTCCAGGGCCGCGACCACGTCGCGCGGGTCATGCAGGCCCGGCTCTGGCGCAAAACGCGTGCTGTCGGGCGATGCCGTCCTGATCCGCTCCGCCAGATCCGCGCTGCGCCAATCGGGCGCGCGTTCGGGCAGGGCGGCGGTCAGCGCCTCGACCCCCAGGCGCGCATCGGCGCGCAGATGGGCCTCAGCGGCGACGCGCCCTTGTGACAGCGATACCGGGTCGGTGTCGATCTGCAACACCTGCGCCTTGGGCCAAAGCGCGCCACCATCGGCATTGTGCCGCGCCAGCGATCCGCCGACCGCGATCACCAGGTCGGCCTGCGCGAAACACGCGCGCGCGACCTCGTGGCTGAAGCCGCCCGCGACATTCAGGCTGAACGGGTCGTCATGGAACAGGCCGCGCGCGGGCAGGGTGGTGGACAACAGCGCATCGATCCGCGCGGCCAATGCGCGGCACGCGGGGCCAGCGCCCGCCTCGACCGCGCCCATGCCCGCCATCACGATCACGCGGCGCGCGCCCGCGATCATCTCGGCCGCGCGGGCCAGATCCTCGGGGTGGGGGGGGATTGGAAACAGCCTTGGCAAGATCTCCGCCGACGGGGTCGGCAGGGCAGACGCGCCGGTCCAGTCGCGGTCCTGCAGGTCAAAGGGAATGCCCAGAACCACCGGGCGGCGTTCGCGCGCGGCCTGTGCAAAGGCGTCGCGGATCGCCGTCGGCATCCGGTCGGGCAGGTGCAGCGCATGATAGGCCGACCCGGTCGCGGTCACGAAGGGCGCCTGGTCGATGGCCTGGTTGTACCAGCCGGATTTGAGCGGCGGCTCGCCCGCCAGCACCACCATCGGCAGGCGCGCGCGCACCGCGGCGGGCAGGGCTGTCATCAATTGCGTCAGCCCCGGCCCGCAGGTGACGGTGGCAAAGCCCGTGCGCCCGGTCTTGCGCGCATAGGCCATGGCGGCAGCGGCGGCGCAATGTTCGTGCCGGACATAGACCATCCGGCAGCCCTGTTCGGCCAGCCGCGTGGCAAAGTTCATGTTGGCATCGCCCAGAAGCGCGAAGGCATCGGTGACGCCTTCCTGCGCCACGGCGCGGGCGAGGATGTCAAAGACCTTCATGCGCCGCCCATCAGGCTCGGGTCGACCATCACCTCGCCGCGCGCGATCAGGCGGGCGGTGCGGATCAGGCCCGCCGATTGGAAGGTCGGGCCGTCACTGTACGTGACGGTGACTTCCATCTCGCCCATCGGGTGTTCGATGACCACGACAGCGGGCGAGGCAGGGATGGGCCTGGTCACGCCTTCGGCCACGGTGCCCGGCATCAGCGCACAGCTCGCCAGGCATTGCGACCCGGTCACGGCCAGCGTCGGGTGGGTATCCCAGGGCATGAAATAGCGGGCAGAGAAATGGCCATTGCCGCGCGGCGGCGCGATCAGCCCGATCTTGGGCGTCACCGATTTGGTCACATCGCCCAGCCCCATCAACGTGCCCGCCTGAAGGCGGATCGCCTCCATCTTGGCGAACAGGGGCTTGTTGTCGTTCAGCTCGGTTACGGTTTCATATCCCGTCAGGCCGAAATCGGCGGCCCGCGCGATCATCATCGGCATGGCGACATCGATACAGGTCACCTCGATGCCGTCGATCACGTCGATGCGGTTGCCGGTGGCGAACATCGTGCCGGTTTTCGACCCGACCACATCAAGGAAATTCAGCCCGATGGGGGCGGCCGTGCCCGGCACACCGTCCAGCGCCACGTCGCCCGCGTAATTGACCCTTCCGCCCGGCGTCTGCACCAGCGCCTCGACCGTGGCACCGGTGTTGACGGCGCGGATGCGCACGGGTGTCACCCCGTCCTGTGCCGGCACCAGCCCCATCTCGATGGCGGCCGGGCCGACGCCCACAAGGATGTTGCCGCAGGTCGGGCCATAATCGACCAGCTGTTCCTCGACCGAGACCTGGGCAAAGAAATAATCCACGTCGATGCCCGGCTCTGCCGATTTCGACAGCATGGCGGTCTTGGTCGTCACCGCCACGCCGCCGCCCAGGCCATCGATGTTTCGCGCGTTGCCCGCGCCCATCACCTGGCACAGCACCTTTGCCAACTGGTCACGATCTTGCGGCAGGTCTTCGCGCCGGAAATAGGGCCCGCGCGATGTGCCGCCGCGCAGGAACCAGAACGAAACGGGGGTTTGAACGGTCATCAGGGTCGCCTCAGGTAAAGGGCCAGGGAAGGACAAGGAATTCTTGCAGCAGACCGGCGGGGAAATCCCGGCCCAGAACGCCGCCCAGCGTGCAGATCAAGGCGATGCCACTTGCCGACAACAGCAGGGTCTTGCCCCAGGTCAGACCCGCGCGCATGCGGAAGAACGCCACGAGGAAGATACCCAGTGCCAGGATGAAGCCCAAGAGCGCCGACAGGCCCAGCAGGAAGGCGAACCAGCCCAGCGTCGGCCACAGTTTGTGCGGCGCCTCGGCATCTTCGCCGCCCTGTTCGTTGTCGGCAAAGATGGCATCGGTTTCCGTCGCGGTGCGCATGCGCATCAACAGGAAGACACAGCCGATCAGGGTCGCGGTGCCCACGGTCAGCGGGAACACCTTGTCGCCGGTGTAGCCGATCAAGGCGGCATTCCACAGCGCCGCCATGACATAGGCCGTCAGCGCCATGAGGAAGAGCACCGGCGCCCGCTTGCGGCCCGTGGGCGGGTTGTCATTGCCCAGCACCTGCTTGCCCTGCTTGATCCCGACCCAGATCGACACGACAGTCAGCGCCAGGATGCACAGCACCAGCGGCGAGGCGACATAGTCCAGCATGCCGTCCAGCCCACCCCGGCGCAGGCGCGACCCGGCAATCTGGTAGACCTGGTTGGCAAAGGCCTCGGCCTGGTGTGACAGCACGAAGCCGATCAGGAAGGCCGGGCGCGAAAACTCGAACCGGCGCAGCAGGATGCCGATGACACCGATACCCATCAGCGCCGCCAGGTCGCCCAGCGATTGCCGCGACTGGAAGGCGGCGAAGGCGATGATCATGAACAGGAAGGGTGCCACAAGGGTAAAGCGGATCGTGGTCAGTTTCGCGATCGGTGTTGCCAGCAGGATGCACAGACCGGCGCCGACCACATTGGCCAGCGCAAGCGACCAGACGATCGTGTAGGTGATGTCGAGGTTGTTGCGCACCATGTGCGGGCCGGGGTCAAAGCCCAAAAGCGCGATCCCGCCCAGGAACACCGCCATCGAGCCCGACCCGGGGATGCCGAAGATCAGCGTCGGAACAAGCCCGCCGCCTTCCTTGGCGTTGTTCGAGCTTTCCGGCCCGATCACGCCGCGGATGTCACCCTTGCCGAATCTGGATTTGTCCTTGGACGACTGCACCGTGTAGCCATAGGCGATCCAGTCCACGACCGACCCGCCAAGGCCGGGGATCACGCCGACCATCACGCCGATGGCGGAACATTTGATCGACAGCCAGATGTTGCGCCACCAATCGCGGATGCCGTCGAACCAGCCCTTGCCCAGGCCGCCATCCTTGGAAATCGCCCGGTCCTGCCGCAGCAGCGATACGATTTCGGGAATGGCAAAGATGCCAAGGCCCACGATGACAAGGCTGAACCCGTCCAGCAGGTAGGGAATTTCGTAGCTGGCCATGCGCAGGCTGCCACCCGCGCCACCTTCGCCCACGGTGCCCAGCATCAGCCCGAGACCGGCCGCGACCACGCCCTTCAGGGGGATGCGCCCGGCCAGGATCGCCACCATCGACAGGCCCAAAAGCGTCAGCGCCAGCATCGCGGGAATGTTGAAGGCCAGGATCAGCGGCCGCGCGATCAGGATGAAGGCGGTCAGCACCAGCGCGCCAAGCAGCCCGCCAAAGAGCGACGAGATGAAGGCCGCCGACAGCGCGCGCGCCGCCTCGCCCTTTTTCGCAAGCGGGAAGCCGTCCAGCACGGTGGCCTGGCTGGCCGTCGATCCGGGGATGCCCAGAAGAACGCTGGAGAATGTATCGGATGTCGGCACGACCGCGATCAGGCCCACCATCAGCGCAAGGCCGGAAATCGGTTCCATCCCGAAGATGAAGGGCAAGACAAGGCTGAGGCCCGCGATGCCGCCAAGACCGGGAAAAATGCCGACCGAAAGCCCGAGCAGAACGCCCAGAACCAGAAAGGCCAATTGTTGTGGCTGGGTAATCAGGGCAAGCGCGTCGATCAGCGCCGGTCCCGCCGTGGCGAGCAGCTCCATCGGGATGTTCCTTGGTTATGGGGCCATTGACCCGACGGGCGGGCACAGGCTGCGCCGGAACGCGACCGGGATCGGTCTTCGGGTCCGGCAGGAAATTGCCCCGGCCCGCAGGATCGCGGGCCGGGGCATCTGGGCGGAGATCAGTTCAGCGAAACGCCGTAGCTGTCCTGAAGCCAGTTGATGACGAAATCACGCGATTCCGCTTCGGCCCGCGTGCCAAGACGGAAAGCCGCCTGTGCAGCCGTGCCGGTCATCTGCGGGTAGACGCCCAGTTCGGCGGCTGCCATCTCGCGGAAATCGGGGCGCGCAACGATTTCATTGATCGCGTTGGTGTAGGCATCAACCACGTCCTGCGACGCGGTGCCGGGCAGGAACACCATCTTTTGGGCCGGGAAACCGGCGGTGAAGAAGGTCATCCATGCATCCCAGGCCGGGCCTTCGGTTTCGCAAGCAGGCGTTGCCTGGCACACCTCGTAGAAGGACGGCATGTCGGGGAAGGTCGGATCGCGCACGATGTTGCCATCATTGTCCAGCGCACCCCAGGACATCATCGGCACGGCAAGGCCGCTGTCGACCATGGGCTGAACCGACCGGATATAGGCCGAGGAGGTCTGGTAATCGATGTTGGCTTCGCCACGCTCGAACATCAGGCGGCCATCGCCACGGCCTTCGATGCCAAAGACCGGCTGCACGTCCATGCCCAGCATTTCCCAGGCCAGGTTCGGCACAAGGTCAAGACCGGTGGCGCTTTGCGCGCCCCAGATGAGTTCGCTGCCCGCAAGACCGGTCGCATCCAGGCCGTTCATCAGTTCGGCCATGTCGGGCGGAAGATAGGCGACGCCGCCGGTGCCGGACACCAGGACGACCTGCCAGTCGTTGTATTCGTAGCGCACGCGCGGATCGCCCAAGAGGTAGGGGAATTGCGTGGAGCCCGAAGAGCCGAAGATCAGCGTGCCGTCATCGGTGGTCTGTTCCTGGAACCAGTTCGCACCGCTGGTCGAGCCTGCACCGGGGCGGTAGCGCACCACCACGGTGGGGTTGCCCGGCAGGTGTTCCGACAGGAGGGGGGCAAAGAAATTCGCCCAGCGTGCCGAACCGCCCGATTCCGAGAACGGGATCACGAATTCGACGGTCTTGCCTTCCAGCGTGAACCCGCCGTGGGCGTCGGCCAGTGCCGTGCCCGCCAGTGTCGTGCTCGCAGCAAGAATTGCGAGCGCCCCGGCAAGCCGGCGCGTCGTGTGATGTGTCATGGTAGTCCTCCCTTTCGCGCCGGGGCTCCCTTCGGTGCGGTCGTGTCGGTCACATGACCTGCGCGCCTGCCCCGCGTCCCGGCTCAATGGTGCTACCATGACCCGCCAACCTTGCGTAAAGCTTTCACATGACAGGGAGGCGAGATCATCATGAGAGTGGTTCTTATCGAGGATAATCAAAGCCTTGCGCAAGGTATCACCTATAGGTTGCAAGACTTGGGGCATTCTGTGGACGTGATTTCCGACGGTTTGGCGGGGGATGAATTCCTGGGAAGGGGTGGTGGCGACCTGGTGATTCTCGATATCAACCTGCCCCGGATGGATGGTTTGTCGGTGCTGCGCGCGTTGCGGGCGCGGGGCGATGGGCGGCCTGTTCTGCTGCTGACCGCGCGGGCCGAAACCCATGACCGGGTCGAAGGTCTGGACGCGGGCGCCGATGACTACCTGGTCAAACCCTTCGCCATGGCCGAGCTGGAGGCGCGGGTGCGCGCGCTGACCCGGCGGCGGTCGCAAGACCACCGCCCGACGCTGCGGCTTGGGCCCTTGACGCTCGATCTGACCGGGCGGCAGGTGGCGATCGCGGGCGCCGCGCAGGATCTGCCCCGGCGCGAAATCGCGGTGCTGGAATCGCTCTTGCTGGCCGAGGGCCGGACGGTGTCAAAGGCCGATCTGCTGGATCATGTCTATGGCACCGGCGCCGATGTCGAGGAAAGCGCGATCGAGGTGCATGTCTCGCGGCTGCGCAAGCGGTTGAAACCCCATGGCCTGTTGATCGGGGTGCGGCGCGGCATGGGCTATGCCATCGGGCTTGCCGATGACGCGGCGCTGGCCTGAGGCGGTGGTGATCGTGCGGTCCCTGCGCCTGCGGCTTATGGTGATCATCCTTGCGCCGCTCATGGCCCTGTCGGTGGCCATCGGCGTCTGGCAGATCGAACAATCGCGCCAGACCGCGAAAGAGGTCTTCGACCGGTCGCTGTTGACCACGGCGCTGGCCATCGTGGGCGATGTGGCGCGGTCGGGGGGCGACGCGATTTCGCTGGCCACGCGCGACCTGTTGTCCGACACCTCGGGCGGGCCGGTGTTCTACCATGTCTACGCCCCCGACGGGGTTTACGTGACGGGCTATTCCAGCCCCCCGGTCGCCCCGACGCGCATCCTGAACGCGGACCCGGCCGAAGGCCCGCAGTATTTCGATGCCGCCTACAACCGGCGTCCGGTGCGCGCGCTGCGGCTGACCGACGTGGCCACGCTGGACGGGATCGCGGGCAGCTACACCTATACCGTCTGGCAGGAGCTCGAGGTGCGCGAGGCGTTTTTGGGCGAATTGATCCGCGACACCGTTCCGATCCTGGTGTTGATCCTCGGGGTTCTGGCGCTTGTGGTCTGGTTCGGGGTGGTCATCGGCCTGCGCCCGCTGGTCGATCTGGAAGACGCGATTTCGCGCAGGCGGTCCGATGATCTGCGCCCGATCCGCCGCGCCGTGCCCGCCGAGGTGCAGGGGCTGGTGCGGCGGCTGAACGTGTTGTTCGGCCAGGTGACCCAGGCGATGGACACGCAGCGCACGCTGATTTCCAACGCCGCCCACCAGTTGCGCAACCCCATCGCGGGGATCCTGGCGCTGGCCGAAGCCGTCAGGTCCGCGCCCGATGCCGAACAGGCCCGCGCGCGCGCCGCCGACCTCGTGCGGTCCGCGCAACATGCCAGCGACCTGGCCAACCGGCTCTTGACGCTGGAACGGGTGCAATCCGACAGCGCACAGCTTGACCTGAGCGATGTTGCCCTGCCCGATCTGCTGGACGAGGTGCTGATGCCGCACCGGGCCGAGATCGCGGCGCGCGGCCTTGGGCTGTCGCTGCATCTGCCCGACGGTTTGCCGCCCTTGTGCGCCGACCGGATGCTGTTGCGCGAGGCCCTGACGAATATTGTCGACAACGCCTTGGTGCATGGTGGCCATGCCTTGACCCGGATCGAGATTGCCGCCGCCGCACGGCCCGCTGGCGTGCGCCTGACTATCAGCGATGACGGGCGTGGCATCGCCTCGACCAAGCATGCGATGGTCCTGGCGCGCTTTGGCCAGGCAGAGCCGGGCGAGGGGTCCGGGCTTGGCCTGTCGATCGCCGAGGCGGTGGCCCTGCGCCATGGCGGGCGGCTGACATTGTTGGCCGCCGAGGATGAAATCGGGTTGCGCGCGGGGCTCTGCGTGGCGCTGGACCTGCCGCTGGTTCCACTGCGCGCGCGGCGGCATGACCCCGGGCGCGGTCAGGCCGCGCCGCCGCCCCCCTTGGGGCCATCGCCATCCGCGTCGCGCCGCGCATCCAGCCGCATCATCCGGGCCAGGATCGGCGCCCCCGAAATCACCAGCAACACCCGCGTCAGGTGATGCACAATGATATAGCCCAGGTCCGCGCCGACGATGATCGCCAGCACGGTCATTTCCGCCTGTCCGCCGGGGGCGAAGGCAAGAAACCCGTCCACGGCGGGCGCAAGGCCGAACAGCACCACCACCTCGGTGAACAGCGCGGCCAGCCCCGCCAACATCAGCACAAAGATGACGCCCGCGCTGACATCGCGGCGGATTTCATGCAGGGTGACGCCGACGTATCCGACGCCGATGCCGATGCCGATCATGAATTGCGCGGTCAGGATCGCCTCGGCGGGGGGGCGGAAATGGATCACGTCCAGCATCGACAACGCGCCGGTCACGATCATCGGCCCGAGGATCGAGGCGCCGAACAGCCCGATCCGCTCGCCCCCCTTCCAGCCGATCAGCGCCGCCGCGACCATGATCGCCATTTCCGACAGCGGCAATTCGGATGCGGGCGCGCCGATCGGGTTGCTGAGCGATACGCCAAAGCCCTGTGTCAGGATCAGCGGCGCGACCGTGACGATGATCAGCACGCGGGTGGCATGGATCAGCGACAGGGCGCGCACATCGCCGCCCGCTTCCTGGCCAAAGACCACCATGTCCTGCAAGCCGCCGGGCATGGCCGCATACCAGCTTGTCGCCCAGTCAAAGCCGTAGATCTTGCGAAAGAACGGCACCCCCACCAACCCGATCACCGCGACATACAGCGGGATCAGCGCGACCGAGGCCGCCATTTGCGGCAATCGCGCGATGACTTCGGGGGTCAGGGATGCGCCCACGGCCACGCCGAGGATTGTGCGCGCAGCGACCGAAACTTGGCCCAAACCCTTTAGCGGCGCGCCCAAGAGCGCCGCCAGAAGGCAGGCCGACAAGGGGCCGAACAAGAATGGCAAGGGCAGGCTGAAGACCCAGAACAGAGCCGTTCCACCGGCCGCAAGCCCCACGGTCAGGGCTTGGCGTTGCAATGTCATGGGGTTTGGCCTTGGCATGGTCTTCTGTCTCCACGGCTCTTGCATATGCCTGTATCCAGCCGTATGCAATCGCAAACCAGCGGGGATCGCATGCCTCAGGACAGCCATCAGACACCGGACAGCGCGCAGGGCCATGACACCTATACCCGGCTTCTTGCCGAGATCCGGCATGCCCGGCTGGCGCCCGGTGACCGCCTGACCGAAACAGATCTTGCAACGCGGTTCGGCACCTCGCGCACCCCGGTGCGCGAAGCCATCCGCCTGCTCGAGGCCGATGGGCTGGTGACGCATACCCCGCGTGTGGGGGCGGTGATCCGGCAACTGGATTACGCCGAGATCACCGAGCTTTACGAAATGCGCGGCGTGCTGGAAGGCACCGCCGCGCGGTTCGCGGCGCGCGCCGCCTACCCATCGGAAATCGACGAAATGGCGTCGATCAACGCCGATATGGCGGCGTCCACCGGGGATATCGACCGGCTGTACGAGGCCAATCGCCAGTTTCACGACATCTTGCGCAACGCGGCGCGCAACCGCTTCTTGCTGCGCGCGGTCGAGGCGGTTCAGAAAACCCTGCTGATCCTTGGCCCCTCGACGATGGAGGAGGGGCCGCGGGCGGCAGCGGCTGTGGCCGAACACGCAAGGCTGATCGACGCGTTGCGCGCGCGCGACGGGGATGCGGCCGAGACCGCGATGCGCAGTCATATCGAGGCCGCGCACCGCGCCCGGCAAAAACAACTGCGAAAGGGAGGCGACAGATGACCAAGCTCGATCAAACGCCATGGGATATCGTGATCGTGGGGGGCGGCAACGCGGCGCTTTGCGCGGCCATCGAAGCCGCCGAGGCGGGCGCGCGCGCCCTGATCCTGGAGGCGGCGCCCAAACCCTATCGCGGCGGCAATTCGCGCCACACCCGCAATTTCCGCTGCATGCATGCCGGGCCCCTGTCGGTGCTGACCGACAGCTACGGCGAAGATGAATATTTCGACGACCTGATCCGTGTGACCAAGGGCCAGACCGACGAGGCGCTGGCGCGCATGACGATCCGCGCCTCGGAGGCCTGCCTGCCCTGGATGGAGGCGCATGGCGTGGCCTTTCAGCCGTCGCTGTCGGGCACCTTGTCGCTGTCGCGCACCAACGCGTTTTTCCTTGGGGGGGGCAAGGCGCTGGTCAATGCCTATTACAACACCGCCGAAGACCTGGGCGTGACCGTCGCCTACGAGGCGGAGGTGGTGCAGATCCATGTCGAAGAGGGCCGGTTCGAAGGTGTCACCGCCAAGATCGCCGGGGCCGAAACCCGGATCGAGGGCGGCGCGCTGATCCTTGCCTCTGGCGGGTTCCAGGCCGATCTGGATTGGCTGGCGCGCGCCTGGGGGCCATCGGCCAAGAATTTCCTGATCCGGGGCACGCCCTACAACCGCGGTGTCCCGCTCAAGCAGATGCTCGACAAGGGCGCCGACAGCGTGGGCGACCCGACCCAGTGCCACGCGGTGGCGATCGACGGGCGGGCGGCGAAATTCGATGGTGGCATCGTCACGCGGCTGGATTGCGTGCCCTTTTCCATCGTTGTGAACCGCGATGGCGACCGCTTTTATGACGAGGGCGAAGATGTCTGGCCCAAACGCTACGCGATCTGGGGGCGGCTGGTCGCAGCCCAGCCCGACCAGGTGGCCTATTCGATCATCGACAACAAGTCGCGCGACCTGTTCATGCCCTCGGTCTACCCGCCCATAAAGGCCGACACGCTGGAGGGGCTGGCGCAACAGCTTGGCCTGCCGGGCAACAAGCTTCGGGAAACCGTCGACGCCTTCAACGCCGCCTGCCGCGAGGGGGATTTCCACCCCACCGAACTGGATGGCCTGTCGACCGAGGGGCTGACCCCCGCGAAAACCAACTGGGCGCGCCCGATCATCGAGCCGCCGTTCTTCGGCTATTCGCTGCGCCCCGGCGTGACCTTTACCTATCTCGGGCTCAAGGTCGATGAAACCGCCCGCGTGTCGGGGCCGCATGGCCGCTTCGACAATATCTGGGCGGCAGGCGAAATCATGGCCGGGTCGATCCTTGGCCAGGGCTACCTGGCAGGGTTCGGCATGACCATCGGCACCGTATTCGGACGCATCGCAGGACAGGAGGCCGCGGCCCATGTTTGATCAGACCCCCCCGCCCGCGTTGAGTGCGACGGACGAAGCCCGCCGCCAGATGGAAATCTGCAACGCCTGCCGCTATTGCGAAGGCTATTGCGCGGTGTTCCCGTCGGCGTTTTCGCAACGCGCCTTTTCCGATGGCGACATCATCCAGCTTGCCAGCCTGTGCCACAATTGCCGGGGCTGCTATTACGCCTGCCAATACACCGAACCCCATGAATTCGCCCTGAATCTGCCGCGCGCGCTGGCCGAGGTGCGCGTCGAAAGCTGGGATCGCTTCGCCTGGCCGGGCGGCTTTGCGCGGCTGTTCCAGCGGTCCGGCGGGGCGCTGGCCGTGGCGCTGGTGCTGGGCATCGCGGCGCTGTTCTGGGCGGTCAGCGCGCTGGCCCCCGCATCTGGTGACGGCTTCTATGCCTACCTGTCGCACGGCATCATGGTGGCGATTTTCGCCCCTGCCTTCCTGTTGCCCCTGGCCGCCATCGCGGTGGGGCTGCGCCGCTACTGGGGCGAGGTCGGCGGCGAACGCATCCGCTGGGCGCATCTGACGGCCGCGATGGCCGATGCGGCGACGCTGCGCAACCTGTCGGGCGGGGCTGCGGGCGGGTGCAACTTCGAACAGGGCGACCGCTATTCGCAGGCGCGCCGCCACGCCCATCAGGCGGTGTTCTGGGGGTTCTTGTTGTGCTTTGCCTCCACGTCTTCGGGCACGGTTCTGCATTATGGTTTTGATATCCAGGCCCCCTACGGCCTGTTCAGCCTGCCCAAGCTTCTGGGCCTGCCGGGCGGCTTCCTGCTGTCGGTGGGGGCGGTGGGCCTGATCGCGCTCAAGTTCAAGGCGGACCCGAAGCTTGGGGCGCCCGCTGTCTGGGGCGGCGAGGTGGCGTTCGTGGCGCTTTTGGGCTTTACCGGCCTGACCGGTCTGGCGCTTTACGGCGCGACGGGCACGGCGCTGGTCGCGCCATTGCTGGCGCTGCATCTTGGCACGGTGCTGGCCTTCTTCCTGACCACGCCCTATTCCAAGATGGTGCACGGGTTTTACCGGATGGCGGCGCTGATCCGCGATGCGCAAAGGAAATCGGCGTGACCGGCCCGGCGATCCTGTTGCTCGACGGCGACGGGATCGGGCCGGAAATCGTCGGCGCGACCCGCGCGGTGCTGGCGGCCGCAAGCGACCGCTTTGCCTTGGACCTGCGGTTTCAGACCGCCACCATCGGCTTTGCCGCGCTTGACGCCACGGGCACCACGATCGACGCGGCGGTGATTGCGCAAGCGCGCGTCGCCGATGGCATCGTGCTTGGCCCGGTGTCGCACAATGCCTATCCGCCGGTGGCCGAGGGCGGGTTGAACCCCTCGGGCACCTTGCGCCGGGCCTTGGACCTCTTTGCCAATATCCGGCCCGCCGCAACGCGCACCGGTCTGCCCGCGCCCGCGACCATGCCCTTTGACCTGGTGATTTTCCGCGAAAACACCGAGGGCTTTTACGCCGACCGCAACCTGCACCTTGGCCCCGGCGAATTCATGCCCGATGCCGATACCGCCATGGCGCTGCGCAAGATCAGCCGCCGGGCCTGTCGCCGTATCGCGGAGGCCGGTTTTGCCCATGCCGCCACGCGGCCCGCGGCCCATGTGACCGCCGTGCACAAGGCCAATGTGCTGCGCGTGTCGGACGGGTTGTTTCTGGAAGAATGCCGCGCGGTGGCTGCGGCCTATCCCGCGATCCGCTATGAAGAGGTGCTGGTCGATGCCATGGCCGCGCATCTGGTGCGCAACCCGGCCTGCCACGACGTGATCGTGACCACCAACATGTTCGGTGACATCCTGTCGGACCTCGCGGGGGAATTGTCGGGCAGCCTTGGCTTGGCGGCGTCGCTGAACGCGGGCAGCGATCACGCGATGGCGCAGGCCCAGCACGGATCGGCCCCCGATATCGCGGGCGCGGGCGTGGCCAACCCGGCGGCGCTGATCGGATCGGCGGCGATGTTGCTGGAGTGGTTGGGCGCACGACGCAGCGCGCCGGCCCTGACCCGGGCCGGGCGCGCCATGGCGGCGGCCCTTGATGCGGCGCTGGCCAACCCCGCGACCCGCACACCCGATCTGGGTGGGCGGGCCAGCACCGATGGCATGGCCCGCGCCGTGATCGCCGCGATGCAGGGCTAGGCCCGCCTCAGTCGCAGCGCAGGCTCATCCCGCCATCGACGACCAGCTCGATGCCGGTGACAAACCGCGCCTCGTCCGAGGCAAGGAACAGCGCGGCATTGGCGGTGTCGCGCCCGTCGCCCATCCAGCCCAGCGGGATGCGTTTGACGCGCGCGGCCAACAACGCCTCGACATCGCCGCCCGCGCGTTGACCCGCCAGCCGGGTTTCGACCATGGGCGTGTGCAATTGCCCCGGCACCACGGTGTTCAGCCGGATGCCCTTGGGCGCATATTCCACCGCCGTGACGCGACCGAACTGGATCAGCCCCGCCTTGGCCGCCGCATAGGCGCATTGCGCCGCGCCCGTCCAACGGATGCCGGACACGGAGGCGGTGTTGACGATCGCACCGCCGCCCTGTGCCACCATATGCGGCAAGACCGTGCGACAGGTCAAAAACACCGAGGTCAGGTTGTAATCCAGCTGGCGCTGCCAGATCGCGGGGTCCATGTCCACCGGGCCGCCCCGCGCCGATCCGCCGACGTTGTTGACCAACACGTCAACCCGCCCGAAGCGCGCGACACAGGCCGCCACCATCGCGGTGATCGCGCCCTGATCGGTCACGTCGCACAGGTGGGTTTCGATCTCGCCGCCCGCTGCCCGCACCCTGTCCACGGTTTCGGCCATCGTGTCGGCGCTGATATCGACGGCAAAGATCTTGGCCCCTTCCTCGGCAAAGCGGACACAGGTGGCGCGCCCGTTGCCCCAGCCCGGCCCGACGCATCCCGCGCCGGTCACGATGGCGATTTTTCCGTCCAGCCGTCCCGTCATGTCCTGCCCCCCCTTGCTGCGCTTGGCCGGGTCACGACAGCTGCCGGGGCGCGTCAGCGGGCGGCGACACGCGGAAGACGTTCAAGGTCATGGAAATCAGCGTGTAATAGCCCAAGACACCCACCAGATCGACCAGGCGGTCGGTGCCAAGAACGCTTGCCGCCTCGGCATAGGCGGCATCCGACAGGCCCTTGTCGGTCAGGATCGCCCGCGCCGTGCCATGCACCACCCGTTCCTCGTCATCGGCATAGGGCGGGGGGGTGTCGGTGCGGACAGCCTCGATCACCTCGGGGGCAAGCCCGGCCTTCAAGGCCTCGGTCGCATGCGAATACCATTCGAATTCCGCGCCCCAATGGCGCGCCATGGTCAGGATCGCCAGCTCGCTCAGCCGGGGGGCAAGCGACGTGTCGTAGCGGCAATAGCGCCCCAGTTCCTGCGCGCGGGCGGCCAGTTCGGGCCGGTGCAGCCAGACCGCCAAGGGCCCGCGCACCGCGCCGCGAGGGCCGCTTGCGATAGCCTCGTGAATCTCTTGCTGGCGCGGCGAATAGCGTGCCGGGTCGGGCGCGGGCAGGCGCTGATCGGGCCATCTGGTGTCTTGTGTCATCCGTGTCGATCCTTTTCGCGCATGATGTCGAGGTGACTATTTCATCCCGGGGCGGCATGCGAACCTGACAATTCGTCGGGCTGCGCGAAATCGGGGTCCGTTGCGATCCGGGACAAAGCTGCGCAGGTTGCGCCGCAACGCATGAAGGGGGGCACGGCTTTGATGACCGAGGTGTTTGTCTGCGACTATATCCGCACGCCCATCGGGCGCTATGCCGGTGCCTTGTCGGGCGTGCGCGCCGATGACCTGGGTGCGGTGCCGATCCGCGCGCTGATGGACCGGACGCCGCTGGATTGGGCCTGCCTGGACGAAGTGGTCTTTGGCTGCGCCAACCAGGCGGGCGAGGATAACCGCAATGTCGCGCGCATGTCGGCGCTTTTGGCGGGGCTGCCGGTGACGGTTCCGGGTACCACGATCAACCGGCTCTGCGGGTCGGGGATGGATGCGGTGCTGACGGGTGCACGCGCGATTGCCGCGGGCGAGATGGACCTGGTGATCGCGGGCGGCGTCGAAAGCATGTCGCGCGCGCCCCTGGTCATGCCCAAGGCCGATGCCGCCTTTTCGCGCAACGCGGAAATCTTTGACACCACCATCGGCTGGCGCTTCGTGAACCCGGCGATGAAGGCGCACTACGGCGTCGATGCCATGCCCGAGACCGCCGAAAACGTGGCCGAAGACTTCGCCATTTCCCGCGCCGACCAGGATGCCTTTGCCGCGCGATCGCAGCACAAGGCGGGCCGGGCGATGGAAAACGGGCGGCTTGCGCGCGAAATCACCCCGGTGACGATCCCCGCGCGGCGCGGCGATCCGCGCGTGGTTGACACCGACGAACACCCGCGCCCCGATACCACGGCGGCGGATCTGGCCGCGCTCAGGGCACCGTTTCGCGCGGGCGGGTCGGTGACGGCGGGCAATGCGTCGGGCGTGAATGACGGGGCGGCGGCGCTCTTGCTGGCCTCGGGCGCGGCGGTCAAACGCCACGGGCTGACCCCCGTGGCGCGCATCCTGGGCGGGGCCACGGCAGGGGTTGCCCCCCGCATCATGGGGTTCGGGCCCGCCCCGGCCTGTGACAAGCTCTTGGCGCGGCTTGGCCTTGGGGTGGCCGATTTCGACGTGATCGAGTTGAACGAAGCCTTTGCCAGCCAGGCGCTTGCCACGCTGCGCCACCTCGGCATCGCCGATGACGACGGACGGGTGAACCCCAATGGCGGCGCGATTGCGCTCGGCCATCCGCTTGGCATGTCGGGCGCGCGGATCACCGGCACCGCCGCGCTGGAACTGTCGCTTTCGGGGGGCACACGTGCGTTGGCCACGATGTGCATCGGGGTGGGCCAGGGCATCGCCATGGCCATGGAACGGGTCTAGCCCCCAAAGGCTGACCTGATGTTATGCAATGGCCACTTTCGGTCACTTTCCTAGACACATGCTTTGCCTTGATATGCGTGTGACGGGCCGCGCGCCCGGCCAGGCGTGCCACCACCCAAGGAGCAGATGACGTGACCACCGGCCTTACCGCAGAGCAGACCGAACTTGCCGATGCCGTGCGGCGCTTTGCCTTGCGGGAATTGGCCGATGGCGCGTTGGACCGCGCCCATACCAGCCAATACCCGTGGGATATCGCCGCGAAACTTTCCGCCATGGGGATGCTGGGCATCACCATTCCCGAACGGGATGGCGGCGTCGGCGGCAGCTTGATGGATGCGGTGATCACCATCCAGGAACTGGCCATGGTCTGCCCCAAAAGCGCCGATGTGGCGCAGGCGGGCAATTTCGGGCCGATCCGCACCTTTGCCGAATTCGCCACGCCGGCGCAAAAAGACCGCTGGCTGCCCGATCTTTTGGCAGGCAAGGCGTTGATTTCCCTTGGGATGAGCGAACCAGACGCCGGGTCTGCCGTGACCGAGCTGAAAACCTCCGCCCGTGCCGATGGCGATGGCTATATCCTGAACGGGTCCAAGGTGTTTTCCACCCATAGCCCGCATGCCGACCTGTTCCTGATCTATGTCCGCTTCGGGCCGGGCACGGGGGGCATCGGGTCGGTCCTGGTCGAACGCGGCACGCCGGGCTTCACCATCGGCCAACCCGCCCCCTTCATGAGCGGCGAGGAATGGTGCCCGCTCTATTTCGAAAATTGCCGCATCCCGGCGGACAACCTGTTGCTTGGCCCCGGCGGGTTCAAGAAACAGATTTCCGGCTTCAACGTCGAACGCATCGGCAATGCCTCGCGCGCGCTGGCGCTGGGCCGTCACGCCTATGAGGTGGCGCGCCGCCACGTCACCGAGCGCACGCAATTCGGTCGGCCGCTGTGTGAATTCCAGGGCCTGCAATGGAGCTTTGCCGAGATGATCGTCAAGCTGGAGGCGGCGCAGATGTTGCTCTACCGCGCGGCGCGCGATGGCGATGCCAATGGCCTGCCCTCGGCCTTTGATACGGCGGTGGCGAAACTGGCCTGCAACGAGGCCGGGTTCGAGGTGGCCAATGCCGCGATGCAGGCGATGGGGGCCTATGGCTATTCGTCCGAAAGCCTGGTGGAATATTGCGTCAAGCGCACGCGCGGTTGGCAGATCGCGGGCGGCTCGATCGAGATGCTCAAGAACCGGATCGCCGAACATGTGTTCGAGCGCCGCTTTGATCAGCGCCCGTCATGACCCCCGACAGGATCTGGCAGGCGGCGCTGTTGCGCCCGGCCCGCCTCGCGCTCGTGGGGGTGTCCGATGACCCGGAAAAGACATCGGGCCGCCCGCTGCGGTTCTTGCGGCGCGCGGGCTATGGCGGGGTGATCTACCCGGTCAATCCGACCCGTGACACCGTGCAGGGCGAGGTCTGCTACCCGTCCCTATCCGCGCTGCCCGAGGTGCCGGATCACGCCTTTATCCTGACCGGGGCCGACCGGGCGCTGGACGCGCTGGAAGACTGCGAAGCGCTCGGCGTGCCCGTCGCCACGGTTCTGGCCACGGGCTTTGCCGAGGCAGGCGCCCTGGGGGCGCAGAACCTGACGCGCCTGCAGGCGCTGATCGCGCGCGGCAGGCTGCGCATCCTGGGGCCATCCTCGATCGGGCTTGCCAACCTGCACCATGGCATGACGCTGACCGCCAATGCCGCCTTTGCCGAGCCCGATCTGCCGCGCGGCGGGCTGTTCGTCGCCTCGCACAGCGGCAGCCTGATCGGTGCGCTCTTGTCGCGTGGCAAGCGCAAGGGCTTGGGGTTCGCGGGCCTTGTCTCGGTCGGCAATGAATCCGACCTGACCATCGGCGATGTCTGCATGGCGGCGCTGGATGATCCGGCTGTCACCGGCATCTTGCTGTTTCTCGAACATATGGGCCATGCCGACCGGCTGGCCGCCTTCGCCGCCGAGGCCGCGCGCCGGGGCATTCCGGTTGCCGCCTACAAGCTGGGCCGAACCGAGGCGGCGGCGGAACTGGCGCAATCGCATACCGGGTCGCTGGCGGGCGCCGACGAGGTGGCGGATGTGTTCCTGCGCGCCTGTGGCATCGCGCGGGTCCGATCCTTCGAGGCGCTTTTGGAAATCGCGCCGCTGTTGTCACGGGTGCCGCCCGCCCAAGGCGCGCGGGCCGGGCGGGTGGGGGTGATCACCACCACCGGCGGTGGCGCGGCGATGGCGGTCGACCAGATGGCGGGCGCGGGCGTCGCGGTGACAGCCCCAAGCGCGGCCACCCGCGACCGCTTGCGCGCCGCGGGCATCGATCCCGGCGACAGCCGCATCCTCGACCTGACGCTTGCGGGCACGCGCTATGACGTGATGCGCGCCGCCATCGAGGTGATGCGATCCGCCCCGGAATTCGATCTTGTGCTGGTCTGTGTCGGGTCGTCGGCGCGGTTCAACCCCGATCTGGCGGTGCAACCGGCGCTTGATCTGATCGACACGCCTGGCCACCCCTTTGCGGTCTTTCTGGTGCCCGATGCACCGGGGGCGATGCGCGCGCTGGCGCAAGCGGGCGTGCCCGCCTTTGAAGACCCCGAAACCTGTGGCGATGCCATCGCCGCCGCCCTGTCGCGCGGGGTGCCCGGCCTGCCCATCGGTCTGCCCGCGCTCCCGCAGGGCCGCGCCATCACCCTGGACGAGGCAGCGGGATACGCGCGCCTGGCGCCCGTTCCGGTGGCAGATTTCGTGATCCTTGATGCAGAGGCGCCGCTGCCCGATCTGCCGTTTCCCTACCCGGTCGTGGCCAAGGTGCTGGATGCCGCCATTTCGCATAAATCCGATATGGGCGGCGTTGTCGTTGGTATCGATGGGCCGAGCGCCTTGGCCCGCGCCATCGACGCGATCCGGGCCGAGGTGCCGCGCCACGGCGGTGCGCCGGTCACGCGCATCCTGATGCAACGGATGCGCGCGGGCCTGGGCGAGGTTCTGCTGGGCATGCGCCGCGATCCGCAGGTCGGCCCGATCATCATGCTGGCCGCCGGTGGGATCTTTGCCGAGATCACCCGCGACAGCGTTCTGCGCCTGGCCCCGGTCGATCTGGCGGGGGCGCGCGACATGATCGGCGCGCTCAACCTCACCAAGATCCTTGCCGGCGCGCGCGGCCGACCCAAGGGCGACCTGGAGGCCTTGGCCCAGGCCATCGTCGATCTGTCGCGCCTTGCGCTGGACGGGGATGTGATCGAGGCCGAAATCAACCCGTTGATCGTTCTGCCCGAGGGGCAGGGGGTGGTCGCGGTGGATGCGCTGGTGCAGGTGGTGGGCCGATGACGGGACAGGTGCATATAGAGCGCGAGCGCGATGTCGCGGTTCTGGTGATCGACAACCCGCCGGTCAACGCGGGATCGACCGATGTGCGCCGCGCGCTCATGGCGGCGATTGCCACGGTCACGGCTGACGCCGACGTAAAGGGCGCGGTGCTGATCGGGGCCGGGCGCAGTTTCATCGCCGGCTCCGACATCCGGGAATTCGACCTGCCGCTTGCGCCGCCCGAAATGCCGCAGGTGATCGCGGCCATTGAGGCCGCCGCCATTCCCTTTGTCGCCGCCCTGCATGGTGCGGCGCTTGGGGGCGGCTATGAACTGGCGCTTGGGTGCGATTGGCGCCTTGCGGCGCCGGGCACGGTCGTTGGCCTGCCCGAAACCACGCTGGGCATCATCCCGGGCGCGGGGGGCACCCAGAAACTGCCCCGCCTGGTCGGCAGGCCAAGGGCCATCGACCTGATCGCCACGGGCGCGCGCGTCGGGGCCGATGAGGCGCTTGGCCTTGGTATGATCGATGCCATCGCCACCGGCGACCTGCGGCAAGACGCGGTGGCGCTGGCCGCCCGCGTCGCGGGCCAGAAACGCCGCGTGATCGACATGGCCGTGCCCGATGCGCCGGGGCTGGACGAGGCCATTGCGCGTGCCAGCCGCCGCGCGCGGCCCCATGTGATCCACGCCATCGACTGTGTGCGTATGGCGGGCAGTGTCGCGGCAGCCGACGGCTTGGCGCAGGAACGCGCGCTGTTCCAAACCCTGCGCATCGCGCCCGAGGCCCGCGCGCTGCGCCACATCTTTTTCGCGGAACGCGACGCCGCGCGCGGCCACCCCGACCGCGCGGCGCGGCCCCTGCCGGTGGACCGGTTCGGCGTGATCGGCAGCGGCACGATGGGCGCGGGCATCGCCACGGCGATCTTGCTGGCGGGCAAGCCTGTGGTTCTGATCGACAGCGACGCCGCCGCGCTGGATCGGGGGCTGGCCGCCATCACCGCCGCGCTCGAAGAGGCGCTGCGCCGGGGCAAGATCGACGCGGCCAAGGCGCAGGCCGCGCGGGCCAATCTGACCACAAGCCTTGATCTGGCCGCCCTGTCGGCCTGCGACCTGGTGATCGAGGCAGTGTTCGAAGACCTCGACATCAAGCGCGACCTGGTCGCGCGGCTTGACGCGATCCTGCGCCCGGACGCGATCCTTGCCACCAACACATCCTATCTCGACATCGACGCGATGGCCGCCGCGACATCGCATCCCGACCGGGTGATCGGGATGCATTTCTTCAGCCCGGCCCATATCATGAAGCTGCTGGAAATCGTGCGCGCGGGCCAAAGTTCCGATCTGGCGATGGCCACGGGCTTTGGCGTGGCGCGGATGCTGGGCAAACAGCCGGTCGAGGCGGGCAACAGCTTTGGCTTCATCGGCAACCGCATCTATGCCGCCTACCGCGCCGCCTGTGAATTCATGCTGGAAGACGGCGCCTTGCCGCAAGACATCGATGCTGCCTTGCAGGAATTCGGCTTTGCCATGGGTCCTTTCGCGGTGGCCGACCTGTCGGGGCTGGATATCGCATGGCGGATGCGGCGGGCACGGGCGCATCTGCGTGACCCGGCAGACCGCTATGTCGATATCCCCGACCGCCTGTGCGAGGCGGGGCGGTTTGGCCGCAAGACCGGCGCAGGCTATTACCGCTACGAGGATGGCAAACCCCGCCCCGACCCGGAGGTGGAGGCGATGATCCTGGCCGCATCCCGCGACCGGGGCATCGCCCGCGCGCCCTTGGCCAAGGGGGACATCCCGTGGCGCGCCATGGCCGCCATCGTGAACGAGGCGGCGCATGTCCTGTCCGAGGGTGTGGCGATCCGCCCCGGCGATATCGACGTGGTGCTGGTCAATGGCTACGGCTTTCCGCGCTGGACCGGCGGGCCGGTGCATTGGGCGCGGCAACAGGATGTCGCGGCGCTGACCATGGCTTGCGCGCGCGCCGCCCGGATGACGGGGCCGGGGCATGTGCCGGCCGATCTGAAGGTTTTGGGGATCACGGGGGATCATCGATCATGACCACGACACAGGCAGCGCTTGCCGCGCTTTGGGCCCCCGCCAGCGTGGCGATTGTGGGCGCCTCGGCCGATCCGACCAAGACCGGGGGGCGGCCCGTGGCCTATCTGCGCAAGCACGGGTTTTCGGGCCAGATCTGGCCGGTGAACCCGCGCGTGGGCGACATCGACGGCTTGCCCTGCTTTGCCAGTGTCGCGGATCTGCCCGGCGCGCCCGACGTGGCCATCGTGCTGTTGGGCGTGGACCGGGCCGAGGCGGCGGTGCGCGATTTGGCCGCCAAGGGCTGCAAGATCGCCATCGTGCTGGCCAGCGGCTATGGCGAGGCAGGCGAAGATGGCCGCAAGCGTCAGGATGCGCTGCGCGACGCGGCCGGCGAAATGCGGCTTTTGGGGCCGAACACCATCGGCGCGCTGGACCTGTCGGGCGGTATCGTCCTGTCGGCCAGCGGCGCGCTGGAAGGTGACGACCTGCCGCGCGGCGGCATTTCCGTGGCCTCGCAAAGCGGCGGCATCCTTGGCGCGCTCTTGTCGCGGGGCCGCGCGCGGCATCGGCTTTTGCAAGCTGGCCTCGACCGGGAACGAGGCCGATCTGGATATCGCCGACCTGATCGCGGCCTATGCCGCCGATCCCGCCACCACCGTGATCGCGGCCTATGTCGAGGGCATCCGGTCGGTGGGCAAGTTCCGCGCCGCCGCGCAGGCGGCCCGCGATGCGGGCAAGCCGCTGGTCGTCTACAAGGTCGGCCGGTCGGAACAGGGCGCGCGGGCGGCCGTGTCGCATACCGGCGCGATGGCGGGCGAAGACCGGGTCTATGACGCGCTGTTCCGACAGGTCGGCGCGATCCGGGCCGAAAGCTTCAGCGATCTGCTGGATCTGCCCGCGATGCTGGCGGCTGGCCGCAAGATGGCCGGGCCGCGCGTGGCGATCCTGACCTCGACGGGGGGCGCGGGCAGCCTCGTGGCGGATCAGTGCGGCATGCTGGGTCTGGAGGTGCCGGAGCTTGACGCCGCCACGGCCACGGCCTTGGGCGCGATCCTGGGCCAGCCCGGCCCTGTCATCGGCAACCCGGTCGACGTGACGCTGGCGGGCGTGGAACCCGCGATCATGACGGCGGCGACACAGGCGCTTTTGGCATCGGGCACCATCGATGGGGTCGTCGTGGTGGTGGGGTCATCCGCGCTGGCGCGGCCCGATGTGGCAGCGGGCGCGATCCGCAGCGGGGCGGCTGCCAGCGCCAAGCCGCTGATTGCCTATGTCAGCCCGCATGCGCCCCATATCCTTGCGCGGCTGAACCGTGACGGCGTGCCGGCCTTTGCCGCGCCCGAAACCTGCGCCACGGTGTTGAAGGCCGCGCTTGCCGCCCCACCGCCCGCCGCGCCCCTGCCGCGCGTGGAGGCCCAGCTGCCCGCGGCCCTGCCCATTGGCGTGCTGAACGAGGTCGAGGCCCGCGCCCTGTTCGCGGCTTTTGATGTGCCCGGCCCCGAAACCCATGTCGTGCAGACCGCCGATGGTGCCGAACAGGCCGCGCGCGCCCTGGGGGGGTCTGTGGTGCTCAAGGCGCTGTCGCGCGAGATTGCGCATAAATCCGACGTGGGCGCGGTACGCGTCGGCCTGTCGGTCCCCGAGGTTGGCCCGGCGTTGGACGCGATGGCGGCGGGTCTTGCCGCCCAAGACCTGCCCCGCCCCGAGGGCTACCTGGTGCAAGCCATGGTGCGCGGCGGGATCGAGATGATCCTTGGCCTGCGCCGCGACCCGCACCTGGGGCCGATGATCTTGTTGGGGGCGGGCGGTGTGCTGGCCGAAATCTCGGGCGACAGCACGATCCGGATGTTGCCCCTAGCCACGGGCGATGCCCGCGCCATGCTGGATGATCTGCGCATCACCCGCCTGTTGCACGGCTATCGCGGTGCGCCCGCCCATGACATCGACGCGCTTGTTGCCGCGATCGAGGGGGTGGCCCGCATGGCCGAGGTGCTGGGTGATCGTCTGTCAGAGGCGGAAATCAACCCGCTGTTCGTCTTGCCACAGGGCGCGGGCGTGGCCGCCGCCGATGGGCTGGTGGTGCTGGCGGGGTGATCCCGCCCCAATCACGCCGTGCTGTGCGAGGTGCGAAACACCCCCTGCACGGCGGCGACGGGGTCATCGCCCACACAGGCCGTGCCACTGGCAAAGACCATCCGGCCCGTCACCTTGGTGATCTGCGGCGTCATCACCACGAGGTCCCCGATCCTGACCGGGGCCAGAAACTGGGTGTTGAGGTTGATCGTCGCCCCGCGCACCGCCCCGGTGGTCATCCGCGAGGTTTGCCCCAGCGCGCGGTCCATGAAGGTCACCAACATGCCGCCATGCACCACGCCGTTGCGATTGGCGTGGAAATCGCGGGCGATGAAGGCGAATTGCATCTGGTCACCTTGGGGCCGACGCCACAGGCCGCCGACATGCCCGATGAACCCGTCATCGGGGTCAAGCACCCATCCCGCCGTGATCAAGCTTTGTTCCATGCCGTCTTGTGCGACGGGATCGCGGGCCAGGCAAGCGGCAGCCTTGGCCGGAAGACCCTGACTGTTTGTTATGCTCGCCCTCGCATTAGCCTGTTGTCCGACGTCGCCATTGGCGGGAAGACTTGGTGCATCAGACGTGCTTGACCGCGGGGAGGGGAAAGTGCTCGATCGAGATTACCGAGACATCGTTGCCGGTGTGGCCTTGGCGCTGGCCGGTGGGGCCGCCGCCCTGTACGCCGTGTCGAACTATGCCTTGGGCACCTTCACCCGGATGGGCCCCGGCATGGTGCCAGCCTGGCTTGGCGGGGCGCTTGCGGTGTTCGGGGTCATCATCGCCTTGCAGGGCATGGCACAGCGCGGTGAACCGGTCACCATCCGCACCCGCGTCTTGCTGATGCTGGGGGCAAGCATCGTCTGTTTCGCGCTGATGATCGACCGGTTCGGCATGGTGCCGGCCGTCTTTATCGCCGCCCTGTTGGCGAGTTGTGCAGAGGCGCCGATCCGGCCGCTGCGGTCGCTGATCCTTGCCGGGGTGCTGAGCGCCGTGACCTGGGCCATCTTCATCGCCGGTCTGCGCCTGACCATCCCCAGCTTCGATTGGCCCTATTGATGGAACTTCTCGGAAACCTCGCGCTTGGCCTCAACACGGCGCTGTCGCCCAGCAACCTGCTGTATTGTTTCCTCGGCGTGTTCCTGGGCACCTTCGTTGGCGTGATCCCCGGTATCGGGCCGCTGGCGGCGATCTCGATGCTGTTTCCGATCACCTTCTACCTCGATCCGACCGCCGCGCTGATCATGCTGGCGGGGATTTATTACGGCACCACCTATGGCGGATCGACCGCGTCGATCCTGTTGAACATTCCCGGCGCGACATCTTCGGCGGTGACCTGCCTCGATGGCTATCCGATGGCGCAACAGGGGCGCGCGGGCGTGGCCTTGATGATGACCACGGTCGCCTCTTTCGCGGGGGGATCGTTCGGCATCATCATCCTGAGCCTGTTTTCCCCCATCATCGCGGAATATGCGCTGTCCTT
The DNA here is from genome assembly GCA_018401965.1 of Roseicyclus sp. Lineage (GTDB taxonomy): Bacteria > Pseudomonadota > Alphaproteobacteria > Rhodobacterales > Rhodobacteraceae > Roseicyclus. Next base: position 48,785 of record JAGYJU010000008.1, read on the forward strand.
TGGCCCGGCGGATTATTTTGCCCTGATGCTGTTGGGCCTTGTCGCGGCCTCGACCATCGCCAACGCGTCACCGGCCAAGGGGCTGGCGATGGTGGTGCTGGGGATGCTGGTGGCCAGCGTCGGCACCGACAGCCAAAGCGGGGTGGCGCGCTTTACCTTCGGTTCCATGAGCCTGCTGGACGGGTTCGGGATCAGCGCCATGGCGATGGGCCTGTTCGGGATCGGCGAAATCCTCAGCTCGGTCGGCAATGCCCGGTCGACTGCCATCGACAAATCCAGCGCGAAATGGCGCAACATGGTGCCCACGCGCGATGATGTGCGCCGGTCCTGGATGCCGGGCTTGCGCGGATCGGCCATCGGGTCGTTCTTTGGCGCGCTACCAGGCACCGGACCGTCGATCGCGGCCTTCATGGCCTATGCCGTGGAAAAGCGCGTGTCCGACACGCCCGAACGCTTTGGCAAGGGTGCCATCGAGGGCATCGTCGCGCCAGAAACGGCGAACAACGCCGCCGACCAGACCGCCTTCATCCCGACGCTGACGCTGGGCATTCCGGGCAGCGCGACCATGGCGCTGATGCTGGGCGCCTTGATGGTGCATGGCATCCAGCCCGGCCCGACGCTGATCGTGCAGCAGCCGGCGCTGTTCTGGGGCCTGGTGATGAGTTTCTGGATCGGCAACATCATCTTGCTGGTGCTGAACCTGCCCTTGATCGGGCTTTGGGTGCGGATGCTCCTGGTTCCGTATCAGTATCTTTATCCGGCGATCTTGGTCTTCGTCTGCATCGGGGCCTATAGCGTGCGGGCCAACCCCGCCGATGTGCTGATGGTGCTGGGTTTTGGCGTCTTGGGCTACGGGCTGCGCATCGCGGGCCTGCCCGCCGCGCCCTTGTTGCTCGGCTTTGTGCTTGGCCCCTTGATCGAGACACAGTTCCGCCGGTCCATGGTTCTGGCGCAGGGCGATTTCACCACCATCATGGCCCGCCCCATCGCGGGCACGGTACTGGCGCTGACGGCGCTGCTGCTGGTCTGGTCGGTGGTCTCCGCGATCCGTCGCCGCCGCAGGCTGGCGCAGGCTGCGCAGGGGGGGCTTGGCGGATAATCCCAACCACGAAGGAGATGGGCGCGCGGTCGCCACTTGGACCACGCAGCGGACGCCCGAAGGCCGCAAGGATCCGCATCACGCGGGGCGCATACGACAGAGGAGGAGACACCATGAAGACGATCATCGCAGCCGCTCTTGGAACCACCATGAGCATGACGGCGGCCTGGGCCCAGGCCGATTTTCCCACCGGGCCTGTCACGATCATCGTGCCCTATGGCACCGGCGGCTCGACCGACACGACCGCGCGTGCCATCGGCATCGAGCTGGAACAGATCTGGGGCCAGCCCGTGGTCATCCAGAACCAGCCCGGCGCGGGGTCGATGATCGGCACCACCGCCCTGACCATGGCGGATGCTGACGGCCACACCTTGTTGATCAACACCGCCGCCATCACCACCGCCCCCGCGATCCAGGCCGAATTGCAGTTCGACCCGATCGAGGACATCACCCCGATCTCGCTGCTGATCACGAGCCCCTATGTGCTCGTGGGTGGCGCGAATGTGCAATCGACCGATTTCTCGGGCTTCCTTGAAGAAGCACAGACCCGGATGATGTTCCTGGGCACCGCGGGGCCGGGCAGCTCCAGCCATTTCATGTCGGAACTGGTGATCCGCGCCGCGAACCTGCCCGCCGAAGTGGTGCATTTCTCGGGCGGTGGCGAGGCACAGACCAACATGATGGGCGGCCATTCCGACACCTATATTTCCACCACCGCATCGGTCATGCCCTATGTGAATGATGGCCGCGTCAAGGCGCTGGCGGTGCTGGCGCCCGAACGCTTTGCCCTGTTGCCCGACATCCAGTCGAGCGGCGAGGCCGGCATCGAAGGCGTCGACATCGAAGGCTGGGTGGCGCTGTTTGGCCCCGGCGGCATGGACCCGGCGCTGGCCGACCAGATCAACGCCGATTTCGCGCAAGCCATGGCCACCGCGTCGATGCAGCAGATGCTGGTCGACAACTACGCCGTGGCCGGTGACCTGACGCCTGCGGAATTCGCGGCAATCTACAGCCGTGACCTGCAGACCTGGGATGAACTGGCCGATGCCATCGGGCTTGGCAACTGACCCTGCGCCCCTGACCCAAGGCTTTGGCGCAATCCGGAACCGGCCCCCCATGGGGCCGGTTTCTTTTTGGGGGTGTGGCTCAGCCCGCGCCCTGCAACAGCCGCCTGGGCGTGCCGTTCAACCAGCCGTCCAGATTGTCGACGCTCTGGCTGTAAAAGGCTTCGAAGGTTTCGCGCACGCAATAGCCCAGGTGCGGCGTCAACAGCGCGCCCGGGGTCTGGCGCAGCGGGTGATCGGCGGCCAGCGGTTCATGATCGAACACGTCGATCCCCGCGCCCGCGATGCCGCCGCGTTCCAGCACCTCGATCAGCGCGCCCGTGTCGACCAGCGGACCGCGTGCGGTGTTGATCAGGATCGCGTCCGGCTTCATCCGGTCGAGGTCAGTGGCGCTGACGATGCCGCGTGTCGTGGGGCCAAGCACCAGGTGCAGCGACACGATATCGGCCCGGCGAAACAGGGTCTCCTTGTCCACAAGGGTCGCGTCCGCCGCCGCGGCGCGGTCGTGGGTCAGGTTCGGGCTCCAGGCGATCACATCCATGCCGAAGGCCCGCGCGACCAGCGCCATGCGCGCGCCCAGCTTGCCCAGCCCAACGATGCCGATGGTCTTGCCGTAGAGCGCCGTGCCCAGACGTGTTTGCCAGGCGCCACCGCGCATCGCGCCCGTCTCGGCGGGGATATGGCGTACCAGCGACAGGATCAGCCCCCAGGCCAGTTCCAGCGTGGCATACACGCCATCGCCGCTGCCATCGGTGGTCATCACCGGCAGGCCAAGCGCCAGGGCGGTGTCTGTATCCAGCGTGCGGTTCTGCCGCCCCGTGATCGCCAGCGCCCGCAGGTTGGGCAGGCCGCGCAGCACGTCACCGGGAAAGGCCGTGCGTTCGCGCAACAGGCACAGCACGTCGTACTCGGCCAGCTCGGTGGTCAGCCGGTCGGGCGCTATGGCATGGGTCAGAAAGCTGACATCGGCCCGGTCGGCCAGGATCGACCAATCGGCCAGCCGGTGCGCCACCCCCATGTAGTCATCCAGCACGGCGATGCGCGCGCGGCGGTTTTCGGGCAATGGGCGAAACGCGGTCATCGGGTCTTGTCCCCCTTGGTGTGGCGGTTTTCGAAACGGGCAAGCCCGCGCACCATCCACGGCACGTTCGGCACGATCACGAAGATGCGCACCAGGTGAAAGGTGGTGATCAACAGCACGTTCTGTTGCAGGAATTTCGCGGTCAGCGCCATTTCCACCACCCCGCCGGGGGCTGCCGCCAACAGCATCGCGCGCCAATCCACACCCGACAGCGCGGCGATGCCCAGGGCCGCCAGGGTGCACAGCGACAACAGGAAAAATGCCGATAGCGCGCTGTTGATGGTCAGCGACACCGCCGAGGTGACGATGTCGCGCCGGAACGTGGCGCCCAGCCATGTGCCCAGAACCACCTGCGCCACGGCCAGCACCATGGGCGGGAAGGGGGCGGTGGCATGGCCGCTTGCGGCCAGCGCCGCCGCCGCCGTCAAGGGCCAAGGAAATAGGGGTTGGGCACGCGCAACAGGCGAAACAGCCAGGCCCCCGCCACCCCACGGCCGCCAGAAGCAGCATCTGCCCCGGGTCCACCGCCGTCAGGCCCACCGGCGTGCGGCCCAGCTCTGGCCAGCCTTCGATGGCGTAAAGCGCAAAGGGCACGATCAGCACGACCGCCGCCAGCCGCAGGGTTTGGGCATAGATCACCGGCACCGGGTCATAGCCCGTGGCCTTGGCGATGGTCGCCGCCTCGACCGGGCTCGTGGGAACTGCCGACAGGAACGCCTGGGTCAACCCCTGCCCGGTGATCCGCGACATCATCACGGCCACGATCAGGCTGCAGGCGCCGATGGCCAGCGCCGTGCCGATGAACACCGGCGCCAGCGACACCAGCATCGACAAGGCCTCTGGCGAAAAGGCAAGGCCCACCTGCGTGGCGACCACGATCTGGCCAAAGGGGCGCATCTTGACCGGCACGGTCAGGCGCGGGGCGATCACGATGAACACCGCCGCCGTCACCACCAAGGGCCCGGTCATCCAGGGAAGCGGCAGGCCCAACCGTTCAAAGGCAAAGCCTGCGCCACCCGATGCGGCGAAGACACCCAGCAAGGCCAGGGCCCATCGCCACCCGTGCAACTGGGGTGGCAAGGACGAGCCGGGCGCGACAGGGGGCATTTTCATCGGATGGACTTTGGCTCGTGCGAAACGGCAATGGCCGCCTTGACGGTCATTCCGCGCACAGACTAGCCTAACCTTCAAGGGTGTTGATTGCCCTTTTGTCGCTCAAGGATAACCACAGATCATGCAAAAACGCCGGATCAACCTGCCGCTGAACCCGTTGCGGTCCTTTGCGGTGGCGTCGCGCCACAAGACCTTCACGGCGGCGGCCAAGGAATTGGGCGTCAGCCAGGTGGCGATCAGCCGCCAGATCTCGATCCTCGAGGATTTCCTGAACGTCAGCCTGTTCGAACGCGGCGTGCGCTCGGCCAAGTTGACCGAGGTGGGGCGCGCCTTTGGGCTCGAAATCTCGGGCCTGTTCGACGATCTCGAACGCGCGACGCAGCGCATGATCAGCCATGAAACCGAGGGCACGGTGAACCTGCGGGTGCATCCCACGGTGGCGCATCATTGGCTGATGCCCAAGCTGTTGGATTTCACCCGCCGTCACCCCGACATCCGGGTTCGGTTCGACACGCGGGTGGAACCGCTCGATTTTCGCGGCACCCATCTCGATGTCGCGCTGCAACTGGGCGTGGGCGATTGGCGCGATGCGCGGTCGCGCAAGCTCTGGGATGAAGAGGTCGACGTGATCTGCAACCAGGCCTACCTGGACCAGATCGGCGGGCTGACCCGGCCCGAGGATGTCGCCAAGGGCGAATTGCTGCATTCGCGCTATCGCCGGCGGGCGTGGGAATTCTGGGCGCGCGCGGTGGGCGCCGACATCGATTTCAACGCGGGCACCGATTTCGAAACCTCGCTCTTGTCGTTTTCGGCGGCAGAGCAGGGCTTTGGCCTTGCGATCGGACAGCTTGGCCTGCTGGATGACATCATCGCCCAAGGGCGGCTGGTGCGGCCCTTGAACATGCGCATTCCGACCGGCGCGGGGTTCTACGTCATCTGGCCCACCACCACTTCGGTCAGCGTCAAGACCAAGCGCTTCATCGACTGGTTGCTGGACCAGGTCGGGCAGCCGCACGAGTTCTTCAAATCCACCTCGCTGCCCTCCTCGTCTCTGCCGGGCTGACCGGATCAGACCCGCGATTTGCAGAGCCTTACCTCTGATCAGGGCATGGCGTGCCACGGCGCTGTTAAGCTTTGCGCAGGGTGATGGAGGAAGCGAGAACCATGGGTGAGCGTCTGAAGGGCAAGATCGCGATCGTGACCGGGGCAGGGCAACAGCCCGGCGCCACGCCCGGCAATGGCCGCGCCACCGCGATCCGCTTTGCACAAGAGGGCGCGACCTGTGTTCTGGTCGACGTCAACGGCGATTGGGCCGAAGAAACCCGCGCGATGATCGGGGGTGATGCCATCGTCATCGCCGCCGACATCACCAGCGAGCCCGCCTGCCAATCCATCGTGGCGCAGACGCTGGACCGGTTCGGCCGGATCGACATTCTGCACAACAACGTGGGCCAGTCGCGCGGCGACCGCGCCACCCCCGACCTGGATGCCGATGTCTGGGATCGGCTGATGACGCTGAACCTCAAGTCCATGTTCATGCTGTGCAAGGCGGCCTTGCCCTCGATGCGCGCGCACCGCGCGGGATCGATCATCAACATTTCGTCCACCGCGTCATTCGCGATGCGTCCGACGGTGACCTACAAGACCTCCAAGGGCGCGATCAACACGCTGACCCAGCATGTGGCGGCGGAAAACGCGCATTACGGCATCCGCGCCAACGCGATCCTGCCGGGGTTGATCGACACCCCCATGGCCATCGAACGCCGCGCGCAGGAAAGCGGCCGGTCGCGCGAAGACATCCGCGCCGAACGCGATGCGCTGGTGCCGATGGGCTACATGGGATCGGCCGAGGATGTGGCCAATGCCGCCGTCTTCCTGGCCTCGGACGAGGCGAAATATGTCACCGGCGTGCTGTTGCCGGTTGATGGCGGCCTGTTGCTGAAACGAGGGTAGCGGGAATGCAGGGTGACAATCCGCTGATCACGCTGGCACGCGCCGCGCATCGCTGGCAGTCCTGCGATCTGCCGGCGGCCGTGGCCCATGACAGCCGCCGCGCGGTGCTGGATTGGTTCGGCGCGCTTTTGCCCGGCTGCGTGGAACCCCCGGCACTGGCGCTGTCGCGCGCGCTGGCCTCTGATCGGGGCACCGGCGGGGCCGTGTCCTATACCGATGGGCTGCGCGGGTCGGCGCGCTACGCGGCCTTGCTGAACGGCACCGCCAGCCACACGGCGGAATTCGACGATATCTACCGCGATGGCGGCTATCACCCCGGCAGCCCGACGATTTCGGCAGCGCTGGCCGTGGCGCAGGGCCACGGCGCCAGCGCCGAGGATTTTCACCGCGCGGTCATCGCCGGCTACGAGGTGGGATGCCGGATCGCCATGGCGCTGCAACCCAGCCATTACCGCGACTGGCACATCACCGCGACCGTGGGCACGATGGGGGCGGCGGTCGCAACCGCCCTGCTGAAAGGCTGTGAGGCCGACGGTATCGCCCATGCCATCGCCATCGCCTCCAGTTTCGCGGGCGGGCACCAGGAAAACCTGCAAGGTGATGGCCTGACCAAGCCGCTGCATTGCGGCCATGCCGCCGAGGCGGGGGTGCTGGCCGGGCTGGCCGCTGCCGAAGGGCTGACCGGGTCGCTGAACAGCCTGCACGCGCCCCATGGCTATGCCGCCGCTGCCAGCGACACGACCGGCAACTGGGCCCATGCGCTTGCAGGCTTGGGCGACTGGACGCCGATTTCGCGCATGACCTTCAAGAACCACGGCTGTTGCGGGCATATCTTTCCCACGCTCGACGGGCTGCGCGCGCTGCAGGCCCGCCACCCGTTCGGGGCCGATGACGTTGCCCGGATCGACGTGCGGGGCTATGGGGCCACTGCCGCCATTTGCGACCGGTTGGATGTGATCACCCCCCGCGACGCGCGGTTCAGCGTGCAATATTGCGCCGCGGCGCTGTTGGTCACCGGTTCGGTGCGCCTGGCCGCCTTTGCCCCCGATGCCTTGGCGCGGGCCGATCTGCGGGCCTTCATGCCCAGGGTTCACGTGGCCGAGGATGCCGCCCTGTCCGCCGCCTATCCCGGTCAGCGGCAGGCGATCCTGCGGGTGGAATTGACCGATGGCACGGTGCTCGATCATCATCAGCCGACGCGTAAGGGCGATCCGGATGATCCGCTGAGCGATGCGGAGCTGAGTGCGAAATTCGATGAACTTGCCGCAGTGGTGCTGGATGCGGACGCCGCGCAACGCCTGAAGACCACCATAATGACCACAGGGGATTTGCCCGGTGCCGTGCCCTTGCGCCCCGTGCAGCGCCCGGCCGCCTAAGCGACACGATGCCAAGGATCAGGATAGTTTGACCATGAAAGACACGATTTCAATTCCCGCCCCCTTGGCCGATTTCATCGAGATCGAGCTGTCCGGCACCATCGCCATCATCCGGTTGAACCGCCCCGAGCTGCGCAACGCGATCAACGACCAGATGCGGCAGGAATTGATCGCGGCCTTCGACTGGGTCGAACGGGTGCCGGAACTTCGCGCCGTGATCCTGACCGGCGCGGGCAAGGGGTTTTGTTCCGGCGGTGACATTTCCGGCATGCGTGACCGGCTGGACGCGCCGCAAGACGAGGTGGCGTTCAACGGCTGGCGGCGGCAAAAACAGACCCATCGCGGCATCGCGGTGATCCATGGCTGCACCAAGCCGGTGATCGCGGCGATGAATGGCGCGGCCTTTGGCCTTGGGCTTGATATGGCGATGGCCTGCGATTTCATCATCGCCGCCGATGGCGCCAAGATGTCGATGAGCTTTCTCAAGCGCGGGCTCGTGTCGGATGGCGGCGGCATGTATTTCCTGCCGCGCCGTGTCGGGCTGTCGCGCGCCAAGGAATTGATCCTGTCGGGCCGGGTCGTGGCAAGTGACGAAGCGCTGCGCATCGGCCTGGTCGACCGCGTCGTGCCCGCCGAAGACCTGATCGCGGTCGCCTGCGACTGGGCGCGCGAATTGACCCAAGGCTCGCCCGCCGCCGTGGCCCTGACCAAGGAAATCCTCGACAAGACCTTCGAAAGCTCTGACGAAGAGGTCTTTGCCCTTGGCCGCCAGGCGCAGGCGATCTGTTATACCACCGGCGATCACCGCGCCTCGGTCGAGGCGTTCCTGGACAAGGCCGACGGCAAGGGCTGAGGTCTAGGAGATCGCCACGCCCCCGCCCCCGCCCCCGGCGCGGGCGACGCTGCGGATCACGTCCAACAGCGCGGTTTGCGCGCCCGTGGGCATCCAGTCTGCGCGGTAGGTCAGCCCGATGGCGCGGTCGGGCCAGTCGATGCCGGTATCCAGCCGCGCCAGCAAGCCGCGCGCGACCTCGGCCTCGGCCTGTTGTGCGGAAATACAGCCCAAGAACGCGCCCCTGTGCAGCAATTCCCGCATCAGAAGGATCGATCCGCATTCCACGACGGGGTCGGGCGCGGCCAGGCCGTGATCGCGAAACAGGGCGTCGAACTGCGCGCGCGCGGGCACGCCTTGGCGCGGCACCACCCAGGCCTGCCCCGCCAATGTCGCCAGCGGAATGGCCACATCCCGCGCCAGCGGGTGATCGGGCCGCGCCAGACAGGCCAGCCGGTCGGAAAACAGGGTTTCTTGTATAACATCCTCGATCGGGGCGGGGTCGCGCAACGCGCCAAGGATCACGTCGATATCGCCGCGCCGCAACCCCACCAGCATTTCGTCATAGGGCCCGTCGAACACCGTGACATGGGCGCGGGGGCGGGCGGCGTGAAACCGCGCCAGGGCTTCGGGCAAGACCACGGACCGCGCCAGCGGCAGCGCCCCCACCACCACACGCCCACCATCGCGCCCGTCGAATTCGGCCAGGTCGGCGCTGGCCTGGTCCAGTTCCGCGAATGCCAGCCGGGCCGCCTGTGCCAGGCGCTGCGCCGGGCGGGTGGCCACCATGCCAAAGGGCCGGCGGTCAAACAGCGCCACGCCCGCATCGCGTTCGATCTGGGTGATGGCGCGGTGAACGCTGGGTTGGGCAAGCCCCAGCGCGCGCGCGGCCAGCGTGAAATTCTGCGCCTCGGCCATCGCGATCAGGGCGCGCAACTGCGATGCGGTGGCGGTGACGACCAGGCGCGGGGCAACCTGGGCCAGGGCCGTATCCAGCCGCGCCATGGCGCGTCCCACCCGCTTGGCAAAAACCGCGCCCCGGTCGGTCAGGAAAACCCCCTGCGGCCTGCGGGACAACAATGGCCCGCCCATGCCCTGTTCCAGCTTGCTCAGGGCCTGGCTGACGGCGGGTTGCGACACCCGGCAGGCGGCTGCCGCCCCCGAGAGGGTGCCGCCCCGCGCAACCGCGAGGAACAGCCGCAGATGGCGCAGGTTGGCCGCTGTCACAGCCGCGACAGGATGCTGTCCATCCGTCCCTCAAGGTTATCCTCGCCCGGATCGGCGCCAAGCGCCGCCAGCTTGGCTTGCCACAGTGCTGCGGCCCCGCTCATCGCGCCGGGCAGGCCCAGATCGGCCACGGTGGCCGCCACCTCGTGCATCTCGGCGGCGCGCCTTGCGCCATGCACCATCATGCGTTCCAGATTGTAGCTGCCGCGTGCGCGCCAATCGATATCGGGGTCAGAGGCGATCAGCGAGGCGATCACCTCCTGTTCCACGCCGGCGCGGCGCGCGGCGAGGAAACATTCCGCGCTCAGCGCCTCCAGCCCCTTGATCATGACCGAGCGCAGCATCTTGATCGACGAGGCCGTGCCGACCGCGTCGCCCGCGATCCGGGGCCGCATGCCCAAACTTTCCAGCATGGTTTGCGCGGCCTGCGCGTGCGGCCCTGCGATCAACAAGGGGACCAGGTGCCGCTTGGGATAGACCGGGGCCATGACCGCGACATCGACGTAACGGCCGCCTGCCGCCTCGATCACCTCGGCGGCGCGCCGCTTGGTGCCCGGCGCGCAGGAATTGCAATCGAACCACAGCGCGCCATGGGGCAGGTGGGGGGCCGCTGCCTTGGCCGCGACCAGCGCCTGATCGGCAGTCACCACGCAAAACACCGCCTGCACCCCCGCCAGCGTGGTGGCAGGCGTCAGGCCCGCCGCCACGCCATGGGCGTCGTACTGCGCCAGCATCGAGGCGCGGTGATCGGCCATGTCGGTCTTGATGTCATGGGCACGCAGCGTGTCGGGGCGGGCGCTATCCCAACCCGAGACGAAGGCGCGGGCGGCTTCGCCGAACCCGATGAAGGCCAGGGTTTGCAAGGGGGGGTGATCGGGCATCATTCTCTCCGTCATGGGTCATGCGACCCTTGCACAGGCCAGCTGTGCCATCCAGCCAGTATAGCAAAATCTTATGGCTTGTACCGCGCTTCGGAATTGCCCCGCCCCGCCGGGGCGTGACAGGGTGCGCCATCTCATCCCGCAAGGAGACCGCCCATGTCCGCCCCCAAGACCGCGCTTGTCATATCCGCCCATGCCGCCGATTTCGTCTGGCGTTGTGGCGGGGCCATCGCGCTGCATGCCGACCTTGGCTACCAGGTCACGGTGGCCTGCCTGTCCTTTGGCGAACGCGGCGAAAGCGCGAAATTGTGGAAGGATGGCAAGACGCTGGACGAGGTCAAGGCGATCCGCCGCGCCGAGGCCGAGGCGGCGGCCGATGTGCTGGGGGTTCACCGGCTGGAGTGTTTCGACCTGGGCGATTACCCGCTGCACCTGGAGCGCGACGACAAGTACAGGCTGGTCGATCTGATCCGCGCCGTGCAACCGGCCTGGATGATGAGCCATAGCCAATATGACCCCTATAACACCGATCACATGTACATGACCCAGGTCGCGCTCGAGGCGCGGATGATCGCGCAGGCCTGGGGCCACAACCCCGGCGAACAGGTGCTGGGCGCGCCGCAGCTTTACCTGTTCGAGCCGCACCAGACCGAACAGATGGGCTGGAAGCCGGACCTGTTTCTCGACATCACGCCGGTCTGGGACAAGAAGCGCGCCGCGATGGAGCACATGAACGGGCAGGCCCATCTGTGGGACTATTATACCCGCGTGGCGCAACAGCGCGCCAACCATTTCAAGCGCAATTCCGGCGGTCAGGCGGGCGGGCGCGATTGCAAATACGCCGAAGGGTTCCAGTCGATCTTTCCGCGCACGGTGGATGAACTTTGAACGGGGGCAAGGCCATGGGTGTCGTGAAACAGAATATCGACCGGGCCGATGCGTCCGTGATCGCGGGGCTCGGGGCGGCGGGTGTCGCCACGGTGCACGAGGCGCAGGGCCGGATCGGCCTGATGTCGTCGCGGATGCGGCCCATCCAGATGGACAAGGCCATCGCGGGCAGTGCGGTGACCATTTCCGCGCCGCCGGGCGACAACTGGATGATCCATGTCGCCATCGAACAGTTGCAGCCGGGCGATATCATGGTTCTGGCCCCCACCGCGCCCTGCGACATGGGGTATTTCGGTGATCTGCTGGCCACATCGGCCCTGGCGCGGGGGTGTCGCGCGCTGGTGATCGACGCGGGCGTGCGCGATCTGCGCGATCTGCGGGCGATGGGGTTCCTGGTCTGGTCCACGGCGGTCAGCGCCCAGGGCACGGTCAAGGAAACCGTGGGGTCGGTGAATGTGCCGGTGGTCTGCGCCGGGGCGGCGATCAATCCCGGCGATGTGATCATCGCCGATGATGATGGCGTCTGCGTCGTGCGCCGCGAAGATGCGGAAACGGTGCTGGCCGCCGCCAAGGCGCGGCTGGCCGCCGAAGAGGCCAAGCGCGCAAAACTGGCCTCGGGGGAGCTTGGCCTCGATCTTTACGGCATGCGCGACCGATTGGCGGCCAAGGGTCTGCGCTATGACTGACGGCATCCCCTGCCTGTGGATGCGCGGCGGCACGTCCAAGGGGGCATATTTCCTGGCCAGCGATCTGCCCGAAGGGCGGGCCGCGATCGATGATCTGTTGGTGCGCATCATGGGCTCGCCCGATGCGCGCCAGATCGACGGGATCGGCGGGGCCGATCCGCTGACCTCCAAGGTGGCGATCCTGTCGCCCTCGACCCGGGCGGATGCCGATGTCGATTACCTGTTCCTTCAGGTCCATGTCGGCCAGGCGCTGGTCAGCGACGCGCAGGGTTGCGGCAATATCCTGGCTGGTGTCGGCCCGGCCGCCATCGAACGCGGGTTGGTCGCGGCGCAGACCGGCGAAACGCCGGTGCGCATCCACATGGTCAACACCGGCGAAATTGCGCTGGCCCGTGTCGCCACGCCACAAGCGCGCGTCAGCTATGACGGCACGGCGCGCATCGACGGGGTGCCGGGCCATCATGCGGGCGTGCCCCTGATGTTCACCGGGCTGCAAGGGTCGATGACCGGCGGCGCGATGTTGCCCACGGGTCGCGATGTCGACGTGATCGAGGGCATCGCCTGCACGCTCATCGACATGGGGATGCCGATCGTGGTGATGGATGCCGCCGATCTTGGCCTCACCGGGCGCGAGCCGCGCGAGATGCTGGATGCCGATGCCGCGCTCAAGGCGCGCGTCGAGGCGATCCGGCTTTTGGCCGGGCCGATGATGGGCTTGGGCGATGTCACCGACAAGACGGTGCCCAAGATGACGCTTGTGTCACCGCCGCAGGCGGGCGGCGCGATTTCCACCCGAAGCTTCATCCCGCATCGGTGCCACGCCACCATCGGGGTCTTTGCCGCCGTCAGCGTCGCCGCCGCCTGCGTCTTGCCACGGGGGCCTGCGGCGCGGCTGGCGGTCTTGCCCAAGGATGGTGTCTTTGCCGTGGAACACCCGACAGGGGCCGCCGAGGTGAGGATCGAGCGCGACAGCGCCGGCCATGTCGTGGCGGCGGGCACGGTGCGCACCGCGCGCAAGCTGATGGATGGGCGGGTGTTTCCGGGGCCGCCGCGCGGTTAGGCCCCGCACGGCCGCCCCGAAGGGTCAGCGCCGCACCAGCCGAAGCGCCACCACGGCGACGGCGGCCACCAAGGCCCCAACGATCAGCGTTTCGCTGCCATGGGGGTGGATATGGGCGGGAACGCCCGTCTCGTGCGCCGTGGCGGGCAGGGCAAGGGCAAGGGCGGCAAGCGTCGGAAACAAGGTTCGCATGGGGTCAGATCCTTTCACGGGTTGCGAGGAAATCGCGGATGTCGAGTTTGTCTTTTTCGTCCATGGACACGTAAACCAGCGCCATGTTGGTCCGTTCCCGGATCATCGAGCCGGGAAACGGCAGATAGCTGAGCTCGCGCGACCCGAAAGAGGGTGACGCGGTGCCGACCTGCCATTCGGTCTTCAGTTCCACGTCGACCAGTTTCAGCGCGCTGGCGCCTGCCTTGCCGGGCCGGTCCAGCGGCACGCCGGCCAGCCGCAGATAGGCGGCCTTGTCGGCGGCGGTGACGAAACCGTCGATGAATTGCGCGGTCAGGATTTGCAGATCGGCGGCCTCATCCTCGGGCGTCAGGTGCGAATGCAAGTGATCGGCGGGGCCGTGATGGTGGTTGTGATCATGCGGGTGGGGGTGATGATCATGGGGCATTCGACCACCTCCGACCTTCGAATTCGCCATGCGGAATGCTGACGGGCTTGTCGATATGGCGCTTGTGCGCCCCCATCTTGCCCGCCGCCACCATGGACCCAAGCACATCCACGATCACCCGTGTGCCCATCAGCGCGGTGATGTCGGAGGTGTCATAGGGGGCGAAACCTCGACCAGTTCCATGCCGCACAGCCCCTCTGCCGCGACCTTGGACGCCAGTGCCAGGGCCTCGCGCGGCAGGAACCCGCCCGGTTCCGGCCAGCCCGTGCCGGGCACGAAGCCGCAATCGATGCTGTCGATGTCAAAGGACATGTAGACCATGTCGACCCCATCCCAGGCCATTTCCAGCGCCATTTCTGCGGTGCGGTCCACGCCCATCTTTTCCATGTCCGACATGGTGATGATGTTGGTTTCCCGCTCTCGCGCGACCTTGACCGCCTCGCGCGGGACTTGCCAGCCACCGATGCCGATCTGGACCAGGTTCTTGGCCGGCACATTTGGCAACAGCGTCGAATGGAACCACGGCGTCGTGTGCATCCGTTCATCCAGGTCTTTTTCCTGGATGTCGGCATGGCGGTCGAAATGGATGATCCCGATTTTCTTCGACGTGCATTCCGCGATGCCGCGCACGCAGGGAAAGCCGATGGAATGATCGCCGCCGATCATGATCGGGAAGCTGCCCGAACTGAACACGTGGCTGACCGCGCGGCTGATCTGGTCAAAGCTCTTTTCCAGGTTGGCGGGGATGGTGAACACATCGCCCGCATCGCACAGCGTCATCTGTTCGCGCAGATCGACCGCCAGCTCGTAGTTGTAGGGGGTGTAAAGCGCGCTGATCTTGCGCAACCCCTGTGGCCCGAACCGCGTGCCGGGGCGGTAGGTGGTGCCGCCGTCAAAGGGGATGCCAAGGACCGTGGCGTCGTAATGCTTCACCTCGGTCACGTCCTCGGCATAGGGCGCCTTGAGGAACGTGTTGATGCCGGCGTAATGCGGCAGCTCGCCCCGCGCGAAGGTGGGGATGGATTTGTCCTCGATGCTGTCGGCGCCGGTCAGCCCCATGCGCAGCGCCCAACGGCGTTCTTCATCCCAGCGGTTTTCGGGGATGTCGGCCTCTGCCTGCATGGCGCGCCAGCCGCGCAGTTTCGTCAGGTCGGGGTGATGTGCGCGCCGGTCGGGCCGGGGCGCATCGGCCGGGCTATGCGACCGGCTGCGGCGCGGGGTCAGGAAATCCATCTTGGTCCTCTTGCAGTTGATAGGGGATGCCGCCGTTCTTCGCGTCGAAATCATAGGTGATCGTCGCGCCATAGGCGGCGGGGTCGTGGGGATCCCAGCGGGTCTTGTCGAAGACAATGACGCGGTCCCCCAGCTTGAAGGCTTCGCGCAGGTCATGGGTGACCATGAAGACCGTCATCCTGGTTTCGGCCCGCAATTCGGTCAGAAACCCGTGCATCTGGTCGCGTGTGCCCGGATCAAGCGCGCCAAAGGGTTCATCCAGCAACAGGATGCGCGGCTGCGCCGCCAGCGCCTGCGCGATGGCAAGGCGTTGCTGCATGCCGCCCGACAGCGCGGCGGGGTAGTGCCCTGCCACATGGGCCAACCCGATCCGGTCCAGCGTGGCCTCGGCCCGGGCGCGCGCGGCGCGGCGGGCAGGCCCGAACAGGCGGCCAAGCGGGCGGCGCAACCCTTCGGCGGCGACGATGTTGTCGCGCACGCTCAGGTGCGGAAACACCGAATAGCGTTGAAACACGATGCCGCGCGACCGGTCGGGTTCGCCTTTCAGCGGCTGGCCATCCACCGTGATCTGCCCGCGCGTGGGGCGTTCCTGGTCCAGAAGCAGGCGCAGGAAAGTGGATTTGCCACAGCCCGACGCGCCGACGATGGAGATGAATTCACCCTCGGCCACCGACAGGTTCACCCGTTCCAGGATCGGGCGTGCGCCATAGCTTTGAAAGATGCCGTCGACCTGAACCAGCGTCATCCCCGCGCCTCCGCCCAAGGGAAGAGCCAGCGCGACAGGCGGGCAAGCCCCCAGTCGATCAGAAAGGCCAGGATGGTGATCCAGGCGACATAGGTCAGGATCACGTCCATGGCGAGGAACCGGCGCACAAGGAACACCCGGTAGCCAAGCCCGCTGTCCGAGGCCACCGCCTCGGCCGCGATCAGAAACAGCCAGGCGGGGCCAAGCGACAGGCGCAGCGCCGCGATCAACCGGGGCAGGATTTGCGGCAGCGCGACCGCTACCGCGACGGCCAATGTGGAGGCGCCCAAGGTCTGGGCCTTGATGATCTGTTCTTGCGGCAATTCCAGCGTGCGGGCGGACAGGTCGCGGACCAGGAAAGGCGTGATGCCGATCGCGATCAGCGCGATTTTCGCGGCATTCCCCACCCCCAGCGTGATGAACAGGATCGGCAGGATCGCCAGCGGCGGGATCATCGAGGCGACGCCGACAAAGCCGTGCAGGCCCGCGCGCACCACCGGGATCAGCCCGATTGCCAGCCCAAGGCACAGGCCGATCAAGCCCGCGATGCCCACGCCCGCCAGCAACAGCGACAGGCTCGATACCGTGTCGCCCCAGAACTCGATGCTGCCCGACCGCCTGTCCGGCTCTGTCATCAGCCGCCAGGCGGTCGCGGCCAGGGTCGCGGGGGCGGGCAGGATGCGGTCGGCGGGGTTGTCCGCCAGCCGCGCAGCCGAGGCCTGGGCATAGGCCAAGCCCACCAGCACGAAGGGCAGGGCGGCCAGCGCCACGCGGCCCGCCGGGCCGGGATATCGGTTGATCCACCGCATCGCCGCCGCCCCGCCCGTCGACCTACAGCGCCCCGTCGGCGGCCATCTGCATGAAGCTGGGGTCAAAGCGCAGCCCGATATTGGCCGGGTCGCCCGTCACCACGCCGCCGGGGTATTGCACGCCGACGAAATCGGCGCTGGGCGCGCCTTCGCCAAGGATGCCGCGTTCGAACAGGAACTCGGCCACGTTGACCATGGTTTCGGGCAAGGCCGGGCTTTCGACAAAGGCCACCGCATCGGCCGGCGTCCAGAACATCTGGGTCGAGGCAAGCTGGGCGTCATAGCCGGCAAGGTCCGTGCCCGAGGCCTCGGCCATGGCGCTGCGCGCGGCCACACCTTCGGGCGTGTCAGAGGCCATGATCGTCATCAGCTCGTACCACGCCCCCACCAGGGCGCGGCCGAAATCGGGGTAGGCGGCCAGCGTTTCGGTGTTGACCACCATCATGTCGATGATCTCGCCGGGGATATCGGCCGAGGTGAACAGGATATTGGCGGCAGGGTCTTCGGCGATGGTCGACACCAGCGGGTTCCATGTGACGACCGCCTGCACGTCATCGGTGGCAAAGGCCGCGATCATGTCGGCGTCCGAGGTGTTGACCACCCCCGCCAGATCGCGTTCCGCCAAGCCCACGCTGTCCAGCGCGCGCGCCAAGAGGTAATGGGACACCGACAGTTCCACCAGGTTGACGGGCATCCCCGCCAGGCTTTCCAGCGTGCCTTCGCCCTTGAGGATCACGGCATCGTTGCCATTGGAAAAATCGCCCACGATCAGCGCCGTGGTATCCACCCCCGACCCTGCCGGGATCGACAGCGTGTCCATGTTGGTGGCACTCACCCCGTCGAATTCGCCTGCGGTGTAAAGGTTGATCGATTCGACGTAATCATTGATCTGCACGATATCGACGCTGATGCCGTAGCGGTCGGCCCAGGCGTCCATGATGCCGCTTTCGTCAAGATAGCCCCAGGGCATCCAGCCGACATAGATCGACCAGGCGACCGAGAATTCGGTGCGGTCCTGCGCGCTGGCGGAAAAAGCGGACAAGGCCAGCACGAGGGCGGTGGTGGCGGTGGTGGCGGCGAGGGTGGATTTCATCACGATGCAGTCCTCCGACAGGATGGCGTTCAACGTCCGACCGGAGTGAGTGACGTTCGAGGGAGCGGCCGAACTCTTCGCACAGTGCTCTCCCGGGATTTTGGCCCGCCGTGTACCAGGCCGGATTTTGCCGGCAGGGCAGCATTTCTCGGACCAGACCCCAAGTTTGGGCGGAACCCTAAATGCTCTGTGCAAGATCACGCTGCGCGCGGCGGCGGCGGCGGGTCAAAGCGCATGATGGGCTGCTGGGCGCAGACGTCGCAGTCGCCGGGTTTGCGGGCGAAATACCCGCTATTTGCCCGGTTTTGGGCTGTTCCAGGGCGGTTTCGGTCGGGCTCGATCCGCTATGGGGCGAATCCATCGCCCCTGCTCGCGCGGCGGGTCAGGGGCTGGATCGGGGCAGGGCGCCTGCCGCGATTGCCTGGCTCAGCGCCACGCCGCTTTGGCCGGTGACGCGCATCGCGGTGATCAGGCGGGCGGTCTGATCGGCGGCATCATCGACTGATATGCCTGCGTCGCGGATGTTCGAGATGCAGTTGCGCGCGCTGTCCTGGGTGTCGGTGCGCGGCAGATGGGTGACATAGACCCCCAGGCTGTCCGCCGCCGACAGGCCGGGCCGTTCGCCGAGCGCCATCACCACGGTCTGCGCGCCCAAGGCCCGCGCGATGCCATCGCCCAGGGCGACCCGCGCCTGATGCGCCAGGATGACCGGCCCAAAGCCCAGGCCAAGCTCGCGCAGTCGCCGCGCCAGCGCCGCCATGAAGGCCGCGCCGTTCAGCGCCACGGCCATGGCCGACAACCCGTCCCCCAGCACCAGCGCCACATCCACCGGCCCAAGGTCCGCAAGGCTGGCCGCATCCCCATCAGGCAGGCGTCGGCCCAGATCGGGGCGGCGGATGAAGGTTTCGCGGTTCGCGGCGGCACTTGTGACCACGCGGTGATCCAGCCCCAGCCGCGTCAAGGCGCCGGTCAGCTCAGGCAGGTTCAGCCCGGCCTCGACGGCTTCGCGGGCGCGGGCATGATCAAGGGCGAAACCCAAGGCATCCTTGGTCGTCATCGCCGCCCCGCGCGGGCCGAAATTCAGCCGCGCATCGGTCAGCGCGCGCATATCGTCGCGAAAGTTTGGGCCGGGTGTCTTCATGCCGCCGGCAACCGCAATTGCGCCAGCACCACGTCCAGCCCGGGCAAGCTGATGTCGGCTGCCCCGATGCCATGTTGCGCCATCCAGCTTTCGAATTCCGGCGCGGGCGGGCGGCCCAGCGTCTGGCGGATGAACCCGGCGTCATGAAAGGACAGGGCCTGGTAATTCAGCATGATGTCATCGCCGCCGGGAACGGTGATGACGAAATTGACCCCCGCCGCCGCCAGAGCGGTCAGCAAGATGTCCATGTCTTCCTGGTCGGCATAGGAATGGTTGGTGTAGCAGACATCCACCCCCATCGGCAGGCCCAGCAGCTTGCCGCAGAAATGATCCTCCAGCCCGGCGCGGATGATCTGTTTGCCATCCGCCAGGTATTCCGGCCCGATGAAGCCCACGACCGTGTTCACCAGCAGCGGCCGGTAGCGGCGTGCCACCGCGTAGGCGCGGGTTTCCATGGTCTGTTGATCCATGCCGTGATGGGCATCGGCCGAAAGCGCCGCGCCCTGGCCGGTTTCGAAATACATCAGGTTTGCACCCTTTGGCGCGCGGCCCAGCCCCGCCACGGCATCCGCCGCCTCGTCCAGCATCGCCAGCGTGACACCAAAGCCTGTGTTGGCCTTGTCGGACCCCGCGACCGACTGGAACACCAGATCGACCGGCGCGCCCGCCGACATCGCCGCCAGGGCCGTGGTGACATGGCCAAGGCAACAGGTCTGGGTCGGGATGGCCAATTGGCTTCGGATCGCGTCCAGCACCTCGCAGATGCGGATATAGTCGGGCAGGCTGTCGGTGGCGGGGTTCACCCCGATCACCGCGTCGCCCGCCCCCATCAACAGCCCATCCAGCGCCGAGACCGCGATGCCCCGGCTGTCATCGGTCGGGTGGTTGGGCTGGTTGCGCGTCGACAGGCGCCCGCGCAGGCCGAGCGTGGACCGGAACCGCGTCACCACCTCGATCTTGGCGGCGACCGCGATCAGGTCTTGTGCGCGCATGATCTTGCTGACCGCCGCCGCCATTTCCGGCGTCAGCCCCCAGGCGATGGCGGCGATATCTTCCCCGGTCGTGGCCGGGTTCAACAGCCAATCCCGAAAGTCCCCGACGGTCATCGCGGCGACGGGGGCAAAGGCGGCCGGGTCGTGCTGATCGAGGATCAGGGCGGTGACGCCATCGCCCTCGACCTGCATCACATCCGCCAGGAAATCGGCCAAGGCCACATCGGCAAGGCAGTATTGCGCCGCGATCCGTTCCAGCGGGCCATCGGCGGCCAAGCCCCGCCAAGGCATCGCCGGTCCGCGCGGGCGAGGCGCGCGCCAGCAGCACCTTGAGCGAGGCAAAGCGGTAGCGCGTGGCGTTGATCGTGGTGGCATAGGACATGGTTGAAGGTGATCATGGCGCATCGGCAGGGGCAAGCCGGAACTGGCCCATCCCCGGCGCGGTCGGTGGCCATACCGCGCGCCAGGGGCCGGTCGGTGGACCAAAAGGCCGCTTCGGCCTATGCTCGGGCTTCGGGGCTTTGCATCAAGGCTCCGATCAGCCGCCCGCTGTCCAAACAAGGGGATAGGCCCGATGTCACGCGAACCCCACCTTGCGCAGGCCGAGGAACGACAGGTCGACGATTTCGAAAAGGTCCGATCCGCCGTTATCTTCGAGGTGATCCGCCGCGAAGGCGAATATGAACTCAAACGCCCCTTCAGCGCGCTTTGGTGGTCGGGTGTCGCGGCGGGGCTTGCGATCAGCACATCGGTTCTGGGCAAGGGGTTCCTGGTGGCCTACCTGCCCGGTGCGTCCTGGACGCCCGCCGTGTCGAACCTTGGCTACACGGTCGGGTTCCTGATCGTGATCCTGGGCCGGATGCAGCTGTTCACCGAAAACACCATCACCCCGATCCTGCCGCTGTTTCTTGCGCCGACACGCGGCAAGGCGCTGTTGATCCTGCGGCTGTGGGGCACGGTATTTGCCGCCAACATGGTCGGATGCGCGGTGGCGGCGCTTGTGCTGGTCTTCGGGCATATCCTGCCCGATGCGCAGCTTCAGGGTATCCTGACCGTGTCGCGCCATTACGCCGAAGCCAGCGCGCTGAACCATTTCGCATGGGGCATTCCCGCCGGTTTCCTGATCGCGGCGCTGGTCTGGATATTGCCGCGCATGCACAGCGCGGGCGAGGTGCTGATGATCGTGATCGTGACCTATGCCATCGGCCTGGGCGGCATGTCGCATGTGGTGGCGGGGGCGACCGAGTTGTTCATCCTGGTCGCGCGCGGTGACCTGGGCCTGGGCGCGGCGGTGCTTGGTGGCATCCTGCCCGCGCTGGCGGGCAATGTGCTGGGCGGCACGGGCATTTTCGCCGCCCTGACATTCGCGCAGGTGCACCAGGAAATCTGACCGGCGTCAGCCCGTCAGGTCGGTGGCGAAAGACCGGCTTTTGCGGCCCTCGGCACGGCGTCTGGCCTCTTCTGCGGCGATGGCGGCGTCGATCCCGCGCCGGTCGGTGGTGCCGGAAAAATTGGCCCGTGTCGGCATGGCATCGGCCACGTGCAGGAACCGTTCCTGCGCCACGTCATGAAGGCGCCGCAATTCGCCCAACGGGTCGGGGTGATCGTCGGCGCGCAGCGACAGCCACGGGTAATCCTCGGACCTGTGAATGACCAGGGCCGCCGATTGCGTGCCGCGCTTGTCGCCGCCCGCAAGCCCGCCCGCCTCCATCGCGGTCATCAGCCGTTCGGCCAGGGGCAGGTGCAGATGCGCCTGATAGGCGGCCAGCGTTTCCGCGACAACCGCAGGCCCCGCCAGCATGTTGCCCGCGACGGATACGCCGTCGCCCGCCACATGCCCGCACCAGTCGACGCAATTGGCGCCGGTATGGGCGGCCACCTGGCCGCCCGCGTCGATCATGTGGATCTGGCGGATCGCCTGCCCCCCGTCGCGCGCGACCATGTCGGCCAGCACATCCGCGCCCGTCTCGCCGCCCGCCATGCGGTCGGCCGCCTCGATCCCCCAGATGGGCGACACGAAGGCCTGGGTTGCGACCGCGCATTTGCCGCCCCGGATATGGGGCACCAGCGCGCCCACCGCAAAGAACCGGCTGGCCACGGCCACACCGTACTGCCCGGTGTCAGGGTCACGCGCGACGATGGAATAGGTCATGCGCCGCCCCCCTCAGCGTCCGATGGCATAGGCTTGCATCAGGCGCGGGGTCGCCGCC
>JAGYJU010000009.1:0-325000 GCA_018401965.1 Roseicyclus sp.
TCCACCTCGCGCTCGGCCTCTCGCATCATCAACATCTCGACCCGCCGGGTCAGCCGCGCAAGCTCGGTGTCCTGCCGCGCCACGACCTCTGACAGGTCATCGGCCACCCGTTCCAGGTGCGCGATGCGTTCTTCCAATGTCATGCGATCCACCATCGCCGCCTCCTGTCCATCTGCCACCGCGTCCTTACAGCCTGGGATGCGGCTTTCACAGCCCGGCTCTGCCTTGCCGTTGCCGCCCCCCTCCGCTAGACGGTGCGCGACCCCGGACCCGAGGCGTGAAGCAAGCCATGGCCAAAGACAAGAAACAGCCCCGCCCCAAGGCCGAACCGCCCAAGGGCTTCCGTGATTATTTCGGCGCCGAGGTGATCGAACGCCAGCAGATGCTGGACAAGATCGCGGCCGTCTACCGCCTGCACGGGTTCGATCCGCTGGAAACCGCCGCGGTGGAAACGGTCGAGGCCCTGGGCAAGTTCCTGCCCGATGTCGACCGCCCGAACGCGGGCGTCTTTGCCTGGCAGGAAGACGAGGGCGAGGGCGGCACCTGGCTTGCGCTGCGCTATGACATGACCGCGCCGCTGGCGCGGGTCGCGGCGCAATTCCGCAACGATCTGCCCAGCCCCTATCGCCGCTACACCATGGGCCCGGTCTGGCGCAACGAAAAGCCCGGGCCGGGGCGGTTCCGCCAATTCTATCAATGTGATGCCGATACGGTCGGCGCGCCGTCGGTCGCCGCCGATGCCGAGATCTGCGGCATGCTGGCCGATGCGCTGGAAGCGGTGGGGATCGAGCGGGGCGATTACATCGTGCGGGTCAACAACCGCAAGGTGCTGAACGGCGTGCTCGAGGTTGCGGGCCTGTCGGGCGACGACAGGGAAACCGAACGCGGCATCGTGCTGCGCGCCATCGACAAGCTGGACCGCCTTGGCGAGGCGGGCGTGCGCGCCTTGCTTGGGGCGGGGCGCGAAGATGAAAGCGGCGATTTCACCAAGGGCGCGGGCCTGGGTGACGCGCAGGCCGATGTGGTGATGGGCTTCATGGCGGCCAAGCGCGATACGGGCGCTGCCACGGTGGCGCGGCTGCGCGATCTGGTCGGTGGCTCTGAAATTGGCACCGCTGGTGTCGACGAGCTGGAAACTATCGCCGACCTGCTTGCCGCCCAAGGGTATGGCCCCGACCGCATTGTCATCGACCCTTCGGTCGTGCGGGGCCTGGGCTATTACACCGGCCCGGTCTTTGAGGCGGAACTGACCTTCGAGATCCTCGATGAAAAGGGCCGCCCGCGCCAATTCGGGTCGGTCGCGGGCGGCGGGCGCTATGATGACCTGGTCAAGCGCTTCACCGGCCAAGAGGTTCCGGCAACCGGCGTGTCCATCGGCGTCGACCGGCTATTGGCCGCGTTGCGCGCCAAGGGGCGGCTGACCGGCGAAACCCAGGGCCCCGTCATCGTCACCGTGATGGACCGTGACCGCATGGCGGATTACCAGGCGATGGCCGCGACCCTGCGGGCCGCGGGCATCCGCGCCGAGGTCTACCTGGGCAATCCCAAGAATTTCGGCAACCAGTTGAAATATGCCGACAAGCGCCAATCCACGGTCGCCGTGATCCAGGGCGGGGATGAAGCGGCGCGCGGTGTCGTGCTGCTGAAGGACCTGATCCTGGGCGCGAAACTGGCACAGGATGCGACGCTGGAGGAATGGAAAAGCCAGCCCGCGCAGCTCGAGGTGCCGCTGGCCGATCTCGTGGCGCAGGTGCGCGCGATGCTGGACCGTCACCCGTGACCGCCAAATCCACCCTTCGGGCCGAGGCGGCAGCCTTCCTGGCGCTGTTCGAGGCGGCGGGCGCGCAAGCGGTCGAGGCGGATCTGCTGTTGCCCGCCGAAACGCTGCTGGACCTCTACGGCGAAGACATTCGCGCCCGCGCCTATGTCACCCATGATCCCGACCGGGGCGAATTGATGCTGCGCCCCGATTTCACCGTTCCGGTGGTGCAGATGCACATGGCCAATGGCGCGGACCCCGCCCGCTACACCTATATGGGCGAGGTGTTCCGGACCCAGGCGGCCGGGTCCGGGCGACCGTCGGAATACCTGCAAGTCGGCTACGAGGTGTTCGACCGCGCCGATCCCACCCGCGCCGATGCCGAGGTCTTCGCCCTGTTCGCCAAGGCCTTGGCACCCTTTGGCCTGCGCGCGGTGACGGGCGATATCGGCATCCTGATGGCGGCTATCGACACGCTGTCGACCACCGATGCGCGCAAGGCGGCGCTGCGACGCCACCTGTGGCGGCCGCGCCGGTTTCGCGCGCTGCTCGATCGCTATACCGGGCGCGCAGCCCTGCCCGCGCCGCGCGCGGCCTTGATCCGGGCGCTGGAAACCCGGGGGGCGGCGGCCCTGATCGACGAGGCCGGGCCGGAGATCGGCCTGCGCTCGGCGCAGGACGTGGCCGACCGGCTGAACGCGCTGGCGGCAGATGCCGCGACCCCGCCCATACCCGCCGCCGAGGCCGAGGTTCTGGGCGTGATCCTGTCGCTCAAGGCGGCGCTGCCCGATGCCTATGAACAGCTCTGCGATGTCTGTGTCGATCTGCCCGGCCTTGGGGGGGCGGTTGACCGCTTGGCGGCTCGGATGGGTGCGCTGGACGCGGCCGGGATCGACATCGCAACCCTGCCCTTCGAGGCGAGTTTCGGGCGCACCACGATGGAATATTACGACGGGTTCGTGTTCGGCTTTCTGGCCGAAGGCCGCCCCGATCTGCCGCCGGTGGCCACCGGCGGGCGCTATGATGCGCTGACCCGGATCTTGGGGGCAGGGCGCGAAATTCCCGCCGTGGGCGGGGTGATCCGCCCCGAGCTTGTGCACCGGTTGCGGACAGGGGGGCGGCCATGACGATCCGGCTGGGCGTGCCGTCCAAGGGGCGGCTGATGGACAAGACCTTTGCCTGGTTCGCGGATCGCGGGCTGGACATGCGACGCAGCGGGTCGGACCGCGAATATGCCGCCACCGTCGAGGGGGCGGATGTGGAATTGATGCTGCTGTCGGCGGGGGAAATTCCGCGTGAACTCGCGGCGGGTCGCATTCACCTGGGCGTCACCGGATCCGATCTTGTGCAAGAACGCATCCCCGCCTGGGATCAGGCCGTGGAAATCGTGGCCCCGATGGGCTTTGGCCATGCCGACCTGATCATCGCGGTGCCCAAGTCCTGGATCGATGTCAGCACCTTGGACGACCTCGATGCGGTGGCCGCCGCGTTTCGGCGCAAGCACGGGTTCCGGTTGCGCATCGCCACGAAATATCACCGGCTGGTGCGCGAATTCCTGCGCGAGGCGGGCGTGGCCGATTACCAGCTTGTCGACAGCCAGGGCGCGACCGAGGGCACGGTCGCCCATGCCACCGCCGAGGCGATTGCCGATATCACCTCGACGGGGGAAACGCTGCGGGCCAATCACCTCAAGATCCTCGAGGATGGGTTGATCCACCGGTCAGAGGCGACGCTGTTCCGCGCCCGCGGTGCAGCCTGGGGCGAGGCCGACCGCGCGGTTCTGGCCGATCTGCTGGCGCGCATCAGCCAACCGGCAGGCCCGGCCTAGAGCACGCCGATTTCGGCCAGCGCGTTTTGCAGCGATTGCGGCAAGGCTTCTTCGGTGTCGCGACCCTTGGGCAGATCGCGCGGCGCGTCTTCGGGCGGCAGGTAACGCCAGCCCTGGAATGGCCGTTTCGGGGTCGCGGCGACGCGCACCGCCTCCGGGTCCAGCACGATGCCGCAGCGCGTGATACCATCGCCGCGATCCACCTCGTCAAGCCGCAGAACGCGCTGGCGGCACAGCACCAACCCCTTGAACACCCAGTAGAGCGATCCGCCCGCGAGGATTTCATCGGCGCGCTTGGGCCACATCCGCGTGACATGGCGCGGCAAGCCGTCGCCGCCCTGGGCCCGCAGGCTGGCCTGCCACTCCAACAGGTCTTCGACCCGTTCGGCGCCGACGCAAAGCTTGATCAGGTGGGTGGTTTTCGGCTGGGCCACGGAGATCTCCCGCTGGGTTGCGTCTACCGCATATCGTAGACTGATTGGCGGGATCTTCAATCTGTTGAACGTCGCGGGCCGCCGGGCTATCTTGCATCCCTGCCCATAGGAGCCATCACCATGACCCGTTTCGCTGCCCCCATCGCTGAACAGATCTGGGACATGAAATACCGCCTGAAAGAGGCGGGGGGTGCGCCCATCGACCAATCGGTGGAAGACACCTGGCGCCGCATCGCCCGCGCGCTGGCGGATGTCGAACAGGACAAGGCCGGGTGGGAAGACCGGTTTTACGCGGCGCTGGAAGATTTCAAATACCTGCCGGCGGGCCGCATCGTGGCGGGCGCGGGCACCGGGCGGTCGGTGACGCTGTTCAACTGTTTCGTCATGGGCACGGTCCCCGACAGCATGGGGGGCATTTTCGACAACCTGCGCGAAGCGGCGCTGACCATGCAGCAGGGTGGCGGCATCGGCTATGATTTCTCGACCATCCGGCCCAAGGGGGCCGAGGTGATGGGCGTGGCCGCCGATGCATCGGGGCCGCTGTCCTTCATGGATGTCTGGGATGCGATGTGCCGCACGATCATGTCGGCTGGGTCGCGCCGGGGCGCGATGATGGCGACGCTGCGCTGTGATCACCCCGATATCGAGGCTTTCATCGATGCCAAGTCGGACCCGGCGCGGCTGCGGATGTTCAATGTCTCGGTGCTGGTCACCGACCCGTTCATGGCGGCGGTCGAGGCGGATGGCCCCTGGGAGCTGACGTTCGGGGGGCGGGTCTATCGCACGATCCAGGCCCGCGACCTGTGGAACAAGATCATGCGCGCGACCTATGATTACGCCGAACCGGGCGTGATCTTCATCGACCGCATCAATGCCGAGAACAACCTGAACTATGTCGAAACCATCGCCGCGACCAACCCCTGCGGCGAGCAGCCGCTGCCGCCCTATGGCGCCTGTTTGCTTGGGTCGATCAACCTGGCGCGGCTGGTCGAGGCACCGTTCACCGATACCGCCCGGATCGATGATGGCAAACTTGCTGACCTGGTCGCCACATCGGTGCGGATGATGGACAATGTCGTCGACGCCTCGCGCTTTCCGCTTGAGGCGCAGGCGGCCGAGGCGCGGGCCAAACGCCGGATCGGGCTGGGCGTGACCGGGCTTGCCGATGCGCTGGCAATGATGGGGCTGCGCTACGGGTCGGCCGACGCGGTGGCCCAGACCGGCATCTGGATGCGCGCGATTGCCAATGCCAGCTACCGGGCCTCGGCGCTGCTTGCGGCGGAAAAGGGGGCTTTCCCGCTGTATGATGCCGCCGCCTATGCCAAGGCGCCGATGATCTTGCGGCTGGATGCGGATGTTCAGGCGCTGATCGCCCAGCATGGCTTGCGCAATGCGCTTTTGACCTCGATCGCGCCGACGGGCACGATTTCGCTGTTCGCGGGCAATGTATCCTCTGGGATCGAGCCGATTTTCGCCAATTCCTACACCCGCAAGGTGCTGCAACCCGATGGCACCCGCACCCAGGAAGAGGTGGTGGATTACGCCGTGGCCCTGTGGCGCGACCACATGGGCGACGCGCCATTGCCCGATTATTTCGTCACCGCCCAGACGCTTGCGCCGCTCGATCACGTGCGGATGCAGGCCGCCGCCCAGCCCTGGATCGACAGCTCGATTTCCAAGACGATCAACGTGCCCGCCGATATCGATTTCGAAAGCTTCAAGGGCGTCTACACCGAGGCCTATGCCACCGGCTGCAAGGGCTGCACCACCTATCGCCCCAATGCGGTGACGGGGTCGGTCTTGACGGTGTCCGAAACCGCCGACAAGGCCGATGGCCCCGAGGCGACCGAGGCCGCGACCGGCGAAGTGGTCTACATGTCCGAACCGCTCGACCGCCCGCAATCGCTTGAAGGTCACACCTACAAGGTCAAATGGCCCGACAGCGAACATGCGCTCTACATCACCATCAACGATATCGTGCTGGCGGGCCACCGGCGGCCCTTCGAGGTGTTCATCAATTCCAAGAACATGGAACATTTCGCCTGGACCGTGGCGCTGACGCGGATGATTTCGGCAGTGTTCCGGCGCGGCGGCGACGTGTCTTTCGTGGTGGAAGAACTAAAGGCCGTGTTCGACCCGCGCGGCGGCGCATGGATGAACGGCAAATACGTGCCCTCGATCCTGGCAGCCATCGGCGGCGTGATCGAGCGGCACCTGATTTCCATCGGCTTCATCGCGGGCGAGGGGATGGGCCTGAAATCCGATCCCCAAGCCGAGGTGGTCAACCTTGGCCACCGCCCCGGCCCGGCCTGCCCGTCTTGCGGCCAATACGACCTGCGCATGGCCGAAGGGTGCCTGACCTGCAACAGTTGCGGCTATTCGAAATGCAGCTAGGGGATCTGGCCATCGGGTGATGGCCATGGGGCGGCCAGGCTGCTAATCTCGTGCGCAAATAACCGGCGGGGAAACCGTCGACTTGTACGAGGCAGTTTCATGGTAAAGATTTCCGTCGTGTTCGGGGCGGCCCTTGTCGCGGTATCCGGCATGGTGTCCGGCTCGATGGCGCAGACAGCTCAAGGCTCCGAACACGTCCTCCAAGCGACCCAGGCCCGGCATTCGCTGGGCGTCGTGCGGTTGTTCACGAATGACGTGCTGGCCGACCGCGAAGACAGGTGGCGCACCGGTGCCTTTTCGGTCAGCGCCTTTCGCGGCCCCGCCTGGACCGGTTCCTTGCCCCAACAGCCCTTCCAGGTCATGGAATACCGCTTTCGCGCCGAGATCATTTCGCCGCAAAGCCTGACCCGCCCGGCGCCGGGCGACCGGCTTTATGCCGGTACGCTTTGGTTCGGGGCGCATACCCATTTCGATTGGCAGGGTTTTGACATGGTGGCCGGGGCCGACCTGGCGATCACCGGGGAACAAACCGGGCTGCGGTCTTTCCAGGCCTTCATTCACCGGGCGCTGTCGATGCGGCGCGTCGGGATGGAGAATTACCAGGTCGCGGATGGCACCTATGTGCATGGAACCGTGGAAATGTCGCGTGCCCTGACCTGGGGGGATGTCGAGATGCGCCCGTTCGGCGAAGTGCAGGTCGGTGTCGAAACCATGGCCCGGGCCGGGTTTGACCTGACATGGGGAAGCTTGGGCGAGGGCGGGCTGCGGGCGCGCGACCCGATCACCGGGCAGCGTGTCGCGGGCATCACCAACATCGCCGATATCGGCGGGTGGTCATTCCTGCTTGGGGCCGACACGGCCTATGTCGACAGCTCTGTGTTCTTGCCCGAAGACCGGGGTTATCAGGTCGAAGAGACGCGCCACCGTGTGCGGGCGGGGGTGAATTTCGGCATCGGCCAGACAAACCTGTTCTATGGCGTCACCTGGCTGTCCGAAGAATTCGAGGGCCAACCCGAGGGGCAGCTGGTTGGATCGCTCAGCCTTGATATCCGCTACTGATGCGGCCTCTGCCGTTATTTTGTGGGTGACGGCGAATCACCCGCTATACACAGAGAATCACCTCTGATACCCTGTCATCAAGCATGGCCGATGAACGGCTGGCAGCAGAAGAAAACGAGGCAGGGCAATGGGCACGGGCTTTCGCGGCGCGTTCGTGATCTCATGGGCGCAGACGTGGGTGGATGGGCTTCCAGCGGACCCTGATCAGGATCTGATGGAAGGAATGGGCTGGAGCTGGCATGGCCGGGCGCTTGCGCTCGAGGGCGATGGCGCGGCCCTGGTCCTGATGGCCAGCCGCGATCACGCCGATCTGCGCGCCCGCGCCGCGCGCGTCGTGCGCAAGATGCTGCAACGCCCCGCGCCCAGTGCTGCCGATATCGCCGCGCAAGATGCAGATCCGCTGTTGCGCGGCGCCTTCGTGGTGTCGGACGGCGCGCGGTTTCACACCATCGTTCCCATCGTCATCGAGCAAGGCGCGGCCCCGATCCTGTTGTTTGCGGGCGACATGCCGCCGCCCGACAAGACCCTGACCATCGTGCAATGTTCCGAACGGATGCTGCGCAGCACCCCGTCGGAACGGCCGTCGGTCATCTGTTTCACGCCCGGCACGCGGCTGCGGACCGAAACCGGCGAGATCGCGATCGAGGACCTGGGGCCGGGCGACCGGTTGCTGACCCGCGACAGCGGCCCGCAAGAGGTGCTTTGGTCGGGCCATCGCCGCATGTCGGGCGCACGCTTGTTCGCCATGCCGGATCAACGCCCGATCCGCCTGCGGCGGGGGGCCTTGGGCCTGGACCGGCCAGAGGCCGATCTGATCGTCAGCCCCGAACACAGGGTTCTGGTCACCGGCCGCGCCGCGCAAGACCTGTGGGGCGAGCCCGAGGTGCTGGTGCGCGCCGCCGACCTGGTCGGCGACCGGTTCATCACCGTCGACCATTCCCTGCGGGAAACCTGGTATATCCACCTGATGCTTGACCGGCACGAAGTCATCTGGGCCAATGGGTTGGAGGTGGAAACCTTTCACCCCGGCTTCATGGGGCTGGACCACCTGTCGGGCGGGCAGCGCAACCTGTTGTTCGATCTGCGCCCCGAGCTGGCGCGCAACCCCGACCTGTATGGCCCGCCGGTGCGCCGCATGGTCAGCCGGGCCGAGGCGGCGATCCTGCTGGGCGCCGCGCCGATGAAACCCACTGCTTCCCGGCATTGACAGCCCCCGCAGCCCTGCCTAAAAGCCCCGAATTCCCCGGTCGCAAGGCCGGGGTTTGATATTGGTGTTGGTGGCCCCCGCAAGGGAACGCCTGTCGGCCGCAAGGCAAAGGACAACGCCCTTCATAGCGGCGCCCCACGGGCCCGCGCATCAGAAGGAGATCAGACGGTGACCAAACGCACCTCTGCCAAGTACAAGATCGACCGCCGCATGGGCGAAAACATCTGGGGCCGCCCGAAGTCCCCGGTGAACAAGCGCGAATACGGCCCCGGCCAGCACGGCCAGCGCCGCAAGGGCAAGATTGTCGGATTTCGGTCTGCAGCTGCGCGCCAAGCAGAAGCTCAAGGGCTATTACGGCGACCTGACCGAAAAGCAGTTCCGCCGCATCTATGCCGAAGCCGAGCGTGTGCGCGGCGACACCGGTGAAAACCTGATCGGTCTGCTGGAGCGCCGCCTGGACGCGGTCGTCTACCGCGCCAAGTTCGTGGCGACCATCTTTGCCGCCCGCCAGTTCGTGAACCACGGCCATGTCACGGTGAACGGCCAGCGCGTCAACATCCCGTCCTACCGCGTGAAAGAGGGCGATGTCGTGCAGGTCCGCGAAAAGTCGCGCCAGATCGCCGTTCTGCTGGAGGCCGTGCAGCTGGCCGAGCGCGACGTGCCCGATTACATCGAGGCCGACCATTCCAAGATGACCGCGACCTTCGTGCGGACACCCGGCCTGGGCGACGTGCCCTACCCGGTGATGATGGAACCGAACCTCGTTATCGAATATTACGCGCAGAACTGATATCTGCCGCACGCAAGACCTTGGGGCCGTGCCGATCAGGCGCGGCCCTTTTCGTTTTTAGCCATTATCGCCGCCGGAGGCCCGCATGCCCCAGTCCTATCCCGTTTATGGCCGCATCGATGGCCCCATCGTCATCATCGGCTTCGGGTCCATCGGCAAAGGCACCTGGCCCCTGATCGAACGGCATTTCGATTATGACGCCGATCTGTTGACGGTGATCGAACCCGATCCGGCGCAGCATAACTTCTTGCGCCGGCATCGTCTGAATTTCGTGGATACCGCGCTGACGCCCGACAATTACCGCGAGGTTCTGGGGGGTATCCTGCAGCCGGGCAAGGGGTTTTGCGTCAACCTGAGCGTCGATGTGTCGTCGCTCGACCTGATCCGGTTTTGCCGCGAGATCGGCGTTCCCTATATCGACACCGTGGTGGAGCCCTGGGCGGGGTATTATTTCAACACCACCGACAATGCCGCGCGCACCAATTACGCGCTGCGCCAGGCGATGCGGGATGAAAAGGCGGCCAATCCCGGCGGCACCACCGCCGTGTCCTGCTGCGGCGCCAACCCCGGCATGGTGTCCTGGTTCGTCAAGGAGGCACTGCTGACGCTCGCGCGCGACACCGGGCGCGATGCGACCGCACCGGGCGACCGGGCGGGCTGGGCCGCGCTGATGCAATCGCTGGGGGTGCAGGGGGTGCATATCGCCGAGCGCGACACCCAGGCGCGCCGCGTGCCGCGCCCGCGCGGCGTGTTCGTCAACACCTGGTCGGTCGAGGGCTTCATCGCCGAAGGGTTCCAGCCCGCGGAACTCGGCTGGGGCACGCATGAGCCGTGGTTTCCCGAAAACGGGTATCGCCACGAGACCGGCTGCCAGGCCGCGATCTGGCTGGACCGGCCCGGCGCGATCACCCGCGTCCACAGCTGGTGCCCGACGCCCGGTCCGCAGTTCGGCTACCTGGTGACGCATAACGAGGCGATTTCGATTGCCGATTATTACACGGTCGGGCAGGGCGACGCGCCTGCCTATCGCCCCACCTGTCACTATGCCTATCACCCTTGCGATGACGCGGTCTTGTCCTTGCATGAAATGTTCGGATCGGGCCGCGCGCAGGACCGCCACCATATCCTGACCGAGGATGAGATCGTCGAGGGCATCGATGAACTGGGCGTGCTGCTTTATGGGCATGACAAGAACGCGCTCTGGTATGGATCGCGCCTGTCGAACGAGGCGGCACGCGACCTGGCACCCTATCAGAACGCCACCGGGCTCCAGGTGACGTCCGCCGTTCTGGCCGGCATGGTCTGGGCGCTGGAAAACCCCGGGGCCGGCATCGTCGAGGCCGATGAAATGGACCACGCGCGCTGTCTGCAGGTGCAGCGCCCCTATCTCGGCCCGGTCGAGGCCCATTACACCGACTGGACCCCGCTACAGGACCGCTGGGAGCTGTTTCCCGAAGACATCGACCCCGATGAGCCCTGGGCATTTCGCAACGTTCTGGCCAGCTGAGCCGCTGCCAAGGGTCACGAAACGGTGCAGCCTTTGGCTGCACGCCTTTTGTCTCGTCCCGCCTTTGGCGGGCCTCGGGGTGGGGGCGCTGCCCCCAATGGCGCCTGTGGCGCCATTTCCCCCGGCGTATTTCCGGAAAGGTGAAGGGCCCTGGAGAGTGCCCCCCCATCGCCGCGATGGACGGGACGCGAAAACCGGCGTAAGGGCCGCGCCATGGCCTTAGGAGACACACTCAGAACCCTGTCGCTCGCGCAAGCCGCGCATCTGCCCCTGTGGCGGCGCCCGGTGGGCCCTGTTGGCCTTGATGGCCTTCGGGATGCCGATCGCCTTTGCGACATGGTCGGCGCTGCTCAACAATTTCGTGATCGAGGTGGCGCAGTTCGACGGGGCCGATATCGGCTGGCTGCACACGGTGCGCGAGATACCGGGGTTTCTGGCCATCGGTGTGATCGCGATCATCATTCGTTCGCGAACAGGTGTTGGCGCTGATCTCGCTGGTGATGCTGGGCCTGGCCACGGCGCTGACGGCGCAATTCCCGAGCCTTGGCGGCTTGCTGTTCGTGACGCTGCTGAGTTCGATCGGCTTTCACTATTACGAGACGGTGAACCAGTCGCTGCAATTGCAATGGATCGACAAGACGCGCGCGCCGCAGGTTTTGGGCTGGCTGTTGTCGATCGGGTCGGGGGCGACCTTCCTGGCCTATGCGGCGATCGTGCTGACATGGCGCGCCTATGACTTGAGCTATGATCTTGTCTACTGGGTGTCGGGCGGGGCGACGGCGGTGATTGCCGTCATCGCCTTTTTCGCCTTTCCGCAATTCGAAAGCCCCAACCCCCAGACCAAGAAGATGGTGCTGCGTCGGCGCTACTGGCTCTATTACGCGTTGCAATTCATGTCGGGCGCGCGCCGACAGATCTTCGTCGTGTTCGCGGCCTTCATGATGGTCGAACGCTACGGGTTCGAGGTGCAGCAGATCACGGCCTTGTTCATGGTCACGTTGTTGACCAACGTGGTGGCCGCGCCGCTTTTGGGGGCGATTGTTGCGCGGTTTGGCGAACGGCTGGCGCTGGTGGTGGAATATGCCGGGCTGGGGGCGATTTTCCTGCTTTATGCCGGGCTTTACATCTTTGACTGGGGCCCGTGGATGGCGGGTGCGCTTTACGTGTTGAACCACCTGTTTTTCGCGCTGGCGCTGGCGATCAAGACCTATTTCCAGAAAATAGCCGATCCGGGCGACATCGCGCCCACCGCGGCCGTGGCCTTTACGATCAACCACATCGCGGCGGTGTTCCTGCCCGCCGCGCTGGGGTATCTGTGGCTGACCTCGCCCACGACGGTGTTTTTCCTTGCGGCGGGGATGGCGTTCGTGTCGCTTTGCCTGTCGCTGTTGGTGCCGCGCCACCCCGAACCGGGGCAGGAAACGGTGCTGGCCCGGCCCATGGCCGGCACCGGCGGAGTAGCGCGAGATTGCCAAGGCTGCCTGATGCGCGTAGGCCACTGCCGACCCCAACCGGAGCTTGCCACCATGCCGACCTGGACCGCCCTGACCACCTTGCCCGACAAAGACCAGGCCGAAGCCCTGGGCGAGGCGCTCGAAGACCTGGAGCCGGAGCCGACCGGCGTTGGTGTCTTCGAGATGGAAGACGGGTCGGGCCTGTGGGAAGTCGGGGCCTATTTCAACGATGCGCCCGATGACATCGCGCTGACCCTGTTGGCGGTGAGCCACGGGGCCAAGCCCTTCGTGGTGTCGGATGTGCCGGAAACCGATTGGGTGGCCCATGTGCGGCGCGAATTGCACCCTGTCGAGGCGGGGCGGTTTTTCGTCTATGGCTCGCATGATGCCGATGCCTTGCCCGAGGGGCGGATCGGCCTGTTGATCGAGGCGGCCATGGCCTTTGGCACCGGGCATCACGGCACCACGCAGGGCTGTCTGGAAGCCTTTGATGCGCTTTTGACGGCCGGGGTCGTGCCGCGAAACGTGGCCGATATCGGCTGCGGTACGGCGGTGTTGGCGATTGCGGCGGCACGGGTTCTGGACGGGGCCGTGATCGCCTCCGACATCGACCCTGTGGCGGTGGATGTGGCTGCTCGCCAATGCGGCGGCCAACGGGGTTGGCGGGCGCATCGCCTGTGTCGAGGCGGCGGGGTTCGACCACGCCGATCTGGCGGCGCGCGCGCCCTATGACCTTGTCTTTGCCAATATCCTGAAGGGGCCGCTGATCGAACTGGCGCCCGCGATGGCGGCCCATGTGGGCGCGGGCGGGCATGTGATCTTGTCGGGGCTGTTGACGCCGCAGGCCGAGGCTGTGATCGCCGCCTACGAGACCGCGGGTTTCACCCTGCAGGCTCGCCGGATCATCGGGGATTGGACGACGCTGACGCTGCGCCGGTAAGTGGCCACAGCGGCGGCCTGGTATGGATGCCCTCGGTGGGGGCGTTCAGAAATCTTTGAGTCGCCCGATGAATCAGGACTATCCAAATTTCCAGTCCCGCGTGCAGCGGATAGACCAGTCGCGCCGCAATCGTGTCGTGGGCCGCCTCGGTCTGATCCGTGACGCCTTTGAGGCCGCCGCCTATATCCTGATGCCCGATCAGGTCACCATGTGGATGGTCGGCAATTATGACTGGTTCGCCGCGCAGATCATCGCGTGGCAATCTGCGGCCTGACGCGACCGTTTTCGCCTGACATATGAAAAGCGCCCCCCGAGATGGTCGAGGGGCGCTTTTTACTTGCATGCCGTCGTGTCAGTCGCGGGTATAGGTGCCGCGCGCGATGTCGTCGATGTCGCCGCGCACAAGGCCCAGGTCATCAAGCTCTCGGTCGGTCAGCGCCGACAGGCTTTTGCGGGTGACACGGGCATCGTTCCACGCGGCGATCCGGCCGACGAGGTCGGCAAGAAGGCGGGTGACACCAAAGCCGGTGCCGATGGGGCGGTTCGTCATGGTAGCCATGGGGCTTATCCTTTGTGGGTCGTCTGAACAGGGGGCAGTCGAGGGGCGCGTTTGCCCAAGACTTGGGCGCTATGCGAACACGCGGCATCTAGAGAGCCGGAAAGCGTCACACAAGCCGCGATTTCTGCATGGGTCACATGCAGGCGTCGCATGGCGTGAAATGGCTTGGAAGCCCTGTAAAACATGGCGAAAATCCGCCGGCTTATGTCGGTTTTGGCTGGTATGATGACGCAAATCGACGCTGCATTTCCGACCTGTTTCGAAAACGACAGTTCAGGTCACGAAAGGGACTGTGCCCTAGGCAATGTTCGCGTTTCGTGCTAGTGATGCAGAAAGGTCGCAGCAAGCGGCCAGATATCGGGCAAAGACGGGCAGGACCACGGATATGCGGATTATCGGGATCGATCCGGGGCTCAGGTGCCTCGGCTGGGGTGTGATCGAGGCCGATGGCCCGCGCCTGCGCCATGTCGCCAATGGCCAATGCCTGAGCGGGAACGGCGATCTCGCCTCGCGGCTTTTGGCGCTGCACCGGCAGTTGACCGAGGTGGTGGCCCGCCACGCGCCGCAGATGGCGGCGGTGGAACAGACCTTCGTGAACCGCGACGGGGTGGCGACGCTGAAGCTGGGGCAGGCGCGAGGGATCGCGATGCTGGTTCCCGCGCAGGCCGGGCTGGTCGTGGCCGAATATGCCCCCAACGCGGTGAAGAAGACCGTGGTGGGCGTGGGTCATGCCGCGAAACAACAGATCGATCACATGGTGCGTTTGCAATTGCCCGGCTGCGACCCGGTCGGGCCGGATGCGGCCGATGCGCTGGCCATCGCGATTTGCCATGCCTTTCATGCGCAGACCGCCGGGCGGCTGGCGCAAGCCATCGGGGCGGCATCATGATCGGCAAGCTGACGGGCCGGGTGGATTACAAGGCGGCCGATCACGTCCTGCTGGATGTTGGGGGCGTGGGCTACACGGTGCATTGTTCCGACCGCACGCTGGCCGCGCTGCCCGGTCCGGGGCAGGTCGCGGCGCTTTATACCGAATTGCTGGTGCGCGAGGATTTGTTGCAGCTGTTCGGCTTTCTGACGCCCTATGACCGCGAATGGCACCGGCTCTTGACCACGGTGCAGGGCGTGGGGGCCAAGGCATCCATGGCCATTCTAGGCACCCTGGGCGCCGATGGCGTGGCGCGCGCGATTGCCATTGGCGATTGGGGCGCGGTCAAGGCCGCGCCGGGGATCGGCCCGAAACTGGCGCAGCGGGTGGTCAATGAGTTGAAGGAAAAGGCGCCGGGTGCGATGGCGCTTGGCGGCACGATGGGGCAGGCCATGGGGCAGGCGGCGGGTCCCGCGCCCGATCTTGTGATCGACACGGATGGTCCGCCCGTAGCGGCCGCTACGACACCCGCTGTGGCGTCCTCGGGGCAGGCCACGGCCGATGCCTTGTCGGCCTTGACCAATCTTGGCTATGCCCCGTCCGAGGCCGCGCGCGCCGTGGCCGAGGCGGCGGGCGCCACCCCCGGCGCCGATGCCCCGGCCTTGATCCGCGCCGCGTTGCGGGCTTTGGCGCCGAAGGAATAGTGCGGTGGCGGTGGGCGACCCCGCCTCTGGCGGAACCGCCCACCCTACGGCATGAAGGACCACGATGACCGATCCCGACCCGACCCTGCGCCCCGCGCCCCTGCCCGAAGATGCCGACCGCGCGTTGCGGCCGCAAACCCTGGACGATTTCATCGGCCAGGCCGAGGCGCGCGCGAACCTGGGCGTGTTCATCGAAAGCGCGCGCCGCCGGGCCGAGGCGATGGATCATGTGCTGTTTCACGGCCCGCCCGGCCTGGGCAAGACCACGCTGGCGCAGATCATGGCGCGCGAACTGGGGGTGGGGTTTCGCATGACATCCGGCCCGGTCCTGGCACGGGCGGGCGACCTGGCGGCGATCCTGACCAATCTTGAAGCCCGCGATGTGTTGTTCATCGACGAAATCCACCGGCTGAACCCGGCGGTGGAAGAGGTGCTTTATCCCGCGCTGGAAGATTTCGAACTGGACCTGGTGATCGGGGAAGGCCCGGCCGCGCGTACCGTGCGGATCGAATTGCAGCCCTTCACGCTGGTCGGGGCCACGACGCGGATGGGGTTGTTGACGACGCCCTTGCGCGACCGGTTTGGCATTCCCACGCGGCTGAATTTCTACACCACCGAGGAACTGACCCGGATCGTGGCCCGGGGCGCGCGCCTGTCGGGCATCGATGCCGATGCCGACGGGGTGGCGGAAATCGCGGGCCGTGCGCGCGGCACGCCGCGCATCGCGGGCCGGCTGTTGCGCCGCGTGATCGATTTCGCGCTGGTCGAGGGGGACGGGCGGCTGACGCAAGCCATCGCCGACAGCGCGCTGACGCGGCTGGGGGTGGATCACCTGGGCCTTGACGGGGCGGATCGGCGTTATCTGCTCTTGATCGCGGAAAATTACGCCGGTGGGCCCGTCGGGGTGGAAACCCTGTCGGCTGCGCTGTCGGAAAGCCGCGACACGCTGGAAGAGGTGATCGAGCCCTACCTGCTGCAACAAGGCCTGATCGCCCGCACCCCGCGCGGGCGCATGCTGGCCCACAAGGGCTGGACCCATCTGGGGCTGGCCGCCCCGCCCGCGCCGGGGCAGGGGGATCTGTTTTGACCGATCATTTGGCCGATCTGTCGGCGCTATCAACTCAGGTGGCCGCGCTCTATTCCGACCGCTTCGGGGCGCCGCAAACCGCCGAGTTCGCCTTGCTGAAAATGACCGAGGAATGGGCGAGGTGGCGGGCGCCTACCTGCGTCTGACCGGGCAGGGGCGCGGCCACGCAGAGCCGGGTGATCTTGCCGATGAAATCGCCGATCTGTTGGGTTTTCTTTTGGTCTTTTCCGCGCGAATGGGCGTAGACCCTGCCGCCGCATTGACGCGGAAATGGGGTGCGCATCTGCCCGTTCCGCCCGAAAGCTGAGCACGGACCGGATCGGACAAACCTGACCTCGGGGCGTTGCTGGACATGTGCCCTGCCTGTAGATCGAGAGAATGACCGACACCACCCTCGCCCCCCTGTCGCCCGAGGCCGTCACAGCCCTGTTCACGCGGGCAGACGGCCAATACCTCTTCGCGCGCTGGGGTCGGCCCATCGTGCCCGTCGTCTTCGGGGTCGAAGATGCGACCGTGTCGATCCTGAAAGGCGCGG
Source organism: Roseicyclus sp. (assembly GCA_018401965.1). GTDB lineage: Bacteria > Pseudomonadota > Alphaproteobacteria > Rhodobacterales > Rhodobacteraceae > Roseicyclus. The sequence continues at coordinate 17,126 of JAGYJU010000009.1, forward strand.
TCGAGGCGGTGGTGGCGCTGGCGTCGCACAAGATGGCCGAAACCGACCCGGAACTGGGCGCGAACCTGATGGTGTTCTTCATCCGTGATTGGGCAGAGCTGGTGCAGACGCCCAATCTGGATCGGTTGATCCCCGATCTGGCCGCAACGGTCACGCGGCTGGAGCGCGCGGATGCCAACCAGTATCGCGCCTTTCGCTTTGATCAGGGCGGCGGGATCAAGGCGGCCTTTGTCTTCATCCGCATGGATGCGGCGATGCAGGCGGTGCCGGCGGAAACCATCGCCCTGTCCCAGATCGTGCAGACCATCCTGCTGTGGTCGGACACCGCGTTTCTGGGCACATCGCCGCTGGCCATCCTGCGCCCCGGCGGCCCCGCGATCCTGAAACCCCAGATCGCAGACCTGATCCGCGCCGCCTACGACCCCGTCCTGCCTGCCCATGCGACCGATCCGGCCCATGCGCTGCGCCTTGACCGCCCGCCTGCCGAGGCTGCAATGACCCATTGCTGGCCCATCCGCGTCTATTACGAGGACACCGACCTGGCGGGCATTGTCTACTACGCCAATTACCTGCGCTTCATCGAGCGCGCGCGCTCGGAAATGGTGCGCGCAGCAGGCATCGACCAAACCGCGATGAAGTCCGCGGGCCTTGTCTTTGCCGTCCGCCGGGTGGAGGCCGATTACCTCAGCCCCGCGCGCTACGACGACGAGATCGAGGTGCGCACGCGGCTTTGCGCCCTGAAAGGTGCCAGTTTCGAGATGGCGCAAGAGGTCTGGCGCGACGCAACCTGCCTGTTCCGCGCCAGGGTGGTCATCGTGGTCCTGACCGAACAGGGTCGCGCGACGCGGCTTCCGGCGGAACTTCGCGCACGCGTCGCGACGCTTGCGGCGGATGCAGGCCAGTGACACGGAAGTGTTCGCAATCCCCCTGACAACCTGTTAAATTGCGGCTCAAATGAGGCACGCGAAGTGCCCGTCACGTCTTGAGGCTAGGGCAGAGGACCCCGAATACCACCATGGAAACTGAAACGCTCGCTCTGGCGCAAGAGGCGGATTATACCCTCATTGCGCTGTTTTTCCGCGCAACCTTCATCGTGCAGGCGGTCATGCTTGGCCTGATCGTGGCCTCGGTCTGGGTCTGGGCGATCACCTTCACCAAGGTCAAGATGTTCCGCAGTGCGCGGGCCAATGCGGCGGCTTTCGATGCCGCCTTCTGGTCGGGCGAACCGCTGGACGAACTGTATGAACAGATGGCCGATGCCCCCGCCAGCGCCTATGAGCGCGTCTTTGTCGCGGGCATGACCGAATGGCGCAGGTCCTTGCGCGACGACGGCGGGTTGATCCCCGGCGTGCAGCAGCGCGTCGACCGGTCGATGGATGTGGCCATCGGGCGCGAAAGCGAACGCTGGACCAACGGGTTGAACTTTCTCGCCACCACCGGGTCCGCCGCGCCTTTCGTGGGTCTTTTCGGCACGGTCTGGGGGATCATGCGCTCGTTTCAGGAAATCGCGATTTCCGGCAACACGTCGCTGGCCGTCGTCGCCCCCGGTATCGCCGAGGCGCTTTTGGCCACCGGCCTTGGCCTTTTGGCGGCGATCCCGGCCGTGATCCTGTACAACAAGCTCAGCGCCGATGCCGACAGCCTTGTCAGCGGTCTGGAAGGCTTTGCCGACGAGTTTTCCACGCTTCTGTCGCGGCAGCTTGACTGATGGGCGTATCCGTTTCCAAGGGCAGCGGATCGCGGCGCAGGGGCCGGGGGCGGCGCGACAGCCTCAAGCCGATGTCCGAGATCAATGTGACGCCCTTCGTGGATGTCATGCTGTGCCTGCTCATCATCTTCATGGTGGCCGCGCCCCTGATGACCGTGGGCGTGCCGATCAATCTGCCCGACACCTCGGCCGAGGCCCTGCCGACCGAGGAAGAGGAACCGCTCACCATCACCATGACGCCCGAGGGCGAGGTGATGATCCAGACCACCTCCGTTCCCATGGGCGAGTTGATCCCGCGCCTGCAGGCCATCGCCGCCGAGCGGGCCTCCACCCGCGTTTTCCTGCGCGCCGATGGCGGCATTCCCTACGAGGATGTGATGCGCGTGATGGGGGCACTGAACGCTGGCGGCTTCCGCGAGATCGGTCTGGTGACCGATGCGGGCGGTCCGCGGCTTGACGGCAGTGGGCAGTGAGGGGGCAGCGAACGCGATGCGCCGGTCCCTCTACGCCTCGACAGCGATCCACGCCGCGATCCTTTTGTGGGTCGCGTTCGGCGATGGGCTGTTCCGCGAGAGCGACCCGGTAGATTTCGAGATCACCGGCGTCACCATCTTGTCCACGGCGGAATTCGAGGCGCTGACCTCTGCGGTCGAGGCCTACCCCTGCCGCCGTGGCGACCACGCCAGAACCGCGCCCCGCCACGCCCGAACCGCCCCCGCCGCCGCCCGAACCAGAGCCGCAACCGACGCCCGAGCCGCAGCCCGAGGCCCCGCCCCTCGAACCTGCGCCCCAGCCTGAACCGACGCCGCCCGGCGATGTGACGGACACGATCGCGCCGCCCGCGCCCTTGTCCGGCGCGCCCGATCTGCCGCCCTCGACCCGGCCCACGCCGCGCGCTGCCGACCGCATCGCGCCCTTGCCCGCGCCTGCGCCCGAGGAAGACGTCGCCGTCGCCCCCGAGGCCGTGCAGGAAGCCGCCGAGCCCGCCCCTGCGGAGGTCGCGGTCGAGACCCAGCCCGAAGCCGCCCCCGAAGAAGCCACCACCGAGATCGTGACCGAGGCCGAGACGCCATCGGGCGGCCCGCTCGGCCCCGTCGCCTCGATCCGCCCACCCACGCGGCCTAATCGGCCCGAGCCGCAGCAGGCCGCCGCCGCAGCTCCGGACCCGACGCCCACGCCACCCGCTCCGACCCCGGACCCCGCGCCCGCATCCGACCCGCTGGCCGATGCCATTGCCTCGGCCGTCGCAGATGCGGTCAGCGACCCGGCCCGCCCGCCCAGCCTTCTGGCCCGCCGTTGTCGGCCGGTGCGCGCGACGGGTTCCGCATCGCCGTTCAGACCTGCTGGAACATCGGATCGCTGTCCACCGAGGCGCAGGGCACCACGGTGATCGTCGGCTTCGACATGAGCCGCGACGCGCGCCCCGTCGAAGGGTCGCTGCGTCTGGTGAGCTTCAGCGGTGGCAGCGAAGCGGCGGCGCAACAGGCCTTCGAGGCGGCACGCCGCGCCATCTTGCGCTGCGGCACGAACGGCTACGGCCTGCCGGTCGAAAGCTACGAGCATTGGCAGCAGGTCGAGATTTCCTTCAACCCCGACGGGATGCGCCTGAGATGATTGGTCCATTAGCCATCATGTTCAGCATGGTGCTGGCCACTTCTGCAACGGCTCCAGCCGAACTCGGCGAAATTCCGGGCCGTTGGGTATCAGTGCCCATGACACGGACCGTAGCACCAACGGGCGTTCCTCTGCTTGGTGGTGTATCCGCCTGTTGGAACATCGGCTCGCTCACGCCCGAAGCACAGGGCGTGAGCGTGGTCGTGGCCTTCGACATGACGTCCGACGGTCGCCCAGTAGAAGACACGCTGCGCCTGGTGTCCTTCGATGGAGGCAGTGAAACCGCTGCACAACAGGCGTATCAGGCAGCGCGCCGCGCAATCCTTCGTTGCGGTGCGAACGGCTACGATGTGTCGGCTCATCAAGGGCTCTGGCCACTAAGCATCGAGATCACATTCGATCCATCAGGGCCATCCGACCGATGACCCGGACCCGTTTTCCCCTTATCCTCTCATCCGACAGCCGCCCCGCGCGGCAGGAGGCTTTACCCATGCCGACCCTCATGCTGACGCGCCGTTCCCTTCTCCTGACCGGCTCCGCGCTGGCGGCCAGCCCGCTTTTGCCTGCTCGCGCCCGCGCGCAGACCGGGCCGCTCAGGATCGAGATCACCGAGGGTGTGATCGAACCGCTTCCTTTCGCCATTCCCAGCTTCATCGCCCGCAACGGCGCTGCAGCGGATGCGGCGGCCGACATCACCCGCGTGATCGCCGCCGACCTGCGCGGCACGGGGCTGTTCCGGCAGATCCCCGACACGGCACATATCTCGACCGTCACCAGCTTCGACGCGCCGATCCTTTACCCTGACTGGCAGGCGATCAACGCGCAGGCGCTGATCGTGGGCGAGGTCGAGGAACAGCGGCGGCGCGTCTGATCGTGCGCTTCCGCCTGTTCGACGTGTTCAGCCAGCAGCCACTCGGCGAAGGTCTGCAATTCGTGGGCCCGCGCGACGGCTGGCGGCGGATGGCCCATAACGTCGCCGACCAGGTCTATGAGCGGATCACCGGCGAGAGCGGGCTATTTCGACACCCGCGTGGTCTTCGTGCATGAAGAAGGGCCGAAGAACGCCCGTCTCAAGCGGATCGCGCTGATGGATTACGATGGCGCGAACGTTCAGTTCCTGACCGACAGCCGCAACCTGGTGCTGGCGCCGCGCTTTAGCCCGACGGGCGACCGGATCATCTATACCAGCTATGAAACCGGCCAGCCGCGCGTCTACCTGATGGACATCGCCAACCTGACGCCGCGCCCGCTGGAGGCCGTGTCGGCAGGCAACATGACCTTTTCGCCGCGCTTCACCGCCGATGGCGGCAGCGTCGTGTTCTCGATGGAACAGGGCGGCAATTCCGACATCTACCGCGTTGCGGTTGGGGGCGGCGCACGCACGCAGCTGACCAATGCGCCCTCGATCGAAACCGCGCCATCGTTTTCCCCCGACGGCAGCCAGATGGTTTTTGAATCCGACCGCACCGGCAGCCAACAGATCTATGTCATGCCCGCCGATGGCGGCGAGCCGCGCCGCATCAGCCAGGGCAGCGGGCGCTATGGCACACCGGTCTGGTCGCCGCGTGGCGACTACATCGCCTTCACCAAGCAGGAGGCCGGGCGGTTTCACATTGGCGTGATGCGCACCAACGGATCGGAGGAGCGGCTGTTGACCGCGTCCTTCCTGGATGAAGGCCCGACCTGGGCGCCCAATGGCCGCGTGTTGATGTTCACCCGCGAAACCGCAGGCACAGATGGTGCCCCGGCGGTCTATTCGGTCGATATCTCGGGGCGCAACCTGCAACGCGTGGCCACGCCCGGCATGGCATCCGATCCATCCTGGTCGCCACGTCTGCCCTGACCGATCCCCATCCCCGCATGGACGCAGCCCCAAGGCCCATGCTATGTTGAAAAAAAGAACAAGGAGCCGAGCATCATGACACTTCGTTTCCGCGCCTCTGCGCTTATCCTGTCGGCGGCGCTGGCGCTGTCTGCCTGTGCCCAGGGCGGGCTTTCGGGCGACGACACCGGTGGCTTCAACGGGCAGGGCGGCGCCGGGTCCGCATCCGACCCGACCAGCATCGCCTTTTTCACCCAGTCGGTCGGTGACCGGGTGCTGTTCGCGGTGGATCAATCCACCCTCGGCATCGAGGCGCAATCGATCCTGACCGCACAGGCACAGTGGTTGATGACCAACACCGAATACCGCGTCCTGATCGAAGGCCATGCAGACGAACAGGGCACGCGGGAATACAACCTTGCCCTTGGTGCGCGCCGCGCCTCGGCCGTGCGTGATTTCCTCGTGTCGCAAGGCGTGCCCGACAGCCGCCTGTCGACGGTCAGCTATGGCAAGGAACGCCCGATCGAGATTTGCTCGAACGAGAGCCTGCTATGCCCAGAACCGGCGCGCCGTGACGGTCGTGTCCTTCGGGGCGGGGGTCTGACCCATGCGCGGTGCGCTGGCTTTCGGCCCGGTTCTGACGCTGTGCCTGGTCCTGGCTGCGCCCATGGCCGTGGCGCAGGACCGGACACAGACCCTTGCCGATATCCGGCAGGAACTGTCGGTGCTGTTTGTCGAAATCCAGCGCCTGCGCGGCGAATTGAACACCACGGGTGGCGCGCAAGGGTCGGGCGGGGCGGGCACGGTTCTGACCCGTGTCGATGCGATCGAGGCCGAATTGCGCCGCCTGACCGGCCTGACCGAAGAGTTGCAGATCCGCGTCGACCGTGTCGTGACCGATGGCACCAACCGCATCGGCGACCTGGAATTCCGCTTGTGCGAACTGGAACCTGACTGCGATATCGGATCCTTGGGCGATACGCCCAGCCTTGGCGGCGTCACGGTCCAGCAGGGCGCGGGCACGCTTGGGCCGGTGGCCCCGGCCCAGCCGGGCGGCACCAACCTGGCGGTGGCCGAACAAAGCGATTTCGACCGCGCCCGCACCGCCTATGAGGCCGGCGATTTCGCGGTGGCGGCGGGGCTGTTCGAAACCTTCACCCAGACCTATCCCGGCGGCCCCATGTCGGCCGAGGCGCATTTCCTGCGCGGCCAATCCGAAGCCCAACAGGGCGGCTGGAGCCGCGCGGCCCGCGCCTTTCTGGATGCCTTCACCGCCAACCCCGAAGGCCCGCGCGCGCCTGCCGCCCTGTTCCAACTGGGCAGCGCGCTTGGCCAGCTTGGCCAGACCGACGAGGCCTGCCTGACCTTGGGCGAGGTCAGCCTGCGCTATCCCGGCGACATGGCGCGCCCGCGGTCAGGCAGCAGACCGCGCGCCTCAACCTCGGCTGTTCGTGATCGCACAAGACAGTCTTGTGGCACGATTTGCCGCGCGCATGGGCACGCTGCTTGGGCCCGATTTCCCTGACCATGTCGCCTTGGCCGTGTCGGGCGGCGGCGACAGCATGGCGATGCTGGCGCTGACCCATGATTGGGCGCGGGTCATGGGCCTGCGGGTGTCGGTCGTGACAATCGATCACGGGCTGCGCGCCGCCAGCGCGGAAGAAGCGGCGATGGTGGGCCGCGAATGTGCGGCGCTCGGGCACCCGCACAGCATCTTGCGCTGGCAGTGGGACGGCACGGGAAACCTGCAAGATGCCGCCCGCGACGCGCGGCTGCGCCTGATCGCAGATTGGCGCGGCGCGATCGAGCATGTGCTTTTTGCCCATACCCGCGACGATCAGGCCGAAACGGTGGTGATGCGGTTGGCGCGCGGGTCGGGGAGTTGAGGGCTGGCGGGCGATGTCGGACGGTGCACCGGGTTCCGCTGGGGACAGGGTTTTGGCAAATCCGGCCTCTCTTGACCGAAACGCGCGCCGATCTGCGCCATTACGCCGATACCCTGCGCCTACCCTATGTCGATGATCCGTCGAATGACGATCCGCGCTATGACCGGGTGCGGGCGCGCCGCGCTTTGGCGGTGTTGGGCGATCTTGGCCTGGACGCCGCGACGCTGGCGGCTACCGGCGGCGCGTATGGCGTCGGGCGCGCGACAGCGCTTGCGGCCCGCGCGGCGTCCGTCGCGGCGCGAGTGATCAGGCGCGACCATGCCGCGACGGGTCGACCTGGTGCTGGACCGTGACGCCTTGGCGGGGCGTGGAGCGCGACACCCAGTTGCGCTTTGCTGGCCGCCGCGCCTGCAATGGGTCAGCGGCGCGGTCTACCGCCCCCGCGCCCAGCGCGCTTGGAGGCGCTGCTTGGACCGGGTGCCGGGCGGGGCGGGCGGCACGCCCGTCAGGGGGCGCAGGTCTGCCGTCGCGGGCCGACCGCATCCGGATGTTTCGAGAATACGAGGCCGTGCGCGACGACTGTACGGTCGCCGGGCGGCGATACTTGTGGGATGGGCGCTGGCGGGTCGGTCGGAGTGCTGTTCAAGGGCTGGTGGTACGGGCGCTTGGGCCTGCGGGCTGGGCGCGGATCCCTGCGAAATCCGCACCATGCGCCCCCATTCGAGGTCGCGCTATGCGCTGCCTGCGGTGTTCGATCGGCGAGCTGCCTTGTCGCCTGCGCAGCACTCGCCCTTGGTCCGGCCCATGAGGCCGTATTGCAGCCGCTCGGCTGCATCATTTGTCGCATTCCTGCAATTGCGTTGAACTCCGCGCCCGAGCGCTTATCTTAGCATTAACCGCAGGCCGCCTAGCGCTGCCTGAAATTCCCTGAAGGAGATCAGCCTTGGGCAACGCGAGAAACGTCGCATTCTGGGTCATCCTGTTCCTGCTGATTCTGGCCCTGTTCAACCTGTTCTCGGGTGGTCAGAACCAGGTGTCGCAGCGTGGCGTGGCCTATTCCGAATTCATCAGCCAGGTGGAAAGCCGCCAGGTTCTGTCGGCCACACTCGATGGCGAGAACGTCCAGTTCACCACCGCCGATGGCACCTATTCCACCGTCGCGCCGGGTGATGCGAACACGACCGAGGCGCTGCTTGCCAACAACGTCCGGATCGAAGCGCGTCCGCAGGAGACACTCGGGCTTCCTCAGCGTCCTGTCGCTGTGGCTGCCGGTGCTGGTGCTGATCGGCATCTGGATCTTCTTCATGAACCGGATGCAGGGCGGCGGCGCGGCGGCGCGATGGGCTTTGGCAAATCCAAGGCCAAGCTGCTGACCGAAAAGCATGGGCGCGTGACCTTCGACGATGTCGCAGGCATCGACGAAGCCAAGGAAGAGCTTGAGGAGATCGTCGAATTCCTGCGCAACCCGCAGAAATTCAGCCGCCTGGGCGGCAAGATCCCCAAGGGCGCGCTGCTGGTCGGCCCGCCGGGCACCGGCAAGACCCTGCTGGCCCGCGCCATCGCGGGCGAGGCGGGCGTGCCCTTCTTCACCATCTCGGGCTCGGACTTCGTCGAGATGTTCGTCGGTGTCGGCGCATCCCGCGTGCGCGACATGTTCGAACAGGCCAAGAAGAACGCGCCCTGCATCGTGTTCATCGACGAAATCGACGCCGTGGGCCGGTCGCGTGGCGTGGGCTATGGCGGCGGCAACGACGAACGCGAGCAGACGCTGAACCAGCTTCTGGTCGAGATGGACGGGTTCGAGGCCAATGAAGGCATCATCATCGTCGCCGCGACCAACCGGCCCGACGTGCTCGACCCGGCGCTGCTGCGCCCCGGCCGTTTCGACCGTCAGGTGCAGGTGCCCAATCCCGACATCAAGGGCCGCGAGCGCATTCTGGGCGTTCATGCCCGCAAGGTGCCGCTTGGCCCCGATGTCGACCTGCGCATCATCGCGCGCGGCACGCCCGGCTTTTCGGGTGCCGACCTTGCCAACCTGGTGAACGAGGCGGCGCTGACGGCCGCGCGGATCAATCGGCGCTTCGTCACGATGGAAGATTTCGAGAACGCCAAGGACAAGGTCATGATGGGCGCCGAGCGCCGGTCCATGGTCATGTCCGAGGATGAGAAGAAGCTGACCGCCTACCACGAAGCGGGCCATGCCATCGTCGGTCTGAACGTCCCCGACCATGACCCGATCCACAAGGCGACGATCATCCCGCGCGGCCGTGCGCTGGGTCTGGTGATGTCCTTGCCCGAACGCGACCAGCTGTCGGTCAGCTACCGCAAATACACCTCCAAGATCGCCATGGCGATGGGTGGGCGCGTGGCCGAGGAACTGGTTTTCGGCAAGGAAATGGTCACTTCGGGTGCGGCTTCCGACATCCAGCAGGTGTCAAAGATTGCGCGCGCCATGGTGACCCAATTTGGCTATGCCGAAGAGCTTGGCTTTGTCGATTACGCCAACGAGCAGCAATCCTATCTGGGCTCCTACGGTGGCGGCACCAACCATTCCGCCGCGACGCAGAAGATCATCGACGACAAGGTGAAGGCGTTGGTCGACGAGGGCTACGAGACCGCCAAGCGCATCCTGACCGAAAAGCGCGACGATCTGGAGCGGCTGGCGCAAGGCCTTTTGGAATACGAGACGCTCACCGGTGTGGAAATCCAGAAGGTCATCAACGGCGAGCCGCTGAACCGGGGCGATGACAGCGGCGGGTCGTCTTCGTCCAGCTCGGGCAACACGCCCTCGATCACGGCGATCCCCAAGCTCAAGCCCAAGTCGAAGCCCTCGGGCGACATGGAGCCCGAACCGACCGCTTGAGCGCGGTCAGCAGAACGGACGACGGAAACACAAAACCCCCGGCATCACGCCGGGGGTTCTTTTCTGGTTGAACGTGATGTTCAGGATTTCTGGTAATGGCTGCGCGCCTTGTCGATCCCGTCGGCCAGTGCGCGGCGCGCCGTCTCGAACCCGTCCTTCAGGTCGGACCATGCCTCGCCGCTGGCGCCGCGCAGGCGCTCAAGCTCGGCTTGAGCCGTGTCACGCTGCGCCTTCAGATCCTCGATGCGGCGCGCCAGTTCCGCCTTGCCCTCGCTTTGACTGGCATCCACTTCGGCGCGAAGCTTGGTGATCTCGGCGTTGAGCCGGTCCAACTGGGCCTTCGCCTCGGCGATATAGGTGTCTTGAGTGGCCATCTTGTCCTCCTGTTTTCCGTTTCGGACAGTTTCGACCTATGGACCCTGTCCGGACGAAAAAGGGGCGGGCTGCCTGCGGCTGCCAACCCCCTGACATCATGCATGGAAAAATGCGCTTTAGTGGCCCATGAACTTCTTGCGCGCGGCTTCCAAGGATTTCTCCATGTCTTTCCAGGCGTCTTGCATGGTGGCCTGGATCTCTTTCATGGCCTCCATATTCGCGCGGCCAAGCTCTTCCATGTGCTTTTGCATGTGATCGCGCTGTTCTTGCAGCGAGGCCATCTGCTTTTGCATCTGCTCCTGCCCTTTGCCGCCAGCCTCGGTCATCTTTGCCTGCATCTTTTTCATTTCTTCGGTCCAGGTGTCCATCTGAGCCTTGGCCTGGGCCATGAAATCGGTCTTTTCGGGCATGCTTAGGAGTCTCCGGTTCAAGGTGATGGCGGAGGCTACCACGGAACGACGAGGTTGTGCAGCTTTTGGGTTGCGCAACCACCATCCCGCGCGTCACATCGCCTGAAATTTGACAGGAGCGGATCATGCCTGCCCTCATTCCAACCGCCTTTACCGCGCGGGTCACCTGGCTTGGCCACAACCCGGACCGGGACGCCGCGTTGGAAACCTGCGCCCTGACCCGGATGGAGTTGAGCTTTGCGGGCCATACCGGCGAAAGCCGGGCCGGGTTGACGCGCCCGTCGGACAGCCGGGTGCTGGCGCAATACAGCTGCGGCACGCCGATCCGCAACACCCGGCAACTCTCGATCCTGTCGGCCGAGGATCTGGCGGCGATTGCGGCGGGGATGGGTCTCGACGCGCTCGATCCCGCGTTGGTCGGCGCCTCCATGGTGATCGAGGGTATTCCCGATTTCAGCCTCGTGCCGCCCTCGTCGCGCCTGCAGGACGAGGACAGCGGCACGACCCTGACCATCGATATGGAAAACCGCCCCTGCCAATTGCCCGCCAAACCGATCGAGGCGCGACACCCCGGCTTTGGCAAGGCGTTCAAGCGTGCGGCCGCAGGGCGGCGCGGCGTCACCGCCTGGGTTGAGCGCGAAGGCACGATCATGCATGGCGCGACGCTGCGCCTGCATATCCCCGACCAGCCGGTCTGGTCGCATCTGGAGGCTGCCCGCGCCGGTGCGCGGTAGCGTCTCGTGTCCGATCGGAAACGCGCCGTGACGACAAGACCCGCGAATGTGTCGCAATCCGGCCTCACAGCGTTAGCGCCGCCCGCTATAGCGGGGGCAACGATCATGCCTGCAAGGCAAAGGGAGCCCGCCGAACATGGCCTTCAAGACCGACATCGAAATCGCGCGCGCGGCGCAGAAGAAACCGATCCAGGAGATCGGGGCCAGCTGGGCATCCCGACCGAGGCGCTGCTGCCTTACGGCCATGACAAGGCCAAGGTGGGACAAGAGTTCATCACCAGCCTCAAGGACCGGCCCGATGGCAAGCTGATCTTGGTGACCGCGATCAACCCCACCCCTGCGGGCGAGGGCAAGACCACGACCACCGTGGGCCTGGGCGACGGGTTGAACCGGATCGGGAAAAAGGCCGCGGTCTGCATTCGCGAGGCAAGCCTTGGCCCGAATTTCGGGATGAAGGGTGGGGCCGCGGGCGGCGGTTATGCGCAGGTCGTGCCGATGGAGGATATGAACCTTCATTTCACCGGCGATTTCCACGCCATCACCAGCGCGCATAACCTTCTGTCGGCAATGATCGACAACCACATCTACTGGGGCAACACGCTTGGCATCGACGAACGCCGCGTCGACCTGGCGCCGCGTCATGGACATGAACGACCGCGCGCTGCGCGATGTCGTGGTGTCGCTTGGGGGTGTCGCGAACGGCTTTCCCCGCCAGACCGGGTTCGATATCACGGTCGCCTCCGAGGTCATGGCGATCTTGTGCTTGGCCTCCGATCTGGCCGATCTGGAACGGCGGCTGGGCGACATGATCGTGGCCTATACCCGTGACAAGACCCCGATCTATTGCCGCGATATCAAGGCCGATGGCGCGATGACGGTGCTCTTGAAGGATGCGATGCAACCCAATCTGGTGCAGACGCTGGAAAACAACCCGGCCTTTGTTCATGGCGGACCCTTTGCCAATATCGCGCATGGCTGCAACTCGGTCATCGCCACACGGACGGCGCTCAAGCTGGCCGATTACGTGGTGACGGAGGCCGGTTTCGGCGCCGATCTGGGGGCCGAGAAGTTCATGAACATCAAGTGCCGCAAGGCGGGGCTTTCGCCCGCGGCGGTGGTGATCGTGGCCACCGTGCGGGCGATGAAGATGAACGGCGGTGTGGCCAAGGCGGATCTGGGCGTGGAAAACGTGGCGGCGGTCAAGGCGGGCTGCGCCAACCTGGGGCGCCACATCGAGAACGTGGCGGGCTTCGGAGTGCCGGTCGTGGTCGGCATCAACCATTTTGCAGGCGACACCGAGGCCGAGATTGCGGCGGTGAAGAACTATGTGGCAGCGCTTGGGTCCGAGGCGATCCTGTGCCGTCACTGGGCCGAGGGGGGCGCGGGGATCGAGGATCTGGCGCGCCGGGTGGCGGAGCTGGCCGATGGCGGCAGCGCGGAGTTCAAGACGCTTTACCCCGACGAGATGGGCTTGATGGAGAAGATCGAGACGATCGCCACGCGCATCTACCGCGCCGGCTCGGTCACGGCGGATGCAGGGGTGCGTGCGCAGCTCAAGGCCTGGGAAGAGGCGGGGTATGGGCATCTGCCGGTCTGCATGGCCAAGACGCAGTATTCCTTTTCCACCGATCCCAATCTTCGCGGCGCGCCCGAGGGCCATGTGATCCCCGTGCGCGAGGTGCGGCTGTCGGCGGGGGCGGGTTTCGTCGTGGCGATCTGCGGCGAGATCATGACCATGCCGGGCTTGCCGCGAGTGCCTACCTCGGAAACCATCCGCCTGAACGAGGCGGGGTTGATCGAGGGCCTGTTCTGAGGGCAAAGGGGGCGCGGGGGCAGGGCATCGAACCCTGCCCCCGCGCGGTCCGCCCTTGGGGGCGGCCCGGGCGCCCCGACCTGCCCTGATGCGGGTGTTGAACTGCAGGCTTGCATATTTTTGGAAAGATGAAGGACAAGACATGGCCGCCATGATCATCGACGGAAAGGTCTCTGCAGCAAAGGTGCGGGGCCAGGTGGCGGACAAGGTTGCGGCGCTGAAGGCGGGGCACGGCATCGTGCCGGGACTGGCCGTGGTGCTGGTGGGCGAGGATCCGGCGAGCCGGGTCTATGTGAAGAACAAGGGTGTGCAGACCCTTGAGGCGGGGATGGCGAGTTTCGAGTACAAGCTTGAGGCCGCGACGCCCGAGGCGGAGATCCTGGCGCTGGTGGCGCGGCTCAATGCCGATCCCGCGGTGCATGGCATTCTCGTGCAACTACCGCTGCCTGCGCATGTCGATGCAGCATCGGTCATCAACGCGATCCATCCGGCCAAGGATGTGGACGGGTTCCATATCTCCAATGTCGGGCTGCTGGCGACCGGGCAGAAGGCACTGGTCCCCTGCACACCCTTGGGCTGCCTGATGATGCTGCGCGATCATCACGGCGACCTCGCGGGGATGGAGGCGGTGGTGGTGGGGCGCTCCAACATCGTGGGCAAGCCGATGGCGCAATTGCTGCTGGGGGATAGTTGCACGGTGACCTTGGCCCATAGCAGGACGCAAGATCTGGGCGAGGTGTGCCGGCGCGCCGATATTCTGGTGGCGGCCGTAGGCAGGCCCGAGATGATTCGCGGCGATTGGGTCAAGCAAGGCGCGACGGTGATCGATGTCGGCATCAACCGCGTGCCGAGCCTTGAGGATGCGGGCAAGACGCGGCTGGTGGGAGATTGTCATTTCGACAGCTGTGTCGAGGTCGCGGGTGCGATCACGCCAGTTCCGGGGGCGTGGGGCCGATGACCATCGCCTGTCTGCTCGCCAACACGCTGACGGCCTGCTGCCGCGCCCATGGCTTGCCCGAACCCGACGGGCTCACCGCCTGAACGCACCAACGAGCGCGCGTCAGGCGGGGATCATCGTGCCTGCAAGATCGCGGTCGGCTTGCGGTCGCCCGTGGCATCCTCGGCCAGTACGGTCGCGCGCACCACGCTGAGCCTGCGGCCAGACCGGATCACCTCGCCCTCCGCGATCAAGCGCTGGCCCGCGGCGGGGGCTATCAGGTTGATCTTCATCTCGACCGTCAGAACCTCGCTTCCCGGCGGCATCATGCTGAGCGCGGCATAGCCCGCCGCGCTGTCGCCCAGTGCGAAACTGGCGCCGGCATGGGCGAACCCGTGCTGTTGCGACACGTCGGGCGTGATCGGCATGCTCAGGATCATGCGCCCGGCTTGCAGGTCATCGATCCGGGCGCCCATGGTCTTCATCAACCCTTGTCGGGCAAAGCTGTCGCGGATCGCGTCTGCGACGTCGATTGACAGGGGAGTGTCCATGATTGCGCTCCGCAACTATTGAGCTTTGGCTCTCTTGGGGTTGAAGGTCTGTTAACCAAATGTTTATAGTTCTCGCAGAAGTTTAGGTCAGATACGCGCGCGAATGGCGAACGGAAACGACTCGGAAGCACCGGACAAGAACCGGCTGGTGTGGATCTATCGTGGGTCCGGCTGGTTTTTGTTGTCGTGTATTCTGGCCTTTGCCGCCCCGTATGGCGAGACCATGCAGCTCGATTTCTTGGGGCGACTGGGCTATTGGGCAAGCGTGAATGCCGTGGCGATCATGATGGCGATCGTTGTGCGCGACCTAGTCCTGCGATGGTTTCCAAGCGAAAGCCTTTCCGTACTGATTGCCATCGCGATCTTGCAGGCGATCACGCTCGGCCCGTTGATCTGGCTGGCGAACAAATATGCGTTTGGCTTCGACGTCGCAGGCCCGGTCTGGTTGGCCGAATTTGTGCTGGTTGTCCTGCTCGCCTCGCTCTGCGTCGCGCTGATACGGTACGAGGTGGGCCGTGTGCGGGCCTTTGCCGCCGCCGAACAGGGCAGCGTCCCTTTGCCCGCGGCGGACCCCAGACACAGACCTGCGTTTCTGGACAAGCCCGATCCCCTTTGCCGGGCGATGTTGTGCTTGTCTCGGCTGCCGATCATTACCTAGATGTCGTGACCACAGAGGCGGAGGGCCGCATTCTGCTGCGGTTCGGCGATGCGTTGATCGATTTAGAGACTGTGCCCGGGTTCCGCATTCACCGCTCGCATTGGGTCGCCGCTTCGGAATTGACCCGGGTGCGGCCGGAGGGGCGTCGTCACGTCGCTCATCTGCGGTCGGGCAAGACCTTGCCGGTCAGCGATGCCTATGTGGACGAGTTGCGCAGCGCGGGGTTGGTGGAGGATTGCGCCACGGGAAAACGCAGCGGGCGGAAGCCCAGCACGAGCATCTCGGCGCAGGGGGAGACCAGGCGCGCCAGTTCCGGATGATTGCAAAACATCCCGCCCGTATAGGCACCATAGGCGGGCAGGATCACCCGATCGGCATCCAGCAGCGCGCAGCGCCGGACAAGGGACCTGCCGCCCAGCACGATCCGCGCCTTGGGATGGTAATGGCCCGAGATCTCGCCTTTGGCACCGGGCTCCGCGATGTGGCGGAACACCAGCGGCGCGGCGAGGTGATCGGCGCGGCAGGTGCCGCCAAGATTGATCGGGCCGGGATCGTGATTGCCCAGCACCCAGACCCAACGCCGACCGGCCATGAGCCCTGCCAAGCTGTCGTGCACCGACGCGGGCAAGGCCCCGGCAGCCGTCAGATCGTCGAAGCTGTCGCCAAGGCAGATCACCTCGGCGGGACCCGTGGCTGCGATGTCCTGCGTCAGCCGGTCGATGGTTTCTGCGTTCTCGTAAGGCGGCAGGATCGGGCCGCCTAGCCGGGCCATCCGCTCGGATTTGCCGAAATGCAGGTCAGCGACGCACAAGACCCGCCGCGCGGGCCAGTGTAGCGCCCCGAAGGCAACAGCTGCAGCGTTTCGCCTTGAAATTCGAATGGCAGGGCGTTCATGCTTTGTTCATAAGACGCCCAATGGGGCTGGCGCAAGGGGTCAGGACAAGGCTGCACCCAGCCCGGCCGCCGCCATCAGGCGGGCTGCCTCCTCCTCCAGCAGGCGCTGATCGGCGGCACCTGCGATGGGCACGCGGCCCGGTTCCAGAAACAGGGGGCGGCCAGCGGGCTGACGCGGGTCAGGCGGGCGTGGTCGATACGGCCGTCGATGCGCGCCAGCATCGCCTCGATCCGACCGAAATCGACAAGGCCGCGCATCGCCTCGGCGCGGGTGATCTCCAGCATCAGGTGGCTGGGATCGTATTTGCGCAGCGTGTCGTAAAGGATGTCGGTCGAAAACGTCGCCTGCCGTCCGGTCTTGCGTTTGCCGCCCGGCTGGTTGCGGTCGATCAGGCCTGCGACGATGGCGCTGCCCTTGAAGGTGCGTTTCATCACGGCGTTGTCGGCCAGCCAAGCCTCCATGGTTTCTACAAGATTGTCGCGGGTGAACAGTGGCCTCGGGTCCCCCAGCGGGTCGAGACCCCAGATCAGCGTGGCGTAATCCGTGGCGACGAAACCCATCGGGTTCAGGCCCATGTCCTCCATCCGCTTGGTGATCAGGAGGCCGAGGGTCTGCTGCGCGTTGCGACCCGCGAAACCATAGGCCACCACATGTTCGCGTCCGTCATGGGGAAAGCTTTCGACCAGCAGCCGGTCGCGTTCGGGCAGGCGCGAGACGCGGCGCTGAAGGTGCAGCCACTCGCGGGTGTGGGCGGGCAGGTCGGGCCAGTCGTCGGCGCGGAACATCGCAAGGATGCGGTCGGAAAGCCGCGTCGAGGTCGCGAATTTCGTGCCCATGAAGGTGGCGATCTTGGGCTTGAGGGTGGGGGTCCGGCTGACCTCCACCACCATCTCGCGCATGCCCTCGTAGCGCACGATCTGACCGCCGATCAGGAAAGTGTCGCCCTTCCGCAGCATCGAGGCGAAGTATTCCTCCACCTCGCCCAGTGGCGCACCGCCGCGGGTCTTCTGGTAGCGGACCTGCATCTTGTCGGCGTCGACGATGGTGCCGATGTTCATGCGGATACGGGCGGTGGCGCGCGGGTCGCGGAGCTGCCATTGGCCATCCGGGCGCTGGATCAGGCGTTGCCATTGGTCATAGGGCGCGGAGCGCGTAGCCGCCTGTGGCCGCAAAATCGAGGCAGCGGTCGAAGGTGTCGCGCGGGAGGTCCGCGTAGGCGCCTGCCGGTGCGAATTTCGGCGAAAAGGTCATCGGCCGTGAAGGGCCCGGCGCAGGCGCGGATCAGGATGTGCTGGCACAGCACGTCAAGCGGGCCAGTGTGGTCGGTGTCGCCGTCAAGTGCATGGCGCGCACGGCGTCCAGCGCGGCGGTGCATTCGATCACCTCGAACCGGTTGGCGGGCACGATCAGCGCCTTGGACGGCGCGTTGTGGCGGTGGTTGGCGCGGCCGATCCGTTGCACCAGCCGCTTGACGTTCTTGGGCGCGCCGACCTGGATGACAAGGTCGACATCGCCCCAGTCGATGCCCAGATCGAGCGAGCCGGTGCAGACGATGGCGCGCAAGCGCCCTCGACCATCGCCCGTTCGACCTGTTCGCGCTGTTCGCGGGCGAGCGCGCCATGGTGGATGCCGATGGGCAGTTGGTCCTCGTTCGCAAGCCAGAGGTGGTGAAAAAGATCTCTGCCTGCGCGCGGGTGTTGTGAAAGATCAGCGTGGTGCGGTGCTTGCGCACTTCCTCCAGCACGGCGGGAATTGCGTATTTGCCGCCGCCGCCAGACCATGGCGGGGGCGCTACGGTCGTCAGCATGGCGATGTCAGGGTCGGGGCCGGGATCGGCCTGCAGGATTTCGCAGGGGTCCGGGTGGCGGGCAAGGATGCGGGCGATGGCGGCGGGGTCTTCCACGGTTGCGGACAGGCCGACGCGGCGCAGGCCCGGGGCGAGGGCAGACAGCCGCGAGAGGGCAAGCATCAGCTGGTCGCCGCGTTTGGATTCCGCCAGAGCGTGGATTTCATCCACGATGATGCGTTGCAGACCTGCAAAGGTGCGGTCCGCATCCTCGTAGGACACTAGCAGCGCGAGGCTTTCCGGCGTGGTCAGCAGGATGTGGGGCGGGTCCGCGCGCTGGCGGCGCTTGGTATGCGATGACGTGTCGCCGGTGCGATCCTCGACCCTGATGGGCAGGCCCATGTCGGTGATGGGGCCGGTCAGGTTGCGCTTGATATCAGTTGCCAGCGCCTTGAGCGGCGAGACGTAGAGGGTGTGGAGGCCCTTGTGCGATCCGTCGGCCAGTTCGGCCAGCGTTGGCAGGAACCCCGCCATGGTCTTGCCGCCGCCCGTGGGCGCGATCAGGAGCTGGCAAGGCGCGCCCGCCCGGTCCAGCATCGCCTGCTGGTGCGGGTGAATGGACCAGCCGCGGGCAGTAAACCATCCAATAATCTGGGGGGGCAGGGGGCGCGTCATGCCCCCTTAGATAACTGCTTGCGCGGCTTTGGCCACAAGTGGCGGCTTGCGCTGCGCTCAGTGAACGATCTTCTCCGCCTTGACGTAGAGGTTTTCCCACGCCCGGTCGATGAATTCGGGGCGCATCTGGTAGGGGATGCCCTCGAAATCGCAGATCGCCTTGATCTGGTCGCACAGGAAGACCGGGTGGTAGTTCGCGTAGGTGTGATTGATCAGCGGATACTTCGTCTTGAGCAGGTGGATCAGCGACGCCTCATCCAGCGGCACGCCCTTTTTCTTGGCGACCATAGCAAAGATCTTGAGGAATTGTTCCTGCGTCGGGCCGTCGATCTTGACCTTGAAGAAGATCCGGCGGAGTGCCGCTTGGTCGAAGATGTCATTGGGATGGAAGTTGGTCGAGAACACCACCAGCGTGTCGAACGGCACCTCGAACTTCTCGCCTGATTGCAGGGCGAGGATGTCGTAGGAATTTTCCATCGGCACGATCCAGCGGTTGATCAGCGCCTGCGGCGGTTCCTCCTGACGGCCAAGGTCGTCGACGATGAAGACGCCACCTGTTGATTTCAGCTGCAGCGACGCCTGATAGGTGCGGCTGACGGCGTTGTAATGGTGAGATCGAGCATCGACAGGGTCAACTCGCCGCCCGTCATCACGGTCGGGCGCGTGCACAAGGTATAGCGCGTGTCGAAGCGCGCCGAGGCTTTGCGCAGCGGGCTGACATCGGCGGCGTCCTCGACCGGTTTGACAGGGTTGTGCACGATCGGGTCGAACATGGTGATGACCTGACCGGCATAGGCCAGCGCATGGGGGATGTAGATGTTGTCGCCCATCGCTGCCCGGATACCCTCGGCGATGGAGGATTTGCCGTTGCCGGGCGGGCCATACATCAGCACCGAGCGACCCGAGTCGACAGCCGGGCCAAGCTGATCGATCAGACCTTGGGGCAAGATCAGGTGCCCCATGGAGCGTTCCAGCATGTCGCGCGTCAGCTTGACGTCGCGGATCGACTGGCGCTTGACCTGCAGCTTGTAGGTCGGCAGAGCGGCACCGGCATCGGGCCGTAATATTCAGATTGGCGACAGCGCATCCAGCGCACGCGCCTTGCCGCCATCGGTCAACTGAAAGCCCATTTCCGAGCTTGATGTCGCGTGCAGCGTGCCGGTCGCCTGCATCAGGCCCAGATCACGCAGGTTGTCGATCAATTCCTGTGTCAGCGGGATCGGCAGCGCGATGGCCTGAGCGATTTCGGATGCCTTTTCGACGTTCTTGCGGAACACCGTCTTGAGCAAGATGTCCCGCATCATCACGGGCGTCAGGCCTGTATCCGCCAGCTTGCGCAGCGGCGGCGGTGACATCAGTTCGGATTGCGCGACCTGGACATTCGGCGTGCTCGACCCCCGTTTACGCGTTGTGCGAGACCTTGCCGGGCGATTGCGGCGCTTTCACGGCGTGGATGGGAAAGCGTCGCGGCGCTTACAGCCCTGCGCGCTCAGCCCCAGCGCCAGATAAATGGCCAATGCCCCGGCTAGGGCCACGCCCATCGGAAAGAGCTTGCCCTGTTCCCAGGAGGCCCAATCGGCCGTCGCCCGTCGGACAGCAGGCACGCGGGACGCAGTGCGATGGGTGATCCAGGACCCGATCAGGACCAGCGCAAAGAGCATCAGGAAGAACAAGGCATCGCCCGGCGCGATGAAGGGCGCCATGGCGGCGGCGAATTTCGCGTCGCCCGCGCCGACCATCCCCAGCGAGGTGATGACGAAACCGATCACAAGCACGATGACCAGCGCTGCCAGACGCCACAGATAGGCCTCCAACGGCAGCACGATCAGGCCGAGAGCAAGGAACACACCGGCCAGCGCCAGAACGGCGACATTGGGAATGCGCATGGATCGCAGGTCGCTGAGCGCGACCCAGATGCAGATCGGCAAGGCTAGCGGCAAGAACCACAGCGCCTCGGCAAAAGTCAGAGACAGGGTCATCAGCCGCGGACCTCCGTCTCCAATGCGTCAAGCTGCGCGTCACGGCGGCATCGAAATGCTGCGGGTGGGTTTCGATGGCATCCGCGAGCAGGCCACGCCCGACATCGGTTTGCCCCTGCCGGATCGCGGCCAGCGCTGCCGTATGCAGCAGTTGTGCCCGCTCGACCTCGGTCATGCGGACCAGCGGCATCTGGTAGTTGCCTTGGGCGGCCCGGGGCCAGAACGAGGTTGTTCTGGCGGTGAACAGGTCCGGATCATAGCTGATCGCGCGCTGGAATAAGTCCTCCGCGCCGCGGAAATCGCCGCGTGTCAGGCGAGAATAACCCCAGTTATTCAGCACGCTGGCGGGGCGTGTCGTCAGGCCCACGGCGGTCTCGTAGAAGGAATCCGCCCGGTCCCATTGCTGGTTGCTGTCGGCGACCATCGCCTCGAGGCGGTAGCGCTCATAGGTCTCGAAGGTGGGCGGAACCTGATTGAGCTGGTTTTGCGCCTCTGCCCAGTTTCCGGCGCGGATCAGCGCACCGGCATAGTCGATCCGATCCTGTTCGATTGTCGCGTCACCCTCGACGATGGCGCGCCAATGGGGCAACGCCTCATCCGCCCGGCCCGCTCGCACGAGGCTGGCGGCCAGACCGCGGCGGAAATCGATCCGCTCGGGGCTTTCGCCATAGGCGCGTCGGAAATAGGACACCGCCTCATCCGGCGAGGCCGCCGTAAGCATGATGTCGTTGAGGTTGCTGTCGTCGATGACATTCAGGGGGCCGTTGGCCCGGTTCACATCTGTGGACCGGGTTGAATCACAGGCCGACACGGCCAGTGCGATCACGACCACCGGAAGAATCCGGGGGCTGAGAGCCATTTTTGACCTCTTACTGCTCGATCTCTTGACCTCGGTTCTCATCACGGATCGACGCGGAGTTCGAAAACCCCACCCCCACGCCGGATCAGCCCAAGGCCATTCTGGTTATTGGGAACACTATAGACGTTATTTTCCATTCGCGCGATAGCCAGTCGCAAGTTGTCGCGAATCGCGTCCGAACGGCCACTATCCAGTGCAAAGGCATGTTCGAAAACCCGCCGCGCCTCGCCGTATTCACCTTGTTCCATGAGCGTGACGCCCAGGTTGTTCCAGGCGGGGACGAACCGGTCATCGTCGTCAAGCGCCTGTCGGAACAGCGTTTCGGCCTGTCCGATCCTTCCCAGCGCCAGATTGGCCGCCCCGATGGATGTCAGAACCTCGGCGTCCAGCCCCCTGTCGGCCACCGCACGGTAATAGGATCGCAGCGCCAATTCATGTTGGCCCGCATCCATCAGGCGGTCGCCGACCAGAACCTGATCGACCGCGTCTTGCAGCACCACGGTGCCTGTGGGCGCGGCGATCTCCAGATCTTGTGCCAGCGGGTCAAGCCGCCCGTCTTCAGATGTGCCAACGCAGGCCGCAATGCCCGCGATGGATGTCAGGATGATGAGCCCCTCATCAGTCCCTCCCTTTGTTGCGCAAGGCGCGCGCGGCGATGTCAGCCGCCGCTGCCCTGCAGGTTCTGGGCGATGCCGTAGATCGACGGACCGATCAAGATGATCAGAAGCGGCGGCAGACAGAACATCATCGTGCCCAAGGTCAGTTTCGTGGGCAGCTTGTTGGCCTTTCCTCGGCGCGCATCACGCGCTTGTCGCGCATTTCGGCGGCGTAGACCCGCAGCGCCTCGGCCACGGATGTGCCAAAGGTGGCGGACTGGATAAGCGTGGTGACAAAGCTGTTCACGTCCTGGATACCGACACGTTCGCCCATATCGCGCAAGACCCTGGTCTTGTCCTTGCCGGCCTTCATCTCGTAGGCGACGATCTCGAATTCCTCGGAAAGCGCGGGGTAGCCGGTGCGCAATTCCTTGGCGACGCGGATGATCGCCTGATCCAGTGACTGGCCCGCCTCGACGCAGACCAGCATCAGGTCGAGCGAGGTCGGGGAAACCACTGGTAATCTCGTCCGTGCGGTTCTGCACCCGGCGGTTCACCCAGTATTTCGGCGCGTAGTAGCCAAGGCAGCCGGGGATAAGAACGGTCAGGATCGAGCTTTGCGCCGAGCCACCCCCGCCCGACAGCAGCACGAACAAGGTGCCCAGCACCAGCCCGCCGATCCCCAGCGCGAATTGTGCGAAGTAAAATGTCTGAACAGCGCCTTTCGACCGATATCCCCCGCGCACCAGTTGCAATTGCACC
Organism: Roseicyclus sp.; assembly: GCA_018401965.1. Taxonomy (GTDB): domain Bacteria; phylum Pseudomonadota; class Alphaproteobacteria; order Rhodobacterales; family Rhodobacteraceae; genus Roseicyclus. Next base: position 40,049 of record JAGYJU010000009.1, read on the forward strand.
GCACTGAACTCCGCCTGGTCCTGCGGTTCGAGATATTGGGCGAACCGGTCAAGCCGCGCATCCTTGCCCCCCGCCCGGCGCAGCGCGCTGGAGGTGTCGACGGTCATGTCATTGCCCAGCCGCATGTCCTTGATACGGTCGAGCGGGTCCTTTTTCTTGAACAGCATCGAGGGCAGCGCGATCAGCACCAGAAGCACGCCCAGTCCACCAGCCGCAATCAGGGGGCCAAGATCGCCCATCTGCGCCACCAGGAACTCGTTGGCCTTGTCGAAGAGATTGATCAGGAATTGCATTGGGTTAGCCCTTCGGTTCAGACCTTGATGTTCACGAGCATCTTCATGAAGATCATGTTCATGAGCAGCATGACGCCCACCACGGCGCAGGCCGGGATGAAGACCGGCGATTGCATCACCTCGTCGTAATAGTCGGGCTGCATGATGTTGATACCCACCAGCGCCAGCAGCGGGAACACCGATAGGAAGGTGCCCGACCATTTGGCTTCGCCGGTGATCGCCTTGACCTTGCGAAACAGTTTGAACCGCGCGCGGATGACCTCCGACAGGCCCTGCAGGATCTCGGCAAGATTGCCGCCCGAGGTCTGCTGGATGCCGACAGCCACGGCCAAGAAGCGCAAATCCTGGCTGTCGAGGCGTTCGGCCATAGCCCGGATCGATCCTGAGATGTCGCGGCCATAAGCGGCCTCATCGGCGATCACGCCAAGTTCCGAGGCCAGCGGGTCGGCGATTTCCTTGGACACGGTGTTGATTGCCGAAATGAAGGGGTGGCCCACGCGCAGGGATCGCACCATCAGTTCGATCGCGTCGGGCAATTGTTCGTCGATCATCGCAAGGCGTTTCTTGGCCTTGGAGTTGACCCAGTAGAACACGCCTCCCACACCCATGGCGACCGAAACCAGCAGGCGGATCGGCAGCGATGTTGCGGTCAGGATCGTCAGCCCCAGAAAGGCCGCGACGCCCAGCCCCAGCATCACCAGCATCAACTGCGGCGGGGTGAAGGCGATATTGGCCTTTGCGCCTTGTCCGCGATCAGCGTGTAGAGCGGAAGTTTGACCGACCCCTTGTGCTGGTCCATCTCCTTGCGGAGCTTGGCCAGCACATCCTCGCGGGTGGCGCCCTTTTCCAGCATCGACAAGCGGCGGTTGACGCGGGCATTCAGGCTGATCGTCTTGCCGAAGATGGCCAGATAGATGCCTTCGACCAGCATGATGATGCCGACGAAGATCCCGATATAAATCAGCGGTTCGATGGAAAGCTGCATGGGGCTTACTCCGCCGCTATGGGATCGTAGATGGAGGCGGGCAGGTCATAGCCCCACTGGCGGAATCGCTCGGAGTAATGCGAACGCACGCCGCAGGCGGTGAAATGGCCGATGATCGTGCCGTCGGGCTTGAGGCCGGTGCGTTGGAAGCGGAACACTTCCTGCATCGAGACGACCTCGCCCTCCATCCCGGTGATCTCGGTGATCGATACCATCCGGCGCGAGCCGTCCTGCAGGCGGCTTGCCTGCACGATCAGGTTCACAGCGCTGGAAATCTGCGCGCGCACGGCCTTGAGCGGCATTTCGATGCCGGCCATGGCGACCATGTTTTCCAGACGCGACACCGCATCGCGCGCGTTGTTGGCGTGGATCGTGGTCATCGATCCGTCATGGCCGGTGTTCATGGCCTGAAGCATGTCGATCACCTCCTCGCCGCGGGTCTCGCCGACGATGATCCGGTCGGGCCGCATCCGCAGCGCGTTGCGCAGACAGTCGCGCTGGGTCACTGCACCCTTGCCCTCGACGTTGGGCGGGCGGCTTTCCATCCGGCCCACATGCACCTGTTGCAGCTGCAATTCGGCCGTATCCTCGATCGTCAGCACGCGTTCCTTGTCGTCGATGAAGGACGACAGCGCGTTCAGCGTGGTGGTTTTACCAGAACCCGTTCCGCCCGAGACGATCACGTTCAGACGTGTCGACACACGCGGCCTGCAGATAGGCGGCCATTTCCTCGAAAAGGCGCCGAACCGCACCAGATCGTCGATGCCCAGCTTTTCCTTCTTGAATTTGCGGATCGACACCAGCGATCCGTCGACGGCCACCGGCGGCACCATCGCGTTAAAACGCGAGCCGTCCTTCAGACGGGCGTCGACATAGGGGTTTGATTCGTCCACGCGGCGGCCCACGGCCGACACGATCTTGTCGATGATGCGCAGAAGGTGCCGTTCATCCTTGAACCGCACCTCGGTCAGCGACAGCTTGCCCGCGCGTTCGACGAACACTCGGTTCGGGCCGTTCACCAGAATATCGTTGACCTCGGGGTCTTTGAGCAAGGGCTCCAGCGGACCAAGGCCCGTCACCTCGTCGAAAAGCTCGACGTTGAGGGTCTGACGATCCTCACGGTTCAGAACGATGCCCAACTCGTTGAGCTGTTCCGACACGATGGCCGTGATCTCGGCGCGCAGCTCGACCTCCTTGGCGCCTTCCAGCGCCGAGAGGTTGAGGTTGTCGAGCAGACGGGAATGCATTTCCGTCTTGATCTCGTCCAGACGCTGGCGGCGCTTCACATCCTTGTCGCCATCGGCGACCTGCGCGGCGTGCGCGGGGCCTCGACCACGGGTCCGGGCTTGCGCATGACGCGGGCCAGCCCGCGCGCGTCTTGCGTGTTCGCGGGCGCGGGGCCCGGCACGACCTGGGCGAAGCGGCGGCCTGATCAGGGCGGCCGGGTTTCTTGTATTTGGCGAACATCGTGCTGGGCCCCCTGATTATTTGGCTGCGGCAGCGTCGCCGAGCATCGCCTTGTGCAGACCATCGGCCAGCTTGGCGATCTCGCGGCGCAGCGCGTTCTTCTTGGCGGTCACGGCCAGCGGTTCGCCGTGATCACCAGCTTGCGCCACGGCCTTGCCGCCATCGGGCAGTTGCGTCGAGATTTTCACGCCAAGGCTTTCTGCCAGCTTCTTGACCCGGCTCTTGCCGTTCAGATCGGTGATGCCCGGCGCGCGGTTCAGCACGAAATTCAGCTTTTCGGCGGGCAGGCCTTCTTCGCGCAGCGCCCGCAAGAAGCGCATCGCGTTCTGGGCGGATCGCATGTCCATTTCCATGGTGGCAAAGTAGACATCCGCCCGGTTCAGCACCGTTTCCGTCCACATCACCAGCGTATGCGGCATGTCTACGATCACGATGTCGAAACATTGCGTGGCAAGGTTCAGCAGTGCTTCGACCTCTTCGGGGCCGATCACGTCCAGCGGCAACAAGACGGGTGGGGCCGGGAAAACCGAAAGCTTGCCCTCATAGCCCAGCAGCGCCTGCCGGAAGGCATCCGCATCCATGCTTTGAGCGTCGTGCAACAATTCGATCACCATGTCGCGGCGCGGCAGGTCAAGGAAGGTCGAGACAGTCCCCGCCTGCAGGTCCAGATCCATCAGGCAGACCGACGGGGCCTTTTGCTTGTCGATCGTGGCCAGTTCCCAGGCGAGGTTGACGGCCAGCGTCGAGGCGCCAGTGCCGCCCGCAAGCCCCTGCACCGCAAAGACCGCCGATTGGCCGCCCATGCGGGGCGCGATCTTGGTCGGGGCCGCGGTTTTCTCCGTTTCTGCCGGCTCGGCTTGGTCCGTCGGTGTGGCGGCCGAGACGGCTGCGGGCTTGGCATCGCGCATGCGCCCGATGGCATCATGCAGCGCGCCTTCGGCCAGCGGGTAGGGCACGAAATCATCCGCCCCAAGCCGGAGCAATTCATGCAGCGCAGCCGGGGTGAGGTCATGGGCCACGATGACCGTGCGCACCGCGCGCGCCCTGCAGGCCCGGATCAGTTCGCCCACCTGGCCCAGATCGGTCGCATCCTCGGATGTCACCGCCACTGCAAAGAACCGCAGATCGGCGGCCTCGGGTTGGTCGAGAAAGGCGCGCGCCTCGTCGAAGGTCAGGTCGCCCCAAGCCTCGCCCAGTTCGGCTTCCATATCCTCGATCAGAAGATCGAAGTGATGAACGTTGGTCGACACGGTGCACGCCAGAATGGGTGCCGGGTCCGATCGCAATGCAAGTCCGCTACTCATTCCTCAAGTCCTATGCTGCCCGGATTTTCCGGATCGTCATTCTGCCCCGACGCGTCATGCGCCGATGATGCCCACCACCCTCGCCGCATATGGCGCGGAGTCGGGGCTCTATGGTCAGAGTTTCACCGGGAAAAGAGGCAACAATAGGACGAAAAAGGGGGTTTTCGTTTGCAGACGCGGACAGATGAAAAACCCCGGGGCGGGTGCCTCCGGGGCCTTTTCAGGTCACTCGCCGCCTTCACCACCGCCACCGCCAGCATAGCCGCGGTAGACGATCTGCGCGTAACGCCCGTCAAGGACCAGAGGATGATTCTGCACGAAGCCGCTCACCTCTGTCACGGTGCGCCGGTTGCGACGTTCTTCGGCCTCGGTGGCGACGATGGGCTGGGTTTCGCCCAGAGACACCAGGGCTTCGAGACGCGACCGCTCGATGCCGAGGCTCACCAGATAATTGACTGCCGCCCGTGCGCGGCGCAGGCCCAGCCGGTGGTTGTAGGCATTGCTGCCGACAAGGTCGGTATGGCCATAAACCGAGAACCGCACCTCGGGGAAAGTCCGGATGAAGGCCGCCTGCTGCTGCAAGATCGCCCGCGCCTCGGGGTCCAAATCGGCCGAGTTGAAGGCGAAATTGATCGTGGTCGGCACTTCTGGGCAAAGCGCTGTGCCAGCGCTTCGGCATATTGCAGACGCCCGGTGTGGAAGAGCGCGTTGTTCATGGTCGGGTTGCCGAACCCGCCCTCGTCGATCCGCGACCCTGGCCTCGCGGCCGCCGTCAAAGATCTGTCCCGGTCCGCAGGCCGCGAGGCCGAGGCTTGCCGCCAGCAGCATCGCCGCCGGACGGTTGATCGTCGCGCTCAAGGTCATGATCCGCATCATTTCAATCCATCACATAGCCATAGGAACCGGTGAAGTCCTGTCGAGCCACATCGCCTGCCGCCGTGCCCGCCCGCGGTGCGCCTGCCGTGCGGCCCAGCAAGAAAAGCTCGCGCTCGGTGGGGATGGTCACCCGGTCGGTCGGCAGAGCCAGCGCCTCGCCGCGGACGGGCTGCACCAGATGGGCCGTCACGATGATGACCAGTTCCGATTGTTCGCGCTGGTAACTGGCTGGACCGGAAGAGCGCCCCAAGGATCGGAATATCTCCGAGCCATGGAACCTGACCGACCTGGTCGCGGAAATCATCTTGCAGCAGCCCGGCGATGGCGAAGCTCTCGCCGTCGCGCATTTCAACTGTGGTCGAGGCCTCCCGGTCCGCAAGCCAGGGTACTGAGCCCGTCCCCGGAATCGACGTGTCGATCGAACTGACCGTCGTCGACAGCACAAGGTTGATGATGTCGTCGTCCACGACGGTCGGCGTGAATTCCAGATCGATCCCGAAGGGCTGGAATTCGATCGTCACGTCGCCATCGTCGTTGCGCACGGGCACAGGGAATTCGCCACCCGCAAGAAAGTCGGCCGTCTGGCCCGACAATGCGGTCAGGTTCGGTTCGGCCAGCGTCCTGACCAGTCCTTCTGTCTCGAGGGCTTCGATCAAGATGTTGAACTCGAATCCTCCGCCGCTGAGGCCGATCCCAAGGATGCCGCCCGGCGGGTTGACCGGCACAGGGAAATCGACGAGGTCGCCACCGTTCAACGCAACGGTGTTGCCGCCGCTGATGTTCGCGCCAGACATGTTGATGCCCAACTCCTGTCGGATATTGCGGCTCATCTCGGCGAACCGCACTTGCAACATCACTTGCTGGCTGCCACCGACAAGCATCAGGTTCGACACCCGACCCGGTGTGTAGCGTTCGGCCAGTTCCATCGCGCGTTCGACCACCCGGCCAGAGCTGACCGTGCCCGACAAGACGACACCGTCATTGGCAGTGCGCACCTCGATCGGCTCATTGCGCAGGATTTCCCGCAGACGTTCGCGCAGCTCGGCCACATCGGGCACAACTTGTACCTCGACATTGGCGATCAGGGCGCCATCGGGGCCCAGCAGCGTCATCGTCGTGCGCCCCGGCATCCGGCCCAGCACGTAGATCGTCCGCTCGGACAATGTCGCGATATCGGCGATGGCGGGGTTCGCCACACTGATCTCGGCAAATAGAAGGTCGCTTTCCACGACCACGGCGCGGTTCATTGGAACCGACAGAGCGGCGGAAGTCTGCCCCTCGACAACCCGGAGCGCCTGAGCCTCGGACTGGACTGCTGGAAAGAACGCGAGCGCGCCGCCGATCAGGCATGCGCGCATGAAACCCATCATGCTCATGGTGATCCTGCCTCTATGACCACTGGTTTTGTGGTGTCTTGCGCACCAACTTACGGGGCACCCTGCACCAAAAGGTTTTTGCGCAAGAATCAGTGCATTGCCCTGCAACGTTCATGTGCCTTTTGCACAACGGACGCCGAAAATGAAACGGCCCGGCGGTAGGTCAACCGCCGGGCCGTGTCGCTTTTTCCGTTTTTCACAGTCAGTTGGTGCAAGGCACCTGCATCTCCACGACATCGGCGCCACGGCGGTGGCGGACCGTGCAGATGCGGGGCCCTTCGACTGCTTCGGCCACGGCGGCCCGTTCGCCCAGCAGCTCATCACGCGACACCTCGACCGTCTCGCTGGTCGTGTCGTCGTTCAGACCCACCAGCGCCAGCGTCAGGCGACCTGCGGCCTGGGCTTGGGTCAGCGCGGCGATATCGGTCGGGCGTGCGGCAAAGGTGATGGTGCGTGCGATGATCGGATTGTTGCGGTCATTGTCGGCCGTCTGGTCCAACGCCACGATCTGCAGGCTCGACCGGATCAGGCGCGTGACGCTTTCGCCTTCGCGGCCCTGGCCCGTCCAGTAGACATCGACCCGGTCGCCCGGGCGCAAGAAGCCCGAAACGCCCGCCACGACGTCGATCTGCAGCGTGAAGGCCTGCGTGCCTTCCTCGAGCCGCGAGGCGACGCCAGCATCTTCGCCCGGCGCGGTCACCTTGCCTGCAAGAAGCGGCTCGTGCTGCTCGATCGCGCGCAGAACGGTGCGCTGCGGCTGGCCTTCCGGGAAGATGTCCTCCATCCGGCTGAACGATCCCAGTGGCACGAAATCGGCGGGCCAGCGGATTGCCTGCACATCGCCCGGCGCCAGACGTTCGCCGTAGCGCAACGAGCGGGTCACGATGAAGACCTCGGTAGTGGGGATGATCGCGTCGCGCTGTTGGGCCAGTGCAACCTGGTACTGGTTGAACCGTTCCATCGCAACCTTCACGGCAAAGCCCGCAAGGCCGATGCCAAGCAAAAGTACCAATCCGAAAACCAGTCTCATGCGTTTAGTCCTTTCGTCATCTGCTTTGGCTGTCCGGTATCGGCCCGGGCGCCTTTGTTCTGCTCGGGCTGAAACTGTCCGCCAATTGGGGCCGTTTGATGGTCAAAGCGCGAAAATCGCGGGGTTTTGTTTCCGACCGGGCAGGGGGTCTGGCCAGATGATGAGCCTCGCAGCATGGCGCAACCATGGCCTTGCTGCGGGCCGGATGTGGCGATTGTCGAAAATTCCCGGCGTGCCCGGGGCACTTGCATAAAGGGGCCGCCCTCATGGGCGGCCCCCAATGTAACCGTTGTGCGGCTTGCCGATCAGTTGGCGACCGTGTCGGTCGAGGCACTGAAATTGGTGTTCGTGGGGAAAGGGTCGGCGGTTACTCTGCATTTGCCAGCTCTTGTGCGACATCCGTCGAGAGGTTCTCGACGCCGCCCGAGACGACGAACATGACGGCCAGGCCAAGGCCGACCATGGCTGCGGTCATGACGACCCAGTCGACGGTCACGGCGCCGGATCTGGATTTCGCGAAGGTTGTGAAGATGCTGGTCATGGTCTTTGCTCCTGCTAAGATCGGTAACTCGTTGCGGTGATGGGGGCCCTGCGATGGCCTGCCCTTGAATTGACCATCGCCCGGCACTGCGGCGCGTTTGGGGCCGAGACGGGGAATTTCGCGGGTGTTCGTGCGGTTCTTTACGGGCTTGTGGAGCATGATGTCCCGACCGCCGAGCCTGCCGCGAACGGAAAAAGGCCGCGCCAGTTCTGGCACGGCCCCAAGGTCGTTGGCCTTGCGGCCGGATCGTGGATCAGTCGGCGACCACGTCGGTCGAAGCCGAGAAGGTGCTGTTGCCGGTGAAGGGGTTGGCCGTCGGCTGTGCGTTGGCCAGTTCCTAGTGCGATGTCGGTCGAGAGGTTCTCGACACCGCCCGGAAACGACGGCCATCACGGCCAGGCCCAGGCCGACGAGTGCTGCGGTCAGAACGACCCAGTCAACGGTCACGGCGCCGGATTCGGATTTTGCGAAGGTCTTGATCAGGTTGGTCATGGGGGGATCCTCGATGGGGTTTGGTTTGCTTTGGTTTCCGATTGCCCGCGGCTGCCTCTGCCCCGTGGGATGTCCCTTGTCTGACCCTTGATTGCGGCGCGATAGCGACCGGCGGGTGCTCATTGTTGGTGTTTTGCGCGGTATCTTTCGGCCTGGGCCGGGCCGGTTTGCCGGACATCGAACGCGCCCTTGCGCGCGTGTCTCCGGCGAACGGAAAGGGCCGCGCCAGTTCTGGCGCGGCCCCAAGATCGTCGGCCTTGCGGCCGGATCGTGGATCAGTCGGCGACCACGTCGGTCGAAGCCGAGAAGGTGCTGTTGCCGGTGAAGGGGTTGGCGTTCGGCTGTGCGTTGGCCAGTTCCTGTGCGATGTCGGTCGAGAGGTTCTCGACGCCGCCCGAAACGACGGCCATCACGGCCAGGCCCAGGCCGACGAGTGCTGCGGTCAGAACGACCCAGTCAACGGTCACGGCGCCGGATTCGGAATGTGCGAAGGTCTTGATCAGGTTGGTCATGGGGGGATCCTCGGTAGAAAATCGTTTGCTCAGGTTTCGGTCTTTGCCCGGTTGCCTCTGCCCCGCGGGATGATCGAGTTGTGACCCTTGAATGCGGCGTGAAAACGGCCTGCGCGTGCTGTTTTCGGGAAATCTGCATGGTGTTTTCAGGTCTGCCGCTCCGGCCTTTCGGACGTCCGTTCGCAGGTGCCAAGGGAGATCCGCATGTCGCGAACGGAAAAGGGCCGCGCCAGTTCTGGCACGGCCCCAAGATCGTCGGCCTTGCGGCCGGATCGTGGATCAGTCGGCGACCACGTCGGTCGAAGCCGAGAAGGTCTGGTTGCCGGTGAAGGGGTTGGCGTTCGGCTGTGCGTTGGCCAGTTCCTGTGCGATGTCGGTCGAGAGGTTCTCGACGCCGCCCGAAACGACGGCCATCACGGCCAGGCCCAGGCCGACGAGTGCTGCGGTCAGAACGACCCAGTCAACGGTCACGGCGCCGGATTCGGATTTTGCGAAGGTCTTGATCAGGTTGGTCATGTTAGTCACTCCAGTCAGGGTTCAGGTCTTGGGTTCGCCCCGGCCACCGTGGCCGCTTGGGATGAGCCTGTTTTGATGCACAAACAGGGCAGGAATGGGGCCTGTTCGGGAAATTACTGGGAATTCTCGTAGGTTCTTTAAGGGCAGATTTACCGCGAAATCCGTGCTATAAACGCGTCCAGACAGCGCCTGATCCAAAGAAAACAAGGGCGTAGAAGGCAGGATTAAACGGGCAGACCGATGAAGCGGCAGCGTTGGGCGCGCGCATGCGCCATTTTTCGTGATGAGTTTTCCGATCTGCGCCGCCGCGCAGGACACGGCTGCCCCACTGGAGCAGGGCGCGTCGATCCGGCGTGTCGTGGTGCCGGGGGCGGGCCAGACCGGACCGCGCATCAGTATCCAGATCACCGCCGAGGAACATGCCCGCAACACCACAGCGCCTGCGCCCGTTGCGCCCTCGCCCGTCGCGATCATCGCGCAAGAGGATGCACCCCGTCGCAGCACCGGTGGCCAGAGCGATTGGTTCTGGCAGGCAATCTCGCCCACGCTTCCCGCCGATCCCGGCCGATTCTGGGCCGCACAAGACCTGCTGGCCGCCTCGCCCGATGCCGCCAGCCTCAGCGTGCCGCGCCTGACCACGCTCAACCGCATCATCGCGGACCATGGCGCCGACATCTTGATGGCCAGTATCGACACAGGCGTCTCGCCCGCGCTGGTGCTGGCGGTGATGGCCGTCGAATCGGCGGGCCGGTCCGAGGCGGTCAGCCACGCGGGCGCGCAAGGGTTGATGCAGCTGATCCCCGACACGGCGGCGCGCTTCGGCGTGACCGATCCCTTCGATGCCCGCCAGAACATCCGGGGCGGCGTGGCCTATCTGGATTGGTTGTTGAACGAGTTCGACGGTGACCCGCTACTGGCGTTGGCAGGCTACAACGCGGGCGAGGGGGCCGTGCGGCGCAACAACGGCGTGCCGCCCTTCGCCGAGACGCGCGATTACGTGCCCAAGGTGCTGGCAGCCTGGATGATGGCGCGCAGCCTGTGCCGCAGCCCGCCCGAGCTGATTTCGGACGGCTGCGTGTTCCAGCCCATCGCTGTGAACTGAAAGCGCCCGGTCACGGCTCGGGCGGCAGGGGGCGGGTCACACCGGATTCCGAGATGGCGACGAAGGTGAAATCGCCCTCGGTCACCAGCATCCGTTCGCCGGTGCGCTGGCGGCGCACCCAAGCCTCGATATGCATGGTGATCGAGGTGCGGCCGGTGCGGGTGATCTGGCTGTAGACCGAGAACAGATCGCCGACGAGCACCGGGGCGTGAAAGCGCAGCGCCTCGATGGCGACCGTTGCGCAGCGACCCTGCGCTCGGTCCATCGCGGTCGTGCCCGCCGCGATGTCCATCTGGCTGACGACCCAGCCGCCAAAGACATCGCCGCCCGAATTGGTGTCGGCGGGCATCGGCACGGTCTGGAGCGTCAGCGTGCCTTGGGGGTGCGTTCAGACAAGCGTGGCCTCGGTCGCGGCGCGCAGCTGATCCTCGGTCACGCCATCGGCCAGTTCCAGCAGCTTCAGGCCGCCTCGGCACAACTTCCATCACGCCCATGTTGGTGATGATCAGGTCCACCACGCCCGTGCCGGTCAGCGGCAGGGTGCAGGATTTCAGCACCTTCGATTCGCCATGCTTGTTGGCGTGATCCATCACCACAACCACACGGCCCACGCCTGCGACAAGGTCCATCGCACCACCCATGCCTTTGACAAGCTTGCCCGGGATCATCCAGTTGGCCAGATCGCCGTTTTCGGCCACTTCCATAGCGCCGAGGATCGCCATGGCGATCTTGCCGCCGCGGATCATCCCGAACGAGGTCGCGCTGTCGAAATAGGCGGTGCGGTCGAGGTCGGTGATGGTCTGCTTGCCGGCGTTGATCAGGTCGGCGTCGACCTCGGCCTCGGTCGGGAACGGGCCCATGCCCAGCATGCCGTTTTCCGATTGCAGCGTCACGGTCATGCCCTCGGGGATGTAGTTCGACACCAGCGTCGGGATGCCGATGCCAAGGTTCACATACATCCCGTCGCGCAGTTCTTTCGCGGCACGGGCGGCCATCTGGTTGCGGTCCCACATGGGCGTCACTCCTGTCTTGCTGGTGTCGGGGCGGCCCCGGTGATTTCGGGGCCAAGGGCTAGCGCAAAGGCACGGAAAAGCGAAGCGCCAAACGCAGCGTTCATGTGCCGGTGATCGTCGAGCACACGGCCCGCGGCGCGGAAATCCATCGCCCCCTTGCCGAATTCGGGCCGGGTCAGAAGGGCGCGGCGATGGTGTCCGGCGTCTGCGGAACAAAGGTCATCCCGCGCGCGGCGAGCGCTGCTGGCGCAGCGCTTCGGTATAGAGGCGTTCGATCCGCGCCGCCTCCGGGTGGGCCGCGGCTGATGCGAAGGGTTCCAGCCTGAGCGGCCCACGCCGGGTGACGATGGTCGTGGGATAGGGCGCGCGGGCGAGATACAGGTTTGACACTCCCCGGAACTGCCGCGCCAGATCATCGGCGCGAGCGGCAATCCCGCCTCGTCCATGGCGGCGCGGAACCCCGGTTTCGGACAAAAGCGGCTTGTCGCGGCGGGGTGGCCAGTCGATGACATCGTAATTTGCCGCCACAAACAGGGCCGAGGGCAGGCCCATCGTATCGGCGATGACCAGCGTGGCGTCAAAACCCGTCAGATCAATGCTTTCCGTTCCGTTGATCCTTTGCGCCAGCTTGCGTGTCTCCGCGTCGCCCGGCAACGGCTGGAACACGCCCGCCTCATCGGTCGCACATTCCGCGAACTTGCCGCCCGGCAGGCCCCAGAAGGTGACGGCAAGGCCCGGATGCTCGAGTTGCAATCGTTCCAGCTGCGTATTTCAACGCGCCGATGTTGGAGGTGCCGACAACCGCGATCTTGCGCGTCATGGGCGGAAGGCGTCCAGCGGCCCATCCTCGCAGATCGCCTCATCCCCAGCTTCGGCGTCTGGCGTCTCGGTCGGTGTTGTCCCCTCGGACGAGCGGCGAAGCCCGTGGGAGAGCAAGGAAAAGGCCATGATGCCGTCCACCACTTCCAGGCGCACGCTGCAGATCCCTCGCGAAGGCGCCGGACGGATGGGCGGGCGACATCACCAGTTCAAAGGAGGGGAAATATTCGATCCGCTCCGAGCTGTCCCGCAGCAAGTCGCAGACGACCCGCAGCACCGCCTTGGACCGCATCGTCGCCGTCAGCACATGATCGCCCGTCGCCGTGGCCGCCAAGGGCACGGGTGATACGGTCAGGAGCCAGCGCAGATCGGGGTTGATCTCGGCCAGCATATCCTCGAGCGCGGTGAAATCCTCCAGAATTTCGGCCACGCCATGGTTGCGGAAGGCGAAGGTTTCAGGGTCGTAGGTGCCCGCTGATGGTGCCGGGTGCCGTGGGATAGACGGTGCCAGTCTCTCGGTGTTCCCAAGCTTCGGTCAGCCCAAGGGTAAAGACGATAACCTCGGCGTCCTGCACGGCGCGGGCCAGCGCGATCAGGTGCTGGGCGCGCATCTCCATCACCTGCGCAAGGCTGGCCAACCCCTCGGGCTCCACCCGGGGCGGAGCGCACTCAGTAGCAGCTTCCCCCCAGGCCGGTGGGGCCAGGGGTGAGTAACCTCCAGCATTTCCTCCACCAGCTGCCGGAACTGGCGCACGGTGTAGATATTGCCGAACCGCGCAGCACTAGACGCCATAGCCGAAGCGTTTCGCCGTCTCGGGCGGCATGCCGCCAGGGCAGGCTCAGTGTCGATCACCTTGAGCCCCGCGCGTTTCATCGCGGCCCCGACATGCTGGGCGAAACAGGACCCGGCAGTAGGGACGTGCGTGTCTTGTGTCAGGGGAAAGCGCTGGGCGGTAGAGGTCGGGCAGATCGAACGGCCCCACCCCGCCACGCCGCCGCGCCGAAAGCGCGCTGGGGCGGGCCGCTGTAAGGGCGAGGTGGTCTGGGTGCCTCAAGCGGCGCGTGGCCGCGTCGTCCGCTGCTCGATCCGCTTTTCGTGGTCGCCCTGAATCACGCGATGCACATAGATGCCCGGCAGGTGGACCGTATCGGGGTCAAGGGTGCCCGTCGGGTACGATCTCCTCCACTTCCATGATGCAGGATCTTGCCGCACACTGGCGCGCGGGCGGGTTGAAGTTGCGGGCGGTCTTGCGGAACACGGCATTCCCCGTCTCATCCGCCTTCCACGCCTTGACGATGGAGAGGTCGGCAAAGATCCCGCGTTCGAGGATGTAATCCTGCCCGTCGAAGGTCTTCACCTCTTTCCCCTCGGCGATGACGGTGCCCACACCCGTCTTGGTGTAGAAGCCCGGAATTCCCGCACCGCCCGCGCGCATGCGTTCGGCCAGCGTGCCTTGCGGGTTGAATTCAACTCCAGCTCGCCCGACAGATACTGCCGCATGAATTCGGCATTCTCGCCGACGTAGGACGACATCATCTTTTTCACCTGCCGGGTGGCCAGCAGCTTGCCCAGCCCGAAATCGTCGACGCCTGCGTTGTTGGACGCAACCGTCAGGTTCTTCACGCCCGAGGCCACGATGCCGTCGATCAGCAGCTCGGGGATGCCGCATAGACCAAAGCCGCCGGATGCGATCAGCATGCCGTCAAAAAGCACCCCATCCAGTGCGTCCGCCGCCGAGCCAAAGACCTTTTTCATGCCGGTTTCCCCTTGCAAAGTTGCTTGGCGCGCACCCTGCCGCCGCAACGCGGCGAAGTCAACGCGGGCTCAAAGCTCCAGCGCGGCCTCCATCTCGGCGATCAGGGTGGAGCAGTAATGCTCAAACCGCGGCCCGGGCTGTTGCCGGTCGAGCCGGGGTTTCATCGGGTCGGGCGCGGTGATGGCGCTGCCAGACAGCGCCTCCAGCACGGCATGGCCGCAAAACGGCACATGCGCCTCGGAATAGCCGCCCTCGTGCGTCAGCATCAGCTTGCCCTCGCACAGCTCGCCTGCCGCCTCCATCGTCATTTCGGTCATCGCACGGAACGTGTCGGAGCCCGCCATCATCCGGCCCAAGGGGTCCACGCCCGAGGCGTCGAAGCCGCAGGCCACCACGATGGCGTCAGGCTGAAAGGCGTAGAGTTGCGGGATCACCAGTCGCTCGAAAGCCTCCAGATAGGTGGCGTGGCCGCCGCCCGGCGGCAGCGGGATATTGAGGTTGAAGCCCTCCCCCGCGCCGGCACCCCGATCCTCGAAATCGCCCGAATCCTGCGGGTAGTTGCGTTCCTGATGGATCGAGATGGTCAGCGTGTCGGGGCGTTCGTAATAGATCGCCTCCGTTCCGTTGCCGTGATGCACGTCCCAGTCGATGACGGCGACCCGGTCGGCCAGGCCCGCCGCCCTTGCGGCCTCAAGTGCTACGGCGATGTTGTTCAGGAGGCAAAACCCGTTGGGAAAATCGGGCAGGCAATGGTGCCCCGGCGGGCGCGACAGGGCATAGGCATTGTCGAGGCTGCCCTGCAGCACGTCGATCAGCGCGGCCTTGGTCAGACCGGCCGAGAGTGCCGCGATCTCGAATCCGTCCGGCCCGAAGGGCGTGCGCAGGCCCAACTCGCCCCCGCCCTTGGCCGACGTCTCGCGGAACAGGTCGATGTAGCTTTGCGGGTGGATGCGCAGCAGGTCCTCTTCCGTGGCGGGGTCTGCCTCGGGGGTGGCAAGCTCGCGCATCAGGCCCGTCACGTCGACGAGGTTCTTGAACCGGCGCTTTGTCTCGGGGTTTTCGGGCAAGCCACCGGCTGTCGAAGGCTGCATCAGCCCGCCGACCGGCACCATGAAGCTGTAGTTGCCCCCCGAATGCCAGAAGCAGCGTTCGTTGACGTAGAACCCGGTGGTCATGTGCATCCCCCTTGCAAGGTCCGGCGCCGGTCTGGCCTTTGGCGGAGTATGGGGGCGGGATGCGCACCTGTCCATATGTCTCAAGCGGGGTGTGGACAAGGCTGTGGAACGGTTGCAAAGGCACAAGAATTGGTCCTTGGGCGCGCAACGCGCGGGCCTGGGATGCCGGATTTGCGACAGATGCGGCTCAGCCCCGCTCCAGCCGATAGACGCCTTCGGGCAGATCGAGCGCGGCTGTCAGATCGCGGATCTGCGCCATCGACAATGTCACCACCTGTTCGCGGTCGGTGCGCGCATCATACTGGGTGACAGTCACACATTCGGCAAAGGCCGAGATGGTGACATCTTCCTGCAACGGCTGACCGTCCTCGCCTTCGTCGACAAGGGTGATGACGGTCGCGTCGAAGTCGTGCTCGATGGTGAACATGCGCGCAAGCCTAGGCGCGCCCGTCCATCCCTGCAATCCCCCGCGCCTCGCGGCGCATCTGTTTTCGGTAGAGCCAAGGCGCGGCCAATGCGGCTATAGACCTGATCGGCCAGCGTCCGGATGCCCGGCGCCATCACCACCCGCGCCAGCCACCCCATGCGGGGCAACGCCGCCCAGATCGCGGCAACAGGCGGGGATGCCGCTGACGATCGTGCCATCGGGGAGCGCCGCATGCATCCGGCGTTTCGCCTGATCGGGTGTCAGGGCCCAGCCGCCCAGATCTGCGGTGTTCAGATCCTCGAGCAACAGGGGCGCTACCGCTTGCGGCGGCGCGCTGGCGATAATGGGCGATCTCGGCCCGGCAGATTGGGCAGCGGTCGTTGTAGAGGATGCGTGTGATCATAAAAGCTTGACCTAAGCCCCGCCGCCGTTGCGTCAACCGGCCACAAGCGCGTGATCTGGGCTGGACCCCCTTGGCGGACGGCTAGAGTCCGAAGAGACTTTATGGTAGCCTCGCGAAAGCCTCCATGCGCGTGACAGTGATTGCCCTATGCGCCGCCGCCCTGCTGTCCGGGCTGCGTGCAGGTCTGTGGCCCCTCCGCGAGCCGCGCCTGTGCAGGTCGATGTTTCCGCCCGCGCGCGGCAGGCGGTTGCGAACTTCGACGAGGTGGTGACGCGCGTGGAACCCGTCGCCGAACAGGTCTGCCGTGAGCAGACGCCCGACCAGAGCTGCGATTTCATCATCTATGTCGACCGCTCCCCGAAAGCGGCGTCAACGCCTTCCACACGCTCGACCCGCAGGGTAGGCCCGCGATCATCTTCACGCTGGGCCTGATCGCGGTGGCGCAAAACACCGACGAGCTGGCCTTCATCATGGGGCATGAGGCCGCGCACCACATCGCCCGCCACCTGCCGACCGGGCGGCTACAGGCCGAACAGGGCGCGCGCGTCTTTGCCGAGATCGCCCGCGCGCGGGTGCCAGCGCGACCGAGATCGGAGAGGCGGCGCAGATCGGGTCTTTCGTCGCCTTCCGCCAATTCGGGCAGCAGGCCGAGCTTGAGGCCGATGCCATCGGTACCCTGATCGCGGCCCGCGCGGGCTATGACCCATTGGTGGGTTCGGCCTTCTTCACCCAGATCCCGATCCGGCGCAGGAATTCCTGTCGTCCCACCCCCCCAATGCGGCGCGGATCGATACCGTCCGCAGCACCTTGCGCGCCATGGGCCGCCCCGGCGTTTGATCTGCGTCAGAGGCGGCCCGCGCCCATGCGCCTAGGCTTGGCACAGGAACGGGAGCCTTGGATCAGGCCACAAAAGGGGTGCCACGCATGCAAGCCAACATGACCCGCGACCGCCACGAAGGCGTTGATGACCAAAATGGTAGGCAGGCTGGGCGCCGATCTGGATGACGCGGAACTGCGCGGCGACCTGCCCCCCGAGATGCGGGACGCCAGCTGCTGACAGCCTGCACCGGCTGCGCGGAGCCGGGCCGCTGCGCCCATTGGCTCGCCCGCACCGCTGAGGCGGAGACCGCACCGGACTATTGCCGCAACCGCGACATCTTGCATGCTCTGGCGGCGGAATGATCGGTCAAGCGCGATGACCAGAGGTCGCATCCCCACCCGCTTGGCCCCGAAAACCGCCATTACTGGCTGGCCGTCACCATGGCGCAGAAGACCGGCGCCGACATGCAGCGCGCGCTGGACGATGGGGTGATCGATCATCAGGACTGGGCGACGCTCGTCCAGCGTTGCCGCGGCTGCGGTTGGGCCGAGAGGGTGCAACCACTGGATGACGGCCCAAGACAGAGGCGCAGCCGATGGTGCCGCAAGCCTGTCCCAACTCCGCGACCTTCGAAAAGGTGCTGGCGGCGCTCGGCACCGTCTGAGCGGTCAGTCCAGCCTACGCCCCCACAGGTCGTAGTCGCTGGCCTCTTCCACCTCGACCGCGACCAGATCGCCCGGCGCCAGCCCTCGAAGCCCTCGTCGATGAAGAGGTTGCCGTCGATTTCCGGCGCATCCGCCATGGTGCGGCAGGTCGCGCCCTCTTCGTCGACGCTGTCCACCAGCACGGTGAGGGTCCGGCCCACCTTGGCCGCCAGCTTGGCCTCCGAAATCGCCTGAGCCTTGGCCATGAACCGGTCCCAGCGGTCCTGCTTGACCTCCTCGGGCACATGATCGGGCAGGGCGTTTGACCGCGCGCCGGCGACATTCTCGTATTGGAAGCAGCCCACCCGGTCCAGTTGCGCCTCGTCCAGCCAGTCGAGCAGCGTCTGGAACTCTGCCTCCGTCTCGCCGGGGTAGCCGACAATGAAGGTGGAACGCAGCGTGATGTCGGGGCAGTCCCGACGCCAGGCCGCGATTTCCTCGAGCGTGCGGGAGGCGGCAGCAGGCCGCGCCATGCGCTTGAGCACATCGGGATGGGCGTGCTGGAACGGGATGTCGAGATAGGGCAACAGGCCATTGGCGGGGTCGGCCATCAGCGGGATCAGGTCGCGCACATGCGGGTAGGGGTAGACATAGTGCAAGCGAACCCAGGCCCCGAGCGTGCACAAGTCTCTGGATAGATCGGTGATATCGGAAACCTGACCTGCGCGCCCGCTTCCAGTCCGCGGTCGCCATAGGCGCTGGTGTCCTGACAGATCACCAACAACTCCCGCACGCCTGCCTCGACCAGTTTTTCCGCCTCGCGCAGCACGGCCTTGGCGGGGCGCGATTGCAACCGCCCGCGCATGTCGGGGATGATGCAGAACTTGCACTTGTGATCGCAGCCTTCCGCGATCTTGAGATAGCTGTAGTGGCGCGGCGTCAGCTGACACGCCGGTGGCAGGCAGCAGGTCGATGAACGGATCGGGTGCGGGCGGCACGGCGGCATGGACGGCATCGAGGACCTGCTCGTATTGATGCGGGCCGGTCACGGCCAGAACCGTGGGGTGCGCGCCGGTGATGTATTCGGGGTCGGCCCCAGACAGCCGGTCACGATCACCCGCCCGTTCTCGCGCAAAGCCTCGCCGATGGCGTCGAGCGACTCCAACTTGGCGCTATCCAGAAACCCGCAGGTGTTCACGATCACCGCCTCGGCCCCGGCATAATCGGGCGATATGGCGTAGCCCTCGGCGCGGAGCCGGGTCAGGATGCGTTCGCTGTCGACCAGCGCCTTGGGACAGCCGAGCGAGACCATCCCGATCCGGGGCTGGCCGGGGCGGGCGGTGTCGGGAATGGCGGCGCGCGCAAGGTCCGGGCGCAAGGCGGGCGGGTTCTGGCTCATACAGGGGAGCTGGCGTGTGGCGGGGCGAAGGGAAGGGAGGTGTTGGGCCACCCAATCCAGCAGCCCCGCAGTGAGGTCGCGGCAGCTGTCCCCGATCATCCCCGCGGGCCCGAATTCGCCCGGTTTGTTCGTGTCTCGAGGACAAACCCCAATCATCGAAAGGATCATCCGCGCGCGAAATGCAATCCGGACAGTATCTTTCGATTTGGCTTGCAAAGGCGCGATCGATTGCGCAATCGACCCCTGAATAACAGAGGTGTTCGTCATGAATTTTTTTAAGATTGCATCGACCGTGGTTGCATTCTCGCTGGCCAGCGTCACTGCAGCAAGCGCAACGACGCTTTTGTCCGGCGTCTTCAACGTCACGGCGGTCAACGTCACGAACCTTTCGTCGAGTGAATCGGCGGCGACGATGTCGAACTTTAACGCTGCTGTGGCCGGCACGCTGGGCAATCCGGCTTCCGGTCCGAACCCCTCGGTCTTCCACAGCGACACATTCGTTTATGATGGCTTTCTGAACTTCTCCGTCGGCCAGCCGCAAAATGCGAACCAGCGCATCGATCACTGGCTGGATACCGCGGGCGGCGACGTGATGGGTTTGTCCAGTGTCTTCGCTGCTCTGCAGATGAGCTTTCCCAATATCAGCACGGGCTCTGCGACAACGACCTTCTTCCTGTTCGAGCGGATAGGCAACCTGACCGCCGGAGTGTTCGACATCCGCCATGACGATGGTGTCGCCCTCTTCGACGATGGCGTTCGGACCGGCGGGTTCGATGGCCCCAACGGTGTCCGCAACACCAATGGAATCTCATTCGACGGCGGGAACCTCGGAATTCTCTATGTCGCCACAAATGGCAACCCGTCGGTTCTGCAGGTGAGGACTACGTCCCTGCTCAAGCCCCGGTGCCGGTACCTGCCGCGCTGCCGATGCTGTTGGCCGCGCTGGGCGGCCTGGGCTGGATGGCACGGCGTCGCCGCCAGGCTGTCTGACCAGCCCCAGCCCCGCCTCACTTCAGTTCAATGCATGACAGGGCCATCCTTCTCGGGGTGGCCTTTTCCTTTCGTGATGGACGGTTCGAGGCACATCATAACCGGGGTGCACACGATAGTGGCGCTTGCGCTACACTCCCCCGAAACGGGGAAGGGAGATCATGCGATGCGTTGGCTGCTTCGGGCAATGGCGGTGGTGGTCGCGGTGGCCGTACTCATGGTCGGGGCGCTCTTCGCAGTGCCGGCCGATCGGATCGCCACGGTTGCCGCCGACCGTCTGGGCCAAGTGCTGGGGCGCGAGGTCAGCCTGTCGGGCGAGGTGCGCCCCACGCTCTGGCCGCATCTGGGCGTCCGGGCCGAAGGGGTGCGGGTCGGCAATCCCGATTGGGTGACGCAAGGCCCGCTGATCGCCGCCGAGGCGCTGAGCTTGCGTGTGCCATGGTCGTCGATCCTGTCAGGCGAGGTCTTGATCGACGAGATCACGCTGGTCGGCCCCCAGATTACGATGGTGCTTGGCACCGACGGGCGCATGTGAGTTGGGCGCTGGCCGCCGACGCGTCATCCGACGCCGCTTCGACGGAGACATCCGCCACCGAAACGCGCAACATAGGCATCACCTCGATCCTGATAAGCGACGGCAGCTTTGCCTATATCGACGCCGCGACGGGCCAGACGCTGCGCATCGCGGATCTCGACGCCCGTCTCGGCCTGCCCGCCGATGGACCCGCCACGGTGGAGGGCACGGCCGAGGTCAATGGCACCCTTCTGACCCTTGCCGCCACGCTGGCCGCCCCCCGCGCGCTGACGATTGGCGCGACCAGCCCCCTCGATCTTGCGCTGGACTGGCGCGGCGGTAGCGCCCGGTTCGATGGGCGGGCAGAGCTTACCCCGGCCTTCAGCGGCGATCTGCAGGTGGATGCCACCGATCTGGGCCCGCTTCTGGCGATCCTTGGCGCGGCGATGCCCGATCTGCCGCAAGGCTATGGCCGCGACCGGCTCGCCTTGGCGGGGCAGGTGACGCTGACCGAGGCGGGCACGGCCCATCTGCGCGACGCGCGCCTGACGCTGGATGACACGCAGTTGACGCTTGCGCTGGACCTGACACCGGGGGCTGACCGCCCGATGATCCGCGGCACCGTCACGGGCGCGCGCCTTGTGCTGCCCGCGGACGGACCGGCGGGCGGGCAGGGGTCCGGCACCGCGCCCGCCACCCAAACCGGATGGTCCCGCACGCCCATCGACGTCTCGGGCCTGTTTGCTGCCGATGCCGAAATCGCGCTTGTGGTGGAGCGGATCGAGGGGGCGGGCCTGACGCTCGGCCCGGTCGGTCTGCGGGCCACGCTCGATCGTGGGCGTCTGGTGCTCGATATCGATAGGGTCGGCACCTATGGCGGCGTCTTGGCGGGGCAATTCGTGGTCAACGGGCGCGGCGGCCTGTCGGTGCGAAGCGATGTCATCCTTGCGGGGGTCGATCTGAACCCGCTCTTGACCGATCTGGCCGATTATGACCGCCTGGAAGGCTCAGGCAGCATCAGCCTGCAGCTTCTGGGTGTGGGCAATGACATGGCCACCCTGATGGCCAGCCTTGAGGGCGAGGGCGATCTTGCGCTGGGCGCTGGCAGGCGATCCGGGGCCTCGATCTGGCCAGCATGATCCGTAATTTCGACGCTTCTTTCCGGGGCGAGGGCGTGCGGACGGTTTACGACAGCATCGAGGCAAATTTCACCGTCGCGGGCGGCATCCTGTCCAACGATGATCTGTTGCTGGATGCGCCTTGGGGCGATGTGACGGGCGAGGGCAATGTGAACATCGGCGCGCAGACGCTGTCCTACCGCCTGACGCCCGGCGTGCTGCGCGGCGACGGGGGCGCGGCCATCCGGGTGCCGATCCTTGTTTCGGGCACTTGGGCCAACCCCAACATCCGCCCCGACCTTGAATTTCTCGCCGAGCAGGAATTGGCCGAACAGGCCGAGCGGCTGGAGGCCGAGGCCCGCGCCCGTCTTGACGCCGAGGCCGCAAGGCTTGAGGAAGAGGCGCGCCGCCGGATCAACGAGGCGCTGGGCACCCAGTTCGATGCCGAGACCACCGAGGATGCCGCCCGCGACGCGCGCTGGAACAGCGCCTGCGCGAGGAAGCGGAACAGCAACTTCTGCGTCTTCTGGGGCGCAATTGAGCGGGGACATGCGATGAGGCCTATGACGCGTGTGGTGGCGGTTCTTGCCGTGGTGATGCTGGCGTCTTGTGGCGGCGGCCGCGAGACGGCGTCGACCTCTTCGGTGCTTATACCGATCTTTTATCCCGGCGAGACGCCGCAGATGCGCGCGCTGGTGCAGCGCTACGCGCAGGTCCACGACATCCCCGAGGCGTTGTTGCACCGGGTCATTCAGCGCGAAAGCGATTACCGCGCCGATGCGCGCAACGGGCCCTATTGGGGGCTGATGCAGATCCTGCCGCAGACCGCCCGCACCATGGGTTTCGACGGCCCGCCCGAGCGGTTGCTCGACCCCGATGTGAACCTGCAATATGCAGGCCGCTACCTGCGCGGCGCGTGGCTGGTCTCGGACGGCAACATCGACGAAGCGGTGGGTTGGTATGCGCGCGGCTATTACTTCGAGGCGCGCGACCGCCTGCCTGCTGGTGGAAACCGGCCTGAACGAGCGTGAAATCGCGCGGCATTGCGGGTAAGGGCGGCGCACCCGTCAGGGCATGCTATGTCTGCGGTCCGTCCACGGGCTGACAGATCACCAGCCGATTGCCGAAAGGGTCGGTTAGGCGCAATTCCCGAAAGCCCCACGGCATGTCCTCGATGGCCGGGCGCAAGCGTGGATGCGGTCCGCGCAGGAGTTCGGCATGAAACGCGTCGATATCCGCAACCTCGATCCGGACTGCGCTTCCGGGCGTTGCATCGCCATGATGCTCGGAGACATGCAGCTCGCAGTCTCCACGCCTGAGGGCCATGTAAAGCGGCATTCCAGCGTGGAAGCGGTGTTCGAACAGCATGTCGAACCCCAGGTAATCGATGTAGAACGCCCGCGGCTTCAAGCTCCGAGAAACTTCGCGGGATCGGGATCGGCGCCCTCACCGCCGCCGGTCGCGGCGCGAGGACATCGGCTGGAAGGCCACACCCACATGCGCCTCGCAATAGGGTTTGCCCTGTTGCACCGGCAGGCCGCAGAAATAGAAATCCTCGGTCGCGGGGTCGCCGATGGGCCATTTGCAGGTCCGCTCGGTCAGTTCCATCAGGCTGATGCGCTTGGCGGTCTTTTCGACCTCCTGCACCTTTGCCAGCGCCTCGGGGCTGATTTCATTGGCCGAGGGTTGAGGCGGCAGGGGCTGGCCTGCGGGCACGATGGCCTTGCGCAGCGGCGTCACGTTCGACGGGCGCGGCGGATCGGGCTCCGACATCGCCTCGGGCAGCTCCGGCTCGGCGGGCGCCTGCCGCGCTTCGGGCTTGCGCGGGCGCAGGGCTGAGCGGCTCCTCCGTCTCGGGCGCAGCCTCGGGGCCGGGCTTGGACGCAGGTGTGGTCGCCGCAACCGGGGCGCCGGTGGTACGGTTCGACAGGCCAAGGCGATGGACCTTGCCGATCACCGCATTGCGGGTCACGCCGCCCAGTTCCTTGGCGATCTGGCTGGCCGATTGGCCCTCGCCCCACATCTTCTTTAGCAGCTCGACCCGTTCGTCGGTCCAGGACATGCCTGTCTCCTGATTGCTGGGCCGCACGGCCCGTCCCAAGACACCGCCCTATGACGGGTCTGGCGCGAAATTTGAACCCCTATTCTATCCTTGCGGCCTTGGGCGGCGCAAGGGCAGGACCGCGATCAACTGTTGCGACGGTTGACCGCCTCGCGCCAGGCCAGCAGGGCCGCGCCCGCGATGATGGTCAGCGCGCCGGTCAGGCTGACCGCAGTCGGGATCACGCCGAACAGCAGCGCATCATAGCCCGCTGCAAAGACCAGTGTCAGATAGGAGAAGGGCGTGATGAAACTGGTGTCGGCGCGCGCCAGCGCATTGATGAAGAACACCTGCGCGCAGGCCATGAGCAGGCCGATGCCCGCCATCCCCGCCCATTGCGCGGGCGTGGGCGGTTGCCAGACCCAGACCACCGCCAGCGCCGCGATGGCCAGACCGATGGAATTGTTGACGATCAAGATCTGGAGCGGCCTTCGCGCCCCGACAGGCGCTTCATGAAGATCAGCTCCAGCCCCAACGCCAAGGCGGCACCAAGCGCCAGCAACGCGCCGGGCTGCACCGCTGCAGTTCCAGGCCGGATCAAGATCATCGCGCTGGCAAGTGCGATGGCGGCGGCCAACCAGCGCCATGGCCCCACCTTTCTCCCCCAGAAGCGGGATCGCAAGGATCATGGCGAGGATCGGGTTCAGAAAGGAAATCGCCGTCGCATCGGACAAGGGGATGGCGGCCGCTGCCGCGAACATCAGCGTGACGCCGCCCCAGCCGCAGGCGGTGCGCAGCACGTGGGTGCGGTAATCGGGCCGGGTAAGCGCCGGGCGCAGCACCGCGATGGCCGTGGCAAAGACCAGCCAAGCAAAGAGGAACCGCCCGAAACTCACCTGCATCGGGTGCAGCGCCGGGCCAAGCGCACCGGTGCCCAACGCCTTGGCGATCAGCGTGGTGGCGGCCAGAAAAGCGGTTGCGCAGATCATCAGCACCACCGCCAACCCGGGTGCTGCCCGATGCAGCGGCGCAGGGATGGCCGCGGGCGGGATGGCGGCCTGCGGCGTCGACGCCGAACGGGGCGGGGGCGCGGTCATTGCCGTGCGATCAGACCCCCAAGCACCAGCGCATGATCGCCTTTTGCGCATGGAGCCGGTTCTCCGCCTCGTCGAACACCACCGATTGCGGCCCGTCCATCACGCGCATCGGTCACTTCTTCGTTCCGATGCGCGGGCAGGCAATGCATGAACAGCGCATCGGGCTTGGCATGGGCCATCAGCGCCTCGTTCACCTGGTAGGGGCGCAGCTGGTTGTGGCGGCGTTCGCGCGTGGTCTGGCTGTCATGCATCGACACCCAGGTGTCGGTGACCACGAGGTCGGCGCCGCTGACCGCGCGGGCCGGATCGCGCTCGATGCTGATGCGCACACCCTTGGCGCGGGCCTCGTCGAGGAACACCGCCTCGGGGTCGAGCGTCTGCGGCCCCGAGAAGGTCAGGTCAAAGCCGAATTGCCCCGCCGCATGGGCGAGGCTCGCAAAGACGTTGTTGCCATCGCCGCACCATGTCACCTGCTTGCCCGCGATCGGGCCGCGATGTTCTTCGAAGGTCTGGATATCGGCCATGATCTGGCAGGGATGGGTGCGGTTGGTCAGCCCGTTGATCACCGGCACCGTGGCGTGATCGGCCATTTCCAGCAACACGTCTTCTTCGAAGGTGCGCAGCATGATCAGATCGACATAGCGCGACAGGACGCGCGCCGTATCGGCAATGGTTTCGCCATGGCCAAGCTGCATTTCCGACCCGGTCAAGACCATGGTCTGCCCGCCCATCTGGCGCACACCGACATCAAAGCTGACGCGGGTGCGGGTCGAGGGTTTTTCGAAGATCAGCGCGACCATCCGGCCCGCCAGCGGCTGGTCCTCATCGGGCGCGCCCTTGGGCCGGCCGGCGCGCGCTGTCTTCATCACGGCGGCGGCGTCGATCATGGCGCGCAAATCGGCGGGGGCGGTTTTATGAATATCAAGAAAATGGGGCATCGATCAGGGCTTTTCGGCTGGCGGTGGGGGCCGGGGGCCAGCCCCGTCGCCATTGTCGCTTGGACCAATGGCGCGCCACTGGCGACCCCCCGGGATATGTGTGAAACGAAGACGCGATCAGGCCGCCGCGATCTTTTTGCTGAGCGCGCTTGCGGCGACGTCAAGGCGGGCGATGCCTTCGGCGATCTCGTCTTCGGTGATGGTCAGGGCGGGCAGGATGCGCACGACATTGTCGCCCGCGGGCACGGTCAGGATCGCGGCATCATAGCCTGCAGCCACCAGATCGGTGTTGAGCGCCTTGCATTTCAGGCCCAGCATCAGGCCCGATCCGCGCACGCCCTCGAAGATATCGGGGTAGGTGGCCACGAGCCCCTCGAGCTTCTGGCGCAGGAAACCCGCCTTTTGGCGCACATCCTCCAGAAAGCCGGGCCGGGTGATTTCATCCATCACCGCCACGCCAACCGCGCAGCCCAGCGGGTTGCCACCATAGGTGGATCCATGGGTGCCCGCCGTCATGCCGCGCGCGGCGCGTTCGGTGGCCAAAAGCGCGCCCAGCGGGTAGCCGCCGCCGATGCCCTTGGCGACCATCATGATGTCGGGCGTGATGCCCGCCCATTCATGCGCGAAGAGCCGCCCCGTGCGGCCCACGCCGCATTGGATCTCGTCGAAGATCAGCAAGAGCCCATGTTCGTCGCACAGGTCGCGCAACCCCTTGAGGCAGGCATCGGGCAGCGGGCGGATGCCGCTTTCGCCCTGCACCGGTTCCACCATGATCGCCCCCACATCGGGGGCGGCGGCGGCGGCGCGCAACGCATCGTGATCGCCAAAGGGCAGTTGGCGGAACCCCGGCAACAGCGGCCCAAAGCCCTTGGTCAGCTTTTCCGACCCGGCGGCGGAAATCGCCGCGATCGACCGGCCATGAAACGCGCCGTCAAAGGTCAGGATCGTGGTGCGCTCGGGCGTGTCGCTCTCGGCCCAGTATTTGCGCGCCATCTTGACGGCAAGTTCCGTGGCCTCCGTGCCGGAATTGCAGAAAAACACCGTGTCGGCAAAGGTATGGTCGACCAGCCGCTCGGCCAGCGCCTCTTGCTGGGGAACGGTATAGAGGTTCGATGTGTGCCACAGCGCATTTGCCTGATCGGTCAACGCGCGGATCAGCGCCGGATGCCCATGGCCCAGCGACATCACCGCGATGCCGGATGCGAAATCCACAAAGCGTCGGCCATCCGCCTCGGTCAGCCACGCGCCTTCGCCTTTGACGAAGGACAGTTTTGCACGGTTGTAGCTTGGCAGGACAGGCGAGATCATCTCCGTCTCCGATGCAGGACTGAAAGACCCTGCATTGCGCAGGCCGCCGCCCAAGTCAATTCACGGAAGATGATGGGGCCAAGTGGGCTGCGTGATATTGGGGGCAGGCAGGCCGGGTGGCCCACCTTTTTTGCATCACGCCACCTGCGACAGGGCGACCTTGGGGGTCACGCCAAGCGCGGCGCAGACATCGCGGGTCAGATCCGGCGCGTTGAGCGTGTAGAAATGCAGGTCTTCCACCCCGCCCTCGATCAGGTCGGTGCAGAGTTCCGAGGCCAGCGCCGTCGACAAAAGCTGTTCGCGCCCGTCGCGGATCGCCTTGTCATAGGCTTCATCCAGCCAGGCGGGAATTGCCGTGCCGCAGGTTTCCGCGAATTTGCGCACGCCCTTCCAGGAATTGATCGGCAGGATGCCGGGGATGATCGGGGCATGGATACCCGCAGCCGCACAGGCATCGCGGAAGCGGAAAAAGGTGTCGGCCTCGAAAAAGAACTGCGTGATCGCGGAATTGGCGCCCGCATCGATCTTGCGCTTCAGGAAGTCGACGCAATCCTGCATCGACCCCGCCTCGGGGTGGGGGTCAGGGTAGGCGCCGACGCGCAGGTGGAACTTGCCGGTCTTGGCCAAGGCCTCGATCAGCTCGATGGAATTGGCGAATCCGTCTGGGTGGGCGGTGAAGCAGCCCGCACCCTTGGGCGGGTCGCCGCGCAGGGCCACGATCTGGGTCACACCGGCGCTGGCATAGCTTTCGGCAATCTCCAGCGTTTCTGCGCGGGTGGCATCGACGCAGGTCAGATGCGCCGCGACCGGCACGCCGTAATTGGCATGGATCGTCTTGACCGCGTCATGGGTCAGGGCGCGCGTTGTGCCGCCCGCGCCATAGGTCACCGACACGAAGGTGGGGGCAAGCGGCGACAGAACACCCAGCGTTTCCCAGAGCCGGAACGACGCCTCGAGCGACTTGGGCGGGAAGAATTCAAAGGAAACGCGCGGCGCGGTGGTCATGATCTATCCAGTGCTTGATCTGTTGCCCCGTGATGTCGCATAGACTGAGCCTTGCGACAAATTCATAATCCTCAAGATCAATATGAGTTTCACATGCATCTAGAGTTTCGGCACCTGCGCACGATCAAGGCCATTCACGAAGAAGGCGGCTTGGCGCGCGCCGCCGAACGGCTGCACATCACGCAATCGGCCCTGTCGCACCAGATCAAGGGATTGGAAGACCAGGCCGGGCTTGACCTGTTCGTGCGGCGGTCAAAGCCGATGAAACTGTCGCCCGCGGGGATCAAGCTGTTGCGGCTGGCCGAAGATGTCTTGCCGCGCATCGCCGCGCTGGAAGATGAGTTTGACAATCTGCGCAAGGGCAAATCGGGGCGGCTGCACATCGCCATCGAATGCCACGCCTGTTTCGACTGGCTTTTGCCGGTGCTGGAGGCGTTTCGCCAGGCCTGGCCCGATATCGATGTCGACATTCGCCCCGGTCTGCAATTCGAGGCGCTGCCGGCGCTTTTGCGCGAAGAGGTCGACCTGGTGGTATCCTCCGACCCGGAAAACCTGTCGGGCGTCGATTTCACGCCGCTGTTCGATTACGAGCCGGTGTTCGTCTGTTCCGCCGATCACCCGCTGGCGGCCAAACCCTGGATCGAGGCTGCCGATTTCGCGGATCAGACGCTGATCACCTACCCGGTCGAGCGCGCGCGGCTGGATGTGTTTTCGCAGCTTTTGTTTGCAGCAGGTGTTGAACCCAAGGCGATCCGCCAGGTGGAATTGTCGGCGGTGATCCTGCTTTTGGTCGCCTCTGGCCGGGGCGTTGCGGTCTTGCCCGATTGGGTGGTGCGCGACACCGGGCGGCACCCGTCGCTGGTGACGCGGCGCTTGACGCAAACCGGGATCACCCGGCGGCTTTACGGGGCGACGCGCGCCGATGACACGTCCAAGCCCTTCATGGCGCAGATGCTGAAACTGTGCCGGACCGAGCCGCCGAAATTGCAACGGCGCGGCTGAGGGCGCGCGCCCCTTGGCACCGGGGCACGGGGGGGCTATAGGCTCGCCCCTGTCCGATCCGAAGGAACGCGCGATGCAAGGCTCCGCCAATCTCAACATCATGCTCAAGGCCGCCCGCAAGGCGGGGCGGAGTCTCGTCAAGGATTTCCGCGAAGTGGAAAACCTCCAGGTCTCGTCAAAGGGCCCCGGCGATTTCGTCAGCCGCGCCGATCGCGCCGCCGAAGAGATCCTGCGCGGCGAATTGATGGATGCCCGCCCCAATTACGGGTTCCTGGGCGAAGAGGGCACGGTGATCGAAGGCATCGATCCGACGCGGCGCTGGATCGTGGACCCGCTGGATGGAACCACCAATTTCCTGCACGGCATGCCGCATTGGGCCGTGTCCATCGCGTTGGAACACAAGGGCGAAATCGTCGCCGGCGTGGTCTATGACGCGGCCAAGGATGAAATGTTCTATGCCGAAAAAGGCGCAGGCTGCTGGCTGAACGACAGCAAGCGGTTGCGCGTGTCGGGCCGCACCAAGCTGATTGAATCGGTCTTTGCCACCGGCGTGCCCTTTGCGGGGGGCAAGTACCTGCCCGCGACCTTGCAGGATCTGGCGCGGCTCATGCCCACCTGTGCGGGCGTTCGGCGCTGGGGGGCGGCGTCGCTTGACCTCGCCTATGTGGCGGCAGGCCGTTACGAAGGCTATTGGGAACGCGGGCTGAAGCCTTGGGATGTCGCCGCGGGCGTCATCCTCGTGCGCGAGGCGGGCGGCTTTGTCGAACCGATCCGGGCGGGCCAGGATGTCGTCGCAGAAGGTCATGTGGTGGCCGGGGCGGAACCGATCTTTGATCAATTCGCCAAGATCATCCGCGACCGCGAGGCATAGGGCAGGCGCGGCGGCGCAGCGCTCAGGACCGCGCCGGGATCACCTGTTGGGCCATGCCCGCCACCACGAGGTAGATCGATGTTGCCGTCACCACCCCGGTCAGGACCGGGTTGGGGGCAAACCCTGTCCAGGCGGCATAGGCAATCGCGCCGGTCCAGATCAATGCCACCGGCAAGGTCACGATGCGCCAACGCGCCGTGCGCACCGGATGGACGAATTTCAGGTTCAGGAATTGCGCCACGCTTAGCCCGATGACCAATGTCAGGATCGCCTCCCACGGGGGGACGATCACCAAAAGCGCCAGCGTGACCATGTTCCAGCAGCCCGGAAAGCCGCGAAAGCTCTTGTCGGCGGTCTTCATCCGCGTGTCGGCGAAATACAGCGCCGACCCAAAGGGGATCAACAGCACCGCCAACCAGCCCGACCAGCCCGGCAACAACCCCGATCCGTAAAGCGCATAGGCCGGGATCATCACATAGGTCAGGAAATCGATGATCAGGTCGAGCAGCACCCCGTCGATGATCGGGGCGTTTTCGGTCACATCATAGCGCCGCGCCAAGGGGCCATCGATACCGTCGACGACAAAGGCCACGGTCAGCCAGATGGTCATCATCGCCCAATCCTGTTGTGCCGCTTCCAACAAGGCCAGCATCGCAAGCGATGCCCCGGCGGCGGTGAACAGGTGAACGGAATAAGCTCTGATGCGCATAGGGTCAGATGACGTGTTGCGGCCCGCTTGGCAACAGCCGGATGACGATTTCGTGACATCACGCCTTGGGATGGGCCATGGCATAGACGTCCAGCAGGCGCGCGGTATCGACCGCCGTATAGGCCTGGGTCGTCGACAGCGACGCATGGCCCAGCAATTCCTGGATCGCCCGCAGATCGCCGCCCGCGTTCAGCAGGTGGGTGGCAAAACTGTGGCGCAGCGCATGCGGCGTGGCCGTGGCGGGCAGGCCAAGCTGCATCCGCGCCGCTTCCATCACCCCCGCCACCAACCGCCCGTTCAGCGGCCCGCCCCGGATGCCGCGAAACACCGGTGTTCCGGGGGCCAGGTCATGCGGGCAAAGCGCGGCATAGCGCGCCACGGCGGCGCGCGCGGCGGGCAGAACCGGCACCTCGCGGTCCTTGCCGCCCTTGCCGCGAATGCGCAGCGTATCATTCAGGGGCAACAGGCCGGCATCCAGCGCCAAGGCCTCTGATCGGCGCAGGCCGCAACCATAAAGCAGCGTCAACACGGCAACATCGCGGGCCGAAACCCAATCGCGCAGGTCTTGTTGGCCGACCGTCTCGATCATGTCGCGCGCGCCATCGACCGACAGGGGCCGGGGCAGGCGGCGCCCGTGTTTGGGTGCGCGCATCGACAAGATCACCGTGGCATCGAAGCCTTCGCGTTCAGACCACCAGCGGTAGAACCCCTTGACCGCCGACAGCCGCCGGGCAAGCGACCGCGACCCGACCCCGCGCCCGCGCTGCGCCGCCATCCAGGCCCGCAGGTCCGATGCCGCCAGCGCCCGCAATGCGGCAGGGCCGGGCACCGCGCCGCCATGGTCGGCCTGGAAAGCCAGGAAATCGGTCAGGTCGCGGGCATAGGCATCGACCGTCGCGGGCGAGGCCGCGCGCAAGCTGCCCAGGTCCGTCAGCCAGCCCTGCATCAGGTCGCGCACCGCCGGGGCAAGCGCGAGGGTCATCGGATCAATCCAGCCAGCGCCGCATCAGCCGCTCGAAGACACCGGCGAAAAAGGTCAACAGGTCGGTGCCCTGGCTTGGGCGGAACTGATGCGGATCCTCCGACCCCATGACCAGAAGCGCGGGCAGACGGCCCGGCCCAAGATCCAGCGCCATCAGCGCCTCGGATTTGATCCAGACCGCATCGGCGCCAAAGATCAGCGAATTGCCATCGCCCACTTGTCGCAGCGTCACCTGCCGATGCGGCACGGCGCGCCCGCCGGTGATGTAGCTTTCCACGAAGCCCGGCGCGACAAGCGTCAACACATCTTCAAGCTTTTGAACATGCGGTGCGGCGGTTGCCGTGGCCTCGGCGCTTTCCAGCACCAGCCGCACCCGGTCCACCCGCAAGGTGCCCGCCACATCCGTGCCAAGCGCGCGCAGGAAATCGGTGAAATCGGCCTGATCCAGCAATGTCAGGATCGCGCGGTGCAACTGGTTGGTGCCGGCCAGGTTTTCATAGGCGGCGGCAATCACCGACCGGTGCGTGTCTTCCAGGCGGTCCAGCCGGTTTTCCAGCCGCTCCATCGCGATGCCGCGCATGTCGACGATATTGCCGCCCATCTGGCGGTCATTGGCCGCGATCAGCGCCCGCATCAGGTCGCGGTCTTCAAGCACGAGGTCGGGATCGGAAATGATCCGGTCCCGCCAGTCGTTGTCGGCAAAAATCGACCGATCGTTGGGTTCAACGCTGTTCACGGGACTGCCTCATTGGTTGTTTCTTGTCTTTGCCCGCGACCCTACACCAAGTTCAGAGGATTTTCTGCCCTGTTTTTGCCCAGTCCTTCAAAAACGCATCCAGCCCCTTGTCGGTCAGCACGTGGCTGGCCATCGCCTTGATCACGGCGGGCGGTGCGGTGGCGACATCCGCGCCCAGCAAGGCGGCCTCTTTCATGTGGTTGGCGGTCCGGATCGACGCTGTGAGGATTTCTGTGGGGAAATCGTAATTGTCATAGATCTGGCGGATTTCCGCGATCAATTCCATGCCGTCGAGGTTGAGATCGTCCAACCGCCCGACGAAGGGCGAAATGAAGGTCGCGCCCGCCTTGGCCGCCAAAAGCGCCTGGTTGGCCGAGAAACACAGCGTGACATTGACCATGCGGCCCTCGCCGGTCAAAACCTTGCAGGCCTTGAGCCCTTCCCAGGTCAGCGGCACCTTGATGGCGATGTTGTCGGCGATCTTGGCCAATTCGCGGCCTTCCGCGATCATGCCCTCGGCATCCAGCGCCACGGTTTCTGCCGACACCGGGCGGCCGGGGATCATCGCGCAGATCTCAGCGGTGACTTCCTTGATGTCGCGGCCGGATTTGGCGATCAGCGAGGGGTTGGTGGTCACCCCGTCGACCATGCCCAGGTCGTTGAGTTCGCGAATGGCGTCGACATCGGCGGTATCCACAAAGAATTTCATGGTGGCCCTTCCTTTCAAGCGGAGGTCGTGATGAGTTGGCGGTCTTCTATCGCAGCGACCCCTTGGCGGGAAGTCATGACCGACAGCTATTTCGACGAAGGCACCTTGATCGGTGTCCTGACAGCGGAACCCATCGACCGGGTGCTGGATTACCGCGCGCCCGAAGGCGGCTGTTGGCTGGGCGGCTTCGTCGAGGTGCCGCTCGGGCCCCGCAAGGTCCTTGGCGTGGTCTGGGGGCCGGGGCAGGGCGATTGGGATCTGGCAAAGGTGCGCGCGGTCAGCCGGGTGCTGGATGCCGCGCCGATGCGCGATGAATTGCGGGTGTTCCTGGAAAAGGCGGGGGCCTATACCCTGACCCCCCTGTCACAGATGTTGCGGCTGGCGACCCGTGTGCCGGGGCTGAGCGATCCGCCCTCGATGCGCAAGATCTACCGTCTGGGCCATGGCACGCCCGACCGCATGACCGATGCGCGCGCCCGCGTCATCGCCGCGCTGGTCGACTATGGCGGGCTTGGGTTCACGCTCAAGGAATTGGCCGATTTGGCCGGCGTTACATCCTCGGTGGTCAAGGGGCTGGCGGCACAAGGCGCGGTGATCGAGGTGGACACGCCGCGTGATGCGCCGTTCCTGCCGCTGGGCCCGGACTTGCCCGGCAAACCGTTGACCGACGATCAGGCAGCTGCGGCGGCCGCGCTGTGCACCGGGATCCGTAGCGGCCGCTACGGCACGACCCTGTTGAAGGGCGTGACCGGGTCCGGCAAGACCGAAGTCTATCTTGAAGCGGTCGCTGAATGCTTGCGCAAGGGGCGACAAGCGCTTGTTCTCTTGCCTGAAATCGCGCTGACATCCGAATTCCTCACACGGGTCGAGGCGCGGTTTGGCGCCAAGCCCGCTGAATGGCATTCGGGCGTCACCATGACCGAACGCCGCCGGGCCTGGCGGATGATCGGGCAGGGGGCGGCGCAACTCGTCGTGGGCGCGCGCTCGGCGCTGTTCTTGCCGTTCCAGGATCTGGGCCTGATCGTGGTCGATGAAGAACATGACAGTTCCTACAAGCAGGAAGAGGGCGCGCTGTATAATGCGCGCGACATGACGGTGCTGCGCGCCTCGCTGAATGACGCGCAGGTGGTCCTGGCCTCGGCCACGCCATCGCTGGAAAGCTGGGCCAATGCGCAGGCGGGAAAATATGCGCGGCTCGATCTATCGGCGCGCTTCGGCACCGCCGTTCTGCCCGACATGCGCGCCATCGACATGCGATCCGAGGATTTGCCGGGGCAGGCGTGGATTTCGCCAAGCCTGCAATCGCAGGTCATGGCCCGGCTGCAAAAGGGCGAACAGGCGCTGTTGTTCCTGAACCGGCGCGGCTATGCGCCGGTGACGCTGTGCCGGGCCTGCGGCGCGCAGGTCGGATGCGACCATTGCGATGCGCGCATGGTCGAACACCGGTTCCAGAAACGCCTTGTCTGCCACCAATGCGGCGAAACCAAACCCCTGCCAGAGCTGTGCCCGTCTTGCGGTGTCGAAGGCAAGATGGCGGCGGTCGGCCCCGGCGTCGAACGCATCGCGGAAGAAGCGGCGCGGGTGTTTCCCGACGCCCGGCTCGCGATCCTGAGTTCCGATCTGTTCGGCTCGGCCCGCGCGCTCAAGGCCCAGATCGAAGAGATCGCCAGCGGCCAGACCGACATCATCATCGGCACGCAGCTTGTGGCCAAGGGCCATAATTTCCCGCGGCTCACGCTGGTGGGGGTGATCGACGCCGACCTTGGCCTGCAGGGGTCCGATCTGCGCGCGGCCGAACGCACCTTTCAACTGATGCGGCAAGTGTCGGGGCGCGCGGGCCGGTCGGATGCGCCGGGCGTGGCCTATCTGCAAACATTCCAGCCCGAACACCCGGTGATCCGCGCCATCCTGTCGGGCGACGAAGAAAGCTTCTGGCGGGCCGAGGCGGCAGAGCGCGAAGCCGCCGGGATGCCGCCCTATGGCCGGCTTGCGGGGATCATCATCAGCGCCGATGAGGCGCAATCAGCCTTTGATCTGGGCACAAGGCTGGCGCGGACCGATGCGCCGATCCGTGACATCGGCGGCATTGTCTACGGGCCCGCGCCCGCCCCCATCGCCCGGGTGCGTGGACGCCACCGGGTGCGGCTTTTGATCAAGGCACCCAAGGGCGCGGCCCTGCAAGCGGCCATCGCGCGCTGGACCGCGCCGGTGAAACAATCCGCCCGGCTGCGGCTTGCGATCGATATCGACCCGCAAAGCTTCTACTGATGGCGGTTTTCATGGCCCGCGATCCCCGCTAGAGAACCTGAAACAACTCCTGACCCCGGTGCATCCCATGACCGCCCCGATCCGCCCGCAACCCGGCATCCTCGACATCGCGCTGTACCAGGGCGGGCAATCCGCGCTGCCGGGTCACGCCGACCCGCTCAAGCTCAGCTCGAATGAAAACCCCTTTGGCCCTTCGCCTGCGGCCGTTGCGGCGATGACGGCAGCCCTTGCCGACAGCCACCGCTACCCGTCGACAGATCACGCCAGCCTGCGCACCGCGATTGCCGAGGTGCAGGGGCTGGATGCGGGCCGCATCATCTGCGGTGTCGGTTCGGACGAGATCATTCACCTGTTGTGCCAGGCCTATGTCGGCGCAGGGCTGGAGGTGATGCACACCGAACATGGCTTTGCCATGTATCGCATCAGCGCGCTGGCGGCGGGGGCCATTCCCGTCGAGGTGCCGGAACGTGACCGCGTCGTGGACGTGGACGCGATCCTTGCGCGCGCGGGTGCCGAAACCCGGCTGGTCTTCATCGCCAACCCCGCCAACCCCACCGGCACGCTGCTGCCGATGGACCAGATCACGCGGCTGGCCGATGGTTTGCCCCCGACCTGCATCCTGGTGCTGGATGGTGCCTATGCCGAGTTCGTCGAAGGCTATGACGGCGGTGCCGCGCTGGTGGAGGCGCGCGAAAACGTGGTCATGATGCGCACCTTTTCAAAGGCTTACGGGCTTGGCGGGCTGCGCGTGGGCTATGGCTATGCGCCGCGTGCGATCATCGATGTGCTCAACCGCATTCGTGGCCCCTTCAACCTGTCGGGGCTGGCCCTTGCCGGGGCAGAGGCGGGGGTGCGCGACACTGCATGGGTGGCCGAATGCATCCGCGCCAACGCGGCGGAACGCGCGCGCCTGACCGGCGGGTTGCGCCAGCTTGGGATCGGCTGCGATGACAGCCACGCCAATTTCGTGCTGGCCCGCTTTGCCGACGAGACCGAGGCCCTGGCCGCCGATGCCCATCTCAAGCGCTGTGGCATCATCGTGCGCCATCCGAAAAACTACGGCTTCCCGCAAGCCTTGCGGATCACCATAGGCCGGCCGTCGGATAATTCCCGCGTGCTGGACGCGCTTGCGACCTTCAAGGGGGCGGCATGAGCGTGATCTACACCCGTGTCGCGCTGATCGGGCTGGGCCTGATCGCGGGGTCCATGGCCCATGCGATGCGGCGCGCCGGCCTTGCGACAGAGATCGTGGGCACCGCGCGCTCGGCTGACACGCGCCGGATCGCCGCAGAAATCGGGCTGTGCGACCGCATCACCGATACCGCCGCCGAGGCGGTTTCGGGGGCAGACCTGGTGGTGCTTTGCGTGCCTCCGGGGGCCATGGGCACGGTCGCGGCGGACATCGCGCCGCATCTGGCGGCGGGCGCCACCATCACCGATGTGGGGTCGGTCAAGCGCGACGTGATCACCCAGGTCGCCCCGCATCTGCCGGGCCATGTGCATTTCGTACCCGGCCATCCGCTGGCGGGCACCGAACATTCCGGCCCGCGCGCGGGCTTTGCCGAATTGTTCGACAACCGCTATGTGCTGCTGACGCCCGAACCCGGCACCGATGCGGAGGCCGTGGCGCGGCTGCGCGCGCTGTGGGAGGGTTGCGGCGCGCGGGTCGAAGAGATGGACGCCGACCATCACGACCTGGTGCTCGCCGTCACCAGCCATACCCCGCACCTGATCGCCTACACGATGGTGGGCGTGGCCGATGACCTGCGCCGCGTGACTGACAGCGAGGTGATCAAGTATTCCGCCGCCGGTTTCCGCGATTTCACCCGCATCGCGGCCAGCGATCCGACCATGTGGCGCGACGTGTTCCTGACCAACAAGGATGCGACGCTGGAAATCCTCGGGCGGTTCACCGAAGAACTTTTCGCGTTGCAACGTGCCATCCGGCGCGGCGACGGTGATCATCTGCATGCCTATTTCACCCGCACCCGCGCCATCCGCCGGGGCATCATCGAGGCGGGGCAGGATACCGACGCCCCCGATTTCGGGCGCAGCAAATCCCGCCCGAAACAGGGTGACGAGGTGCCCGACACGTGACACGGCGGGCGGTATATTTCGCGAGTATGCTGTTGAGTTTCATGGCTGCCTCGGGCGCGGCGCAAAGCCCCGATGTGTCGCCGCGCCCGGTTCCTCGGCCAGGGCCGGTGATCGCCAGCCCCCCCGGTGTCACCGCTGGTCCGCAAGCCCCTGATGCCGTCACGCGCATCACCTTGCGCGCCAGCCCGCAAGCGCCGGGCGCCTCGGTCAGACCCGTTGCCCGGCCGGGCGGTCCAACGCCCGATGCCGCAGCACCCGCGATGGCACCGCCCGCGACCACCGAGGCCGCGCCCACGCCCGCCGCGCCACGGGTCATTCGCCCGCCACAAGGGGTGACGCCCCTTGCCATTGCCCGATCCCCCCGCCCGGGCCTGCGCCCCGATGGTCTGGAAGCCTCTGTCCGCGCCAGCGCGACGCGCCAGACCCCGGCCCGGGTGGCCCAGCCCGGCACCCCCGGCGCGATCTGTGGGCAACCCGGTCTTTTGGGGGAAAGGTTGGATCCCATCGTCGGGCGCAGCCGCGGCTGCGGCATTGCCGAACCCGTGCGGCTGCGCGCGGTGGATGGTGTCACGCTCAGCACGCCCGCGACGGTGAATTGCCAGACCGCGCGTGCCCTGCAAACCTGGATGCAAGACAGCGTCATTCCCACCGTCGGGCGTGCGGGCGGCGGGGTGCAATCGTTGCGGGTCGTGGCGTCCTACGCCTGCCGCACCCGCAACAACCAGCCCGGCGCGCGCATTTCCGAACATGCGCGCGGCAATGCCATCGACATCGCGGGCATCGGCCTGGCCAATGGCGACGAGCTGACGGTTCTGACCGATTGGCGGCGTGGCCGCGACGGGCGCATGCTGCGCGCCATGCACAGCGGGGCCTGTGGGCCGTTCGGCACCGTGCTTGGGCCGAATTCCGACCGGTTTCACCAGGACCATTTCCACTTTGACGTGGCGTCCCACCGGTCTGGTCCGTACTGCCGTTAACGCACGCGCAGGCGCGGGCCTTCCCCGATGGGCAAGGGCCCGAGGAACATGAACCCGTCCGAAAGGCGCAGCGTCACGTCAAGATCTTCGCGCCGCCCGGTCAGCCCCGCCAGAAAGCCAAGGGCGGTTTCCACCGATTGCCGCGCGCCATTGCCCAGCACGCCGCCGCGTTCGGCCATGTCGAGCATCGCGGGCCAGTTCTGCGCCCGGATCGTGACCTCGCCCGTGCCGCGTCCCTGATCGTCGACATCGACCGCGCCCGACAGCCGCAGCATCAGGTCGCCCCATTCGGCCCGCGCCTCGGCCAGGGCGATGCGCACCGGCTGGGGTCGCGCCACTTCGAGCGCGGACAGATCCCAAGGCTTGTCGAAGGTGATCACGGCATCGGACAGAACCACCGGGATCGCGCCGGGCAAGACCCCCGCCGGGTCGATCAGGCGCGCCAGATCGGCGGGCGGTGTCAGATCCGTCGCCTCGAACACGATGGTATAGGTCGCCGCCGTGTCGGGTTGGCGAACCATGTCGATCCGGCCTTGGGCCAGGCGGGTTTCCCACCCCAGCGTGCTGGCGATGTGAACATCACGCAGCCGTGTCTGCGACGCATCAAGCGCCAGATGCGTGGCCGGTTGCACGTCCAGCACCGATCCCATGTCGCCCGCCGTGATCGTCACCCGTTCGAAGGGCGAGGCCAAGGTATGGGTTTCGGGCCAGATCGCCTCGATCCGGGTCAGGTCCCAGGCGTCCTGTCGCACGGTAAAGGAGGGCGCGGACCAGACCAGCCCCGTGGCCGGATCCGCCAGCGTGAGGGTGTCGAATTCGGTGACAAATGTGCTGGGAAAACCTGTGACGGACACCTCGCCCCGCGTCACGGCCCAGCCTTCGGCTTCGCGCGCGTCCAGCCAGCCGGTCACGGCCCGTTCGGTGACCTGCGCCCACCCGAACCAGACCGCGGAAACCAGAACCGCCAGCCCCGCCACACCTGCCAAAAGCCATTTCATGCCACACCCCTACCGTCTTGATGCCCGGGCAGATATAGCCCCACCCGAGGCGGCTGACCATGCAAGAGGCATCAACCAGATGAGCGATCTATGGATATTCGGATACGGGTCGCTGTTGTGGAACCCGGGTTTTCCGGTGGCCGAAACGCGGGTGGCGGTCTTGCGGGATTGGCGGCGCAGCTTTTGCATGTCGTCGATCCACCATCGCGGCACGGTGGAGGCGCCGGGCCTGGTGCTTGCCTTGGACCATGCGCCGGGGGCGGTCTGTCACGGCATCGCCTTCCGGGTCGAGGCCGATCGGTCCAGCGCCACGCTGGCCTATCTGCGCGACCGCGAACTGGTGTCATCGGCCTATCTGGAAACCCGGCAACAGGTTGAATTCGCGCAAGGTGGCCTGCAAGAGGATGTTCTGACCTATGTCATCGATCCCGACCATGACCAGTATTGCACCCTCGCGCTCGAGGATCAGGCCCAGATCATCGCGCGGGCCAGCGGCGGGCGCGGCCCCAACGACGAATACCTGATGAATACCGCCAGCCACCTGCACCAGCTTGGCCTGCCCGACCCCGATCTGGATTGGCTCGTGGCGCGCGTGCGTCAGATCAAGGGCATCTGAGCGCGGGCTGCATTGCGGCATTGGCATATGGCGGCCGCGTTTGTAAGATGCGCCAGGGACCACGAAAAACGGGCCGGGCCATGGCGAGCAGAGCAGATATTGGCGCCTCGGCGCAGGGGCCGCGCATAAAGCGTCCGACACTGCAGATCGTGCTGATGCTGATCATCTGTGCCGCGGTCGGGGTTGGCGGCATGTTCGTCTGGCCGCAGGTGCAGCCGGTGTTCCTCGCCTCGCCCTATCTGAACGGCACCATCGGGGTTGTCTTCGTGATCGGTGTGCTGGCCTGTTTCTTCCAGGTTGCCCAGCTGTTTTCCTCGGTGGCGTGGATCGACCAGATCGCGGGGGGCGCGCCGCAGGTCGCAAGCGAACGCCCGCCGCGCCTTCTGGCGGCGATGACCGGGCTTGCGCGGGTGCGTGGGCGCGGGCTCCAGGTGACTGGACCGGTCGCGCGCTCGATGCTCGACAGTGTCGGCGCGCGCATGGAAGAAAGCCGCGACATCACGCGGTACATCGCCAATCTGCTGATTTTTCTTGGTCTTTTGGGCACGTTCTTTGGGTTGGCCACGACCATCCCGGCGGTGGTCGACACGATCCGGTCGCTGCAACCCGGCGCGGGTGAAGAGGGCGTGGCGGTATTCGGCCGCCTGATGGACGGGTTGGAGGACCAATTGGGCGGCATGGGCACGGCCTTTGCCTCGTCGCTCTTGGGCCTGGCCGGATCGCTGGTCGTGGGGCTTTTGGAACTATACGCGGGCCATGGCCAAAACCGGTTCTACCGCGAGCTGGAAGAATGGCTTGCCTCCATCACGCGGGTCAGTTTCGCCAGCGGCGAAGGCGAAGGCGGCGGTGTCGACCGGGGCGCAATCGCCACGGTTCTCGATCACATGGTCGACCAGATGGAAACGCTGCAATCGCTGTTCACCCAATCCGAGGCCCGCCGCAGCGCGACCGAGGACAGGATGACCCACCTGGCCAGCACGATCGAGGGACTGACCGCGAAACTTGGCCCCGGCCAGGTTGCCGCCACCGAACGCCTGTCGGCGGCGCAGGACCGGCTGGCGCAAGTGCTGGAAGAAGGTCAGCGCGGCGGCGGCATCGACGATGAAAGCCGGATGCGCCTGCGCTCGATCGATGTGCAATTGCTGAAAATCTACGAAGACCTTGGCACGGGGCGCAATGATGACATCGCGGCCTTGCGCGGCGATCTGAACGATCTGACCACGGCGATCCGCGACCTGGTCAATGCCGCCCGTGCGCCCGCCCGCAGGCCGCAGGCCGCGCCCCCCCCGCCCGCGCAACCCGGGGAATAAGCGGCCATGGCCTTTCAACGCCGCGCTGGCAACAACATGTCCGGGGTCATCTGGCCAGGGTTCGTGGATGCCATCACGTCGCTGTTGATGGTGATGATTTTCGTCCTGTCGATCTTCATGGTGGTGCAATTCGTGCTGTCCGAACAGATCACCACCCAGGACGATGAACTCAACGCGTTGAACGCCCAGCTCAATTCCCTGTCAGAGGCGCTGGGTCTGGAAAGCGGGCGTGCCGCCGCGCTGGAAACCCGCGTGGCCACCCTGACCGGTTCGCTGGCCAGCGCACGCGATCAATTGGCGGCCCAGGGGGCGGTTATCGCCGATTTCGAGGCCCAGGTCGCGTCGCTCATCGCGGCCAACACGGCCTTGCAATCCGAACGCGACGCCGCCGCCGCCGACTTGGCCGAAAGCCTGGACACGGCCGAGGCCTTGCAGCTTGCCCTGGCCGCGGCCCGGTCAGAAATCGACAGCGCCGCCGAGGAGGCCCGCCTTGCCGCCGCCCGCCGCGACGCGATGGAGGCCTTGATCGCCGATCTGCAACGCGATGCAGAGGCACAGACGGCCGCGATCACCGACCTTGAAACCCAACTCTCCGAGACAGAGGCCGCGCGGCTTCTCGATGCCGCCGCCGCCCAGGCGCTGCGCGCGCGGTTGGAAAATGCCGATGCGGAACTGACCGCGATGACCCTCGCGCTGGAAGAACAGCGCCGCGAGGCCGAGGAAACCCTGACCCTTCTGGCCGCAGCCCAAGCCGCCGAACAGGATCTGGCCGCGCGCTTGGCCCGCGCCCTGGCCGCCACGACCCAGACCACGACCCTGGCCGATCAACTGGCCGCGGCCGAGGCCGAGGCCGCCCGATTGGAAGCGTTGGCCGATGATCGCGCCGCAGACCTGTCCGAAACCGAACAGGCGCTGGCCCTTGCACTGGCGCGGATCGAAAGCGTCGAAGCCGATGCCGCCGCGCGGCTGGCCGCGCTGGAGGCGCGGATCAGCGCG
Organism: Roseicyclus sp.; assembly: GCA_018401965.1. Classification (GTDB taxonomy): domain Bacteria; phylum Pseudomonadota; class Alphaproteobacteria; order Rhodobacterales; family Rhodobacteraceae; genus Roseicyclus. The sequence continues at coordinate 82,282 of JAGYJU010000009.1, forward strand.
ATGTCCGAGGGCGAAACCGACCGCGCGGCGCTGGAACAACAGCTTGCCGACGCCCTGTCAGCCCGGCTTGCCTCCGAGGCCGCGCGCGCCGATGCCGTGACCCTGGCCGAAAATCGCGCGGCGCTATTGGCGCAGGCCAATGTCGAACTGGACCGCGTCGAGGCCGCATCGGCCGAAAGCCAGCGGCAGGTGGCACTGCTCAATGAACAGATCACGGCCTTGCGCCAACAGCTTGGCGGGTTGCAAACGCTGATCGACGCCTCTGCCGCACGGGATGCCGACGCGCAGGTCCAGATCGCCAATCTGGGTGCCCAGCTCAACCAGGCCTTGGCCCGGGTGGCGCAGGAACAAACGGCACTTGCCGCGCAACAGACCCGGCTGGCCGAATTGGAAGCCGCCGAGGCCGCCCGCCTTGCCGCCGAGGCCGAGGAACTGGAACGCTACCGGTCCGAGTTTTTCGGGCGGTTGCGCGATTTGCTGGAAGGCCGCGAAGGGGTCCGGATCGAGGGCGACCGGTTCGTGTTTTCCTCCGAGGTTCTGTTCGATCTGGGCTCTGCCGACCTGGCCCCCGAGGGGCTGGAGCAGATCCGCAGCGTGGCCGAGCTTTTGTCAGAGGTGGCCGATGATATCCCCGATGGGATCGATTGGATCGTGCGGGTCGATGGCCATACCGATGGTCAACAAGTGCGCCAGGGCGGCGCCTTTGGATCGAACTGGGAACTCAGCCAGGCGCGCGCGCTGTCGGTGGTGTTGTTCATGTCGCAGGATTTGGGCTTTCCGCCCGACCGTCTGGCGGCCACGGGGTTTGGCGAATTCAGCCCCATCGCGTCGAATGACACCGCCGAGGGGCGGGCGCAAAACCGCCGGATCGAATTGAAGCTGACCGAGCGGTAAAGGATGGCTACCCCGGGGTGATTGTCACCGTGGTCGCGATGCGGTCGATTTCGGTGCCGCCCCGGATCAATCGAACCTCGCCCTGGTAGAGACCCGGTGCCCAACCGCCCGCCGGTGTGCGCCGCCCGGCGGCGCGAAACAGTTCGGCCTGCGTGCGTTCCAGCGTCACCTCCGCGCGATGCAGCTCCGCGCCGCTGGGATCGGTGATCTGCAGGTTCAGCACATCGCCCGATCGCCCGCCATGCACATAGGCCCAGATCACAAGCGCCGCGTCCCGTGCCCCCAGCGCGTCGGTGCCTGCCGTGCCTGCCTTGATCGCGGCAAATTCGGGGATCAGGGGTGAAAACCCCGCCGACAAGATGCCGCCGCCCGCGTGATCCGCCGCACGTGGCCAAAGCGCGGGCGCGCCATCGCCACAGCTTGCCAGGTCCGACGGGGCGAGCGGGTCGATGATCCGGCCTTCATGGCGCAGCAGGAATTCGAGATGCGGAAACTCGGTCTGGCCGGAATAGCCGATCAGGCCCAGCCTTCGCCCGCCGCCACGGTGTCGCCCACGGCCACCCCGATCGACCCCTGCATCAGGTGGCAGTATTGCGTTTCCCAGCCATTCGGGTGGGTCAGAACCACCCCGTTGCCACAGCCCTGGCCGGGCGCCATGGCGGCGGTGCCGGCATCTGGCACACCGTCGTCGCGCAAGGCACGCACCACGCCATCGGCGGCGGCAATCACCGCCACGCCGCGTGCCATCGCCGCAAGATCGGCGGTGCGGATGTCGGTGCCGGTGTGCCCATCATAGCTTTGGGGGCCGCAAGAATAATCGCGCGCACCCGGCCCGGGGTCGCGGTCGACGAATTGCTGCAGGAAACAGGTCTCGCCCAGGGTGCATTCGACCGGGAAAATCAGGGCAGGGGCGTCTTGTGCCACCGCCGACGGGGCCGGGGAAACCAGCCAGAACAGTGCAAGAAGGGCTGTGACGTATCGCATCCGGTCCGGCCTTGGCGGGGGGGTGATGGCAAAAGGCCCGGCCCTTGTGGGGGCCGGACCTTTCCATATCGTGAAGACGGCGATCAATCCGCTGTCAAAAGTGGCGGCTTTTTCGACGTGATCCGGGGGCTGCCCGGTTCCTCGATCCGAAGGTCGATCTTGCCATCCTTGATGCCGACCGTGACGTTGCCGCCCTTGGCCAGCTTGCCGAACAGCAGTTCCTCGGCCAGCGGCTTCTTGATGTGTTCCTGGATCACGCGGCCAAGCGGGCGGGCGCCCATCCGGTCGTCATAGCCTTTTTCGCCCAGCCATTCCGCCGCCGGCTTGGTCAGTTCGATGGTGACATTGCGATCCATCAACTGTGCCTCGAGCTGAAGCACGAATTTTTCGACCACCTGCAAGATCACCTCGCGCGGCAAGGCGCCAAAGCTGATCACCGCATCCAGACGGTTGCGGAATTCCGGCGTAAAGGTCCGTTCGATCGCGGCGGTGTCTTCGCCCTCGCGGCGGTCGCGGCCAAAACCGATGGCCGCCTTGGCCTGTTCCGCCGCACCGGCGTTCGAGGTCATGATCAGGATCACGTTGCGGAAATCGACCTTGCGCCCGTTGTGGTCGGTCAGCGTGCCATGGTCCATCACCTGCAACAGGATGTTGAACACATCCGGGTGCGCCTTTTCGATTTCATCCAACAGCAACACGCTATGCGGGTGCTGATCGATGCCATCGGTCAAAAGCCCGCCCTGGTCAAAGCCGACATAGCCCGGCGGTGCCCCGATCAGCCGCGAAACCGCGTGCTTTTCCATGTATTCCGACATGTCGAAGCGCAACAATTCCACGCCGAGCGTATCGGCCAGCTGCTTGGCGACCTCGGTCTTGCCCACGCCCGTTGGCCCGGCGAACAAGTAGTTTCCGATGGGCTTTTCGGGTTCGCGCAACCCCGCGCGGGCCAGTTTGATAGACCCCGCCAAGGCCTCGATCGCGGCATCCTGCCCGAACACGACCCGCTTGAGCGAGACTTCGAGATCCTTGAGAACCTCTGCATCGTCCTTGGACACGTTCTTGGGCGGGATGCGGGCGATCTTGGCCACGACATCCTCGATTTCCTTGGCGCCGATGGTCTTGCGCCGCTTGCTTTCGGCGACCAGATGTTGGGCTGCACCCGCCTCGTCGATGACGTCGATCGCCTTGTCGGGCAATTTGCGGTCGTTGATATAGCGCGCGGACAATTCCACGGCGGTCTTGATCGCCTCGGCTGTGTATTTGATGTGGTGATGTTCTTCGAAATAGGGCTTGAGCCCCTTGAGGATCTTGATCGCATCCTCGACCGAAGGCTCGTTCACGTCGATTTTCTGGAACCGGCGCGACAGCGCACGATCCTTTTCGAAGTGCTGGCGGTATTCCTTATAGGTCGTTGACCCCATGCAGCGCAGTTTACCGCCCTGCAAGGCGGGTTTCAGCAAATTGGACGCATCCATCGCACCGCCGCTGGTCGCGCCCGCGCCGATGACGGTATGGATTTCATCGATGAACAGGATCGCGTCGGGGTGATCTTCCAGCTCTTTCACCACGGCCTTCAGCCGTTCTTCGAAATCACCGCGATACCGCGTCCCTGCCAGCAGCGCGCCCATGTCGAGCGAATAGATCGTGGAATGAGCCAGAACGGCGGGGGTTTCGCCCTCGACGATCTTATAGGCCAAACCTTCGGCAATCGCCGTTTTGCCCACGCCCGGATCACCCACCAGCAGCGGGTTGTTCTTGCGCCTGCGGCACAGAACCTGAATGCAGCGTTCAACCTCATGCGCGCGGCCGATCAGGGGATCAACATCGCCCTTTTTCGACTTGGCGTTCAGATCGACGCAATATTTCGCCAGCGCCGATTCCTTTTGCTCGCCGCCACCCTCGGACCCTTGGGCGGTGTTGGTCTGCCCCTCGTCGTCCATGTCGGTGGCGCCGGTGACGGGCCGGTTTTCGCCATAGGACGGGTCCTTGGCGACGCCATGGGCGATGAAATTCACCGCGTCATAGCGCGTCATGTCCTGTTCTTGCAGGAAATAGGCGGCGTTGCTTTCACGCTCGGCAAAGATCGCGACCAGGACATTCGCCCCGGTCACCTCTGTCCGGCCCGAAGACTGGACATGGATCGCCGCGCGCTGGATCACGCGCTGGAATGCGGCGGTCGGAACCGCCTCTGACCCTTCGATATCGGTCTCCAGCGTCGACAGGTCGTCGTCGATGAAACTGGTCAGCGTTTCGCGCAGCGCGTCGATGTCGACCGAACAGGCCAGCATCACCTTGCGGGCATCGGGTTCGTCGATCAGCGCCAGAAGCAGATGCTCCAGCGTTGCGAGTTCGTGGCGGCGCGCATTTGCGTTGGCCAGCGCCGCGTGAATGGCCTGCTCTAGTGTTGTCGAAAAAGACGGCACCAGCGTGCTCCTTTCCTCCTGCGTCGGTCGGGCCGTGGCCTGACGCGATCATGGCCTCATATCCCTAAGCTTTGCTTTCTCCGCGGCTCTTTCAAGGAGAAACTGCTCAAGGTGTCGTGTGCGGGTGCGGTCAAGACCTCTAAACCTTGGCCGCGGTGGTGTTGCCTAAATTTTGTGCAGCTGTGCCGCGTCATCCTAGAACGCATCCTTGAGGCTTCGGATGCGGGCAAAGACCGTGGCGGGGTCTGCCCCGGTCAGGTCAAGCTGCCGGGCGATGGCGGGGTCGGCGGCGCGCAGGAACGGGTTGGTCGCCAATTCCAGCGCAAGGGTGGAAGGAACGGTGGGGCGGCCCTCTGCACGTGCCGCATCCACCGCCGTTGCCCGAGACATAAGCGCGGAATTGACGGGATCAACACTCCGCGCGAAACGCATGTTGCCGGTGGTGTATTCATGCCCCGAACAGACCAGCGTTTCGGGGGGCAGGGCCGCCAGTTTCGACAGGCTGTCCCACATCTGCGCCGCCGTCCCCTCGAACAGGCGGCCACAGCCGCCCGCCATCAGGCTGTCGGCGGTGAACACGGCGCCCGCTTGCGGAAAATGATAGGCGATATGCCCGACCGTGTGGCCCGGCACATCGATCACCGCGCCCGTCAGCCCGCCGATGGTGACGGGATCGCCCTCGGCCAGCGCGTGATCCAGCGGTGGCAGGCGCGCGGCATCGGCGGCCGCGCCCCAGACCGTGGCACCCGTGGCGGCCACCAGATCGGCCACACCATCGACATGGTCCCAGTGATGGTGGGTGATCAGAATATCGCTCAACCGCCAGCCGCGTGCGTCCAGCGTCGCGACAATCGGCGCGGCCTGCGGCACATCCACGACCGCCGTGGCCTCCGTGGCGGGGTCATGCAGCAAAAAGGCGTAATTGTCCTTGAGACAAGGGATGGTCACGATTTCTGGCTGTGCTGCGGTCTCGGCCATGGAATTCCTGCCTGTGTTCCGTCAAGGTGCGGGGGCGGCCACCCTCGCGCACCAAAGGACGTAGTGCAATGCATCTCGACGTCACCGATCTGCGCCAATTCTATTATCGCACCCGCCTTGGGCGGATTGCGCAAAAGGCCGTGCGCGACCGGATGCTGGCGCTTTGGCCCGAGGCACAGGGGCAAACCGTGGTGGGATTCGGCTTTGCCGTCCCCTTGCTGCGCCCCTACCTGGGCCAGGCACGGCGTGTCATCGGCCTGATGCCTGCCGAACAGGGCGTCATGCCCTGGCCCGCCGGGATGGAAAATGTGTCGGTCCTGTGCCGCGAAGGGCTTTGGCCGCTACAGACCGGCATGGCCGACCGCATCGTCTGCCTGCATGGGCTGGAAACTTCGGAACACCCGTCCGCGGTGCTCGAGGAATGCATGCGCGTGCTGGGGCCGGGGGGCAAGGCGATGTTCATCGTGCCCAACCGCTCGGGGCTATGGGCGCGGCGCGATGCGACGCCCTTTGGCTTTGGCCGGCCCTATTCGCTCAGCCAGCTCGAGGCGCAGGTGAAGCGCCATGATTTCATGCCCGAACGTCATGCCGCCGCGCTTTTCGCGCCGCCATCGCATCAACGTTTCTGGCTCAGGTCGGCGGAATTGCTGGAAAAAGTCGGGGCCGCCATGTCAAGCTACTACGCCGGTGGGGTGATCTTGCTGGAGGTGTCCAAACGCGTCTACGCCCCCACGAAACCGGGCCTGGCCGAACGGGTGCGCCAACCGCTCAAGGTGCTCGAAGGCGCGCCCGCCCCGCCGGGGCAGGGGCCCACACCCGTCGCATGACCTGACCCCGGGCGCCTCCTGGGTGGCCGGGCCGGGCCCCTGCAGAATCGTGCCGCCGCCCCAAGCGCGCGGTGTCAAAGCGTCGCAACCTTGGCCGGAGCGGCGGTTCTGCGGCTGCAAGCCCGCCGCAGCCCTGTTTTTCAGGGATGTGGGCGCTGTGCCGCAGGTGGTCTATCGCGGTTGCAGCATTGCGGGGGCTCTGCTACATCACCGGCGATTTTAGGGGAAACGGCCGCCATCCGCTGCCGATACGCGACTTGCCTGGCGGCGCCACCGCGCTTCGGCCGGGTTATCAATATGATGAAAGGGTGGACGTGAGCGAACCTGCTTCAATCTCGACCGGTATCGCCGCGCGGTATGCGACCGCGTTGTTCGATCTCGCCGCAGAGCAAGGCGCGCTTGCCGCGCTTGAATCCGATGTCGGCGCGCTCGAGGCGGCCATGGCCGAAAGCGCCGATCTGCGCGATCTGATCACCTCGCCGGTCTATGGCCGCGATGTCAGCGCCGCCGCGATCGGCAAGGTCGCCGAGGCGATGGGCCTGTCGGCCATCACCGGCAACACCCTGCGGCTGATGGCGCAAAAGCGCCGCCTGTTCGTGGTGCCCGCCCTGCTGGCCGCACTGCGCGCCCGCATTGCGGATCACAAGGGCGAAATCACCGCCGAGGTCGTGTCGGCCAAGGCGCTGACCAAAACCCAGTCGGATAAGCTGTCCAAGGTTCTCAAGGCCGCAACCGGCCGCGAAGTAACCCTGAAATCGACCGTTGATGAAAGCCTCATCGGCGGTCTTGTCGTCAAGGTTGGCTCGACCATGATCGACACATCGATCAAGTCAAAGCTCAACGCACTCCAGAACACGATGAAAGAGGTCGGTTAATATGGCGATCCAAGCTGCAGAAATCTCTGCGATCCTCAAGGACCAGATCAAGAATTTCGGCCAGGACGCCGAAGTGGCCGAAGTTGGCCGTGTGTTGTCGGTCGGCGACGGGATCGCCCGCGTCTATGGTCTGGACAATGTCCAGGCCGGCGAAATGGTCGAATTCCCCGGTGGCATCCGCGGCATGGCGCTGAACCTCGAATCCGACAATGTCGGTGTCGTGATCTTCGGCTCTGACCGCGACATCAAGGAAGGCGACACCGTCAAGCGCACCAATGCCATCGTGGACGTGCCCGCAGGCAACGCCCTGCTGGGCCGCGTTGTGGATGGTCTGGGCAACCCGATCGACGGCAAGGGCGCAATCGACGCCTCCGAGCGCCGCGTGGCCGACGTCAAGGCGCCGGGCATCATTCCGCGCAAATCGGTCCATGAACCGATGGCGACCGGTCTCAAGGCGATCGACGCGATGATCCCGATCGGCCGGGGCCAGCGCGAACTGATCATCGGCGACCGCCAGACCGGCAAGACCGCCGTGGCGCTCGACACGATCCTGAACCAGAAATCCTATAACGACGCCGCCGGCGACGACGAGAACAAGAAGCTGTATTGCATCTATGTCGCCGTTGGCCAGAAGCGGTCGACCGTGGCGCAGCTGGTCAAGAAGCTCGAGGAATCGGGCGCGATGGACTACACCATCGTCGTGGCCGCCACCGCATCCGACCCCGCGCCGATGCAGTTCCTGGCGCCCTACGCCGCGACCGCGATGGCCGAATTCTTCCGCGACAACGGCCGCCATGCGCTGATCATCTACGATGATCTGTCCAAGCAGGCCGTCGCCTATCGCCAGATGTCGCTGTTGCTGCGCCGCCCGCCGGGCCGCGAAGCCTATCCGGGCGACGTGTTCTACCTCCACTCCCGCCTGCTGGAACGCTCGGCCAAGCTGAACGAAGACAACGGCTCGGGCTCGTTGACCGCATTGCCGGTCATCGAAACCCAGGGCGGCGACGTGTCGGCCTTTATTCCGACCAACGTGATCTCGATCACCGACGGCCAGATCTTCCTGGAAACCGAACTGTTCTTCCAGGGCATCCGCCCCGCTGTGAACACCGGTCTGTCGGTGTCGCGCGTCGGTTCCTCGGCCCAGACCAAGGCGATGTCCTCGGTCGCCGGTCCGGTCAAGCTTTCGCTGGCGCAGTACCGCGAAATGGCGGCCTTCGCGCAGTTCGGGTCCGACCTCGACGCCTCCACCCAGCAGCTGCTGGCGCGCGGCGCACGTCTGACCGAAATGATGAAGCAGCCGCAGTATTCGCCGCTGACCAACGCCGAGATCGTGACCATGATCTTTGCCGGCACCAACGGCTATCTCGACAAGCTGCTCGTCGCGGACGTGGGCCGGTTCGAAGAGGCGCTGTTGACCTTCATGCGCACCAAGAAGGCCGATGTGCTGGAATGGATCACCAAGGACGATCCCAAGATCAAGGGTGACGATGCCAAGAAACTGAAGGCCGCAATCGACGAATTCGCCGCCGATTTCGCCTGAGGGGTCTGACAGATGCCCAATCTCAAGGATCTCAAGAACAGGATCGCGTCGGTCAAATCGACCCGCAAGATCACCAAGGCGATGCAGATGGTCGCCGCCGCGAAACTGCGCCGGGCGCAGGACGCGGCGGAGGCTGCGCGCCCCTATGCCGAAAAGATGGAAACCGTCATGGGCGGTCTCGCGCAATCTGTCGGCGGATCGGACAACGCGCCCCGGCTTTTGGCCGGGACCGGCAAATCCGATGTGCATCTGCTGGTCGTGATGACGGCGGAACGCGGGCTGTGCGGTGGCTTCAATTCCACCATCGTGCGCAAGGCACGCCAGCATGTCGAAACGCTGCTCGCCGCTGGCAAGACGGTCAAGATCCTGACCGTCGGCAAGAAGGGCCGCGAACAGCTCAAGCGGGACCATGGCGGCAAATTCGTCGGTCACGTTGATCTGTCCGACGTCAAGCGGCTGGGCTATGCCGATGCGGCGCGGATCGCGGCGGATGTTCTGGGCCGGTTCGATGCGGGCGATTTCGACGTCGCCACCATCTTCTTCAACCGGTTCCAGTCGGTGATCAGCCAGGTTCCGACCGCGACCCAGATCATTCCCGCCCAGTTCGACGCGCCCGAAACCGCGTCCGACACAGGGTCGCTCTACGATTACGAACCCTCGGAAGAGGCCGTTCTCGAAGACCTTCTGCCGCGCGGCGTCGCCACGCAGATCTTTACCGCGCTCTTGGAAAACGCCGCCTCCGAACAGGGCGCGCGGATGTCCGCGATGGACAACGCGACCCGCAACGCAGGCGACATGATCGAACGGCTGACCATCGAATACAACCGTTCGCGTCAGGCCGTGATTACCAACGAGCTGATCGAAATCATCTCGGGCGCCGAAGCGCTCTAAGAACCGGAGACACGACATGGCAAATGCAGTCGGAAAAATCACCCAGGTCATCGGCGCCGTCGTCGACGTGCAGTTCGGCGATCACCTGCCCGAGATCCTGAACGCGCTGGAAACCGAAAACGGCGGCAAGCGCCTCGTGCTCGAAGTTGCCCAGCACCTTGGCGAAGGCACCGTGCGCACCATCGCGATGGACGCAACCGAGGGCCTGGTGCGCGGCCAAAAGGTCACCGACACCGGCGGCCCGATCATGGTTCCCGTGGGCAACGCCACGCTGGGGCGCATCCTCAACGTCGTGGGCGAACCCGTGGACGAAGGCGGCCCGGTCAACGCGGATGAATACCGCTCGATCCACCAGCCCGCGCCCGAGTTCAACGAACAGTCGACGGAATCCGAAATCCTCGTCACCGGCATCAAGGTCGTCGACCTGCTGGCCCCCTATTCCAAGGGCGGCAAGATCGGCCTGTTCGGCGGCGCCGGTGTGGGCAAGACGGTTCTGATCATGGAACTGATCAACAACATCGCCAAGGTGCACTCGGGCTATTCCGTGTTCGCGGGCGTTGGCGAACGGACCCGTGAAGGCAACGACCTGTATCACGAGATGATCGAATCCAACGTGATCAAGCCCGACAACCTGACCGAAAGCCAGGTGGCGCTTGTCTATGGCCAGATGAACGAACCCCCGGGCGCGCGTGCCCGCGTGGCGCTGACCGGCCTCACCTTGGCCGAACAGTTCCGCGACCAGTCCGGCACCGACGTTCTGTTCTTCGTCGACAACATCTTCCGCTTCACCCAGGCGGGCTCCGAGGTGTCGGCGCTTCTGGGCCGTATCCCGTCCGCCGTGGGCTACCAGCCGACGCTGGCCACCGACATGGGCCAGATGCAGGAACGCATCACCTCGACCAAGTCGGGCTCGATCACCTCGATCCAGGCCGTCTACGTTCCCGCGGATGACCTTACCGACCCGGCACCGGCCACCACCTTTGCCCACCTTGACGCCACGACCGTTTTGTCGCGCGCCATCTCGGAACTGGGCATCTACCCGGCCGTGGACCCGCTCGACAGCTCGTCGCGCCTGATGGATCCGCAGATCCTTGGGGAAGAACACTACCAGGTCGCCCGTGACGTTCAGGGTATCCTCCAGCGCTACAAGTCGCTGCAGGACATCATCGCCATCCTCGGGATGGACGAACTGTCGGAAGAGGACAAGCTGACCGTGTCGCGCGCCCGCAAGATCCAGCGCTTCCTGTCGCAGCCCTTTGACGTGGCCAAGGTCTTCACCGGGTCTGACGGCATCCAGGTGCCGCTCGATGTGACCATCGACAGCTTCAAGCGCGTTGTGGCCGGTGAATTCGATCACCTGCCCGAAGGTGCCTTCTACATGGTCGGTGGCATCGAAGACGTGATCGCCAAGGCCGAGAAAATGGCGGCTGACGCCGCATAAGGGGGCCTTTGATGGCACAGAAGATGCAATTTGATCTGGTCTCGCCCGAGCGCCGCCTTGCGTCGCTGTCGGTCGAGGCCGTGCAGATCCCGGCGGCCGACGGCGACATGACGGCCATGGCCGATCACGCGCCGCTGATCACCACGCTGCGTCCCGGTGTCCTCAAGGTCGAGGGTGCCGAGGGTGGCGCGGAAACCGCCTATTTCGTCACTGGCGGCTTTGCCGATGTGGCGGGCCCGACGGTGACCGTTCTGGCCGAACAGGCGTTGCCGGTGAGCGAAGTGACCGCCGATATCATCGATGGCCTGATCGCAGAGGCGCGCGCGGCCCATGACAAGGCCGTGGCCGCAGACGGGGCGCAAGGCGCAGACGTATCGGCCAAGTTCCTGGCCGATATGGAAGCTGCCCGGGCCCATGTGATCGGCTGATCCGGCGCAGATCATGCGACACAGGCCCTTGCAGTCCGCTGCGAGGGCCTTTTTCATTGCCGCCGACCCGGAAATACCGAAATCTGGGGGCTTGATGGTGTGTTCGCCTGCCAGCCCATCATGACCGAACCGGAAAACCACGAGGGCCGATGAAACGTCTGACCCATCACCTGATCGGGGCCGATCAAGGCTCCGTGCTCATGTTCAGCGATTTCGCGGATAACGGCCCGATGTGGACCGGCGATGGCCCGCGCGAAAAGCGCTTGGCCGTCACGTTTTCCGAAGCCTTCCGCACATCGCCGATGGTGCATGTGGGCATGTCGATGTGGGACATCGACGGCGACACCAACCAACGCGCGGACCTGCGCGCCGAAGCCATCACCCCCACGGGGTTCGACCTCGTGTTCCGGACCTGGGGCGACAGCCGCGTCGCCCGCATCCGCGCCGATTGGATGGCCTTGGGCGAGATTGCGGGCGATGACGACTGGCAGTTGTATTGACGGGGTGGTGCGCCTCAAGGCGCACCCTACCCGAGTCTAGACCCCGTAGGGTGCCGCCGTCAGGCGCACCAGGCGCCGCTCAGCGCCCCCACATGCCCTTGGGATAGAGCCCCTCGTAGATCGGTACGAGCGTTTCCGTATCGAACAGCGACGACACGCTGGTTCCGTTCCAGATGTTCAGGATCGCCTGCGCGAACATCGGCGCGGTCGGCACGACTCGGATATTGGGGCAGGCCTGCGCGGCCTTGGTCGCCTCGATCGTGTCGGTGATGACAAGCGATTTCAGCACCGATCCGGTGATCCGTTCCACCGCAGGCCCCGACAGGACACCATGCGTGGTATAGGCATGCACCTCGGTCGCGCCTGCCTCCATCAGCACATCGGCGGCCTTGCACAGCGTTCCGGCCGTGTCGCACATGTCATCGACGATGATGCATTTCTGCCCCGACACATCCCCGATCACGGTCATGCCCGCGACTTCACCGGCCTTTTCGCGCCGCTTGTCGACGATGGCGAGCGGTGCGCCGATCCGGGTTGCCAATTCGCGCGCCCGCGCCACGCCGCCCACATCGGGGGATACGACCATCACATCGGACATGTCGCCGCCGAACTGGTGCAGGATGTCGAGCGCGAAGATCGGGCTGGCATAGAGGTTGTCGACCGGAATGTCGAAGAACCCCTGGATCTGGGCTGCGTGCAGATCCATCGTCAGGATCCGTTCGATCCCCGCCGTGACCATCATGTTGGCCACCAGTTTGGAGGAAATCGGCGTGCGCGCCTTGGTGCGGCGATCCTGCCTTGCGTAGCCGAAATAGGGGATGACCGCCGTGATCCGCGCGGCGCTGGACCGGCGCAGCGTGTCGGTGATGATCAACAGCTCCATCAGGTTGTCATTGGCCGGTTTCGAGGTCGGCTGGATGATGAACATATCCTCGCCGCGCACGTTCTCGAAGACCTCGACAAAGATCTCGCCGTCGTTGAACCGCTCGACGCGGGCATCGACAAGGCCGACCTGCATCCCCCGGTGCATCGACATGCGCCGCGAAATGGCGGTCGCAAGCGTGCGGTTGGCGTTCCCGGAAATCAGCTTCGGGTCTTGTGCGGGCATGGTGATGTCGTCCTTGTGGCAGCCGATCCGGGCATCCCCATGCGCCCGGATGTTGACACCCCCTAGCACCCGTCTAGGGTCGGCGCAAAGCCGAAAAGGAACCCCGCACGCCATGGCCCATATCGATTATTTCTTCTCTACCGTCTCGCCCTATACCTACTTGGCGGGAACGCGGCTCGAATCCATCGCCGCGCGCCATGGTGCAACCATCGCCTACAAGCCGATGGACCTGACCGGCGGCATCTTCCCGCGCACCGGCGGCACGCCCGTGGCCGAACGCCCGCCCGCGCGGCTGGAGCTGCGCGCACAGGACTTGCGGCGGCAGGCGAAAAAGCACGCTCTCGCCATCGATCTCGATCCGCCCTATCGCGCCGTGAACGCCGCGCCCTCGTCTTATGCCTTCATCGCGGCCAAGGCGGCGGGCGGCGGTGACCTCGGCGCGCTGGTGCACGCCTTCACCGGCGCGGTCTGGCGCGACCGCCGCGACATCGCGCAAGATGACGTGATTGCCGATTGCCTTGCGGCGGCGGGCTTTGACCGCAGCCTTGCCGGAATGGCGATGCTGGCCGGGGCCGAGGACTATTCCCGCAACACCGAACAGGCGGTTCTGGCGGGCGTCTTCGGCGCGCCCTTCTACATCGTGGACGGCACCGAGAAATTCTGGGGCCAGGACAAGCTGGAAGACCTTGACCTGTTTCTTGCCGGAAAGCTGTGACAGGCTTCGCGCGGAATTGGGGGCAGGGGGGCGATCCGGGCCTTTTGCTGCATTGCTCGCTGGCCCATTCCAGTGCCTGGACCGGCGTGGCGCGTGCCATGCCCGAGCGCTATGGCCTATCCGCGCCCGACCTTGTGGGCCATGGGCGCGGCCCCGCCGCCGACCCGGCCCAAGACCTGCATGATCAGGCCACCGATGCCGCCGCCGCGCATCTGCCCGAGACCCCGTGCCACCTGATCGGCCACAGCTTTGGCGCGACTCTCGCGCTGCGGCTGGCGCTGGATCATCCGGGCCGGGTCAAGACCCTGACCCTGATCGAGCCGGTGCTCTTTGCCGCCGCGCGCGGCCAGCCCGGCTGGCAGGCGCATGAAGACGCGCTCGCCCCCCTTGGCCGCCTGTGTGACGCGCAGGATTGGGCCGGCGCGGCACGCCTGTTCCTGGGTGTCTGGGGCGGGCCGGTGCCCTATGACGCGCTGCCGCCCGCGCAACAATCCTACATGCGCGACCGGATGTGGGTCATTCCCGCCAGCACGCCCGCGCTGCATCACGACAGCGCGCGCATCCTGCCCCGGCTGGGCCAGATCACCTGCCCGGCCCTGCTGTTGGAAGGGGCGCAATCGCCCCCGGTGATCGCGGAAATCCAGGCGGAACTGGCCCGCGCCCTGTCGAACAGCCGCCGCGCCGTGATCGCGGGGGCGGGGCACATGGCCCCGATCACCCATCCCGAGGCCGTCGCGGCGGAAATCACCACCTTGGTCGAAGACCTATCCGGCCCAGACCTCTAGCAAACGCTCCACATCCGCGCCGGTCTTGGACCAGTCGCACACGATCCGGCAGCGCAGCGGCGTATCGGGCGCTCCATCCTCCAGCGTGCCGCCGAAGAGGTAATACTGCGCCCCCGCCGCGAACGCACGGGCATGGGCCGCGCGCGACACCTCGATGAAGCCAAGGTTGCCCGCCACCGGGTGGCACAGATGCGCGCCCGGCACGCGGGCCAGCCCCTGCACCAGTTGCGCCATACGGGCATTGGCCGCCCGCGCCATCTCCAGCCACAGGTCATCCGTGCAATAGGCCAGCATCTGCGAAGACAGGTAGCGGTGCTTGGAAAACAGGTGCCCGCCGCGCTTGCGCCGCAGCTCCAGCTCGCGGCCATGGGCGGGGTCGAACATCACCACCGCCTCGACCCCCATGCAGCCGTTCTTGGTGCCGCCGAAACTGACCGCGTCGATGCCGGCCTTCCAGGTCATCTCGGCCGGGCTGCACCCCAGCGTGGCGCAGGCATTGGCAAAGCGCGCCCCGTCAAGATGCGTGGCCAGCCCGTGCTTGCGCGCCACCGCGGTGATCGCCCGGATCTGGTCCAGGCTGTAGACCGTGCCGCGTTCGGTGATGTTGGTGATCGTCACCGGGCCGGGCTGCGCGCCATGCACGCCGCGCGCCTTGACCTGCAAGATCGCGGCCTCCAACCCCTCGGGGGTAAACCGACCATCGTCGCCGTCGACCAGGATCGTCTTGGCCCCGGAATAGAAATCGGGCGCGCCGCATTCATCCTCTTCGACATGGGCGGTGCGGTGGCAAAACACCCCGTCCCAGGGCTTCGCCAGACAGGCCAACGCCAGCGCATTGGCGACGCTGCCGGTGGCGACGAATTCCACGGCCGCCCCGGGTGCCTCGAACAGGTCGCGCACGGCCTCCCGCGCGGCGGCGGTGGTCGCGTCATTGCCATAGGGCATGGCATAGCCGTCATTTGCCCCCATCACGGCGGCCATGATTGCGGGATGCACCGGCCCGGTGTTGTCGCTGGCAAACATCATGTGCCCGGCTCCTCGATGATGTAATCTTCCCAGTCTTCTTCCGGCACTTCGAATTCCGGCACCGTGATGCCGCGCACGCTGACACCCGCCTGGTGCACCGTTTCGGGGTCACCCGACACCAGCGGGTGCCACCAGAACAAGGGCTTGTTCTCATGCACAAGGCGGTAGGCGCAGGTTTCGGGCATGAAATAGGCCACATCGCCCATGGTCGCGGGTGTCAGGCGGATGCATTCGGGCACCAGCGTCTTGCGGATGTCGTATTGCCCGCAGCGACAGGTGTCGTCATCGAGCAAGCGACAGGCGACGCGGGTCAGGGCAACCTCGCCGGTTTCCTCGTCTTCCAGCTTGTTGAGACAGCATTTGCCACAGCCGTCGCACAGCGCCTCCCATTCCTCGGGGGTCATCCGCGCGGGCGAAACCCGTTCCCAGAACCTGTCTCTCATATCAAGGCCAAGGCCGCGCGCGCCGCGGCGCTGTCGCGGTCCATCTGCGCGATCAGCGCATCCAGCCCGTCGAATTTCGCCTCGCCGCGCAACCATTCGACAAGCCCGATGGACACGTGCCGCCCGTACAGATCGCCCTTGAAATCGAACAGGAAGGTTTCAAGGTTCGGCGTGGCGCGTTCGAACATCGGCCGGATGCCAAGATTGGCCACGCCGTGATAGGTGCCCTGGTGCGGCCCCTCCAACACGTCGACCACCACCGCGTAGACACCCAGGCGCGGCACATGCAGCCCGTCCAACGCCATGTTGGCCGTCGGATAGCCCAATTCGCGGCCACGCTTTTCGCCATGCAGAACCGGCCCCTCGATCCGGTGCCAATGGCCCAGCATCGTCGCGGCCGCGCGCGGCTGGCCCTCTGACAGCGCGGCGCGGATCGCGGTGGATGACACCGCGCCGCTGTCGGCCGTCAGCAGATCGGCGATGGTCACCTCGAACCCGTAGCGCGCGCCGTAGTCTTGCAACAGCGCGGCAGTGCCGCTGCGCCCCTTGCCGAAACAGAAATCCGCCCCCACGACCACATGGCTCAACCCCAGCCCTTCGGCCAGCACGATGCGGGCGAAATCCTCGGCCGACAGGCCCGCCATGCGCGCGTCAAAGGGCAATTCCGCCAGGATCTGCACACCCAGCTTTTCCAGCCGATGCGCCCGCGCCTCGGCATTCATCAGCCGAAAGGGGGCCGCGTGCGGGGCGAAATATTCGCGCGGATGCGGCTCGAAGGTCACGATGCCGAGCGGTGCACCATCGCGCCGCGCCAGGTCGATCACCCGCTGATGGCCAAGGTGCACGCCATCGAAATTGCCGATGGCGGCGGATGCGCCGCGGTCGTCAGAGCGGGTGTAATCTGGGTCGCGCAGAATTCGCATGCGCGATGGCCTAGCTGCCCCCGCGCCAATGTTCAAGCGCGCTTGGGCCTCAGTCGAACTTGCGCGAGGGGGCCAGAACGGTGGCCTCGCCCTTCAGCACCACGGTCTTGCCGACGCGGCACTGCGTGGCCAGCGTCACGCGGCGACGCGCATGGTCGATCTCTGTCACCTCGACCTCGGCACGGACCATGTCGCCGGGGCGCACGGGGGCCATGAATTTCAGCGTCTGGCCCAGGTAGACCGTGCCATGCCCCGGCAATTGTTCCCCGATCACCGCCGAAATCAGCCCGGCGGTCAGCATTCCATGCGCGATGCGCCCCTCGAAAATCGTGTCGCGGGCGTAATCCTCATCCAGATGCACCGGGTTGCGGTCGGTCGACACCTGCGCGAACAGCTCGATGTCATGGTCGGTCACCAGTTTCTCGAGCGATCGGGTCATCCCGATTTCAAGGTCTTCGATGACGATCGTGCCGGTCATGATGTTGTCGAGCATCTGGGGAATCTCCTGCATCTGCGCCCTATTTACCCGAAAGTTACAGCATTCTGCAATGCAGAAAGTAATATAATGCGGATTATTTACCCAATGATGAAATTATGTTGCGCGACCCTGCACCTTCATCTTCCCTTAAATACGCATGCGACCCTCTGCCACGCGCACCGGCCCGGCGGTCAGCGCAGCAGGCCGATGGAATAGCTCGGCTCCATCTGCGCCCGTGTCAGGAACCGCGCCAAAAGGGCCGGATCGGGTTGATCCCGCGTTGCGGTGTCTTCGCGCGCCAACCCGCCGGTGATGAACAGCGTGTCGATGTTTTCGCCCATTCCGCCCTGAACATCGGTGTGGATGCCATCGCCCACCGCAAGGATACGGTCATCGGGGATGGATTTGCCCAGCTTCTGCAACCGCCGCCGCGCGAGGTCGTAGATCGGCGGATGCGGCTTGCCGAAATACAGGCTTTCGCCGCCCATCTCGGTGTAAAGCTGCGCCAGCGCGCCTGCGCACCATTCGCGCGTCTCGCCCCGGTCCACGACGATGTCGGGGTTGGCGCACAAGAGCTTGAGCCCACGGGACTTTGCCAACAGGAACTGCGGCCGCAACACCGCCGGGTCTGCCATCGGGTCGAAGGGGCCGGTGCAGACGATTCCCTCGGCCTCGTCCAGATCGACCTTTTCGATTGCCACCGGGTCCGACAGCAATTCCAGCGGCTCGAAGAACGGCGCGTCATGCGGCTCGCCGATATGCCAGACCTTGCGCCCCACCACGCCCTCGAACATGGCGGCGCGCGCGCTGTCGCCCGAGGTGGCGATCACGTCCCAACTGTCATCGGTCACGCCCATCCGCGCGATCTGCGCCGCGACGCTGGCGCGGGGGCGGGGCGAATTGGTGACCAGAACCACCGTTCCGCCCTCGGCCCGATAGGCCCGCAGCGCCTCGACCGCGGCGGGCAGGGCGCGAATGCCATCATGCACACAGCCCCACAGGTCGCAGAACAAGGCGTCATACTGGCCGGAAATCTCGGCAAGGCTGTCGATGATGCGGGTCATGGGCGGCGCTCCGTTCGGGGTGTTGCGCGTGGTGTAGGCCAGCGGGCGCGCTGCGTCGAGGGACGCGTGGCGGTTTCCCGCCCGCGCCCACGGAAAAAGGCGGCCCGTGTCGGGGCCGCCCCTGCGTGCCTTGGTCGCGCGGCGCTTACAGCGCGAGGTTGGGGATGATCTGCTTCTTGCGGCTGACCACGCCGGGCAAGACCACGGTGTCGGCATCGCCCACCAGGGTGGCAAAGCTTTTCTCGGCCACCTGCTTGACCAGGTCGTTGGGCACCAACAGCGTCGCCTGTTCGCGCAGGATATCGACCACGAACAGCAACACCTGGTCGGCCCCATCCTCGGTGGCGACGACGGGCATCGTATCCATCAGGCTGGCCTTGCGGGCCAGAACCGTTTCCGGCGACGTGGTTTCCAGAACGCTCACGCGAAAGGTCTTGCCGCCCACCTCGTAGGTCTTGCTGTCCATGCGCAGCAGTTGCGCATCGGAAAATTCCGACACATCCGATTTGGCCGCGAACATCTCCGCCGCATAATCGGGGATGGAAATACCCAGCTCGCCCGCCAGCGCCTCGGCCACGGCGCGGTCTTCGTCGGTGGTGGTGGGCGAACGGAATTCCAGCGTGTCCGACAGGATGCAGGTCAGGATCGTGGCCTTGACCCAGTCGGGGGCGTCGGCCATGTCGGCGCCGATCATCTTGTGCAGGATCGTGGCGGTGCAGGCCAGGGGTTCGATGCGGATGTCGATCGGCCCCTTGGTTTCCAGCCCGCCGACCAGCTTGTGATGGTCGATGATGCCGCGAATATCGGCGTCATTGATGCCCTTGGGCAATTCGGCGGGGTTGTTGGTGTCGACGATCACGACCTTTTGCCCCGCCTCGACACCCTCGATGATGCGCGGCATTGGCAGGTTCCAGCGCTGCAACAGGAACGCGGCCTCGGTGTTGGGTTCGCCCAGCAAGACCGCCTCGGCGGGGTCGTTGCGGATTTCCGTCAGATACCAGGCCCAGATCAGGGGCGAGCCGGTGGAATCGGTGTCGGGCGAAGTGTGGCCGAATACGAGCGTGGTCATGGGGTTCATCCGCGAATTGATGGCACAGTCGCGCGCCTCATACCGAAGCGGGCGGGTCTTGTCAGGGGGCAACCGCGCCGCAGGGGCGGGCGGTGGCAGGGCGATGTGATTTTTCCCAGCCAACCGCCCGGTGGACCTGTTGACAGCCTCGCGCTGCCTCCCTATCTGCGGGCTGTTGGCACTCACCACGACCGAGTGACAATCAAAGAGATGAAACCGAACTCAAGAGGAGTGTTCGAGAGATGGCATTCACACCGCTTCACGACCGCGTGCTGGTCCGCCGCATCGAGTCTGAGGAAAAGACCAAGGGTGGTCTGATCATCCCCGATACGGCCAAGGAAAAGCCCGCCGAAGGCGAAGTGATCGCTGTTGGCGCTGGCGCCAAGGACGATGACGGCGACCGGATCGCCATGGACGTCAAGGCAGGCGATCGTGTCCTGTTCGGCAAATGGTCCGGCACCGAAGTGACCGTTGATGGCGAAGACCTTCTGATCATGAAGGAAAGCGACATCCTGGGCGTTATCACCGCCTGATCCGCATCGAAAGCTGAATTCCAAATCAAGGGGAGCTATCCAAGATGGCTGCTAAAGACGTTAAATTCTCCACCGACGCCCGCAACCGCATGCTCAAGGGTGTCAACATCCTCGCAGACGCCGTGAAGGTGACGCTGGGCCCCAAGGGCCGCAACGTGGTGATCGAAAAATCCTTCGGCGCGCCCCGTATCACCAAGGATGGTGTGTCGGTCGCCAAGGAAATCGAACTGGAAGACAAGTTCGAGAACATGGGCGCGCAGATGGTGAAAGAAGTCGCCTCGCGCACCAATGACGAAGCCGGCGACGGCACCACCACCGCGACGGTTCTGGCCCAGGCCATCGTCAAGGAAGGCATGAAATCGGTCGCAGCGGGCATGAACCCGATGGATCTCAAGCGCGGCATCGACCTGGCAACCGCCAAGGTCGTGGCCCACATCAAGGCCGCCGCCCGTGACGTGACCGACAGCGACGAAGTCGCCCAGGTCGGCACGATTTCCGCCAATGGCGAAAAGGAAATCGGCCGCCAGATCGCGGACGCGATGCAGAAGGTCGGCAATGACGGCGTCATCACCGTCGAAGAGAACAAGGGTCTGGAAACGGAAACCGAAGTCGTCGAAGGCATGCAGTTCGACCGCGGTTACCTGTCGCCCTATTTCGTGACCAACCCCGAAAAGATGGTCGCGGAACTGGAAGACGTGCTGATCTTGCTGCACGAAAAGAAACTGTCCTCGCTGCAGCCGATGGTTCCCCTGCTGGAAACCGTCATCCAGTCGGGCAAGCCGCTTCTGATCATCTCCGAGGATGTCGAAGGCGAAGCGCTGGCGACCCTCGTGGTCAACAAGCTGCGTGGCGGCCTCAAGATCGCTGCCGTCAAGGCACCGGGCTTTGGCGACCGTCGCAAGGCGATGTTGCAGGATATCGCAATCCTGACCGGCGGCCAGGTGATCTCCGATGACCTGGGCATGAAGCTGGAAAGCGTCACGCTCGACATGCTGGGCACCGCCAAGAAGGTGCTGATCAAGAAAGACGACACCACCATCGTCGACGGTGCCGGCAACAAGGCCGAGATCGAAGCCCGCGTGGCCCAGATCCGTCAGCAGATCGAAGACACCACGTCGGACTACGACCGTGAAAAGCTTCAGGAACGCGTGGCCAAGCTGGCCGGCGGTGTTGCCGTCATCCGCGTCGGCGGCATGACCGAAACCGAAGTGAAGGAGCGTAAGGACCGCGTCGATGACGCGCTGAACGCCACCCGCGCCGCGGTTCAGGAAGGTGTTGTCGTTGGCGGCGGTGTGGCCCTGATCCAGGGTGCCAAGTCGCTCGACGGCGTCACCGGCGAAAACTCGGACCAGAACGCCGGTATCGCCATCGTGCGCAAGGCGCTCGAAGCGCCGCTGCGCCAGATCGCGGAAAACGCAGGCGTCGACGGGTCCGTCGTTGCCGGCAAGATCCGTGAATCGAACGACCCCAAGTTCGGCTTCAACGCGCAGACCGAAGAATATGGCGACATGTTCAAGTTCGGCGTGATCGATCCGGCCAAGGTTGTCCGCACCGCGCTGGAAGACGCAGCCTCGATCGCTGGCCTGCTGATCACCACCGAAGCCATGATCGCCGATCGTCCCAAGAAGGACGAAGGCGCAGGCGGCGGCATGGGCGGCATGGGCGGCATGGACGGCATGATGTAATCCAGTCCGCTTTTGGATTGATCGGGAAAGGGGCCGCATCGCGGCCCCTTTTCTTTTGCGCGCATCGCCCCCTGCTTGCTTCAGGTCAATGCAGCCCGCGCACCGTTTCGCCATGCTGGGCCGCGAACCGGATCAGGATTGGGGACAGGATCGATGACAGGAACAAGACGGGCCGCTTGGCGTATGGCGGCACAAGCCATGGCACTGATCTGCCTTGCCGGGTCTGCCATGGCGCAAGATAGCGGCCCTGCGGGCAGTCGCCTGTCATTGGGCGGGGACAGCTACGCCGCCGCCGAAGATCTGACCTTGGACGCGGCCACCGCCGGTGACCTGTTCGCCATCGGCGAAGATGTCACCGTCACCGCGCCCGCCGCTGGGGCGATGCACCTGGCCGGGCGGCGGGTCACGGTCATGGCCGCGCCGGGGCGCGCGCTCTACGCGATGGGCTACCGGCTGGCCATCCGCGCCGATCTGTCCGATGCCGCAACCCTGTTCGGGGCCGAGGTGACGGTTGCGGGGGCGGTTGCGGGCAACCTGCGCCTGTTCGCCCGCGAGGCGGAAATCCTGGGCCCCTTGGCCGGATCGGCCATCGTCATGGCGCAAGATCTGCGCCTGGATGCCACCATCGCGGGCGATCTGATGCTGGCGGCCGAAGACGTCGACTGGGGGCCGGGCGCGCGCGTTGACGGGCGCCTGATCATCTATGCCGCGCCCGGTGAAACCGCCGAAGTGCCGGGCCGCGTCGCATCGCCCGACCGGGTCGAACACCGCGACCGGGCTGATTTCGAGCATGACATGGGCCCCTCGGTCAGCGACATGCGCCGGACCGCCACGCGCGGCGCCATGGCGGGCTTCGGGATCAGCGTCGTGCTGGTCGCGGCGCTGGCCACGGCGGCGGTCGCGCTGGCTCCGGCCCGGGTGGCGACCTGGCGCGAGACGGTGCTGGACCGGCCCGGGTCCAGCCTCGGGGCAGGCTTCTTGCTGGTCTCGGCGCTGGTCGGCGCAGGGTTTGTCCTTGCGCTGACGATCATCGGCCTTCCGCTTTTGCCCGCGCTGTTGCTTGTCGCCGGCCTGGCGGCCTATGCGGGCTACGTGCTTGGCAGCTATAGCCTTGGCGTCGGCATCTGGCTGCGGCTGGGAAAGACCATGCCCGAGGGCGTGCTGCCAAAGGCCGGCCTCGCGGCGCTGGGGGCTGTCGTGGCGGGCCTGATCGGGCTGATCCCGTTCCTGGGATGGTTGGTGGTGCTGGCGCTTGGCTTTGCCGGTCTGGGCGCGATCGCTCTTGATGTCCGGGCCAGGCGGCTGACCTGACCGCCTGACCTTGCCGCCCCGCGCCGCGCATGGCATCGTCCGCCGCGATGCAGCGCAGGGGTGGGGCGATGGACAGGATCGGTGTGATCGGCTTGGGCCGGATGGGGGCCGCGATGGCCCTGCGCTTTGCCGCGCAATCCGTGCCCGTCACCGGCTGGACGCGCAGCGGGCGCGCCGTGGATGGCGTGGCCACGGCCCCGGATCTTGCCACGCTTGTGGCCGCATCCGACACCCTGATCCTCAGCCTGTTCGACGATGCGGCGGTGGGGGCCATGCTTGACGCGCTGGCGGGCCATGACCTGTCGGGAAAGCTGATCATCGAAACCAGCACCATCGCCCCCAGCACGCTGAAATCCCGCGCGGCTGCCCTTGCCGGGCGCGGGGCCATGCTGGCCGATGCCCCTGTTTCGGGTGGCCCGGAACTGGTCGCGGCGGGGGCTTGCGGCATCTTCATCGGGGCCGATCCCGGCACCGCCGCCCGCGCGGAGCAGGCGCTTGCGCCCTTGTCGACCCGCATGTTCCATGTCGGCGGCCTTGGCACCGGGCTGGCGATGAAGACCGTCAACAATGCCCTGCTGCAAACCTATTTCGCCGGTCTGGTCGAACAGATGCAGGTCGCAAAACGCGCCGGGCTCGATCTGGAAACCGCGCTGACGATCCTGTGCGGCGGGCCTGCGGGCGTGCCGATGGTGCGCGACCGCCTGCCCAAGATCCTGGGCCGGGATCCGGCCGTTGGCTTTACCGTCGCGGGCATCGCCAAGGACAATGCCGTGTTCCAGCGTGTGGCCGGCGAATTGGGCGTCGCCGTGCCGACCCTGCGCGCGGCCGAGGCGATGATTGCCGATGGCATGGCCGCCGGGTTGGAGGGCGCCGATCCCGCCGCCCTGATCGCGCGGGCTTACCGCGATGCGTGATCTGCCGCCGCTGCGCCTGACCGGGGCCGATATCCTGTTGCCGGGTGGCTTTGCCCCTGAACCGCTGTCGATCGCGGCGGGCCGGATCGTGGCAGGCGGCGGGCGCGACATCGACCTGACCGGCTACCGCGTCCTTCCGGGCATCATCGATCTGCATGGCGACGGGTTCGAACGCCACATGGCGCCCCGGCGCGGCGCGGTCGAAACCCCCGCCATGGGGCTGGCGGCGCTTGATGCCGAATGCGGCGCCTGCGGCATCACCACCGCGATGCTGGCCCAGTTCTGGAGCTGGGAAGGCGGGATGCGCGGCCCCGATTTCGCCACCGCGCTTGCCGGGGCCTTGCAGGGTGCCGACACGCTGACCGACATGCAGATGCAGCTGCGGGTGGAAACCCACATGCTCGACACGCTGCCCGCGATGCAGGCGCTGGTGGCGGATGCAGACATCCGTTTTGTTGTCTGGAACGACCACCTGCCCCATAAACAACTTGCCGCAGGGGCCCGCCCGCCGCGCCTGACCGGGCAGGCTCTCAAGGCCGGGCGATCCCCCGACGCCCATGAGGCGATGCTGCGGGCGCTGCATGCCAATGGCCCCGCCGTGATGGCGGCGCTGGCGCCGGTCGCGCGCGATTTCACCGCCAAGGGCATCCGCATGGGCAGCCATGATGACCACACAGCGGCGGATCGGGCCAAGTTCCGGGCACTTGGGGCCGATATTTGCGAATTTCCCGAAACCCACGCCGCCGCCGAGGCCGCCAGATCGGCGGGTGAACCGGTGATCATGGGCGCGCCCAACGTGGTGCGCGGCGGATCGCACAGCGGCAAGGTCGCCGCCGGGGACCTGGTCGCGGCGGGGCTCGTCGATGCGCTGGTGTCGGATTACCATTACCCGTCGCTGGCCCGCGCGGGCGTGGCGTTAAGCGCCCGCTACGGCTGGCCCATGGCCTGGGGTCTGGTGTCGGCGGGCCCCGCACGGATCATGGGCTGGGAGGATCGGGGCCACATCGCCCCCGGCCTGCGCGCCGACCTGGTGATCATGGACCCGGCAGGCCGGATCGAGGGCACGATTGTCGCGGGCCGGGTGTCGCACCTGTCGGGGGCCTTGGCCGCGCGGGTGCTGGCATGAAGCTGATCCTGCTCAGCCTGGCGGTGATGGTGGCCTTTGCCGCCAATTCGGTGCTGAACCGGGCCGCGGTGGGCGCGGGCCAGATTGGCGCGCTCGATTTCGCGCTGGTCCGCGCGGTGGCGGGGGCCGCCGTTCTGGTCCTGCTGATCCGGCTGCGCCATGGCCGCCTGCCCTTGCTTGATCCCAAGCGGATGCTGGGCGGGCTGATGCTGACCACCTACCTGATCGGCTTTTCGGTGGCCTATCTGGCGATGGATGCGGGGCTGGGCGCGTTGATCCTGTTTGGCGGCGTGCAGGTGGCGATGTTCGGCGGTGCGCTGGTTCTGGGCGAACGTCCGCCCGCGCGCCGCTGGCTTGGCGCGGCGCTGGCCGTGTCGGGGCTGGCCTGGCTGGTCTGGCCCGGCGGCGCCGTGGCCGCACCACCCTGGTCGGTCGTGGCCATGGGGCTGGCGGCGCTTGGCTGGGGTGTCTATTCGCTGATCGGGCGCGGCTCGGCCGACCCTTTGGGCGATACCGGCGCGGGCTTTGTCTGGGCCACGGTCGCGGTCTTCCTGGCGGTCGTGGTGCAGACCGGCGGTGCGACGGCAAACAGCGCCAGCTGGGCGGGCCTGTCGCTGGCGGTCGTGTCGGGGGCCGTGACCTCGGGGCTTGGCTATGCGCTTTGGTACCGGGTCTTGCCGCAGCTTGGGGCCTCGACCGCGGGGCTGATGCAACTCTCGGTGCCGGTGATCGCGGCGCTGGGCGGCGTGGTGGTTCTGGCCGAGGCGCCAAGCCTGCGGATGCTGGGCGCGGGCGCGGTGGTGCTGGGCGGCATCGCCCTAGGCCTCTGGCCTCAGCGCACCAGGGGTTCCAACGCGTCGTAGAGCACCGCGTCGCCCCAGGCCGCATCGGGCAGGCTGTCGGGCTTGTAGCGGTAGCGGTGCATGTCGCCCCGCGCGACCAGGTGGCGTTCGGTCACGATCCCCTCGGGGTCGGTCCAGGGTGCGCGCGGATCGCCCGCCAGCAGCGTGACGCGGAAATAGATGTCGACCTGGTGGAAATCATGGCCTGGCGCGTGGAATTCATTCACCAGGCAGGGCGCGCCGACCGCGATGCTCAGCCCGGTTTCTTCGTGGAATTCGCGGATCAGGTTGTCATGCAGGGAACTGTGCATCTCTACCCCGCCGCCCGGCGCGCAGAGCAGATCGCTTGTGCCGCCGCCCCAGGCATTCACCAGGAGCAGGCGGTCGTCGATCAGCAACAGGCCGCGAACGGCAAGGCGGGGGCGGGGCGCGGGCGATGTCATGGGCGCGACCTTGCCGGGTCCGCCCGGCACGGGCAAGCCCCTCTCGCGGTTGCAGCGCAGAGGGTTTATGCTGGCCCCATGGCCCGTATCCTTGCCCCCGTCCTGTTCTGCCTCGCCCTTGCCGCGCCCGCATGGGGGCAGGAGTGCGTGATCTTGTTGCATGGCCTGGCCCGGACCCAGGCATCGCTCTACGTGATGGCCGAGGCGCTCGAGGCCGAAGGCTACCGTGTCGTGAACCGGGGCTACCCCTCCACCCGCGCCTCGATCGCCGATCTGGCGGCTGCGACCCTGGCCCCCGCCATCGCGCGTTGTGGGCCGGGGCGGGTGCATGTGGTGACCCATTCGATGGGCGGCATCCTGTTGCGCTTTTGGCTGGCGCGTGCGCGGCCCGGCGATCTGGGCCGTGTGGTGATGCTGGCACCGCCCAACGCGGGGTCGGAACTGGTGGATGTGCTGGGCCCGCTGGAGCCCTTCGAATGGATCAACGGCCCCGCCGGGCTGCAGCTTGGCACCGGGGCCGAGGATTTGCCCAACCGCCTGCCACCGGTCGATTTCGACCTGGGTGTCATCGCGGGCAACCAATCGCTCAACCCGCTGTATTCCGCGCTGATCCCCGGCGAAGACGATGGCAAGGTCGCCGTCGACAACACCCGCGTGGCGGGCATGGCCGATCACATCGTTTTGCCGGTCACCCATACTTTCATGATGAACAATCCGCTGGTCATCGCCCAAACGCTGGCTTTCTTGCGAACCGGCGGCTTTGACCGGGATCTGACCTACCTGGGCGCGATCGAGACGATCATCGAATGATGCAACCGCCCGCGCGCGTGGCGCGGGCGGGATTTGCGTATTTATGGAAAGGTGAAGCGGGGGGTCAGGCGGGCCCGGTCACGCGGTTGACATGGCCCATCTTGCGGCCCGGCCGTGCTTCGGACTTGCCGTAAAGATGGATCTGCACGCCCGGTTCGCCTGCCAGCGTCAGGGCGCGCGCGACATCATCGCCGATCAGGTTTTCCATCACCACGTTGGCATGCCGCGCCCCGTTGCCAAGCGGCCATCCCGCGATGGCGCGGATATGCTGTTCGAACTGGTCCACGGCACAGCCCGCCTGGGTCCAGTGCCCGGAATTATGTACGCGCGGCGCGATTTCATTGACCACGAGACCCTGCGGCGTCACGAACAGCTCCACCCCCATGACGCCCACGTAATCCAGCGCGTTCAGGATGCGCGAGGCGATCAGCACCGCATCTGTGCGCTGGCCCAGAGGCAGGGCGGCTGGCAGGGTGGTGGTGTGCAGGATGCCGTCGCGGTGGATGTTTTCGCCCGGATCATAGGCGGCGATCTGGCCGTCGCGCCCGCGTGCGGCGATGACGCTGATTTCGCGCGAAAACCGCACGAAGCCCTCGGCGATGGCGGGCGCGCCTTGCAGGCTGGCCAAGGCGGCATCGGCCCCGGCGCGGTCCATGACGCGGGCCTGTCCCTTGCCGTCATAGCCGAAGCGGCGGGTTTTCAGGATCGCGGGCGTGCCGGTTTCGCCCAGCGCGGCATCCAGACCCGTGGCATCGTCCAGGGGTGCAAAAGGTGCCGTGGACAGGCCCAGACCGGCCAGGAAGGTCTTTTCGACCAACCGGTCCTGGCTGGTTTCCAGCGCGCGCCGGTCGGGAAACAGCGGCGTCGTTTCGGCCAGGACATCCAGCGCCGGGGCGGGGATATTCTCGAACTCGAAGGTGATCAGGTCGCAGCTTTGGGCAAACCCCCGCAGCGCATCCAGATCGTCATAGGGGGCTTGCGTCCAGGCATGGGCGACATCGGCGGCAGGGGGCCGCGCCGGGCTCGAAGACATGGGTCCGGTAGCCAAGCCGCGCCGCGGCCATGGCCAGCATCCGGCCCAATTGCCCACCGCCCAGGATGCCGATGACAGCCCCTTGCGGCAGCGGGTCAGTCATCGCTCGGCCCCTCGGGGATGGAGGCCGACAGCGCCGCGCGCCACGCGTCCAGGCGGCCCGCCAGCGCTGCATCCGACGTGGCCAGGATCGCCGCCGCCATCAGCCCGGCATTGGCCGCGCCCGCCGCCCCGATGGCCATGGTGGCGACCGGGTAGCCCTTGGGCATCTGCACGATGGAATAGAGCGAATCGACCCCCGACAGCGCCTTGGTCTGCACCGGCACGCCGATCACCGGCACCCGCGTTTTCGAGGCCATCATGCCCGGCAGATGCGCCGCACCGCCCGCGCCCGCGATGATGACCTTGAGCCCCCGGCTGGCGGCCGCGCGGCCATAGTCCCAAAGCCGGTCGGGCGTGCGATGCGCCGACACGATGCGTGTCTCGTAGGGCACGCCAAGCTCGTCGAGGATGGTTGCCGCCTCGCGCATCGTGGGCCAGTCGGACTGGCTTCCCATGATGATGCCAACCTCGACATCTGTCGTATCGCCCATGAATGATGCCCCCGCGGCCCCGGAATAAGCCGCGCACTATAGCCGCGCCGGGCGGCTGTGCAATCTGTGTCTGGCCCTGTCCGGCGGTTTTCAGGCAAGGATGTCGGGGATCAGGTCATCCTCGATCCGCGCGATCTTGTCCTTGAGCGCAAGTTTCTGCTTTTTCAGCCGCTTGAGCGTCAGTTGGTCGGGGTTGACCGCATCGTGCAGCGCATCGATCGCGGCATCCAGGTCGCGGTGTTCCCGCCGGAGCACCTCGAGCTTGACGCGCAGCACATCTTCATGGGTCATTTCGGTGGGGCCGCTTTGGGCATTCATGGCCTGGCGTGTCCGATTGCTGGCTGGTCAATGGTCAGGCGGGCACTCTAGCGCGCGCGGATCGGCCCGCCAAGCCTTGCGCGCGCGCGCTGCGCCCCCATATCATGGCGAGGGGCGCGTTGCCGATCACCGGGGCGCGCCACATGTGCAGATCGCTTAATCGCAAGGATGTGCCTCGCATGACGAAACTGACCCTCGGCTCTCACCCCTTCCTGTTGGGGTTCGATCAGCTGGAACGCCTGGTGGAACGCACCGCCAAGGCCGGAAATGACGGCTACCCACCCTACAACATCGAACAAAGCAGCGAAAACACCTATCGCATCACGCTGGCCGTGGCGGGATTTTCCGACACCGACCTGTCGATCACGCTGGAAGACCGGCAATTGGTGATCCGCGGGCGGCAGGGCGACGAGGCGGGTGAACGCGTGTTCCTGCATCGCGGCATCGCCGCGCGGCAATTCCAGCGCAGCTTCGTTCTGGCCGAAGGCGTCGAGGTGGCGGGCGCGTCGATGGAACACGGGCTGCTGCATATCGATCTGAAACGCAGCCTGCCGGACAGCATCGTGCAGACCATCACGATCACCCCGGCATCGGCACGATAAAGGAGGGTGACACGATGACCAATCAACACGGTGCCGCCGCCACGCGCGACCGGCCCATCGTCTATATCCGGCCCGTGGCCGTGGCCGACCTGCCCGAAGCGGTGCAGGAACAGGCCCAGGGGCTGGACACGATCTATGCCATCGGCAGCGAGACCGGCGAACGGCTTGCGCTGGTGCGCGACCGCAAGCTGGCCTTTGTCGTGGCCCGCCAGAACGACATGACGCCCGTCAGCGTCCACTGACGCGGCAAGGCCGGGGGGTGCCCCGGCCCTTTACCCTCACTCTTCGAACGTATCGCGCCAGCGGTTCGCGATCGGGTAGCGCCGGTCGAGCCAAAAGGCGCGTTCGGTCAACCGCGCGCCGGGCGCGGATTGGAAGCGCTTGTATTCGCTGATGTAGATCAGCTGTTCGACCTTCTTGACCGTGGCGCGGTCATGGCCCATGGCCACGAGGTCGGCCACCGAGGCTTCCTTGTCGATCAGCATCTCGAGGATGACATCCAGCACCTCGTAGGGCGGCAGGCTGTCATCGTCCCTTTGGTTGTCGCGCAATTCGGCGCTGGGCGGCTTGTCGATCACGCGGGGCGCGATCACCACGCCGCGCGGGCCTTTCATCCAGTCGAAATGATGGCTGTTGCGCCAGCGGCAGGTTTCGAACACGCGGGTTTTATACAAGTCCTTGATCGGGTTGTAGCCGCCCGCCATGTCGCCATAGATCGTGGCATAGCCCACCGCGACCTCGGATTTGTTGCCGGTGGTCAGCAACATTTCCCCGAACTTGTTGGACAGCGCCATCAACATCACGCCACGCAGGCGCGACTGGATGTTTTCCTCGGTCAGATCGGGGGCGGTGCCCGCAAAGATCGGCGCCAGCGTGTCCAGCACCGTGTCATGGGCGGGGCCGATCGGCACGGTATCCAGCCTGGTGCCAAGGCGCCGCGCCACATCCGCCGCATCCTCCAGCGAGGTTTGCGAGGTGAAGCGCGACGGCAACATCACGCAGCGCACCATGTCCGGCCCCAGCGCATCGGCGGCGATGGCCGCCACCAGCGCGCTGTCGATGCCGCCCGACAGGCCCAGAAGAACGCTCGAAAACCCGGTCTTGCCGACATAATCGCGCAAGGCCTCGACCATGACGCGGTAATCGGCCTCCCAGGGGTCGGGCAGGGTGGCCTTTGGGCCCGGCACCGCGCGCCAGCCCTGCGCGCCCTGTTCGAAATCGACATGCATCAATCCCGGCTCGAAGGCGGGCATCTGGTGGGTCAGAACCCCGTGCGGGTTGAGCACGAAACTCGCCCCGTCGAACACCTGGTCATCCTGCCCGCCGATCAGGTTGAGATAGACCAGCGGCAGCCCGGTTTCGATCACGCGGGCAACCATGATCGCCTGGCGCGTGTCCATCTTGCCGCGATGATAGGGCGACCCATTGGGCACCAACAGGATGTCCGCGCCGGTTTCCGCCAGCGTTTCGGTCACATCCTCGAACCAGGCATCTTCGCAGATCGGGATGCCGATCCGCAGCGGGCCGATCCGCACCGGCCCCGATGGATCGCCCGCGTGGTAATAGCGCTGTTCGTCGAACACGGCATAATTGGGCAAATGGTGTTTCAGCACCTGCGCCGTGATCTTGCCGCCCTGCAACACGAAATAGGCGTTGAAGGGCTTGTCGCCGCCGGGCAAGGGCGCACCGATGCCAAGTGCGGGGCCATCGGCGCATTCTTGCGCCAGCTGGGCCAGCACCCGGCCCACATCGGCGGCAAAGGCGGGTTTGCCCACCAGGTCCTGCAATTGGTAGCCGGTCAGGAACATTTCCGGAAAGGCGACCATGTCGGCACCTTCCGCCTTGGCCTTGGCCCATGCGTCGCGGGCCTGCGCGGCATTGCCGGACAGGTCGCCCACGGTGGGGTTGAGTTGTGCAAGGCTCAGGCGGAACCGGTCGGCCATGGGGCGCCCCTTTTTGGCTGCGCGTCGATCTTGGCGCGACATGTAACAGAAACCGCCCCGAGGCCAAGGGCAGGCTACCAAACCCGTTGCGCCTTGGCGTCCTTCCCCCTAGCTTGACGGCAAAGCGCAAACCGGCTCCGAGCAACAGGGGGGCAAACCACGTGTCCAGGATGACCCATGCCATGGCCTTGGCGGCCATGATGCTGTCGATATCTGCCGCATCGGCGCAAGAGCCCACGGCACCGGCCACGGATACCGCCACACCCGACGCGGTGCCGCTGGTCACCGATGTGCGGCAATACGACAATGGCGGCCAGTATAGCGGCGAATTCCGCAACGGCGTGCAGCATGGCACGGGCACCTATCGCCTGCCCAATGGCTATGAATACACCGGCGAATGGGTCGATGGCGAAATTCGCGGACAGGGCCGGGCGGTGTTTCCCGATGGCTCGATCTACGAAGGCGCCTTTGTCGCCGGGCGGCCCGAAGGCACGGGGCGCATCACCTTTTCCGATGGATCCACCTACGAGGGCGACTGGGCCGAGGGGCGCATCCACGGCACCGGCACGGCGGTCTATTCCAATGGCGTGACCTATGCGGGCGAATTCCAGAACGCGCTGCACCACGGCCAGGGCGTGATGACCGGCCCCAATGGCTATCGCTATGAGGGGCAATGGGAAAACGGCGTCACCCAGGGGCAGGGCACGATCACCTACCAGGATGGCGCCACCTATGTCGGCGGTTTCGTGAATGGACAGCGCGCGGGCACCGGCCGGCTCGTGATGCCCGATGGCGTGATCTACGAAGGCGACTGGGCGGAGGGGCAGATCAACGGCACCGGCGTCTTGACCCAGCCGAACGGCGATGTCTACGAGGGCACGCTTGTTGCCGGTCAGCGCCAGGGCACGGGCCGCGTGCGCTATGCCAATGGCGATGTCTATGATGGCGAGTTTGCCGACGACCAGCGTCATGGCACCGGCACATTTACCGCCACCGACGGCTATACCTATGTGGGCGACTGGGCCGAGGGGCGCATCGCCGGGCAGGGGCGCGTCACCTATCCCGACGGGTCGGTCTATGAGGGCGGCTTTGCCAATGACCTTGCCCATGGCACCGGCACCATCACCTATCCCGACGGGTCCAGCTACGCCGGTGACTGGGTCGAGGGCGTGATCCAGGGCACCGGCACCGCGACCTATGCCAACGGCCTGACCTATGTGGGCCAGTTCCTGAACGCGCGCCAGCACGGCCAAGGCGTGATGACCCACCCCGATGGCTATCGCTACGAGGGCGAATGGCAAGACGGGCTGCGCCATGGCCAGGGCTTGGCGACCTATAGCGACGGTTCCGTCTATGACGGCACCTTTGTCGCGGGCGCCCGCCACGGGCAGGGCCGCCTGACCATGCCCGAACCCAACGCCTTTTCCTATGTCGGGGAATGGGCCGATGGCGACATCAACGGATTTGGCATCGCCACCTATTCCAACGGCGATATCTACGAGGGCGAATTCGTCGCCGGCCGCCGCGAGGGCGAGGGCACGATGCGCTATGCCACCGGCCAGGTGCTGCGCGGCACATGGGAAGCGGGCTTGCCCACCGAAGGGGCCGCCGTCGATGGCCCGGCCCCCGCCGCAGATCCCGACACCTCCGAGGCGAACCCCGGCACCGCCCCGCCCGCGCAATAGCTGTCGACGGGTCGGGGGCTATCCCCCGACCCGCGCAGGATCAGCCGCGCAAACGCCCCGCGTTTTCCGCCAGCCATGCCGTCAGCGTCTGGGGCGCACGGCCCGACAGGCGTTCGACATGCCCTGTCACCCTGTCCATGCGACCTTCGCGTGCGGCACGGTCTGCGCCGACCAGCAGCGCCGCGAGAGGGGCAGGCACGCCTGCGCCGGTCAGCGTCGCATCCAGCGCCGCATCCTCCATCGGCACCACCGCGATGGCGGTTCCCAGTGCCGCGTTGATCGCGGCGAATTGCGCGGCCACGGTCTGCGCCTCGGGGCCGGACAGGTCGTAGGTGGCGCTGTCGGTCTCGCCCAGCAGGGCACCGGCTGCGGCGGCGGCGAAATCGGCCCGCGCGCCATGCGCGATCCGCCCGTCACCGGCCGAGGTCAGATGCGCGCTGTGGGCCAGCGCCGCCGGCAGGCTGAGGGCAAGGTTCTCGAAATACCAGTTGTTGCGCAGGATCGTGTAGCCCATGCCGCTGGTCTTGATCGCCTCTTCGGTCGCCAGATGGTCTGGGGCAAAAAAGATCGGGTGGTCGAGCGCCGGGGCAGGCATCGAGGTATAGACCACATGGGCCACGCCCGCACGGGCGGCGGCGGCGATGGCGGCCAGATGCTGGCGCTGCCGCGTGCCCGCGCCGTCCAGCGCGTCGGTCGAGATCATCAGCAGCCTCTCCACCCCGGCAAATGCCGCATCAAGGCTGGCAGGATCGTCGAAATCGACATGGACGGATGTTGTGCCCGCGATCTCCAGCGCCTCGGGCCTGCGGCTGCCTGCCCGCAGGTTCGTGGCACCGCGCGCGGTCAGTTCGGCCAATACGAGCCGACCCAATGCGCCACCTGCACCGGTGACCAGCATGGGGGATCTGCGGTAATCTGTCATGAGGTTCTCCAGTCTTGTTTTAAACTCTGGTCTCAATTAGAGACTGCATTCGACAACGACCAGAGGGCATGTTTACCTGCCCAGGTAACATCGGGGGAACCGGTCATGGCCGACATGACGAGAGCAGACAGCCGACTGGACGGGTGGTCGGGCGACTTGGAAACCTGCCCGGTGCGTCAGGTGCTCGACCGGATCGGGGATCGCTGGTCGCTGCTGTTGTTGCTCACGCTCAAGGAGGCGCCCCACCGGTTCAACGCCTTGGGTCGCGCCGTGCCCGACATTTCGCGCAGGATGCTGTCAAGCACGCTCAAGACGCTGGAGGCGGACGGGCTGATCTGGCGCGCGGTCGAGCCGACGACCCCACCGGCGGTGACATATGGCCTGACCAGTCGTGGCCTGTCGCTGATCCAGGCGCTCCGGCCCTTGGTCGATTGGGCCTTTGCCCAGACGCCTGCGATCCTTGCGGATCGCAAGCGGGCCGGGTGACGGTCAGGCTGCGATCAGGCCGAGGTTCTCGAGCTTCAGCAACACCTGCTGGGCGCAGTAATCCACATCCATACCTTCGGTGTCGACGACCAGTTCCGCGGTCGTCGGCGCCTCGTAGGGGTCGGAAATACCGGTGAATTCCTTGATCTTGCCCTCGCGTGCCAACCGGTAGAGCCCCTTGCGGTCGCGGCGTTCGCATTCCTCCAGGCTGGTGGCCACATGCACCTCGATGAAGGCGCCGAAGGCTTCGACCATCTCGCGCACCGCGCGCCGCGTCGTCGTGTAGGGCGCGATGGGGGCACAGATCGCGATGCCGCCATTCTTGGTGATTTCACTGGCGACATAGCCGATGCGGCGGATGTTGATGTCACGGTGGTCCTTGGAAAACCCAAGCTCCGACGACAGGTGTTTGCGCACCACGTCCCCATCGAGCAAGGTCACGGGCCGCCCGCCCATTTCCATCAGCTTGACCATCAGCGCATTGGCGATGGTGGATTTTCCCGATCCCGACAGGCCGGTGAAAAACACCGTGAAGCCCTGCTGGCTGCGTGGCGGCGAGGTGCGGCGCAATTCGCGCACCACCTCGGGAAAGGAAAACCATTCCGGAATTTCCAGACCCTCGCGCAGGCGACGCCGCAGCTCGGTGCCGGAAATATCGAGCACCGTATCGCCCTCGGGCACCTCGTTGGCGGGGTAATATTGCGCCCGTTCCTGCACATAGACCATGTGTTTGAAATCGACCATTTCCAGCCCGATTTCCGCCTCGTGTTCCTTGAACAGGGTCTGTGCGTCATAGGGGCCGTAGAAATCGACGCCCGCGCTGTTCTTGCCCGGCCCCGCATGGTCGCGGCCAACGATGAAATGGGTGCAGCCGTGATTCTTGCGGATCAGCCCGTGCCAGACCGCCTCGCGCGGGCCGGCCATGCGCATGGCAAGGTTCAACAGGCTCATCGTCGTGGTGGCAGACGGGTATTTGTCCAGCACCGCCTCGTAGCAGCGCACGCGGGTGAAGTGATCGACATCGCCCGGTTTCGTCATGCCGACGACCGGATGGATCAGCAAATTCGCCTGCGCCTCTCTTGCGGCGCGAAAGGTCAGTTCTTGATGCGCACGGTGCAGCGGGTTGCGGGTTTGAAACGCCACGATCTTGCGCCAGCCCAGTTTGCGGAAATAGGCGCGCAATTCGTTGGGCGTGTCGCGCCGGGCGCGGAAATCGTAATGCACCGGCGGCTGGATGCCGGTGATCGCGCCGCCCAGATAGACCGGCCCCGCGACATGATGCAGGTAATTCACCGCTGGATGCGCGACGTCATCGGCCCCGAACACCATCAGCGCCTCGCGCGCCTTGTTGGGGATGTATTTGTCGCTGATCGACAGGATCGCAAGGATCACG
Source organism: Roseicyclus sp. (assembly GCA_018401965.1). GTDB lineage: Bacteria > Pseudomonadota > Alphaproteobacteria > Rhodobacterales > Rhodobacteraceae > Roseicyclus. Next base: position 118,313 of record JAGYJU010000009.1, read on the forward strand.
CCCTCGGCGTCGCGCAACGCGATGTCCTGGCCCGGTTCGATCCTGGCGGCGAAATCCTCGGACACGTCCAGCGTGATCGGCATTGGCCAAAGCGACCCGTCGGCCAGGCGCATGGTTTCGACAACGCTTTCGTAATCTTCCTGGCCCAAGAACCCCTTGAGCGGCGAGAACCCGCCGTTCATCAGCAATTCCAGGTCGCAGGTCTGGCGCGGCGTCAAATCCCAGGACGGCAAATCGCCCGCCTCGCGCCGCAGTTTCTGGGCGCTGTCGGGCGAGACATAAAGTTCCTGGATCGGGGAAAGATGGTTCTGCATCAGTTGGGTCCTGGTCTTGAGGGATAAAAGGCCGCTTCCCGAACCGGTCAGTTCGGCGTGAAGGGCGTCATACTCGGTAAGTTTGCGGGCAAGAAAACGGTCGGTCAGCCGCGCCTTTTCGGCCGCGCCGCGGGGCGTCAGCGCATAGGCCACCCGCGACCGCCGGTCGGCGCTGTCGCGGTCGGTGACCCGGATCAACCCGGCCTCGGCCGTGCCACGCAACAGCGCGTTGAGCCGCCCGAGGCTGACCCCCAGCGCCTCTGCGGTGGCGCGTTGCGACGCCTCGGGCGCGATGTCGAGCTGGCGCAGCAGCCGGAACATCAGGTCTTCTTCGGGTGGGGTGGCGGTGCTGGGCATCGGGCGGGCCTTGTGTGTTCATTTGTGAACATACCTATGGCAATGCCGGTCGTAAAGCCCTTTGTTCATCCGTGAACAAACTGTTTCCGGTCTGAAAAAACCCCGCGCCGATCGGCTGCGGGGTTTGATTTGTAGGCCTGAAAACAGTGGCTTGGATTATTCCGCCGCCGCGGCGGTTTCGCCCGCATCCTGTTCGGCCAGCCATTTTTCCGCATCCAGCGCCGCCATGCAGCCCATCCCGGCACTGGTCACGGCCTGGCGATAAACATGGTCGGTCAGGTCGCCTGCCGCGAAGACGCCGGGGATGGAGGTGCGGGTGGTGCCCGGTTCCACCTTCACATAGCCGCCATTGTGCAGTTCCAGCTGGTCCTTGACCAATTCGGTCGCGGGGGCGTGGCCGATGGCGACAAAGAATCCCTTGCAGGGGATTTCGGTGATTTCGCCGGTGTCGACATGTTTGGCCCGCACGCCCTCGACCCCTCTGGGGTTGTCGCCGCCGATCACCTCGTCGATTTCATGGTTCCACAAGACGGAGACCTTGGGGTTCTTGAACAATCGATCCTGCATGATCTTTTCGGCACGCAGGCTGTCGCGGCGGTGGATCAACGTCACCTTGGAGGCGAAATTGGTCAAGAACAGCGCCTCTTCCACCGCCGTGTTGCCGCCGCCCACGACGACGATTTCCTGGCCCCGGTAAAAGAACCCGTCGCAGGTGGCGCAGGCCGACACGCCAAAGCCCTTGAACTGTTCCTCGGACGGAAGGCCAAGCCATTTTGCCTGTGCACCGGTCGCAAGGATCACCGCATCGGCGGTGTAGGTGGTGCCGCCATCGCCCTGCGCCACGAAGGGCCGCGCCGACAGATCGAGAGACATGATGTGGTCGGAGATGATTTCACAGCCCATGTCCTTGGCATGCGCTTCCATCCGCACCATCAGGTCGGGGCCCAGGATGCTGGTATCGCCCGGCCAGTTCTCCACATCGGTGGTGATGGTCAGTTGCCCGCCCGGCTGGATGCCTTGCACCAGGATCGGTTCCAGCATCGCGCGGCTGGCATAGACCCCGGCGGTATAGCCCGCAGGCCCCGATCCGATGATCAAGAGACGGGTGTGGCGGGTGGCGGTGTCGGTCATGGGGCGCTCCTCGGGTGGCACGGCATTTGGCGGGTGGTGGCAGGCGGTCGATCTTGCCCGTCGCATATATTTCCGGCAAGCCGCCGATGAAAGCCCTGCGGCAGAGGGTTGCACGCGACTGCTTTATGCTACATTTGTTGCGCGGGTGTGAAATAAAATTGCGTGAATGGGGCGTGTCGCGGTCAGATTGCAAAGCCGCGCAGGGGGACCGACCAAAATGGCACAGACCAAGCTCGATCCGATCGACCGTAAAATCTTGGCGGAACTGCAAGATGACGGTCGGATGACCAATGTCGAACTCGCCAAGCGCGTGGGCATTTCCGCGCCCCCGTGCCTGCGCCGTGTCCGCACGCTGGAAGAGGCCGGGTTCATCCGCGGCTATCACGCCGATGTCGACCCGCGCATGTTGGGCTTTGAGGTCCAGGTGTTTGCCATGGTGGGCCTGCACAGCCAGGCCGAAACCGATCTTGTCGCCTTCGAGAACCGGTGCCGCGGCTGGCCCTTGGTGCGCGAATGCCACATGCTGAACGGCGAGATCGATTTCATCCTGAAATGCGTCGCCCCCGACCTGTCTACCTTTCAAAGCTTTCTGACCGGCAGCCTGACCTCTGCGCCCAACGTGGCCAGCGTGCGGACCTCGCTGGTGATCCGGGGGGCCAAGGATGCGCCGGGCGTCCCCTTCGACGTGATGGAAGACCGGCTGAACCAGTCGGCCTGAGTGCCGGAGGCCGCCATGCCACCCCCCACGGGCACATTGACCGAGCGGTACAATCAGGCGTTGGCGCTTGCGCAGCAGGGCCGCGCCGCCGATGCGCTGTCGATGCTGAACGCGCTGCGGCTCGTGCGGCCCGACAGCCCCGAGATCCTGTTCCAGATCGGACGATTGCACACCGGGTTGGGCGATATCGCCGCGGCGGAACCAGTGTTGCGGCAAGCCTTGGCCTTGCGCCCCGCCGAGGCCGCGATCTGGCAAGCGTTGCACAGCGTGCTGACCGGCCCGGCGCGGGCCGATCTCGAACGGGCCGCGACCAAGGCCAGGATCGTGCTGGGCACGGAGGCGGACCTACGCCCGGTCTACGCGGCGGTGCAAAAGGGCCAGCTTGACCGGGCCGAGGCGCTGGCGCTGGCGATGGTCAAGGCCGCCCCTGCCGCGATCTGGCCCGCGCTGGCCTTGGGCGAGGCGCGGATGGCGCGCGGTGCCTGGGGGGCGGCGCTTGGCCCGTTGCAAAAGGCGGTGGACCGCGCCCCCGATATGGCGCGCGCGCAAGCGGCGCTTGGCGAAACGCTGATGCGGCTGGACCGGTTCGCGGCGGCCGAGCCGCTGTTGCGGGCGGCGCTGGCGGCGGGGCAGGCGGGCGCGCGGCTGGCCTTGGCGCGCGCCTTGCGCCTGAGCTTGCGAACCGATGAGGCGGTGAAGCTTTTGGCGGATGCCGCAACGCCGCCGGCCCGCGAAGAACTGGCGCTGGCGCAGGCTGATCTGGGCCATGGCCCAGAGGCGCGCGCCGCAGCGCTCGCGGCGGCGACCGGTACGGCGCGGCGCATCCTGTTGCGCCGGGTGGCCGATGGGTTGCAGGGCGCGGGCGCCATCGCCGAGGCCGAGGCCACGATAGAGCTGGCGCTGGCCGCCGCACCCGACGAGCCGGGTTTGCTGACCCATCGCGGCCAGTTCCGCCAATCTGCCGGTGATCTTGCGGGGGCAGAGGCCGATCTCAAGGCCGCGATTGCCACCGACCCCGATTGCGCCGAGGCCTATCGCGCCTATGCCAATGGCCGCAAGCTGGCCGAAGGCGACGCCGTCATCGCCCAATTGCACGGCCGCCTCGCCCGCCCCGCCTTGGCGCGGGACGCGCGGCGGGTGATGCATTTCGCCGCCGCCAAAGCGGCGATGGACCTGCGCGCGCCAGATGCCTTTGCACATCTTCACACCGCCAACCGCCTGACTGCCGAGGCATTTCCCTATAATTTCGAGGCCGATCTGGCCGAGGCGCGCCGCCTTGTCGCGGATTGGCCGACGCTGGCGGCGATGACGCCCGAGGGGCCGGTCGACCCGGTTTTGTTCGTCACCGGCTTGCCGCGGTCTGGCACGACGCTGGTGGAAACGATCCTGTCGGCGCATCCGCGTGTGACGGCGGGGGGCGAATTGCCGTTCCTGTCGCGCGCCATGGCACCCGCGCTGGAACGGCTGCGGGACGGACAGGCGACAGCGGCAGAGTTTGCCGATGCGGGCGCGCGGTACCTGGTGGCGGCGCGGCGGCGCACCGGTTCGGCGGGTGTGTTCACGGACAAGGCGATATCCACCTTTTCACGCGTGGGCCATGCGATCACCGCCTTGCCGGGGGCGCGCATCGTGATCTTGCGCCGCGATCCGCGCGACGTGGGCCTGTCGCTCTATCGCAACCTCTTTGCCGAGGGAATGCACCGCTACGCCTATGATCTTGCGGTGATGGGCCGCTATATCCGGCTGCATGATGCGCTGGTGACCTTCTGGGCCAAGGCGCTGCCCGACCGGGTGCATGTGGTGGATTACGAGGCGCTGACCGCCGCGCCAGAGCCTGAAATCCGGGCGCTTGTCGCCTTTTGCGGCCTGCCCTGGGATGCGGCCTGTCTGGCGCCGGAACGATCCGACCGGCGGGTCGAAACGCTGAGCTTTGCGCAAGTGCGCGCCCCCATCGGGCGGCAGGCCGTGGCGGGCTGGACCCGGTTCGAGGCCGAATTGGCCCCCCTGATCCGTGCCCTGGACGAGACAGAGATCGATCTAGGCCTCTGATCCGCATGGCGTGACCGGTCAAGGAAAAAGGCGGCCGTTCTGGCCGCCTTTTGCAAGCATCCGCGCCGGGTTGCGCGGGGTTCGGTCCGCCTTATCCGGCGGCCTTGATCGGGGCAGATTTCGCCGCCCGCCGCTTGGCGCGTTTGGCGCGCGCCCAGGGCATTTCGACCTGATCCTTCGCTGCTTCAACAAGAACGGTTTTCATCCAACGCCGCGTTTTCATCTGCCTGATCCTTTGTGCCGTTTTATGTGTCTGCCCATCCTTGGGCTTGACCCGAAACTGCACCCGGTTTCCGGCAGGGATAGGGCGAAACCTTCAACGAGCGGTAAATTTTCGGGGCGATTTCGTGGCAAGATGCGGCGCGGGCGCAGGCTTTGTTTCTTGGGTTTTCGTAAAATTGACGCCGAAGGGTCGGGCCGACTGCGGCAAGCTTGCGGCGGCGGTGGCCTTCACTTTGCCCAGATTGGCGCGCGGGGCGCGACAATTCGGGCAGCATCGCCCGATTTCGTCTCGATCACAGACGAATCGCGGAGATGAGCCGCCCGTAATCGGCCTCGCCCCGGTGGGTCGCGCGGCGGTAGGAATAGAACCGGTCCGCATCGCCATAGGTGCAATGGCGCGTCCATTCCGCCTGTCCCACGCCCGCGGCACGCAACCGCATCAACCCGTAGCCCGGCAGGTCGAACAGGTACTTGCCATCCGCCCCATTGACGAAGAACCGCCCGTTGGCCGGGTCGTCGTCGTGGAAACGTTCAAAGAATTCCTCGCCCACCTCGTAGGCGCGCTGGCTGATCGTGGGGCCGATCACCGCATGGATCGCGTCGCGGCGCGCGCCCGCGGCAACCATCGCGTCGACCGTGGCCTCCAGCACCCCGTCAAAGGCACCCCGCCACCCGGCATGGGCCGCCCCGATGACGCCCGCCGCGCGGTCGGCAAACAGCACGGGCTGGCAATCGGCGGTCAAGACCGCGATGGCCAGGCCCGGCGTGGTGGTCACGACCGCATCCGCGCGCGGACGGTCGGCCGGCGCGCAATCCAGTGTCACCGCCTGGGCGGAATGCACCTGGTGGACGGTGACCAGGTTCGCGGCCGCCACCCCCATCGCATCGGCCACCCGGTCACGGTTCATCACCACGATTTCCGATTGGTCCGAAGACCCGCCGCCGCAGTTCAAGCCTTCGAAGATGCCCGAAGACGCGCCGCCGCGCCGCGAGAAAAACCCGTGCGTGACGCCCTCCAGCAGCGGCGAGGTCAGGATGTCGAGGGTCACGGTCAGGGGCATGTGGGGCCGGGGTCAAGCGCGGGGGGCAGCGGGCTGCCCTCGGGTGTCAGGGCGAGCGTCTTGAAAAGGTGTCCCATCTGGGCGGGGTGCGTCAACCGCTTGTGTGCGGCGACATGGCTTTCGAGCGCCGGACCGGCGAGGTTTTGCGCCAGAACCCGCGCCCGCGCGGTGATCCCGAGCCGTTCGAGGAACACGCCCTGGGGGGTCAGGGCGCTGGCCCGCGCCGGCTGTGCCGCGCGCGCCAGGGGGCCAAAGGCCACATGGGCCGTCAGATCCGCCGTGCCGGGGGCTTCCAGGGGGTCGGCGGGCGCATGGGCGCGCAAAGCCTGGAACGTATCCCCCAGGCTCTCCCAATCGCCGTAATCCACGATCAGCGCGGCCCCGCCATGGCTGGCCACGCGCCGCCCGATGTCGCCCGCGATGGCCTCGGCGGGGGTGCAGGTTTCGACGATCTGGCCTTGGGTCACGCTGTCGGCACGACGGGCCAGCGCGGCGATCGGGCTGGCGGGCGCAAGCCCCCAGGTCAGCCGCCCGTCTTGCGCGCCGATCATGCGTTCGTGCCATTCGGCGCCTTGGCCCTTCTGGAATTGCCGGATCGGCAGGGCGTCGAAGAATTCGTTGGCGACCAGGTAGATCGGCCCGTCGGGCAGATCCGCGACATTAGCGTGAAAGCATGGCGCGAAACCGGCCAGCGCGCGGGCTTGCAGGGCGCGCAGGCTGGGCGAGGCTTCGACAAGGTGCAGCGACAGCGCCGCGTGAAACCCCGGCACGCCGCGCGTGGCGCGCAGCGCATCGGCCATCAGGCTGCCGCGCCCCGGTCCCAGTTCGGCCAGCACGATCCGGGCGGGCGCGCCCTGATCCAGCCAGACCTGCGCCAGCCACAGGCCGATCAGTTCCCCGAACATCTGGCTGATTTCCGGCGCGGTGGTGAAATCGCCCTTGGCCCCCAGCGGGTCGCGGGTGGTGTAATAACCATGGTCTGGGTGCAACAGGCAATCCGCCATGTACTCGGCCAAGCTCATCGGCCCGGTCCGCGCGATCCGCGCCAGCAGACGGTCGCAGAGCGCTGTCATATCGCCTCGGACCGTCGCGCGCGCATCACCAGCCACAGCCCCAGCGCGATCATCGGCAGCGACAGGATCTGCCCCATGGTCAGCCCAAGCGTCGGCGACAGCGCGAGGGCAAAGCCGATCGGGTTGCCCTCGGTCACGAATTGCGCATCGGGCTGGCGGACGAATTCCACCGCGAACCGCGCAAGACCGTAAAGCGTGAAGAACAGGCCGGTCAGCGCACCGGGGGTTTTCAGCCAACCGCGCGACCAGGCCAGCCAGATCAGGATGACGCCCATCACCAGCCCTTCCAGCGCCGCCTGATAAAGCTGTGAGGGGTGGCGGGCACACATCTGGCCCAGTTCCGTCATCACGATCCCCACCGGGCCGGGGCAGGCCTGGGCGGCGGGGCCGGGAAAGATCACGCCCCAGGGCGCATCGGTCGGCCGCCCCCAGAGTTCCGCGTTGATGAAATTGGCCAGCCGTCCAAGGCCAAGGCCGATGGCCACCACCATCGCCATCGCATCGGCCGCCTGCAGCGGCGCCACTTTCTGGGTCCGGCAAAACAGGTAGGCCGCCACCGCCACCCCGATCAGCCCGCCGTGAAACGCCATGCCGCCTTGCCAGATGTGCAGGATCTGGCCCGGGTTCTGCAGGTAGTAGCCTGGCTGGTAGAACACCACGAATCCGAGCCGCCCGCCCAGGATCACGCCAAGAACCACGGCGGTCAGCAAGCTTTCGACCTGGTCGGGGCGCATCGGCGCGATGCCCTGCGGCCAAAGGTCGGGGCGTTTGACGGCGGCCACGATCAACCGCCAGCCCGCGACCAACCCGACGATATAGGCCAGCGCATACCAGCGCAGCGCAAAATCGAAACCGCCGATGCTGATGCTGAACAGGTCGGGCGACAGGTCGGGAAAGGGGATTGCAAGGGGCATGGCAGGCTCCGGCCTCTGGGTCAGTCCGGGCCATGGGTGGTCGGGGCCTGCGGCGAAGTCAACCTTGATCCGGGCCGCAGGCGGGGCCATATCGGACACAACAGCCAAGGAGCGCCGCAATGCAGACCCGCAACAAGATCATGGAAGACATCAGCCAGCTGATGACCAATGCCATGGGCGTGGCCCAGGGTGCCAAGGAAGAAGCCGAAACCGCGATGAAATCGCTGATGGACCGCTGGCTGGCCGACCGCGATTTCGTCACCCGCGACGAATTCGAAGCCGTGCGCGCCATGGCCCAGAAGGCGCGGGAAGAAAACGAAGCCCTCAAGGCGCGCATCGCCGCGCTGGAAGCCAAGGGCTGATCATCGCGCATTGGTAGGGTGCGCCTCGAGGCGCACCTTTCTTTGCGCGACAGGTACGCCTCAAGGCGCACCCCACGCAGGATCATCTAGATCAAACATCATCCCCTGGACGCCATCCCGATGTACCCAGGACAGGCTCCAATCCAACGGGTCCGCGACCAACCCGTGCTTCACCGGGTTCATCCAGCAATATCTTGTCAGCGCCGCCACGGCCGTGGGCGACCGCACATGGTGCTTCCACTGTCGCCGCTGCCATGACCCGCGTTCCCGCCGGGCCCTGTGACTGGCGCGCGCACTGCCCTCACCCGGAAGGGCCTATTTGAACCGCGCCTTGATCACCCGCCATCGGTTCGGAAAATCGCTGTCACCCGCAGGCAGGGTCCAGATCATGTGCAGATGATCGGGCAGGATCACGCAGGCCTCGATGCGAAAAGGCCGCTCCGCCATCGTGCGCCGGACGGCCAGGCGCAAGGCCCCGGCGTGTCGGACCAGCGCGTCGGCACCACGATCCTCGAGGGCAAGGGTGAAAAAGATCGTGTCACCGGGGATGCGGGGGCGAAGATAGGCTGACATGGCCAGAGCATCGCCCACCCCGACAAACAAGAGGTTAGCTTCGTAGGGTGCGCCTGAAGGCACACCCTACACAACCCGGATCAAATCAGCCCACATCCCACAATATCTTGTGGATACCCCAGCCCCTAGCGGGTCTTTGGCTATGCGTCACAAAAATACTGCTTTACAGACCGCTGCAACAGCCGCACCGTATATCGTAGGTGATGGGCACTCCGCCCCCACCCCTATGGAAGGCACCCAGCCGCTAGCGGGCGTCCACCCCTTGGACCCTACGCCCCCACGGCGGCCAAACACGAGGCCTGGGCAATGTCGCATTCCGAACAGTATCTGGACATCGAAGACCTGCATCCCATCGACATCGTCGAAACGCTGGCATCGCATCACGAATGGGATTTCGACCGGATCACCGATGACCAGATCGCCATGGCCATCGAGGGCCAGTGGCGCACCTATTCCGTCACCCTGGCCTGGTCGGCCTATGACGAAACGCTGCGGATGATCTGCACCTTCGAGATGGAACCGCCCGCCGAGGCTCTGCCGGCGCTCTACGAGACGCTGAACCTGACCAATGACCGGCTTTGGGCCGGGGCCTTTACCTACTGGGCCGGTCAAAAGCTGATGGTCTACCGCTACGGTCTTGTCCTGGCGGGCGAACAACTGGCCAGCCCCGACCAGATCGCCTGCATGGTGGAAACCGCCGTGATGGCGGCCGAACGCTATTACCCGGCGTTCCAGCTGGCCTGTTGGGGCAACCAGACCCCGGCCGAGGCGATGCAGGTCGCCATTGCAGAGACCTACGGCCGCGCCTAACCTCTGCCCCCGAAGACGAACGGGGGAACGATATGGATTTCGGCGATATTTCGCGCCGTGGGCTGGTGATGCTGGGCTGCGGCAAGATGGGATCGGCCATGCTGGCGGGGTGGCTGGCGGGGGGGCTTGACCCGCGTGCGGTGCATGTGATCGACCCGCACCCGTCCGATTGGCTGCGCACGACGGGCGTGGCGATCAACGCCGATCTGCCGACCGATCCAGCCGTGCTGATGGTCGCGGTCAAGCCGCAGATGATGCAGGATGCGCTGCCTCGGGTCGCGCATTTTGGCGGCGGCGGCACGCTGATCCTGTCGGTGGCGGCCGGCACGCCCATCGCCGCCTACGAGGCCGCGTTCGGGTCCGGCACCCGCGTCATCCGCTCCATGCCCAACACGCCCGCCGCCATCGGCAAGGGGATCACCGCGATCATCGGCAATGCCGCCGCCACGCCTGCCGACCTGGACCTGTCGGACAGGCTGTTGTCGGCCATAGGCCAGGTGGTGCGCCTGTCGGATGAGGATCAGATCGATGCCGTCACCGGCCTTTCGGGATCGGGCCCGGCCTATGTCTTCTACATGATCGACGCGTTGGCGGCCGCCGGTGTGGCCCAGGGCCTGCCGCCCGAGATGGCGATGCAGCTGGCCAAGGCCACGGTCGCGGGCGCGGGCGCGCTGGCCGAACAGGCCGAAGACACGCCCGAACAGCTGCGCATCAACGTGACCTCGCCAAATGGCACGACCCAGGCCGGTCTGGCCGTGCTGATGGAGGCGCGCGCGGGCCTGTCCCCGTTGATCACCGCCACCGTCGCCGCCGCCACCGCCCGCAGCCGGGAGCTGAAGGGATGACCGACACCATCACCCTCGATGATTTCGCCCGGATCGACATCCGCGTGGGCACCGTCACCCGGGCAGAGCCCTTTCCCGAGGCGCGCAAACCCGCGATCAAGCTTTGGGTCGATTACGGGCCGGACATCGGGATCCGGAAAAGTTCGGCCCAGATCACGGCCCATTACACCCCCGAGGCCCTGATCGGGCGCCAGGTTCTGGGGGTGGTGAACTTCCCGCCGCGCCAGATCGGCCCCTTCCTGTCCGAGGCGTTGGTGCTGGGCCTGCATGATGACAACGGCCAAGTCGTTCTTATCGCCCCCGATACCCCCGTCCCGAACGGAGAAAAAATGTGCTGAAACTTCTGATCTCGCGCCGCCTGCCCGAAACCGTCATGGCCGAGGCCGAGGCAGGCTTCGATGTCACCTGCCGCCCCGTCACCACGCCGATGGACCCAGCCGAATGCGTTGCGGCCTTGGGTGATTTCGACATCATCCTGCCGACGCTGGGCGATGCGTTCCGCGCCCCGGCCTTTGCAGCGGTGCCGGATCCGCGCGCGCGGCTTCTGGCCAATTTCGGGGTGGGCTACAACCATATCGACGTGGCCGCCGCCCGCGCCGCGGGCCTGGCCGTGACCAATACGCCGGGGGCGGTGACCGATGCCACCGCCGATATCGCGCTGACGCTGATCCTGATGACCGCGCGCCGCGTGGGCCAGGGCGAACGGATGGTGCGCGCAGGCGCCTGGTCGGGCTGGCACCCGACCCAGATGCTGGGGCTGCATGTCTCGGGCAAGACCGTCTGCGTCATCGGCATGGGCCGTATCGGGCAGGCCATCGCGCGGCGCTGTCATTTCGGCTTTGGCTGCAAGATCGTCTATGCCAACCGCTCGCCCAAGGCGGTCGATTTCCCCGCCACCCAGATGGATATGGACGCGGCCCTTGCCGCCGCCGATATCGTGGTTCTGGCCACGCCCGGTGGGGCCGATACCCATCACCTGATCGGCGCGGCGCACTTCGCGGCGATGGCGCCCCATGCGATCTTCGTCAATATCTCGCGCGGCGATGTGGTCGATGAGGCGGCGTTGATGGACGCGCTGCACTCGGGGCAGATCGGCGGCGCGGGGCTCGATGTCTACGAACACGAACCCGTGGTCCCCGAGGCCTTGTTGGCGATGGAAAACGTCACGCTCCTGCCGCATCTGGGCACCGCCGCGCTTGAGGTGCGCGAAGACATGGGGCGGATGGCGTTGGCCAATTGCATCGCTTTCGCCGAAGGACGCGCGCTGCCCAACCCCGTCTGAGCCTCTTCATCTTTCTGTAAATACGCCGGGGAGCGCGAGGGGCAGCGCCCCTCGCACGGGTCGGCGCCGCAGGCGACGAGATGTTCAGCTGGCCTGCCGATCCCCCGTCGCCTCGCGGAAATGGCGGCGGCACAGCGACACGTAGCGGTCATTGCCGCCCACCTCGATCTGCGCGCCCTCGGTCAGCGCGCGGCCCGAGGCATCGACCCGGATCACCATGCTGGCCTTGCGCCCGCAGTGGCAGATCGTGCGCACCTCGCGCATTTCATCGGCCAGCGCCAAAAGCGCCGCCGAGCCCGGAAACAGCTCGCCCCGGAAATCGACGCGCAACCCGTAGCACATCACCGGAACGCCCAGGTCATCGACCACGCGGGCCAATTGCCAGACCTGGTCGCGCGTCATCCATTGTGCCTCGTCGATCAGCACGCAGGCGCAGGGCCCCGCCGCAAGCCGCGCCGCGATCGTGTCGAACAGGTCGGTGTCCTGGGCATAGGTGTCGGCCTCGGCCTCGATGCCGATGCGGCTGCCGATCCGGCCCTTGCCCGCGCGGTCGTCGAAATTGGCGGTCAACAGGTAGGTCTGCATGCCGCGTTCGATGTAATTGTAGGACGCTTGCAACAGCAGGGTCGATTTGCCCGCGTTCATCGTCGAAAAATGGAAATACAGCTTGGCCATGCCTGCCTATCTGCCCCAGCGCGCGCGGACGGGCAAGATTGACCGCGCAGCCCAAAGCGGGTTTGGTGCGCGCAACCTGGGTGAGCGGTGTGAGGGTGGTATGAGTGAACAGGCGAAACTTTATCTCAAGCGGCATGCCGAACGCCTGGTCAAGGATGTCGGATTTGCCGCCGCCTGTGACCTGACGGGCCGGTCAAAGGCGACCTTGGGGCGCTATTTTTCCGACGCGCAGGAACATGCCGACCGCTTCATGCCCATCGATGCGGTGGCCGCCCTGGAAGCGGTGGCATCTTTCCCGCATGTCACGACGGCCCTGGCGGAACTCAACGGTGCGCAGATCACCCATGACCCCGAGGGGCCTGGCACGGCGCCCCTTCGGGGGGATGGGGGCGTGAACGGCCATGTCATCGCGCTCAGCCAGCGGTTCGCGATCTTGATGGCGGAATATCACCGCGCCATCGCGGATGGTCACATCTCTGTCACCGAAACCCGCCGCCTGCTGGCAGAGACGCTGGACCTGCAAAAGGTCCTGGTCGCGATGAAGCTGCGGCTGGAGGCCGAAGGCCGGCGGTGATCCGTCCGCGGCCGCCCGCCGGGACTGAGGCAGGCATCGCCGCCCCCTGCGCTTGACAGGGGCGCGAAACTCGCCACGTTGCGCGCAAGCCCGAAAGGACATGCCCCTTGCCCCGCACCCCTGCGCCCTTTGCCCGTTTCGAAATCATGATCGCCTGGCGCTACCTGCGCGCCCGCCGCGCCGAGGGCGGGGTCAGCACGATGACCGTGATCAGCTTTCTGGGCATCATGCTGGCGGTGGCGGCGCTGATCGCCACCTTGGCGGTGCGCAGCGGCTTTCGCCATGAATTCGTCGGCACGATCCTGGGCGCCAACCCGCATATCAGCCTGTATGACCAGATCGAACTGGACGACACCGGCCGCCAGAACCGCGTGTTCGAAGATTATGCACAGGCCGCCAGCGCCGTCGCCGCCGTGCCCGGCGTGGCCCATGCGGCCGCCATCATTCGCGGCCAGGTCATGGCCACGAACGCGGGCCGCAACGCGGGTGTGGAGGTGATCGGGATCGACGCTGCCGATCTTGCGAGCGTGCCGCTGGTGGCCGCGCCGGAAATCGCGATGGGCGATCTGGCGCGGTTTGGCGCGGGCGAGGGCGGGGGCATCGCCATCGGCAGCGGCGTGGCGCGCGAATTGGGCCTGCGGGTGGGCGACAGGCTGCGCCTGATTTCGCCCGATGGTGCGCGCACGCCCTTTGGCACCAGCCCGCGCGTCTCAGCCTTCGAGGTGGTCTATATCTTCCAGGTGGGGCGTTGGGATATCGACCGGGTTCGGGTCTACATGCCTTTCGCGCAGGCGCAGGATTATTTCAACCGCGACGGCGTGGCCGATGAAATCGAGGTATTCCTCGACGATCCCGAGCGGGTCGAGGCGATGATCCTGCCGGTGCTGATGGCGGCGGGCGAGGTGTCGATCTGGACCTGGCGCGACAGTTCCGGCGCCTTTCTGCAAGCCTTGCAGATGGAGGACAACATCATGTTCATCATCCTGTCGATCCTCGTGTTGATCGCCACGATGAACATCGTGTCGGGCCTGATCATGCTGGTGAAGAACAAATCGCGCGATATCGGCATCCTGCGGACCATGGGGCTGTCGGAAGGGTCGGTGTTGCGGGTGTTCTTCCTGTGTGGATCGTCCATCGGGGTGGCGGGGACGATCGCGGGCGTGGCGCTTGGATCTGCCTTTGCGATCTGGATCGACCCGATTTTCGCCTTCGTGAATTTCGTTGCGGGTGGCGGTGTCTGGGACCCGTCGGTGCGGATGATTTCCAGCCTGCCCGCGCGGCTGGAATGGGGCGATGTCGGATCGGCGGTGGCCTTGTCGCTGGGCCTGTCCTTCGTGGTCACGATCTTTCCCGCGCGCCGCGCCGCGCGGATGAACCCGGTCGAGGCGCTGCGCTATGAATGACGTGGTCTTGCGCCTGAGCGGGCTGGAAAAGGGCTATCACCTGGGTCGCCCGACCGAGGTGCGCGTGTTGCGCGGCGCGGATCTGGCCATCGCCACGGGCGAGGTGGTGGCGCTTGTCGCGCCCTCCGGGGCGGGGAAATCGACGCTGTTGCACATCGCGGGGCTGCTGGATACGCCCGATGCGGGCCGGGTGGAGATCGCGGGCAAGGATCTGACCGCCGCCCCCGACCGTGCGCGCACCGCGGCGCGGCGCGGCATGGTGGGCTTCGTCTACCAGTTCCACCACCTGTTGCCGGAATTCACCGCGCTGGAAAACATCGTCTTGCCCCAGCTGGCCCACGGGGTGCCCGCGCCAGAGGCCAGCGCCCATGCCCATCATCTCTTGGGGTCGGTCGGGCTCGAGCACCGGCTGGATCACAGACCCGCCGCCTTGTCGGGGGGCGAACAGCAGCGGGTGGCGTTTTGCCGGGCGCTGGCCAACCGGCCCAGGCTGTTGCTGGCCGATGAGCCGACCGGCAATCTTGATCCGGCCACGTCCGACACGGTGTTCGATACGCTGATGGGGCTGGTGCGCGACACCGGGCTGTCGGCGCTGATCGCCACCCACAACCCGGCGCTGGCCGCGCGGATGGACCGGATCGTCAAGCTGGACCAGGGTGTTTTGCGCCCGGCCTGAGCCGCGTTGCGCGTGCTAGCCGGTGCTGTCGAACAGGGCCAGGATCGCGCCGAGCGCGTTCCTGCGGCGCGTGGGCGCCTCCATCAGCACCTCGTGTTCCGCGCCCTCCACGACGATCAGCTGGCCCGCTGGCCAGCTTTTCATCCGGGTTTCGATCTTGTCGACCTCGACGATCTTTTCGCGGGTGCCCACCAGCGTCACACAGGGAAGGCCGGGCGCGCGCATCCGCATCAGGGCCGCCGTTTCCGCCAGGGCCGCCTTGAGCCAGAGGGTCGACGGCCCGCCCAGCGTCAATTCCGGATGGAGCCGGGTCTGCCGCTCCATGTAGTCGAACTGGTCGCGGTCGGTGGTCAGCGGGTTGTCGTCAAAGGCCATGGGCACATAGGGGCCGGTTGTGGGGGCGAAAGACTTGCCAAAGCCAAGCGGCACCGCCACGCCCAGCACGACATTGCGGATCGTCTTGAACAGTGGCGCCATCGCGATGCCCCACATCGGGCCGGTAAAGGCCACCGACCGCACCGGCAGCCCATCGTGGATCGCCCGCAGCGCGATGGCCCCGCCCATGGAATGCCCGATCAGGAACCAGGGTTTGGGAACATCCAACGCGTCTAGCGCGGCGCGAAAGCAGGCGACATCCTGGCGGTATTCATCGAAACTGGTCACATGGCCCATGTCGCGGCGGTGCCGGGGCCGGTCGGCCAGCCCCTGGCCGCGCCAATCGAAACTGGCCATGCCATAGCCCGCCTGTGCCAGGTCGCCTGCCACGCGGCCATATTTCTCGCAGTATTCGGTGCGGCCGGGAAACATCAGGACGGTGCCCTTTTCCCCCTTGGGCCAGACGGCGAAGCGCAGCCGCGTGCCATCGGCACTGGTCACCCACCAGGCCGAAACCCCCGCCGGCCCTTCCGCCACGTCGCAGAAATACGGGGCAGGGGTCAGGCCGGGGGGAGCGGTGCCGGTCAGCATCAGGCCAGCGCCGATCCAAGCTTCATCGCGGTGCCCATGTCGCCGTCCAGCGTCAGCCGGCCCGACATGAAGGCTGCGGTCGGGTTCAGGTTGCCCGACAGGATATCCTGAAAGGTATCGGCATCGGCGGTCATGGTCACATCGGCCTCGTCGCTGTCATCGGCGGCGCGCACGCCCGCCCCATCCACGATCACGGCGCCTTCGCCGGTGATCACGAACTTGGCCGATCCGTCAAACCCGCCGTCCAGTTTCGCGCCCAATGCGCGCACCGCCTCGTCTATCACGCCCATTCTCCGGCTCCTTCCTGTGTCTGCCTTCGGGGATCGCACGGGTTTGATATGGAACCCCGGCGCAATCATGCTAGTTTTGCATCATGCGAATGTTGTCGACACTCCACAATATTGCCCTTGCGGCAGGTCTGCTTGCGCTGGCCCTGCCGGCCTTGGCGCAGGATCGGACCCGTGCCGATGATCTTCTGGATCGTTTGGCCCAGCCCGATCTGCGCAACTGGCCCGTGGTCGAGGAAGAACTCTACATGCTTTGGTCGCGGTCGGGATCGCCCTCGGCGGATTACCTGCTGTCGCGCGGGCAGGCGGCGATGGCGGCGGGCGATTTCGATGCCGCCTATGATCATCTGACCGCGCTGACCGATCACGCGCCCGATTTCGCCGAAGGCTGGAACGCGCGCGCGACGCTGTTCTTTCAGACGAATCGCTATGGCCCGTCGATTGCGGATATTCAGCGGGTTCTGGCGCTCGAACCCCGGCATTTCGGCGCGCTGACCGGGCTTGGCTACATGCTGGAAGAAATGGACCGCCTGCCCGAGGCTTTGGCCGCGTTCGAGGCGGCGCGGGCTATACATCCGCATCGCGAGGAAATACACGAAGCGATAGATCGGGTTGAACGCGCCTTGGGGGCAGACCCTCTAGGATGTGCCGCCCGCCGTCAGGCGCGCCAGGAAAGTCAGCCAGAATGATCGACGCCAGCACCATGGGCAAGGGTCGCATCGCGGCGGTGCTTGGCCCGACCAATACCGGCAAGACCCATTATGCCATCGAACGGATGCTGGCGCACCGCACCGGCGTGATCGGTCTGCCCCTGCGGCTTTTGGCACGCGAGGTCTATGACCGCATCGTGGGTTTGCGCGGCCCGTCGGTGGTGGCGCTGGTCACCGGCGAAGAACGCATCGTGCCCGAGCGCGCGCAGTATTGGGTCTGCACCGTCGAGGCGATGCCGCTTGGCCTTGGCCCCGATTTCCTGGCCGTGGACGAGATCCAGCTTTGCGCCGATCCCGAACGCGGCCATGTCTTCACCGACCGGCTGCTGCATGCGCGCGGCCGCCATGAAACCCTGTTTCTGGGCGCCGCCACGATGCGGCCCGCCATCGCGGCGCTGATCCCCGGCGCGCAGTTCATCAGCCGCGAAAGATTCTCGCAGCTTTTGTACACGGGTTCGAAAAAGATCAGCCGGATGCCCCCGCGCAGTGCGATCGTGGGGTTTTCGGTTGAAAATCTATATGCCACGGCAGAACTGCTGCGCCGCCAAAAGGGTGGTGCGGCGGTGGTGATGGGGGCGTTGTCACCGCGCACGCGCAATGCGCAGGTGGAGCTTTATCAAAACGGCGATGTCGATGTCCTGGTGGCGACCGATGCCATCGGGATGGGCCTGAACCTCGATATCCGCCATGTCGCGTTTTCGGGCCTGCGCAAATTCGATGGCCGCAAGATGCGCGACCTGATGCCCAATGAACTGTCGCAGATCGCGGGCCGCGCCGGGCGTTACACGCAAGACGGCAGTTTTGGCGTGACCGGCGAGGCGCCGCCGCTGGATGACGATTTGGTGCAGGCGATCCAGGACCATCGCTTTGCCCCGCTGCGCAAGCTTTACTGGCGCAATTCGACGTTGGAGTTCGGATCGGTCGCGCGGCTGATCGGGTCTTTGGAACAGCGCACCGATGACGAATGGCTGACGCGCGCGCGCGAAGCCGATGACCTGATGGCGCTGAAGGCGATTTCCGAACGCGACGAGGTCAAGACCCGGCTGAATTCCGCCCGCGACGTGCGGCTGTTGTGGGATGTGTGCCGCATCCCCGATTTCCGTGGTATCAGCCATACCGAACACGCCGAGCTTCTGGGCCGGATTTTCGATTTTCTTCATGACCTTGGCCGGGTGCCCGACGATTGGCTGGCCCGCCAGGTCAAGCGGATCGACCGCACCGAGGGCGATATCGACACATTGTCGAAACGTCTGGCCTTTATCCGCACATGGACCTACGTCGCGCAACGCGATGGCTGGGTTGATGATGTTGCCCATTGGCGGGACGCGACCCGTGCCGTAGAAGACCGACTGTCCGATGCGCTTCACGGTGCGCTGACGCAAAGATTTGTCGACCGGCGGACAAGCGTGTTGCTTCGCCGGTTGAAGCAGAAGGAGAGCCTTGTGGCCGATGTGAACGACAAGGGTGAAGTGACGGTAGAGGGTCAGGTCCTGGGCCGGATCGAAGGGTTCCGGTTCCGGCAGGATCAAACCACCGGCCCGGACGAGGCGAAAACCCTGCGCCAGGCGGCCTTGGCCGCGCTGCGCCCTGAATTTCACCTGCGCGCCGACCGTTTCTACAACGCGCCCGACACCGAATTCGACGTGACCGAACAGGGCGGGTTGATGTGGGGCGACCAGGCGATCGGGAAACTGGTCAAGGGCGACGGGCCGCTGAAACCCGTGGCCGAGGCTTTCGTCGATGACGAGGCCGGGCCGGAGGTGATCCAGAAGGTGCAGCGCCGCCTGCAGCATTTCATCGACCGTCGCATCGCCGCGATGTTCGAGCCGCTCTTGGCGCTGTCGCGCGACGAGGCGGTGACGGGCCTTGCGCGCGGTGTCGCGTTCCGGATGCTTGAAAACTTCGGCATCCTGCCGCGTGCGGATATCGCCGATGACATCAAGGCGCTGGATCAGGATGCACGCGGCATGTTGCGCAAACATGGCGTGCGCTTTGGCCAGTTCACCATCTTTCAGCCCTTGTTGTTGAAGCCCGCGCCGACGCGGTTGCGCTTGGTGCTCTGGGGGCTGTGGCAGGGGCTCGACATGTTCCCCGAAAGCCCGCCGCCGGGTCTTGTGACCATTCCCCACGACACGGTGCAACCGCAGGGCTATTACACGATGTCGGGGTATCGCCCCGCCGGTGCCCGCGCGATCCGCATCGACATGCTCGAACGGCTGGCCGACATGCTGCGCGGCCAGGACACGCGCGGCGGCTTCGAGGCCAAGGCCGACATGCTGTCGATCAGCGGCCTGACGCTGGACCAGTTCGCCGATCTGATGGGCGGGCTTGGCTACCGCGCCGACCGGGGCGAACGGCCCAAGGTCAAGGCCGTGGCCACAGCCGAACCGGCCGCCACCGATGCGCCGGAAACGATCGAGGATGCGCCGCTGGGCGTGGCGCCGCCCACAGGTCTGGAAGGCGCCGACACGCCCGATCCGGCGCCGGCCGAAATCCCGGTGGCCCCGCCCGTCGAAGTGCCGCCCGCAGCGCCGGTGGAAACCCCCGCCGATCAACCCGATGAAACCCCGCCCGCGCCGCCGAGCGAGGCGCCGGACGAGACACCCGGCGAAGAGGCCTCGACCCCGGTCGAAACCGAGGTTTTCTATACCTTCACCTGGGCCCCGCGCCGTCAGGGCGGGGCGAACCGTGGCCCCCGCCGCGACGCGAACCGCCAGGGTGGCGAGGGCGCAAAGCAGGCTGAAGGCGGCAAGCCGCGTGGCGAAGGGTTCAAACCCCGTGGCGAAGGCGGCAAACCCCGCGGTGACGGTGACAAGCCCCGCGGCGAGGGGGGTAAACCCCGGGGCAAGGGCGGCAAGCCGCAGCATGGCAAAGGCGCCAAGCCGCAGCGCGACGATACCCCCAAGACCTTCAGCGCGCGGCCCGAACGCAAGCCCGATCGGATCGATCCGGACAACCCCTTTGCCCAGGCCCTGGCCGGGTTGAGGGACAAACGCTGACCGACCCGCGACCGACAGGCCGGATCGACAAATGGCTGTGGCAGGCGCGGTTCTTCAAGACCCGTAGCCTTGCCACCCGGCTGGTTGCCGACGGGCATGTGCGCGTCAACGGCACCCGCGTGGTCAAACCCGCCACGCAGGTTGGTGCGGGCGACGTGCTGACCTTTGCACAGGGCGACCGCATCCGGGTCATCCGCGTCACCGCGCTGGCCATCCGGCGCGGGCCCGCACCCGAGGCGCAGACCCTGTTCGACGATCTGACGCCGCCGGCCACGGATGATACGCCGGGTGCCGCGCGCAGCGGGCCGAGGCCCACCAAAAAGGATCGCCGCGCGTTCGACGCGTTCCGCGACCAGGATGACGCGGCGGGATAGGTCAGAAACCGCTTGAAACCTGTCAACCCAAGTTTACAGTCGTGCAGGCGAAAACGCGGCCTGCCCGGTCTTGCAATGGGCAATCGCGTGGCGTAGCAGACACCTGATTGATCAGCCGAGGATGACAGATGACCTATGTCGTGACGGAAAATTGCATCGCCTGCAAATACACCGATTGCGTGGAGGTCTGCCCCGTGGATTGTTTCTACGAAGGCGAGAACATGCTGGTGATCCATCCTGACGAATGCATCGATTGCGGCGTCTGCGAACCCGAATGCCCCGCCGACGCGATCCGCCCCGACACCGAGCCGGACATGGAAAAATGGGTTGAATTCAACCGCAAGTATTCCGAAGCTTGGCCGGTGATCATCACCAAGAAAGACCCGCTGCCTGACGCCGAGGCGATGGATGGCAAAACGGGCAAGATGGACCTGTTGTCAGAGGCCCCCGGCGAGGGCGGCTGACACCCGATTCGCAACCCGGTGAGGGTTTTCCGGCACCCTGCGGTGGCCCGGCGCACGCTTTATTGGCCTGTTCTGCCTGTAAATGCAGGGTGTTTGCCCCGCATCGTGGCGGATATCTGGAAATGGCCGTCAGAATGTGTTACATGACGGTTAGAAATACCGTCTGTCCGTAACGCATCAGCAGGTCTGCCAGCCTGCCCGGTTTTCATCGCGACATAGAAACGCTTGTGGAAAACATCCGTTTTCCTCGGGCCTTTTTGTCGCCTGATGTCCGGGAAATGGAAAGGAACTCCGAATGACAAAGACCCGGAAGTCGCAAGATTTCAGCCCCAACGACTACGTCGTGTATCCCGCCCACGGGGTCGGCAAGATCGTGTCGATCGAAGAGCAGGAAATCGCTGGTCTCAAGCTCGAGCTTTTCGTGGTCTCCTTCGAAAAGGACAAGATGACCCTGCGCGTGCCCACCGCCAAGGCGGTCGAGGTCGGCATGCGGTCGCTGTCTTCCCCCGATGTCGTGTCCAAGGCGATGGACACGCTCAAGGGCAAGGCCCGCGTCAAGCGCGCCATGTGGTCGCGTCGGGCACAGGAATATGAACAAAAGATCAATTCCGGCGACCTGATCTCGATCGCCGAAGTGGTGCGCGACCTGCATCGCGGCGATGATCAGCGCGAACAATCTTATTCCGAGCGTCAGCTTTACGAAGCCGCGCTGGAACGTCTGACCCGCGAACTCGCCGCCGTCAAAGGCATGGATGAGGCCGGTGTCCAGAAACAGGTCGACGCGGTTCTGACCGCACGTGCGGCATAATCCTGCCGGGTTGCCGTGGCTTTGGGCCGTCGCACCTTTGGTGCGGCGGCCTTTGTGTTATGATGGCGTCCGGGGTTGAACCGTGACCTGTCGGTCATGCGCCCCCGAAGTTGAAGGAAACACGATGAAACTCCAGATGTCTGCCGCCCTGTTTGCCGCTGTGCTTGCCGTTTCGGCCTGCCAGCCCACCCCCCAGAACCAATCCGCGCTTGGGGCCGTCTTTGGGGGCGCCGCCGGGCTTGCACTGTCCGAACTGGTCGATGCCAACCCGCAATGGACGGCCGTGGCCGTTCTGGGCGGCGCTGCGGCCGGTGCGGTCGTGGCGCAAAACCAGGCCACGCGCGAATGCGCCTATTCCGATGGCCGTGGTGGCTATTACGTCGCCCCGTGCTGATCTGAACGAACCCGCAGGTCCGGTTGGCCGGGCCTGCGCCTAGGCGTTGCGCCCGCCCGGTCGCCGGGGGGGCGCGGCCCCGTCCATGCTGCCGCCTGGCCCCTTGCGGGCAATCCGGTCGCGCAGCGCCGCTTCATCGCCCGATCGCGGATGATTGTCGCCGTCCGATATCTCGGCGGCCATTTCATCCAACTGGCTGACCAGGGCGGTTTCGAGATTGGTGTTCAATTCCCGCGACCGGTTCACATAGGCCGCGTTTTCCGCGATGGGCACGCCGGGTTTCCACAATTCCGCGAGTTCCCGCAGGTTCTGGCGATCGTGGCGGTAAAAGGCGGTTTCCATCTCGTGCGCCTCGTAATCGGTCAGGCCCATGTCCTCGAGCACGTAGCGCGCGGCGCGCAGCGAACTGTCGAACATCTCGCGCACGATGTGATCCGCCCCTGCCTCGTAGAGCTCGTAGACATGCAGCCGATCCTGCGCGCGCGCCGTGATCGACAGATCGGGCCGGATCTGGCGGGCATAGCGCACGAGGTCCACGGCGGCCTTGCGGTTGTCGACCGCCACCACCAGCACATTGGCCGTGGCGATGCCCGCCGCCGCCAGGAGTTCCGGCCGGGTCGGATCCCCGAAATAGCCGTGAAAGCCAAAGCGCCGCATCAACTGGATCGTCGCAAGATCGCTGTCCAGCACCACGGTGCGAAAGCCCGACGCCTGCACCATGCGGTTCACCACCTGCCCAAAGCGCCCGATGCCCGCGATGATGACCGGCGCGGCCTGCGGGATGTCTTCGGGTTCGGGCGCCGGGACCGTTTCGGTCAAGCGGCGGCGCAGATAGTCGGAGGCGATGAAGCTGAGCGGGGTCAGCAACATCGACAGCGCGATCACCAGCAACAGGGTCTGGGCCACCGGCACCGGAAACACCGCCTGCTGCACGCCGAAGGCGATCATCACGAAGCCGAATTCGCCCGCCTGCGCCAAACCCAGCGTGAACAGCCAGCGGTCGCTGCCCCGAATGCCGAACACCGCGGCCACCCCCAACAGGACCGCGCCCTTTGCCACCATCACCCCCAGCGTCAGCCCAATGATCAGCAGCGGGTTGGCGAACAAGGTGCCGAAACTGATGCCCGCGCCCACCGTGATGAAGAACAGGCCCAGCAAGAGCCCCTTGAAGGGTTCGATATTCGCCTCGAGCTCGTGCTTGAATTCAGAATTCGCCAGCACCACCCCGGCGACAAAGGCCCCCAACGCGGGGCTGAGCCCGACCAGGATCATCAGGACGGCAATTGCCACAACGATGACCAGCGCCACGGCCGTGTACATTTCCCGCAGCTTCGACATGTGGATGAAGCGGAACAGGAAGGGCGACAGGTAACGCCCTGCCAGGATCACGGCGATCACCGCGCCCAGCGTGACCAGCGTCACACCCCAGGCCGGCAGCCCCTCGACCAGCGACAGGCCATCATGCGCCACCGCATCGGATTGGCGCTCGATCGATCCATCGGGCGCGAAGCGCAGCGCGACCTCGGCGCTGGCCAACAGCGGCAAGAGGGCAAGAAACGGGATCACGGCGATATCCTGCGTCAACAGGACCGAAAACGCCGACCGTCCGCCACCCGTCTGCATCAGCTTTTTCTCGTTCAGCGTTTTCAGAACGATGGCTGTCGAAGACAGGGCGAGCGTCATCCCGATGGCCAGCGCCAGCGACAACGGCACCCCCATCGCCACCGCCCCCGCCGCCAGAACGGCAATCGACAAGATCACCTGGGCGCCGCCCAGCCCCACCAGCTTGCGCCGCATGTCCCAAAGCGTCTTCGGGTCCAGCTCCAGCCCGATCAGGAACAGCATCAGCACGACACCGAATTCGGCGTAATGTTGCAGGTCCTCGGTTTCCGACCCCACCAGCCCCAGGATTGGCCCGATGGCGATACCCGCGATCAGGTAGCCCAGAACCGACCCAAGCCCGAAACGCACCGACAGCGGCACGGCAATCACCATGGCGGTCAGGTAGATCGTGGCCTGAAGCAGAACGCCTTCCATGGCGGTGTCCCGTGATGGTTGTCACTGTCCACTCTAGGGGCCTCGATCATGCCCGTCCACCGGTCGCGCCATGCCCGGGCTGCGGCAGGATGCGCCGCCCCTTGAGATTGCCACCGGTTTCGGCGCAACTGGGGCTGGTTCGACACGAAAAGGCACAGCGATGAAACGCTCCGAGATCAACACCATCATGGCCGAAGCGGATGATTTCATCCGGTCTTTCGGCTTTGTCCTGCCGCCCTTTGCACGCTGGACCCCTGACCAGATGCGCGCCCAAAAGGATGTGGCGCGCGCGGTGATCGACGGTCGCATGGGCTGGGACATCACCGATTACGGCCAGGGCCGCTACGACGACATGGGCCTGTTCCTGTTCACGCTGCGCAATGGCCGCCTGGCCGATCTGCACCGGGGCGGCGGCATGTGCTATGCCGAGAAGCTGTTGATTTCAAAGCGTGATCAGCTGTCCCCGATGCATCGCCACTATCTCAAGGCCGAAGACATCATCAACCGGGGCGGCGCGACGCTTGCCATCGAGCTTCATGGCTCTGCCCCCGACGGGTCGTTCGACGAGACGGCGGGTGGCCGGGTGATGTGCGACGGGATCGCGCGCGATTTTGCCCCCGGCGAGGTGCTGATGCTGGCCCCCGGCGAAAGCGTGACCCTGATGCCGGGCGATTGGCACGCCTTTTGGGGCGAAGGTGGCGATGTCCTGATCGGCGAGGTCTCGACCGTCAACGATGATGAAACCGACAACTGGTTCCGCGACCCCATCGGCCGCTTTGCCGACATCGACGAAGACGTGGCGCCGACGCATTTGCTGGTATCCGATTACGGACGGTGGTTGTGACGCGCCTGATGGTGCGCCTTCAGGCGGCACCCCCTGCGACAACAACCACCACCCGATGACGCGCTATAGCCCGCGCCAGCCAATGTCGCGGCGATAGACGCCCTCGGGCCAATCCACCGCCTCGACCATGCCGTAGGCCCGATCCCGCGCCTGTTGCAGCGTTTCGCCCCGTGCGGTGACGGTCAGCACCCGCCCGCCGTTGGCACACCATTCGCCGCCCGCCCGCGCGGTGCCCGCGTGAAACACCATGTGCTGCGCATCCTCGGGCAGCCCGTCAAGCCCCGCGATCACGCTGCCCCTGGCATAGTCGCCCGGATAGCCCTTGGCCGCCATCACCACGCACAGCGCGTGGTCATCGGCCCAGGTGACCGCCATATCGGCCAACCGCCCCTCGGCGCAGGCCAGCATCAGGTCCAGCGCCTGTCCCCCCAGCCGCATCATCAAGACCTGGCATTCCGGATCGCCGAAGCGTGCGTTGTATTCCACCAGTCGGGGCTGGCCATTCTCGATCATCAGACCGACATACAGCACCCCGCGATAGGGCGTGCCGCGCCGGGCCATTTCCGCCACCGTGGGCCGCACGATCCGGTCCAGCGCGGCTTGCGTCACCGCATCCGTCATCACCGGCGCCGGGCTGTAGGCCCCCATGCCGCCGGTGTTGGGCCCGGTATCGCCATCGCCGATCCGCTTGTGATCTTGCGCCGTGCCGATGGGCAGAACGGTCTCGCCATCGGTCAACACGAAGAAAGAGGCCTCTTCGCCGCCCATGAACTCCTCGATCACCACCTCGGCCCCGGCCGCACCAAAGGCGCCGCCGAACATGTCGTCTATGGCGTCTTGCGCCTGTTGCAGGGTTTCGGCCACGACCACGCCCTTGCCCGCGGCCAGGCCATCGGCCTTGACCACGATGGGCGCGCCCCGGGCGGCCACATGGGCGTGGGCGGCCTGCGCATCGGTGAACCGCGCCCAGGCGGCGGTCGGCGCGCCGCAGGCATCGCAGACGTCCTTGGTAAAGGCTTTCGATGCCTCCAGCCGCGCCGCCGCCGCCGATGGCCCGAACACCGCGATACCGGCAGCCACCAAGGCATCGGCCACGCCCGCGGCCAGCGGCGCCTCTGGTCCGATGATCACGAAATCGATCGCGGCCTCCACCGCAAAGCCCACCACCGCCTCGCCATCGGTGATGGTCAGATCGGCGCAATCGGCGATCATCGCGATGCCCGCATTGCCCGGCGCCACGATCAACCGGTCACATTTCGGGTTTTGCAACACTGCCCATGCCAGAGCATGTTCACGCCCGCCACTGCCCAGGATCAGGATATTCAATTCCGCCGCTCCGCTTGCTAGGGTGGGGGTGCAATAGCGGGGCTTGGGCCCTGACACAACCGGTGGGGCAGCGCGGGGATGGATGATCTGATCGAGGATGCAGGCGAGGGGACCAGCCCCGGCAATGCCCCCGAATTCACCGTCTCGGAAATTTCCGGCGCGGTGAAGCGCAGCATCGAGACCGGGTTTTCCCATATCCGCGTGCGCGGCGAGATCGGGCGCCTGTCGCTGCCGCGGTCGGGCCATGTCTATCTCGATCTCAAGGATGACCGCAGCGTTCTGGCCTCGGTGATCTGGAAGGGCACCGCCGCGCGGCTCGCCCACCCGCCCGAGGAAGGCATGGAGGTGATCGCCACCGGCCGCCTCACCACCTTTCCCGGCCAGTCGAAATACCAGATGGTGATCGAGGATCTGCGCCCCGCGGGGGCGGGGGCGCTGATGGCGATGCTGGAAAAGCGCCGCGCGATGCTCGCCGCCGAGGGGCTGTTCGACGAAGGCCGCAAACGCCCGCTCCCGTTCCTGCCCGAGGTGATCGGCGTCGTCACCTCGCCCTCGGGGGCGGTGATCCGGGACATCCTGCACCGGCTGCGCGACCGCTTCCCGCGCGAGGTGCTGATCTGGCCCGTCGCTGTCCAGGGGGCGAAATGCGCCCCCGAGGTGGCGCGCGCGATCCACGGGTTCAACGCCCTGCCCGGTGGCGGGCGCATCCCCCGGCCCGACCTGATCATCGTGGCGCGCGGTGGCGGCTCGCTCGAAGATCTCTGGGGCTTCAACGAGGAAATCGTGGTGCGCGCTGCCGCCGCCAGCGCCATCCCCCTGATCTCGGCGGTGGGCCATGAAACCGATACGACGCTGATCGATCATGCCGCTGATTGGCGCGCGCCCACGCCCACGGCGGCGGCCGAACGCGCGGTGCCGGTGCGGATGGACCTGCTCGGCTGGCTGCGCGGCCAGGATGGGATCCTGACGCGCGGCATGACCGGTGCGCTGTCGCTGCGCCACCAACGCCTGCGCGATCTCTCGCGCGCGCTGCCCCGGCCCGAAAGCCTGCTCGAGGCCGCCCGCCAAAGGCTCGATCTGGCCGTGGCGGGCCTTGCGCCCGCACTGCGCCACCGCGCGGGCCTGGCGCGCGGGCGGCTCGACACGGCGGCGGGGCGACTTGGCCCCGCACAAGACCGCGCCCTGGCGCGCAAGCGCCTTGCGCTTGGGCAAACGGCCGCCCGCCTCAGCCCCGCGTCACTTCAGGCCCTGATCCGCCAAACCCGCCGGGATCTTGCGGGGCTGGACCAGCGGCTCGATCCGGCCCGCCAGGCCGCGCGGGTGCAAGACGCGCGCGCGCGCCTTCAAGACCTGTCGAACCGCTTCGCCCGCAGCGCCGCCACGGGCCTTGCCGCGCGCCGCGACAGGCTGGCCACGCTCGAGCGGCTGCACCAGACGCTGGGCTATACCGAAACCCTGCGGCGCGGCTATGCCGTGATCCGCGCGGGCGAGGGGCTGGTGACCAGCAAGGCGCTCGCACAGCCCCACGCGGCGCTCGAGATCGAATTCGCCGATGGCCGCCTGGCCGTCACCCCGCTTGGCGCCAGCGCCAAACCTGCCTCCAAGGCAACGCCCCCAAAACCCGGCAAACCCGATCAGGGCCGTCTCTTCTGATCGTCCCTTCATCTTGGCCGGAAAACTCCGGGGGGGGCGGGGGGCTGGCCCCCCGGCGCGAATTTTCGGATGAAAATTCGCACAGGCCTAGCCCGTGAAACGCACCCGCCGGTTCAGCGGCAGATCGCGGATGCGTTCGCCGGTCAAATCAAAGATCGCATTGGCCAGCGCCGGCGCGGCGGGCGGTGTGGCGGGTTCGCCCACGCCGCCGATATGCCCCGAGGTTTCCAGGATGCGCACCTCGACCCGTGGCATCTGGTGTTGGCGCAGCGCGTCGTAATCGGGGAAATTGCCCTCCACCACCGCGCCATCGGCAAAGCGGATCTCTTCCATCATCGCCGCCGACAGGCCGTAGACCAGCCCCCCCACCATCTGCGCCTCGATGATCGAGGGATCAAGCGCCCGGCCCACATCGCAGGCGATCCAGGCGCGGGTCAGCGCGATGGCCCCGCCCTGATCCTGCACCTCGATCACCACGGCGACGGGGGTGTGAAAGCTGTGGGTCATCGCCACGCCCATGCCGGTGCCCTGCGGGCGCGGCGCGTTCCAACCCGACATCTGCGCCACCGCGCGCAACACGCCCGCGCTGGGCGCATGTTCCCGCTCCGCCAGGTCAAGCCGAAAGCCCAAGGGGTCGCGCCCGCCGGCGCGGGCCATTTCATCGACAAAGCTTTCCATGAAAAACCCGTTGAAGGAATTGCCGACCGATCGCCAGAACCCCACCGGCACCGCCAGATCGGCCAGGTGCCCGGTCACGCGGTAATTCGGGATGGCATAGGGTTGGTTGAACATGCCCTCGACATGGCCCTTGTCGGGGCCGGGCGGGGCCTGGCCGGTCAACCGTGCCATGGATTGGCGCGTCACCGAAGGCGCGGCCACGCGCCCCTCCAAGGCATGGGCAAAGCCGTTGCGGATCACGCCGCGCATCCGGGCGCAGGCGGCGGGGCGATAGAAATCATGGCGCATGTCTTCTTCGCGCGACCAGGTCACCTGTACCGGCGTGCCCGGCATCGCGTCGGCCACGCGCGCGGCCAACACGATGAAATCGCTTTCGCCGCGCCGCCCGAAGCCGCCGCCCAGGTAGGTGACATGGCAGGTGACGGCCTCCGGCTCCAATCCCACCGCCTGTGCTGCGGCGGCCTCGGCAAAGCCCGGCGCCTGGGTTCCGGCCCAGATCTCCAGCCGGTCGCCCTGGTGGTGGGCTGTGGCATTCATCGGCTCCATCGTGGCATGGGCCAGCCAGGGCACGGTATATTCGGCCTCGATCACCCGGTCGCTCGGGGTGATGTCCATCGCGTCCACGTCGCCTTGATCGCGCAGCATGGAATCGGGGGCGTCATCCAGCGCGGCGCGGATCGCCGCCATCAGCGCCTCCGATGTTTCGGGATAGGGCGCGGGGCCCCAGTCGATGATCACCGCCTCTGCGGCCTGCATCGCGATCCAGGTGTTCGTGGCCACCACCGCGATCCCGGTGCCAAGATCGATCACCCGCTCGACCCCCGGCAGGGCCAGCGCCGCGCTGGCGTCAAAAGACAGCATCGCGCCGCCCAGCCGGGGGCACATCCGCACGGTGGCAAAGCGCAGGCCGGGCAGGCGCGTGTCGATGCCGAAGTGTGCCCGGCCCGTGACCTTTTCCACCATGTCGAGCCGGGGCATGGACCGGCCAAGGTATTTCCATTGCGACGCGGGCCGCAGATCGACACGGCGGGGCGGATCGATCCGGGCGGCCTCCTCGGCCAGGTCAGCATAGGCGATGCTGATGCCCCCCGGCGCGATCACCCGGCCGTCGCGGGTTTCAAGACTGCCCAAGGGCAGGCCAAGCCGGGTGGCGGCGGCCTGTTTCAGCACCTCGCGCGCGGTCGCGCCCGCGCGGCGCAGCCGGTCATAGGCATCCAGGGTCGAGGTCGACCCGCCGGTAACCTGCAACCCGATCATCTTGGGCAGGATCGACATGGCCTCGACCATCATGTCCTGTATCGCGCTGCGGTCGTAATCCGTGCTGGGCAAGGCATGGCTCATCAGCCCGGCGTTGTAATAGGCCTGCGCCGCGGGCCCGTGGATGACGCGCACGTCATCCCAGGCCACATCCAGTTCCTCGGCCAGAAGCGCGGGCAGGGTGGTATAGACGCCCTGGCCCATCTCGGCGCGGGCGGCGATCAGGGTGACGCCCTGTTGGTCGATGATGACCCAAGGGTTGAGCGCAACCTCGCCCTCACCGGGGTCCAGCGGGTTGGGCAGGTCGCGCCGATACTGGTAGACGCCAAAGGCCACGCCGCCTGCCACGGCCGCCGTTCCGATCAGAAAGCCCCGCCGCGCGATCTTGCCCCAGTTCGCCATCCGTCATGCCCCCCGCAGGGTCGCGGCGGCGGTCTGCACCGCGGCGCGGATGCGCGGGTAGGTGCCGCAGCGGCACAGGTTGCCCGACAGGGCCGCGTCGATATCGGCA
Source organism: Roseicyclus sp. (assembly GCA_018401965.1). Classification (GTDB taxonomy): domain Bacteria; phylum Pseudomonadota; class Alphaproteobacteria; order Rhodobacterales; family Rhodobacteraceae; genus Roseicyclus. The sequence goes on from JAGYJU010000009.1 coordinate 148,660, forward strand.
TCGGTCGGGGCGGGCGTTTCGGCCAAGAGGCTGGCGGCCTGCATGATCTGCCCCGATTGGCAGTAGCCGCATTGCGCCACCTGGTGCGCGACCCAGGCGGCCTGCACCGCATGCAGCGCGTCGGGCCTGCCGAGCCCCTCGATCGTGGTGACCTCGCCCCAGACATCGGCCAGCGCCACCTGGCACGACCGCACCGCCGCGCCGTCGATCTGCACGGTGCAGGCGCCGCAGGCCGCAACCCCGCAGCCGTATTTCGTGCCCGTCAGGTCAAGCGCATCCCGCAACACCCACAACAGCGGCATGTCATCGGGCAGATCGACGCTATGGGTGGTTCCGTTCACTGTCAGGGTGGTGGCCATGGCTGTCTCCCTTTCGTGCCTGTGACTCAGCTAGCAGGGCGCGGGCCAAGGTCAAAGCGCGGGTCCGGGACGGGCTTGGGCGACGTTGCGTCAATGCCCGGCGCTTGACCACAGGTTCAAGACCATGACCCCCGCCACGATCAACCCGATGCCAACCACGGCGGGCAGGTCCAACCGCTGGCCATAGACCAGCCAGCCGATCAGGGTCACGGCGGCCACGCCCACCCCCGACCAGATCGCATAGGTCACGCCAAGCGGCACCGTGCGCAGCACCAGCGCCAGGAAATAAAAGGCGATGGCATAGCCGATCACCACGATGACGGATGGGCCGACCCGGCTGAACCCGTCCGAGGCCTTCAGCGCGGTGGTGCCGATCACCTCGCCGGTGATGGCAACGATCAGGTATAGCCAGGGCATCGCGACCTCGTGAAACGGATATGCCCCCCGGCTTTGGCGGGCCGGGGGGCATTTGGCAAGATCGCGGGTGCGCGCGTCAGCGCCCGCGAATGCGCGGGTCCAGCGCATCACGCAGCCCGTCGCCGATGTAATTGACCGACAGAACCGTCAGCGAAATCGCCAGCCCCGGCCAGATCACTCGTTCGGGGTTCTGCGTCAGCCAATCGGTGGCATCGAACAACAGCCGCCCCCAGGTCGGGAAATCCGACGGGAACCCGAGCCCCAGAAACGACAGCGCGGACTCGGTGATGATCGCATTGGCGATGCCCAGCGTGGCCGAGACCATGATCGGGGACATCACGTTGGGCAACAGGTGGCGCGTGATCATCCGGTGGCTTGGCGTGCCGATGGATTTGGCCGCCAGCACGAATTCGCGTTCCTTGATCGCAAGCACATCGCCGCGCACCACGCGCGCGGTCTGCATCCAGGATGTCGCCCCGATCACCACCACGATCAGCACGAATATGCCCCCCTCGGGCCCAAAGGCCGCACGCAGGTTGTCGCGGTAGAGCATGATGATGACCAGAAGCAGCGGCAACAGCGGCAGCGCCAGGAACAGGTCGGTCGTGCGCATCAACAGCCCGTCGATCTTGCGGAAATACCCCGCCAGAACGCCGATCAGCGTGCCAAGCACCAAGGCCAGCAACATCGCCGTCAACCCGACCGCGATGGAGGTCTGGCCGCCCGCCATCATCCGCGCCAGCGTATCGCGGCCCAATTGGTCGGTGCCCAGCGGATGCGCGAGGCTTGGCCCGGCATTGCGGGCGCGGATGTCGATATATTGCGCATCCATCGTCCAGATCAGCGGGCCGACAAAGACGAACAGCAGGATGAAGATGAAGAACCCAAGGCCGAACAAGGCGCCCTTGTGGGTCTTGAACTGGTCCCAGACATCCCACCACTGGTTGCGGGGCGCGCGGTAGCTCTCGAACTCGGCCACCGGGGCCTGGGGCTGGCTTGGGGCGGTGTCAGTCATAGCGGATCCTCGGGTCGAGCACGCCGTAAAGCACATCGGCAAGAAGGTTGAACAAGACGATCAGCACCGCGAAGATGAAGCTGACGGTCTGCACCACGGGCACGTCGCCGCCCTGGATGGCGATGATCAGAAGCTGGCCGATGCCGTTCACCTTGAACACCTGTTCGGTGATGATCGCGCCGCCGAACACCGCCGGGATGTTCAGCGCGATGACGGTCACGACCGGGATCATCGAGTTGCGCAACACATGCACCAGAACCACGACCTTTTCGTTCAACCCCTTGGCGCGCGCGGTGCGGACATAATCCTGGTTGAGATTGTCGAGCATCGAGGCGCGCATGTAGCGGCTGATCTGGCTGGCATTGTACAGGCCCAGAACCATCACCGGCATGATGATCTGTTTCAACTGCACGATGAAACTGTCCCAATCCGTGACCACATGGGTGGTGTTGTAGACGCTGGGGAACCAGCCGAGGTTCACCGCGAAAATCACGATGAACAAGACGCCGGTAAAGAAGGTCGGCACCGAGAAGCCCACCATCGACACGAAGGTGCCGACCTGGTCGAAGATCGAATATTGCTTGTAGGCCGAGATGATCCCCAGGGGCAGCGCGATCAGGATGCCCACGATATAGGATGTGCCCACAACCCACAGCGTCTGCGGCATGCGCTGGACGATCAGCTCCATCACCGGGCTGCGGGTCTGGTAGGAAATGATCCGCGCGCCGCCTTCGGGGGCGACATTCCAGCCGGTCCAGCCTTCGATCAGATGCAGGGGTTCATCCCACATCATCAGCTTGAGCCATTTGAAATACTGGATCAGGATCGGGTCATTGACGCCCAGGCTTTGGCGGATCTGTTCGCGCACCTCGGGCGGAATGGTCAGCGGCAGGCCCGCCGTCGGGTCGGAGGGTGACAGTTTCACGATCAGGAAGATGATGAAACTGATGAACAAAAGCGTCGGGATCGCAAGGATCAGTCTGCGGATCGTGTAGGTCAGCATGGGCCAACGCCTCGGGTCATAAGTTTGCGGTCATGAAATGGCCCGCGCCACGTGGGGCGGCGCGGGCCGGTGGTCAGAGGGGCCGCTTAGTCAGCGCGGCGCCAGTCCATGATGTTCCACAATTCGCTGTCCCAATCCGACATGCGGATGCCATCGATGCTGGCCGCATGGGCGGACACGCCGCCACGGTGCACCAGCGGGATGATGGAATAGCTTTGCATGATCATGTCGTTCATTTCACGCGCCAGGCGGCCACGTTCCTGAAGATCGGCGGTGCCGGCCATTTCGGCCACCAGCGCGTCATATTCCGGGCTGCAGAAGCGCTGGATGTTCGATCCCTGCCACTGGCTGTCGGGGCCGGGGATGTCGCTGCACAACCAGCTTGCCATGTAGGCCTGCGGGTCCACACCGGCAAAGTTGTTGGTGTACATCTCGATGTCGGCATAGAATTTCTGGAACGTGTCCGGGGATGCCGGATCGCCGCCAAAGAACACCGAGGCGTCGATGTTGCGCAGTTCGGCGTCAACGCCGATTTCCGCCCACCACTGCTTGATCAGCGCCTGCGCGTCCTGGCGCACGGCATTGGTCGAGGTCTGGAACAGCACGCGCAGCGGAATGCCGTTGTATTCGCGGATGCCGTCGCCGTCGCCATCGACGATGCCATTGGCATCCAGAAGCGCGATTGCGCCCGGAATGTCCTGCACAAGGCAGGCATCATTCGCGGTCGAGGCGTAAAGCTCGGGCGCGGGCAACACGTTGCAGGTGGCCTGGCCACCGGCACCATAGCCGATTTCGGTCAGCAGCGCGCGGTCGATCGCCATCGACAGGGCCTGGCCCACGATCGGGTCGGTCAGGAACGGGTGCGGCCCGCCCGCGACGGTCGAGCGCATGTCGCCAAGCGCCGGGTCGGGGTTGGTCTGGTTCAGGTGCAGACGCTCGACCGAGGTGCCAAAGGCCACCACGACTTCGCAATTGCCTTGTGCCGCCATGCCCGCAAGGATCGTCGGGTCGATCTGAAGGTTCCAGGCATAGTCGAATTCGCCGGTTTCACAGACAGACCGCGCCGCCGCCGTCGCATCGCCGCCGCCCTTGAAGGTCACGGTGCCGAAATAGGGGCGATCGGGGAAGCGGAAATTCGGGTTGGCCGAAAGTTCGATCACGTCATTGGGGCGGAATTCATCGACCACGAAGGGGCCGGTGCCGATCGGGCCAAAGTTGGCATCGGTGCATTCGGGCGCGCGCGCCCCAAGGCATTCGGCAAACTGGGCGGCCTGCAACACCGGGCTCTCGGAGCCGACGAAAGCGGTATAGGGGAAGGGCGTGGCCGATCCGAAATTCACCCGCACGGTGCGGTCATCCACCGCCTCGACCGATGTCACACCGTCGAAAAAGCTCGCCTGGGCGCAGCCGCCTTCGGGGTGGGTGCAGTATTCCCAGGTAAAGATGAAATCGGCAGGCGTCAGCGCGCTGCCATCCGACCAGGTCACGCCTTCCGCGATGGTCCAGGTGATCGAGGTGAGATCCTCGGAAATGCCACCGTTTTCAACCGTCGGAATGCTTTCGGCAAGCCAGGGCACCATGGTGCCCGTGTCATCGAAACGCGCCATCGATTCGAGGATGAGCGACGAGGATTCGACCTCTTTCGTGCCGCCCGACAGATACGGGTTCAGCGTCGAGGGCGCTTGCCAATAGATGATGTTGAGATGGCCCGAAGACCCGCGCGTGGAATGCGCGTCGGCCAGTGCCGCAACCGGCACCATGGCCAGCGCTGTCGCGCCTAGCAAAAGCGAAGTGCGTGTCATTTTTCTGTCTCTCTCTCCTTGTTGGATGCTCATGCCCCGGCGGGCTCTGCCGCGTGAACCGCGGTCTCGTTGGTGGTCTCGGTGTACAGGTGGCAGGCGACGACCCGCCCCGGTTTCACCTCGCGCATCGTGGGGTCGACCTGGTGACAGATCGGCATCGCCACGGGGCAGCGGGTGGAAAAGTTGCACCCCTTGGGCGGGTTGGCGGGGCTTGGCACATCGCCTTGCAGGATGGTGCGGTTGGCGGTGTCATGGCTGGCGGGGTCGGGTTCGGGCACCGCCGACAACAGCGCCCTGGTGTAGGGGTGCAGCGGATCGTCATAGAGCCCGTCGCGCGGCCCGATTTCGGCCACCTTGCCCAAGTACATCACCACCACCCGGTCGGCGATATGGCGCACCATCGACAGGTCATGGCTGATGAACAGATAGGTCAGGCCAAGCCGATCCTGCAAATCTTCCAACAGGTTGACCACCTGCGCCTGGATCGACACATCCAGCGCCGCGATGGGTTCGTCGCAGACGATGAATTTCGGGTTCAGGGCCAGCGCGCGGGCAATGCCGATGCGTTGGCGCTGGCCGCCCGAAAATTCATGCGGATAGCGGTTGGCGAAATCCCGGTTAAGCCCCACGGCATCCATCAGCTCATAGATGCGCGCCAACCGGTCCTTGGATGACATCTTGCTGTGTTCGCTCAGCGGCTCGCCGATGATGCTGGCCACCGTCATGCGCGGGTTCAGCGACGCCTGCGGGTCCTGGAACACCATCTGCATCTTGGGGCGCAGGCGGCGCAGCGTGTCAAAGGGCGCATGGGCGATTTCCTCGCCATCCAGAATGATCGACCCGGCGGTCGGTTCATACAGACGCAACACCGCCCGCCCGCAGGTGGATTTGCCACAGCCGGATTCGCCCACAAGACCCAGCGTTTCACCCTCAAAGATGTCGAAACTGACGTCGTCGACCGCCTTGACCGCGCCGGTCACGCGCCGCAACAGCCCCGTGCGGATCGGGAAATGCATCTTGAGGTTCTTGACCTCGACCAGTTTTTTCCGGGCGCCCTTGGTGTCAGACATCGCGCGCCGCCCCTGTCTTGAAATCCCAGAAACAGGCGGCATCGTGATCGGCGCCGACATCGTAGCGTGCGGGGTTTTGCGCCGCGCAGCGGTCAAAGGCCTGCGGGCAGCGCGCGCGGAACGCGCAGCTTTCGGGCGCTTTCGACAAGATCGGCGGCTGGCCCTGGATCACGCGAAGCTTTTCGCTGCGTTCGCCGGTGATGCGCGGCACGGTTTCCAGCAGCATTCTTGTATAGGGATGCTGCGGGTTGGCGAACAATTCGCGCACCGGCGCCTGTTCCACCACCTGGCCGCCATACATCACCATCACCCGGTCCGCGATGCCCGCGATCACGCCCAGGTCATGGGTGATCCAGACAATCGCCATGCCCAGTTTTTGTCGAAGATCCTTGATCAATTCGAGGATCTGCGCCTGGATCGTCACATCCAGCGCCGTGGTCGGTTCATCTGCGATCAACACCTTGGGGTCGCAGGCAAGGGCGATGGCGATCATCACCCGTTGCCGCATTCCGCCCGAAAACTGGTGCGGGTAATCGTCCAGCCGGCGCTTGGCATCGTTGATGCCGACCAGTTCCATCAGCTCGACGGCGCGCAGCGCGGCGGCGCGTTTGGACATGCCCATGTGGCGGCGCAGCGGTTCCATGATCTGGTAGCCGACGGAGAACACCGGGTTCAGCGAGGTCATCGGGTCCTGGAACACCATTCCGATCCGGGCGCCGCGAATGGCGCGCATCGCGTCCTCGGGCACGCGGGCCAGGTCTTCGCCCTCGAACATCACCTGTCCGCCGCGAATTTCGGCGGGCGGCATTGGCAAAAGCCGGATCAGCGACATCATCGTGACCGATTTGCCCGATCCGCTTTCGCCGACAACGCCCAGCAATTCCCCCGGCTTCAGGGTGAAACTGACGTCATTGACGGCGTGAACCTCGCCCCCGCGCGTGCGGAAAACGGTCTTCAAGTCCTTGACATCAAGGACGAATGGCGTTGCGCCATCGGGCATCGGCAGATGCTCCCCAACCTGTTGGTGCGCCGCCTCTTGTCCATGCACGTGCGGCTGCAAATCTAGGTAACGCTAACATGAAAATTGACGCTCACAAGCGCCAATCCACCCAAACTTGCGCGCAGTTTCGGCAAATGCCCAAGCCTTGGGCATCTTTGCGTGCGCGGGCTTGACGACCCGGCAGCCGTGGCACAGGCTCTGCCCGTGATCACCCGGAGCATCCCATGACCCAAGTCCTGAGCCCGCGGGCCTTGCTGGAAAAACTCGTGTCCTTCCCGACCGTCAGCCGCGACAGCAACCTGGCATTGGTCGATTGGGTCGAGGACTATCTTGGCAGCCACGGCATATCCTGCCACCGCGACTATGATCCGACCGGCCAAAAGGCGAGCCTTTATGCCCATGCCGGGCCCGAGGTCGCGGGCGGCGTGATCTTGTCGGGCCATACCGACGTGGTGCCCGTCGACGGGCAAGCCTGGGTGACCGACCCGTTCAGCGTCGTCGAAAAGGATGGCAAGCTGTTCGGGCGCGGCACCTGCGACATGAAAGGCTTTGACGCGCTGGCGATCTGGGCCTTGGTCGAGGCGCATCGGCGTGGCGTGAAGCGCCCGCTCCAATTGTGCCTGTCGCGCGACGAGGAAATCGGCTGCACCGGTGCGCCGCCGATGATCGAGGCGATGCAGGCGCATCTGCCGCGCGCCGCATTGGCCATCATCGGCGAACCGACCGAATGGGGCATCGTCAACGGCCACAAGGGGGGTGTGGGGTTCGATCTGCATTTCCACGGCTACGAGGTGCATTCCTCGATCGCCTACACGGGCGTGTCCGCCATCATGGAAGGGGCCAAGCTGATCGATTGGGCCAACCGGGCGAACGCGGAAAACGCCGCCAAGGCCGACCCGTCGAATGCCTATGACCCGCCCTATACCACGCTGCATGTCGGCATGATCCAGGGCGGCACAGCGCATAACATCACCGCCAAGGATTGCACCTTCGTGCTGTCGGCGCGCACGATCCCGGCGGAGCCCAATGCCGAATGGGCCGCGCGCATCCTGGCCGAAATCGCCCGCATCGAAGACGGCATGAAGGCGGTTCGCCCAGACACCGGCATCACGGTTACGCCGCGTTGGGATGTGCCGGGCCTGAAGGCCGAGCAAGACGGTCAGGCCGAGGCGCTGATCCGGCGGCTGACCGGCGAAAACGGCACCTCTGTCGTCAGCTACGGCACCGAGGCCGGGCAGTTCCAGGCGGCGGGCTATTCCGCCATCGTCTGCGGCCCCGGCAATATCGCCCAGGCCCATCAACCCAATGAATACATGTATGTGGACCAGCTGACCCGCGGCGAGGATTTCATGGCCCGCCTGCTGGCCATGTTGCAGGAAGGATAAGCCCGATGCCCGTCAAGAACCGCCTTGCCGAATTGCACGATGAAATCACCGGCTGGCGCCGCGATCTGCATGAAAACCCCGAAATCCTCTATGATCTGCCGCGCACCTCGGCGCTTGTGGCGGACCGGCTGCGCGAATTCGGCTGTGACGAGGTCGTGACCGGCATCGGCCGTTCGGGTGTCGTGGGCGTGATCCGGGGGCGGTCAGACACGCGCAGCGCCTGCGTGGGTCTGCGCGCCGACATGGACGCGCTGCCGATGACCGAGAAAACCGGCCTGCCGCATGCCAGCCAGACCCGGGGGAAAATGCATGCCTGCGGCCATGACGGGCATACCGCGATGCTGCTTGGCGCGGCGAAATACCTGTCGGAAACCCGCAATTTCGACGGCACCGTGGTCTTGATCTTTCAACCCGCCGAAGAAGGCGGGGCAGGGGCCAAGGCGATGATCGACGACGGGCTGATGGACCGGTTCGGTATCCGCGAGGTCTATGGGATGCACAATGAACCCGGTCTGCCGGTGGGGGAATTCGGCGTGGCGCCCGGCCCGATCATGGCGGCGGCCGACGAATTGCGCGTGGTGATCCAGGGGCGCGGGGGTCATGCGGCCCAGCCCCATAACGTGATCGACCCGGTTCCCGCCGCCTGCGCCACGGTGATGGCGCTGCAAACCGTGGCCAGCCGGTCGGTCGATCCGATCAAATCCGTGGTCGTGTCGATCTGCGTGATGCAGACGGAATCGGCGGCGACCAACGTGATCGACGATACCGTGACCCTGGCGGGCACGGTGCGCACCCTGGATGAAGGCGTGCGCGACCTGGCCGAGGCGCGGATCCGCGATATCGTGACGGCCACCGCCACGGCCTATGGCTGCACCGCCGAGGTGGTCTATGATCGCGGCTATCCCGTCACGATCAACCATGACGAAAACGCCCGCATGGCCGCTGAGATCGCCGAGGGCGTGGCCGGTGCAGGCCGGGTGCGCTATGGCCGCCCGCCGCGCATGGGGGCCGAAGATTTCAGCTACATGCTGCAAGCGCGGCCCGGTGCCTTTGTCCATATCGGCAATGGCGATACCCAGAAGGTGCATCACCCCGAATATGACTTCAACGATGCCGCGATCCCCTACGGGTGCAGCTTTTTCGCCGAACTGGTCGAACGCCGCATGCCCGCGGCCTGACGGAACCCCAAAGGAACCCTGATGCCGATCAAGAACCGACTGGCCGAGATGTTGCCGGAAATCACCGGCTGGCGGCATCATCTGCATGAAAACCCCGAACTGCTCTACGAGGTTCACGAAACCGCCGCCTTCGTGGCCGACCGCCTGCGCGATTTCGGCGTCGACGAGGTGGTGACAGGTGTGGGCCACACCGGTGTCGTGGGCATCATCCGGGGCCGCGCCACCGGGTCGGGCCGCGCCATCGGGTTGCGCGCCGACATGGACGCGCTGCCGATCCATGAGGCGACGGGGCTGCCCTATGCCTCCAGAGTGGCGGGCAAGATGCACGCCTGCGGCCATGATGGGCATACCGCGATGCTTTTGGGCGCGGCCAAATACCTGTCGGAAACCCGCAATTTCGACGGCACCGTGGTGCTGATCTTCCAGCCCGCCGAAGAAGGCGGGGCAGGGGCCAAGGCGATGATCGACGACGGGTTGTTCGACCGGTTCCAGATCGACGAGGTCTATGGCATCCACAACGCGCCCGGCGTGCCGGTGGGCGTCTTTGCCACCCGCCCCGGCCCGATGCAGGCGTCGTCGGATGAATTCGACATCATCGTCAGGGGCAAGGGCGGCCATGCCGCCGAACCCCACCGCGCCATCGACACCACGCTGGTCGCGGCCCATATCCTGATCGCGCTGCATTCCATCGTGTCGCGCAATGTCGATCCGCTCAAGCGGGTGGTCTTGACGGTCGGCACCTTTTCCACCGACAGCGGCGCATCGAACATCATCCCCGACGAGGCGCGGATGCAAGGCACGGTGCGCACGCTCGACCCCGAATACCGCGCGATTGCCGAGGCCCGTATCCGCGATGTGGCGACCCATACGGCGGCGGCCTTCGGGGCAAGCGCAGAGGTGATCTGGCACCCCGGCTATCCCGTCACCGTCAATGACCCGGACGGGGCCGCGCGCGCCGTTGATGCCGCCCGCGCCGTGGGGCGCGGCGTGATCGAGGACGCCGCCCCGATCATGCCCTCCGAGGATTTCAGCTACATGCTGGAACAGCGCCCCGGCGCCTATGTGTTCATGGGCAATGGCGACAGCGCCATGTGCCATCACCCCAAGTACATCTTCGACGATGAAGCCATCCCCTATGGATGCAGCTTTTTCGCCGAACTGGTCGAGCGACGCCTGCCGACCGCCTGACCTTGAAAAGGAGAGACCAAGATGCCCGTCAAGAACCGCTTTGCCGAATTGCTGCCCGAAATCACCGAATGGCGCCGCGATCTGCATGAACATCCCGAGATCCTGTTCGACACCCATCGCACCAGCGCCATGGTGGCCGACAAGCTGCGCGCCTTCGGCTGCGACGAGGTGGTGACAGGTTTGGGGCGCACCGGCGTGGTGGGCATCATCAAGGGCAAATCCGACCGCTCGGGCCGCACCATCGGGTTGCGCGCCGATATGGACGCCCTGCCGATCTTTGAGGAAACTGGCCTGGATTACGCGTCGAAAACCCCCGGCGCGATGCATGCCTGCGGCCATGACGGGCATACCGCCATGCTGCTTGGTGCGGCCAAATACCTGGCCGAGACACGCAATTTCGACGGCACCGTCGCGGTCATCTTTCAACCCGCCGAGGAAGGTGGCGGCGGTGGCAAGGAAATGGTCGATGACGGCATGATGGAGCGTTGGAAGATCGAGGAGGTCTACGGCATGCACAACTGGCCGGGCGTGCCCACGGGGCAATTCGCCATCCGGTCCGGGCCGTTCTTTGCCGCCGCCGATCAGTTCGACATCTACGTCACGGGGCGCGGCGGCCACGCGGCCAAACCGCATGACACGCTCGATACCACGGTCATCGCGTCGCATATCGTGCTGGCCCTGCAAACCATCGCCAGCCGCAATGCCGACCCGGTGAAACAGGTCGTGGTGTCGGTGACCAGCTTCGAGACCGGGTCCAAGGCCTATAACGTCATTCCCGAAACCGTGCATCTCAAGGGCACGGTGCGCACGCTGGATCCGGGCATTCAGGACATGGCCGAGGACCGGCTCAAGGCGATTGCCGAGGGCACGGCTGCCACCTTTGGCGGATCGGCGCGGGTGGATTATCGGCGCGGCTACCCGGTGATGATCAATTCCGATGCGCAGACCGAATTTGCCGCCGATGTCGCCCGCGCGGTGGCAGGCGATTGCGCCGAGGCGCCGCTTGTCATGGGCGGCGAAGATTTCGCCTTCATGTCCAACGCACGCCCCGGGGCCTATATCCTGGTCGGCAACGGCGACACCGCCAATGTCCACCACCCGAAATACAACTTCAACGACGAGGCGATCCCGGCGGGCTGTTCCTGGTGGGCCGAGATCGTCGAACGCCGCCTGCCCGCCGCCTGACCGGTCGGCGGCGCATCGCCCAAGGGGTTCTGCCCGGCGCCCATGGCTATTCCCCGGTCGGGGGATAGCCCCTAGATTGGGCGCAGCATCGATCTTGGGGGCATGACATGCGTCACCTCATCCGTCTTGCCCTGTGTCTGGGTCTCTTGCCCGCCGTGGCCATGGCGCAAGACCTCCGCATGCTGTCCGGCAGCGTTGCCTATCGCGACCGGATCGCGCTGCCGCCCGGCGCGACCCTTCTGGTTGAAGTGCGCGGCCCCGACCAATCGCTTGTGACAGAGCTGCGGCTGCCGACGGACGGGCGGCAGGTGCCGATCCCCTTCGCCCTGCCAGCCGTAGATGCCGCGGGTGCCACCTTGCGCGCCGGTATCATGGCCGGGGCCGAATTGGCCTGGCTCGGCGATCCTGTGCCGGTTCCGCCCGACGCACAGGATCTTGGGCAAATCCCGCTGTCGCGCCCGGGGCCGATGGTCTTTCCCACCACCTATCTTTGTGGCGACCGGGTGATCCGCACGGGTCTTGCCGGGGACAGGTTGATCGTCGACATGGGCCATACCCGGATGGCGCTGTCGCCCGTGCCCGCCGCATCCGGTGCCCGCTACGCGGCAGACGGCGATCCCGCAACCCTGCTTTGGTCGCGCGGCGATGGCGCGCAGGTGACGCTGTCAGGTGTCGCTCTGCCGGAGTGTCGGATCGCCTTGCCGCCGCCCGAACGGCCCGTGACCGCGCAAGGCAACGAACCGTTCTGGACCGCGACGCTGGGGGCGGGCGAGCTGCTGTTGCGCCGCCTTGGCAGGGAGGAGCTGGGCCTGCCCATCACGGCTACGACCCTGGCCGAGGATGGGGCCATCACCGTGACCGCCGATGACCCGGCGCGGGCCTTGCGCGCCGTCATGATCCGCCAGCCGGTGCTCTGCCATGACACGATGACCGGCATGCCCTACCCTGACACCGTCAGCCTGTCGATCGGCGATGAAACCCTCACCGGCTGCGGCGGCGATCCGGCGGCGCTTTTGACCGGTCGCACATGGCAGATCGACGGCATCGATGGCACCGCGCCGCCCAAGGATGCGCCTGCAACCCTGACCTTTCACCCCGATGGCCGCGCCACGGGCACGGGGGGCTGCAACCGCTGGTTCGCGGGCTATTCCCTGACCGGCGAAGGGCTGACGTTTCAACAGGCCGGGGCGACGATGATGGCCTGCGCGCCAGATGTCATGGAGGCGGAGCGCCGGTTCCTCGAGGCCTTGGGGCGGGTCACCGGCTTTGACATCGACCCCTACGGGGCGTTGATCCTGCATGCGGGCGACGCCGCCCCGATCCTGGCCGCGCGCGCCGTGTCTGCCGCCCCATGACCGGTGCAGGGGGGAACTTCACAATCCCCGCCAGCCATGTATAAGCTGACGCTTCAAACCGCGTGGGCAGACGACACGGGTGCACAAAGGACGGGCTCGTATCGATTATGCTTGGGGTTCTGGAACGCTGGAAACGGCATCACAATGTCAATCCCGTCGATCCCGACACGATCCGTCGGGCGCAGATCTACACGCGCTGGTATGATCACGAAATCATCCGCCTGTTCTGGACTAACCAGGTTGAAATCGCGCCGGGGGTGTTGCGGTCCAACCACCCGCCCGCGAAACGGCTGGAACGCTTGGCCAAGGACGGGCTGACCAGTGTCCTGACCCTGCGCGGCCATGGCGGCAATGCGCCCTACCTGTTGGAAAAGCAGACCTGCGAAAGGCTGGGGTTGAAGCTTCATGCCATTCACCTCAGCGCACGGCACGCCCCCAGCGCCGCCACCTTGCTGAAGCTGATCGAGATCTTTCACAAGATTGAACGGCCCGTCCTGATGCATTGCAAATCCGGGGCCGACAGGTCCGGCCTTGCGGCGGCGATCTACCTGATGGTGATCGAGGGGCAATCGCTCGACCAGGCGCGCCGCATGCTGCACATGAGCTACATGCATTTCGGCTTTACCCGCGCGGGCGTCATGGGCCGTGTTCTCGATGCCTATGCCCAAACTGGCGACGGCCTGGGGTTCGAGGATTGGGTCCGCGACCGCTACGACCCCGCCAAGATTTCCTGACAGCTCAGCCGCCCGTATGGCTCATGTGGCGGGTCATCTGGCCATCGACGGCCTGCCGGGAATAGTCGAAATCATGGCCCTTGGGCTTGCGTGCGATGGCCGACCGGATCGCCGCCTCCAGCGCGCGCGTCATCGTTTGACGCCCGCAGCGGCGCGCGCAGGTCGGCCATGTCTTCCTGCCCCAGGCACATGTACAATTCGCCCGTGCAGGTCAGCCGCACCCGGTTGCAGCTTTCGCAGAAATTATGTGTCAGCGGCGTGATCAGCCCGATCTTCTGGCCGGTTTCCTCGATCCGGACATAGCGCGCGGGCCCGCCGCTGCGCTCGTTCAGATCGGTCAGCGTGAACCGCTCCGCCAGCCGCGCGCGCAGGTCCTTGAGGCTCCAGTACTGGTCCAGCCGGTCCTCGTTGCCCAGATCGCCCATCGGCATGACCTCGATAAAGGTCAGGTCCATGTCGCGCGCCGCGCACCAGGCCTGCAGGTCGAACAATTCGACTTCGTTGAAGCCCTTCAGCGCCACCGCGTTGATCTTGACGCGCAGCCCGGCCTTTTGCGCCGCCTCGATCCCGTCGAGCACCTGGGCAAGCCGCCCCCAGCGGGTGATCTGCGCGAATTTATCCGCATCCAGCGTATCGAGCGACACATTCACCCGCCGCACCCCGGCGTCATGCAGATCGCCCGCGAATTTCGCCAATTGGCTGCCATTGGTGGTCAGCGTCAGCTCTTTCAGTGCGCCGCTGTCCAGGTGCCGGGTCATGGCGCGGAAAAACGTCATGATGTCGCGCCGCACCAGCGGCTCGCCGCCCGTGATCCGAAGCTTTTCAACGCCCATCCGCACAAAGGCGGAACACATCCTGTCCAGTTCCTCGAGCGTCAAAAGCTCTTTCTTGGGCAGGAAACTCATGTTTTCCGACATGCAATAGACACAGCGGAAATCGCAGCGGTCGGTCACCGACACGCGCAGATAGCTGATGGCGCGGCGGAACGGGTCGATCAGGGGGGCGGTCTGGGTCATGGTCCAAGACTAGGCGCGCCGCGCGGCCCCTGCAAGGCCAGCGTCGCGGGGGGTGTTGAAGCGGCCCTGCATTGCCCGTAGATTGGCCGCCATGAAACAGATATTCGCGCTATTGATGATCGTTCCGCTGGCCGCCTGCTCGGGTGGCGTGGGCGGTGTTTTCGGGGGGCGCGATGATGTCGCGGCCGAACCTCGGATCGTGGCGGTGCCGCCTGCGGAAACCATTGCCGATGGCACCGGTGTCGTCCCGCCCTCGGGCGATGGCCGCTTCATGGGCTTCACCGTTGCCACGCTGGGCGATGCCAGCCTGCCGGGCCTGTGGATCGAGACACCGCTGGTGACCGAAGACCAGGCCGGTCGCGTCGTGTCGGAAAACGGCATGCAGCTTTTGCTGGTGTTGCGGCCCTCGGGCGGCGACCGCAGTTCCGGCTCGCGGCTGTCGCTGGCGGCCTACCAGGCGCTGGGCATCCCGCTGACCGCGCTGCCGACGCTCACCGTTATTTCCGATGCCTGACTGGCCTGACCGGCGCCTGTTGCAAGACGGCGCCGATTGGCAGGCTTTGCGCACGGGCTTTCGCTGGGCGGTGCCCGAGCGGATGAACATCGCGCATCTGTGCTGCGACGATTGGGCGGCGCGCGCGCCCGACCGGGTCGCGATCACCCATATCGACCCCGATGGCACCCGCACCCGCTGGACCTATGGCCAGATCCGCCGCGCCTCGGACGGGGTGGCGGTGGCGCTTGCCGCGCGCGGCGTGGGCCGGGGTGACCGGGTGGCGGTGTTGCTGCCGCAACACCCGGCCGCGATCATCACCCATGTCGCCGCGATGAAACTGGGCGCGATTTCGCTGCCGTTGTTCACGCTGTTCGGCGAGGATGCGCTGCGCTACCGCCTGTCCGATGCGGGCGCGCGCGCCATCGTCACCGATGCCGCCACGCTCGACCGGGTGATGGCCCTGGCCCCCGATCTACCCGATCTCGGCACCATCATCACCACCGGCCCGGCCCGCGCGCCAACGCTCGCCTTCGATGACCTGATCACCACGCCCGCACGGGGCTTTGTGCCCTGCGACACCAAGGCCGAGGATCCGGCGGTGATGATCTACACGTCGGGCACGACGGGTGATCCCAAGGGCGTCTTGCACGCGCACCGCTTTCTCTTCGGGCACCTGCCCTGCATGGAGCTGGCACAGGGCGGCTTTCCGCGCCCCGGCGACATCGGCTGGACCCCGGCCGATTGGGCCTGGATCGGCGGGCTGATGGATATGGCGCTGCCCTGTCTGTACTACGGTGTGCCGCTGATCTCGTACCGTGCGGCCAAGTTCGACCCGGATGCGGCCTTTGCCCTGATGGCGGCCGAGGGCGTCACCAATGCCTTCATCCCGCCCACGGCGTTGCGGCTGATGCGGCAGGCCACCGTACCAGGCGCGCTGCGCCTGCGCGCCATCGGTTCGGGGGGCGAGGCGCTGGGCGCCGACCTGCTGGCCTGGGGGCAGGGCCGGCTCGGCTGCGCAATCAACGAATTCTATGGCCAGACCGAGGCGAACCTTGTGCTTGCCGCCTGCAGCGGATTGATGCCCCGGACCCCCGGCGCCATGGGCCTGCCCGTGCCCGGCCATGATGTCACCTTGCGCGATGCCAATGGCCCGGTGGCGCAGGGTGCCGTGGGCGAAATCTGCGTGCGCGCCCCCGATCCGGTGATGTTCCTGCGCTACTGGAACAAGCCACAAGCCACGGCGGACAAGATCGTCGAGGGCTGGCTGCGTACCGGCGATCTGGCGACACAAGGCGCAGACGGCCAATTCACCTTTCACGGCCGCGACGATGACATCATCACCTCGGCGGGCTACCGCATCGGCCCGGTCGAAATCGAACAGGCGCTGGCCACCCATCCCGACGTGGTGATGGCCGCCGTGGTGGGCGAGCCCGATCCGGTCCGCACGGAAATCGTGGTGGCGCATGTGGTCTTGCGCGATGGGGCCGATTGGGCGGGGATGGAACAGGCGCTGCAAGATCTGGTGCGCGAAAAGGTCTCGGCCCATTGCGTACCGCGCCGCATCCTGCGCGCCGACACCCTGCCGATGACCGCGACGGGCAAGATCCTGCGCCGCGCCTTGCGCGCCAAGCCCTGATCGCGGCTTCTTCGTTTCCCAAATATCCCAGGGGGTCCGGGGACAGCGTCCCCGGCGGGTCGACCGCGTCAGCGGGCGAAAGCCCCTATTTCTCCATCGACCGCCGGATCGAATGCACCGTCAGCCAGACCGCGGCCACCACCGGGATCACCGCCAGCGCGGTCAGCACCGTCTTGGTCACGCCCAGCGGCTCGGCCAGCGGACCGATCAGGTAGACCACGAGATTGACCGCGTAATAGCTGATCGCCACCACCGACAGGCCTTCGACCGTCTTCTGCAACCGCAGCTGCATGTCCGCGCGCCGGTCCATGCTCGCCAAAAGATCCTGGTTCTGCGCCGAACGGTCCACATCCACCTGCGTGCGCAGCAAATCGCCCGCGCGAATGGCGCGTTCCGACATCGACACCAGCCGCCGTTCCGTCGCCTTGATCGTGCGCATCGCGGGGTCATAGCGGCGCATCATGAATTCGCCAAAGGTCTGGCGCCCCAGGAACCGGTCTTCGCGCATCACCTCGATGCGCTGGTTGACCAGCGCCTCGTAGGCGCCCGTCGCGCCGAAGCGAAAGGCGCTTTGGGTTTGCAGCTTTTCCAGCTCGGCGGAAATCGCCAAGAGTTCCGTCAGGGTTTCCGCCGGTTTGGCCAGGTGCCCGGTCATCGCATCCACCAGCCCTGCAAGGCTTTCGTCCATCTCGCCCATCCGGGTCGAGATCTCGCGCGCCAGGGGCAGGCCCAGCATCGACATCGACTTGTAGGTCTCGATCTCGCAGATCCGCTGCACGATCCGGCCCACGCGGCGGCTGTCGGTTTCGGGCTGGCAGAACACCGCGAACCGCATGTGCCCGTTCGAATCGACCCGGAAATCGCCACCCACAACTGCCGTGGCATCCAGAACCCGGCTGACCGCAAGGCTTTCGGGCACCATCCATTCCGCCAGCCGTCCGGCGATGTCCTGGTCTGTCGTGGGCGCGGCCTCGATCCGGATCTGGGCCGAGGTGATGCGCACGCCGGGCGCGCGCGCCAACCAATCGTCGGGAAAGACTTCCCAGGCGGCGGGGTCAAAGGGGCGCTCGCCGTTCAACGGCAGAAAGGCGGTATAGGTCACGAATTCCGTGTGCTGTTCCCATTTCAGGCGGAACTTGCCCAGGTCGCCAAAGAAATGCGTCGCATCGGGCGCCGGGTGGTCGGCCCCGAACCGGTCCAGAAGCGCCAGAAGATGCGCCCGGTCCAACCCCCGATCCCGCTTGGCGGCATCCTTGGGCTGCTTGATCGCCAGATAGATCGCCTGCGCGGGCGGCGCGACATTGGGAAAGGGGCGCGCATGCAGCTCGTTGGCGAGCCGGTAGCGCAGCGGGTGATCTTCTATCTGCATCGCGGCGGATCCTTTGGAGGCCTAGCCTCTGAATTGCGCGTTGCGTTGCCGGTGTAAACCAGAAAAAATCAACAAAAATCGACACTTGTCGGGATGCCATGGCATACGCTGCACCCAAATCCCGACAAATGCCCGACAAGTCAGGGAAAAACTGTCCTTTCCCTGGGGTCCCCCGGGCGGCGCTGTGGCCGTCAGGCCACTTGCCCGCCCGCGATCTGGATCGACTGCCCGTTGACGCTGCGTGCGGCCTGCGAACACAGCCACATCACCGCGCCCGTCACCTCGTCGGTGGCAAGCAGCGTCTTGTGCCTGTTGCCGCGCGCCAGGTGGGCGCGGGCCTCGGCCTCCGATATGCCTTGGCGCGCGGCGATCTCGGTCGCGTTGCGGTCGACGATGGGGGTTGCGACATAGCCCGGGCAGATCGCGTTGAAGGTCTGGCCCCCGCCCATGTATTCCTCGCTCAACCCGTGGATCAGCCCGATCACCCCGTGCTTGGACGCGGTATAGGCCACCGCCCCTTTCAGCCCGCGCAGCCCTGCGATCGACGATATGGCGATCATCCGCCCCCAGTCGTCGCGGCCCAAGGTGGCCAGGGCCGCCTGAAAGGTCAGGAACACCCCGTCAAGATTGGTCGCCATCGTGGCGCGCCAATGATCCAGCGTTTCGTCGCGGAACCGCGCGCCTTCCGCGATGCCGGCATTCGCGATGCAGATCGCCACGGGGCCGCGCGCCTGCGCCGCCTGGGCGATGCCCTGGCGCAGCGATGTCTCGTCGGCCACATCCATCTGCAACGGGTGCAGCCCCGGCACCTCTTGTGCCACCCGCGTCAGCCGCGCCAGATCGCGCCCGGTGATCGTCACCTGTGCCCCGCTGGCGGCCAGCGCGCGCGCGATATCCAACCCGATGCCCGTGCCGCCCCCCGTCACCAGCGCATGCCGTCCCAGATGTTCCATCGCGCCCGCCCCTTTCGTATTGCCCGCATCCCAGCCTAGCGTGCCCGCCCCATAGCGCAAGCCGGGGTGGGTGCTGCTGCAGGGGAATCGCGCTTAAAATTTGACAGTAGATTGGAATTGGATTCTTGAGGTTTCATCGACTGATGGAGCCTCGAGATGCCGACATTGTTGAGCTATTTTAATGACGAAGACGATCCTCGTGCTGGGAACGCGCCACGCCACAAATTCAGCGACCTGATGACGATCAGCCTCTTGTGTGCGCTATGTGGCGGGAGACTGCGGTCGACATGGAGGAATTCGGACGTATGAAGGAGGATTTTCTTCGCGAATTTCTGGACTTGCCCCACGGCATTCCCTGTCATGATGCGTATTCACGATTATTCCGTTTGATGAAGCCGCGCAGCCTTCAAGCCTTTTTTGACAAATTCCAAGCCGACTTTGCCGCTGCACATGCGGAGCATCCGGCAATCGCCATTGACGGAAAGGAGATGCGGCGCAGCTTTGACAAGGCCGCTGGACAGTCGAACCTGAACGTGGTCACCGCCTTTGCACATGGCGCCCGCCTGAGCCTCGGGATAACGCAAAGTGCAAAGGGCGGGGGTGAGATTTTGGCGCTCCGCGAGTTGATTGAGATGCTGGATATTCGTGGGATCACCATTACGGCCGATGCGCTGCACTGCCAGCGGGAAACGTGTGAACTAATCGCGCAAGCAGGCGGTGACTATTGCCTGCAGCTCAAAGGTAACCAAGGCGGCATAAAGGCGGATATCGAGGCCTTTGTGAGCGATCAGGGCACTGATTTCAGGGATGAATATGTCTGCATCAATGGTGATCACGGTCGGATTGAGGAGCGATCATACCGTGTCTACGATGTGCCGGACTATCTCACCGAAACCCATCAGTGGCCGCATCTCGCCGCCTTCGTCCACGTTGTTTCCAAGCGCATGATGGGCGACACGACCAGCCAGTCCGAACGGCTTTATCTCCTTTCAAAGTGCCACACGGCGAAGGTCGCCGCAGGGCTGATCCGCGGTCACTGGGAAATTGAAAACAGTTTGCATTGGTCGCTGGATGTCGTGATGAATGACGATCAGCACCGCGCACGCAAGGACAATGCCCCGGCAAACTTCGCCGCGTTGCGACGGATCGCCTTGAGTATCATCAAGGCAAATTCCTCAAAAGGTTCAAACCGCGTGAAGTTCAAGAGAGCAGGATGGAGCAACAAATTCCTCCGTACTCTCATAGATGGATTTTGAAGCGCGATTGCCCTGGGTGCTGCTGCCTCACCTTGCGGCATCCGTGAAATCTTCAAAAACGGTATGCCATTGTATGCGCAATATAGTGTCGCGCTTGCCCAGTTGTAGACCGCGCCCTGTGTTGCTATGGGGCTTCGGGACACGGCCATGTCAAAGAGGGGATGACAGTGAAAATAGGCGCTCCGAAGGAGATCGAGGCGGGTGAAGCCCGGGTGGCAATGACGCCCGACAGCGCGCTCCAGCTTCAGAAACTCGGTTATGATTGCGTGGTGGAATCCGGGGCGGGCATCGCCGCGGGATTTACCGATGACGCATATCAGGCGGCAGGCGTCGAGGTGGTGAAAACCGCCGCCGCCCTGTGGAAAGCCGCCGACATCATCGCCAAGGTGCGTCCGCCGACCGCGGCAGAGGCCAAGAAATTCCGCGAGGGGCAGCTGCTCATCTCGTTCTTCTGGCCGGGCCAGAACGAAAAGATGATGGAAACCGCCAAGGCCGCGGGCACCAATGTCATCGCGATGGACATGGTGCCGCGCATCTCGCGCGCGCAGAAAATGGACGCGCTGTCGTCCATGGCCAATATCGCGGGCTACCGCGCCGTGATCGAGGCGGGCAACAATTTCGGCCGCTTCTTCACCGGCCAGGTCACGGCAGCGGGCAAGGTTCCGCCCGCCAAGGTGCTGGTCGTGGGCGCGGGTGTGGCCGGTCTTGCCGCCATCGGCACCGCCACCTCGCTGGGCGCGATCACCTATGCCTTCGACGTGCGGCCCGAAGTGGCCGAACAGATCGAATCGATGGGCGCGGAATTCGTGTTTCTCGAATTCTCTGCCGATGAATTGCCCGACGGGTCGGCGACCGGGGGCTACGCGCCGCCGCAAAGCCCGGAATTCCAGGCCAAGCAGCTTGAAAAATTCCGCGAAATCGCCCCCGAGATGGATATCGTGATCACCACCGCGCTGATCCCCGGCCGGCCTGCGCCCGTGCTCTGGACCAAGGACATGGTCGAGAGCATGAAGCCCGGATCGGTCATCATCGATCTTGCGGCGGAACGCGGCGGCAATTGCGAACTGACCAAAGCCGATGAACGCATCGTCACCGACAATGGCGTGATCATCGTGGGCTATACCGATTACCCGTCGCGCATGGCGGCGCAATCCTCCACGCTCTATTCCACCAACATCCGCCACATGATGGCCGACCTGACGCCCGGCAAGGACGGCACGGTCAACCACAACATGGAAGATGACGTGATCCGGGGCGCCACGGCGGTCTTTGGCGGTGAAATCACCTATCCGCCGCCGCCGCCGAAAATCGCGGCCATCGCGGCCGCCCCCAAGAAAGACAAGCCCAAGGAACTGACCGCCGAAGAAAAGCGCGCCAATGAAATCGCCGCTTTCAAGGCGCAGACCAAGCAACAGGTCACGCTTCTGGCGATCGCGGGCGGCCTTGTGCTGGCCGTGGGCCTGATCGCGCCCGCCAGCTTCATGCAGCATTTCATCGTCTTCGTGCTGTCGGTCTTCATCGGCTTCCAGGTGATCTGGAACGTGGCGCATTCGCTGCACACACCGCTGATGGCGGTCACCAACGCGATTTCGTCGATCATCATCCTGGGCGCCTTGATGCAGATCGGGTCCAGCTCGGTGTTGATCACGATCCTTGCGGCGTTGGGTATCTTCATGGCCTCCGTCAATATTTTCGGTGGCTTCCTCGTGACACGGCGCATGCTCGCCATGTTCCAGAAATCGTAAGCGGGCAGGGGTAGAACACATGGATTTCGGTTTCACCATTGCGGCTTACGCGGTCGCGGCTGTTCTGTTCATCCTGTCGCTGGGCGGTCTTTCGGGACAGGAAAGCGCCAAGCGCGCGGTCTGGTATGGCATCGCGGGCATGGGGCTGGCGGTCGCCGCCACCCTGATCGGCCCGGGCTCCGGCTTGTGGCTGATGTCGATCGTCCTGATCGCGGCCGGTGCTGGCGTGGGCTATCAGCTGGCCACCAAGGTGCAGATGACCCAGATGCCCGAACTTGTGGCGATCATGCATTCGCTTGTCGGTCTGGCGGCGGTCTTCGTGGGCTTCAACGCCCATATCGAACTGGGCCGCGTGGCGGGCATGCTGGGCGAGGCGGGGCTTGCCTTTCCCCAGCCGGAAGGCCCCCTGGCCGCACAGGCCTATGACCTGATCGGCACCATGTCGAATTTCGCGGCGCTTCTGGCCAAGAAAACCGCCGTCGAAGTGGGCATCCTGCGGGTCGAACTGGTTCTGGGCATCTGGATCGGTGCCGTGACCTTTACCGGGTCGGTCATCGCCTATGGCAAGCTTGCGGGCCGTGTCGACAGCGTCGCCAAGCAATTGCCGGGCGGCCATATGCTCAACGCGGGTGCGGCGGGCGCATCGCTGCTTTTGGCGGCGATGTACCTGGGCGGGTCCGGCGGCTGGACGCTGGTTTTGCTGACGCTTCTGGCGCTGTTCATCGGCTATCACCTGATCATGGGCATCGGCGGTGCCGACATGCCCGTGGTGGTGTCGATGCTGAACAGCTATTCGGGCTGGGCGGCGGCGGCGATCGGCTTCTCGCTGGGCAATGACCTGTTGATCGTGGTCGGCGCGCTGGTCGGCTCTTCCGGGGCGATCTTGTCCTACATCATGTGCAAGGCGATGAACCGGTCCTTCGTCTCGGTCATCCTGGGTGGCTTTGGCGGTGCCAAGGGCGAACAGCAGGCGATCGAGGGCGAACAGATCGCCATCGACGCCGATGGGGTTGCGACCGCGCTCAACGATGCCGACAGCGTGGTGATCGTGCCGGGCTACGGCATGGCGGTGGCGCAAGCCCAGCAATCGGTGTCGGAACTGACCCGCAAGCTGCGCGCGGCGGGCAAGACCGTGCGCTTTGCCATCCACCCCGTCGCGGGCCGTTTGCCGGGGCACATGAACGTGCTTTTGGCCGAGGCCAAGGTGCCCTATGACATCGTGCTGGAAATGGACGAAATCAACGATGATTTCCCCTCGACCGACGTGGTGATCGTCATCGGCTCCAACGACATCGTGAACCCGGCGGCGCAGGACGACCCCAACAGCCCCATCGCCGGGATGCCGGTGCTGGAAGTCTGGAAAGCCAAGCAGGTCTTCGTGTCCAAGCGTGGCCAGGGGACCGGCTATTCCGGTATCGAGAACCCGCTGTTCTTCAAGGAAAACACGCGGATGTTCTATGGCGATGCCAAGAAATCGCTGGATGAATTGCTGCCCAAGATCGGCTGACCGGTCGCGGCACAGAATGGAAAAGGCCCCCGGTTCGGGGCCTTTTTCGTATGCGGGGGCGCTGTGGGGTGGGCAGATTGCCCACCCTACTTGGTCAAGATCAACTTGCCCGCCCGCGTGATGCGCAGCTGATAGGTCTTGTCATCCAGAACGATCAAGGCCGCCGCGTCGCCATCGGTCAGGCGGCGGGCGTCATAGACCGGCAGGCTGCGGGGGGGCAGCGTGGTGCGGCTGATCTCTGGCGTTTCGGTGATCTGTCCGTGAAAGCTCATGGCGCGGGCTCCGCTAGGGGTGATGTTGCCCGTTAAGCCTGACAAAAAGAATCGGATATGTCAATTCCCGAGTCTTTCACTCGGGTAGGCGCCCCCGTGCCGCCGGTCGCCGGGCCAGTTCCGCGATCCGCTCCGCCACCTCTGCCCGCACAAGGCCGGGCCGGGGCGCATCGCGCAGGCTGGTGAACCAATGATCCGGCGGGGTGCGCCCGATTTGCGGCGGCTTGTCCCAATGCAGGCCGCGCAGCACCGCCTCCGCCGCCTGGGGCAAACGCTCCGGGATGGGCTGGCCGTTCAGCGTGGCCCAAACCCCTGTCCAGAGCCGCCCGACCGACCAGGGGTTATAGCCGCCGCCCCCAGCACCAAGAGGCGCGGACAGCCAAGCGACATCACCGCCGCCACGAAATCCCAATGTGCGTTGTTCGACAGCGCCAGCCGCGACAGCGGGTCTTCGGCCACCGCATCGGCCCCGCATTGCAACACGATGGCATCCGGCGCGAAACCCGCCAAGGCGGGCAGGATCAGCCTGTCGCGGATCGCGGCCATTTCGGTATCGTTCAACCCGCGCGGCACCGGCAGGTTCAGGCAATTGCCCCCGCCGTCGTCCTCCAGCGCCCCGGTAAAGGGCCAGCGCTTTTCTTCATGCACCGAGATCAACAAGGTCTGCGGATCGCCCGCCAACCCATGTTGCACCCCGTCCATGTGATGGGCGTCGATATCGACATAGGCGATGCGCGCGGCCCCTGCACGGCGCAGTGACAAGATCGACAGGACCGGGTCGTTCAGGTAGCAAAACCCGCCCGCCCGGTCGGGAAAGCCGTGATGCGTGCCGCCGCCGGGGTGATAGATCACGCCGCCCTGCGCCAGCAGCTCCCCCGCGAGCAGGGATGCCCCCGCCGCCGTGGCGGGGCGGCGGTACATCTCGGGATAGACCGGGTTGGCCACCGTTCCCAGCCCGTGCCGGTCGCGCACCGCATCGTTGACCGCCTGCGCGGCCTCTGCCGCCGCCAAGGCCGTCACATAGGCCTCCGTGTGCCAGATCGTCAGCGCCTGGGGCTTGGCCCGCGGGCTGGTGCGATACTGATCCCCGCCAAGCCAGCCCATCGCGCGCGACAGGTCCATCACCGTCGACACGCGCGGCACCCGCAAGGGATGCCATGTGCCATAGCTTGACCCGCGATATATCTCGGACCCAAGGAAAACGGGGCGCGTCACGCGGGCAGCAAACCCTCGATCTCGCGGCGGATGCGGGCGCTGCCCGGCCGGGTGTTCGAGCCAAAGCTGTTGACCATCCGGCCCTCGCCATCCAGCAAGACCTTGTTGAAGTTCCACCCCGGCTCGAAGCCGTAGGTGGTGCGCAGCCAAAGGTAGAACGGATGCGCCCCCGCCCCGCGCACCGGCGTGATCGTGGTCATCGGCAAGGTGAGGTTGAAATTCACCTCGCAAAATTCCGCGACCGCGTCATCGCTGGCCAGTTCTTGCCGGAAATCATCGGATGGCACCGCCAGAACCACCAAACCGCGTGGGCCGTAGTCTTCGTGCAGCGCCTGCAATTCGTCGTATTGCGGGGTATAGCCGCACAGCGACGCGGTATTGACCACCAGAACCGGGCGACCGCGCCACTCGGCCATGTCATAGCTGCCACCGTCGATGGAGTCGAAGGTGAACCCCGCTTGCGCCTGCCCCATGGTTGCGTGCAGGGCAAGGGGCAGGGCGGCAAGGCTGGCAATCACGTGGCGTCGGTGCATGACGAAACATCCCAATGGTGTGGCCAACAGGTATGGCGCAGGCCGCCGCCGTCAAGCCGGGCTTGGCAAGGCCGCCCCGCCCATGCCATACCCCGGCGTCATGGCTCGGAAACCAACCCTTCAGGCGCCTTTGCGCATCAATGTCGCCGCGAAACGCGAGACGCGCACGCAATTCGCCGTGCTGCCCTTTCGTGCCAAGAAGAAAGACGGCATCGAGGTGATGCTGATTTCCTCGCTCGACACCGGGCGCTGGATCATCCCCAAGGGCTGGCCGATGGATGGCATGCGCCCCGCCGAGGCCGCGGCCCAGGAAGCCTGGGAAGAAGCGGGGCTGCGGGGCCGCGTCTACGATGACGTGCTGGGCGTCTATTCCTACGACAAATGGCTGGACGAAGAATTGTCGATCCCCTGCATCGTGCTGGTTTTCGCGCTGGAAGTGTCGCACAGCGATGCGGCCTTTCCCGAGGCGGGCAAGCGCAAGCTCAAGTGGATGAGTGTGAAGAAGGCCGCCCAACGCGTCGATGAACCGGAACTGAAACATATCATCTCCGGTTTTGATCCCGCCCGCTTGCGCTGATGCGTCGATGACACTTTCATGACAGCCCGGCTTGACCCCTGCCAGAAACTGCATATTTCCCGACCATCATGATCCGATACGCCCTGAAATGCAGCGATGACCACAGGTTCGAAAGCTGGTTCCAATCGGCCGCTGCCTTTGACACGCTGGCCGCGAAGGGCCTTGTGTCCTGTGCCATCTGCGGATCGACCAAGGTGTCCAAGGCGCTCATGGCGCCGCGCGTGTCGGGCGCGGATGTGGTGGCCGAACCGGCCCCGCCACCCGCGCGCCCCCTGTCGGAGCCAAGCCACCCCGCCGAACAGATGCTGCGCGCGCTGCGCGACCACATTGCCAAGACCTCGACCTATGTCGGGGGCCGTTTCGCGGATGAGGCGCGCGCCATGCACCTGGGCGAGGCCAAGGAACGCCCGATCCACGGCGAGGCCACCCTGCCAGAGGCGCGCGCCCTGATCGAAGACGGCATTCCCATCGCGCCCCTGCCGATCCTGCCGCCCGACAAGACCAACTAGCCAAGGCCTGAGGGCGTGATGCCCATGGCGCGCAATTCCTGCGCCTCGCGGGTGTCGCGCGCGGTTTCCAGCGCGCCCACCGAATGCGCCACGATCTGCGCGATCGCCGCATCGGGCAGACCTTGCGCGCGCAGCTCGGCCACCCGTTTTTTACCCTCTGGCGCAAGCGGCTGCACGAACAAGAGCTGGTCCAGATCGGCGTAATCCACCGCCCCCGCCCGGGCCAGCTCCGCCATCCGCGCTGCATGGCCGGGCCGGGCGCACAGCGCCGCAAGCCGGGCCCGGTGCCAATCGCAACTGTCCTGTAGCAACCGCTTCAGCGTCGCATCCTGAAGCCAGCCCGCCACCTCGCCCGCCACCTTGCCCGCCCAAATCGACAGGCCGGGCCGGGCCAATTCGTTGCGGTCGAAGATGGCGAAATAGGTTGCATCGTATTTGTCCGGCTTCAGGTTCACATTTCCCCGGTCCGCCCGTAGCAGATAGGCTTGGGCGCTTTGCACCGCGAAATGCGCCACCTCTGCCAGTGCGTAGCCCACCGTCGCCGCCGACCCGCGCCACCCGTCTTGCAGGAAAGAGGGCGGCATCGGCACGCCCGACCCGTTGACCCAGGCCCGCGCCAGCAGAACCGCCCGGGCCGCACCGTCGCGGTGCGCAGCCCGGACCGTGGGCCGGTGAATGCCCAGCTTGATGCCGTCAAAGGGCCGGAACAACGTCTTGACCCCCCAACCGCGCCGAAACCCATCGGGCGCGCCACGGGTGAATTGCGCCAGAACCGGATCGGGCGACCAATCCGTGATCCCGTTCGATCCCATGATCCGCCAATTGACCACCACCCCGTCCGTCCCTGCGGGGCAGGCAGCCAGAAGCGCGGGCAGGGTGCCATCGCCCGTCTTGATGTGCAGGAATTCATCGGCGTCCATCACCATCACCCAATCGGCGGCAAGGATCGCGGGCGTCTGTTCCGCAAGGCTCAGCGCATGGGGCTGGGGCTTTTTGCCCTGTGGCACCGCGTTGCGGCGATGCTGGCACAGGCCCATCGCCGCCAACCGGTCGAGCATCGCGTCGGTCCCGTCGCGGCAGTCGTTGCTGAACACCCAGACCGCGTCGAAGCCGATCAACCGGTGATAGGCCAGCCATTCCAACAGGCGCGGGCCTTCGTCCTTCATCATCGACACAAGGCTGACCCCTTGCCCCTTGGGGCCCGCCATGGTCAGGCCAGCCCGTGGAAGCGGTCGGGAATGCGGATCGGGATACCCCGGTTGGTTGCCAGCGGATGTCGCGCGCGGCGCGGGCAGATCGCGGGGCTGCCATCCTTTTCGACCTGGAATTCCGCCAGCGCGATATCCAGCGCCTGGTCATAGGCCAGGACACTGCCCAGACCGGCATCGCTGATCCCGCTGGCGCGTGCCGCGGCATGTTGCACGAAGGAGGGATGCTGCCCGTCGCCCCCGCGCGCGGCATGGCGTTCGGCCATCACGCCCGCATCGGCCAGTGCCAGGTGGAGCAACAGGAATTGCGGGTCCATCCGCACCGTGCGCCCGATCAGCCGGTGCCCGCCGCTTGACCATTGCGCCCAGCGTGAAATCGCGAAGGGCTTGGAATAGGCCTGGCTGACAAACCCGTGCCCGCGTTGACCAAGAACCGGCTGACTGCGGTCCAAGGTGCCGGTTTCTCTGGCGGCCTGCACCATGTCGACGCCCACGGCAAAGGCATAGCCGGTGTCGTCCATCGTGCAAAGCGCGGCTTCCCAATCCTGCCCAAGCGCCGGGTCAAGGGCCAGGTATTCATCCACGTCCATCCGCAGCACGTAGCGATACCTGGAGCGCAGCCGGTTGGCATGTTGCGACATCTCGGTGGCCATGAACTTGTCATTGCTCAGCCGTTCGCGGGGTGCCCCGGTGATCACCTCGACCTGCAGCCCGGTCAGGTCCACATCCGGCACCCAGTCTTCGCCATCGATCACCACGAGAAGGTTTTCCCGACCCACCAGCGCGCCGTAATGCGCGA
Organism: Roseicyclus sp.; assembly: GCA_018401965.1. Taxonomy (GTDB): domain Bacteria; phylum Pseudomonadota; class Alphaproteobacteria; order Rhodobacterales; family Rhodobacteraceae; genus Roseicyclus. Next base: position 177,442 of record JAGYJU010000009.1, read on the forward strand.
TCCATTTCTCGAGGAAGAACCCTTCGTGGCGCACATGCGTGACCGCGCCCATCAAGGCCTTGTGGCCATCCTGCACCGTGGGGGCCGCCAGCGGTTCGGCGGGCACAATGCCCTCGGGCAGGGCGGCATCGAAAATCCGCCTGACGCGCTTGACGCCCACCTGCGATTGCAGCGCGCCATAGCCGCGACCGGCAAGCCCGGCCTCGCTCAACACCTCCCACTTGCGGTAATGCACCGCCGTGATGGGCCGCTTTGCCGGAAAGGGCCGCCCGCGCAGCCGCCCGCCAAGGATGAAATGATCATCCTCGGCCAGCGCGTTCCACGCCAGCCCCGCCCGCGCAATCGCCACCGGAAGGGTCATCTGGTCGAGATAGGGCCGCCGAAACGGCGCCAGGCTGTCGATCCGGTCCACGACCTGGGCCGTGTCCATCCAGGTCTGGGCAAAGCTCTCGCCCGTGGCCGTGCGATGCGTTTCGGGAAACAGCACGAAGCCCGATGAAAAATACGGCACCACCGGCCTGCGCCAATCGCGCATCAGCATGATCCGGTCTTCTGGCACGGGCATGTCGAAGGCGCCGTAGACGGTTTCCCACAACCCTTCGGGCTTCCACTGGATCGAGGCGGCGGGCGAACAGGTCACATGCCCCGGGACGAGGAACCGCCCGATGTCATGGGGCTGCATCACCAGGATGTCGCTGTCCATGAACCCGCCCCAGTCGGTGTCGCGCGGCTGTTGGCAGGCGATGATCTTGTTGCCATGCGGATAGGCCGGGTCAAACACCCCCTCGGTCAGCATCGGCCGCAGCTCGCAGCGCATCCGCCGCAGGGTTTCAATGGCGGCGGGGTCCACCTCGGACATGCGGTGGGCCGGGCAATAGCCCACCAAGTCCACCTCTTGCCCCAGATGCTGCCGGATCGATCCGGCAAGATAGCAGGCGAGGTATTGATAGCTCGGCGGCTCCACCACGAAAAACAGCGTCAGCGACGGGGCCATGGCGCGCCTCAGTCTTCGAGCGCGGCCGCCGGGTCGATGCCGACCTCTTGGCACATCCGCCAGGCATAGGAATTTTCCAGCGGCACATTGCGCCGCCACCAGGGTTTCGTGCCATTGGTATACAGATGCACCGATACGGTCGCGTCGGTGAACCAGCCTTCGACCCGGCCATGCGGATCATAAAAGATGTCGTTCAACTGGAACGGCACCGGATAGAGCGCGTCGGGCGTCATCGCGCGGTCGAAATCGCCGGTCTGCTGCGCGAAATAGGTAAAGGCCTGCGGGCCAAAGGCGGTGCGTTCGGTGCGGTAGATCCGCACCGCCAGCGGCGCATCCTTTTGCCGCTCCAGCTTCTTGCGCTGTTGCTTGTTCCACCAGGGCGGCGCCTCGGGCAGGTTGTCGTAATAGTCCAGCAACCGGTCCATCAACGCGCACTGCTGCGGCAGGCCCACGACCCCGCAATTCAGCGCGCCGCGCATCCCGTGGCCGGCAAAGATCCATTCCCAGTCATCGGGAAAGGGCCGGTGGCAAAACGCGTCGCAATCGATCCAGATCGCGCCGGTTTTCTGGATCATCTTGTAGCGAAACACGTTCGACAGGAACGAGGCCGAGGTTTGTTCGACGATATCCATCGGGATATCCATGATCTCGGAGGCAGGCCGCACCACCACACCCGGTGGCGCATTGGTCACGACATCGGTGCAATACAGCGTCACCGGATGCCCGTGCCGCAGATGCGACACAAGACACAACTGATTGAGATACTGAAGCTTTTCCCCGATCCATAGGGATGCCACCGGCCGACGATCAAATCCCACGTGCGTGCCCTTTTCCTGCCCTGCCGCGGTTTATCCGTAACTTTCGTTGCGTGATTGTCTCTTATTCCGGCAGTCAAGGCAAAGGGTTTTGGGTGGTTGTGGCGGGCAAGATCACGGGTCTGTGCCGTTCTTTGCCGTCAAGCGCAGCCGGGTCATCCAGCCCAGGGTCGCATCGGTCGGGCCGCCGGGCTTGTATTCGGCGCCAAGCGGCGCGGTCCAGCCCAGGGCCGCGATCTCGGCAAAGACGGCCCGGTAATCGACGTCGCCATGGTCAGGCGCGCCCCGGTCGGGGACGGCGGCGAACTGGATATGGCCGATGATCGGGCGCAGCGCGCGCAGCCGCGCGATCACATCGCCCTCGGTCCGGCCCACATGGTAGCAATCGAACATCAGCCGCAGGTTCGGCGCGCCGATCCGCGCGATCAGATCGGCGGCCTGCCCGGTGGTGTTGAGGAAATACCCCGGCGCATCGAACCGGTTCAACGGCTCGATCAGGATGGTGCGGCCCAGGTCCGCCGCCCGGTCGCAGGCATGGGCCAGGTTTTCGACAAAGGCCCGTTCGGCCGCGTCGCCCGCGACGACACCGGCCATCACATGCACACAGGCCGCATCGATGGCGCAGGCATAATCCAGCGCCTGATCAATGGCCGCGCGCGCCTCCGCCTCGCGGCCGGGCAGGGCAGCCAGCCCGTTTTCGCCCAAGGCCAGATCGCCGCGCCGCGTGTTCAGCCCCAGCATCGGCAGCCCGGTCTCTGTCAGCGCCGCGCGCAGATCCTCTATGGGCGTGTCATAGGGCCAATGGCATTCCACCGCATCGAACCCCGCCCCATGGGCCGCGCGCACCGCATCGGGCAGGGCCAGATCGGTCCAGAGAAATCCAAGATTGGCGGAAAACCGGGTCATATGTCCCACTCCACGTCAAAACGGGTGATCACGGCGCGCGTCTGATCCTCGGTCAGCATCCGGGGCTGCGCACCGCGCAGCACCAGCGCCAGCCGCGCGGTCGCCTCCAGCTCTTCCATCGCGGCACAGGCGGCGGCGATGTCGCGCCCCGCCACGACGGGGCCGTGATTGGCCAAGAGAACCGCGCTGCGCTTGCCCGCAAGGCCACGCACCGCATCCCCCATGGCCGGGTCGCCGGGCACGAAGAAGGGCAACAGCTTGACCCGCCCCAATTGCATGATCGCATAGGGCGTCAGCGGCGGCAGCACATTGTCAGGGTCCGTTTCCGGCAGCATCGACAGCGCGACGGAATGGGTGGCGTGCAGATGCACCACCGCCCCCGCCGTGCTGCGCGTGTCGTAAAAGGCGCTGTGCAGCGGCATTTCCTTGGTCGGCGTATCGCCCCCGATCAGGCGGCCCATCGCGTCGAACCGGCTGAGCCGCGCGGGATCAAGGCTGCCGAAACTGGTGCCGGTGGGCGAGACCAGCAGCCCGCCATCCTCGGTCCGGGCGGAAATATTGCCGGTGCTGCCATGGGTCAGCCCCCGGTCGAACAACGATTTCGCCAGCGTGCAGATCTGGTCGCGCAGGGCCGTTTCGGTCATGATGCCCCCGACAGCAGCCGGTCAGCCTTGGCAAAGAAATCCTCTGCGCCAAAATTGCCGGATTTGAGCGCCACCACCAGATCGCCGCGCGCCCGAAGCGCAGGCACCCCCGGGTCGATTTCCGGCCCGATTTCCAGCCGCGACAGGCCCAGCCCCTCGACCACCGCGCCCGAGGTTTCGCCGCCCGCCGTGATCAACCGGGTCGCGCCGCCCGCCACCACAAGCCGGGCCACCTGGGCAAAGAACCCTTCCAGCGCCGCCGCCGAAGCCTCTCGGCCATAGTGGTCTTGCACGGCGGCCACCTCTGCCGGGTCGGCGGAACTATAGGCCAGCGGCAGACCGTCCTGCGCCAAAAGCCAGTCGGCGATGTCCTCGGGCGTCAGCCGCCCCTCGATCACATCGCCCGCCACCACTTCGCGCGCGGGCTGCGATGCGGCGTGATGGGCCACTTGTGCGCGCGTCGCAACAGAGCACGACCCCGACAGCACGACACCCTTGCCGCCCTGTCCGCGCCAGGGCACCGGCGCGGGCGTGCAGCCAAAATTGGCGGGCAGGCCAAGCGCCACGCCCGACCCGCCGGTGATCAGCGGCAGATCCCGCGCCGCCCGGCCGATGGCCAGGAGATCGGTATCGCGGATCGCATCGACCACGATCAGGCGATGCCCGGCCCGGTCCTGCGCCGCAAGTGCCCGCGCGATGGCATCCGGGCCGTCGAAGACGTCAGGGGCCGCGACATGGCCGACCGAATGGCGCGTCTGGGGCGCCAGCCAGCGGCGCAGATCGGCATCGCGCATCGGGGTCAGCGGGTGGTTTTCCATCCCCGACTGGTTCAGCAACCGGTCACGCACGAACAAATGCCCCTGGTAGACCGACCGCCCCGCGCCCGGAAAGGCCGGGCAGACGATCACCTGATGGGCATCCAGCGCCTCGGCCAGCGCATCCGCGACGGGGCCGATATTGCCCTCGGGCGTGCTGTCGAAGGTGGAACAATACTTGAAGAAAATCTGTTCGCAGCCCTGCGCGCGCAACCAATCCAGCGCGGCCAGCGATTGGCGCACCGCTTCGGCGGGCGGGATCGAGCGCGATTTCAGCGCGACAACCCCGGCCTCGACATCGGGGGCGGCGGGCGCATCGGGGATGCCGGTATATTGCACCACGCGCATGCCCCCCTTGGCCAGCGTATTGGCCAGATCGCTCGATCCGGTGAAATCATCGCCGATACAGCCAAGCCGCATCATGCGTCCCCTTCGCCGGGCAGGGTCAGGCGGGCGTTGCGGGCATAGACCTTGGCCACCGCCGCGTCGTCTTCATGGCCAAGCCCCATTCCAGCGGCGGCAAGATATTGCTGCAGGGCCGCCGCCGTGATCGGCGCGCTGAACCGCGCATCGCGTGCGATGTCCAGAACGATGCCCAGGTCCTTGGGCCAGATGTTGATCTGGCTATGGGGGGTATAGTCGCCCGCCACGATATGGGGCGCGCGGTTTTCCAGCATCCAGCTTGTGCCCGCGCATTGGCGGATCACGGTCAGGAAGGTTTCGGGCGCGATGCCTTGCGTCATGCCAAAGGTCATCGCCTCGGCCATGGTGGCGATATGGACACCTGCCAGCATCTGGTTGACCGCCTTCATCGCCGATCCGGGGCCAGCGTGATCGCCCAGCTCGAACACGGTTTCGGCCATGGCATCAAGGGCCGGACGCGCCGCCGCAAAGGCCGCGGCACTGCCCGCCGCCATCACCGACAAGGTGCCAAGCCCCGCCTTGGCGGCACCGCCCGAAATCGGCGCATCGAGATAGTGCAGCCCAAGGGCCTGGGCCTGGGCCTCCATCTCGCGGGCAAAGCCGGGTGCGACGGTGGCGCAGCTGATGATCACGCCGCCGGGGGCCAGCCGCGCCGCAAGGCCATCGGCCCCGAACAGCGCGCTGCGGGTCTGATCGGCGTTGAGCACGACGCAGACGATGATGTTGGCCTTGGGGCTGTCTGCGGTCAGCATCTGCCCCCCGGCCGCGATCAGCGCCGTGACCCGGTCCGGGTTCGGGTCTGTGCCGTAAACCGTCAGCCCCGCCCGGACACAGGATGCGGCCATCCCCAACCCCATGGACCCAAGCCCTGCGAAATAGATGTTCATCTCAAAGCCCCATGATGATTTGCATTGGCCACAGCGACACCGCCGGCACATAGGTCACGACCATGAGCGCGGCAAAGACGGTCAGCACGAACCACAACAATTGCGGGATGATCCGTTCGACCGGGATATTGGCCACCGAACAGGCGGCGAACAGGTTCACGCCAAGCGGCGGGGTGATCATGCCAAGCGCAAGGTTCAACACCATGATCAGCCCGAAATGCACCGGGTCCACCCCATAGGCCATGGCGATGGGCGCAAGGATCGGCGCCAGCACAAGGATCGCGGCAGAGGTTTCGATGAACATCCCCACCACCAAGAGCAACAGGTTGACCACCAAGAGGAACATGACCCGCGTCTCGATCACCTCGCGCATCAGGGCCGCGATGTCATTGGGCAGGCCCGAGCGGGTGACAAGGAAGGAAAACAGCGCCGCCGCCGAAATGATCAGCATGATGGCCGATGTGGCCAGCACGGTCTTTTTCAACACCTCGGGCAGGTGACGGGGCTTGAGTTCGCGGTAAAACACCATGCCGACCAGCACGGCGACCGCAACGGCGGCGGCGCTGGCCTCGGTCGGGGTGAAGATGCCGGTGTAGATGCCGCCAAGGATCGCCACCGGCACCAGCATCGCCGGAAGCGCCGCCAGCGCCGCGGGCCCAAGGCGCGGGCGATCGGCCCCATCCTGCGCCCCGATGCCGCGCACCCGGCACAAGATCAAGACCAGCGCCATCAACGCCCCCGCCACCAGCAAACCCGGCCCAAGCCCCGCAAGGAAGAGCTGACCGATCGAGGTGTCGGTCGACACACCATAGAGAATGAGCGGGATCGAGGGCGGGATCAGCACCCCCAGTTCCGCCGAAGACGCCTGAACGGAGGCCGCCATGGGTTTGGGGTAGCCATGCTTGACCATGGCCGGGATCAGGATCGCGCCAATCGCAAAGGTCGTGGCCACCGATGATCCGGACACGCTGGCAAACATCATGCAGGTCAGAACGCAGGTCGCGGCCAGGCCCCCCTGCACGCCGCCCACTATAGCCTTGGCCAGATCGACCAGCCGCTGCGAAATGCCGCCCACCGACATCAGGTTGCCCGCCAGGATGAACAGCGGGATCGCCATCAGCGGGAAACTGTCCAGCCCGGTGAACATGCGTTGCGCGACCAACAGCAACGGCAGGCGGCCATGCGCCTCGATGCCGATGACCGAGGCCAGCCCGATCGCCACCGCGATGGGCACGCCGATGATGAAAAAGATGCCGAGCGACAGCGCCAATGCGGTGTTCATGCCTGTCCCTCCGCGCGGGTTGCGTCATCGCCATCGGGGCGCGGCCAATCGCCCTGCGCCGCCCGGATCATGCAGCCCAGGATCGCGATCCAGATGAACACCGACCCGATCGGCAGCGCCGCGTAGACCCAGGCGATCGACACCTGCAACGCGGCCAGCGTCTGCCCGGTGACGCGTTCGGTCATCGCCCAGCCCTGCCAGAACAGGATGGCGAAGAATACCAGGCTCAACACCATGGAAAATTGATAAAGCGCCAGCCCCAGCTTGCGCGGCAGCGCGGTCTGGATGAATTCCAGCGCGATCATCGTGCCTTCGCGAAAGGCGGGCGCCACACCCAGGAAGACCGACCAGATCATTGCCGACCGGGTGATGACCTCGGACCAGGTCGAAGGCCGCCCAAAGGCAAAGCGCGTGGTCACCTGGTAAATGGCCAGGGCCGTGGCGATCACAAGCAAGGCCATCGCCAGCCAGAGCGCGACACGTGTCGTGACCGCTTCGAAACGCAAGAACACCGACATGCCGCCTCCGGGGTTGGATCAGAAATAGCCGGACCGGCAAGCGCGATGGCCTGCCGGTCCGCTTGGGTCAGCGCGTCACTCGACGGCGAGGATGCGTTCCAGAAGCGCGGTGCCGAACTGGTCGGTATAGACCGGCCACGCGGCTTCGGCGGCAAGCGCCTGGAACGGCGCGCGGTCGATCTCGGTGATGACCTCCATGCCATTGGCGCGCATCAGGTCGACGCCTTCGGCTTCCAGCCGGTCAACCTCGGCGCGGGTGGCCGCAGCCGAGGCGCGGGCCGCTTCCATGAACCAGCCCTGCTGTTCTTCGGTCAGGCCCTCGAACAAGATGGGCGAGGCCAGCACGACGGCGGGCGAATAGACATGGCCGGTCAGCGTGACATAGCCCTGCACCTCCCAGAACCGCGAGGCGGTGATGACGGTGATCGGGTTTTCCTGCCCGTCGACGACGCCTTGCTGCAACGCGCCGAACACTTCGGGAAAGGCCATCGGCGTGGGGGCCGCGCCCATGCCTTCAAAGGCCGCCATGTGAACGGCGTTTTCCATCGTCCGCAGCTTCAGCCCGCCAAGGTCTTCGGGCGTGGTGATCGGGCGCTGCGAATTGGTCACGTGACGAAAGCCGTTCTCGCTCCAGGCCAGGCCGACCAGGTCGTTTCCGCCCATCGCGTCCAGAAGTTCCTGGCCGATTTCGCCGTCCAGCACGCTGCGCGCATGGTCGTAGTCGCGGAACAGGAACGGCAGGTCGAGCGCCAGGACCTCGGGCACGAAATTGCCCAAGGGGCCGGTCGAGGTGATGACCAGGTCAAGCGACCCGATCTGCAGACCTTCGATCATGTCGCGTTCGCCGCCCAACTGGCCCGCGGGCGCCTGTTCGCCGGTAAAGGTGCCGCCCGACAATTCTGCCAGCGTGTCGAGGAACGCCTGTGCGCCGACGCCGTAATGCGATGTCGGCGACAAGGCATGGCCGATCACCAGGCTGTCCTGCGCTTGCGCCGCACTGACCAGTGCGACCGCCGAAACGGCGCCAAGAATGTAATGTTTCATCTCTCTCTCCCTGTCGTGTTGCTGGCGTGGTCGAGCTAGACCGCGCGTTCACTGCGGCGGCGATGCTCCTCGATCAGCGCCGCAATTCCGGTGTTGGGCACAAAGCCGAGCGCGCGGGCGCGCGGGCACAGGATTTCACCCGGCCAGGACGCCACGATCGTCTCGATCGCGGGGTCGGGGATGGGCGTGATGCGCGCCGCGACATCCGCCCCCGCGATTTGTGCCAGCGTATCGATCATCTCGCCGACCGTCACGGTGATGCCCGGCAAGGTCAGCGTGGTTGTCGCGCCAAGCTCGGCCTGTTCCAGCGCGCAGGCGCGCAGCGTGTACTCCAGCGCCTTTTCCGGCGAGGCCAGGTGCAGCCGCAGGTCGCGGCCGACGGGCAAGGTGGCGGGCAGCCCCGCAAGCGGTTCGCGCAAGATGCCGCTGGCGAAACTCGACGCCGCGCGGTTGGGCGCGCCGGGCCGGATCGAAATGGTGGGAAAGCGCAGGCTGCGCCCCCGGATGAACCCGCGCCGCGTGGCGTCGCGCACCAGCAATTCGCCCATCAATTTCTGCGTGCCATAAGACGACCGGGGCGCGGGCAGGGTATCTTCGGTGATCGTGTCGTTGTCGGCGCAGGAAAACACCGCAACGGACGAGGAAAACAGGAATACCGGTGGGCGGGCCATGCGGCGGCAGGCCTCGATCAGGGCAAGGGTGCCTTGCAGGTTCACATCCATGCCCAGGTCCCAATCCGCCTCGGCCTGTCCCGACACGACAGCGGCAAGGTGGATGACAAGATCGGGGGCATCCGAGGCGATCCGGGTCAGAACGGCCGCATCGCCCAAGGCCCCGTGCAGCGGGTGCACCCGTCGACATTGCGCGGCAAGATCTGCCAGCGGGTCGGCGGCGACATCGACGGCAAGAATGGCAGATACGCGGCGTTCTACGCCGTCGAGTGTGACGGTATCGGCGGCATCAAGCGCCTGTACGACCATCTTGCCGATGAAACCGGCCGCGCCGGTCACCACGATTCTCATGCCCGCGTCCTCCCTGTCGGTGAGGTTCGCAAATCATGACAGCGCTGTCAATTATGTTTGCCATTTTGAAAATATAGGTGAAATACTTGGATTTGAAGTATGACACCGCTGTCAATCACGCAGGCGCAGATGACCAGAGATCCCGATCAGCCCGACGACAACCGGCCAACCCTGGCCGAGGTCGCCCGCATCGCCGGCGTCAGCGAAATCACCGCAAGCCGGGCCCTGCGCGGCGGCACCCATGTTGCGCGCGCCACGCTGGAACGGGTGCAGACGGCGGCCCGCGCGATCAATTACATGCCCAACCGGTTGGCCGGCACATTGGCCGGGGGGGCATCACGGCAAGTCGCGGTCGTGCTGCCGTCCTTGTCCAACAGCGTGTTTTCCGATGTGCTGCACGGGCTGGAAACGCGGCTGGAACAGGCCGGGCACCATCCCATCCTCGGCGTGTCGAACTACGACCCGCTGCGCGAAGAACGGCTTGTCTCCGACCTGTTGTCATGGCGGCCCGCCGGGCTGGTGCTGGCTCCGGCGGTCAGCACGGCGGAAACCCGGCGGCTTCTCGCCGGGTCAGGCGTGCCGATCGTGGAAATCATGGATGTGGACCCGGCCCCGATCGACACCACGGTGGGCCTGTCGCAGCGCGCGGCGGGGCGGGCGATGGCCCATTACCTGCTGGGGCGGGGCTATCGGCGGCTGGCCTATGCGGGCCATGACATCTCGACCGATCCGCGTGCCCTGTCGCGGTTGCAGGGGCTGCAAGACGGCCTGGCCGAAGCCGAGGTGACGCTGGCCGCCACCGTCCTGTTGCCCGGCCCATCATCGGTGCCGCTGGGGCGCGACGCGGTGGGCCAGCTGTTGCAAGACTGCCCGGTCGGCGCGGGACATGACCGGCTGGTCGTGTGTTTTTCCAATGACGACATGGCCGTGGGCGGCATGTTCCATGCCCTGTCGGCCGGTCTGGACGTGCCGGGCGATCTTGCCCTGGCCGGGTTCAACGGGCTGGCCATCGGCCAGGCGCTGCCCTTGCCGCTGACCACCATCGCCTCGCGCCGGGTGGAAATCGGCGAATTGGCGGGCGCGGCGCTGTTGGCGCGCGTGGCGGGCAAGCCGGTCGAGAAGGTGCAGGACGTGGGCTTTCGCCTGGTCATCGGGGCAACAACCTAGCGGTCTTGCCCCATGGCCCCTCAGCGCCGTTTGCCGGGAGACCGCGTGGATTTGTTGCCGCGCGGCCCGGTTTGAACCGGGGTGTTGACCTCGTTTTCCTCGACCAGCTTGCGCCAGCGCGCCACCCGCGCCGGGTCCAGCGCACCCGAGGCCACGCCGGCCTGCACCGCGCAGCCCGGTTCATGCGCGTGGGTGCAATCGCGAAACCGGCACAGCGGCGCCAGCTCGGTGATTTCTGCGAACAAATGGTCCAGCCCCGCCTCGCTGTCGCTGATGTGCAGCGTCCGCATCCCCGGCGTGTCGATCACCCAGGCCCCGCCCGCGATGCCATGCAGCGACCGCGCCGTGGTGGTGTGCCGCCCCTTGGCGTCGCTTTCGCGGATCGCGCCGGTGGCCTGCGCCTCGCTGCCCGTCAGCGTGTTGAGCAGCGAAGATTTCCCCACCCCCGACGATCCGACCAGCGCCACGGTCTGCCCGGCGCCGCACCAGGGCGCCAGCATCCCTGCCGCCTCGGGCGCCTTGGCGTTCAGCGCCACAACCTCCAGCCCGCGCTGCAGGCCGGTGACTTGCGCCAGATAGGGCGCGACATCGGCCACCTGGTCGGCCTTGGTCAGGATCACCACGGGCCGCGTGCCCGCCTCGTTGGCCAAGGCAAGGTAGCGTTCCAGCCGCGCCGGGTTCAGATCGTCGTTGCAGGATGTGACGATGAACAACGTGTCGATATTGGCCGCGATCAGCTGTGGCATCCGCCCGCCCTCGACCCGCCGCCGCAACAGCGTCTTGCGGTCCAGCCGGCGGATCACCCTGTGGCTCTCCGGCTCGGCCAGAACCCAATCGCCCACCGCGAAATCCGACGTGCCGGCCCCGGGCGGCGGGTCAAGCCGCACCTGCCCCTGCCGCGAGATCGCCGTCATCCGCGCCCGGTGCACCGTCGCGATCCGCAACCGGTCCAAGCCCGCGTCTTCCGCCGCCAGCTGGTCGTCGAAAACCGCCGACCAGCCAAGCGCCGCCCAGGAAACCGCAGAAGGATCTATGTCATGTGCCACACCGCCTGAATGGCCGCGCCCGTGGCTGAATGCAAGCGCCTCGAACCCGGACAGGCGCGGGCGATACCTCGCTCATGCTGTACTGGTTTACGCCAAGGGTTACTAAGGTGTGGTCCGTTTCTTGCCGTGCGGCCTTACCATCTGGTTAATCCCCCCATTCACACCACCTGCCTCCCCGGGTCCGCGCCCTCGGCGACGCCCGTGATCTCCACGATCCCGAGGCCCAGGCGGAACCGCCATACCCCGCCGCCCATGTCCTGCACCGCCGGGCGGGTGGGCCAGCGCGACAGGTCATAGACTTGGCCCGCGTCCCAGCGCTCGATTACGCAGACTCCGCCCCAGGCGATGCGGAAGCGTTTCGCCCCCGGCGCGGCGGTGATGCGGGTGATGCCGGTGCCCACGATCACCTCGTGATCGCCATCGGCCAGCCGCAGCAGGTTGCGCCCCGGCCCGGGGTCGATGGTGGAGGCCCCTTCGCCGTCTTCGATCACGTCATTGCCATGGCCGCCGAAGATGTGGTTGCGCCCGGTGTAGCCATGGATCACGTCATCGCCGGTGCCCCCGTCCAGCGTGTCGCGCCCCGGCCCCCCGTGCAGCGTGTCATTGCCCGCCTCGCCGTAGAAGGCATGGCGCCGGTTGGCCTGCTTGGCCCGCGCGATCAGCAGGTCATTGCCCGCCCCGCCATGGAACGTCGCCGCGCCATGTTTCGGCCCGATCATCACGTCATCGCCGTTTGACCCTTTCAGATCGATTTCCACCCGTTCCGAGGTCTCGAATTCGATCGGGCTGTCGGGATGGGCGACGATGCGGATCACCTTGCCGGTCTGGCCATCGGCCTCCGACCGGCTGACCACGGTGGCGATGCGGATCTTTTCGACATGGGGCGGGCACTGCAGCACGTAATCATCCGGCCCCGCCATGTACCACAGCGTATCGGTGCCGCCGTCCTTTTGCTCGACGATCTTTTCGGCATCCGCGCCGTAGGCCCAGTATTCATTGTTGCCGCGCCCGCCCGCCAGGATGACCGACCCATCGACCGCCATCATCGCGTTGACGCCATCGGCGGGGTTTTCATGCCCCCGCAGATCCAGCCCCAGCCGCAGCGCGCCCTTGACCAGTTCACCGCGCAGCACCTCCATCGGGGCGCTTGCTACAAGGTTCACGGTCTCGCCCGGATCGGCGGCGATGTCATAGACATGTTCCTCGCCATTGGGGTAGCGGAAATAGCGCAGGTGTTCATAGCCCGCGACCGACGGGCGCACCGACAGCGTGCCGAACACGCAGGTCACCGGCGACCATTGCCGGTCATAGTGTCCGAAGCTCGGGTCGATCAGCGGCAACAACGATTGCCCCGACCCCCAATCGGGCCGTGGCGGCAGGCCCGCCAGATCCATGATCGTCTTGGGGATGTTGTGCAGGCTGACGGGCAGCGCGATCTCTTGCCCGCGGTCCATCGCCGGATGCCAGATGCCCAGCGGGATATGGGCGGCGCTGTCCCATTGGCTCATCTTGTGGAAACTGTCGTGCGTTCCCAGGTTGAAGCCGTTGTCGGAAAAGAACACCACCGTGGTGTTCCGGCCCAGCTGTGATGCCTCCAGCGCGTCGAGGAACCGGCCCAGCTCGTGATCCATGTGGGACATCGCGGCGAAATAGGCGCGCACCACCTGGCGCCAGGCCTCGTCCCCGGCCTTTTCAGGGATCCATTGGCCATTTGCGATATAGGCCGCCTCGTAGACCGCGAAACCGGGTTGGGGGCCGTGATAATCCGCCTCATGCGCGATGGAGGGCCAGCGGATCGCGGCAGGGTCGTATTGCGCATAGAACCGGTCGGGGCAGATCAGGTTGTAATGCGGGTGCTTGAACCCAAGCTGGATCAGGTGCCGCCGATCGGGGTTGGCGCGGGCCAGGAAATCGATGGCATTCTGCGCCACGTGGTAGTCATAGAACCGGTCATCCTGCGACCCGTCATCATCGGGGTGGTTCACGCCCTTGATGCCCGGCCCCCGGTCCAGGTAGCTGTGAACCCGGCTGCGGCGGCCCACATCATCGACCGCCGGTTCCTCGTGGAACAGGATGCGGCGATAGTCTTCGGGCATGGGTCTGTAATTGCTGTCGACCTTGCCGGTGGTGAAGGTGTAAAAGCCCGCGCGCCGCAAATCATAGGCCCAGGCCTTTTCGGGCGGGTAGACATCGCGCCAGAACCGGTTGAGATCGACCAGACCCGACCGGAACGGGCTGATCCCTGTGGCCAGTTCCGCCCGGCAGGGCGCGCACAGCGGCACGGTGGCATAGGCGTTGGAAAACCGCGCGGCGCGGGCCATGAACCGATCCAGGTTGGGCGTCTGGATGCGCAGGCCAAAGGCGTCGCGCCATGTGAACACGTCGATCAGGTCATCGACCCAGATCACGCAGATATTGCCGCCCGCAAGGCTGCCCGCGTCAAATCCCGTCACGGCTCGTCCGCCCAGAGCGCGAACCGCTGCAGCGCCACAAGCGCGGCCCGATCCGTCGCGGCATCCGACCCGAACAACGCGCGGCCGGGCCAGAGCCAGACATCCGCGATCAGCGCGCCGCCCAAGGTCTTGGTCAGGCCGGACCGTTGGTTGCGACAGCCGATGAACAGGTTGGCCGGCCCCGACAGAACATGGGCGCGGGCCCGTGCCTGTGTCGAGGTCGCGGGCGATGCCCCGCCCAGCACCGACACCGCCAGACGGTCGCCCGCCAGCGACAGCATGACAAGGCGTGGCGCATCGCCCAGCGGGGCGGGCAAGACCGCCTCGATCAACCCCTTGTCATCCTTGACAGTCAGAAAGCCCTCGGCCTCGGACAGGAACAGGTAATTGTCATGGGCCGCTTTCTTGGCCGCGCCGCCGGTGTTAAAGGTGACGACGGTTTTCGCATCCTCGCCGTAGGGCGGCAGGTAGCGCGCCGCCAGCGTCACGGTCGCGGCATCGCGCGCCACATCCTCCACGATCATGCCGCAATGCAGCCCGTCGCGGCATTGCAGCCCGGTCAGGTCGCCCGCATCGCCGATCTGGCCATTGCCGGTATTGGGCGCGGTCGGGTGCGCGGTGCGGCTGCCGGTCTGGTCCGCCCAATGCGTGACGGCGCCACGGGCATCGGCCACCAGCCCCGCGCCGGTCCACCATAGCCCATCGCTGGCCGCCAGCGCCCCGGCGAGGATCTCGGCGCCCGCATCGCACAGGGCCCCGGGCGGCAGCTGGTGGGGCAGTTCAAGCATCGCGCCCCCCGCACCGGCAGGATGGCGGGCAGCGCCCAACGGTGCAGCATCGCCCCGGTGCGGCTTTGCATCGCCCAGCTGTCGCGCAGCCCCCCCGGCCGCCCCGCGCCATAGGACAGCGACAGCCCATCGGCCCTTGACCGGGTCGTGATCAGCACCGCCTGCGGATCATCGGGGGCCAGCGCAACGCCGTCGATGGCCACATCATCGGACCCAAGCAGCGCAAAGCCCATGGCCCCGGTCCCATCCAGCACCAGCGGCCCCTCGGCCTGGGCGGTGACGCGGATCACCGGCGCGTCGCCCGGTTCCCATTCGGCCAGAAACAGCGTCGGACAGCGCCATGCCACGCCCGCCGCGATGGCGGAGGCGGTCAGTTCCGCCATCTGGCGGCGCGCGTCATCGGTGGGGCGGTCATGGTCGTCGCGGGCAAAGGGATAGCTGGGGCCGGAAAAGATCAGCCGGTGATCGCCATGGTTCCAGGCCAATTCCCATTGCCCCTCGATCACCGCGGGGGCGGTGCCCGGATCAAGCCCTGCCTCGAAGCGGGCGACAAACAGCGGTTGGTCATGACCCAGGCGCGCCAAGCCTTCGGTCAGCCGCGCCATCACCGCCAGCATTCCGTCGCGATAGGCCGTGGCATCGCCCGTGACATGTTCCAGCGCGAAATCAAGGCAGATGCCAAGGATCTTGGCGCGCTTGCCCATGAGGGCGGCGGCATCGCGCAGGTTTTGCGCGGCGATCATCAGGTTTTCCACCGCGCGGCCGCGCGCCAGGTCGGCGGCGCTGGCCGATGCGTCGGTTTCCACGCGGGCCATGATCAGGGGCAGGGGGGCGAATTTTTCCACCTGCCAGTGCAGGATGGTTTCGGCCACCAGCGCCTCGTGCGGGGTTTCGCGCAAGGGGTCTAACCGGTCGGTCGCGGGCGCGGCTTCGATCCCGGCCATGCCGACCGCGCCGATATCATCGGCGGGCGCCACGATGTGATGGGCAAAGGCCGGCGGCCCCGCCGTGGCCAAGGCCGCGCGCGGCCCGCCAAGGCCAAGAATCCCCATCACCGCCCCCGGCCCGTCGCCCAGCACCGCGCCGCCGTCGATGTGGCGACGATAGCCGCGCACCCCCTGTGCGCCGGGCATCCGCGCGGTAAAGCGCAGCCAGTCGCCGTCTTGGGTGACGCCCCAGGCGTCGATGCCGTCAAGCAGGTCACCCTGCGGCAGTTCCGTAGGGTGTGCCTTCGGGCGCACCTCTGGCGCGCCCTGCGCCCGATGCCCCAGGCGCAGCGCGATATCGGCAATCACCCGGTCCGACAGGCGCATCACCACGCCGGTGGGGTCATAGCGGATCACATCGCCATTGGCCGCGCGCACGATGACGCCATGCCCCGCGATCAGGTCCTCGTCTGGTTCGGCTGGCTTGCCCATCTTTCCCCCTTTTGTCCCCTGTGCGGGCGCGCCGGTTTTCATCCCGCCACGCCGCCCGGGCGATCGAATTGCAAACTGCCGCCCGCCGCGCGGTCGGGCGTTTCGGCAAAGCCCAGGGCGGCCAGTGCCGGGCCATAGCCCGCGCGCAGCCGGTTCGCCTGGTCCTCGGACACGAAGGGCAGGATCACGCGGCACAGCGTGCCGGGATCCTGGGTCGCCAAGACTTCGGGCGGCACATCGGCTGTGCGCGACAGGCGCAGGGCCATGGGCCGGAAATCGCGCAAACAGGCCGCAAGCCCCGCCGCCGCCGCGCCGTGTATCGGTCGCAAGCCGCAGCGGCCCGTCCGACCAAGTCAGCCGTTCCGTGGTATCCAGGCCCGCGCGCCGCGCGATGTCTTGCCCCAGCGCGATCAGATCGGCCCGGCAATCCTGCGCCATGACCACCACGCCTTGCGACACCTGCACCACGCGGATGGCCAGAAACCCCACGCCGCAGCCGATATCGAGAACGCGCGCGCAGCCGGTCAGATAGACCCCGATGTTGCGCGCATGGCGGCGCTCGAACCGGCCCGCGACGATGGCCGTCAGCGCCTCGGGGCGAAAGATGCGGGCATCGGCGGGCAGGGGGATGTCGTGGTTGGCGATCCAGTCGCGCGGGGCATCCCCCCCCAGATCGATGGGCGCGGGCAGGTAGGGGTCGCCGTCTTCCACCGCCCAGCCCGGCACAGTTTCCGCGCGCCGGTCCTCTTTCGGGCGGGATTGCGATTTCAGTTCCACCTCGCTCATCAGGGCGGCGATCTTGGCGGGGTCGCGCGCCTTGGGCGGTTTCGCCTCGACATCGGTGATCGGCACGCTTGATGCCGCGATCAGGCCTTGGCGCAGGTCGTGGTAGGCGGGCGTCTGGCGATACGCGGCCAGCCGCGCCTCGACCCGGTCCAGCGCGGCAAGATGCAACCGGTTCAGCACCGGATCGGTCAGCAATTCCGCCATGATCCGGGCGCGGTCGGGGTCGTGGCGCAAGATGGCGCGATCTTCCACCTCGTTACGATCCTGAAGCGACCAGTAATCGGCGTTATACTTGTCGGCCTTGTTGTTGACATTGCCACGGAATTTGCGCACCGCGTAGCTGTCGACCGATTTCACCGCGTAATGGTTCATCTGCGCCCAGCCATAGCCGATGGTGCGCCGGATCGACCGCCAGCCGCGGAACTTGAAATAATCCTCCATCGGCAGGCCCGACCCGTTCAGCCAGTGCACCGTGTCGGGAAAGCCGGTTTCCAGATGCTTGTTCTTGATCGTGGGGCGGTGGATGCCGAGCTTCCAGTGGTCGGGGTCGAACTTGAACAGCGTCTTGACGCCCCAACCCTTGTTCCACAGCGGGGGCGCGGCGCGGGTGTATTGTTCCGTCACGGGGGCGCGCGACCAGTCGATCACGCCCCCCGATCCGAAAATGCGCCAGGTGATGACAACGCCCGTGCCGCCGCGCGCGACAGTGTCATCCAGCATGCCCTCCAGCTTGCCCGAAGGGTGGTTGATCGACAGGAATTCATCGGCGTCGAAGACCAAGACCCAATCGGCCGCACCCACCAGCGGCTCTTGCTGGGCATGGCCCAGGGCCGAGGGTTGGGGTTTCACCCCCTCCGCGATCACATTGGGGCGGTGGTATCCAAGCCCCAGTTCCTCCAGCCGGATCAACATCTCGTCGGTGCCGTCGGAACAGTCGTTGGTGTAGACAAGGATGTCGGTGAACCCCACGGCCAGATGATGGGCGAACCATTCCAGAAGGAACGGCGCCTCGTCCTTCATCATCGACACGGCCATGACGGTGCCGTGTTTCGATCTGGGTTTGAGATGTTGCATCTGCCCCTGTCGCCGTCCGTGATCCGGAACCCCTTTTGGGGTGGTTTACCACTTTCGCGACATTGGGCAAACGAAAGACCGGCGCGGGGGCCGCGCCGGTCCTGGGGGGCATGACCGCGAAGGATCAGGCCGCGCGCAACGCCGCGTCGCGCGGGGCGCGGAAATGGCGCAGGTGCAGGAAGACGACCAAGCCGACCGCGACCAGTTGCAACGCGATGGCCACGCCCGTCAGCGACCAATAGGCGACCCCGAATTTCGCGATCAGCCCCGCCTTGACCAGGCCCGAATTGATCCAGAACTGGGTGAGGACCGACAGCGCCACGGGCGGGCAGACCAGCGCGTAGTTTCCGGGGCTGATCGCCGCGCCGGTCAAGAAGCGGCGGACATAGCCGGTGGCGGCCAGAACGGTCAGGCCAAAGGCCGCGAACAGAACCTCGACCGACAACAGGCGGGTCAGAAGCATCATGGTCTCCGCGCCCGAGCTGTCCACGTCAAAGCTGACATGCAGGCCATGCGATTGGCGCAGCAGCAAGATGCCGAGGATCGTGGTGATCGGCACGATCATCATCAAGGTCGGGGCCTGTTCGGCGGCCACGCCGTTTTCCAGGATCGACCGCAGGCCCAAGACCAGCGCGACCACCGTGATCAGCACGGCGGCGATCAGGAAAAAGCTGGACAGGATCAGCGCGATCCCCGCGACGGTGGCATTGGTGCTCAGCGCGGCCGGGGCCGCGATGCCCACGCCCGTCATGGCCAGCGCAAAGGCGGGCAGCATCTGGGCAAAGGAATTGTTCTTGGTGCAATCAAACCCGCCCGTGGCCGTGACCCGTGCAATGAACCGGCCCAGCTGGCGGAACGCGAGATACCCCACGGCCAGAAAGGCCAGCATCGCCAGCGGGAACAGGTATTCGACGATGGACCACAGGCCGGGCACGAACACGAGGCCCAGGATGAAGCCGCCATTGATCGACATGGCCAGCGCCAGCGGCAGCGCCATCATCTGGGTCTGGGCGTTGGAATTGGCCAGGGCCTGCCCCTTGTCCGAGGCTGCAAAGCCGCGCAGCTTGCGCAGGTTCCACACCAGAAGCGACAGGTTCAGCGCGCCAAAGACGGCGATGCCTGCAAGCGCGATGGCGATGGCAAGGGTCAGCGGGCCATTGCCCGTGGCCAGCGCCGCCGCGATGTCTTCGAACACCGGCACGGTGCGGCCGGGGTGCGGCACCCAGTGCATCAGGTACATGAAAAAGGTGACCGACAGGCCGCCCGCGCCCACCGAGGCGAGGAAGTAAAGCGGCGACCATTGGTCGGCGGGTTTTGTGTATGTTTGGGACATGGCAAGTTCTCCGTTGATGAAACGGGTCTAGCCATGCCGCCGGGGCCTGTCGGTGACTTTGTTACCGGCGTCAATAATTTTGACCGCGGGCGGGCTTGCGCACCGCCCGTGTCACAGCAGGCTGTCGGGCATTTTCTGTTCGGCGGCCAGGTTGGCGCGGCGAAACACGAAGGTGACCAGCGTCGAGACGATGACGATGAACAGCGAATAAAGCGCCGGCACCGCCATGATCGCCTGTTGCTGGTCGGGCGGAAAGGTGAAGACGATGATCGCAATCGCCAGCGGCCCGTTCTGGATGCCGGTTTCCAGCGCCACGGTGCGCGCATTGCGCGGGTGCAGGCGCAAGGATTTGGCAAAGAGATATCCCAGCGTGATCCCCACCAGCCCCAGCCCGATGGCCGCCACATAGGTCGCGGGCGTGGTGTTGAGCAGGAACTGCCAGTTCTGCGGCACCCATGTCACCATGATGAACACGATGAACAGGGCCGCAAGCACCGAGCCGCCAAATTCGATCACCGCGCCGATATTGGCATTGAGCTTGCGCAGCCCCATGCCGATGGCCACCGGAACCAACAGCACGATCAGCACCCGGATGATATCTTCGCGCGGAATTTCCAGATCCAGCGCCGAGGCATAGAGCAGCAAGATGATGGGGATAAGAACAACCCCCGCCACCGTCGATGTCACCGTCATCAATACCGACAGCGCCAGGTTGCCCTTGGAAAAATAGGTGAAGATGTTCGAGGTCGTGCCGCCCGGCATGCAGGCCATGATCAGGATGCCGATGGCGATGGGCTGTGACACCGGCAAGCTCATCGCGAGGCCAAAGCCCAAGAGCGGCATGATCCCGTATTGGCTGATCACCCCGATCCCAAGGCCAAGCGGGCGCTTGAGGGCCAGGTAGAAATCACGCGGCGTCAGCGATGCGCCCATGCCCAGCATGATCACCGCCACCATGATGCCCAACAGGGTCTGGGTAAATTCGCTGACCATGCCGTCTACTCCGCCGCCAGTTGCGCCAGGACCTCGGCGCGCAGGTCTTTTCGCAGGATCTTGCCGACATTGGATTTCGGCAGCTCGTCGCGGAATTCCACCCGCTTGGGGATCTTGTAGGCGGTCAGATGCCCCTTGGCATGGGCGCGCAACGCCTCGGCGGTCAGGCCGGGATCTGACCGGACGACATAGGCCGCGACCGCCTCGCCGGTGGTGGCATCGGGCACGCCGATCACCGCCACCTCGCGCACACCCGGATGGGCGGCCAGCACGTCCTCGACCTCGTTGGGATAGACGTTGAAGCCCGAGACAACGACCATGTCCTTCTTGCGGTCGACGATGCGGACATAGCCATCGGGGTCGACCACGCCGATATCGCCGGTCAAGAACCACCCGTCGCGCATGACCTTGGCGGTTTCATCGGGATTGTTCCAATACCCCTTCATGATCTGGGGGCCGCGCGCGGCAATCTCGCCGGGCGTGCCTTGCGCGACCGGCTGGCCCGCATCGTCGAGAATGGCGATCCATGTCGAGGGCAGGGGCACCCCGATCGATCCGTCCCGCGTCTTGCCCAAGAGGTTGAAGGTCAGAACCGGCGAGGTTTCGGTCAACCCGTAGCCCTGCAACAAGGGCTTGCCGGTCATCGCCTCCCAGCGCCGCGCGACCGAGGATTGCAGCGCCATGCCGCCCGCGCTGGCGAATTTGAGATGCCGCGGCGGGCTGTCCTGGAACCAGATCTCGTTCATCAAGCCGTTGAACAGGGTGTTCACCCCGCTCAGCCAGGTGATCTTGTAGTTTTCAAAGGCCCGTTTGAGGTTCGACAAGGGGCGCGGATTGGGGATCAGCACGTTGCGCGCGCCCAGCCAATAGAACCCCAGCAGGTTCACCGTGAAGGCAAAGATGTGGTAGAGGGGCAGGGCGGTCAGCGCCACCTCGCGGCCCTTGTCCAGCCCCTCGATCAGTTCCATGGTCTGTTCCATGTTCACGATCAGGTTGGCATGGGTCAGCATCGCCCCCTTGGCCACGCCGGTGGTGCCGCCGGTATATTGCAACACCGCCACGTCATCGCCGGTCACGCCCTGGTGATAGGCGTCCACCTCGATCCGGGCTTGGGCGGCGCGGGCGCGCCCCGCGGCCAGCGCGTCTGGCAGGCGGATATGCGCGATCTCGATGGGCCGGACCGTTCGGTCCCAGTGGCGCTGCACCAATCCCACGATCCCGCGCGGCAGCACCGGCAAGAATTCGGCCACGCGGGTCACGATGATGTTCGGGATCGACTGGCCCTTGGTCGCCTGCATCACCTTGTCGGCGAACATGTCGATCACGATCAGCGCATGGGGCGCCGCATCGCGGAACTGGCGCGCCATTTCCTCGGCGGTGTACATCGGGTTGACGTTGACCAGCACGCAGCCCGCCTTGAACACGCCAAAAGCCGCCACCGGAAAGGCCAGCCCGTTGGGCAGTTGCACCGCCACCCGGTCGCCCTGCCGGAGCCCCGCGACATCGCGCAGGTAGACCGCCAGCGCATCCGACATCTCGTCGACCTGCGCAAAGGACAAGGTGCCGTTCATGCCATTGGGCAGGCAACAGGTAAAGGCCGGCGCGCGGCCGTAGGTCTCGGCCACCGAGCGGATCATGTCGGCCAGGTTGCGATAGGCGGGCGCCGCGATGTCGACGCGTGCCCCGGCCCGGTAAAACGCTGTCCATGGCCTGTCCGGATGTTGCATGAGCCTCCCCTCTCACGTCCCCCTTGATCGGTGACGCTAGCCTATGTCGCAGGGGCGGGGAAACGAAAAGCAGGTGGGCGTGACGCAAGGGAAGGACGCGGGCAGCGCCTGCGCCCGTTGCGCCCGTCAACTGCCCCGGTAGGTCGAATAGCCATAGGGCGACAGCAACAGTGGCACATGGTAGTGATCCTCCAGCGCCATCCCGAACCGGATCGGCACCTCGTCCAGGAACAGCGGCGCCGTCCCCGCCTGCCCCGTGGCCCGCAGGTAATCGCCGGCGTGAAACACCAATTCATACTGACCCACGGCAAAGCTTCCTTGCGGCAGGATCGCCGCATCGGTGCGGCCATCGGCATTTGTGATCATGTCCGCGATCGTTTCGCGGGTGTCGCCCGTGATTTTGTGCAGCACGATCCGCAATCCCGCCGCCGGGCAGCCGCGCGCGGTATCCAGCACATGGGTGGTGAGAAATCCGGGCATCTTGCATCTCCTGTCTGTGTGGCGAACCCTTTCCCAAGCGCTGGCCCCTTGCAACCCCCCGCAACTATGGCAAAGCCTAACGCGACCCAGACGGAGACCGCAGCGATGCAACGATACCCCCGCGACATGACCGGCCATGGTGCCAATCCGCCCGATCCCAAATGGCCCGGCGGGGCGCGGGTCGCGGTGCAGATCGTGCTGAACTTCGAGGAAGGCGGCGAAAACAACATCCTGCACGGCGATGCCGCCTCCGAGGCGTTCTTGTCGGAAATCACCGGTGCGACCGCCTGGCCGGGGCAACGGCACTGGAACATGGAATCGATCTATGACTACGGCGCGCGGGCCGGGTTCTGGCGGCTGCACCGGATGCTGTCGCCCCTTCCCGTGACCGTCTACGGCGTGGCCACCGCGCTGGCGCGCGCGCCCGAACAGGTCGCGGCGATGCAGGCGGCGGGCTGGGAAATCGCGTCGCATGGCCTGAAATGGGTCGAACACCGCGACATGCCCGAGGCCGAGGAACGCGCCCAGATCGCGCAGGCCATCCAGCTTCATACCGAGGTGACGGGCGCCGCGCCGCGCGGCTGGTATACCGGGCGCTGTTCGATGAACACCGTGCGGTTGGCGGCGGAAACCGGGCAATTGGCCTATGTGTCGGATGATTATGCCGATGATCTGCCCTATTGGCGCCGCTTTGGCGACCGCGACCAGTTGATCGTGCCCTATACGCTCGATGTGAACGACATGCGCTTTGCCATCCAGGCGGGCTTTGCCGAGGGCGCGCAATTCGAACGCTACATCACCGACAGTTTCGATTGCCTCTATGCCGAGGGCGTGGCGGGCGCGCCCAAGATGATGTCGATCGGCCTGCATTGCCGCCTTGCCGGGCGTCCGGGGCGGGCGCAGGCCTTGCAGCGCGCGCTGGATCACATGGTGGGCCATGAGGGCGTCTGGTTCGCCACCCGCGCCCAGATCGCCGATCATTGGGCCGCCACCCATCCGCCGGTCGCGCATGTGCGCCCCTCGGCCATGGGGCGCGATGCCTTTGTCGCGGCTTTCGGCGGCATCTTCGAACATTCGCCCTGGATCGCGGAGCGCGCCCATGCGCTGGAACTGGGCCCTGCCCATGACAGCGCGCTGGGGCTGCAGTCCGCGCTCGCCCGCGTGTTTCGCGCCGCCAGCCCCGACGACAGGCTGGGCGTCTTGCGCGCCCATCCCGACCTCGCCGGCAAATTGGCCGCAGCCAAGCGCCTGACCGCCGAGAGCACCGCCGAACAGGCCAGCGCCGGGCTCGACGCCCTGACCGATGCGGAACGCGCGGAATTCACCACGCTCAACACCGCCTATACGGAAAAATTCGGCCATCCCTTCATCATCGCCGTGCGCGACACCACCAAGGCCGGCATCCTTGCCGCCTTTCGCCGCCGGATCCACCAGGATCGCGCGACCGAATTCACCGAGGCCTGCAAACAGGTCGAACGGATCGCGCTGTTGCGCCTGCAGGAGAAACTGGGATGACCCGCGATATCCTCATCGAGCCGATGACCGCCACGGGCTTTGCGCCCTTTGGCGATTTGCTGGCGCTCACCGATACGCCCGACAAGCTGATCAACCAGGGTCTGTGCGGGCGTTGGCATGATCTGGCGCAGCTCGATTTTTCCGATGGCCGCGCCGGGATCAGCCTGTTCCGATCAGAGGCGCGGTCTTTGCCCTACGCGCTCGAGATGGTCGAACGCCACCCTGCGGGCAGCCAGGCCTTCGTGCCGATGTCGCTTGATCCCTTCCTGGTGATCGCCGCCCCCGATGCGGGCGGGCGGCCCGGCATGCCGCGCGCCTTTCGCACCGCGCCGGGGCAAGCGATCAATTTTCATCGCGACACCTGGCACGGGGTTCTCACGCCGCTGTCCGCGCCCGGCCTGTTCGCGGTGATCGACCGGATCGGCGGCGGGGCCAACCTCGAAGAACATTGGTTCGACACGCCCTACACGGTGCGCGACGCCTGACCGGGTTCGGGCTTCACCTTGGTCAGAAAACTCCCGCCGGAGGCCACTGCCGCTGCCACCCGCGCAACACGGGTGGCAGCGGCGCATCGCAAGGCCAGGCTCAGAGGGGAACGATGATCGCCATGCCCTGGGCCACGGCGGCCTGCACGATCGCATCGGCCACCGCCAGATCCTGCAAGCCCACGCCGGTGCCGTCGAAGATCGTGACCTGATCATCCGACACCCGGCCCGGATGGGTGCCGTTGATCACCGCGCCCACCGGCGTCACGTCGTCGGTAGCGATCAGCCCGGCCGACACGGCATGTTGCGCCTCGCCGATGCTGATCGATTGCGCCACCTCGTCGGTAAAGACGGTGGCCTGCGCCATCAGCGCGGTCTCCAGTTCCTGCTTGCCCCGCGTGTCGGTGCCCATGGCCGCGATATGGGTGCCGGGGGCGACATGGGCGGTCATCAGGCTGGGGGCAAAGCTTGATGTTATCGTGATGATCACATCCGCCTCGACCAGGCCGGGCAGATCGACCGCGGCGAAGGGCACGCCCATGTCCGCGGCCACCGCGCCCAGCCCCGGCAACATCTCGGGGTGGTAGTTCCAGCCGATCACCTTGTCGAAGCGATGCGTCTCCAACGCGGCGCGCAGTTGGAACTTGGCCTGGTGGCCCGCGCCGACCATGCCCAGAACCCGCGCATCGGCGCGCGCAAGCTGCTTGATCGACACCGAGGAGGCGGCGGCGGTGCGCAGCGCGGTCAACAGGTTGCCGCCGACCATCGCCTTGACCCGACCGCTGTCGGGATCGAACAGGAACACGCTTGACTGGTGGTTGATCAGCCCGCGCCGCTCGAGGTTGTGGGGCCAGTAGCCGCCGGCCTTCAGGCCCAGAACACCGCCCGCCGCATCGAACCCGCCCTTGAAGCCGTAAAGCGCGTCTTCATGGCCAAGGGCTTCGCGCACCACAGGAAAGTTCACCGCGGCCCCGGCCGCCATCGCGGCGAAAACCCGTTCCACAGCGTCGAACGCGGCCTGCCGGGTCAAGAGATCGGCAACCATCCCCTCGGGGATGATCGCCAGCTCATGCGCGGGGGTCATGCCGCCATCCATCCTCAATACGCCTTGCCGCGCGCCGAGACCGGCCAGACGACTTCGACCTTGCCGCCGCGCACACCCACGTACCAGTCATGGACGTTGCAGGTCGGGTCGCAATGGCCGGGCACCAGTTTCAGCTTGTCATTGACCTTGAGAACGCCCTGCACGTCGGCAACGACGCCATGTTCATCCGAGCATTTGACATATTGCACATCATCGCGGCCAAAGATCACCGGCAGGCCGCTGTCCACCGATTGCGCCTTGAGGCCCGCATCGACGATCGCCTTGTCGGCCTTGGCATGCGACATCACGGAGGTCAGGATGAACAGCGCGTTTTCCCATTCGCCCTGGTCGATGCGCTTGCCGTCCTTGTCGAGGATCCGGCCGTAATCCGCATCCATGAAGGCATAGCTGCCGCATTGCAGCTCGTTGTAGACGCCCGAGGTGCTCTCGAAATAATAGCTGCCCGTGCCGCCGCCGCCGACGATGTCGCAGTCCAGCCCCACGGACTTGAGCGTGTCGACCGCATCTTTCACCTGCGCCACGGCCAGCGCGATCTTGGCGCGACGGTCGTCATAGCTGTCCATGTGCTGCATCGCGCCCTGATAGGCCTGAAGGCCGGCGAATTTCAGCCCCGGTGCGGCATTGATGGCTTGCGCGATTTCCACCACGGCAGGCGTGGTGGTGACACCGCAACGACCTGCGCCGCAATCGATCTCGACCAGGCATTCGATCTGCGTGCCATGCTTGACCGCCGCCGCCGACAGGTCGGCCACGTTGGCGATGTCATCGACGCAACAGATCGCGCGCGCGCCCAGCTTGGGCAGGCGGGCCAGCCGGTCGATCTTGGCGGGGTGGCGCACCTGGTTGGACACCAGCACGTCCTTGATGCCGCCGCGGGCAAAGACTTCGGCCTCCGACACCTTTTGGCAGCACACGCCGCAGGCGCCGCCCAACTCGACCTGAAGCTTGGCCACATCGACGGATTTGTGCATCTTGCCATGCACCCGGTGGCGCATCCCGTGCGCGGCGGCGTAATCGCCCATCTTCTTGATGTTGCGTTCGAGCGCATCCAGATCGAGGACCAGGCAGGGCGTCTGGATATCGGCCTCGTCCATGCCGGGCAGGGCGGGGATGTCGAAGCCGACGTCGAGCGTTTCGATATCGATGTGATCTTTCATGGGTGTCTCCCGGTTTGCGGTTTCCGGCCCGGTCACGGTGGGCGGATCGCCCACCCTACGGGCGGTTTGGGGTTGGCGGTGATGTAGGGTGGGCGATCCGCCCACCGAAGATGGTCTTGCGCCTTACATCCACGGCAAGGTGTCGAGGTCGACATTGCCGCCGGTGATGATGACGCCGACGCGCTTGCCGCGGAACGCCTCGGGGGTTTTCAGGATCGCGGCCAAGGGCACTGCACAGCTCGGTTCCATCACGATCTTCATGCGCTGCCAGGTGAGTTTCATCGCCGCGATGATCTCTTCCTCGCTGGCGGTGAAGATATCGGTCACGTGGTTCGACACGAAATGCCAGGTGTTTTCCTTGAGCGGCACCTTGAGCCCGTCGGCGATCGTGACCGGCGCGTCATCGGCGATGATATGGCCCGCCTTGAAGCTGCGATAGGCGTCATCGGCCTGTTCGGGCTCGGCGGCGTAAATCTCGACATGGGGGGCGATGTTGGACAGGGTCAGGCAACACCCAGAGATCATGCCGCCCCCCCCGATGGGGGCGATCACGGCATCAAGCCCCTCGACCTGGTCCATCAGCTCGCGCGAACAGGTGGCCTGGCCCGCGATCACGCGGGGGTCGTTGTAGGGATGCACGAAATCGGCGCCGGTGCGGGCATGCACCTCGGCAAAGACCGCCTCGCGCGACGTGGTCGAGGGTTCGCATTCGGTGATGGTGCCGCCATAGCCGCGCACGGCGGCCTTTTTCGCCTCGGGTGCGGTGCGGGGCATGACCACGTGGCAGGGGATGCCGCGCCGCCCGGCCGCATAGGCCAATGACAGCGCATGATTGCCCGAACTGTGGGTGGTCACGCCCTTGGCCGCCACGGCGTCATCCAGCCCGAACACGGCGTTGGACGCACCGCGGACCTTGAAGGCCCCGGCTTTCTGGAAATTCTCGCATTTGAAGAACAGCTCGGCGCCGGTCAATTCATTCAGGAAATGCGAGGTCAGAACCGGAGTGCGGTGGATATGCGGCGCGATCCGCGCATGGGCGGCGATCACGTCGTCATAGGTCGGAAGATGCGTTGTGACGGCGTCTTTCATGGTGAACCCCTTATTCTGCGGCCAAGGCGATCTGGCCGGCGCTGCTGCGATACACCTCCTGGGCGGCGGCAACGCCGGACCCGAGGCGGATGTTCAACCCCAGGTCGACCATGGCCATTTCCGCCGTGGCCAGCCCCGACAGCATCATCACATCCGTGAGGCTGCCAAGATGCCCGATGCGGAACACCTTGCCCGCGACCTGTCCCAGGCCCGCGCCAAAGGCCACGCCGTAGCGCGTGCTGGCATGGGCCACGATGCGGCCCGCATCGAAGCCCTCGGGGGTGCGGATCGCGCTGACCGTGTCGGAATACAGCGCAGGCCGTGCCGCGCAGAGATCCAGCCCCCAGGCGGCCACGGCGGCGCGCACGCCGGTGGCGATGCGCGTGTGGCGGGCGAACACCGCGTCCAGACCTTCGGCCAGCAACATGTCAGAGGCGGTTTTCAGCCCGTTCAGCAGGCCCACCGCCGGCGTGTAGGGATAGCCGTTGGCGGCATAGCCCTTGGCCATGTCCTGAATGTCGAAATAGGTGCGCGGCAGGCCGCCGGTTTTCGTGGCCTCCATCGCCTTGGCCGAAAACGCGGCGATGCCAAGACCCGCGGGCAGCATGAAGCCCTTTTGGCTGCCAGTCACGGCCACGTCGACGCCCCAGCCGTCGAACTCGAAGGGCATCGACCCGATCGAACTGACGCCATCGACGAACAACAACGCCGGGTGCCCGGCCGCATCCATCGCGGCGCGCACGGCGGCAATGTCGGACCGCACGCCTGTGGCGGTTTCATTATGCGTGGCCAGGACGGCCTTGATCTTGTGGCCGGTGTCGGCGGTCAGGATCCCCTCGAACCGATCCGCGGGGATGCCTTCGCCCCAGGCTGTTTCCACGATCTCGACAACCAGGCCATGGCGCTGGCACATGTCGATCCATTTCTGCGAGAACATGCCGTTGCATGCCGCCAGAACCGTGTCGCCGGGCGACAGGGTGTTGGTGATCGCCGTTTCCCAGCCGCCCGTGCCGGTGGACGGAAAGATGAACACCTCGGCCGTGGCCGATTTCAGCACGCGCTTCACCCCGTCGCGGGCAGGGTGCAGGATGTCCTTGAACAGGTCGGACCGGTGATCGATCGTGGGCATGTCGCAGGCCCGGCGCAGGCTTTCGGGCATGTTGGTCGGGCCGGGAATGAAAACCGGATTTTGCAGGCTCATCTTGGGTGTCTCCTCGTCTCTTGCCCAAACACTAGGCGCTTGCCCCTTGGCGCACAATTTTTTTGAAAACGTTTTTCAAAAATACTGGCATTGCGAGATTTTATGATTTATCAGGGGTTTGTATTTTTTCACATGGTGAAATGTTTTTTCACTTCACTGCAGCGAGGCCATGATGCGCGATGCCTCCACCGCCGATTCCGGCGCGTCCCCCCTTGGCGCACGTGCGCGCAGCCGGGGGCGGCCCAAGGCCTGGGACGACAAAACCGACCAGAACACGATCAAATCGCTGGATCGCGCGATGGCGGTGTTCGAACATCTGTCGACCACCTCGGGGGCAACCCTGTCGGAACTGGCAGCCGACACCGATCAATCGCCCGCCACCACGTACCGCATTCTGACCACCTTGGAGGCGCGGGGGTTAGTGGAATTCGATGCAGCCGCCCAGCTTTGGCACATCGGGTCGCGCGCCTTCGTGATCGGCGCGCGCTACCTGCGCCGCACCTCGGTGGTGGATCGCGCCCGCCCGATCCTGCGCCGCCTGATGGAGGCGACGGGCGAAACCGCCAATCTCGGCATCGCGCGCGACACCCATGTGCTGTTTGTCAGCCAGGTTGAAAGCCATGCCTCGATCCGGGCGTTCTTTCCGCCCGGCACGCTCTCGCCGATGCATGCATCGGGCATCGGCAAGGCGCTGTTGGCGCAGATGACCGATGACCGGCTGTCGCGCTATATCGCCACCGCGCCGCTGGATCGGTTCACGGCCCGCACCCTGACCGATCCCGCTGCCCTGCGGGCCGATCTGCAGGAAACCCGCGCGCGCGGCTATGCGCTTGATGACGAGGAAAAGACCGAAGGCATGCGCTGCATCGCCGCCCCGGTGTTCGACTGGCATGGCGAAGCGGTGGCGGGCCTGTCGGTGTCAGGGCCCGTCGGCCGGGTTTCCGCGGTGAAATGCCGCGCCTGGCCCAGGCGGTGGCGCGCGCGGCCGCCGATCTTTCGGCCGCCCTCGGGGCAGGGGCGCCGGCCTGAGGCCGCCCTGCGCCGGTCAGTTCGGCTTGGCGACCGACGAGCTCATCAGGAAACTCAGGATCTTTTCCGCCGCGTCGACGTTGAAGGGTTTTTGCAAAACGGCGAAAGCGGGTCTTGCGGCGGCTTCGCCCGGCCCCGATGCCTCCGGGGCGGGCGCACCCAGCAAGACCATGTGTGGAAACGATGACCTGTCGGGCGCCCTGTCATCCGCCGCTGTCATGGCGAGGGTCTGCGGCTTGGTGGCGGGTGTCGGCGTGTCGTAAATCACCACCGACGGGCGCACCGCCTTGATCCGTTCGGGGGCGTCGCGCGATGTGCTGCGCGTCACGGGATGGCCGCGCCGGCTCAGCAGGATCGAGACGACCATGGCATTCGTGTCATCGTCGCTGACAACCAGGATGGGGCGATCACCGTCGGTCACGCGACGTGATCCGGGACTTGGGGTCTGATATCCGCCGCGTGGCGTGCGGGCGAACAGGCAGCAGGACGATGGCGGACATGGGGCATCTTGGCGGAGGCTTTCCGGGCCGTGGCAGGTTTTGCACAAGGCGGGCGCTGCGCGGGAACTTTTGATTGCAGCATCAGCCTACCGTGCGATTTTTGGAATTACAACAAAAACTAACATACGTATCACGACCCCGTCCCTGGGCAGCGCGGCGATGCCGGAACCGCTGCCGGTGGGCCATGTCGCAGGGGTGCCTTGGTGGGCCGGGGTGGTCAGTCTCGGGCAAAACTTCATATTTCTGGGGCGTTTCGTGGGTAAAGCCCTGCACTTTCCGAGATCTTTGCAAGAGGCGTGCCAAGGAGATGCCGCCGCAGTCGGCGGCTGGAACAGCATGGCGAGATATCGCGAGGGGCACCTCTTTCGACGAAATACCGCCTCTCTCGACCCATGATCTCGAAAGTCTGTTGTTTTCGTGTAGGTATTCAGATTTCCAACATAAAACCAACATATCGGTCCCATCGCGGCCGGGCGGTGTGATCCCATGTTGCGCCCGGTCGTCTGGGCAATATTGGCCACCAACACGACACGCGGGTCATGATGCTGTGGCCGATATGGTACTGGTGGAGAGGAAATGGAGGCGGGTACCGGAATCGAACCGGTCTTCACGGATTTGCAATCCGGTGCGTAACCTCTCCGCCAACCCGCCTTCTGGGGCGTGCACGTACCCGATCCCCGCTGGTCCTGCAAGGCGATAATCACTGCCGCCGGGGGACCACCGCGCGGCATGGTCGTGCCTTTCCAATCGGTTTTTCCAATGGAATTGCGCGTCTCGGCGCGTGTGTCGCCCGATCCTTTGGGCCTCGGCAGGGCGATGGCATCAGGAGACGTTGGGGCGGGCCTGCCATCGCGGGCCAAGATCATGCGCCGAAATTACCACATGATGTGACATGTCGTGGGGATCAGCCCCCCACGCACCCGTTGCACGCACCGCCGGGGTATGCAAAAGACTTTCCAAAACAATTAGACGGAATGGTTCAATTCACATGGCTGATTTTGCCCAGCGTCGCCGCACCATGGTCGACACACAGATACGCCCTTCCGATGTCACCAGTTTCACCATCATCGATGCGATGCTTGCGATCCCGCGCGATGCCTTCGTGCCCGATACGGCGCGCGATCTTGCCTATGTCGGCGGGCCTGTGCCCTTGGCGCGCGGCCGCCAGCTGATGGAACCGCGCACCATTGCCAAGATGCTGGAGGCGCTGGATGTGACGCCTGCCGATCTCGTGCTCGAGATCGCGCCGGGCATGGGCTATACCACGGCGCTTTTGGCCCGCATGGCCGAGGCGGTTGTGGCCGTGGAGGAAGACGCCGATCTGGCCCGCGACGCAGAGGCGGCGCTGGCCGCCCAGGACGTCGACAACGCGGCCATCCTGACCGGTGCGCTGGTCGACGGCTCGCCGCGCAACGGGCCCTATGATGCAATCGTTATTTTTGCCGGTGTGGAACAGATCCCGCAGTCGATCCTTGACCAATTGAAGGAAGGCGGGCGTATTCTGGCGTTGTTCATGGATGGCGCGTTGGGCGAGGTTCGCCGGGGCGTCAAGACCCATGGTGTAGTATCGTGGCATATGGCGTTCAATGCGACGGCACCGGTCTTGCCGGGCTTCGTGCACGCACCAAGTTTTGTGTTCTGAAATTCAGGTTGCTGGCCCCGGATACCGGGGTCTGGCCCAAGGTCGGCAGAAGCCGGCAGACAAAAGGATTGAGGCGATGAAAAGCAGGATCATGCGGATGGGACGGGGCGCGGCGGCGGTTATGGCGCTGGTCCTGCTGATGCCGGCCGCTGCATCTGCCGACAGCCTGCAAGAGGCGATGACCGATGCCTATCGCAACTCGCAGCTTTTGGAACAGAACCGCTACTTGCTGCGGGTACAGGATGAAAACGTCAACCTGGCCTATGCCGCGCTGTTGCCGACGCTGAATTTCGTCGCCAGCACATCGCGCGACATGGTCAATGACACAAGCACCACGACCTTTCGCCTTCTGGGCGAGATGGCAATCTACCAGGGCGGGTCGCGCATCAACGCAAGGCGTGGCGCGGTCGAGGCGGTGTCCGCCGCGCGCCAGCAGCTTGTGAACCTGGAACAGCAGGTGCTGCTTGATGCCGTGACCGCCTACCTCGAAGTCTGGGAGGCGACACAGATCGTCGAGGTGCGCGACCGCAACGTGCGCGTGCTGACCGAACAGCTGCGCGCCGCCAACGACCGGTTCGAGGTGGGCGAAGACACCTCGCACCGACGTGGCGCAAGCCGAATCGCAACTGGCCACCGCGCGCTCGGCGCTTGCGGCGGCGCAGGGTACGCTGGAAATTTCGCGCGAATTGTTCAACCTCGCCGTCGGGCGCTACCCCGCGGCATTGGCCAGCCCCGGCGGCCTGCCGCGCCTGCCCGGTTCCGAGGCAGAGGCGCAGCGTTTGGCCCGGCAGGTGCACCCCGCCGTTCTGGCCCGCCAGCATGAAGTGACCGCTGCCGAATTCGCCGTCGAAGAGGCGCGCGGCGCCGCCCGCCCGTCGCTGTCGCTGGACCTGACGCTCGGAGAAACCACGCAAGCGCCGACCCAGGCACAGGAGGGCGATAGTGCGACCATCGCGCTGACCTTGACGCAGCCGATCTATCGCGGCGGCCAGATCGGGGCGCTGGAACGCCAGGCGCTGGCCCAGGTCGAGGCGGTGCGTTTTGGCCTGAACCAGCAGGTTCGGCTGAACCTTCAGTCCGTGGGCAACGCCTATGCGCGCCTGCGCATCGCCACGTCGCAGATCCAGGCGTCGGATCAGCGCATTCGGGCCGCGCAGCTGGCCTTTGAAGGCGTACGCGAAGAAGCGTCGCTTGGCGCGCGCACGACGTTGGACGTGCTGGACGCCGAACAGGATCTGCTCGAGGCACGGATCAGCCGGATCGAGGCGCAGGGCGATGTCTATGCCGCCTCTTACGGCATTCTGGCCGCCGCTGGCCTGATGACCGTAGCAGCATTTGCAGCTTCCGGTGCCGGAATATGATGTCGCGGCCTATGCGGCGGCCTTTCCCGGCGGTCAGCCGCGCGTGGCCTCGCCGCAGGGCGACCGGCTCGACACCTTGTTGCAGGCCATCGGCCGAGAGTGACCGGCGCGCCGCAAGGCCCCGCAATATCGGCTGAAATAGACCTATCCGTTGTGCGGAGGTCGCGTTGCGGCTATCTTGCGTGCAAGGGCCCTGGTGCAAGGGGCCGTTTGCCGTGGCGGAACCTGGGCGCGACACCGCGCCGCCGTCCGGTCGAACGAGGAGCGAGCGGCGATGTCAGGTCCAGCGAAATCCGCCCATGAGATCGAGGATGTCTTGGCCTCGATCCGGCGTCTCGTGTCCGAAGGCGGGCCCGTGACGGCGACGATCAGCCCGGCACGGTCGTCTGTCGCGCCCGTTGATGCCGCGCCAATGCCGGCCACCCACACGCGGCTTGTCTTGACACCGGCCTTGCGCGTCATGGACCCCGACGATCCTTGGGCGCCTGTTCCGCTCAAGGGGCAGGATGCGCTGGGCGCAGACCCTGCCGATCCGTCCGCTGCCGATGGTGAGGACGACCCGGCCTGGGGCCTCGAAGACCGTTTGGCGGATTGGGGCGAAATCGAGGAAAGCGGCGCGGAATCCGTGGCCGATGCCATTGCCGAACAATCCGCCGATCCCCATCTTGCGCCGCCCCGCCCGGGCGCGGTGGAGAACTTGGACGATCTGGATGATCTGGACGACAGCGAAACCTTGGCCGATTTCGAAGCGGAAACCGGCGATGCCAATTGGCCCGATCGCAGCGCCGGAACCGCCCTGCGCGACTTGGCGCTCGTGCGCGGACAGGGCGCGCGCGACGAGGGCGCAGCGACGCCCACCCCCGACGGCGCCGCCTCTCTTACCTTGCAGGATGGCGCGACACCCATGGCCACGGATGATCCCACCCCGGCACAGGATGCCAGCGCGCCGAGCGACCGGGTTTTTTCGCGGCGCTTGAACATGCGCCGGTCCGACGCCACGATCTGGAGCGACGAGGACGACGATCAAGACGGGGACCAGCCCGATCTCGACGGGGATGTCGAAGATCTGGGCGAGGCCACATCCCCCTTTACCTTCCCCGAGACCGATGCCGAAGACGGCGTGCTGGATGAAGAAACCTTGCGCGACATCATCGCGGAGGTGGTGCGCCAGGAACTTCAGGGTGCCTTGGGCCAGCGCATCACCCGCAATGTGCGCAAGATGGTGCGCCGTGAGGTTCGCATGGCGCTTGCCGCCGAAGACCTCGAATAAGCGCCGCTCCGTGCCGCAACATCTATCGCGCCAGCTCTTGACCGGGGGTGGTCACCGCCCAAGGTTAGGCTGATGTTTCCCCTGCGCGATCATAACCCGTCGAACCGGACACCCTTTGTGACATGGGCGTTGATCATCGCCAATGTGCTGGTATTCTTCACCTATTACCCTGCCATGGCCGGGGCGGAACGGCAGCTCATGGCATTTTATGCCGATTGGGCGCTGGTGCCTGCCGAGGTGCTGACCGGGCGCGACACCCATACGCTGTTCACCTCGATGTTTCTGCATGGCGGCTGGATGCACCTCTTGGGCAACATGCTGTTCCTGTGGATCTTCGGGGACAACATGGAAGACCTGTTGGGCCATCTGCGGTTTGCGGCCTTCTATATCGCCTCCGGGCTTGCGGCGGCGGCGGGGCAGATCCTGGCTGGGCCGGGGTCCACCATTCCCATGGTCGGGGCCTCGGGGGCGATTGCCGGGGTGATGGGGGGGTATCTGTTGTTCTTCCCGCGCGCGCGCATCGATGTTCTGGTGATCATCGTCGTGCTGGTCCGCGTCTTTGCCATACCCGCATGGCTGATGTTGGGGCTGTGGTTCGGGCTGCAACTGGTCAATGGCCTCTCGATGGATGCGGCGGGGGGCGGGGTGGCCTACTGGGCGCATGCGGGCGGCTTTGCGGCGGGGTGGCGCTTGTGCTGCCGCTTTGGCTGCGCTTGGGCGGCCCCGATTTCTGGGCGCGGTGGCATGGCAAACCACCCCATGACGAGGTGGAATACGTCGTCGAACGCCGCCGCAACAGCCCGATCCCCAAGGTGCGGCGCGTGCAAGGCGACAGGGCCGCCACCCGGCCCCTGTCCGACCTCGCGCGCATTCCGCGCAGCGGCCAGCGGCGCGTGCCGCCGACGCCATGGTCGGGCGGTCGCGACTGATCCGCGATCAACCCCTCCGGGCATGCGCGAATCGACCGATTTGGCAACCGCATCGACGGTTCGGATATGTCAAAAACATGGCAACAGCTTGATGGTCTGATGACGCTACCTATATCTGGCGTGCGGACACCTGCCGTTACACTGGAAACAGTGCGTTTTCTTGCCAAGCTATGCGTATTTGGAATACCACATATGTGATTTTGGCATCACAGAATCGCACGGTTTTCAGGCAGAAGGGGCTTCACGCCCGAAATGCAAGAGCAATAAAGGACGACGAAATGCGGGATTTCGTTGATGGCACCGCCTTCAACTTTGAACAGGGTCAACGGGCACGCAAGCTTTTTGCGGCCGTTGTTCTGGCTGCGCTCGATGATGCGATCGCGGATGACAAGAAATATGGCAACGGTCCCGATCAGATCGCGCGCTGGGCCCGGTCTCGGGATGGCCGCGAAGTTCTCAGCTGTGCCGGGATCGATCCGAATGAACGGGTGGTCAAGGGCCTGATGGCCTTTGTGTCTCAGGGTGTGCGCACCTCTGTCGCGCTCAGCCGTGAAGAAAGCGAACGCCGCCACCAGGCCGAGGCGGAAGCCGCCTGAGGCTTCCACCGATCAGACAGCCCCTGAGAAACGCGCCCCGCTGACGGGCGCGTTTTTCGTTTGCCGGCCTGTCCCCGGCGTTTGTGTCGGTGCTGGTGCGGGCGGGGGGACTTGAACCCCCACGGCACAAAGGCCCACGGATTTTAAGTCCGATATGTCTACCATTCCATCACGCCCGCTTGGGGCGCATCGCTACCCCCTTGGCGCCCGCTTGGCAATTGCATCGGCGCGGCACGCGCCCGCGTGCTGCCCGCCAGGCCAAAACCTTGGCCGCGCTTGCGACAGATCAAGGTGGCGCCCTGCGCCTTTTGGCAGATTTGGATCAGCGCGCAGCCCGTCACGGCAAGGCAAGGCAAGGAAGATCCATGCAGCACCAAAGCCGCGATACCGTCACCGTTTCCCCGCCCACCTTTGACCGTACCGATTTTGCGCGGGTCGATGCCGCGCTTGCCGCCCGCCACGCACCCTTCAACCGAAGCTGGTTGATGGGGCGTTTTGCCGAAGGTCTGCAGATCCGGCTGTTGAAATCGCCCGAAATGGGCCTGGTGCTGTTTCAACCGGGCAAACTGGCCTGGCGCCCGATCCTCGGGGCGGACCGGGCGCTGGTGGTGCAGGATCTGCGCGTCGGGGCGGGCCCGCTGGCGCGGGACAGTGCCGCGCGGCTCTGGTCGGTGGCGGACCGTTTTGCCCGCTACTACGGCCTGTCCGCCGTCCTGGCGCTGGTCGGATCGGGGGCGGGGCTGATTTCTGGCGATCTTGCGCCGGGGCGCGGGTGGTTGACGCTGGATCAGGGCCCGGGCGGCACACGTCTCATCGGGCGCATCCTGCAAGGGCCCATGGCGCTGCCCCGATTGCCAACCGATTGGGATCGGCGCGCCGCCGCCCTCGGACCGGGGGTGGTGGTGCAGACCACCGGTGAAAGCGCCCTGCTGGACATCCGCGCGCGCGCGATCATCGCCAGCCTTGTCGCACAAGGCTGCTCCGCCCGGCATGACCGGCTGACCGATGCCGCCGCCGCCCAGGCCCGCGCGGTGCGCCCCGGTGCGGCCTTCAGCGTGGTGATCGATGGCCGTGTAGCGGGCGGTGTTGACCTCTCGGCCAGCGCGATCCTCGACAGGGCCGCCCGTCCCCGTCCCTGATACCGGCCCCGGAGCGATTGGCCGGGTTCACAGGCCCGCGTAGCTGCAAATCGCGTGCACCGGCACGCCCATGCCTTCCAGTCGCGCCCGCCCGCCCAGATCGGGCAGGTCGATGACAAAGGCACAGCCCACCACCTCGGCACCCAGCCGTTCGATCAGGCGGATGCCCGCCTCGGCGGTGCCGCCCGTCGCCAAAAGATCGTCGACGATCAACACCTTCTGCCCCGGCTCGACCGCATCGTCGTGGATCTCGACCGTCGCATGCCCATATTCCAGCTTATATTCCTGTTCGATGGTGCGCGCGGGCAATTTGCCCTTCTTGCGCACCGGCACAAAGCCCTTGGACAATTGATGCGCCACCGCACCGCCCAGGATGAAGCCACGCGCCTCTAGCCCCACCACCATGTCGATCTGTGCCCCCACATAGGGCGACAGCAATTGATCCACCGCCAGCCGGAACCCGCGCGCATCCTGGAACAGTGTCGTGACATCCCGAAACAGGATGCCCTCATGCGGGAAATCGGGGATGGTGCGGATGTAATCCTGAACGGTCTTCTGGGCGGCCATCGTGGCGGTTCCTCGTGTCTTTGGCCGCGCGTCAGCGGCGGGGATAGTGCTGGCGCAGCGCAGCGGCATCCTGCCCGCGCAACCAGACGGTCGAATTGCTGGTTTCCGAAAAGATCGACCGGTCATAGGCCGGCCCGGCGACATCGGTGGGCAGGCCCATCGCCTGCACAAGTTCCTCCAGCACCACGGAGGCGATTTCGCGCCGCGCGATATCCTGGCTGATCGCGATGGCCGAGGCCACGATATGCGGCCCGCGCGACCGCAAGGCCACCCGCGCGATGGCGATATCGGCCCCGTCCAGTTCCGGCAGGCTGGTGCCCGCGATCCGCCCACCTTGCGGCGTGTCCACCAGGAACAACGGCACATCCAGCGCCCCCTCATAGGCCCGCGTCAGAACCAGGGCCGCCCCGCTGGCGTTGATTTCCGCGATGGCGTCATCCAGCGCGCGGTCGATCAGGTCCAGCTTGTAGGTCGGAAAATGCGCCGCCACCGCCGCGATGCCGATCCGCAGCCGCAGCCGGCGGTCGTCAGACCAGCGGATCATCGGCTTGGCGCAAGGCTCGCCCGGGGGCGCTGCACAGGCCACCACGCGGTAGAACACGTCATCGGGCACTGGCCCGGGCAGGCGCACGAATTCCTGCCCCTGCGCGCCGGGGGCGGCACTCAGCACAAGAGCCAGGGCCGTTGCAATGGAAAGACGGGCGTGTCGCATTGCGACAAATGACGGCAAGACCGCGCCGGGTGCAAGCGGGCGGCCAAAGCCACGCGCCGCCCTGTTGCGCCCGGACCGCGCTTTACCGCCCCAGGTGGCGCGCAACAAAGGCCAGGACCGCCGCGCGTATCGCCGGGGTTTCCACATGCCCGGTGTCGGGCGACAGGTGCACGACCAAACCGACATCCGCCCCATAGGCCGCCCGCAGCCGCGCCAGGGCCGGTTCGCGCGCTAGCGGCGGGGTCAACGGGTCAAGCCCGCCCAAGCCCACGAATTGCGGACGCGGCGCGACCAGGGCCGCCACATCGCCCATGTCGCCCTGCGCCAACAACCCCGGCACGCTCATGTAGGGCCCGTGCAGATCATGCGCCCCCGTGGCGATGAGCGGCGCGATATCGGCCAGAACGCAGAGATGGGCGCAGGCGGCGATGCGCGGCTCCAGCGCGGCCAGCCAATAGGCCAGCGTTGCCCCCATCGACAGGCCCAGCGTGCCGATCCGGGCCGCGTCGATCTCGGGCCGGGCGGCAAGCCACCCGTAAAGCGCCCGCAATTCCGCCAGCATCTGCCCGATCAGCGGCCGCCCCTGCCACAGCGCCGCCTTGGCCAAGGCGCTTTCCGGCCCCTCGCCTTGCCGCCCACCGAACGGGGCAAGGTCGATGGCGACCGAGGCGATGCCCAGGTCGGCCAACGCGGCGCCATAGGGCGATTGCAAGGCGGGCCGCCCCTCGATCAGCTCCACCGCCCCCACCGCGTAGCGGTTGCCATGCGCGTGGCAATAGACCACCGCGCCATGCGGGCCGGGGCCACCGGGCCGGATGTAGACCCCCTCGCAAACCTCCCCGCCCAAGTCCATGGTCAAGCGGTGCAGGCGATGCGGGCCAAGCGGCACCGCCGGGGCCAGCGCGACCCGTGCCGCCTGCGCCGCGCCGCTTTGCCCCAACAGGCTCCACAAAAGATCAGGCGTCAGCATCGCGCGCGGCCCCGCCCCCGGTCACAACACCCGGCCGGCCACCGCCGACAGGTTCTCGATCATCGCGGCATCGCGCGCGCCCGGCGCGGTCAGGATCGCATGATCCAGCGCCCGGTCGCATCCATGCGGGCAGGGCGCGCGGTCGCCCCCCAAAAGCCCCGGCAGCCGCGCCACCAGCGCGCGCGCCTTGTCGGCATTAACCGTCAGCGTGGCGATGATGCTGGTGATCTCGACGCTACCATGATCGGGGTGCCAGCTGTCGTAATCGGTGATCATCGCGACCGAGGCATAGCACAGCTCGGCCTCGCGGGCGAGTTTCGCCTCGGGCATGTTTGTCATCCCGATCACGTCACAGCCGAAGGTCTCGCGGTAAAGCCGCGATTCCGCCAGCGAGGAAAACTGCGGCCCCTCCATCGCAAGATAGGTGCCGCCCTCGTGCACAGTGATGCCTTCGGCCCGCGCCGCCGCGGCACAGGCCGCGCCAAGCCGGGGGCAGGTCGGGTGCGCCACCGAGACATGCGCCACAAGCCCCGGCCCGAAAAAGCTTTTCTCGCGCGCGAATGTCCGGTCGATGAACTGGTCGACGATGACGAAATCGCCGGGGGCCATATCCTCGCGGAACGATCCGCAAGCCGATACGGCGATCACATCGGTCACACCCAGGCGCTTGAGCGCATCGATATTGGCGCGGTAGGGCACCGAGGTCGGGCTATGCACATGGCCGCGCCCGTGACGCGGCAGAAAGGCCATCGCCACGCCCCCCAACCGCCCGGTCAGGATCGCGTCCGAGGGCGCGCCAAACGGGCTTTGCACCTCGACCCAGGTTG
The DNA here is from genome assembly GCA_018401965.1 of Roseicyclus sp. Lineage (GTDB taxonomy): Bacteria > Pseudomonadota > Alphaproteobacteria > Rhodobacterales > Rhodobacteraceae > Roseicyclus. The sequence continues at coordinate 218,151 of JAGYJU010000009.1, forward strand.
CATCTTCCAGCCCGTCGATCTGGTAAACGCCCGATCCGCCGATGACCCCGATCATGGTTTGCATCGCCTTGCCCTTTCGCTTGACTGACATCCTACGCCCAGCCAAAGCATCGCAGCCGCCCCGGTGCAAGCGCGGGCTTTCGCTTCACCTTTCCTCAAATACGCAAATCCCGGCCCCACCGCCCGCGCGCAGGCCATTGGCGTCGGGCGCCCTATTCGCCGGGGCGCGACAGGGCGAACACCTCGCGGATCACCGAATAATCGCGGTATCCCAACCGCGTCAGCGGCGAAAAGGCCGTTACATCGAACATCCCGTCCTTCAGGCAATCGTCGCGCATATGCACGCCCACGACCTCGCCGAAGACGGCGAAATTCGCCTCGCCCTTCAGCGGCACGATCTGGGTCATGCGGCATTCGAGGCTGGCGGGCGCGCCCGCCACCCGCGAACAGGCGATGGTGTCGCAGGGCGCGCGGTCGATCCCCGCCCGCGTGAATTCATCGGTGTCCTTGTCCCAGGCCCCCGACGTCTGGTTCATCGCGTCGCGCATCGCGTATTCGACGATATTCACGCAGAAGACGCCGGTTTCGCGGATATTGGCCACGCTGTCCTTGGTATCGCCCCGGTCGGGCTTGGCGCTGGTCGAGGCGAACATCACCTGCGGCGGCACATAGGCGACGGCGTTGAAAAACGAATAGGGCGCCAGGTTGTCGGACCCGTCCGCGCCACGGGTGGAAATCCAGCCGATCGGGCGGGGGGTGACGATCGCGTTGAACGGGTTATGGGGCAGGCCGTGGCCGTTTTCGGGGCGGTAGAACATCGCGCGCGCATCCTTGCTCGGGTTTGTGCCAGACCTAGCGGCGTGCTACGCCCTGTGCCAGAGGCAGGACGCAGAAAATCGGGCCAGATCACCAGGCATGTATCAGCTCACGCAGGAAACGGCGGATGACCGCTGGGAGGTAGAGGCGCTTTACGACACCTGCTTTGCGCCGGGGCGTGAGGCGCTGTCGTCTTACCGCCTGCGCGAAGGCGTGCCGCCGGTGGCGCGGCTGTGTCTTGTGGCGCGCGACGGGGGCGGCATCCTTGCGGGGGCCATCCGTTTCTGGCCGGTGCGCGTGGGCCGGGCCGAGGCCTTGCTGCTTGGCCCCGTGGCCGTTCACCCCACCCGGCAGGGCGAAGGTCTGGGCGGGCTGTTGATGCGCGAAGGCCTGCGCCGCGCCGACGAAGACCGCTGGCCGCGCACCATGCTGGTGGGCGATGAACCCTATTACCGTCGCTTCGGCTTTACCCGGCTTGACGGCGTGGAAATGCCGCCCCCCACCAACCCGGCGCGTGTCCTGGGCATCGGCGATTGGTCCGGCGTCACCGGCCGGGTCAAGCGCTGGGCGCGCTAGGCGCGCCGCCGCGCCGCCATCCGGGCCGCGATCATCTCGGCGGCCTTTTCCGCGATCATCGTCACCGGCGCATGGGTGTTGCCCGAGGGAATGGCGGGCATCACCGAGGCATCGGCAATCGACAGGCCTGCAAGCCCGTTCACCGTCAACTCCGGGCTGACAACCGCGCCCGCATCCACCCCCATACGGGCCGTGGATACGGGATGAAAGATCGTGGTGGCGATATCGCCGGCGGCTTGCAGCAGCGCCGCCTCGCCATCCACCTGCGCGCCGGGCTTGATCTCGGTCGGCTGAAATTCCGCCATCCGCCGCGTCGCCATCAACGCGCGCGCATGCCGGATCGAGGCGACCGCCACCCGCTGATCGGCAGGCGCCGACAGGTAATTCGGCCGGATCGCGGGCGGCTGGCGCGCATCGGCGCTGGTCACATGCACCGACCCGCGGCTTTCCGGGCGCAGGTTGCACACCGACACCGTCAGCGCCGGAAACCGGTGCAGCGGCTGGCCAAAGGCATCCAGCGACAAGGGCTGCACATGGTATTCGATATTGGGCGTTTCATGCTCATCCGAAGACCTCGTGAAAATGCCAAGCTGCGACGGCGCCATTGCCAGGGGGCCCGACCGTTTCAGCGCGTAATCCAGCCCGATCTTCAGCTTGCCCCAGGGGCTGGCGTACCAGTCGTTCAACGTGCGCGCGCCGGTGATCCTGAAAATGGTGCGGATCTGCAAATGATCGGCCAGGTTTTCGCCCACGCCCGCCATGTCCTGCACCATGTCGATCCCAAGCGGGCGCAGCACATCGGCCCGCCCGATCCCCGACAGCTCCAGGATCTTGGGCGTCCCGATCGCGCCCGCCGCCAGCACCACCTCAGCCCCCGCCCGCGCGTGATAGGCCGCGCCATCCTGGCGAAAGATCACGCCGGTTGCCCGCCGCCCGTCCAGCGAGAGGCGCATCACCTCGGCCCCGGTGAGGATCCGCAGATTGGGCCGCCCCCGCGCCGGATCCAAGAACGCCTTGCGTGCGTTCCAGCGCAGACCGCGCCGCTGATTGACCTCGAAATACCCCGAGCCCTCGTTGTCGCCCCGGTTGAAATCCTGCGTGCGCGGGATGCCCATTTCCTCGGCGGCCTCTGCCACCGCATCCAGGATGGGCCAGCCAAGCCGCTGTCGTTCCACCCGCAATTCGCCGGTGTCGCCATGCAGGTCATCGCCGCCGCCATGGAAATTCTCGGATTTGCGGAAATAGGGCAGCACATCGTCCCAGCCCCAGCCCGCATTGCCCATCTGCCGCCACAGATCATAGTCGCGCGCCTGTCCGCGCATGTAGATCATGCCGTTGATCGACGAACACCCGCCCAGGACCCGCCCCCGCGGATAGTTCAGCGCGCGCCCGTTCAACCCCGGCTCCGGCTCGGTCTTCAGGCACCAGTCCAGGCTCGGGTCGCCCATCGCATAAAGGTATCCCACCGGCACATGCACCCAAAGCCGGTTGTCGCTGCCGCCCGCCTCCAGCAGCAACACGCGGGTGGCGGGATTTGCCGACAGGCGGTTGGCCAGCACACAGCCCGCCGACCCCGCGCCGACGATGACCACGTCCCATTCCCCGAAATCCTGCGTGATCATGCCCGCCCCCGTAGGGTGGGCAATCCCGCCCACCATTTCCCGCACCGGTCTAGCGCTACCGGTCCGGTGGCGTCCAGTCTGCGGGTGGCACATTGCGCCGACGCAGGCGCAAGGCCAGTCCGACCGCCACACCCACCCCTATGGCCACCGTCAGATCGGCCAGGACCGTCAACACCAGCGTCAGCACCAGCAAGACCCGGTCCGACACGTGGCCGGTCGTCATGTAGACGCGCCAATGCTGCGGCTCGCTCATGTTCCAGGCGGTCACCAGCAACAGCCCCGCCAGCGCGGGCATCGCCAGATACCCCGCAAGCGGTGCCGCCAGCATCATCACCGCAAGAATGATCAACGCGTGGAACACGCCCGCCAGGGGCGTGCGCCCGCCCGCCCGCACATTGGTCGCGGTGCGCGCAATCGCGCCCGTCGCGGGCAAGCCACCCATCAGCGACGATCCGATATTGGCCAGGCCTTGGGCCAGGATCTCGGCATTGGGCCGGTGACGGCCTGCAACCATCCGGTCTGCGACCATGGCCGACAAGAGCGATTCGATCCCGGCCAGAAAGGCGATGATCAAGGCCGAGGGCAGCAATTCCATCAGCCGCGCCGCCGTGATCTCGGGCCAGCTTGGCAGCGGCAACCGGTTGGGCAGCGCGCCGAACCGTGCCTCCAGCGTGTCAACGGGCATCGTGAACACCACGACTGCCGCCGAAACGATGGCCACTGCCACGATCAACCCCGGAAAGCGGGGGAACATCCGGCGCAACCCGACGATCAGAACGATCGCCCCCAGCCCGATGCCGATGCTGGCCGGGTTGATCGTGCCGCGCGCTTCCCACATCGCGGGGATTCGGTCCAGCGCCGCGGCGGGCGTGCCCGGCGGCAGGGTCATGCCCATCGCGTCGGGCAATTGGCTCAGGGCGATGATCGCGGCGATCCCGATGGTGAAGCCGTTGATCACCGGTTCGGGCACCAGTGCGATCAGGTTGCCCGCCTTCAAGACTCCGCCGATCACAAGGATGATGCCCGCCATCAGCGTCGCCAGCACCAGCCCGTCGAAGCCATGCGTGGTGATCACCCCATGGACCACGACGATGAAGGCGCCGGTCGGCCCGCCGATCTGCACCCGGCTGCCACCGAACAGCGAAATCAGCAATCCGCCCACGATGGCCGTCACCAGCCCGGTTTCAGGCGCCGCGCCCGAGGCGATCGCAATCGCAAGGCTGAGCGGCAGGGCCACCATCGCCACGGTAATGCCTGCCATCAGATCGGCCAGCACGCTTTGGCCTGTCGACTGTGGCAGGGTCGTCAAAATCTTGGGTGTCAACATGAGAGGGCACGTCACTTGCGGCGCGTCACCGGGGCCGCCCCCCGGCATCGTTGGCCATGGGCAGCAGTCTTGCGCCCTGACCCGGTGCTGTGCAAGGGCCATGCCGGTCGCGTCAGGCCTGCCGCTTCAACCATTCCATCACGGCGGGACGCACCGATTGCGCGCCACTGGCGCGGGCTTCGTTGATGACGCTGCGCGCCTCGCGCAGGTCGACGCGGCGGATCAGCGACTTGACCGGCCCGATCGAGGCCGGGCGCATCGACAGCGCGCGCAGCCCCATCGCCGCGAAACACAAGGCCTCGACCGGGCGGCCCGCATCCTCGCCACAAAAGCTGAGCGGCGTGTCGGTGTCGCCGCAGCGATGCACGATCTGTTCAAGAAAGGTCAGGAAACTGACATTCAGCGTGTCGTAGCGTTTGCGGACCCGTTCGTTTTCACGGTCGGCCGCGAAAAAGAACTGCTTCAGATCATTGCCGCCGATGGAAATGAAATCGCAGGATTCAAAGAACTGGCGCGGCGCGAAGGCAAGGCTGGGCGTTTCCAGCATCGCCCCGATCTCCAGCGTTGCGGGCAAGACATGGCCCAGCGACGCTTCGCGGTCCATTTCGCGCAACAGGTGATCGCGCGCGGCGGTGAACTCTTCGAACTGCGCCACAAAGGGGAACATCACCGACAAGGGCCGCCCGTTGGCCGCCCGGATCAGCGCCTGCAGCTGCATCCGCATCACGCCGGGTTTGTCCAAGCCAACCCGGATCGCCCGCCACCCCAGCGCGGGGTTCGGTTCCTCGGTCTTTTTCATGTAGGGCAGAACCTTGTCCGACCCGATATCGAGCGTGCGAAACACCACCCGCTTGCCGCCGGCCGCATCCATCACGCGGGCATACAGCGCCGCCAATTCGCCCCGGCGCGGCACCTTGTTGCGGGTCAGGAACTGCAATTCGGTGCGAAACAGCCCCACGCCCTCGGCGCCCGATGTGGGCAGCGATGGCAGATCGGCCATCAGGCCCGCGTTCATCGACAGTGAGATCGCCGTGCCGCACAGCGCCTCGGCCGGTTTGTCGCGGATCGAGGTGTAGCGTTCCTGCGCCTCGGCCTGCATGGCGAGCTTGTCGCGAAAGGCGGCCGCCACGTTGTCTTCGGGGCGCAGATGCACGATGCCCTGTTCGCCATCCACCAAGATCGCGTCGCCGTTCAAGGCCTCGGTGGTGATCTTGCCCGCATGGATGACAAGGGGAATGGCCAGCGCGCGGGCCACGATCGCGGCATGGCTGCCCACGGACCCTTCTTCCAGCACCACGCCGCGCAGGCGGCGGCCATAATCCAGCAATTCGGCGGGCCCGATGTTGCGCGCCACCAGAACCGGATCGGCGGGCAATTCCGCGCCGGTGTCGCGCCCCTGTCCGGTCAGCCGCCGCAACAGGCGGTTGGACAGGTCATCCAGATCGTGCAGCCGTTCGCGCAGATAGGCATCGGGGATGGTGTCCATCCGTGCCCGCGCGGTCGATTGTTCCTTTTCCACCGCCGCCTCGGCCGACAGGCCGCGCCCGATGTCTTCCTCGATCCGGCGCATCCAGCCGCGCGAATGGGCAAACATCCGGTAGGCTTCCAGCACCTCGCGCTGTTCGCCATCGGCAATCGGCGCATTGGTCAGCATGTCGTCGATATCCAGCCGCAGCCGGTCCACCGCCACATGCAGGCGGGCCAGTTCCGCCTCGGGGTCGTCGGCGACGGGGTTGGTGATGACCACGCGCGGTTCATGCAGCCAGACATGGCCCATGGCCGTGCCTTCCTGCACGCAGGTGCCGCGAAACATGACCTGTTGCTTGTGGCGTTCGGCCAGCGCCGCGCCTTCACCGATGAAGGCGCCCAGTTCCGTCATTTCGGCCAGAACCATGGCCACGACTTCCAGCGCGTAGATTTCATCATCGGAAAAATCGCGCGGGTCTTTGGACTGCACTACCAGCACGCCAAGCCGTTCGCCCAACCGCTGGATCGGCACGCCCAGGAAGGACGTGTACCGTTCTTCGCCGGTTTCGGGCATGTAGCGGAACCCGCGTTCGGCGGGGGCATTCGCGGTGTTGATCGGGCGGGCGGACCGGGCAACGCGGCCCACCAAGCCCTCGCCGATGCGCATGCGCGTGACGTGCACCGCCTCGGGGGCAAGCCCTTGGGTGGCGCAAAGTTCCAGCGTGTCGGCATCGCGCAGCAGGTAGATGGAGCAGACTTCGCTGCTCATGGAATCCGCGATGAGATGGGTGATGCGATCCAGCCGTTCCTGACCGGCGGATGCATCGGCCATCACCGACTGCAAGCGGCTGAGCAGCTTGCGGCTTTCTGTTTCAGTGCCTTGACCCATGTCCCTCGCCCATGGACGCGCCCGGCACGGCCCGCCCTGTTCCGAGGATCAGGGATAGACCGGGCAGGGGGCACGGCGCAACGGGAATGCCACGCCGCAATGCCGCATCGTCACGGGATCAGGCGGCGCCCATCAGGTCGGCGTAGACATGCCGCACGATGTCGTCGCGCTTGATGCCGCGCCGCGCCAGGTCGGCGTCGGACAGCGCCTGCAGCTGCTGGATTTCGTCGAACCGCGCCTGCGCGTTGCTGGCAACCGCGAAGGCCTGGGCCAAAGCGGTGAAAAACCCGATGATCTGCGCGATGCCACGGATCGGGAAGGCGGAGCTGTGAAGGGTCTGGGTGGTCATGGTAACCTCTGCGGATGAAGCGGATGCGTGTCTCAACCGATGAAGTAAGCCCTTGTGACCGAAGGTGTTAGAGCCAATGCCGCAATGCAGCATTGCGCCTGTTGCATGCGCTGCGGCGTTTTGCGCATGCCGGCGCGCCGGGCGCAGGGATCGCCCCGCGCCCCGGCCAAGGCCGCGCGGATCAGGCCGCGCGGTCCAGCCCGAAGGCGTCATGCAGCGCCTGCACCGCCAATTCGAGATACTTGCGGTCGACCAGCACCGAGACCTTGATCTCGGAGGTGGTGATGACCTTGATGTTGATGCCCTCGTCGCGCAGCGTCTGGAACATCTTGGCGGCGACGCCCGCATGGCTGCGCATGCCGATGCCCACGATCGACACCTTGCAGACATCGGTATCGGCGACGAGCCCCGCGAAATCGATCAGCCCCGCGGCCTTGGCATCCGCCATCGCCTTTTCGGCGCGCTTCACCTCGTTGGTGGGGCAGGAAAACGTCATGTCGGTCGTGCCACCTTCGGAGATGTTCTGCACGATCATGTCGACATTCACGCCCGCCTCGGCGAGCGGGCCAAAGATCGCCGCGGCGATGCCGGGGCGGTCGGCCACGCCTTGCAGCGTCATCTTGGCCTCGTCGCGGGAAAAGGCCACACCGGCCACCACGTTGCTTTCCACGATATCCTCCTCGGCACAGACCAGCGTGCCCGCGTCATCCGACATTTCTTCGAAGCTGGACAAAACCCGCAGCTTCACATTGTAGCGCATCGCCAATTCGACCGACCGGGTCTGCAGCACCTTCGCGCCCAGCGAGGCGAGTTCCAGCATTTCCTCGAAGGCGATCCGGTCGAGCTTGCGCGCCTTGGAGGTGATGCGCGGGTCGGTGGTGTAGACCCCGTCCACATCGGTGTAGATATCACAGCGCTCGGCGTCAAAAGCGGCGGCAAAGGCCACGGCGGTGGTATCCGACCCGCCGCGCCCCAGCGTGGTGATCCGTCCCTCGGGGCTGATGCCCTGGAAGCCCGCGACCACCGCGACCTTCATGCCCTCCTGGAACTTGCGCAGGATGTTGTCCGGCGGGATCTCCTCGATCCGGGCCGCAGCATGGGCAGAGGTGGTTTTCAGCGGCACCTGCCAGCCCTGCCAGCTGCGCGCGGGCACATCCATTTCCTGCAAGGTCAGGGCCATCAGCCCGGCGGTCACGTTTTCGCCGGAACTGACCACGGCGTCATATTCGCGCGCATCGTAAAGCGGCGAGGTTTCTTCGACGAACCCCACCAGCTTGTTGGTTTCCCCCGACATTGCCGAGACGATGACGATCACGTCATAGCCATTGGCAACCTCGCGGCCCACGCGCTTTGCGGCGCGGCGGATGCGGTCAAGCGTGGCGACCGAGGTGCCGCCGAATTTCATCACCAGAATGGGCATGGCCCGTCCTTCTCAAAGGCCCGTCCGTCGTCGAGACGCCGCGCGTCATACGGTGCGACGTGCCCGCCTGCAAGAGCGGGCGGGATCGGCGCGGCCCCCGGGCTTCATCTTTCCACAAATATGCGGACGCCCGGTAGGCACCTCGCGCGGCGAGGGGGTCAGAGCGGGTGGTCGCGTCCGTCCCAGGTCTCGAAACAGCCGGTCCGGTCGAGGTCGAGCGCGGCGACGCGCGCGATCAGGCCCGATACCGCCTCGGCGGTCGTGATCTCGGCTGTCGTGCCGCCCATGTCGGTCTGGACCCAGCCGGGGTGGTAGATGCCCACTGCGATCCTGCGCGGTTTCAGATCGACGGCGAGGTTGCGCCCGAGGTTCAGCACGGCGGATTTCGAGGCGCGGTAGATGTAGCTGCCGCCCGGGGCGCGGGTGTTCGACCCCATCTGGCTGCCGATGATGGCGATCTTCGGGGTCGCGGCCATGGCAAGATTGGGCAAAAGAGCTTGGATGGTCAGGAAAACACCGGTCACGTTCACCGCGAAGGTCTCTGCCCAGAGCGCGGGCGCGAACCCGTCCTCGAGCCTCTGCCCCTTGTCGAGATAGAGACCGGCGTTGCAGATCAGCAGGTCGATGGCGCGTCCGTCCATCAGCTTGGCGAAATCCGTGACCGAGGCAGGGTCGGCCACGTCGAGGCGCTCCGGCGGTTCGGCACCGCGCGTGGTTGCCGTCACCTCGGCGCCTGCGCTGCGATAGGCGTCGGCGAGGCCCTTGCCGATGCCGCGGCCTGCGCCCGTGATCAGAACATGCATGGTCTTTCCCCCGTCACTTGCGCATCGGGGTAACGGGGCTGGCACGAAATGCAAGGGTTGTGCCTGGGGGGCGCGGCAAGAAGGGGGCTCTGCCCCCGGCGCGCCTTGCGCGCCTCCCCCGGAGTTTTTCGGCCAAGGTGAAGGGGGGCCGTTAACCTTAATGCGGGCTTAGCGCGGCAGGTACCGTGCGGCTTCCCTTGCGGCGAAGGGCTTGAGCCCGGGGCCATGGGCGGCGAGCCAGCCTGCCACGCGGTCGGGGTCGCGTTTGGACAGTTCGCGCAGCCACCAGGCGATGGCCTTCTGGATGAACCCGTCGCGGTCGGGCGCGAGCGTGTCGCACCATCCAAGGATGCGGGCGCGGGCGGCGGTTTCACCGGCGTTCGGGTGGCGCGATTTGGTGAAGGGCAGGGCAAAGACCAGGGCGGCGCGGCGAGTCCACATATGGGGCGAGGCGACCCACGCATCGAGCGTCTCGAGGCGCGAGGGGTCTTGCAGCAGCCGCTTCTGCCCGCCCTGCGCCACGGCATCCGCGATCGCCCAGCTGTCGAAATCCGGCACGAATCCCGCGATGCAATCCCAGGCGGCCGTATCGTCGGGGCGCATGCGGGCCTGCAGGAACAGCTTTCCGGCGCAGACCCGCGCCTCGTAGATGTCGCTGGCCCAGAGGCCTTGGGCCAAGGCCACGAGGCCCGGCTGGTCGAGGGATTTGCGCCAGGTCTCGGCCAGGGTGCCGGTCAGGGCATTGGACAGGCCCAGCACGGGCCGGGTCTGTTTGTGATAGGCGGCCATTTCGGCGGCGCGGGCCGGGTCGGCCCGGGCGCGGAGCGTGGCGATCGCGTCGGTGGGGGTCATCGCGGGTGTGCCATAAGCGCATCCAGATGCGCGCGGGTGGCCGGCCAATCGGTGGCGGTGATGGAATAGACCGCGGTGTCGCGGATCGTGCCATTGGGCATTTTCAGATGCGCGCGCAAGATGCCGTCGAGTTGCGCGCCCAGCCGTTCGATGGCGCGGCGCGATTGGCGGTTCAGGCGGTGGGTGCGGAATTCGACGGCAAGGCAACCCCAGACATCGAAGGCATGGCCCAGCATCAGCCGCTTGGTTTCCGTGTTCACCGGCCCGCGCTGGGCGCGGGGGGCGATCCAGGTCGAGCCGATTTCGACACGGGGGCTGGCGTGGTCGATATGCATGTAGGTGGTCATGCCCACGGGCGTGCCGGTTGCGTCGAGCAGGGTGAAGGGGATCAGGTCGCCCGTGTCGCGCAGGCCAAGACGGCGGTCGATCTCGGCGGCCATGCCCCCGGGCGGCGGCACGAACGTATACCACAAGTCATCGAGGCGGCCCGCCGCCACCTCGTCGGCCAGCGCGGGCGCGTGATCTTGCGACAGGGGCACAAGCCGCACATGGGTGCCCGCAAGCGTCAGGTCGGGCGGGCCAAGGCGGATCATTCCACGGTGACCGATTTCGCCAGGTTGCGGGGCTGGTCCACGTCGGTGCCCTTGGCGATGGCGGTGTGATAGGCCAAAAGCTGGGCCGGAATGGCATAGAGCATGGGGGCGGTCAGCCGCCCGGCCTGCGGCAGGGCCAGCACCTCGCTGGTGCCTTCGCCGGCCAGATGCGCGCCTGTCGTGTCGGTGACCAGGGTCACCAAGCCGCCGCGCGCCATCACCTCTTGCATGTTGGACACGGTCTTGTCGAACAGCGCGTCATGGGGGGCAAAGACCAGCACCGGCAGGCTGCGATCGATCAGCGCGATGGGCCCGTGTTTCAATTCGCCCGACGCATAGGCCTCGGCGTGGATATAGCTGAGTTCCTTGAGCTTCAGCGCCGCTTCCAGGGCCGTGGCATACATCACGCCGCGCCCCAGGAAGAGCGCCGATTTCGCTTCGGCCAGCCGGGTGGCGATGGCGGCGATCTCGGGTTCCAGCGCCAGCACCTGGCGCATCTGGTCGGGCAGGTGGCGCAGCGCGTCCAGCTCTGCGCCGACCTGGGCGGGTGTCATCGCGCCGCGCTGGCCTGCGGCATGCAGCGCCAAAAGGGCCAGAACCCCAAGCTGGTTCACATAGGCCTTGGTCGAGGCGACCGAAACCTCGATCCCCGCCATGATCGCCAGCGCCACATCGCTTTCGCGCGCGATGGACGAGGTGCCGACATTGACCAGGCTGGCCACCAGGCCGGCGCGGCCGCGCATGTAGCGCAGGGCTGCCAGCGTATCGGCGGTTTCGCCCGATTGGCTGACGAAAAGCGCCAGCGTGCGGGGGGCGACGGGCGGTTCACGGTAGCGGAATTCCGAGGCGACATCGACCTCGCAGGGGATGCCCGCGACCTGTTCGAACCAGTATTTCGCCGTCAGGCAGGAATAGAAGCCGGTGCCGCAGGCCACCATCACCACCCGGTCGAAGGCGGTGAAATCGAGGGCCTCGGGAAAAACCGGGGCGGTGCCGGGGGCGTAGCGGGCCAGCGCCTCGGCAAAGACCACGGGTTGTTCATGGATTTCCTTGGCCATGAAATGCTTGTAGCCGGCCTTGTCGATTGCGGCCGCGCGCGCCTCGACCCGGGTGATGGGGCGGCTGACGGGCTGGCCCGTGGCATCGAAGATCTCGGCGCCCGCGCGGGTGACAAAGGCGTAATCGCCTTCGTCGAGATAGGTGATCTGGTCGGTCAGGGGGGCCAGCGCGATGGCGTCGGAGCCGACGAACATTTCGCCCTCGCCATGCCCGATGGCCAGCGGCGACCCCTTGCGGGCGACGACGATCAGGTCATCCTCGCCTTCGAACAGGAAGCACAGGGCAAAGGCCCCGTCGAGTTGCGCAATGGTGGCGACGGCGGCGGCACGCGCATCCAGCCCCCGCGCCATGTGCCGGGCGCACAGGTGGGCCACGGTTTCCGTGTCGGTTTCGCTTTCGAAATTCGCACCCGCCAGATCGGCGCGCAGCGCGCGGTAATTCTCGATGATGCCGTTATGGACGACCGATACCGGCCCTGTCTGGTGGGGGTGGGCATTGGCCTCGGTGGGGGCGCCATGGGTGGCCCAGCGGGTGTGGCCTATGCCCGCCTTGCCGGGCAGCGGATCATGCACCAGCCGGTCGGACAGGTTGTGCAGCTTGCCGGTGGCGCGGCGGCGATCGAGGTGGCCGTCTTGCAGCGTGGCGATGCCCGCGCTGTCATAGCCGCGATACTCCAGTCTTTTCAGCGCCTCGAGGATGTAGGGGGCAACCTCGTGGTGGCCCAGGATGCCGACGATACCGCACATGGGCTTAATCCTTTTTGCTGGCTTTGATCGCGCGCAGACGATCCATGAGCTTGACCGCAAGCCCCGGCTTGGTGACCTGTTTCGCCCGCCCGATCGCAAGCGCGCCATCGGGAATGTCTTCGGTGATGACCGACCCGCTGGCCGTCATTGCGTTATGGCCGACGGTGACGGGGGCCACCAGCATCGTGTCGGACCCGATGAAGGCGTTGCGGCCGATGGTGGTGCGGTGCTTCATCACGCCATCATAGTTGCAGGTGACGGTGCCCGCGCCGATATTGCTGCCCTCGCCGACCGTGGCATCGCCGATATAGCTGAGGTGATTGACCTTGGCGCCTTCGCCGATCTGCGCCTCTTTCACCTCGACGAAATTGCCGATGCGGGCGTCATTGCCGATTTCCGCGCCGGGGCGCAGGCGGGCATAGGGGCCGATCACGGCGCCCGCGCTGACATGGCAGCCCTCGAGATGGGAAAAGGCGCGGATGCGCGCGCCGTTTTCCACCGTCACGCCGGGGCCGAAGACGACATGGGGTTCTACCTCTGCGTCTTGGCCGACCCAGGTGTCGAGCGCGAAGATCACCGTTTCGGGGGCCTGCATGGCGACGCCGTTTTCCAGCATCTCGGCGCGTTTGGCGGCCTGAAAGGCGGTTTCCGCCGCGGCCAGTTCGGCGCGCGAATTGATGCCCAGCGTTTCCGCCTCGGGGCAGAGGATGGCGGTGGCGCGCAGCCCTTGGGCCTTGGCCAGTGCGGGCACATCCGTCAGGTAATATTCGCCGGCCGCGTTGGTGTTCGTGACATCGGCCAAAAGCCGCATCAGGGTTTGCGCATCTGCCACCAAAAGCCCGGAATTGCAGGTGGTTATCGCCAGTTCATCCGGCGTGGCATCCTTGGCCTCGACGATGCGTGACAGCGTGTCGCCATCCAGCACCAGCCGCCCGTAGCGGCCCGGATCGGCGGCATCGAAGCCCAGCACAACGACATCATGCTGCGCGCGTGCCGCCTGCATCGCGGCCAAGGTGTCGACGCTGACAAAGGGGGTGTCGGCATACAGCACGAGGGCGTCACCCTCGAAATCCGCCAGCGCGCCCGCCGCCTGCAGCACGGCGTGGCCCGTGCCCAGTTGGCGTTCCTGCCGCACGCAGGTGGCAAAGGGCATCAGGTCATCCACCGCGCGTTCCACCGCATCGGCGCCGTGGCCCGTCACCACGATGATCCGCGCAGGCTCCAATGCCGCCCCGGCAAAGAGCGCATGCGCGATCAGCGGCATGCCGCCCAGCTTGTGCAGCGGTTTGGGCAGGTCGGACATCATCCGGCTGCCCTGACCGGCCGCCAGGATGATCAGCGCGATGGGGCGGGGCGTGGTGACTTCGGACATGGGGCGGCCTGCTTTCTTTTGCTTGGGGGTGTTTTACCGCAGGCGCGCGGTGGCGCAAGCGGGGGCGGCTTCACTTTGGCCAACGCCCTGTTACAAGCGGGGGCGGAAACTTGCCGAAAGGGTGCCGATGCGCTGCGTGATCTTTGACCTTGATGGCACCCTTGCCGATACGGCGGGCGATCTGATCGCGGCGGCGAATGCGGCGCTGGCGGTGATGGGCCATGCGCCGCAACTGGTGATCGGGGCCGATGATGCCACCGCCTTTCGCGGCGGGCGCGCGATGTTGCGGCTTGCCGCCGCGCGGCTGGGCCTTGGCGCGGACGCGCCGCTGATCGACGCGGGCTACCCGGTGCTGCTTGACGCCTACGGCGCCGCCATAGACCAGCACACCACGCTGTACCCCGGCGCGATGGAGGCGGTGTTGCGTCTGAAAGCCAGGGGGATCGCGGTCGGCATCTGCACCAACAAGCCCGGGGGCTTGGCGCGAACCCTGTTGACCCGGATGGGCATTCTGGACGATTTCGCGGCGCTGGTCGGGGCCGATACGCTGCCGGTGCGCAAACCCGACCCCGCGCCGTTCTTCGAGGCGGTGGCGCTGTCCGGCGGGGCGCGGGACCGCTCGATCCTGATCGGGGACACCGTGACCGACCGCGAGACCGCGCGCGCGGCCGGGCGGCCCTGTGTGCTGGTCACCTTTGGCCCCACGGGGCGGGCGGTTGCCGATCTTGGCCCCGAGGCGCTGATCGATCATTACGACGGCCTGGATGACGTGGTGGATCGGCTGATCCCCTAGCGCCGCAGTCGGTGCGAAACACGTGACAGGACCATTGACGCGGGGGCCGTGCCGGCCAATCTTGCGCGGCATGGAAAAACCAGTCTTCACCGGCAAGTTCACCCAGCAAGAACCCATCCCCGAGGCCGCCATCGCGGCGGCCGTGGCGGTGATGCGGTCTGGCCGCCTGCACCGCTACAACCTGATCGGCGACGAAGAGGGCGAGGTTTCGGCGCTGGAACGCGAATTCGCCGGGTTCACCGGCGCGCGCTACGCATTGGCGGTGGCATCGGGCGGCTATGCCATGGGCTGTGCGCTGCGGGCGCTGGGCGTGGGGCAGGGCGACCGGGTGCTGTCGAACGGCTTTACCCTTGCCCCGGTGCCGGGTGCGATTGCCAGCGTCGGCGCCGCGCCGGTGTTCGTGGAAACCACGCCAAGCCTGACCATCGACATCGACGACCTGGCCGAAAAGGCGCGTTCCTCCGGGGCGAAGGTCCTGTTGCTCAGCCATATGCGCGGCCATATCTGCGACATGGACCGGCTCATGGCGGTGGCGGCCGAACATGGGATTTTGGTCATCGAGGATTGCGCGCACACCATGGGGGCCGCGTGGCGCGGCGTGCCGTCGGGCCGGCATGGGATCGTGGGGTGTTATTCCACGCAGACCTACAAGCATATGAATTCAGGCGAAGGTGGCCTGATCGTTTCGGATGATCCCGACATCATGGCGCGTGCGGTGATGTTGTCGGGATCCTACATGCTGTTTGGCCGCCACTCTGTGGGGCCTTCTGGGGATAGGTTCGAAAAGGTCAAGTATGACACGCCCAATGTGTCGGGCCGGATGGACCATCTGCGCGCCGCCATCCTGCGCCCGCAACTGGCCGACCTGCCCGCGCAGGTGGCGCGCTGGAACGCGCTGTACCACCGGGTGGAAGAGGGGTTGCGCAACACCCCCGGCCTTCAGGTGATCGAGCGTGCGCCCGAGGAAAGCATCGTCGGATCGTCGATCCAGTTCCTGCTTCCGGATTGGTCGCCCGACGCCGTGCGCGCGCTGGTCAAGGCCTGCGCGGCGCGCGGGGTGGAATTGAAATGGTTCGGTGCGGCGGAGCCCGTCGCCTTCACCTCGCGCTATGACAGCTGGCGCTACGCGCCCGCGCAACGCCTGCCCAGGACCGACGCGATCCTCGCAGGCCTGATCGACATGCGCCTGCCGCTGACATTTTCGGAGGCCGACGCCAGCCTGATCGCCAGCATCATCCGCGACGAGGTGATGGTGGCGATGCAGGCGGCCTGACCCGCGGCTCAGACCAGCCGCGAGTTTTCCTTGGCGGCGCGTACGAAATCCTTGAACAGCGGGTGCGGCGCGAAGGGTTTGGATTTCAGTTCGGGGTGGAATTGCACGCCGATGAACCACGGGTGATCTTCGACCTCGATGATCTCGGGCAGGCGGCCATCGGGCGACATGCCGGAAAAACACAGGCCTTTCGCCTCGAGCGCCTCGCGGTACTTGATGTCGACCTCGTAGCGGTGGCGATGGCGTTCCTCGATCGCAAGGGTTCCGTATACCTCGGCCACTTTCGACCCGGCCGTGAGCACCGCGTCATAGGCCCCAAGGCGCATGGTGCCGCCCTTGGCATCGGTTAGCTTGCGCTGCACCTTGGCATTGCCCTGCACCCATTCCTTGAGGTGGTAGACAACGGGCGTGAACCGCTTCTTGCCGGATTCATGATCGAATTCCTCGGACCCGGCATCGCCCAGGTCGGCCAGGTTGCGGGCCGCCTCGATCACGGCCATCTGCATCCCCAGGCAGATGCCGAGATAGGGCACCTTGCGGGTGCGGGCGAATTCGGCCGCCTTGATCTTGCCTTCGGTGCCGCGTTCGCCAAAGCCGCCGGGCACAAGGATCGCGTCAAACCCTTCGAGCCAGGGCGCAGGATCTTCGCGTTCGAAGATCTCGGCATCGATCCATTCGGCCCGCACCTTGACGCGGTTGGCCATGCCGCCATGGGTCAGCGCCTCTGCGATGGATTTATAGGCATCTTCCAGCTGGGTGTATTTGCCCACGATGGCCACCCGCACTTCGCCCTCGGGGTTGGTGATGCGGTCGGCCACGTCTTCCCAGATTGCCAGGTCGGGCTTGGGGGCCGGGCTGATCTGGAAGGCGTCCAGAACCGCCTGATCCATGCCTTCGCGGTGATAGGCCAGGGGCGCCTCGTAGATCGACGAAAGATCCTGGGCGGCGATCACGGCATCGGGGCGCACGTTGCAAAACAGCGCCAGCTTTTCACGTTCCTTGGCCGGGATCGGCCCTTCGGAGCGGCAGACAAGGATATCGGGCGCGATGCCGATGGATCGCAATTCCTTGACGCTGTGCTGGGTCGGCTTGGTCTTCAGCTCGCCACTGGCCTTGATGTAGGGCAGCAGGGTCAGGTGCATGAAAATGCACTGCCCGCGCGGTTTGTCCTGGCTGAACTGGCGGATCGCTTCGAAGAAGGGCAGGCCTTCGATGTCGCCCACGGTGCCGCCGATTTCGCAGAGCATGAAATCGACCTCGTCTTCACCGATGCGGATGAAATCCTTGATTTCATTGGTGACATGGGGAATCACCTGGATGGTCTTGCCCAGGTAGTCGCCGCGCCGTTCCTTTTCGAGCACGTTGGAATAGATGCGGCCCGACGACACCGAATCCGTCATGCGCGCGGCAACACCGGTGAAGCGTTCGTAATGGCCGAGGTCGAGATCGGTTTCCGCCCCGTCATCGGTCACGAAGACCTCGCCATGTTCAAAGGGCGACATCGTGCCGGGATCGACATTCAGGTAGGGATCGAGCTTGCGCAGCCGCACGGTAAAGCCGCGGGCCTGCAACAGCGCACCCAGCGCCGCCGAGGCCAAACCCTTGCCAAGCGAGGATACCACACCGCCGGTGATGAATATGAATCGCGCCATGTCAGAAATCTCTCCCGTGCCGGGCTGCCCACGGTTATCGCGGTGCCGCCCAATCCCATCATCACGGGATTTGAGAATAACCGGATTCGGCCCGATGCTGCAAGCCGATCCGCTACATCCTGTTGAATTGAAGGTTTAAGCCCCCAGATATGCGGCGTTTTCTGCCATCAATCCGTACGCGGGGGCAGGGCCGGCGCATTTCCGGTCACCGGCGGCAACAAATCCGATGCAGGCGGCAAGCCCAGCCCATCGCCTGCGGGCGCCTGTTCGCTGCTGCCGTTGCCGATCCGGTCCAGCACCGACGACCCGGCTGAGTTCTGGGCCGCGATGATCGTCAGCGTGATCGAGGTCGCGAGAAAGGCGATCGCAAAGGCCCATGTCAGTTTGCCAAGCGCGGTCGCGGCCTGGCGGCCGGTCATCACGCCACCGCCGCCGCCCATGCCAAGGCCGCCACCCTCGGAACGCTGCAAGAGCACCACGCCGATCAAGCAGATGGCGAGGATGAGGTGAACGATGAGGATGACATTTTCCATGGGCGTGGTCCCTTTGGGAGGCCGGGCTCGAATTTCGGGTCTCTCTATGGGATGCGGCATGCCGCCGCAAGACCCACGAGGACAACCATAGCGCGAGATGGGCTTTATTGCACAAGTGTTTTGTTTCAGGTGAATATAAAAACAGCTGTCGCACACAAAAGTATACCGCTTGATACCCGTGACCGGCGCTCATCTCAATCTGCGGCGGCATGTCGCAGCCTGTCTTGCTTTGACCGTTCCCGCGAGACTCTGCTTTCAACCCGGCCCTCGCCCCGGTATAGCCGCCCCGGGCCGCAATCGGAGGATCAGCCATGGCAAATGTCGTCGTCGTCGGCGCCCAATGGGGCGATGAAGGCAAAGGCAAGATCGTTGATTGGCTGTCGGAACGCGCCGATGTGATCGCGCGCTTCCAGGGCGGCCACAATGCCGGCCACACGCTGGTGATCGACGGAACGGTGTTCAAACTGTCGCTATTGCCCAGCGGGATCGTGCGGGGCGGAAAACTGAGCGTGATCGGCAACGGCGTGGTGCTGGACCCCTGGCACCTGGTCAAGGAAATCGACGGCCTGCGCGCGCAGGGTGTGTCGATCACGCCAGAGAGCCTGATGATCGCGGAAAACACGCCGCTGATCCTGCCGTTTCACGGTGAACTGGACCGGGCCCGCGAAAATGCCGTGGGCGTTGCCAAGATCGGCACCACCGGGCGCGGCATCGGCCCCGCCTACGAGGACAAGGTGGGCCGTCGCGCCATTCGCGTGGCCGACCTGGCCGACCCAGCCACGTTGGAGGCACGGGTGGACCGCGCCTTGGTGCATCACGATGCGTTGCGCCGGGGGCTGGGGCTTGATCCGGTCGACCGCGCCGGGCTGATCGCGGCCCTGACGGATATCGCGCCAAGCGTGCTGGAATATGCCGCCCCCGTCTGGAAGGTGCTGAACGAACAGCGCAAGGCGGGCAAGCGGATCTTGTTCGAAGGGGCGCAGGGCGCGCTCTTGGATATCGATTTCGGCACCTATCCGTTTGTCACCTCGTCCAACGTGATCGCGGGGCAGGCGGCGACGGGCGTCGGCCTTGGGCCGGGCGCCATCGATTTCGTGCTGGGCATCGTCAAGGCCTACACGACCCGCGTCGGCGAAGGGCCGTTTCCGGCGGAACTGCACGATGCGGATGGCGAACGGCTTGGCCAGCGCGGGCATGAATTCGGCACCGTCACGGGCCGCAAGCGGCGCTGTGGCTGGTTCGATGCGGTTCTGGTGCGCCAGACCTGCGCGACCTCGGGCGTCAATGGCATCGCGCTGACCAAGCTGGATGTCCTGGACGGGTTCGAGACCCTGAAAATCTGCACCGGCTATGAGCTGGACGGTGAAAAGATCGACCATTTGCCCACCGCCGCCAATCATCAGGCGCGCTGCGTTCCGATCTACGAGGAAATGCCGGGCTGGTCCGAATCGACCGAAGGCGCGCGGAGCTGGGCCGACCTGCCCGCCGCCGCGATCAAATACGTGCGCCGCATCGAGGAGTTGATCGATTGCCCGGTGGCGCTACTTTCCACCTCGCCGGAACGCGAAGACACGATCCTTGTGACCGACCCGTTCGCGGATTGATCCCGCCCGATCCAAAGGGGAAGACCATGGCGCTCAGCTACAAGACCCGGCGGCGGCTGTCGCTTGTCGTGCTCGTGTTCGGGCTTCCGGCCTATATCGCGCTGGCCTGGTGGGTCATGAGCTTGTTCGACCGCCCATCGCTTTGGCTGGAACTGGCGATCTACACGGGTTTGGGCATTCTCTGGGCCTTTCCGCTCAAGGCGGTGTTCAAGGGCGTTGGCCAGGCCGATCCGGACGCGCCGCGCCAGGAATGACCGCCCCGCCCGGCAACAGCAAAAGGCCCCGTGATGCGATCACGGGGCCTTTTGCGTCTTGCCGCCATGGCGTCAGTCGATGGCGCGAAATGCCCCGCGCGCGACCCGTTCGATGCGACCCTGCCGCATCAACCCGCCGAAAGACTGAAGCATGTCTTCGCGGCTGATCGAATTGTCGGTGGCGTCGGCGATCATCTGGAACAGGTCGGGCCGGTCGAACGACCCTGTGCCGAATTCCGCGCTCGCATAGCGGGCGGCCAATTCCACCACCTCGTCGATTTCGACCGCGTCGCTGGCTTCAAGATGCAGCGCAAAGCGTTCGCCATGCGTCGGGGCCGCGCCCGCCTGCAGGACCGGGGCGGCACGATAGGCGGGCTCTGCCGCCATGGCAGGGCCATTCTCGGCGGTTTCGGCCGTGGCGGCGGCGCTGGCGCGCCCAAGGGTCATGATCATCCCGGCGCGTTGGGCCAATTGCGCAAGACTGTTGGCCACGGGCTGCGCCTTGGGCGCAACATTGCCATCCTCCGGGCCGGTTTCGGCAAGCCGCAGCGCGACCGCCGGGTCGCCGCCGTTGATGCGGCGCGGGCGCACCGGGTCGCTGCGGGTCGCCTGTGCCTCATCGGCATCGACCCGCTGCTCGGAGACCAGCACAAGCGGCGCGGGGCGGTTTTCCGGTTGGCGGCGGGTCACGTCCACACGCACCCGGCGGGGGCGCATCACCTGTGCAAGGTCCTGGCGGTAATCGGCGGTGCCATCGCCAAGATCCATCTCGCCCTCAGGGCTCAGCTGCCGGTCGGCGCTGCGTGCGGCAACCGCAGCCTTGAGATGTTCGATATTCGCGCGCCGGCGGGTGGTGTCGGTGTCCGACAGCCGGCTTTCGGTGGCGTCGAACAGGCGGTTGGCCTCTGCCGTGTCGGTGGTCCGGATGACGGGGGCGGGGATCGGGTGCGGGGCACTCTCGCGGGCTTCTTGCGCCTCGATCTTGGCACGGATCGCCGCCAATGCGGCGTCATCGGACGTGTCAGGTTCCGCAGGGGCGGCGGGCGCAGCGACGGGTTTCGCCGGGGACGTGGCGGCCGCGATCGCCGCGGCGATGGCGTCGTCGTCGTCTGTCGGGGCATTGTCGGCCTCGAAATCGCCCTCGGCCAAGGCGTCGCGCGGCGGTGCGGGGCGCATTCGTGCCTCCGCTGCGGTGTCTTCGTCATCGTCCTCTGCCTCGGCGTCCGCGGCCGTCGCGTGCCGGATGCGCGCCAGCCGCAGGGCGGCCGCCACCCCGTCAGGCGCTGCGGTCTCTCCGAAATAATCCCCGTCGTCGATCATGATATCGGCGTCATGGTCTGCGGCAACGCCGGGCAACTGGTCTGTCTGCGGCAGGGCGGGCGCCGGATCGGCGGCCTGTTCCTCTGTGTCGTGCCAGGCCTCTTGCGCGAGGGCGGCGGCAACAGCGGCCAGGGTATCGGGGTCTTGCACCCCAAGCTCGTCCGGACCCCGGGGGGTCGGATCCGGCGCCGGGGTGATATCCTGTAGATCGGGGGGCGCGCTACCGGGCTCGGGCAGGGGCGCCGCGTCGAGGTTGAGGTCAAGGTCGATGGCGGGTTCGGCGTCCGGTACGGGTTCCGGAGCCTTGGGCGGGGCGACCGCCGGCGCGGGTTCGGGCGGCACGGGGCGCGCTGCGCTGTCGGGTTCGGCATCGCTGTGCTGGCGCAGCAGCAGGCCGGTTTCCATCATCCGCGCCTCGACCCGGCGCTGGATCGCGGCCTCGGTGATGCGATGCAGCATCTCGGTGTCGGGCGTGGGCGGCTCGGCACCGAAGTAGCGATCCTCGGCCGCGAGGTCGCGGAAATATTCCGCGATGGCCTTCATGGCATGGAACGGATCGTCAAACCCTTCCAGGGTGCACGAGAAGGTGCCATAGGACACCGTAAGGATCTTGTTCGCGTCGCTCATGGGGCTCAATCACTCTGCTCGACCGGACAATGCCGGAATTTTTTACCTGTTGTTCCGTGTCTGCCAAAGTGATTCCGCACAAACGCGACCGGAATGGGGCGTTTCGAAGGAGATTAATCAGAATATGGGCAACAATGTGCCGAAGGCCGCGCCGATTTTTCACGCCGACACCGGCGTGACCCTGCTGGGCGGCGGTGCCTTGGGGCCGGATGACCTCGATCTTGCCCTGTCGCTTGCCCCGCGGCTTGTCGCGGCCGATGGCGGCGCGGGGGCGGCGCTTGCGGCGGGCCGGATGCCCGAGGCGGTCTATGGTGACATGGACAGCCTGGCAGATGCCGACCGGGCGCGCATCGCGTCCGATCGCATCCACCCCATCGCCGAACAGGACAGCACCGATTTCGACAAGGCCTTGCGCCATATCCGCGCGCCGGTGGTCCTGGCGGCGGGGTTCACCGGCGACCGTGTCGATCATGAACTGGCCGTGTATCACGGGCTTATGGCCCAACCGGGCGCGCGCTGCATCGTGATGGGCCCGCAGGATGTGGTGGTGCACGCGCCGCCCGCGCTGCGGCTTGATCTGCCCGCCGACACGCGGCTGTCGCTGTTCCCCCTCGGGCGGGTGACGGGCCGGGGCAGGGGGCTGGTCTGGCCGATCGACGACCTGGTCTTTGACCCGTTGACCCGGGTCGGCACCTCGAACCGCACCGATGGCGGGCCGCTGCACCTGGCCTTTGACGCGCCCGGCATGCTGGTGATCGTGCCCCGCGCGCACCTGGCCGCCGTCGTCGCGGCGCTGATCGATGCGTCAGTTTGGTCTCGCACCTGAGGCGCGGGTTCGGTATGACCTTGCCGTAACATTTCCGCGCAAGAGACAGGCCGCCCATGACCGCCGCACTTTCCCCAATCGACAAAGCCAAGTATGTCGCCGCCCGCCGCGCAGTGGAATTCGTGGAAGACGGGATGCGCATAGGTCTTGGCACCGGGTCCACCGCAGCCTGGATGGTGCGCTGCCTGGGCGAATTGATCCGCGACGAAGGCATGAAGATCACCGGCGTCGCCACATCGGCGCGCACTGCCGAACTGGCGCGCGAGGTCGGCGTGCCGATCAAGACATTGGACGAGGTGCGCTGGCTCGACCTGACCATCGACGGGGCGGATGAATACGACCCGAACCTGAACCTGATCAAGGGTGGCGGCGGCGCGTTGTTGCATGAGAAAATCGTTGCCACCGCGTCGGACCAGATGGTGGTGATCGCGGACCTGTCGAAACAGGTCGACACGCTGGGCGCCTTTCCCTTGCCGGTCGAGGTGATCCCCTTTGGCTGGCAGACCACCAAGGCCCTGGTCGAGGAAATGTTGTCGAATGTCGATGTGCAGGGCCGGACGGCCAGCCTGCGCCTGAACGGCACCGAACCCTTCCGCAGCGACGAGGGCAATTTCATCCTCGACCTGCACCTGCGCCGCATCGCCAACCCGTCGAAATTGTCGCTGGTCTTGAACCAGATCCCCGGCGTGGTCGAAAACGGGCTGTTTCTCGATATCTGCGACGTGCTGGTGATCGGCAATGCCGATGGAACGGTCGAGGTGCGCGACATCAACAACGGCACCGTCGAACATGAACGCATCGACATCACCGATGGGGAAAACCTGTTCGTCGACCGGGCCGAATAGGCCAAGCTGCGGCTGGAAACCTGCCCCTGCCCGTGAAATACCCATGCGGCGATGCAAGCTAGGGATGGAACACTCGACATGGCAGATTTCGACTACGATCTTTTCGTGATCGGCGGCGGATCGGGCGGCGTGCGGGCCGCGCGGGTGGCGGCGGCAACCGGCGCGCGTGTCGCGCTGGCCGAAGACAGCCGGATGGGCGGCACCTGTGTCATCCGGGGCTGCGTGCCGAAAAAGCTGATGGTCTTTGCCAGCGAATATCGCGAAACCTGTGCCGATGCCCGCGCCTATGGCTGGGACGTGACGGCGGGTGATTTCGACTGGTCGCGGTTTGCCAGCCAGCTGAACGCCGAACTGGACCGTCTCGAAGGCGTCTATCGCAAGCTGTTGCAGGGATCGGATGTCGAGATTTTCGATGCCCGCGCGCGGCTGGCCGATGCCCATAGCGTGACCCTGTCGGATGGCACCACCAAGACCGCCAAGCATATCCTGATCGCCACCGGCGGTCGCCCCGTGCGCCCGGACATGCCCAATGCCCATCTGGGCATGGTGTCCGATGACCTGTTCCAGATGACGTCCTTGCCCAAGTCGATGCTGATCGTGGGCGGCGGCTATATCGCCTGTGAATTCGCCTGCATCCTGAACGGCCTGGGGGTCGAGGTGACGCAGTTCTACCGTGGCGCACAGATCTTGCGCGGCTTCGACGAAGAGGCGCGCGGCCTGATCGCCGACCAGATGCAGGAAGGCGGCGTCGATCTGCATCTTGGCACCGATATCGTCGAGATGACCCCGGCCGGGGGCGTCGGCGTTCAGGTCAAGGGTTCGAACGGCATGGACCGCGCCTATGACGCGGTGCTGTTTGCCACCGGGCGCGCGCCCAACACCACCGACATGGGGCTGGAAGATCTTGGCGTCGACATCGGCCGCCGGGGCGAAATCGTCGTGGACCGGTTTTCGCAGACCGCCGTGCCCTCGATCTATGCCATCGGGGATGTCACCAACCGCGTGAACCTGACACCGGTGGCCATTCGCGAGGCGATGGCCTTTGTCGAAACCGTGTTCAAGGGCACCCCCACACCTGTGGATCATGACCTGATCCCCTCGGCGGTGTTCACCCAGCCCGAGTTCGGCACCATCGGCCTGAGCGAGGAAGACGCCCGTGATCTCGAACCGGTCGAGATCTATTGCACATCCTTCCGCCCGATGCGCAGCGCCTTTGCCGGGCGGGCCGACCGGGTGCTGATGAAACTGGTCGTGTCCAAGGCGACGCGCAAGATCCTGGGCTGTCATATCGTCGCGCCCAATGCGGGCGAAATGATCCAGCTGGCGGGCATCGCGGTCAAGATGGGCGCAACGAAAGAAGATTTCGACCGCACCGTGGCAGTGCATCCGACCATGTCCGAAGAGCTGGTCACGATGAAAACACCGGTGCGCATGGCTTGATTTGGCGGGAAAAACGCACAGCTAGCCGTGCAATGCGGGCAGTGCACCCATATATGACGACAATGACGGTGAGAGATGTGAGGGGAACGACGATCGATGGCTGGCAATAATGGCGGACCTTGGGGCGGCGGTGGCGGCTCTGGCGGCGGCGGTGACCGTGGCAACAACGGCGCAGGCGGTCCGGGCGGAAGACGCCCCGGCGGCTCTGATCAGCAGATCCCCGAATTCGATGAAATCGTGCGCAAGGGGCAGGAACAGCTGCGCGTCCTGATGGGCGGTCGCGGCGGTCGGTCCGGCGGCGGTGGCAGCGGCGGTGGTGACAGCCCGATCAGCCCCCGCACGATCTGGATCGCGGGCATTGCACTTGCGGTCGGGTTCTGGGCCTTCAACTCATTCTACACCGTCCGGCCCGAAGAACAGTCGGTGGAGCTTTTGCTGGGTGAATTTTCATCGGTCGGCCAACCCGGCCTGAACTTTGCCCCCTGGCCCTTCGTCACCGCCGAAGTCGTGAACGTGACCTCGGAACGGACAGAAGCGATCGGGTCCAGCCGGTCGGGTGCGACCGACAACGGATTGATGCTGACCACCGATGAAAACGTGGTCGACATCGATTTCCAGGTCGTGTGGAACATCACCGATCCGTCGCTGTTCCTGTTCAACCTGCGCGATCCCGAAACCACGATCCGCGCCGTCAGCGAAGCCGCGATGCGCGAAGTCATCGCCGCCTCGCAGCTTGCACCGATCCTGAACCGTGACCGGGCGTTGATTGCCGACACCGTCCTGATGCTGATCCAGACCACGCTCGACAGCTATGACAGCGGCGTCAACATCGTGCGTCTGAACCTCGACCGGGCCGATCCGCCCCCCGAGGTGATCGATGCCTTCCGCGACGTGCAGGCCGCCGAACAGGACCGTGATCAGTTTGAACGCCGCGCCGATGCCTATGCCAACCAGGTGCTGGCGGGCGCGCGCGGTGAAGCGGCACAGATCCTGGAACAGGCCGAAGGCTACCGGGCACAGGTCGTGAACGAAGCGCAGGGTGAAGCCTCGCGTTTCCTAGCCGTTCTGACCGAATACCGCGAGGCCCCCGAGGTCACGCGCCGCCGCCTCTATCTAGAAACCATGGAACGGGTGCTGGGCGACGTGGATCTCGTGATCCTCGACCAGCAGGATGGCGGATCGAACGGCGTCGTGCCCTATCTGCCGCTTGACCAGTTGCGCCGGAACCCCGGCACCACCACCACGGGGAGCACGAACTGATGAGCCGTATCACCTATATCATTCCGGTCATCGTCCTGGCCCTGGTCCTGTTGCTGAGCTCGATCTTCGTGGTCGATGAACGCCAGCGCGCGCTGGTGCTGCAATTCGGCCAGATCCGCCAGGTGATCGAAGAACCGGGGCTGAACTTCAAGATCCCGTTCATCCAGGAAGTGGTCTACTACGACGACCGGATCCTGTCGATCGACACGGCCACCATCGAGGTGACGCCTTCGGATGATCGCCGTCTCGTCGTCGACGCTTTTGCGCGGTTCCGCATCAACGACGTGGTGCAGTTCCGGCAAGCGGTTGGTGCCGGTGGCATCCGCGCGGGCGAAGAACGCCTTGAAGGGATCATCAACCCCACCATCCGGGCGATCCTGGGTGCCGATGGTGTGACCTCGAACACCATTCTGTCCGCCGAACGCTCGCGCCTGATGGACCAGATCACGACCGAGGCCCGCCTGCGGGCCGCGGCGCTCGGGCTGGAAGTGCTGGACGTGCGGCTGAAGCAGACCAACCTGCCGGTGCAGAACCTTGAAGCGACCTTTTCCCGGATGCGCGCCGAACGTGAACGGGAAGCGACCGATGAACGCGCCCGCGGTGAAGAAGCCGCGCTGCGCGTGCGGGCACAGGCCGACCGGACGGTAGTGGAACTCGTGTCGGACGCGCGCCGCGAAGCAGACATCACTCGCGGTGAAGCCGATGCGGAACGCAACAGCACCTTTGCGCAAGCCTTTGGGCAAGATCCTGAATTCTTTGAATTCTATCGCTCGATGACCGCCTATGAACGCGCCTTGATGCAACAGAACTCGACCATGGTCATTTCGCCCGACAGCGAGTTCTTCGAATACCTCGGCAATTCCGGCGTCGCCGCGCCGGCACCGCTGCGCTAGGGCGGTTGCCTTGGTCCTGATCCTTGTTCTGGGTCTGGGGATGGTTCTTGTGATCGAGGGGCTGGTGTTCGCACTGGCCCCTTCGCGTCTGGAAGACCTGCTGCGCACCCTGGCCAATATCCCGCTGGAAACCCGCCGCCTCATCGGGCTTGCGGCCATTGCCCTGGGGGCGGTGTTGGTGTCCTGGGCGATCAGCGCAGGGGGGCTGTGACGCCGCGCGCCATTAGCGCTGCGCCGTTCTGCCGTGGTTTTCCCCCTTTGCGCGCCCCCGCACCCGTGCCACGGTCGGGGACGGCGTGGAATGTGCCAGGTCCCGGGTCGCGTGGCTCACGGCGACGTGACGGATATGTCACCCTGCATCGCTGTGCGGGGGATTGAACCGGGCGCATCCCGACCGAATATCAGGGGGGCAGGGGCGGCGATTGCGCCCCACCCGGTTCGGCTTGACAGGAGGGAAGTTCGTGACGATCCAACAGGCCCAAGATCAAAGACAGGCGTGCCATGCCCGCGCCGTGACCATCCCGCCCCAGGCGGGCCAGATGCTCTATCGCGGCGCGATGGCGGCGCTGATTTCAGCCATGGTGCTTTTGGCCGCGGTGATGGCGACGGCACCGGCGCGCGCGCAATCCACCCCGCCCGCGACCTTTGCCGACCTTGTCGACCAGGTCGGCGATGCCGTGGTCAACATCACCACCTCTGCCATTGTCGCAGGCCGGCAAGGCCCCGCGCCCATGGTGCCCGAAGGTTCGCCGCTTGAAGATTTCTTCAACGATTTCCTCGATCGCCAGAACCCTGAACGCGCACCCCGTCGGAGCCAGGCGCTCGGATCGGGCTTTTTGATTTCCGAAGATGGCTACATCGTCACCAACAACCACGTGATCGAAGGCGCCGACGAGATCCTGATCGAATTCCGCAGCGGCATCACGCTCGAGGCAGCGTTGATCGGCACCGACCCCAACACCGATATCGCGCTGCTCAAGGTCGCGGCCGACACCGCCTTGCCCTTCGTCCCCTTCGGCGACAGCGGTGCGATGCGCGTCGGCGATTGGGTGATGGCGATGGGCAACCCGCTGGGACAGGGGTTTTCGGTGTCGGTTGGGATCGTGTCGGCCTCTGGCCGGGCCTTGTCAGGCACCTATGACGATTACATCCAGACCGATGCGGCCATCAACCGGGGCAATTCCGGGGGGCCGCTGTTCAACCTCGCGGGCGAGGTGATCGGGGTGAATACCGCGATCTTGTCGCCCACCGGCGGGTCGATCGGCATCGGCTTTGCGATGTCATCCGACGTGGTCACCAATGTCGTCGCGCAATTGCGCGAATTCGGCGAAACCCGTCGCGGCTGGCTGGGCGTGCGCATCCAGGATGTCAGCGCCGATATCGCCGAAGGGCTTGGCCTTGACGCCGCGCGCGGCGCGCTGGTCACCGATGTGCCCGAAGGTCCGGCGCGCGAGGGCGGCATCGAGGTTGGCGACGTGATCCTGAGCCTGGATGGCGAAGATATCGACGACACCCGCGGCCTTGTGCGGATCGTCGGCGACAGCGCCGAAGGCCAGACCGTGCGCGTTCTCGTGTTCCGGGACGGGGCCACCCAGACCTTGCGGGTCACGCTGGGCCGGCGCGAAACCGCCGAAGGTGCAGCCCCCGCCACCCCCGATGGAACGCCGGTTCCCACGCCGTCGTCCGAAGTGCTGGGCATGACCCTCGTGCCGCTGACCGACGATCTGCGCGACCGGCTGGGCGCGCAGGCTGTGGCCAGCGGCCTGGTGATCGAGGCGGTCGATCCCGCCTCTGACGCCAGCGCCAAGGGGCTTCAGCCGGGTGACGTGATCACCGAGGTGGCGCAGCAGCCCGTGACCGATGTCGCAGGCTTCGACGCCCGCGTGCAGGCCGCCATCGACAATGGGCAGAAATCCATCCTCTTGCTGATCCGTCGGGCCGGAAACCCGCGTTTCGTGGCCATCGCCCTGGTCGAATGACCGGCCCCTGACCAAGATCGGATGCCCCCGGCCCCAGGCTCGGGGGCATCATATGGGCTTAGCCGCCCTGTGCCGCCGCGAGATCGGGGTTCCACAGCGACAGGCCCAGTTGCCGTGCCGCCGCCAGCGACAAGATCGGGCTGTCCAGCCCCTGCGGCGCCTGGAAATCGCGCACCGCCCGTTCGGTTCTGCGGTTCATCACGCCGGTCACGGGCCCCGTGTAGAACCCGCGCGCCGCAAGCGCCCGTTGCAGGGGGGCGATGAAATCGGGATCGTCCAGCTGCAGTTCGCAAGGCACCTGGAACCACAGCTCGCGCCGTTCCTCGACGATGCGCTGCCGGGTTTCGGTGATGAACACGGCCGGTTCCAGAACGCGGCCATCGGTGGCGATCTGCGGCGGTTGCAACATCACCTGGTCCATCACCGTTTCGATCACCGCCGGTGTCGCCTCGTGGGCGTAACAGGCGCTTGGGTCGGCATCGGGCGGGCCCGCACCGCGCAGCACCTCGATCGCCCCCTGGCGCGCGGTCAGGGGCGCGGCAAAGGCGCTGCGCTCGCTTGCGGGGACGCAGGCGGTGACACAGGCGGCAAGGGCAAACAGCCCCGGCAACAGGATCAGGTGGCGCATTGGAACTGCTCTTGGCGCTTTTGGGCGTATCATTGCCCCATGTGATACCTGCTTTTTCCCTTGCGGGAAAGCGCCGCTCTCAGGGCTGGTCGGCGGCGCGGGCCGGGTCATGCAACCACACCAGCTCATCCAGCATGCCCGAAATATCCTCGACCCCTTCGGCCACCACATGGGTCACGCCCGAATGTCGCTGCACCCGGCCCGTGACGCGCAACAACCGCCCCGCGATCACCGCGCGGCGAAACCGCTGGTAGATCTTTTGCCAGATCACCACGTTGCAGACGCCGAATTCATCCTCCAGCGTGACAAAGATCACGCCCTTGGCGGTGCCGGGGCGTTGGCGCACCAACACCAGCCCCGCCACCGTCACCCGCGCGCCCTCGGGTGGCAGATGTAGCAGGTGATGCGGCAGACAGACCGGTGGACGTGGCCAATGCGGGGGGTGAACATGCGGCTCCATGGGAACAAAGATAGAACATGTGGCGCATCGCGCAACCCCGGCAATTCGGACTGGAAAGCGCGGCGCTTGCGTATTACTTGCAAGATCAATCACGTCAGAGCTGCACCGCAGAGGATCACATGGCAAAGATCACCTATATCGAGCATAACGGAACCGAACATGTCATCGACGTGCCCAATGGCCTGACGGTCATGGAAGGCGCGCGCGACAACAACATCCCCGGCATCGAGGCCGATTGCGGCGGCGCCTGCGCCTGTTCCACCTGCCATGTCTATGTGCATCCCGACTGGGTCGCCAAGCTGCCCGCCATCGACCCGATGGAAGAGGACATGCTGGAATTCGCCTATCAGCCCGATGCCGCGCGGTCGCGCCTGACCTGCCAGCTCAAGGTATCGGATGCGCTGGATGGTCTCGTGGTGCAAATGCCCGAAAAACAGATCTGAGCGCGGCGCACATGGCCCCGCCCCGCCGCCCCTGCCGATGGCCCACCCTGGTGGCGGGCCTTTGGCTTGTGGGCGCGGGCGCGGGGCCGACCATGGCCGAACCGGGCTACTCCGCCCGCTACGACGGGCCCACCACGCGCTATGCGCATGGCGTTCTGGGCGATGCCGTCGAATA
Organism: Roseicyclus sp.; assembly: GCA_018401965.1. Taxonomy (GTDB): domain Bacteria; phylum Pseudomonadota; class Alphaproteobacteria; order Rhodobacterales; family Rhodobacteraceae; genus Roseicyclus. Next base: position 249,047 of record JAGYJU010000009.1, read on the forward strand.
CACCACCCTTGTCGTCACCCTGCCGGATGGCCGGACATTCCGCACCACCTGGGACGCGCCCGTGGTGTTCGAGGACCTTGCCCCGCGCCTGGTCGATCTGGATGGCGACGCGGTGCGCGAGATCCTCACCGTCGAATCCCATGATCGCAGCGGCGCGCGGCTTGCGTTGTGGCGCATTGGCCCGTCGGGGCTGAGGCCGCTCGCCAGCACGCCCTGGATCGGCACGAGGTTTCGCTGGCTCGCGCCCGTCGGGGCCGCGGACTTGGACGGCGATGGCCGGATCGAGATCGCCTATATCGACCGCCCGCACCTGGCCCGCACCGTGCGGATCTGGCGCTACTTGCCACAAGGCGCGCGGCAGGGGCAGCTGGTCGAAATCGCCAGCGCCCCCGGCCTGACCAATCACCGCATCGGCGAGGATGTCATCACCGGCGGTCTGCGCGATTGCGGCCGGGGCCCCGAGATCCTGACCGCCAATGCCGATTGGACCCGCGTTGTGGCCACCACCCTTGCGCCCGGCGCCACGTTCGCGCACCGCGACATCGCCCCCTTTACCCGCGCCGCCATGGCCGCTGCCCTTGGCTGCGCGGATTAACCCGCCGTCAAGGTTAACGCGCGCCCGCTTCACCTTTCCATAAATACGCACCACGGTGCCCGCCACCGCGCGGCCAGGCCGGGTCGGCGCCCCCGTTTGGCCCCGCCGGGGTTGACTTCGCCGCATGGCAACGCTCTATCGGCGCGACATTCAAGACCGCCCACCACACCGCGCCCGAGGGAATTCCAGATGCATGCCTTCCGCAGCCATACCTGCGCCGCCCTGACCGCCGCCGATACCGGCCAAACTGTTCGCCTGTCGGGCTGGGTTCATCGTCGGCGCGACCATGGCGGGGTGATCTTCATCGATCTGCGCGACCATTACGGCATCACCCAGGTTCTGTGCGATCCCGACAGCCCGGTCTTTGCTCAAGTCGAAAAGCTGCGGGCGGAATATTGCATCCGCATCGACGGTGTCGTGAAGGCGCGCGATGCGGCGCTGGTGAACCCCAAGCTGCCCACCGGCGCGATCGAGGTCTATGTCCGCGATGTCGAGGTCCTGGGCGCGGTCACGGGCGATCTGCCGCTGCAGGTCTTCGGCGATCAGGAATATCCCGAGGAAACCCGGCTGAAATACCGCTATCTCGATCTGCGCCGCGACGCGATGCAGGCTAACATGATGTTGCGCTCCGACGTGGTGGCCTCGATCCGGCGGCGGATGTGGGACAAGGGCTTTCGCGAATTCCAGACGCCGATCATCACCGCGTCCTCGCCCGAAGGCGCGCGCGATTTCCTGGTGCCCTCGCGTCTGCATCCCGGAAAATTCTACGCCCTGCCGCAGGCGCCGCAGCAATTCAAGCAGCTGTTGATGGTCTCGGGCTTTGACAAGTATTTCCAGATCGCGCCCTGTTTCCGCGACGAAGACCCGCGTGCCGACCGCTCGCCCACGGATTTCTACCAGCTCGACCTGGAAATGTCCTTTGTCGAACAGGAAGACGTGTTCCAGACCATCGAACCGGTGTTGAAAGGCCTGTTCGAGGAATTCGGCAAGGGGCGCAGCGTCGATCAGGATTGGCCGCGCATTTCCTACCGCGATGCCGCGCTGTGGTATGGCACCGACAAGCCCGACCTGCGCAACCCGATCAAGATGCAGGTGGTGTCGGATCATTTCGCGGGCTCTGGCTTCGCGATCTTTGCCAAGATCCTCGAACAGGACGGCACGCAGATCCGCGCCATTCCCGCCCCCACGGGGGGCTCGCGCAAATTCTGCGACCGGATGAATGCCTGGGCGCAGGGGCAGGGCCTGCCGGGGATGGGCTATATCTTCTGGCGCGATGGCGACGACGGGCTGGAAGCCGCGGGCCCGCTGGCCAAGAACATCGGCCCGGACCGGACCGAGGCGATCCGCCAGCAGCTTGGCCTTGGCGCGGGGGATGCCGCGTTCTTCCTTGCCGGCAAGCTGGCCGATTTCGAAGCCATCGCGGGCCGCGCCCGCACCGCCATCGGCGAGGAACTGGGCCTGATCGACCAGACGCGCTTTGCCTTTGCCTGGATCGTCGATTTCCCGATGTATGAACGCGACGAGGCGACCGGCAAGATCGATTTTTCGCACAATCCCTTTTCGATGCCGCAAGGCGGGATCGACGCGCTTGCGGGCGATCCGCTGGATGTGCTGGGCTACCAGTATGACCTTGCCTGCAACGGCTACGAGGTGATTTCGGGGGCGATCCGCAACCACAAGCCTGAAATCATGTTCAAGGCCTTTGAGCTGGCCGGATACGGCGAAGGCGAGGTGCGCAAACGTTTCGGTGGCATGGTCAACGCCTTCCAATACGGCGCGCCGCCCCATGGCGGCTGTGCGGCGGGCATCGACCGGTTGGTGATGATCCTTGCGGGCACGTCGAACATCCGCGAGGTGATCTTGTTCCCGATGAACCAGCGCGCCGAAGACCTGATGATGAACGCGCCCTCCGATCCCACCAGCGACCAGCTGATGGAATTGGGCCTGCGCGTGATCCCGCAGGATTAATCCACAAAGTTATCCACAAGACATCGGGTAAATTGTAGAAATTTGTGGCTAAACGGCAGAAACCGCTGTCATATGGTTGGAAAAAGGAAAGCCCCGGCGCCAGGGATATGGCGCCGGGGCTTTCGGTTTCGGCTAGATCGCGCGCGGCAGGGCCTGAAGCCGCTGCGACAGAAGACGCCGCAACGCGCCTCGCTCTGCGCCATCCAGGGGCCCGCCAAGGCCGCCGGCCAGGTCTTCCAGGCCGCCATCGCGTGCCGCCCGGGCGATGCCCAAGAGGAAACGCCGCAGATAGCGCGCCGGTGGATCGTCAAGCGCCAGAAGATCCATCGCATGGGCCAGGTCCTCGCGGTAGCTGTTGAGGTCTGGCGTCACATGGCCAGTTGCCGCCGGCTGTGGCCGCTCGGGGCCCAGGCTTTCTGGCACAAGCGACAGGATCGCGGCCTGGAATTCCGCCAGCGCCTCGATCGGTTTGGGCAAGAAACCATCGGCGCCCGCGTTGCGCGCCTCCTGCTCGGCCAGGTCCCGATCTGCGCCGGATGTGCCGATCACCACCGCGGCCCTTGGATGCGCAGCGTGCAATCGCGCGATCAGGTCCAGCCCCGACCCGTCCGGCAGGCCCAAATCGACGATGGCCACGCTGGGCCGATAGAGGGTCAGATGCCGCTCGGCCGCGGCGATACTGTCAGCCCGCCGGATCCGTGCCCCCGACCGCAGGCACAAAAGCCGCATCGCCTCGGAGGCGAAGCGGCTGTCTTCGACCACCAGCACGGTCATACCAAGCAGGGGCCGGTCTGCGCTTGGCCTTGGCCTGAAATCCGGAACGGTGAGCGTGTCATCCATGCCTGCACCCTTGTTGCCCATCAGAAAACGGGGCCCCGGCCGCTGTTGCCGCGCCGCCATCATTAAGCATCGTGCGGGTTGAGGTTCGGTTAACGCACGCCACCGCCTGCGGCGCTTCATCCCTTGGCAGGGCGCGCCGCGCAGGCCATATCACCCCAAGCAAAGCACCAAGGAGCCCCGCCATGATCGGTCGCCTGAACCATGTCGCCATTGCCGTCCCCGATCTTGCGGCGGCCTGCGCGCAATACCGCGACACGCTGGGCGCCAATGTGGGCGCACCGCAGGATGAACCCGATCACGGCGTGACCGTTGTGTTCATCACGCTGCCCAATACCAAGATCGAATTGCTGCATCCGCTGGGCGACGGCTCGCCCATCGCGGGTTTCTTGGAAAAAAACCCTGCCGGTGGCATCCATCACATCTGCTACGAGGTCGACGATATCCTTGCCGCGCGCGACAGGTTGTTGGCGGCGGGCGCGCGGGTTCTGGGCACGGGCGAGCCCAAGATCGGCGCCCATGGCAAGCCGGTCCTGTTCCTGCATCCCAAGGATTTCACCGGAACCCTCGTCGAGCTGGAGCAGGTCTGATGGGCGTTGTCACCGGTATTGTCCTATACGCGATCATCTGGTTCATGACGCTGTTCATCGTGCTTCAGATCGGCGTCACCAGCCAATCGGACGCGGGCCGCAGGCTGGATGGCACGCATGGGTCCGCCCCCGTCGATCCGCAATTGAAAAAGCGGTTCCTGATCACCAGCGGGGCCGCGGCCGTGATCTGGGCGATGATCGCGGGCGTCATCCTGTCGGGGGCGATCACCATCGAGGATATCGATCTGTTCAGCCGTTTCGGGCTGGGCGCGCCGCGGTAAGCATGTGGTAGAGATGGGTAAAACTGGCCGCGCCCAGGATCGGAACCAACAGGTTCACCACCGGTATGGTCAGCGGCACCGCCATCAGCACGCCGGCCACGAACAACACCCCTGAATTGCGCCGCCGAAAGGCCCGCGCGCCCGCCGCATCGGTGCGGCGCAGCGCGACCATTTGGCCATATTCACGGCCCAGCAGGAAGCCGTTGACGATCCAGAACAGGATCGGCGCGATGGGGGCAAAGATCACATAGGCCACCAGCGCCAGCAGGTTGACCACGATCACCAGGCCCAGGAACCGCGCCGCATCGGCCACCCCCTCCCATATTCCCACCGCGCGGGCGGGGGGCAGGGCGGGGTAATGCACATCCTCGACCGCATCGGCCACCTGTTCGAGGAAAATGCCCATGAAGGCCGAGGCGACGGGCACCATCAGGAACACCGACAGGATCAGGAACAGCGGCACCGCCGCCCAGCTGATCGCGGTCTCGGCCCAGGCGATGTCACCGATCCAGGGCAAGCTGAAGCTGTCGGGCAAGACCCAGCCGATCAGCGTGACGAAACCAAGATACGCGGCCACCAGCAAGCCGGTGGTCAAGCCAACCCCAAGCCCCAGGACCGCCAGGAACCGCCTGTCGGACAGCTGCGCCAGCGATGCAAGGAAGGCCCGCAGGATCATCGATCCACCCAGCTGGTGATGGCATCGGTATCGGGGCGGGGCCGGTCGGGGGGCGATTGCAGGGGCGTGCCCAGGTGCACGAAACCCGCCACCGCTTGCGGGGCCGCGATGTCAAAGGCCGCGCGCAGGAAATCGGGATCGCGCGCCATCCAGCCCGTCAGCCAATGGCCCGCGAAGCCAGCCGCCTCGGCCGCGTTCACCAGGCTCAGACAGGCAAGCGCCGCGGTCTGTTCCTGTTCGATCAGCGGGATCGGGCTGCCCAGGTTGGGGGTGCAGATCACCGCCACCGTCAAGGGCGCATCGCCAAAGGCCGCCGCCTGCTTGATCAGCTTGTCGGGGTCGCGCCCCTGGGCCGTGCCCACGTCGCGGGTGATCCGGGCCAGCCGGTCGATGGCGGGTTTGCGCAGCACCGCAAAGCGGAAGGGCACCAGCTTGCCATGATCGGGCACGCGGGCGGCGGCGGTCAAAAGCCCGCGCAGGGTGTCATCATCGGGCACCGGGCCCGCCATGAAGCGGACCGGAACAGACCGGCGGGTGAGCAGGAACTCAAGGGGGGTGCGTGTATCCATGCCGTCGATGTCGGCCTTCCCGCCGCACCAATCAAGAGCGAATTTTGCCCTTTTCCGCGCTGACCGGGCCGTTGCGCGCGCAGGCGCAGGGAAACGGCGGCCTTCGGGATCGAAACGCCGCCGCCTTTCCGTGTCGTGATCGCGCCATGCCTTGGGCCTGGGTCAGGCTTTCTTGGCCGCCGCCTTGGGCTTTGCGGCCGCCTTGGGCTTGGCCGGTGCCTTGGGCTTTGCCGCCGCTTTCGCCTTGGCGGGGGCTTTGGCCTTTGCCTTGGGTGCGGCCTTGCCCTTGGCCTTGCCGCCCTTTGCCGCCTTTTCCGTGATCAGCGCCACCGCCTGGTCCAGTGTCAGCGCCTCTGGCTCCACGTCCTTGGGCAAGGTCGCATTGACCTTGTCCCATTTGACATAGGGCCCATAGCGCCCGGCCATCACCGCGATCTGCCCGCCATGTTCGGGATGTTCGCCCAAGTCCTTGAGCGGGGCCGCCGCCGCGCCGCGCCCCGCGCGCCCTGCGGCCTTGGCGGCCAGCAATTCCACCGCGCGGTTCATGCCGATGGTCCAGACCTCGTCGACCTCGGGCAGGTTGGCATAGATCTTCTTGCCGGTGTCCTTGGCTTCATACAGCACAAAGGAGCCGTAGCGCCCGATGCCCGCCTCGACCGGCTGGCCGTCTTCGGGGTGTGTCCCGACAAGACGCGGCAGGTTCAGCAACTGCAACGCCTTTTCCAGGTCGACCTCGTCCACGGCCCACCCCTTGGGCAGCGAGGCGCGCTTGGGTTTCGGCACCTCGGCCGTGGCCTCGCCCAATTGCACATAGGGGCCAAAGCGCCCGTCGCGCAGGGTGACCGGCTCGGACGTGTCGGGATCGACGCCCAGCATCTTGCCATCGGCGCTGATGGCGGTGCTATCGTCCCCATCGGGGTTGGGCGGACCAAAGGGGCGGGTGTAGCGGCATTCGGGATAGTTCGAACAGCCGATGAAGGCCCCGCCCGACCGCGCCGTGCGCATCGACAGCCGCCCCGCCCCGCACACCGAGCAGCCGCGCGGGTCCGACCCGTCGAGCTTGGGTGGGAACAGGTGCGGCGCCAGCACCTCGTTGATCTTTTCCAGCACATCGGTGATGCGCAATTCCGATGTTTCCGACAGCGCGGCCGAGAAATCGCGCCAGAACGCATCGAGCACGTCCTTGTAGGCCCGTTCGCCCGCGCTCACCTCGTCGAGCTGGTTTTCCAGGTCGGCGGTGAAATCATATTCGACATATTTGCCGAAATAATTGCCCAGAAACGCCGTGACCAACCGCCCTTTATCCTCCGGGATCAGGCGGTTCTTGTCCTTGCGCACATAGCCGCGCGCCTGCACCGTGTCGAGGATCGAGGCATAGGTCGAGGGTCGCCCGATGCCCAGTTCCTCCATCCGCTTCACCAGCGTCGCCTCGGTATAGCGCGGCGGCGGCTGGGTGAAATGCTGTTGCCCGAGCACCGCGCCATCGGCCGACAACAACGCCGCCTGCGCATGTTGCAGATCGCCCGAGGATGCGGGTTCGATCACATCGTCCCCCTGGCCGGCCAATTTCGCCCAATCGCCAGACAGCGCCTCCTTGCTGGGCGCAAGCCTGTCGCCCCGCGCCACCTGCGGCAGGCGGCGGCTGTCTTCGTCGGCCTCGTCGTCGCGGCCTTCCTCGTAGACTTTCAGGAAACCGTCGAACAACACCACCTGGCCCGTTGCGCGCAATTCGACCTGCGCATCGACGCTGGCCACGGTGACGGTGGTGCGTTCCATCCGGGCCGCTTCCATCTGGCTCGCGATGGTGCGCTTCCAGATCAGATCATACAGCTTGCGCTGATCCTCTTCGGACAGGCGGATGTCGTCGGGCGATTTGCCCATGTCGGTGGGGCGGATGCATTCATGCGCTTCCTGCGCGTTCTTGGCCTTGTTCTTGTACATGCGCGGGCTGGCGGGCACATATTCGGCACCATAGCGCGCCTTGATCGCATCGCGCGCGGCATGGACCGCCTCGGGCGCCATGTCGATGCCATCGGTCCGCATGTAGGTGATGTGGCCGGCTTCATAGAGCCGCTGTGCCGCGCTCATCGTCTGGCGCGCGCCCATGCCGAATTTGCGGCTGGCTTCCTGTTGCAGGGTCGAGGTCATGAAGGGCGGCGCGGGGTTGCGGCCGGCCGGTTTCGCCTCGACATCGGTCACTGCCAGCGCGCGCGACGCCACCGCCTGCACCGCCAATCCGGCCTCGGCGGCGGTGGCCAGGTCGTAGCGGTCAAGCTTCTTGCCCCGCAGGTGGGTCAGCCGCAGCTCGATCGCCTGGCCGCGCGGCGTGTCCAGCACGGCGCGCACCGACCAGTATTCGCGGGCGCGGAACGCCTCGATCTCCATCTCGCGGTCGGTGATGATGCGCAGCGCCACCGATTGCACGCGGCCCGCCGATTTCGCGCCGGGCAGCTTGCGCCACAGAACCGGCGACAGGTTGAACCCCACGAGGTAGTCGAGCGCGCGGCGCGCCAGGTAGGCCTCGACCAGTTCCATGTCGACCTGGCGGGGGTTCTTCATCGCCTCGGTCACGGCGGATTTGGTGATCGCGTTGAACACCACGCGGCTGACATTGGTGCCCGCCTTGATCGCCTTGCGGCCGGTCAGCGCCTCTTGCAGGTGCCAGCTGATCGCCTCGCCCTCGCGGTCGGGGTCGGTTGCAAGGATCAGGACTGGGTCGGTTTTCAGCGCATCGGCAATGGCCTTCACGTGTTTTTTGCTATCGGCCCCGATTTCCCATTCCATCGCGAATCCATGGTCCGGGTCGACCGATCCATCCTTGGATGGCAGGTCGCGAACATGGCCGTAAGACGCCAGAACCGTGTAGTCGCTGCCCAGATATCCGTTGATTGTCTTGGCCTTGGCGGGCGATTCTACGACGACGACTGGCATGTGATACGGTCCTTTGGGGCAGCATGGCCTAATGGCGGCGGACCATGTGGGGTCACGGCCTGCCTTGTCAATGCGGCAGGGGATGGGGGCAAAACCCCTCATTTACAATGAGGAAATTTTTGGCGTCATCGCCGGGCAAAGCTGCCGCATGCCTTTCGCGCCGCATGAACGAGCCGCCTGCAAGCCAGTGCTGCGACCCGTCTGCGACCCCTTCATCTTCCCATAAATACGCAAACCCGACCGCGCCGACCGCAGGCCGGCCTCTGCCGCGGCTGCCCCGCGTCAGGCCCGCGCGACGAACCCGCCCGCGCTGCGGGTGATCCGACCGGCCATTTCCAGGATGGCCAAGGCCTGCGCCACCGCCCGGGGGCCATGCCCCAGGTCGCGGATCAGCTGGTCCTCGGCAATGGGCGAGGGGCCGAGCGCCGCGAGGATCGCGGCCTCGAGCCCGCCGCCGGTCGCGGGCTGTTGGGCACGGGGGGCTTGCGCCGGGGGCGGGCCGCGGCGGGCGCGGGGGCAGCCGCCCCCCGAGGGCGTCGATCACATCCTCGGCATGGCGCACCAGGACCGCGCCATCGCGGATCAGCAGGTTCACGCCCGCGGCGCGGCTGTCCATCGGGTGCCCCGGCACCGCCATCACCTCGCGCCCCTGGTCCAGCGCGATGCGCGCGGTGATCAGCGAGCCGGACCGGATCGCCGCCTCGACCACGATCACCGCCTGCGACAGGCCCGCGACGATGCGGTTGCGCTGCGGGAAATGGCGCGCCTGCGGTTCCAGCCCAAAGGGCTTTTCGCTCAGCATCACGCCCTGTGCTGCGATGTCGCGCGCGAGGTCGGTGTTTTCCGTCGGCTAGACCACGTCAAGCCCGCCCGCCATCACCGCGACGGTGCCCGTGTCGATCGCGGCGCGATGCGCCAGCGCATCGATCCCGCGCGCCAGCCCCGACACGATCACGAAGCCCGCCGCGCCCAGGTCGGTGGCGAGGCTGCGGGCCATGCGGGTGCCAAGCGCGGATGCGTTGCGTGTGCCCACAATGGCCAGCATGGGACACTGCAACAGATCGATCCGGCCCTTGACCCAGAGCACCGGCGGCGCATCCGCAAGGCCTGACAGGCCCGCCGGATAGTCGGGATCGCCAAGGCACAGCATCCGCGCCCCCATCCGTTTGGCGGCCTTGAATTCCGCCAGCGCCACGGGTTCGGGGCAGGGGGCATAGTCATCGACACCGGCGGCGCGCGCCAGATCGGGCAGGGCGGCAAGGGCCGCCTGTGCCGCGCCATGTTCGCCCATCAGCCGCAGGTAGGTCACAGGCCCGACGCGGCGCGACCGGATCAGGCGCAACCGCGCCAGCCGCTCGCCCGCATCGCGGGCGGGTGGCGGAAGGAACAGGGGCGCGGTTTCCGCAAACCCGAAGGCGTGATCGATGCTCATGCCCCGAGCCTAGCACCCATGGGTTAACGGTGCGTTACCGCCCGGCCATGATCTCGCCCGTCAGGCCGCCCGTCACGCCGCCGATCCGCCCACGGTCAGCCCGCCGATCATCAGCGTCGGCTGGCCCACGCCCACCGGCACCCATTGGCCCGCCTTGCCGCAATTGCCCATGCCCGGGTCCAGCGCCATGTCATTGCCGATGGCGCGGATCTGTTGCAGCGCGGTCGCGCCATCCCCGATCAGGGTCGCGCCCTTGACCGGCGCGCCGACCACGCCGTTCCTGACCCGGTAGGCCTCGGTGCAGCTGAAGACGAATTTGCCATTGGTGATGTCGACCTGCCCGCCGCCAAAGCCCACGGCATAGATCCCGTCCTTCAGATCGGCCAGGATACCGGCCGGGTCGGCATCGCCGCCCAGCATGTAGGTGTTGGTCATCCGCGCCATGGGGGCATGGGCATAGCTTTCGCGCCGCCCGTTGCCCGTGGGGGCGACGCCCATCAGGCGTGCGGATTGGCGATCCTGCATGTAGCCCACCAGGATACCATCCTCGATCAGCACATTGCGGGCGCTGGGCGTGCCCTCGTCATCGACGCTGATCGAGCCGCGCCGATCCGGGATGGTGCCATCATCCAGAACCGTGACGCCGGGGGCAGCGACGCGTTGGCCCATCAGCCCGGCAAAGGCTGATTGCTTCTTGCGGTTGAAATCGCCCTCGAGCCCGTGGCCCACCGCCTCGTGCAGCAAGATGCCGGGCCAGCCCGGCCCAAGCACCACGTCCATCACCCCCGCCGGCGCGGGTTCCGCCGACAGGTTCACCACCGCGATCCGCAGCGCCTCGCGGGCGATGCTTTCCCAATGGTCGCGTCCCAACAGGCCCACCAGCCCGATCCGGCCACCGCCCCCCGCGCTGCCGGATTCGCGCCGGCCCTTTTCCTCGACGATGATCGACACGTTCAGCCGCACCATCGGGCGCACATCGCGCACCCGCCCGCCCTCGGGGCGCAGGATTTCCACCTCCTGGTGGCTGGCCGCCATGGAGGCCGACACCTGCACCACGCGCGGATCAAGCGCGCGGGCAAAGGCGTCGATTTCGGCAAGGGTCTGCAATTTCACCCCGAAGTCCGCCCCCGCCATCGGGTCGGCATCGGTATAAAGGCGGGCATTGGTGCCCATGGGGGCATCGGCCATCGTGCCGCCGCCATCACCCACGGCCAGCCGCGCGGTCTGGGCGGCACGGCGCAGGGCCGCCGCCGAGATCTCGGTCGAATGGGCGTAGCCCGCAACCTCGCCCTTGACGGCGCGCAGCCCGAATCCCTCGCCCGCGTCATAGCTCGCCGTCTTGACGCGCCCGTCATCGAACAAGAGCATCTCCGAACGCCGACGTTCGAGAAACAGCTCGCCATCCTCGGCGCCATCGGTGGCCGCGCGCAGGATCGTCAGCGCCTCGGCCTCGTCCAGCAAGGTTTCAAAGGGGCGAAACGGGGTAGGGTCTGGCATGGGGCCTCCGGGGTGGTGCGCGTGCGGGCAAAATGATCTGTGTCAACTTTGCGAGGGGTGAGACATTTAGACCAAATGCCTTGTCTGTCTGACAGCTATATGGTCGGTCCAACGTTGAACGCAACGGTATGCCGTCCATGATCCAGACAGGCGGCGCGCCGGGAACGACAGGACAGACCAAAATGATGCTTCGCAAGACGCTTTGCGGCCTTTGGGCCGGTATCGGTGCAACCTTCGTCGCGGGCTTTGCCGCGGCCCAGACCGCGAACCTGCGCGACGGGTTGGACATCATCGGCGCACCGACGCCGGGCGCCATGGGCTTTCAGCCCGGCGTGACCGAACTGGCCCGCGATATTCGCGCGCTGGACGCTTTTCTTTTGGTGATCATGGCGGTCATCGTGCTGTTCGTGACCGCGCTGTTGATCTGGTCGATCCTGCGCCACAACGAAAAGGCCAACCCGACGCCCGCGACCTTTACCCACAACACCAAGATCGAGATCACCTGGACCGTGGTGCCCCTGGTGATCCTGGTGGTGATCGGCGCGTTTTCGCTTCCGGTGCTGTTCAAGCAGCAAACCATCCCCGAGGCCGACGTGGTGGTCAAGGCGACCGGCTACCAGTGGTACTGGGGCTATGAATACCCCGAGCATGGCATCGCCTATGACAGCTTCATGCTGGCCGAGGATGAACTGGCCGATTACGGCTATGGCCCGGACGAAAACCTGCTGGCGACCGACACCGCCGTTGTCGTGCCCACGGGCGCAACCGTGGTGGTGCAGGTGACCGCCGCCGACGTGATCCATTCCTGGACCATCCCCGCCTTCGGCGTGAAGCAGGATGGCGTTCCCGGGCGTCTGGCCGAATTGTGGTTCGAGGTCGAGGAAGGCCAGGAAGGCGTGTATTTCGGCCAGTGCTCCGAATTGTGCGGCGTGGCCCATGCCTTCATGCCGATCACGGTCTTTGCCGTGACCCAGGAAGAATACGACGCCTGGATCGCGGGCGATGCCCAGGAATTCGCCAGCGCCGGCAACATGCGCGCCCCGCGCGTTCTGGAACTGGCTTTGGCCGACTGATCGAACCGGGCGGCTGGGGCCGGGCTGAAGCCCGGCCTACCGGTTGACCGGCGACGGCAAGACATGACGGCGCGGGGCCGATGCCCGGCCCCCACAACCTGAAGATGGCAAAGGGCGCATGACCGACCTGACAACCAACACCACCGCGACGGCCGCCGAGGGCGATGCCCAATTCGGCGATTACGTTCAACTGCTCAAGCCGCGGGTGATGTCGCTTGTCGTGTTCACCGCTTTGGTGGGCCTGTTGGTGGCGCCCGTGTCGGTCGACCCGATGATCGCCTTCACAGCGATCTTGTTCATCGCCCTGGGTGGCGGCGCCTCGGGCGCGCTGAACATGTGGTATGATGCCGATATCGACGCGGTGATGCGCCGGACCGCCAAGCGGCCGGTGCCATCGGGTCGGGTCACATCCGGCGAGGCGCTGTCGCTTGGCCTTTGGCTATCGGCGATTTCGGTCGCCATGCTGGGGCTTGCGACCAACTGGCTGGCGGCGGGTCTGTTGGCCTTCACGATCTTTTTCTATGCCGTGATCTACACCATGTGGCTCAAGCGGGCGACGCCGCAGAACATCGTGATCGGGGGCGCGGCGGGCGCCTTTCCGCCGGTGATCGGCTGGGCGGCCGCGACCGGGTCGGTGTCGATCGAGGCGATCTTGATGTTCGGCCTGATCTTTATCTGGACGCCGCCGCATTTCTGGGCGCTCGCGCTGTTCATGAAATCCGACTACCACGAGGCCAAGGTGCCGATGCTGACCGTGACCCATGGTCGGCGCGAAACCCGCCGCCAGATCCTGATCTACACGCTGGTGCTGGCACCCGTGGCGCTCGGGCTGGCCTTCACCTCGGTTGCGGGGCCGGTCTATCTTGCCGCGGCGATCGTGTTGAACGCGATTTTCCTCAAGGGTGCATGGGATATCTGGCGGCGCGACGAAGCCACCGCCGAGGCCGATGCCTACCTGGTCGAAAAGCGTGTCTTCCGCTTTTCGCTTTACTACTTGTTCTTGCATTTCGGGGCATTGCTGGCGGATGCTGGCCTGCGCAGCTGGGGGATTGTCTGATGCCGATCACGGAAACCCACGATTTGCACAAGCGCCGCTTTGGGCGCAACGTCGGTGTCGCGCTCAGCCTTGTGGGCTTTGCGGCCATCGTCTTTGGCCTGACGGTTGCCAAGATCCGCGAAGGATCGACCATGGAAGCCTTTGACCATACGCCCCGCGTATCCGTCACCCCGCCGGTGGAGACAGGGCAATGACCGGCAACCAAAAGGTCGTGACCCGGCTTTTGGGCGTCATCGTCCTGATGGGCGGCCTGGCCTGGGCCTCGGTGCCATTCTACGACTGGTTTTGCCGCGTGACCGGTTTCGGCGGCACGACGCAGGTGGCCGACCAGGGCAGCGACGTGATCCTCGACCAGACGATCCGCGTGCGCTTTGACGCCAGCCGGGCGCGTGACATGCCCTGGGAATTCCGCGCGATGGTTCCGCATATGGATATTCGCATCGGGGAAACCGGGTTGGCCTTCTACGAGGCCTACAACCCGACCGACCAACCCATCGCCGGCACCGCAAGCTTCAATGTCGCCCCCTACGAGACGGGCGGCTATTTCGTGAAGATCGCCTGTTTCTGCTTTGAAATGCAGGTGCTGCAACCCGGGGAACGGATCGAGATGCCGGTGACGTTCTTTGTTGATCCCGCCATCCTCGACGACCCCGAGGCGCGCGGCACCCCCGCCATCACCTTGTCCTACACGTTCCACGTGACGGACATGCCCGAAGATTATGCCGCGCTCGCCACACCGGCGCCCGTGGCCAACTGAAGACAAAACCGGACCGAGGACGACACCCATGGCCCATGCCAAGAACCATGATTACCATATCATCAACCCGTCGATCTGGCCGCTCATGGCCGCGGGTGCCGCCTTCATTATGCTGTTTGGGGCGGTAAACTGGATGCATGGCGGCGCGCCATGGCTGTTTGCGATGGGATTTGTCGCAACGCTCTACGTGATGTTCGGCTGGTGGGCCGATGTCGTTGCCGAAAGCAGCGCGGGCGACCATACGCCGGTCGTGCGCATCGGCCTGCGCTACGGCTTCATCATGTTCATCATGTCGGAAGTGATGTTCTTCGTCGCGTGGTTCTGGGCCTTCTTCAAGCACGCGATCTACCCGATGAACGGGTATGAGGCGTCGCAATACGTGCCGCCGGAAATCTACGCGGTCGACCCGTTCCACCTGCCGCTGATCAACACGCTGATCCTGCTCTTGTCGGGCTGCGCCGTGACCTGGTCGCACCATGCATTGGTGCATGGCGGCCCGCGCAAGGATGTGGCCAATGGCCTGATCCTGGGCGTCGTGCTGGGCCTGATCTTCACCGCCCTGCAGGCGTTCGAATATTACGAGCTGATCGCCCATTACGGCTGGAGCTTTGGCGGCGACAAGTTTTTCGCCACCTTCTTCCTGGCCACCGGGTTCCACGGGATGCACGTGGTGATCGGCACGATCTTCCTGTTCATCTGCTGGCTGCGGGTGCTCAAGGGCCATTTCACCCCCGAAAAGCACATCGGCTTCGAAGCCGCCGCCTGGTACTGGCACTTCGTCGACGTGGTCTGGTTGTTCCTGTTCCTGGCCGTCTACATCTGGGGCCAGGCGGTGGTGCTGGGCTGAGGATGGGCCGGGGGGATCCCCCCGGCCAAAAGCGGGGGCTTTGCCATGGCCTCAAGAGGGGGGCTCTGCCCCCCGGTGCCTTTGGCACCGCCCCCCGGAGTTTTCGGGCCAAGATGAAGGGGCGGGCCGTTAACCTTAATGAAACGTGAAGGCCTGCCATATGCGGCGGGCCTTTTGCTTGGAGGATGTCATGGGACGGCTGATCAGCGTTGCGGTCTTCGGGGCGGTCGGCATCGCCATCTTGCTGTCGCTGGGGGGCTGGCAGGTGCAGCGGCTGGCCTGGAAAGAGGCGGTGCTGGCCGATATCGAGGCGCGGATCGCCGCAGCCCCGGTCGATCTGCCGCTGCAGGCCGACCCGGTCGGGGATCGCTATCTGCCGGTGCAGGCCACAGGCGTGATCTCGGGCGACCCTGTGCGCGTGCTGGTCAGCCAGCGCCGTGTGGGGCCGGGGTACCGGATCATCGCCGCGCTGGATCTGCCCGACGGGCGGCGCGTGCTGCTGGACCGGGGCGTCTTGCCGGTGGCCGAAACCGTGCCACCCGCCCCGAGCGGGCCCGTCACGGTCATCGGCAACCTGCATTGGCCCGAGGAACGCGACAGCTTTACCCCGGCCAATGACCTGGCGGGAAATATCTGGTTCTCGCGCGAGGTGGCGGTGCTGGCCGAACACCTGCAGGCCGAGCCCTTGTTGATCATCGCGCGCGCCACTGATCCGGCCGATCCGGCGATCACGCCACTGCCGGTCACCATCGACAATATCCCGAACGATCACCTGAGCTATGCGATCACGTGGTTTTCCCTCGCACTGGTCTGGTTGGGGATGACACTGTTTCTGCTCTGGCGTATCAGGCGTGGACTTGGATGAGGACAGCCGCACCCATGCGCTACATCTCGACACGGGGCCAAGCGCCCGAGCTGACATTCGAAGACACGATGCTGACCGGGCTGGCCCGCGATGGCGGGCTCTACGTGCCTGCCACGCTGCCGCAGATGAGCCCGGGCGATATCGCCGCGCTGGCGGGCCTGTCCTATGAAGAGGTGGCGTTTCGCGTCATGCGCCCCTTCATCGGGGACAGTTTCACCGATGCGGAATTCGGCGACATCATCGCGCGCACCTACGCAGGGTTCGGCCATGCCGCCCGCGCGCCGTTGAAACAGATGCAGGACAATCATTTCCTGCTGGAACTGTTCCACGGGCCCACGCTGGCCTTCAAGGATTTCGCGATGCAGCTGATCGGCCAGCTGTTCCAGGCCGCGTTGACGCGCAGCGGCAAGCGCGTGACCATCGTGGGCGCCACATCCGGCGATACCGGATCGGCTGCGATGGAGGCGTTTCGCGGCCTGTCCAATGTCGATGTCTTCATTCTTTACCCGCATGGCCGGGTGTCGGATGTGCAGCGCCGCCAGATGACCACCGTGTCCGAATCCAATGCCCATGCGCTGGCCATCGACGGCACATTCGACGACGCGCAGGCGCGGCTCAAGGACATGTTCAACGACTTCACCTTCCGCGACGAGGTGCGGCTGGCGGGCGTGAACTCGATCAATTTCGCCCGCGTCCTGGCCCAGGTGGTGTATTACTTCACCGCCGCCGTCGCCTTGGGCGCGCCGCACCGCAAGATCAGCTTTACCGTCCCCACCGGCAATTTTGGTGATATCTTCGCGGGCTACCTGGCCAAGCGCATGGGCTTGCCGATCGAAAAACTGGTGGTCGCAACCAACCAGAACGACATCCTGCACCGTGCGCTGTCGTCGGGCGAGTACATCACCCATGGGGTCACGCCCACGATCAGCCCCTCGATGGATATCCAGGTCAGCTCCAACTTCGAACGCGCGCTGTTCGATGCCTATGGCCGTGACGGGCGCGCCGTGGCGCAGTTGATGGAGGAACTCAAACAAGGCGGGTTCCATATTTCGCAAGGGGCGCTGCAGTCGCTGCGCGGCGATTTCGCCAGCGGCCGCGCCGCCGAGGATCAGACGGCGGCGATGATCGCGCGCGCCCTGCCGCAGATGGGCGAATTGCTCTGTCCGCATTCCGCCGTGGGCGTGCACGTGGCGCAAGATTTCCTTGGGGCCACCCCCATGGTCACGCTGGCCACCGCGCATCCGGCGAAATTCCCCGATGCGGTCGAGGCCGCGACGGGCATCCGCCCCGCGCTGCCGCCGCGCATGGCCGACCTGTTCGACCGGCCCGAACGGATGACGCGGGTGCCCAATGACTTGACCCAGATCGAAACCCTGATCCGCGAGGCATTGGCCAAGTGACCGTTCACCTTCATACGCTGGCCAACGGGCTGCGCATCGTGACCGAACATATGCCGGGGCTGCAATCGGCGGCGCTGGGTGTCTGGGTCTCTGCCGGGGGGCGCCACGAGACAGCCGATCAGAACGGCGTGGCGCATTTCCTCGAACACATGGCCTTCAAGGGCACCAAGCGGCGCAGCGCGTTGCAGATCGCGGAAGAAATCGAGGATGTCGGCGGCTATATCAACGCCTATACCTCGCGCGAGGTCACGGCCTATTACGCCCGCGTTCTCAAGGATGACGTGCCGCTGGCCTTGGACATGATCGCCGATATCGTGTTGAACCCGGTGTTCGACCCGCGCGAGATCGAGGTGGAACGCGGTGTCATCCTGCAGGAAATCGGACAGGCCGCCGATACGCCCGACGACATCATCTTTGACTGGCTGCAAGAAGCGGCCTATCCCGGCCAACCGCTCGGGCGCACCATCCTTGGCCCGGTTGACCGGGTGCGCGCCTTTGACCGGGCCGATTTCGACCGGTTCATGGGCCAGCATTACGGCCCCGGCCAGTTGATCCTGTCGGCGGCGGGGGCTGTCGATCACGACCAGATCGTGCGGCTTGCCGAAGAGGCCTTTGGCCACCTGCCGCCCTCGCAGGCGATGGTGCCCGATGTGGCCCGGTTCGCGGGGGGCGAACGGCGCGAAATCAAGACGCTGGAACAGGCGCATTTCACCCTTGCCCTGGAAGCGCCCGGTTATCGGTCCGATGACATCTACACCGCGCAGATCTATGCCAGCGCGCTGGGCGGCGGCATGTCTTCGCGGCTGTTCCAAGAAATTCGCGAAAAGCGGGGCCTGTGCTATACGATCTATGCCCAGGTCGGGAGCTATGACGACACCGGCATGTTGACGATCTACGCCGGCACCTCGGCCGAGGATTTGCCCGATCTCGTCGGCATCACGCTGGATGAATTGAAGCGCTCCGCCGATGACATGACCGAGGCGGAACTGGCGCGGGCGCGGGTGCAGATGAAAGCCGGCCTGTTGATGGGGTTGGAAAGCCCCTCGTCGCGTGCCGAGCGGCTGGCTCGGCTTGTCGCGGTCTGGAGCCGGGTGCCGCCGCTCGAGGAAACCGTGGCCCATATCGACGGCGTCACGCTGGCGGGCTTGCGCGATCATGCGCGCACGCTGGTCGGGTCGTCGCGCGCGGCCATGGCCCTTTATGGTCCGGTCGCCAAGGCGCCCGATCTGGCACAGGTCGCGGGGCGTCTGGCCGCGTGATGCTGACGCGAAAACGGCATCTTCGGCTGGACACCGAGCGTCTGACGCTCCGCTTGCCCCGCCATGCCGATTACCGCCCCTGGGCGGCGCTGCGCGAAACCTCGCGCGATTTCCTCGCGCCCTGGGAACCGACCTGGGCCACCGATCACCTGGGCCGCAAAAGCTTTACCGGCCGCGTCTACTGGGCGCAGCGCGCGCTGACCCAGGGCACGGCCATGCCGCTGTTCATCTTTCGGCGGGTGGATGACACGCTTTTGGGGGCCATCACGCTGGACAATATCCGGCGTGGCCCGGCGCAATCGGCAACGCTCGGCTATTGGATCGGCGCCCCCCATGCCCGCCAGGGCTACATGCGCGAGGCGATCGAGGCGGTGGTGCACCACGCCTTTCGCCAGCTGGATCTGAGCCGGGTCGAAGCCGCCTGCCTGCCGGAAAACGCCGCCTCGCGCGGGGTGCTGGAAAAGGCTGGGTTCAAATACGAAGGTGTCGCGCAAAGCTATCTGCAAATCAGCGGGCGCTGGCGCAACCACGTCCTATATGCCCATCTGCGCCATGACCGGCGCGGGCGCACCGACATCGGCTAGGGCAAACGCCCGCAGGCCGACAGGAACAATGACCATGACCGATATCGCAACAGACCTTGCCGCCATCCTGCCAGCCGCCGCGCTGCGCGAGGCAAGCCCTGCCTACCTGGAAGAACCACGCGGGCGCTGGCAGGGCCAGGCCGCCGCCGTCGTCGCCCCCGCAACCACGGCAGAGGTCGCGGCGGTCTTGCGCCTGTGCAACGACCACGGCGCGCCGGTGATCCCCTATGGTGGCGGCACGGGCCTTGTGGGCGGGCAATTGACCGAGGATGGGACCCCGCCGGTGATCTTGTCGCTGGAACGCATGCGCGCGGTCCGCGCCCTTGACGCCGAGGCGGGCACGATGACGGTGGAGGCGGGGGCGATCCTGTCCGATATCCACGCCCGGGCCGAGGCAGAGGGTTGGATCTTTCCGCTGACATTGGCCAGCCAGGGATCGGCGCGGCTGGGTGGCTTGCTGGCCACCAACGCGGGCGGGGTCAACGTGATCCGTTACGGCAACGCGCGCGACATGGTGCTGGGGATCGAGGCGGTGCTGGCCGATGGCACGGTGATCAACACGCTGTCGCCGCTTCGGAAAAACAACACCGGCTACGACATCCGCCACCTGTTGATCGGGTCCGAGGGCACCTTGGGCGTGATCACCGCCGCCTCGCTCCGGCTGTTCCCGAAACCCGCCGCCATGGGGGCCGCGATGATGGTCGTGCCCTCGCCCGAGGCGGCGCTGGGGCTGTTGAAACTGGCGCAGGCCCAGGTCGGATCGGCGCTTTCGGCTTTTGAATTGATCGGCCGCGAGGGGTTGTTGTTCCTCGACGAGGTGGGCCCGGACACGCGGCAGCCTTTCGACCCGCGCCCCGACTGGATCTGCCTGGTCGACCTGGGCATGGGGGCAGAGGCCAGCCCCGAGGCGGCGCTCGAGACACTGTTCGCCGATGCCTTCGACGCCGGGTTGGTCAGCGACGGCGTGATCGCCCAGTCCGAGGCACAGCGGGCCGAGTTCTGGGCGCTGCGCGAAAACATCCCGGCGGCGAACCGCCGGATCGGTGCGGTATCGTCGCATGACATTTCCGTCCCCGTCGCCCTTGTGCCCCGCTTCATTGCAGAGGCCCCGGGGCGCTTGGCCGAAATCGCCGGTTTCCGGCTGAATTGCTTTGGCCACATGGGCGACGGCAACCTGCATTACAACGTCTTTCCCATGCCCGGCAAAACCCGCGCCGATCATGAAAACCAGCGCAGCGCGATCAAGCGCGCGGTGCATGACCTGGTGCATGAGCTGGGCGGGTCCGTGTCGGCGGAACACGGGGTGGGGCGCTTCAAGGTCGATGATCTCGAACGCTACGGCGATCCGGGCAAGCTGGTGGCGATGCGCGCGATCAAGGCAGCCCTCGATCCCAAGGGCATTCTCAACCCCGGCGCGGTGCTGCGGCGATGACATCGTCGCGTGTCGCGGCCTTGCGGCCACGACCCGGCGGCGCGCCCTGTCGGGCCCCTCTGGGGCCTCTCCCGGACGCGCTGGGGGCATGTCGTGACGACATTGGGTTGCGGGGCGGCCCGGGGCCATGGCCCTGCCCGAGGCCTCCGGCGGGGATATTTTTGAAACGAAGAAGCGATGCAAGATCGACCCCGACCGCGCCAGGGGCGGCCGGGGCTTCTCCGTTTGCGGTCATCGGCGTCCCCGCCTGTACCGCGATGCCCAACCTGGCCGCAAAAGGTTAGGAAAGCCTCAAGAGCCGTCTTCGTTTCCCAAATATCCCGGGGGGGGCGAAGGACGGGGGCAGAGCCCCCAGCCAACGCCCGACATCAGCCCCGGACGCCTGCGAACCGGGCCGCCCAGTCTTCGCGGTCTTCATCGGCGATCTTGGCAAAGAGCACCTCGGGCACGTCAAAGCCATGGCCGGGGGGCAATGCCTGCAACGCCGTCCTGTGCGCTGGTGGGCCAGGACAGATCCGCCCCCATGGCCCCCGCCATGGTCGCGGCGGCATCGGGGATGAAGGGGGCCGACAGGGCCGCGTAGAAGGGGATCAGGTTCAGCGCAAAGCGCGTGATGGCCGCCGCGCGGTCGGGGTCGTCCTTGAACACGGTCCAGGGGCCGGCCGATTGCAGGTATTCATTGCCCGCGACCCAGATCGCGCGGAGTTCCGCCGCGGCCTTGCGGATCTCGATCGCCTCCATATGCGCCTGGTAGCGGTCGAGCCGGGCCTGCAGATCGGCGATCAGCGCTGTTTCCTGCGGGCCATACGCGCCCGCGCCGGGCACCGCTTCGCCGAACTTGGCGCGGCAGAATTTCGTGATCCGGCTGACGAAATTGCCCAGCACATCGGCCAGATCCTTGTTCACATCTTGCTGGAACGCCTCCCAGGTGAATTCGCTGTCGGAGGTTTCGGGCGCATGCGACAAAAGCCACCAGCGCCAGTAATCGGCAGGCAGGATCGACAGCGCCTGGTCCATGAAGACGCCGCGCCCCTGGCTGGTGGAAAACTGGCCACCGTCATAATTCAGGTAGTTGAAGGATTTGATGTAATCCACCAGCTTCCACGGCTCGCCCGAGCCAAGGATCGTGGCCGGGAAAGACAGGGTGTGGAAGGGCACGTTATCCTTGCCCATGAATTGCACGTAGCGCACGTCATCCGCGCCCTTGTCGCGGCGCCACCAGCGTTCCCAACCTTGTTCCGATCCGGGGCCATTCCCGGCATCGACCCATTCGGCGGCGCAGGCGATGTATTCGATGGGCGCGTCGAACCAGACGTAGAAGACCTTGCCCTCCATCCCCGGCCAAGGCTGATCGCCCTTTTTCACGGGAATGCCCCAATCCAGATCGCGGGTGATGCCGCGATCTTGCAGGCCGTCGCCGTCATCCAGCCATTTGCGCGCGATCGATGTGGTCAGGATCGGCCAGTCGGTTTTACTGTCGATCCAGGCCCGCAAATCGTCGCGCAGTGCCGATTGGCGCAGGTAGAGGTGCTTGGTGTCGCGCACTTCCAGGTCGGTCGACCCCGAAATCGCGCTGCGCGGGTTGATCAGGTCGGTCGGGTCCAGCTGCTTGGTGCAGTTTTCGCATTGATCGCCGCGGGCCTTGTCATAGCCACAGTTGGGGCAGGTGCCCTCGATGTAGCGGTCGGGCAGGAATCGGCCATCGGCAATGGAATAGACCTGTTTTTCGCTCACTTCCTCGATCAGCCCGGCCTCGGCCAGGCGGCCCGCGAAATGCTGGGTCAGGCGGTGGTTCTGCGGGCTGGAGGACCGGCCGAAATGGTCAAAGGACAGCCGAAAGCCTTGGGCGATGTCGTTTTGCACCGCCCACATTTCGGCGCAATATTCCGCCACCGGCTTGCCCGCCTTGGCGGCGGCCAGTTCGGCGGGCGTGCCATGTTCATCGGTGGCGCATAAAAACAGCACCTCGTTGCCGCGCGCACGGTTGTAGCGGGCGAACAGATCGGCGGGCAGCTGGCTGCCGATGAGGTTGCCCAAATGCTTGATCCCGTTGATATATGGGATCGCCGAGGTGATCAGAATGCGTGCCATCTTGGCCTCCGGGATGCGGTTTGGCCCGGTTTAGCGCCGCGCGGTGCCAGAGGCCAGAGGGCAGGCGCTATTGCGCGGTGTAGCCGCCATCGACCAGGTGATAGGACCCGGTGATGAAACTGGCCTGGTCCGACAAGAGATAGCACACCAGCGACGACACTTCCTGCGGGGTGCCCATGCGCTTGAGCGCGTGCAATCCTTCCAGGGCCTTGAGCGTGTCGGCATCCAGCGCGGCCTCGACCAGCGGGGTGTGGATGAACCCCGGCCCCACCGCGTTGACGCGGATGCCATCGCTGGCATGATCCAGCGCCGCCGCCTTGGTCAGGCCCAAAAGTGCATGCTTTGCCGCCACATAGGCCCCGGCGCCGGCAAAGCCCACCTGGCCGAGGATGGATGACATGTTGACGATCGATCCACCGCCTGCCGCTTTCATCGCCGGGATGGCATGGCGCAGGCCGTAGAAGACGCCGTTCAGGTTCACGTCGATCACCTTGTGCCAACCGTCCAGCGGGTAATTGCCCACCGGTTCCAGCGGCCCACCGATGCCCGCATTGTTGACCAAAAGATGCAGGCCCCCGGTTTCGGCCAGGGCGAAATCGACCATCGCCGCGACCTGGTCGGGCTGTGCGACATCGACGGCAAAGGCCAGCGCGCCATGGCCGATGTCGCTTGCGGCGGCCTGTGCCTTGGCAAGGTCGAGATCGGCCAACACCACGAGCGCGCCGCTCTGGGCAAGGTCGCGCGCGATGGCCAGCCCGATGCCCGAGGCGGCGCCGGTGACGATGGCGGTTTTGGTGTCGAAACGAATATCCATGCGTATCTCCCCGTTCGGTGTGGCAAGGTCCGTGATCGGGTCAGCCTGGCATGCGGCGCGCGGGTGCGCCTTGTCCTGGGTCAAGACGGGCGGTCAATCCTTGCCGGTGCGGCGAAAGATGCGGCCCACGAGAAACGAGGTGCGCGGGATCCAGACGTAAGGGTTGCGCTGATCGGCCGAGGGGCGTTTGCGCATCCGCACGACGCCAAAGATCAACAGCCCCACATGCGCCAGCGCGACAAAGACGAACAGTGCGGATGGGCCATAGGCCGCGATCAGCCCCGAGGTGACCAGCGGCGCGGCGGTGGCGCCGATGGCGTAGAAGAACATCAAGGCGGCGGACAATTCGACCCGTTGGTCATCCTCGGCCCAGTCATGGGAATGGGCGGCGGAAATCGAATAGATCGGAAAGGTCGCAGCCCCGAACAGCAAGGCCGCGACAAAGATCGCCACGACGCCCAGCCCCGCCAAGGCCACGGTCGCCCCGCAGGCGATGATCGAGCCGATGGAAAACCACATCAGAACCCAGCGCCTGTCGTTGCGATCGGCCGCCCATCCGGCGGGCCATTGTGCCAGCGCGCCGCCCAGGACATAGGCGGCCAGGAACAGGCCGATCTGGTCGGCGCTCAGCCCCACTTGCGCGCCGTACAGCGGGCCGACCATGCGAAAGGATGCGCCCGACACGCCCGACACGACCACCCCCGCGACGGCCAGCGGCGACAGCGCCCAGGCCAGGCCGGGGCGCAGGCGCGGGGCCGGGCCGGTTTCGGGCTGGGTCAGCCGCGTCAGGGTCAGCGGCAAAAGCGCCGCGCAGCACAAGATCGCCAAAAGGTTGTAGGAGACGTAAGAGGCCGGGGCGAGAACCCCGATCATCAACTGCGCCACCAGCGACCCGCCGGTGTCGACCATCCGGTAGGTGCCCATGGTGCGGCCGCGGTTGGCGTTGTCGGTCTTGGCCTGCAACCAGGCCTCGATCACCGTGTAGCAGCCCGCGATGCACAGGCCCGATGCCGCGCGCATCAGCGCCCAGGCATAGGGGTTGACCACCATCATATGCGCCAAAAGGCCGATGGCGCCCGCCGCCGTGAAGGCCGCGAAGGCGCGCGAATGGCCCACCGACCCCATCAGCCGCGGGGCCCACCAGCAGCCGATGAAAAAGCCAAGGAAATGCGCCGATCCCAGCAGGCCGATCTGGCCGGTGGTGAAGCCCAGTTCGGTGCCCGACAAAACGTCAAGCGGGCCAACCCCGCCCGAGGAGAGTTGCAACAGCAGCACCGACAGGAACAGCGCGGCAAAAGAGATGATCAGGCGCATTGGGTTCGTCCGTTTCACCCTGCCTAGCCGCGCATCGGTCGGAATGCACGTGCATTTCCGGCAAAGCCTGGTCGGTTTTCGCGACTTACGCCGGGGCAACGGTAGGGTGGGCAATCTGCCCACCTTGCCCGTCACGCTCGGCCCCGTCCGCCGCCCCTTGCCCCACAAGGTTGCCCAGGAGGCCGCCCACAAGGCGGGCCCGCCCATCGGCCCCGCGCGCCACATTCCATGTGGCCGGTCCGCCGTCGCGCGCACGCAGCCGGGCCAGCCGCCAGCCATCGCGATCCGCCCCATGGGCGGGGTCCAGCCGCCAACGGCTTTCCACCCCGGCCGCGCCGCCATCGCCGGGCGTCACGATCAGCCCAAGCCCAAGCCCGCCCTGCGCCGTCACCCCCGCCTCTGCGGCCAGGTGCAGGCGGCGCACCGGGGTCAGGCCCGGCGGATCGGGCAGATCGGCCACGACCAGCGGCACCACGCCCGCGCGCAGGGTTTCCTCCATCGTCCAGAGCATGTCTTCGGGCCGGTCGGGTTCAACCAGGATCAGGCGGCCCGGGTCGATCTCGGCGTGCACACCGGCCATGTGCAGCCGGTCGGGGTGCCAGGCGGGCCTGATCCAGATCACCGGGCCTGTCGTTTCCGCCGCCAGCCATAGCGCCAGCCGCCGCCGCGCCGGCCCGCAGATTTCATGCGCCCGCGCCCCCGCCAGCCGGAACCGGCCCAAAAGCGGCAGGCCGGGGCGGTCTTGGCGATGCGATTGGCGGGTCAGTTTCGTCAGCTCCATGGGGGTGGAGTATAGATGTTCGCCAAATGTTCTCAAGTCCCGGCCTTGCACATCCCGGCCTGCGGGCTAGGGTCCGCCGCGACAGCACAAAGGAAATCACGACATGCGTCAGATCGCTCTCGGCTCGACCGACATGATGATCACCGATTACTGCCTTGGGACCATGACCTGGGGCAACCAGACCCCCGAGCTTGATGCCCACCGGCAGATGGACATGGCGCTGGATGCGGGCATCACCATCGTCGACACGGCGGAAATGTACCCGGTCAACCCGGTCAAGGCCGAAACCGTGGGCGTGACCGAGGCGATCCTGGGTCGCTGGAACGCGGCCAATCCGGGGCGGCGGGGCGATTACGTGCTGGCCAGCAAGATCACCGGCAAGAACGCCGCCTTTGTGCGGCCGGGCCAGGACATCACCGCGCAGACCTTCACCGAGGCGCTGGATGCGTCGCTGGCGCGGTTGCAGACCGATGTGATCGACATCTACCAGATGCATTGGCCCAACCGGGGCAGCTATCATTTCCGGCAATACTGGGGCTTTGACCCGTCCAAACAGGATCGCGCCGCCACGCTTGCCAATATGATCGAGGTGCTGGGCGCCGCCGATGCGGCGATCAAGGCGGGCAAGATCCGCCATCTGGCCCTGTCCAACGACAGTGCCTGGGGCACGGCGCAATGGCTGCAGCTGGCCCAGGCGCATGGCCTGCCACGGGTGCAGACGATCCAGAACGAATATTCGCTGCTTTGCCGGCTTTATGACACCGACCTGGCCGAACTGGCGGTCAATGAACAGGTGACGTTGCTGGCCTATTCGCCCTTGGGGGCGGGGCTCTTGACCGGCAAGTACCAGGATGGCGCGTTGCCCGATGGCAGCCGGATGGCGATCAACGGCGACCTGGGCGGACGCAAGACCGACCGGGTTTTCGACGCGGTGGCGGCCTACCTGGCCCTGGCCGACCGCCATGGTGTCGACCCGGTGCATATGGCGCTGGCCTTCACGGTGCAGCGGCCCTTCCCGGTCTCCACGATCTTCGGGGCGACGACCTCGGACCAGCTGGCGCATATCCTGTCGGGGCTGGAGGTGACCCTGTCGGACGCGTTGCTGCAAGACATCAACGCGACCTACAAGGCGCATCCCATGCCCTTCTAAGGCTGTGGATAAAATTGGGGATATATTCGATTTCGGATATTTATGACGTGTTTCGAGGTCGTTTCGGCCTCAAAATAATCCAAAATCAACATTTTCTTGCTGTTGGGGCATCGGTGTATCCGGCCCCGTCGCCCGGCAAAACCGCGTGACATGATCCCGCTGCCGGGCAACATGGACCTCCGAGGGATCAAACGGGGGCCATCCATGCCGGTCGTGCTTTGCTATGGGGACAGCAACACCCACGGGTCCGTGCCGCTGACGCAGCCGGGCCGTTTTGATCGCCACCCGCGTGGCGCCCGCTGGCCCGATGTGATGGCCGAGGCGCTTGGCCCCGAGACGCAGGTCATCGCCGAAGGTTTGCCGGGGCGCACCACCGTGCACGACGACCCCGTCGAGGGCGGCTGCCGCAACGGCATCGCGGTGCTGCCTGCCGTTTTGCACAGCCACCGGCCCATCGACCTTTTGGTGGTCATGCTGGGCACGAATGATCTGAAACCCCGGTTTTCCGTCACGGCCCATGACATCGCGCGCTCCGTCGAACGGATATGCCTGGCCGCGCGCGCCGAAGGCGTGGTGGCCGACGTGATGATCCTGGCCCCCGTTCCCGTCACCGAGGCAGGCATTCTGGCCGATGTCTTTGCCGGGGCGAGCCTGCGGCAAACCGGCTTGGCCCAGAACCTCTGTGCCACTGCCGACCGGATCGGCGCGGGTTTTGTCGATGCCGGAATGCATGTGACGGTCTCGCCCGTCGATGGCGTGCATTGGACCCCGGAGGCACATCGCCGCTTTGGCAAGGTCATGGCCAAGGCCGTCGCCGCCCGCCTGTTGTCGTGATCCTCTCCGGGGGCGGGGGGGATCGTCATCAGGGGCCCGGCAAGGCGGGCACCCGGCCTTATCGCACCAAAGTGCGCAGACCCTCGAGATGCCTGGGTATATCGCGTGAGGTCACTTGCGCCTCGCGCACCAGCCAATCGAAATGGCGCGTGACCGTGCGCACCCGGTCGCGGTCCCGAAACGCGATGTAATGGCGCCCGAGGTAGATCACCGCCATTTTCGGCCCGAACACCGTTACCGGCGCCGACCAGACCCGCCGCGCATCATACAAAAAGATCCGCAGCGACGGATAGAACTGGTCATAAAGCTCTGACACCCAATCGATCTGGGCGCGGCGCACTTCGGGTTCGAGACCGGCGTAATAGCCTTCGCCACGGGCAAAGCTCTCCCATTCATGCACGGCCATGGCCATTTCGTAATCGCCTTCGGTCAGGCGCATCCAATCGAGCCGCTCGGCGGCGGCGTCGATGGCGGCATCTGGGCGGCGATGGGTCAGCGGCGCATATTCCCACCGCAAGACCGCGTTGGTTTTCAACATGTCCGGCAAGGTCGCGGGCACATGGCGGATCTTGTAGCCCTCGGCCTCGCGGTGCCAGGCAAAGATCTGGTCATCCAGCCCCGTCGCCCGCCCGGTTTCCGAAATCGACAGCGAACTGTCCAGCAACGCCCCCGCCTGTTCCGGCCGGTCGGTCAGGCCCAAAAGCCAATCGGCTGAAACATCCAGCGCCTGCGCACAGGCCGCCACCACGTGCCCGCCGGGCATCCGCGTATCATCTGCGGCCAGCATCTGCGTGACCGAGGACCGATCGACCCCGATGGCGCGGGCCAGCCCCGCCCGGCTCTGGCCCGCGCGCGCCAAGGCACTGGCCAGCCGGTCCCGGAATGTGGCTGCGACCGCGCGCTTGTCTCTTTTTTCCAACATTGTGGCGATTCCCAAACAGTGTTGAGTATGCGTGATGAAAACCCCGACTGCCCCGAATGTGCAAGGTGGCATAGCACTGGCCCCACCGGGCACAGGCGCCCCGAACCAAGAGGGGGCAGGCCCAGGATGCGTGTGGAATGGCCGACATTCGGGTTGATCTGCGCCACCTATGGCGCGCTGATCCTGGCGCTTGTCTGGTTGCCCCAGGTCAGCCTGGCCCTGGCGATCCTGGTTCTCGTCCCGGTCATCGCCCTGCAATCCTCGTTGCAGCACGAGGTGATCCATGGCCACCCCTTTGCCGCGCGTCGCCTGGGCGAGGCGCTGGTCTTCGTGTCGTTCAACCTTGCCATTCCCTACCTGAGGTTTCGCGACACCCATCTGGCGCATCACAGGGATGCCACGTTGACCGATCCCTATGACGATCCCGAAACCAACTATCTCGATCCGGCGGTCTGGGCGCGTTTGCCGCGCGTGCTGCGCTGGCTTTTGGGCCTCAACAACACGCTGCTCGGGCGCATGATCCTTGGCCCCCTGATCGGGCAGGTGACGTTCATGGCGGGCGATGCGCGCGCCATCCGCGCGGGCGACGCTGCCGTGGCGCGCGCCTGGGCCTGGCATCTGCCCCCGACGGCGGCGCTCGTGGCGCTGGTCCTGGCGGCGCCCCTGCCGTTCTGGGCCTATCTGCTGGCCTGTTACGCGGCGCTCTCGGTGCTCAAGATCCGCACCTTCCTCGAACACCAGGCCCATCTCCGCGCCCGGGGCCGCACCGTCATCATCGAAGATCGCGGGCCCCTGGCCTTCCTGTTTCTCAACAACAACCTGCACGTGGTGCATCACATGCACCCGCGCCTGCCCTGGTATCGCCTGCCGCAGATCTATTTCGACAACCGCGCCGCGTACCTGGCCCGCAACGACGGCTACTGCTATCGCAGCTACGCCGAGATTTTCCGCCACCATCTGTTGCGCGCGAAAGACCCGGTGCCGCATCCGTTCTACGCGCAGAAATAGATTGCAGGCCAGCCCCCGGCGGCGCACATGAGACGGCATGCCCGTCTGGATCATCGCCACCGTCCTTGCCGCCTTCATGCAGAACCTGCGGTTCTTGCTGCAACGTCATCTCAAGGTCACGACACTCAGCACCATGGGCGCGACATGGGCGCGGTTCGTGTTCTCGATGCCCTTGGCGGCGCTGGCGCTTGGGCTGTGGCTGGTCCTTTCCGGCCAGGGCTTGCCCGGGGCCACGCCCGCCTTCTGGGCCTATGCCGTCATCGGGGCCATCGCGCAGATGCTGGCCACGGCCTGTGTCGTGGTGCTGTTTGGTCGCCGCAATTTCGCCGTGGGCGTGACGCTTGCGAAAACCGACGTGATCCTTGCCGCTTTGATCGGCCTCGTTGTGCTGGGCGAGGCCGTTTCGGCCCCGGCGGTGGTGGCGATCATGGTGGGCTTTGCGGGGGTGATGTTGCTGTCCGATCCGCCGCGCGGCGACGTGGCCCTGTCGTGGAAGGCCCGCCTGTTCAATGCGGCGGCGGGCTACGGCGTGCTGTCGGGCTTCTTGTTCGGGGTCTCGGCGGTCTGTTACCGGGGCGCGACGCTCTCGCTTGTGGGCGGTGACGAACTCCTGCGCGCGGCGGTGGCACTGGTGGTGGCCACCACGGTCCAGACGGTCACGCTCGGCCTGTGGCTGGCGCAAAGCGAACCGGGCCAGATCGGCCGCGTTCTGGCCTCTTGGCGCATTTCGGGGCTGATGGGCCTGGCCTCGATGCTCGGATCCCTGGCCTGGTTCACGGCCTTTGCCCTGCAAACGGCGGCCTATGTCAAGGCACTGGGCCAGATCGAGCTGGTCTTCACCTTTCTCGTCTCCGTCTTCTGGCTGCGCGAACGCTCGTCGTGGCAGGAAATCATCGGCGCGATCTTGTTGGTGATCTCGGTCCTGCTGATTTTCCTGGGCACGCTGCGATGACCGCCATCGCCCTGTCGATCGCCCCGATCTTCCTGTTGATCGTCACCGGGTATGTCCTGCGCCGGGGCGGCATCCCGTCCGAGGAATTCTGGACGCTGAACGACAGGCTGGTCTATTTCGTGCTGATGCCGGCGCTCTTCTTCGTCCGCATCTCGCAGGCGGATCTGTCGGATCCGAACCTGTTGCCCTATGCCGCCACGCTCTACGCGGGGTTTTTCGCGGCCATTGGCTTTGGCACGGCGGTGGCGGTGATGCTGCGCTTCGCTGCGCCGCAGGCCACCTCGATCCTGCAAGGGGCGGGGCGCTTCAACACCTTCATCGCGCTGGCCGTGGCCGAGGCGCTCTATGGCCTTCCCGCGCTGCACCTGGCGGTGCTGGGGGCGGCCCTGCTCGTGCCGGTGGTGAACCTGACGGTGGTGGGGCTGTTTTCCATCCTGATGCCGCGCCCCGGTCACCCGGTCCTGCTTGGCGCTGCGAAAAACCTTGCCACCAACCCGTTGATCCTGTCGATCCTGGCGGCCGCTGTGGTCAATCGGCTGGGCTGGGCACCGATCCCCGTGGTGCAGGACACGCTGGCGATTCTGGGGCAGGCGGCGCTGCCGATCATGCTGCTCTGCGTGGGTGCCAGCCTGAAGCTGCGCGGCCTCAAGGCCGATGCCGGCGCAATGGCGCTGTCTGCCCTTGGCAAGCTCGTGGTGTTCCCGCTGGTGATCCTTGCCGTGGCGCTGGCCTTGGGCCTGCCGCCCCTCGCCGCGCAGGTGGCGCTGATCTACGGCGCGCTGCCCACGGGGGTCGCGGCCTATACGCTGGCCCGGCAACTGGGCGGCGACGCGCCCCTGATGGCCACGATGATCACCGTTCAGACGCTTCTCGCCTTCGCGGTCATCCCGCTCTGGCTGTCGCTTGGCGCGCGGCTCTTCGGGCTCTGACTGCGCCCCAGCTTCATCTTGGCCGGAAAACTCCGGGGGGTGCGGGGGGCAGAGCCCCGCGGGTCGGCGCGCTTGCGCGTCGAAACCCGCGTCAAAGCCGCGAAAACCGGCTCACCTCGGTGCGGTTGTCGAAAAACGGCACACCCGGGGCGCTCTGCCCCGCCAGCCGGGCGGCCAGTTCGGCCAGGACCACCTCGGTGATGAAGGGCATGTCATAGCCCCGCACCTCGTCCAGCGGCACCCAATGCAAATGGCCCAACTCATCCTCGGCGCGGCTGAAATCATCGGGGTCGTTGCGCAAGCACGCCGCCTCGACCAGGAAGAAGCGCGCGTCGAACCGGCGCGGGCGGCCCGGCGGGGTGATGGCGCGAAAGAAGAACGTCGCATCCGCCCCGTCCGGCAGATGCCCGGTGGCAAGGTATCCGCGCCAGCCTTGTGGCCTGTCCATCGCGCGCGCGCGCGCATCCGGGGCACCGATCAACAGCCCGGTTTCTTCCCATAATTCGCGCGTGGCGGCCGCGATCAGCGCCCCGGGCGCAAGGTCGCTGTCGCGCGCCAGGGCGGCGGCGCAGCCCGGCTCGGGCGGTTGCGCCAACGGGATCACCGCGTCGACCGCATCCACCGCCCCGCCCGGAAAGACGAATTTCGACGGCATGAAGGCCGCGTCCGTACCGCGTTGCCCCATCAGCACGCGCGGCCGCGTCTGCGCATCGCGCAGCACGATCACCGTTGCCGCAGGCCGCAACGCGGTCTTGTCGATCAGAACCCGTGCATCCGTTTCGCCCACTGTATCCCCACGATCATGCCTTTGAACCGGGGCAACAGGTAAAGCGCCATGGCGATCACGCCAATCGAAAACGTGCCCGCCATCACCCAGGGGCCGGGTTGCCACAGCTCGTAGGTGAAGAGCTGCAAGGTGCCCATGACCTTGGCCGTCAGCAGGATCGACAGATAGGCGGGCCCGTCATCGGCGCGCGCATGGCTCAGGTCTTCACCGCAGTCCGGGCAGGCCGGGCGCAGCTTCAGATACGCCTCGAACAGCCCGCCCTTGCCGCAATTGGGGCAGCGCCCGCGCAACCCGCGACGGATCGCGGGGCCGGCGGGGCGCTCGGGGGGACCGGGCAGGAATTCGGGGCGAAGGGTCGCGTCGTCATGGGTCATGCGGCTTACTTGCGCCGTGCCGCGCCCCCCGTCCAGAGACGTGTCGCCGCGCCCCCCAGATGCTGGCGTCGATTTTCTTGCGACGGAACTGCGCGCGGCTTGCGTGCAACAGGTCAGACACGCCAAGAAACAGGAGAAATCTTCATGTCGATGTTCAAAGCCGCCACCCTTGCCGCCCTGATCCCGCTGGCGCTCGCCGCACCCGCGCTGGCACAACAGGGGCCGGGCGCCGGGCCGCAGATGACCTTTGCCCAGCTTGACCTCAACGGCGATGGCGCGGTGACGCTGGACGAAATGCAGGGCGCGCGCGCCGGGCATTTCGCGCAGGCCGATACCGATGGCGATGGCAGCTTGTCGCGCGCTGAAATCCTCGCCCAGGCCGCCGCCCGCACGCAAACCGGGGTGGACCGGATGATCGCGCGGGCCGACACCGATGGCGATGGCGCGATCAGCCAGGCCGAGCTGGAGGCGATGGGCAATGCGCGCCGCGCGGCCGGGATGGAGCGCATGTTCGACCGCGTCGATGCCGATGGCAACGGCCAGCTCACGCAAGACGAATTCGATGCGATGACCGCGCGCATGGCCGATCGCATGGGGTCGCGCGGCGGGGATCGTGGGGACTATGGCGAGGGGCGCGGACAGCGCGGTGGTCACGGCCACGGCTTCTGGCGCGGCTAACCTGCCCGGACACCGGGATGCGCGCGCAAGATCAAGATCACGGCGCGCGCATCCCGCTTTCGCAACCCTGAAGGGGACGGTAGTCATAGGCATGTCGCAGGATCTGCCAGCGGTTTCCCGGCTCTCCGATGGGGCGCTGATGGTGCTCTTCGCCAACGGTGATCCGGGGGCGGCGCGGGTCTTGGCCGCGCGGCTTTTGCCCCGCGCCCTTGGCCATGCCGCCCGCGTGCTGGGCGACCGGGCCGAGGCCGAGGATGTCGCGCAAGAGGCGATGATGCGGCTGTGGCGCGCCGCGCCCGACTGGCGCCAGGATGGCCCGGCCGCGCCCGCCACGTGGCTCTACCGCGTCGTGGCCAACCTTTGCGTTGACCGGCTGCGGCGCGCCGGCCGGATGGATCCGCTGGAGGATCCCGACCATGCCGCCGATGGCGGGCCGGGCATCGAGGCGCGGATGGTGCAGGCCGACCGGATGGCGGCGCTGGATGCGGCCCTCGCGCGGCTGCCCGAACGCCAGCGACAGGCGGTGGTGTTGCGCCATATCGAGGGGCTGACCAACCCCGAGATTGCGCAGATATTGGAGATCGGGGTGGAGGCTGTCGAAAGCCTGACCGCCCGTGGCAAGCGCGCGCTCACGGCGGCGCTGGCCGGACAAAAGGAGGCTTTGGGCTATGACGACTGACCGCGATGACGGGGCGCTTGACGCGCTGTTGCGATCCGCGCGCGGGGCCGACGCCCCCGGCGATGATCTGGTGGCCCGGGTGCTGGCCGATGCAGACCGCGTGCAGGCGGGCTTTGCCGCCGCGGCCCCGGCGCGTGCCGCTGCGCCGCTTGGCGCCTGGCTGGCCGGGGTGATCGCGTCGGTCGGCGGGTGGCCCGCGGTGTCGGGCGTGACGCTGGCCGGGCTCACGGGGCTTGCGGTTGGGTTTGCCGCGCCCGACCTGGTGGATGGCTGGTCTGGTGGGCAGATCTGGACCTTGACCGGCGGGGGCGGGACCATGCCCGAGATCGGGGCGCTTTGGGATGGCACCCTGAACGACACATGGGACAACATGGGGGGCATGGGCGATGTCTGATCAACCGGTGGTTCAGGGACCTGCGCGGCGGGTCGGGCGTGGTGTCAAGATCGCGCTGGGCCTGTCCCTGGCGGTCAATCTCCTGGTCCTTGGGCTGGTGGTCGGCGCGATCCTGAGCGTTGGGCCGGGCCGGTCGGGCGGCGATGATCCGCGCCTGCGCAGCCTGGGGTTGGGCCCGTTCGCGATCGCCTTGTCGCGCGAGGATCGGGCGGCGGTCAGCGACCGGATCGATCGCGATGCCTTGCGCCAGAACCGGCGGGCGCTGGGCCTTGGGCTTGTGCAATTGCGCGCCGCCCTCGTGGCAGAGCCGTTCGACCGCGCCGCGGCCGAGGCCGCCTTGTTGCGCGCGCGTGGTGCGGCGGCCGCGCTGCAGGGGGCAGGGGCACCGGGCGGTGTTGGACCAGGTCGAGATGATGTCTGCCGCCGACCGCGCCGAGCTGGCCGACCGGCTGGGCCGCGCGCTGCGGCGGATGGGCGGGCCCGACCGCTAGGCGGTCAGGCTAGGGCGCGCGGCTGCCAGCGTGACCTGGTCGCGGCCATGCGCCTTGGCCCCGTAAAGCGCCGCATCCGCCCGGTCGAGAAGGCTTTGCGCCGTTTCCCCCGCGCCGGGATCGGAAAGGGCGATCCCCACGCTGATCGTGACACCCAGAAGTTGGGCACCCGCCCCGGTGGCAAAGCCATGGCCGGCGATGGCGGCGCGCAGCCGTTCCGCGCAGCCAAGCGCCAGGGCGCGATCGGCATCGGGCAGGGCGATCAGGAATTCCTCGCCCCCGATGCGCGCCAACAGGTCGCCAGCGCGCAATTGGGCCCGCAAGCGCCGCGCCACAAGGCTCAGCACCCGGTCGCCGACCGAATGCCCATGAGTGTCATTCACCCGCTTGAAATGGTCGATATCGAGCAGCATCACCGCCAGGCCCCGCCCCGCCTGGGCCAGCATCCGGTCCAGTTGGAACAGGCCATAGCGGCGATTGTGCAATCCCGTCAGGCTGTCGGTCACCGCCATTGCCAGGCCTGCCTGCACCGAGGCGCGCAAGCGGTCGGCCTGTCGCTTGCGGACAAGCTGGGCACGGATGCGGATGGCCAGCTCTTCGGCGTCAAAGGGATCATACAAGATGTCATGCGCGCCCAGGTCCAGCGCGATGGCGGCGCGTTCGCTGTCGCCCTGCGGCAGGATCATCAGGGTCGCGGCATGGCGCGTCGCCGCGCGCGAGCGCAGGTCCGACAACAGCCGCAGGCCTTCGTTGCGGTGGCTGATATCGGCGGCGATGACAAAGACATCGGGCACGTCGTCATCATCGGCGCCAAAGGCGCCAAGGGCTGCATCGCGGGGCAAGACCGACACGCTGCCGCCAACCCGGTCATCGAGCGCGGTTTTCCACAGCACCGCGCCCTTGGGCCCGGATGCGATCAGCGCGATCCGGCCCGGTTTCTCGCGGGTATCATAGCTGGCCAGGGCCTCTGCAAACCCCAGCGCGGGTTCGCCCCGCTGCTGCAATTCGCGCGCCGTGTCGCGCGCCCGCAGCAAGGACCGCACCCGCGCAAGCAGCGTCACCTCGTCGACCGGCTTGGTCAGGAAATCATCCGCCCCCGCCTCGAGCCCCGCCATCTTGGAGGCGCGATCGGCCAGGGCCGTGACCAGGATGATCGGAATTTCGGCCGTGTCGGGGTCGGCCTTGAGCCTGCGACAGACCTCCAGCCCCGACATGTCGGGCATCACGACATCCAGCAGGATCAGATCGGGCGCGGTCGTGCGCGCGGCGGCAAGGGCGGCGGTCCCGCAATCGACCTGATCGACGGCATAACAGGCGGCGGCCAGCTTGACCTTCATCACGATGCGGTTCGTGGCCACATCGTCAACCACCAGAATTCGCCCTGTCATATGCGCCCCTTACCCGATACTCATCTGTCCGGTCCGGCACGCAGATGCCGTTGGACTGTCGGAGTGTTGTGGCGCTGAATGGTTAACAAAGTCTTTAACCGGCGGAAGGATCTTGGGGATGAATGAAGATTTGGCACAAACCCGCGCATTGGGCGTGTTGGGCTGGATCGCCAGCCAGGAAGAAATCTTTCCGGCGTTCCTCGGGGCGACCGGCAGCACCGAGGCCGATCTGCGCCACCGCATCGCGGAGCCGGAATTCCTGGCCGCGGTGATGGATTTCCTGATGCTCGACGATGCCTGGGTGATCGACTGCGCCACGGCCCAGGGCTGGCGCCCCGAAGAGATGATGCTGATCCGTGCGGGGCTGCCCGGTGGGGATCTGCCGCATTGGACCTGACGGGCTAGACCCTCAGGCGAATTCACCCGCCGACAATTTGGCCAAAAGCACCTTGAGCGTTTCCAGCTCGGCCATCGACAGCTTTTCGTTGAAATGGCCAGCCGCCGCCCGGCAGAAAGGCAAGGCCGCATCGAATTGGCTTTGGCCCCGGTCGGTCAGGCGCACCTCGGTGGTGCGGCGATCGTCGCGGCCCATTTCGCGCATGATCAAACCGTCGGTTTCCAGCTGGCGCAACGTGCGTGACGTGGCGGTGCGGTCGATGCCGACGAAATTCGCGATATCGGACGGGTTTTTCTTGCCCTCTTCGGCCACGGCAACCAGCACGCACCAACCAACGCGGGTCAGGCCAAAGCGGCGCAAATCTTCTTCTACCCGACGCTCGACGATGCGGGCGGTCCGGGTGATCTGGTGGCCCACGCTATCTTGCAGGCTGAATCTTTTATTCGTGCCGTCCATGCTGACCCTGCGATATAGAGGCAATGACGCAGGCTGTCATTACCAGATAATTCTGTCGTGCCTCTTTCCGACGAAAATCAGCAGGAGTTGTAAAATTGCCGCGAAAGACCAAGGGCCTTCTTTTTGACAAAGACGGAACGCTGTTCGATTTTCATCAAAGCTGGTCCCTCTGGGCCCGGGGCCTGATCGACGGCCTGTCGGACGGAGACTTGGGGCGGCGGGCGGATCTGTCCAGGTGTCTTGAATACGACTATGAAAACAAGGCGTTTTACCCCGGTGCGCTGTCGGTCTCTGGCACCGTGCGGCAACAGGCAGAGGTGTTGTCGCCGGTCCTGAGCGATTGGCCGATCGCGCGGATCGAAGCCCATCTCGTGCAGCTGGCCGCGACCGCGGTCATGGTCCCGGCCACCCCGCTGGTCCCGCTTCTGGATGGGTTCCGCGCGGCTGGCCTGCGGCTTGGGGTGGCCACGAATGACGCGGAATCCGCCGCGCGCAAGCATCTTGAGGCATCTGATATTATTGACAAATTCGACTATATCGCGGGATATGATTCGGGCCACGGCGCCAAGCCGGATGCGGGCATGTGTTCGGCCTTTGCCGTCGCGATGAAGCTTGATCCTGCCGCCTGCGTCATGATCGGCGACAGCCACCATGATCTGGTCGCCGGGCGCGCGGCCGGGATGGTGACGGTGGCGGTTCTGACCGGTTTGGCGGGGGCCGTCGATCTCGCGCCGCTGGCCGATGTGGTCTTGCCCGATATCGGCGCCTTGCCGCAATGGTTGGCAAGCCAGGCCTGACCGGCGCCTGGTCGGCGCAAGAATGCGACCTTTGGCGTCGGATATGGGCAATCGGCTTGCCGGGGGATGGGCGAGGTTGAAGCTCGCCCCGAACCCGGCTTTCGCCGGGCCAGCCCGCAAGAAAGCCCGACCCGATGACCCATGCCCCCGATATCGACGCCCCCCGCCGCCGCCGCACCGGTGGGCGTGCGGGCCATTCCGCCCGCGCGGGCGGCCATGCCATCGACCAGATGCCGTGGCGGGTGCCGGTCAACACCGACCGGCCGACCGAACCGCTGCCTGCCGAAGGTGTCTATGCCATTCATGACGGGGCGATGCGGGTCTTGTCCGATATCGGGATCGAGTTCCTGAACCCCGAAGCGCTGACCCATCTCAAGGCTGCGGGCTGCAGGATCGAAGGTCAGACCGCGCGGTTCGACCGCCATTTCGTCGAGGAAATGGTGGGGCGCGCGCCTGCGTCCTTTACCCTGACCCCGCGCAACCCGGCCAAGCAGATCACCATCGGCAAAGGGCACATGGTCTTTGGCAACGTGTCATCGCCGCCCAATGCCTGGGATCTCG
Organism: Roseicyclus sp.; assembly: GCA_018401965.1. Lineage (GTDB taxonomy): Bacteria > Pseudomonadota > Alphaproteobacteria > Rhodobacterales > Rhodobacteraceae > Roseicyclus. Next base: position 287,494 of record JAGYJU010000009.1, read on the forward strand.
AACGCGGCAAACGGCCCGGCGACATGGAAACCTACCGGGAATTCATCAAGCTGACGCAGTATTTCAACTGCATCCATTTCGCGGGGGGCTACCCCGTTGAGCCCATCGACGTGCATCCGGGCGTGCGGCACCTCGATTGCCTCTATGAAAAACTGGTGCTGACCGACAAGGTCGTTCACGCCTATTCTCTGGGGCCCGAGCGGGTCGAGGATGTGATGGAAATGGTCCGCATCGCGGGCGGCCTGACCCATGCCGAATTCGACGCGACGCCCCGCATGTATACCAACATCAATTCCGTCAGCCCGCTGAAACATGATTGGCCGATGCTGGATGGCGCGATGCGGCTGGCGCGGCGCGGGCAACCGGTGGTGGTCACGCCCTTCACGCTGGCGGGCGCGATGGCGCCGGTGACGCTGTCGGGGGCGGTGATGCTGTCGATTGCCGAGGCGCTGGCGGCCATCGCGCTGTTGCAATGGATTGCGCCGGGCTGCCCGGTGGCGATCGGCACCTTCACGTCGAATGTCGACATGAAATCGGGCGCGCCCGCCTTTGGCACGCCCGAATACATCCGCGCGACCCAGATGACCGGCCAGATGGCGCGGTTCTATGGCCTGCCGCTGCGATCCTCGGGCGTGTGCGCGGCCAATGTGCCCGATGCGCAATCCATGTGGGAGACGATGAATTCGCTCTGGGCCGCCGTGCAGTCGGGGACCAACATGGTGTATCACGCCGCCGGCTGGCTGGAGGGCGGGCTGGTCGCAAGCCCGGAAAAATTCGTGATGGATTGCGAGGTTTTGCAGCAATTCCAACGCTACTTCGAACCCCAGATCCTGGGTACGTCCGAGGCCGATCTCGCCATCGACGCCATCTCGGAGGTTGGCGCAGGCGGGCATTTCTTTGGCTGCCAACACACCCAGGATCGCTACCAGGAAGCGTTTTACGGCCCCTTCCTGTCGGATTGGCGCAACTTCGAGGCATGGCAGGCCGCAGGCAGCGTCTGGACCGCTGAACGCGCCCATGGCGTCTACAAGAATATCCTCGCGGATTTCGAAGCGCCGCCGATGGATCTGGCCATCAGGGACGAACTGGCCGATTTCGTTGCGCGCCGCAAATCCGAAGGGGGCGCGCCGACCGACTTCTAGTCCGGTGCAAATGCCTTGATATCGCCCAGATTGCGAAAGGGTTCGTTTACGTCTGGCGCCTAAGCCTGACCCGGCCCCGCGCATGTCGCGCCGGGCCTGGCAAGGTGCGTGGCGCGAGGTTTCTGGGATGCACGGCATGGTAAACCGCGCCCTGCAGGGGTTTGTGACCGCAACCTACGGCCCCGAGCTCTGGGCCGAGGTGCGCAGCCAGGCTTGCCTGCCCTTCGATGACTTCGAGGCGATGCTGCATTACCCCGATGCGCTGACGCTGACCTGTTTCGACGCCGCCTGCCATGTGCTGCACAAGCATCCCAATGCGCTGCTGGAAGATATCGGGACATGGTTGGTCACCGATCCCCACCTGGAACCCTTGCGCCGCCTGATGCGGTTTTCGGGCGCCAGTTTCCTCGATTTCCTTTTGTCGCTGGATGAACTGGGCGACCGGGGGCGGCTGGCCGTGCCGGATCTTGACCTGCCCCGGATCGAGCTGGAGCGACTGGACCCGTCCAGTTTCCGCATTCGCGCGCAATGGCGCCTGCCCGGGATCGGGCCGATCCTCATGGGCTGCTTGCGGGCCATGGCCGATGACTACGGCGCGTTGGCCTATCTGCGCCTTGACGGGATCGAAGGCGGCACGGAATGCCTGCATGTGCAATTGCTCGACACCGCCTTTGCGCGGGGGCGCGGGTTTGAGCTGGGCCGGGGTGTGGCATGATCACCCGAAACCCCGCACCCGTCGCCATGCCCGTGATCGCGCTGTCAGGCGGCACGCTCGACCTGTTGATGCCGATGCACCTGCGGGCGGATGCCAGGGGCCGGGTGGTGCAGGCCGGGCCAACCCTGCTCAAGATGGCGGGGCAGGGCGATCTGGCCGGCCTGTCGCTGTTCGACCTGGTCGAGATCCGCAGACCTGCCCGCGCGGAGACCCTTTCGGCGCTGATGGCGCTGGCGGGGCAGCGGATCGGGCTGGTGTTGCGCGCCACGCCCCATCTTGCCTTGCGCGGCGCGCTGGTGCCCCTGCCCGGGGATGCCGGGCTGATCCTCGATCTTTCGCTTGGGTTGTCCTTTGCCCGCGCGGTGGCGGAATTCGGCCTGACGTTGAATGATTTTTCACCCTGCGACCAAACGGTTGACATGCTCTACCTGCATGAGGCGAACATCTCTACCATGGCCTTGTCGCGGCATTTGTCGCACCGGCTGCAGGCGGCGCGCGCGCGCGCCGAGGCCCAGGCGCTGACCGATCCGCTGACCGGGCTGGCCAACCGCCGCGCCATGGATATCGAGATTGCCCGTGCCCTTGATGACCCGATGCCGGATTTCGCGCTGATGCAGATCGATCTTGATCATTTCAAGGCGATCAATGACAGCCTTGGCCATGCGGCGGGCGACGCGGTTCTGGAATGGGTCGGCCGGGTGCTGCGGGAGCATCTGCGGGCGGGTGATGTCGCGGGCCGTGTGGGCGGGGATGAATTCCTCGTGCTGCTGCGCGACCCTGATGGCAGCGACAGTCTTGCCCGGGTCGCGGCACGGCTGATCGCCTTGATCGAAACCCCGGTGCCCTTCGGGGGCCAGCTGTGCCGCATCTCGGCCTCGATCGGGATCGCGGCCTGGGCCGGCTATGCCGAACGGCCCGATATCAATCGGCTTTTGGCCGATGTCGATGCCGCCCTCTATACCGCCAAACGCGCCGGTCGGGGCCGCTGCGTGCTGCACCAGCCCGGCGCGCCGAGGCCGCGCCGCCGCGCAGGCGATCCGCCGCCCATGGGTCTTGAGCCCGCGCCCCCCCGCCCCGGGGATTGAGATCTCGGCACAAGGGGCTAGGTCAGGGGTTCAGCCCTGTCCTGGACCCGCGCCGATGACCGATATCCCCGATCCCCGATCCTACCCGGTTCCGGCCGGGCGCTTTGCCCGCGCCGCGCGCATGGGGGGGCTGGCCAGTGGCCTGGTGGGCGGCGTGGCACTTGGCGGCGCTCAGGCCCTTGTGCGCGGCCAGCGCCCGCGCCTGTCCGACCTGGTGCTGACGCCCGCCAACATCACCCGGCTGGCCGACCGCCTGTCGCAGATGCGCGGCGCGGCGATGAAACTGGGCCAGCTCTTGTCGATGGAGGCGGGTGATCTCTTGTCGCCCGAGCTGGAGGCGATCTTGGCGCGGCTGCGGGCGCAGGCCCATGTCATGCCGCCCGCGCAGTTGAAGCAGGTGCTGCAAGACGCCTATGGCGCCGAGTTCCGGACGCTGTTTCGCAGCTTTGACACCCGCCCGCTGGCGGCCGCCTCGATCGGCCAGGTGCACCGCGCCCAAACCCCTGATGGCCGCGCGCTGGCGATAAAACTGCAATACCCCGGTGTGAAAGGGGCCATCGACAGCGACCTCGACAATGCCGCCGCCCTGATCCGGTGGTCAGGGCTTTGGCCGCGCGAGCTGGATCTGGGCCCGCTCCTGGCGGAGGCGCGGGCGCAACTGCATGAAGAGGCCGACTATGCCCGCGAAGGCGCGGCCCTGGCGCGGTTCGGGGCGCTGTTGCAGGGCGATGACCGTTTTGTCGTGCCGGGGCTCGATGCCGCGCGCACCGGGCCATGCGCGCTCGCCATGAGTTTCGAGCCGTCAGAGCCGATCGAAACCCTGGCCCATGCACCCGCCGACCAGCGCGACCGCGCGGTGACAGCCCTGTTGGAGCTGTGCCTGCGCGAATTGTTCGAGTTTCGCCTGATGCAGACGGATCCGAATTTCGCCAATTACCGCTGGCGCCCCGACACGGGCCAGATCGTGTTGTTGGATTTCGGCGCGACGCGCGAGATTTCGCGCGAGATGTCGGAAGCCTACCGTGCGCTCTTGCGGGCGGGCCTTGCGCGTGACCGCGACGCGGTGATGGCGGGGCTGGCGGAGATCGGTTTTGTCAAACCCGGCCTTGCGCCGGCCCATCGCCAGACCATCCTCGAGATGTCGGACATGGGCTTTGACCTGCTGCGCGGCCCGGATCCGTTCGATTTTCGTGGCAATGATTTTGCCGACCGGATGCGCCAGCGCGGGATGCAGATCGGCGGCGAACGGGAACTATGGCATATCCCGCCCGCGCAAACCCTGTTCCTGCAACGCAAGATCGGCGGTCTTTACCTCTTGGCCACGCGCCTTGGGGCGCGCGTCGATATCGCCGCCATGGTGGCGCGTTTTGTCTAGCCAAGCGCCGCGATGATCGCATCCAGCCCGTCTGTCAGGGCGGCGGGGCCCGGTTGCAGGATCAGCGGCGATTTGATCTCGGTGATCCGCCCGTCGCGCACGGCGGGCATCCTGTCCCAGCCGGGGCGCGCCGCGATGCGCTCGGCCCGCACCTTTTTCCCGCACCATGATGCCAGGATCACGTCGGGGTTGCGGGTCAGAACCGCCTCTGCCGTCACGATCCGGTCCTGGGCGGCCTGTTTGCCTGCCAGTTCGGGGAACGCATCCTGCCCGCCCGCGATGCCGATCAGTTCCGACACCCAGGCCAGGCCTGAAATCATCGGGTCATCCCATTCTTCGAAATAGACCACGGGGCGGGGGCCGGGCCGGTCTTCGGCACGGGCGGCGACATGGGCCAGCCTGCGCTCGTAATGATCGACCAGCCGCGCGGCGCGCTGCGATTGGCCAACGGTTGCGCCAAGGTGCCGGATCATCGCAAGAATGCCCGCAACATCGCGTTGATTATAGGCCATCACGGTGATCCCCGCCCGGATCAGGCCAGCGGCGATATCGGCCTGAAGATCGGAAAAGGTCAGCACCAGGTCGGGGTCCAGCGCGATGATCTTGGGCAGGTCAGCCGAGGTAAATGCCCCGACCCGCGGTTTTTCGCGCCGCACCCGCGCCGGGCGCACGGCATAGCCTGTGACGCCCACGATCCGCTCTTCTTCGCCCAGAAGATACAGCGTTTCCACCGTTTCCTCGGTCAGGCACACGATACGCTCCGGTGGAAAGCGCCGCATCAGAGCGACAGCCGCCGCATGCGCGCGCCACCCCGCCTGCGCGGCCGGGGCAGCGCCAGGTCCAGCGGGCGCAGCGGACAGGCCAGCGAGGCGCGCAAAAGCGCGCAGAATTCGCCCACCGCGGGATCGGTCGCCTCGAAAGGGGCGGCCAGCCCCAGCGCATGGCGCGCGGCATCGGGGTAGGCGGCCCGCGCCGGCAGGCCCGCCAGCCACTGCATGTAGCCAAGCTGCCCCAGTTCACGCGCGCGGGCGGGCGAGCCGGTGCAAAGCTGAAGCTGTGTCAGGGTTCTTTCGGTCAGCATTGTGCCCTCCGCACAAGGGGGAGGGGCCTGCGATCAGCAGGCGAAACGTGTCACGGAAAGCATCCGGTCGCATGTCGCGCGCTCCTGCCCGGACGCCCCGCCCGGTTTGGGTTTCGTTGCGATGGCAGGTCTCCTGACTTGCGGGTCTGGGCTTGCCCGAACCTTCCCGGACCGCGTGGGGTCCAGTGGTTGATCTCGGGGTCGCTCGCCGCTCACAGTTGCGGGGGCAGTCGCGGGGTTGCACCGCGTTCCCTTTTCAGACCGAAGGTTGGCTTCGGTCACCATCGCCGGTCATCAGACGCGGTTTGCGCCCTTGGGTCAAGGGGTGTCGGGGCGGCGCGCCGATCCACGCAGGACCAGCGGGCCGGTGATCTCGATCCTTTGCCGATCCCGACCCGGATCGTCGATTTCCGCCAAAAGCGTGGCGACCGTCGCCTCGACCATCCGGTTCAGCGGTTGGCGCAGCGTGGTCAGGTCATAGGCCGGCCATGCGGCCATGGGCACATCGTCATACCCCACGATCGACACGTCATCCGGGATCGACAGGCCCAGGTCGAACCGAAGCCGGTCCATCACCGCAAGGGCCATGTGGTCATTGCCGATGAAAATCGCATCGGGCGGTGTGGCACTGTCCATGAGATCGCGCGCCGCCTGTGCCGCGATATCGCGGCTGTAGCGCCCATCAAGGATCACGGGCGGCGGGTGTCCCGCCGCGATAAGCGCCTCGGCAAAACCCCGTGACCGGTCGCGCCCGGTCGATGATCCTTGCCATCCCGCGATATGGGCGATGCGGCGGTGGCCGCCCGCTAGCAGGAATTCGGCCACCGCCGCCCCGCCCGCACCATTGGCCGAGGTGACCGACGACAGGTTCGACCCGTCCTGCCCGCGGTTGAACATCACCACCGGCACGCCCATCGCCGCGCAACGGTCCGTCAGATCCGAGGACATGGCCACCGAGGCCGTGATGATCCCGTCGATCTGGTAGCTCATCAGGTCGGCCATCGCCGCGTCGACATCTTCGGGCGTGGTATCGGCCATGATCAGCAGGATGTGATAGCCCCGCGCCTTCAAGGCCTGGCTCAGCCGTTCGATCGCCATGGGATAGAACTGATTGTCGAGATAGGCCACGACCAGGCCGATGATGCGGCTTTTCCCGGTGATCATGGCGCGGGCCAGCGAATTTGGCTGATAGCCCAGGGCCTGTGCGGCGGCGCGCACCTTGGCGATGGTGGTTTTCGACGCGGAGGCGCCGGAAAACACCCGGCTCACCGCCGATTGGCTGACACCCGCCAGCCGCGCCACGTCAAGCGATGTCACCCGTGCATCGGCCATCTTGCCCGCCTAGTGCCCGGCTGCGCGGCGATCCAAGAGCCGGGTCAGCCAATCCGGGTCCATTTCCGGCACCGAGGACAGCAAAAGTTCCGTGTAGGGTTCATGGGGTGGCGTGAACATCGCGGCCTTTGGCCCCTGTTCGATCACCCGTCCGCGCTGCATCACCACCACCTCGTCGGCGATGGCGCGCACGGTGGCCAGGTCATGGGTGATGAACATGTAGGCCAGTCCGAATTCGCCTTGCAGCCGGGTCAGCAGCTTGAGGATGCCCTCTTGCACGATCTGGTCGAGCGCCGATGTCACCTCGTCGCAGATGATGAGCTGCGGTTCGGCGGCCAGCGCGCGGGCGATGCCGATCCGCTGTTTCTGGCCGCCCGACAATTCGCCGGGCAACCGGTCGATATAGGTGTCGGGGTCCAGCTCGATCAGGTCCAGCAGGTCGCGGATGCGGGTTTCCAGTGCGCGCCCCTGCAGGCCCAGGTACATCTGCGCCGGTCGCCCGATCAGCTCTCGCAGCCTCAGCTTGGGGTTCAGCGCGGTATCGGCCATCTGGTAGATCATCTGCACTTGGCGCAGCTGGTCGCGCGACCGCGACTTGAGCGCAGGGGGCAAGGGCGCCCCCTGGAACACCACCTTGCCCGAGACCGGTGGCAAAAGCCCCGTGATCACCCGCGCGGTGGTCGATTTGCCCGACCCGCTTTCGCCCACCACGGCGACGGTGCGGCCCGCGTGGATGTCAAAGCTGACATCGTCCAGAACCCGCGTCTTGCCATAGGCGGCGGTCACGCCCTGCACCGACAAGACCGGCGTGCCGGTTGCGGGGGGCTGTTCGGGGCGGGCAAAGCTGCGCACGGCCCAAAGCGATTTCGTATAGGCTTCGCGTGGGGCGTCCAGCATGGCGCGGGTGTCGGCCTCTTCCACCTCTTGCCCGCGCAGCAAAACCTTGATGCGGTCCGCGGCCTGCGCCACCACGGCAAGATCATGGGTGATGTAGATCGCGGCGGTGTTGAACTGGCGCACGATATCGCGGATCGCGGCCAGAACCTCGATCTGGGTGGTGACGTCCAGCGCGGTGGTGGGTTCGTCGAAGATGATCAGATCGGGCCTGCAGGCCATCGCCATCGCGGTCATCGCGCGTTGCAGCTGGCCGCCCGACACCTGGTGCGGATAGCGAAAGCCGATGTCGCCGGGGCCGGGCAATTGCATTCGTGTGTAAAGCTCGATCGCGTCGGTCTCGGCCCGGGCCCGGTCCATGACCCCATGCACCACGGGGGCCTCGCAATATTGATCGATCAGGCGATGGGCCGGGTTGAAACTGGCGGCGGCCGATTGCGCGACATAGGCGATGCGCTTGCCGCGCAACGCACGGCGTGCCGGCTCGGGGATCTGGCGCAGGTCGGTGCCGTCGAAGGCGATGGTGCCCCCGGTGATGCGGCACCCGTCGCGGGCAAAGCCCATGGCGGCCAGCCCGACGGTGGATTTGCCCGCGCCGCTTTCCCCGATCAGGCCCAGAACCTCGCCCCGGTGCAAGGTCAGGTCGATGCCCTTGACGATCTCTGTCCAGCCATCGCCGGACCGGCCTTCGATCCGAAGCCCCTCGATCTTCAGCAAAACCTCGCGGTCCATGGTCACTGTTCCTTCAGGCCAGAGGCGCGGTGCAATTGCCAGTCGACCACGAAATTGACCGCCACGGTCAACAGCGCGATACAGCCCGCCGGCAATAAGGGCGTCACGTCGCCAAAGGTGATCAGCGTGGCGTTGTCGCGTACCATGCTGCCCCAATCGGCGGTCGGTGGCTTGATCCCCAGGCCCAGGAACGACAGCGACGAAATCGCCAGGAAGACGAAACAGAACCGCAGCCCGAATTCCGCCACCAGGGGCGCCAGCGCATTGGGCAGGATTTCGCGCCGGATCAGGAACCATGACCCTTCGCCGCGCAGCTTGGCCGCCTCGATGTAATCCATCACCACGATGCCCTGGGCCACCGCGCGCGCCAGGCGAAAGACGCGCGTGGCATCCACCGCCGCGATCACAAGGATCAGCGACAGGATCGAGGTGCCGAAAATCGTCAGCAGCAACAGCGAAAAGATCAGCGCCGGAATCGCCATCAGCGCATCGACAAGCCGCGACAGCACCTGGTCGAGCCAGCCGCCGACCAGCGCCGCCCATAGGCCGAGGATGGACCCGACCACAAAGGCCAAAGCCGTGGTCGCAAAGGCGATGCCGACCGTGTTGCGCGCGCCATAGATCAGGCGCGACAGCATATCGCGCCCGATCCGGTCGGTGCCCAGCGGGTGATCGGCCGACCAGGCCTGGAACTGGGTGCCGACGATGTCACGCTCGGGAAAGGGCGCAAGCGCGGGGGCGGCAATGGCCACGGCGGTGTAGATCAGGATCACGAGGATGCCGAAGGCGGCGGTCAGCGGCATGTCATGGGCCATGGCGCGCGCCTGTCCGGTCAGCGCGTGGCGCGCGCCCCAGCGCATCAGGGCGGCCAGGGCAAACAGCCCCACAAGGCCCAGGATCACGGTCAAGGCAAAATTCATCGCCCTACCTCTGGTGCATCAGGCGCGGATTCGTGATCGTCGAGAGCACATCCGCGATAAGGTTCAGCGACACATAGGCCGCCGCAAAGATCAGCGCCACGGCCTGCACCACGGCGATATCGCGGTTCGACACCGCGTCGACCATCAACTGCCCAAGGCCGGGGTAGACGAACACCACCTCGACCACGACAACCCCGGTGATCAGATAGGCGAGGTTCAGCGCGATCACGTTGATGATCGGGGCCAGCGCATTGGGCAGCGCATGGCGCAGCACGATCCTGAGCGGCGACAGCCCCTTGAGCCGCGCCATCTCGATATAGGGGCTGGCCATCAGGTTGATGATCGCGGCCCGCGTCATCCGCATCATGTGGGCCGTCACGACAAGCGTCAGCGTCAGCGCGGGCAGAAAGGTCATGTAAAGCCGGTCGCCCAGATCGGTGGTCGGGTTGATCCGCACCATCGACGGAAACAATCCGGTCTGTGCCAGCCAGAGCACAAGGATATAGGCGACGAAGAATTCCGGGAATGAAATCGCCGTCAGCGCGCCCGCGTTGGCCATCCGGTCAAACACGGAGTTGCGCCACAGCGCGGCCAGGATGCCCAGCACCAGCGAGATCGGCACCGACAGGGCGGCGGCGTAAAGGGCGAGGAACACGGTGTTGCCCAGACGCGCGCCGATCATCTCGGCGATGGGGCGGCCATTGGCCATCGACACGCCGAAATCGCCGGTCACAGCCCCCGAAAGCCACATCCAATATCGCACGGGCGCGGGGTCGTTCAGCCCCAGTTGATCGCGCAGCGCGGCCACGGTTTCGGGCGTGGCCGATTGGCCAAGCAATTGGGTCGCCAGATCGCCGGGCAGCAATTCGGTCGCCCAGAAGATCACCAGCGACACGATGAACAAAAGGCCTATCCCCAATGCAACCCGCACGAGGATGATGCGCAAGACATTCGACAGGACGATGTCCTCCCATGGGGTCCGGCCCCCGGTGGCTGTGCGCCGGGGGCCGGATCGGGTTTGGGTCAGGCCATCCACCACCGCTCGACGCAGCGGAACCCGTCAAGGTTCCAGTTTGCCGAAATGCGGTCGGGCGTGGCCACGTCATTGGCCACGGCCATCACGTAGTTGTTGTACATCGGGATGATGGTGGAGCCTTCGAAGGACACGATCTGCTGCATCTCCTGATACATCGCGCGGCGTGTGTCTTCGTTGATTTCCGACCGCGCCGCGACCAGCAATTCGTTGAACCGGTCGTTGGTCCAATGGCTTTCGTTCCAGTCGGCACCGGCGGCATAGGCAGTGGTGAACATGTGGTCTTCGACCGCGCGCCCGCCCCAGTAGCTGGCGCAGAACGGCGCCTTGAGCCAGATATTGTCCCAGTAGCCGTCGTTGGGCACCCGGTCGACGACCAGGTTGATACCTGCCGCGCGCGCATTTTCCGAGAACATGGCGGCGGCATCCACCGCGCCGGAGAATGCCGCATCGGCCGCCGAAAGCGCGACCTCGAGGCTGTCGAGGCCGGCCTCGCGCAGGTGGAACCGTGCGCGGTCGGGATCATAGGTTTTCTGTTCCATTTCCGCGTGGAAATAGCGGTTTGCAGGGCCGATCGGGTTGTCGTTCGACACCGCGCCATGGCCGCCAAGGATGACATCCACCATCGCGTCGCGATCCAGCGCGTATTTCAACGCCAGACGCACGTTGTTGTCGGTAAAGGGCGCGGCGCGGCTGTCCATGGGGAAGACGTAATGCGCGTTGCCGGGGATCGACAGGATGCGGGCGGCGCCACGGCTTTCCAGCATGTCGATGGTGGCGGGGTCGACCTGGTCGATCAGGTGCACTTCGCCGGTGATCAGCGCGTTCAGCCGCGCGGCGGAATCGAGGATCGACAACAGCTCGATGCGGTCGAACCAAGCCCGGTCCGATTTCCAGTAGTTCGGGTTGCGCGTCAGGCTGGCTTGAACGCCCGGCTCGTAGCTTTCGACGATATAGCCGCCACAGCCATCGGTCGAGGTGGTGTCGATCCGGCCATCGATGCCCGGCATGATCGGGATGTGGTAATCGGTCATCAGGTAGGGCAGGTCGGCGTTGGGCGCTTCCAGCGTCACGGCGACGGTCGTGCCCTCTGCGCGGACATCGGTGATCGCGGCCAACAGCGACTTGATCGCCGAGGTCGAGGCATCGCCCCGGTGGTGATTGATCGAGGCCACCACGTCATCGGCGGTGACATCCTTGCCGGAATGAAAGCTGACGCCCTGGCGGATGCGGAACACCCAGGTCTTGCCATCGTCGCTGTCCCAGCTTTCGGCGATTTCCGGCACCAATTGGCCATCGGAGCCGACTTCGATCAGGTAGTTGTGGCGTGCCGCCGCAAAGGTCTGAACGAACAGCTGGTCCCACAGGCCCGGATCATAGCCATCGGTGGTCGAGCCGTGGCCGATGCCCACGCGGAACGTGCCGCCGCGCGTCTGGGCGCGGGCGCGCGTCATCGTGCCCGGCAGAATCAGGCCCGCCGCGCCAAGCGCCGCGGCACCCTGCAGAACGCCGCGCCGCGAAACGCCGCCCCGGCCCAGTGCCGGATCAAGACCGGTAAAAACGTGTCGTGTCATGTGTCTTCTCCCGTTGGTGCGAACCGCGTGTGCGTCACGCGGCATTCAACCCCGGCCTTTTGACCGGGTTTTGTAATGTTCCTGTGATCATACATGCAGTCGATCACAGAAAAACCCTTAACTGCGCCCGACCCTCGGATCGGACCGGATTTCGACCCGTGTTCATCCTCAGAACCGGATGGCGAACCTCTCGCGCACCGCGCGATCGATCGCGGGCGGCACCTGGCAGGGCGCCATGTCCAGGATCGCCTGCATCTTGGCCTGGGCCGTGCGCAACAGGTCGGGCTGGCCCGCCTCGACCCAATCCTTGGGCGTCATGCGGTTGCCGATATCGGGATACAGGTATTCGGTCTGCATCAGTCCAAGCGTCTGGTCCGAACCCAGGTAATGGCCCGGCCCCCCGTCCAGGCAGACCGCCTTCATCACGTCGAGCGACACCGCGTCCTCGGTCACGTCGATGCCGCGGACACAGCGTTGCGCCTGGCCCAGGATGTCATTGCCCAGCACCATCCCTTCAGGCGAAAATCCCATCAGCGACGCATACATGCCGACGGATTCATAGACCATGTTCAGCCCGGCCAGCCCGGCCATGACATTGGTGATCCCCTGTTCCCAACCCGCCTGCATGTCGGGGGTCTTGGCATCGGTCATGCCTGCCGCCGCGCCGCCCGGAATGCCGTAGAAGCGGTGCATCTGCGCGCAGCCTGCCGTCAGCAAGGCCTGTTCCGCCGACCCGCCCGACATCGCGCCGGTGCGCAGGTCCGACACGAAGGGCCAGGTGCCGAAAATCGCCGGATGGCCCGGCGCGATGGCATTGACATAGACCACCCCGGCCAGAACCTCGGCCACGGCCTGCACGATGGCGGCGGCGATGGGGGCAGGGGCGGTGGCCCCGGCCTGACCGGCCGACAACAGCAAGATCGGCATGCCCGCACGGATGCAGGCCTCCATCGTGTCGCAGCTTTCGGTGGCGAATTTCATCGGCGGCACGACAAAGCAATTCGACAGCGACACGAAAGGCCGGTCGCGCCACGGCCCTTCGCCGCCTGCCACCATGTGGATCAGCTCCATCCCCGGTGCCACGCTGGCCGGGTCGGAAAAGGATGTGCCGACATGCTTGGTGGTGCCCGCCAGGCAGGCATAAAGCGTGTTCATATCCATCGTCACCAGGTCGGGGATTTCGCAACACACCATGCTGCGCTGGTAGAAATGGATGTTGTCGAGGTGATGGGCGAGCCGCGCGGCATCATAAAGATCGGGCGCGGTCGAGGGGCGATAGGCCCCGGTAAAGGCATCGACGATGTTCACCGCCGCGCCTGCCGTGCCGTAATGCACCCGCGTGCCCGACAGGTCCAGGTCATGGCGCGGGTCGCGCGCATATAGCGTCAAGCCCCGCGCGGCCTTGGCCAGCATGTCCTCGACCATCGCGCGCGGAAAGCGCAGGCGGCCATCGCTGCCTTGGATGGCGCCCGCCGCGACCATGGCGGCGACGCCGCTTGGCGGGGCCTGGCTCAGCCCGACCTGTTCCAGCGCCGCAAGGGCGGCTTCGTGAATGCGCGCCACGCCCGCCTCGCTCAGCGGGTTGTATTGCCCACCGGTCAGGCCGGGGCGCACCGGGCGGCGGTCCTCGGTCAGGGGGGCGGCGCGCAGCGCGACCCGTGCGGCGCGCCCACCGGCCCGGCGACCGCCGGTCTTCACATCAAGATCGAGACTCACATCCGCACCCTTTCCGATTTGGGGTCATAAAACGGCGCAAGGCTTGCCTTGGCCGCATGCCGAACCCCGGCGATTTCAAGTTGATAGGTCGAGCCAAGCACATCCGCGGCGCTTTCGCCCAAGCAAGGCACATAGCCCAGCCCGATCGCCCCCCCGAGCGCGTGGCCGTAATTGCCCGAGGTCACGATCGACACGATCTTGCCGTCGCGCAGGATTGCCTCGTTGTGAAACAGCATCGGCGCGGGATCGATCAGCTGAAATTGCAGCAGGCGCCGCGACAGCCCGGTGTCGCGCTTGCGCAGCACCGCCTCGCGTCCGATGAATGCGGGCTTGTCCAACGCCACCGCAAAGCCAAGACCGGCCTCCAGCACATGGTCCTCGTCGGTGATGTCATGGCCGAAATGGCGATAGGCCTTTTCGATCCGGCAACTGTCCAGCGCGTGCAGGCCGCAAAGTTTCAGCCCGAACTGCGCCCCGGCCTCGACCAGGGTTTCGAAGACATGGGCGGCCATGTCGGATGAGACGTAAAGCTCCCAGCCCAGTTCACCGACATAGGAAATCCGGTGCGCGCGGGCCAGGCCAAGCCCGATCTCGATCTCGCGCGCGGTGCCGAAAGGGAACCCGGCGTTCGACAGGTCATCGGGGCTGACCGCCTGCAACAGGTCGCGCGCGCGCGGGCCCATCACGCAAAACACCGCCTCGGCGGCGGTCATGTCGGTGATGGTCACGCCATGATCGCCTTGATGGGCGCGCAGCCAGGCCAGATCGCGCCGCAGCGTCGCGCCGGGCACCACCAACAAAAACGCGTCATCCGCCAGCCGCGTCACCGTCAGATCGCTTTCGATGCCGCCCTTGGGGTTCAGCATCTGGGTGTAGACGATCCGCCCCGGGGCCACGTCGACCTGGTTGGCGCAGAGGTGGTCGAGAAAGGCGCAAGCGCCCCGCCCCTCGACCCGGATCTTGCCAAAGGAGGTCATGTCGAACAGGCCCACGCCCCTGCGCACCGCCATGTGTTCCGCCCGCTGGTTGTCGAACCAGTTCTGGCGGTGCCAGTCATAGCGGTATTCGCGCGCCTGACCGGGCAGGGCGAACCAGTTTGCCCGTTCCCAGCCCGCAACCTCGCCAAACACCGCGCCCGCCTGTTTCAGGTGTTCGTGCACCGGCGAACGCCGCACACCGCGCGCGGTTTCCACCTGCCGGTAGGGCCAGTGATCGGCATATAAAAGCCCAAGCGTTTCCGTCACCCGCTCGCGCAGGTAGCGGCGGTTGCGCTGAAACGGCTGGGCGCGGCGAATGTCGACTTCCCACAGGTCAAAGGGGGGCTCGCCCTCGACGATCCAATGCGCCAGCGCCATGCCCGCCCCGCCCGATGACACGATGCCGATGGAATTATACCCCGCCGCCACCCAGTAACCGCCCAGTTCCGGCGCCTCGCCCAGGTAATAGCGGTCGTCGGGGGTGAAGCTTTCGGGGCCGTTGAAAAAGGTGTGGATGCCCGCGGTCTGGAACAGCGGCATCCGTTCGGTGGCCTTTTCCAGGATCGGCGCGAAATGGTCGAAATCTTCGGGCAGGGCGTCGAAACAGAAATCCTCGGGGATGCCCGCCATGCCCCAGGGTTTGGCCCGGGGTTCAAACGCCCCCAGCATCATCTTGCCCGCGTCCGATTTGTAATAGGCGCATTCGTCGGGCACGCGCAGAACCGGCAGATGCCCCAACCCCTCGATCGGTTCGGTGACAAGGTAGAAATGTTCGCAGGCATGCAGCGGCAGGCTGACGCCCGATTGCGCCGCCAGGTCGCGGCCCCACATGCCGCCGCAATTGATCACCACATCGGCGGCGATATGGCCCTGTTCGGTGCCGTTGTCCCAATCCACGCCGGTGACGCGCGCGCCATCATCGGTGACGCGCGTGACCTTGACGCCCTCGAGGATCTGCGCGCCGCGCATCCGCGCGCCCTTGGCCAGCGCCATGGCGATATTGGCCGGGTCACATTGCCCGTCGCCCGGCAGGTGCACCGCGCAGGTCACATCGTCGAGCGTGACATGCGGGTACATCGCGCGGACCTCGGCGGTCGTGATCTCCTGCACCTCGACGCCAAAGGCGCGCGCCAGTGTCGCCTGGCGCAGCAATTCCTGCCGCCGGTCGGCAGTCAACCCGACAGAGATGGAGCCGACCTGGCGCATCCCCGTCGCGATGCCGGTTTCCTCTTCCAGCCGCAGGTAAAGATCGGCGGAATATTTCGCCAGCCGGGTCATGTTCTGGCTGCCGCGCAACTGGCCCACCAGGCCTGCCGCATGCCATGTCGTGCCACAGGTCAGCTGTTTGCGTTCCAGAAGGACGATGTCGGTCCAGCCCAGTTTCGCCAGGTGATAGGCGACCGAACAGCCGGAAACGCCGCCGCCGATGATGACCGCACGGGCGTTGGGGGGTGGGTTTGCCATGGATCAGGCCCTCAACCGGTCGTTGTTCGGATCCCAAAGCGGGCCATCGGGCTGCACCACCGCGCGGCGGCGTTCGCCGAAGATATCCACCTCGATCTGTGTGCCAGGCACGGCCAGGTCGGCGCGCAGCATCCCCAGCGCCACGGAGGCGCCAACCCGGTAGCCCCAGGCGCCCGAGGTGGTTTCGCCCACCACCGCGCCATCTTGCCAAAGCGTCGACATGTAGGGGGCATCGGCCGCGCCTGCATCCACCGTCAGGGCGACAAAGCGTTTGGCCACGCCCGCCTGTTTTTCGGCCAGAAGTGCCGCCTTGCCCGGGAAATCCTGCGGCTTGTCAAAGCGGATGAACCTGTCCAGCCCGCCTTGCAGCAGCGTGTAATCGGTCGACAGATCGCCCTTCCAGGCGCGATAGCCCTTTTCGATCCGCAGGCTGTTCAGCGCGAACATGCCAAAGGGTTTCGCGCCATGCAGCAAGGCGGCCTCGTAGATCGCGGGGATGTAGCGGTTTTCGGCATGGATTTCCCACCCCAGTTCCCCCGCGAAAGACACCCGCGCCAGGTGACAGGGGCGCCCGGCGACATTGGCCGCCTGGTGGCTGAGCCAGGGCAGGTGCAGATCGGCCTCGGTACGCATCGTCTGCAACAATGCGCGCGCCTGTGGCCCGGTGACGATCAGCGTCGACATCTCGCGCGTGCGGTCGGCAAGATGCAGACCCGGCGCAAGATCGCGCGCCAGCCAATCGTAATCATGCCATTGCGCCACGGCCGCCGTGATCAGCGTGTAATCATCGGGGCCGTTGCAGGCCACCGACATCTCGGTCACGATCCGGCCACGCATGTCGGGGAAATAGGCAAGGCTGAGGCGGCCGGGTTTCGGCAAACCGCCCGCGATCTTGCCCAAAAGCCAGTCGCCCGCGCCATCGCCCGTCAGGTGAAAGCGGGAAAACCCCGGCAAATCCAGAATGCCGACATGGTCGCGCACGGTTTCGCATTCGGCGCGGATGCGCGGCTCCCACGGTCCGGCGCGGTTCCAGGTCTGGGTGGCTGCCTCCGACAGGTCATCGCCGGGGGCGGCGAACCAATTGGCCCGTTCCCATCCGGCATAGGCCCCCATCTGCCCGCCCTGGCCCTTGACCCGCAGATGCACCGGCGAAATCTTGCGGTCCGGCGCGGCGGGCCAGCGATGCCAGGGGAAATGCATCGCGTATTCGTGGCCATAGACCTCCATCCCCTTGGCGATGCAGTAATCGGGGTCGGTGAAATCGGTGAAGCGGCGCGGGTCGCACGACCACATGTCCCAGTCTGGCGCGCCTTGGGTGATCCATTCGGCCAGCACCTTGCCCGCGCCGCCGCCCTGCGCGATGCCGAAGGTGAAGACGCAAGCCTCATAGGCATTGGGCACGCCGGGCATCGGCCCGATCAACGGGTTGCCGTCGGGGGTATAGGGGATGGGTCCGTTGATGACGCGCGACAGCCCGGCCTCGGCCAGCACCGGCACCCGTTCCATCGCATCCTCGATCTGCACCGACAGCCGGTCGAGATCGTCGGGGTAGAGCTGAAAGCTGAAATCATCCGGCATCGGGTCGCCCGCATCCGTCCAATGCGCGCGGCAGGGCCGTTCGTAAGGGCCAAGGTTGAAGCCGTTCTTTTCCTGCCGCAGGTAGTAGGACACGTCGACATCGCGCAACAGCGGCAGCTTGTGACCGGCCTGTGCCGCCCAGTCGCGCACGGCGGGCACTTCTTCGAAGATCATGTATTGATGGCTCATCACCATCATCGGCACGCTGCGCCCGCCATAGGGCTTGAACCAGTCACCGACGCGCTGGGCGTAATAGCCGGCGGCATTGACCACGATGTCACAGCGGATATCGCCCTGATCGGTCTGCACGATCCAATCGCCGCCATCGCGGCTGACGCCGGTGGCGGGGCAGAAGCGGATGATCTTGGCCCCCAGGTCGCGCGCGCCCTTGGCAAGGGCCTGGGTCACCTGCGCCGGGTCGATATCGCCATCGGCGGGATCATACAGCGCGCCTTTCAGGTCATGGGTTTCGATGAACGGGTATTTTTCCTTGATCTGATCGGGCAACAGGATTTGCAGGTTCATCCCCTGCGACAGGCCCATGCCGCGCGCGCGGGCGAATTCCTGCATCCGTTCGTCGGAATGGGCCAGCCGGATCGAACCGGTGACATGGTAGTTCAGCGGGTAATCCACCGCCTCGCCCAAGCCGCGGTAAAGTTCCGTCGAATAGCGTTGCATGTTCATGATCGACCAGGATGTCGAAAAGGTCGGAACATTGCCCGCCGCATGCCAGGTGGAGCCCGCGGTCAGTTCGTTCTTTTCCAGCAGAACGCACTCCTGCCATCCCGCGCGCGCCAGGTGATAAAGCGCCGAAACCCCGACGACGCCGCCCCCGATGATCACCACGCGTGCCTTGTTCGGCAGGTCTGCCACGGCCCATTCCCCCTGTTTGTCAGGTACAAGTATTCGCCGCCCCAGATCAGAGTTCAATTCGGTCGCTGCATATGTTTTGATCGGCGCAACCGATTAGGGGGACGCCATGACCATCGACCAGTTGGAGACCTTTCTGGACCTGTGCGAAACTCGCAGCTTCAACCGCACCGCGACGCGGCTGGGGGTGACGCAATCCACCGTGTCGGGCCGGATCAACGCGTTGGAACAGGCGCTTGGCTGCAGGCTTCTGGATCGCAGCCGCGCCGGTACGGACCTGACCACCGAAGGTTTGCGCTTTGAACCCCATGCCCGAAGCCTGCGGCGCGGCTGGATGGCGGCGCGCCAATCGGTGCAGGGCACCGGCAGCGCCGCGATGACCATGCGGGTGGGCATCCAGCATGATCTGCTGGGTGACCGGGTGGCGGCCTGGGTCGCGGCCTTGCAGGGCGCGCTGCCGGGAACCGCCTTGTATGTCGAGGCGGATTATTCCGCGCAGATGTGCGCCGACGTTATGGCGGGCGCGCTGGACGTGGCCATTCACTACACGCCCAAACCGCACCCCGACCTGCATTTCGAAACCCTCGGCACGGTCAGTTATGTCATGGTCTCGACCGAGGCCACGACCCTGGCGGGCGTGCGGGCCGACAGCTACATCCTGGCCAATTACGCCCCGGCCTTTTCCACCACCCATGCCGAACGCCTGCCCGCGCTGTCGGTGGGCGCGGTGTCCAGCGGGCAGAACGCGGTGATCCTGCGGCTCTTGACCGGCCTGGGCGGCACGACCTACGTGCTGCGCCAATCCGCGCTGGACCTGGAAGCGACAGGCGCCGCGCGCCGGGTGGTGGACGCGCCCGCCATCGATCAACCCGTTTACGGCGCGGTGCATATGCGCAACCGCCACAGGGGCGCATACCGGCGGGTCCTGACCCTGATGTGCAGCCACCTGGGCGGGCATTCTGCATAGTGTACTCGTGCAATGATTGTGCTGCCCAACAAAGGGTTGGCGCGCGGCGGCTAAGGCTTTAGAACACCCGACACAACACACCTTAAGGGAGGTAAAACCATGTCATTCTTCAAGGCACTCGCGGCCAGCACCCTTGTGGCGATTGCAGCGCCCGCGGTTGCGCAAACCCAATTGTCCATCGCCACCGGCGGCACCGGCGGGGTTTACTACCCGATGGGCGGCGGCCTGGCCGAAATCATCAACAACAATGTCGAGGGCTATTCCGCCACCGCCGAAGTCACCGGCGCCTCGGTCGAGAACATGGGCCTCATCGCCACCGGTGATGCAGACCTGGCCATCGCGCTGGCCGATACGGTCGCGCAGGCCTATGCCGGCACCGGCCGGTTCGAAGGCCAGCAGCTGCCGATGGTCCGTGGCCTGGCGTCGATGTATGCCAACATGGTCCAGATCGTCGCGCTGGAAGGGTCGGGCATCACCACTTTGTCCGATCTGGTCGGCAAGCGCGTGTCGATCGGCGCGCCCGGTTCGGGCACCGAAGTCAACGCCGCCGCCATTCTCGAGGCCAATGGCATCAGCTATGATGACATCGAGGAGCAGCGCCTGAACTTCAACGAAACCGCCGATGCGCTGGCCAACGGCGATATCGATGCGGGATTCTGGTCGGTGGGCGCGCCCACCTCGTCGATCCTGAACCTTGCCACCACCAACAGCATCGTGATGATCGAACTGTCGCAGGCCGAACTGGCCGCGGCGCAGGCTGCGGACGCGACCTTTGCCATCACCTCGCTGGCGGGTGGCACCTATACCGGCGTCGATGCCGATGTCGCCGTTCTGGGCATTCCCAACGTTCTGGTCGTGTCCTCGGACATGTCCGACGATCTGGCCTACAACCTGACCCGCGCGATGTTCGAGAACATCGCCGATCTTCAGGCGGTGCACCCGGCGGCGAATGAGACCACGGTCGAGTTCACGCTGACCGCGACCCCGGTGCCGCTGCACCCCGGTGCGATCCGCTACTACGAGGAAATCGGCGCAACGATCCCTGACGCGCTGCGCCAGTGACGACATCGATCGGAGGGGGGCTTTGTGCCCTCCTCCTCCTCTCGCTGTTGCCCGCCACGATGGCCCATGCGGCCGACCTGGTGGCCACGCGGGAAGACGGAACCGAAATCGCGCGCCTGCCCATACCTGAGGGCGGCGAATGGTGCGTCTTGTGGCGTCATTCCGTGCAGGGCTTCGATGTGTTCGACTGCTACGAAAACCTTGGTGGCCACATGGTCCTGATGCGCAGTCACCAGCCCGATTTCGCCGCTGGCCTGGGTCATATTCCCGGACGTGGCCGACAGGTGTCGGACGGGCAGGGCGGCTATTTCATTCTTGATATCAACGAACCCGTGCCCGGCGATGCCTATGTGCTGCGCCCCGGAAGCCTTGCGGTCGACCACCGGTTGCAGGTCGGCGACACCATCGTGTCGCTGTCCGCCGTGGCGGCCCGCCAGCGGGTGCGCATCGCCCTGACAGGAGATGACAGATAATGGTCACCGATACCGATGTCCGCCCCTACGAGGCCGCCGCAGCCCTGGATCGTGCTGCGCGCCATCGCCATCATCGGCATCACGCTGTCGCTGTTTCAGCTCTACGCCGCCGGCGTCCAGCCGCTCGGGCTGTTCTATCAACGACCCATTCACCTTGGCTTCATCCTTGTCCTGTGTTTCCTGATCTACCCGGTCTTTGGCCGCCACCGCCCGCGCGGGGCTTTGGGCTGGGCCATCGACAGCGTGCTGATCGCGGCAAGCGTCGTGGTCGGCGCCTGGGTGCCGGTCAATATCGACATCATCGCCAACCAGGTGTTCCCGCGCGACATCGACGTGTGGATGGGCATCCTGACCATGGTCGTCGTGCTGGAAGGCGCGCGGCGTGCGGTGGGCCTTGGCATGACCATCATCGGCGCCTTCTTCATCGCCTATGCCTTTGCGGGCAACCGGGGGGAATTGCCCTTCCTGGCCGACTGGATGCCCGGCATCATGAACCACCGGGGCTATTCGCTGGACCGGCTTGCCAGCCAGATGACGCTTGGGGCCGAAGGCATCTACGGCATCCCGCTTGGGGTGGCCGCGACCTTCATCTTCGTCTTCGTGCTGTTCGGCGCCTTTCTGGAAGTCACCGGCGCGGGCAAGTTCTTCATCGATCTGGCCTATGCCGCCACCGGCAAGCAGCGCGGTGGCCCGGCCAAGGCGGCGGTGATCGCCAGCGCCGGCATGGGGTCGATTTCCGGCAGCGCCATCGCCAATGTCGTCACCACCGGTGCCTTCACCATCCCCTTGATGAAGAAACTGGGCTACCGCCCCGCCCAAGCCGGCGGCATCGAGGCCGCAGCCAGCACCGGTGGCCAGATCATGCCGCCCCTGATGGGCGCGGGCGCGTTCCTGATGTCGGAATTCACGCGGGTGCCCTATGTCGATATCGTTCTGGTGTCGATCTTTCCCGCGATCCTGTATTTCGGCGCGGTCTACCTCTTGGTGCATATCGCCGCCGTGAAACAGGGCATGACCGGGCTGTCCGCCGAGGAATTGCCCAGCGTGCGCAAGGTGCTGGCCGATGGCTGGCATTTCCTGTTGCCGCTGGTGGCCTTGGTGGCGCTGTTGGTCGCGGGCTATTCCCCGATGCGGGTGGGGTTCTATGCCATCGCCTCGGTCATCGCCGCCGCCTCGGCGCGCGCGCTTTGGACCTATGCGGCCAATGGCCCGACGCTGGACGGCTTCGTCGCGCTCTGCCGTCGCGGCATCGCCATGATGCTCCAGGCGCTGGAACTTGGCGCGCGCAACGCGGTCGCGGTTTCGATGGCCTGCGCCGTGGCGGGGATCATCGTGGGGGTCGTGGGCCTGACCGGCCTGGGGCTGAAATTCTCGGCCATGATGATCGCGTTTTC
Source organism: Roseicyclus sp. (assembly GCA_018401965.1). GTDB lineage: Bacteria > Pseudomonadota > Alphaproteobacteria > Rhodobacterales > Rhodobacteraceae > Roseicyclus. The sequence continues at coordinate 309,878 of JAGYJU010000009.1, forward strand.
GGGCGGCAACATCGTGCTGGCGCTGATCCTCGTGCTGATCGCCAGCCTGATCCTGGGCATGGGGCTGCCGGTGACAGCGGCCTATATCGTGCTGATCATCCTTGTCGGCCCCGCGCTGACGCAGGAATTCGGCATCCCGATCCTGATCGCGCACCTGGTGGTGTTCTGGTATTCCCAAGACAGCAACGTGACGCCACCCGTGGCCTTGGCCGGGTTCGCGGGCGCGGCCATCGCCGGGTCGAAACCGATGGAAACCAGTTTCCAGGCGTGGAAATACGCCAAGGGCCTGTACCTGATCCCGCTGTTCATGGTCTTCAACGAGGAAATCATCCTGGGCGGCCCCTTGCCGCTGGTGATCTGGAGCGGCGCAATCGCGATCATCGCGCTCGTGGCCTTTGCCGCCGCGCTGGAAGGGTTCTTGTGGCGGCCGATGCCGATCTGGGCGCGGGCGCTGTTGGTGCCGGGCGTGATCGCCGTGTTCTGGCCGGATCTGCGGGTCGAGATCGCGGGGGTTGCGCTGATCCTCGTGATCCTTGGCCTGAACTGGTGGGGCAGCCGGGGCGGCCAGGCCGCGGATGCACCCACGCGCTGACCGGCCGGGATTGCCGATCTTTTGACATGTTCCGGGCCTGCTGCGACCAGGCCCGGAACCTCGATGCGTGCAATCGCCATGGTCGGGTCAAGGTGCAACTGTTTAAGCTAATAGCGGTTTTGTTGTAAAACAGTGGCAAGACGCGAAAGGCACCTGTGATGCGCAGCGAGACCTCGGCCCTTTCTGACCTGTCTGATGACGCGGGGCAGACACCGCTTCTCGAAGACGTCTTCGGCTATAACCTGAAACGGGCCTATCTGATCGTCCAGGCCGATTTCCGCCGTGCCCTGGGCGACCAAGACCTTGGTCCGCGCGTGTTTTCCGCCCTGTCTCTGTTCGTGCAATTCCCCGACATCACCCAAAGCGGCCTGGCGCGGATGCCGGGGATCGAACGCTCGGGGCTTGTCGCGCTGGTCGATGACCTGCAGGCGCGCGGCTATGTGGAGCGGACCGAGGTGCCCGGTGATCGCCGGGATCAGGCCGCGATGGTCCAGTCCGGATCGACGGCCTGATCGTCATCGGGCGCCATGTCGGGCGCGTCGCTATAGGGCAAAAGCAGGGATTGGATGTCATCCAGCCCCTCATACCCCGGCAAGATCGTATCGGCACCCTCCGTGGCGGGCGGGGTCTGATGCGGGAATGCCAGGCTGTTGATGTCGAATTCCGGCCGGGCGATGCCGTGCAGGACCACGCCACCAAGCGATGTGTCGATCTCGCCCGCGGGATCGAGGAACCGGATCAATGTCGAGGCCGTGTCTTCATGCAGGTAGGCCAGCACCCTGATCGTGTCGGGCCCGGTCAGGCGGGCGTCATCGAACACGAGACGGTCCAGCCCCGGTTCGAAATCGCGGATCAGGTCAAAGCCACGGTCAAGATCCGCGTGGATGAACCGGTCGGCCCCATGGCCGCCTGTCAGCGTATCCTTGCCCGCGCCACCGTTCAGCACATCCTGCCCATAGCCGCCCTGCAACAGATCCGCCCCCGCATCCGCGATCAGCGTGTCATCGCCGAGATCCCCGAACAGCGTGTCCCGGCCGCGGCCCTCGCCGCCGAAAATGGCGTCATTGCCGTGGCCGCCGCGGATCAGATCGGCACCTGCGCCCGCGATCACCGTGTCATCGCCGCCACGCGCGAAAATCCTGTCGTCGCCGGCCCCGCCGATCAGGAACTCGGCGCCATCCCCGCCCCAAAGGCGCAGCGGATCCGCCGAGACGGACATCGCCGTGCCCGCGCCCGCGCCCTGCGCCGCAGTGCTGGGGTCATCCCCGAGGCCCAGGAATTTTCGCGACATCAGGCCGGTCTGGTCCAGGCCCGGATCCGGCATCGCGGCTTCGGCAAGCGCAGCCCACGGATCGAAGATCGCCGCATCCGGTGCCGGATCCGTGTCCGGCACGGGGGCGGTGTCGAAGGCGAACTGGACCACCTCATAGGGGCGCAGGGTCAGGGTAAAGACAGCCCCATCGCCGATCTGCCGCGGTTCGAGTTCCGTGACCACGGCATCGCGCAGGTTGCCGCCCGTGGCCGCGTGATGGATCGAGGTGATCCGCAGGCTTTCGAACCCGGTGACGACGGCCGACAGGTCAAGCTCCAGCTGCATGTCCTGTGCCGAACGCGATGATACAAAAGCGACAAGGTCGGCCTGCGACGCGGCTTTGTTCGTGGCCTCGAACAGGGTCAGCTCCACGTCGCTGCCGGGGGCGGCGTCATCGCCGGAAAGCGACCAGTCTGCGCGCAGCAGGTCATGCGCACCCACCGTCTGCCGCATCAGGTCCAGCATCGCGGCCCGCGTGGTGTTGGTGGCGATGTCCATCCCGTGCACGGTCTGGGTGGTGATGGCTTCGTCGCGGAACAGGATCGCGTTCTGGGTGTTGTGCGAGACGGGCCAAAGAAACGCCTGGTCAACGCCCGCCTCGATCATGTTGGCCACGTGTTCCAGCAGGTAGGATGCGCCATGCACCCCAATGTCTACCCCCGTGTCCCCAAGTGCGATGTTCTTGTTGATGTTGTATTCGCCCACGCGGGTCAGCAACGGGTGCCCGGCCCAGCTTTCCCAAGGGGTGTCGCCGCCGCCCAGGTTCTGGCCCAGCCCGCGATCCTCGGCAAAGACCCCGGTCGAATTCTCGAACCCGTCCAGATCGGGGTCTTTCCAATAGCTGTTGCGGATGATCCCATCCAGCACGTCGATGGCACCGGGCACCTGTTCGAACCCGTCCTGGATCGCGCCATTGGCCTGATCCAGGTCGTTGCCAAAGGCGCCGCGCAGGTTGCCTGCGGCCTGAAGAAACACATCCGCATCCTGGTTTGCGGTCCCTAGGCCGGCCTGCAGCGCCAAGGCCACCTCGCCCGCGTTCTGGCCATAGGCGAATTCCAGGCTGTCATCAAAGGCCACGCGCCCGCCCCAATATTCGTTGCCCAGTTCAAAGGATTGGACAACGCCCGGATAATGCTGGTGCAGGGCGGTGGCGAAATCCCGCATCTGGTCCAGGAACGCGGCGCGGGTCAGGGCGGGGGGCGTGTCGACCGGGACCACCAAGTTGACGGCAATATCGGCATCGCTGGCATAGTCCAGCAGCGTGACGATACTGTCCGGCAAGGCGCCATCGACCATCATGCCCCGTTGGAACACGGCATCTGTTTCACCACCGGGAAAGCGGATCATGGTGATCCCGAAATGATCGATCGCGGCCTGTGTCGCCGCGGTCGGATGACCCAGCGGGTTTGTCGGGTCATCGGAAAACCACGGCGCACCGGTGTTGGTGGATTGAATGACATTGGTGTTGAAAAGCGCCTGCGAGGTCTGGTCGCCGCTTGGGGACCAGCCCGCAAGCTGCAGCAGGCGAATGGGATCGGTCATGAAAAGGCCCTTCTGGCAATACGGTCGTCGTGCCGGTCGACAGGGGGGCCAAGTGCTGCGGGTGAGGATCTGGCCGCTGGTCGAACGCAGGGCACGGAGTGCAAAGCCTGTGCCAAGGCTTGGCCAGGGGGGCGTGCGGCGGTTGCGGGCGACCTGGGGCATGGCAGCGGCCAGGCCAGCGGCAAGGCCGCTGACGTGACGCGGAATTATTTTAAAACAAGAAGATACGGGGCGTGCTGCACGCGGGTCCGGGGGGTGGCCGGGCCCCGTGGCGGATCAGGTCGACAAGACCGACGGCGCGAACAAGTCTTCCGGCGCAAGGGCGCGCGCTGCCAGGTGTTGTTCGCTGGAATAGCGGCAGATGGCGGCAAGTTCCGCGCGGTTGGCGGCAAAGCCGTAGCTCCAGAAATCATCGCCCATGACCGCCAGCGTGCGTTCCATGGATGCCCCCATCCAGGGCAGGGTCATCCGGTTGGCCGACCCCAGCCAGACATCCTGCAGCCGGGCCACGGCCAGGCGCTTGGCCGCGACGAAGGCGTCGAACAGCGATCTGGCCAGATCCGGGTTGGCGTCAACCAGGCTGCGGCGGACGGCCAGGATATGCATGATCGGGAAAAACCCGGTGCGCCGGTAATAATCGGCCTCTGCCGCCTCGGGGTCGGGCACCAGCCGGGTGATCCGGGCATCGCCCGCAAGAAAGGCGGCGGGCGGCTTGGGGGCCAGCACCGCATCGATCCGGCCATCCAGCAACAGGTCTTGCAGGGTTTCGCCATCGTCGATCGGATCCACCACCATGCCCGGCGGCAGCGACAGAGCCAGCCGTTCGCGCCGCACGCCTTCATCCAGCGCGCCCGTGCGCCAGCGGATCGAGGCTAGCTCGACCCCGTATTCATCCTGCAAGATGCCGCGCATCCACAGACCGGCGGTCATCTGGTATTCGGGCACGCCGACGGTGCGCCCGGCCAGATCGGCGGGCGAATTGATGCCGGAGCCCGCGCGCGCAAAGAACCCGTTGTGGCGAAAGGCGCGCGACAGGAAAACCGGGATGGCGGTGTAGGGCGTCGTGCCTTGCGACCGTTGCAGGATATAGGTCGACAGCGACATCTCGGTCACGTCGAAGCGTGCCTCTTGGGCAGCGATGGGAAACAGCTTGCTGGTGGGCAGGATCGTGCTTTCGATCGTCACGCCGGGCACGGGAATGGTGCCGTCATGGATCGGCATGGCGCGGTCATGATCCCAGGTCGCAAGCGTGATCGGGATCATGTCTCGTCTTTCGGGGCAGGGGCCAAGGCATTGGCGGTGCGGGCGAAATGATGCTCGATCAGGGTGCAGGCGCGGGCCGCGTCGCGTTTGAGCACCGCCGCCGAAATCGCGGCATGTTCGGCGGCCAGATCGCGGGCGCCGATCCGCTGATAGACCGAGGCGCGGCGGTAGCGTTCACACAGGTCGTGCAATTGCATCCGCAGCCGCAGCAACCATGTCGATCCGCAGGCCGACACCAGCGCGGTGTGAAAAGCCGCGTTCGCACGTTCCCAGCTGTCGGGCACTTTTTCCAACAGGGGCGACAGGGCCGCGTCCTCTTTCTGCATGATGTAGGTGGCGGCCACGACCCGCGCTTCCCAAGCGTCATCGCCGCGCGCCAGCGACAGGCGCAACGCCTCTTTCTCGATGGCGGTGCGCGCGACGTTCAGATCCGCGAACTCGACCGGGTCGAGGTCGGCCACCGCGAAACCGCGATTGTCCTCGGCCACCACCAGCCCGTCCTGGCTGAGTTTCTGCAACGCCTCGCGCAAGGGCGTGGGGCCGATGCCGTAAATGGTCTTGAGCTTGCCGATGCGCAGCCGTTCGCCAGGCGGTCTGCGGCCTGCGATGATGTCATGGCGCAGCGTGCGATACGCGCCTTGGGCCAGCGTTTCGCTGTCGCTTGTGTCGATCCGAATGTCGTCCAATGCGTCCTCCGTGCGGTGGGGTCTTGCCCTCGGGCGCCACAGGCGGTTCATATTTGATATAATATTTTGTCGATGATCTTTGCCTGTGTCGACAGTTACGGTCAAGCATCGTCAATTCATCCGGCCTGGCCGCAACCGCCTGTGCAGCATGACCCGGATCGACGCCTGTTACCACGCTATCGCAGCGGAAACATGGGGTTTTGGCCCCTGTGTTGCCGCCTCTCCGCACCGGGCAGCGGCGTGAAACATTTACGAAAGGATTTGACTGTCACCCATTTTTGTCGATGATTTGATTCAGACGCGAAAATTAGCGGGGGAATCGATGCGGTTGGTGGCTTATCGTCATAATGGGGTCACCCGGCTTGGGATTCGGGAAAATGGTGTCTTGCACGATGCCGGCCCCTTTCCCGCAACCGCGCAGGCCTTTGCCCGATTGGCCACGGATGTTGCCGCCGGCACGCTGGCGGCCGGTGCCGTCGTGGACGGGCCGGTAGAGCCGGGGCTGCCTGTGGTTGCCGACGCGCGGATCATTTGCATCGGGCTGAATTATGCCGAACATGCCCGTGAAGGCGGGCGCGAGCCGCCGCAATACCCGGCGTTCTTTTTCCGGGTCGACAGCTCGCTGGCCCCCAGCGGTGCGGTCGTGGGCACGCAAGGCATCAGCGACAAGCTGGATTACGAGGCGGAACTGCTTGTGGTGATCGGGCGCGGTGGCCGCAAGATCCCCGAGGCAGAGGCATTGGATCACGTCTTTGGCTACGGCGTGTTCAACGATATCTCGATCCGCGATTACCAGCAGAAAGGCGGCCAATGGACGCCGGGCAAGAATTTCGACGGGACCGGCATCGTTGGCGATGAAATCGTCACCCGCGATGCGCTGCCGCCGGGCGCGGTCGGTCTTGGGGTGCGTGCGATCCTGAACGGGCAAACCATGCAGGACGCCAATACCGACATGATGATTTTCCCGGTCGCCCGGGCGATTTCGCTGATCAGCGATTTCATGACGTTGCGCCCCGGCGACGTGATCGCGACCGGCACGCCGTCTGGCGTGGGCTATGCCCGAACGCCCCCGGTCTGGATGACATCTGGCGACGAAATCGTGGTCGAGGTCGATCATGTGGGTCGCGCATCGGCAAGGATTGAATAGCCCAATGGAAAAGCGCCCCGGCATCTTGCCTGAACTGATCATCCCGGTGGGGGCGATCGCCTTTGCGATCTATTACCTGTCCACCGTGTGGGAATTGCCGTTCCAGGCCAAGGTGGTGGGGATCTATGTCGCCTCGGCCATCGGCATCCTGAGCCTGGTTCTGTTCATCCGCTTTGCCCGCGAGATCATCACCCGACGCAAGAGCCTTGGCTTTGAGGGCTTCTTTTCCGACCCGGTTTCGGAAGGCCGCCGCTGGAGCGTTCTGGCGCTGACCATCGGCTTTATCGTGCTGATGCCGGTGCTGGGCTTTGTGGTGACGATTTTTTCCTTTGTCCTGTCCACCGTGGTCATCATCGGCGGCCTGCAGCGCTGGCGGGCTGCCCTGATCACCGCCACGGGCATGACCGTCGCGGCCTTCCTGATCTTCATCGTCTTCGTGAAGGTCCGGTTCCCGACAACGATCCTCGATGAAACCCTCAAGGGGATTTTCCTCTGACATGGAACAGTTTTCGACAATCGCAGGTCTGTTTGCCTATTCGCTGTCCTATTGGTGGGTGATGATCCCGGCGGTTCTGCTGGGCAACCTGGTGGGGGCGATCCCGGGTTTCAGCGCGGCCAATACCATCATCATCCTGTTGCCGCTGACGCTGTCGGTCGATGTCGAGGTGGCATTGATCTTCATGATGGCGCTTTACAGCGCGTCACAGCTTGGCAATGGCATCCCGGCCATCCTGGTCAATATCCCCGGCACCGGCGGGGCGGCGGCGACCACGCTGGACGGCTATCCGATGGCGCAAAAAGGCCAAGCGCAGCGCGCGCTGGTCTATTGTTTCGTCGCCTCGATCTTTGGCGGGTTGATCGGCACGACCTTCGTGCTGGCCCTGCTGCCGGTTCTGTCGCAGGTGGGCAATTACCTGCATTCGGTCGAAATGGTGGTGATCATCCTGTTCGGCCTGACGCTGATCGCGGTGATCGCGGCCAAGGATCTGGTCAAGGGCCTCCTGGCGGGGATGCTAGGCCTGTTGATGGGGGCCATCGGCACCGATTTCATCTATTCCGAACCGCGCGCCACCTTTGGCCTGCTGGAACTGTATGACGGGGTGCCGCTTGTGCCCGCGTTGATCGGGCTCTTCGCGATTTCCGAGGTCTTCGTGCTGATCGAGCGCGGCCGGGTGCTCAAGGACGAGTACATGGATGTCGTCGTCAGCTCCAAGTTCCACGATGTCTGGCTTCTGGTGAAAGAGGCGATGGGCAGCTGGTTCCTGATGACATGGACCGCGCTGATCGGGGTGATCATCGGCATCATTCCGGGCGCGGGCGCATCCATCGCGGCCTTTGTCGCCTATCAACAGGCGCGCACCTTTTCCAAGCATCCCGAATTGTTCGGCACCGGCGTGCCCGAAGGCGTGGCCGCCCCCGAGGCCGCCAACAACGGCGTCACCTCCGGCACGCTTGTGCCGCTGATGGCGATCGGCGTGCCCGGCGGCAGCACGGCTGCGATCATGATGGTGGTGTTGCAATACCACGGTGTCACCCTTGGCCCGCGGCTGTTCATCGACAGCCCGGAACTGGCTTATGGCATCTTCACCGCCGCCTTCATCACCTACCTGTTGATGATCCCGCTGATGTTCCCGATGGCGCAATACATGTCGCGCGTGACCACGGTACCGGCCTATTTCCTGGTGCCGATGATCCTGACCTTCACGCTGCTCGGGGCCTTCGTGCCGCGGGTCTACATGTTCGACATGGGGTTGGCGGTGGCCTTTGGCCTGTTGGGCTACCTGGCGCGCAAGACGGGGTACCATGTCACCGCTATCCTGATCGGGATCATCCTAGGCCCCTTGATGGAACAATACCTGATGCGCGCCTTGCGGATTTCGCGTGGCGACGTGGGCATCCTGTTCAGTTCCAACATCGGCAACCTGCTGTGGCTGTTCCTGATCATCACGCTGCTTTTGCCGGTCTACAAAAGCTGGCAGGCCAAAAGAACCCAGAAGGAGGCGGTCTGACATGGACGCGTCATTGTCCCGAAATTTCACGCGCCTGGCACGGCTGGATATTCCGGGCGGCGGGCAGGTCAGGGTCGAAGACGGCTATTGCTACGTCGGCCACATGGATGCGCCCAACGGCACCACCATCATCGACGTGTCGGACCCGCGCGCGCCCAGGATCGTGGCAAAGGTCATGCTGGATGATCTGTGGTCGCACAGCCACAAGGTGCGCGTCTGCGGCGATCTGATGATCGTCAACCACGAACAGAACAAGCGCCATTTCCACCGCAAGGGCGAAGGTTTGATCGAGCATACCGAACGGGTGCGCGCGCGCGACGGGCGCGATCCGACCGACGCGGAACTGGCCGATTTCCTGGGCGTGACGCTGGCCGATATCCCGACGCTGCGCGTCAGTGCGGCGCGGGGTTATCACGATGGCGGCTTTCGCATCTATGACATCAAGGATCGCGCCAACCCGCGCCTGTTGTGCCACCAAAAGACCCATGGCTTCGGGGTGCACCGTTTCGATATCGACGAAACCTACCTGTACATGTCGACCGAGATGCCCGGCTATGTCGGCAACATCCTGATGGTCTATGACTATTCCGACCCGACCCGCCCGGTCGAAGTGGGGCGCTGGTGCATGGACGGGCAAGAAAACTTCGATGGCGCGCGCCCGACCTGGAAGGGCTATCAGAACCGCCTGCACCACACGCAGCGGGTGGGCAACGAGCTTTGGGCGGCGTGCTGGCACGCGGGGTTTCGCGTGATCGACGCCACCGAGATCGGCGCGATGAAAACCATCGCCTCCTTTGACTATCACCCGCCCAGCAAGCACCCGACCCACACGATCAAGCCCTTGCCCGGCCTGATCGGCGGCCGCCGCCATGCCGTCGCCGCAGACGAGGAACACGCCCATAAAAAGGGCCAGCTTGCGGCGCATATGTGGGTGTTCGACGTCACCGACCTGTCGGACATCCGCTATGTCTCGACCTTTCATGTCGGCGAGCTCGATACGCCCTATGCCGCCAGCGGCGGGCGCTTTGGCTGCCACCAATATGCCGAAACGCTGTATGACACCACGGTGTTCGCGGCGTGGTTTTCGGGCGGCCTGCGGGCCATCGACCTGTCGAACCCCGCCGATCCGACCGAGCTGGGGCATTTCATCCCCACCCCAACGGGCGGTCACGCCGCCCCGCAAAGCAATGATGTCTACGTCGACGACCGGGGGCTGGTCTATCTGCTCGACCGGCTTGAAGGGCTCGACATTCTGGAATTCCGGCAGGGCTGACACAGGCCCGACGGGATGGCGCAAGGCCACCACATCAGGGAGGACAAAATGGCCAAGACACTCAAAACCATCAGCAGGCGTGGTCTGCTGGGCACCGGTGCCGCAGTCGGGGCGGCAAGCCTGTTTGCCCCCGCCTTGCTGCGCGCGCAGGGCGCCTATCCGAACCGCAACATCAACGTGGTCATCGCGACGGGGCAGGGCGGCGGGGCCGAAACCACGGCCCGCGCCTTCACCAACGTGATGCGCACCGATCTGGGCGTGGATTTCGAGTTCGAATTCCATCCCGGCGCGGGCGGGCAGGTGGGCTATGAACTTTATGCCAGCCGCCGCGACAAGGATGGCTACAACCTGCTCTACAGCAACATGCACCCCGAGATCATCACCCATGCCACGCAGGATACCAATTACAACCTGCCCGGCGACATCATCCATTTCGCCAAGACCGGCGGCACGCCCATCGTGTGCTATGTGGGCGCCAACAGCCCGATCCAGTCGATCGAGGAACTGGTCGAGCTGGGCCGCCAGCGCACGGTGACCATCGCCACCAGCCGCCTGCCGCACCCCGGCACCATCGGGATGCTGTCGCTGGCCGATGCGATGGGGGCCGATTTCAACCTGATCCCCTATGGCGGTGGCAACCCCACGTCGATGGCCACGATCACGGGCGAAACCGACGCGGCCGTTCTGACCGCTGGCGTGGCGATCAGCCTTGGCGAACAGGTGCGCGTCTTGGGCACCTTCCGCTCGGTCGAGGCGTTCAACGTCCAGATGGGCAACCCGCCGCTGGTCAATGACGTGTTCGGAACCTCGATCCCCGAGATGGAACTGGCCAATGGTTGGGCCATGCACACCGAGGTTTGGGAAACCATGCCCGAGGTGCGCGACCGGTTGGTGGCCTCGATCCGGGGTGCCTTTGACAACCCCGAACTGCGGGCGCAATTCGAGGCGGTCAACTACCCGTTCGAAGGCGTGGAATACGGCGATGAAACGGTCTGCGCGCAGATCTTGGCCGATACGACCGGAGCTTGCGCGGCAGTTTGCCGACCGTATCCGCGACAGCTGAACACGTGTCAATGCCCCCGGCGGGATTTCGGCCGCGGGCACGACCATGGGGAAGGCCATGCCGAACGCGCCACAATCGATGGGCATTTCCCTTGTGGAAAAGATCCGCGGCGACATCCTGACCGCGCGCCTGACGCCGGGAACCAAACTGACGGTGAAGATGCTGAGCGATCTCTACGACTGCGGCGCGTCACCGGTCCGCGAGGCGTTGAACCGTCTGACATCCGAAGGGCTGGTCGACCGCATCGACCGGCGCGGATTTTTCGTGTCCGGCATATCGACCGATGATTTCGCCGATATCTTGTTCAACCGCTGCTTGCTGGAAGGCGAGGCGCTACGCCGGTCCATCGCGCAAGGCGGGTCCGACTGGGAAGAGGCGGTGCTGATCTCGCACTACCGGCTCAGCGTGCTGTCCCGCCAGATCAAGGACGGCGCAGGCCCGCGCCCCAACCCGGCATGGGAGGTGGCGCACAAGCGGTTCCACATGGCGCTTCTGTCGGCTTGCGGGTCACGCCTGCTGGCGGGAAAGCTGTGAGCGTCTGCACGAGTTGAATAACCGCTACCGCCATTTCAGCCGCACGGTCCAAGGCCCGGTCCGGTCGATCGAGACCGAACACCGGCGGCTGTGCGACCTTGTTCTTGCGCGCCGCGCGAGGAGGCCGTGCAAGCCCTGACCGACCATTACCAGCGTACCGGCGACGCCGTCCTCAATGCGCGGATCGAGACCGATCCTGCTGGTCCGGCCTGCCCGGCCGATCATGCCGCTTTCTTACCAACCGATGGAGCAAATGCCAGATGATGACGCGCAAACTCGGATCTCTCGACGTGCCGGCCATCGGTCTGGGCTGCATGAGCATGACGCCGATCTACGGCAAGCCAGACCCCGACGAGGCCATCGCCACCGTGCGGCGCGCCCTCGATCTGGGGGTGACCATGATCGACACCGCCGATGCCTATAACGACGGCAAGAACGAGACGCTGGTGGGCCGCGCCCTTGAGGGCCGCCGCGACGAGGCGATCCTGGCCACGAAATTCGGCAATATCCGCTACCCCGATGGCCGCCGCGAGGTGAACGGCCACCCCGACTACGTGCGCGAGGCCTGCGAGGCGAGCCTTGCGCGGCTGGGCACCGACCGGATCGACCTGTTCTATATCCACCGCATCGACCCCAATGTGCCGATCGAGGATACCGTGGGCGCGATGGCCGACCTGAAGGCCGAAGGCAAGATCTTGCATCTGGGTCTGTCGGAGGCCGCGCCCGACACGATCCGCCGGGCGCATGCGACCCATCCGATCACGGCACTTCAGACCGAGTATTCGCTGTGGTGCCGCGACGTGGAGGCCGAGCATCTGCCGCTGTGCCGCGAGCTTGGCATCGGCTTTGTCGCCTATTCGCCGCTGGGGCGTGGGCTTTTGACCGGCGCCATAGGCACCCTCGACGACATGGAGGAGGATGACCGCCGCCGCGACCATCCGCGCTTTGCGCCCGAGAACCTCGCGCGCAACGTGGCGCTGGTGGCAACCCTCAAGGACCTTGCCGCGCGCGAGGATTGTACGCCTTCGCAACTGGCCATCGCGTGGATTTTGTCGCGCGGTGACGGCATCATGCCGATACCCGGCACGCGGCGCCGCACGATGGCTTGAGGAAAACGCGGCCGCGACGGGCGTCATGCCGTCGGCCGCGACGCTGGCCGCGCTGGACGCGAATTTCCGCCACGGGGCAGGGGCGGGCACGCGCTATCCGGCGGGCCAGATGAAGCAGGTGAACCTGTGAGCGGCGCAGCGCTGGCGCAGCGCAGGCTGGGCGCGCAGGGGCTGACCGTCTCGAGCGTGGGATTGGGCTGTTCGGGCATGACATCCGATTACGGCCTGCCCGATGACGTGGAATCCGTCGCGACCTTGCACCGGGCGATCGATCTGGGGGTGACGTTGTTCGACACCTCCGACGCCTATGGCGCGGGCCGCAACGAAGAGCTGATCGCGGGCGCGATCAAGGGGCGGCGCGAGCGCTTGGTCATCGCCTCCAAGTTCGGCAATATCCGTGGCCCCAATGGCGAGCGGGGCGGCACCAACGGCCATCCCGACTATGTGCCGCGTGCCTGCGAGGCGAGCCTGAAGCGGCTCGGAACGGATGTGATCGACCTGTATTACGTGCACCGCATCGATCCCGATATCCCGATCGAGGACACCGTTGGCGCGATGGCGCGCCTGGTCGAGGCGGGCAAGCTGCGGTTCATGGGCCTGTGCGAAGCCGGCCCCGACACGATCCGCCGCGCCCATGCGACCCATCCGCTGACGGCCGTGCAGATGGAATATTCCCTTTGGACCCGCGACGCAGAGGCGGGCATCGTGCCCACGCTCAAGGCATTGGGCATCGGGCTGGTGCCCTACAGCCCGCTGGGTCGCGGTTTCCTCACCGGCGCGTTCTCCAGCCGCGACGACTTGATCCCGACCGACCGACGCCACGCCCATCCCCGCTTTCAGGAGGGAAATTTCGAGGAAAACCTGCGGCTTCTCGAACCCATCGAGGATATCGCAACCGCGCGGGCCCTGACCAAGGGGCAGGTGGTGCTGGCCTGGCTTCTGGCGCAATGGGACGGGCTTGTGCCGATCCCCGGCACCAAGCGGCGCAGGTGGCTGGATGCAGAACATCGCAGCGCGACGTCTGACGCTGTCGGCCGACGAGATCGCGGCGCCTGTCGGACGCCTTTGCCGCCCGGCGTCGCCTCGGGCCTGCGCTACCCGGAATTCCAGCTGAAGAAGACTGGGCATCTGACGCCCGTCCCCGACCGGACACGAAACCGGACCCCAACCGATGGTAACCCCAGTTCATGCCCGAACAAAGCTTATGAAGGCTACTGAACACTGGACCAAGAAGGGCGAGGTCAACCTGTTCTTGTGGAACAAGAAAGTGCCATCGGGCACGCCCAAGGGCACGGTCTTGTTCGTGCATGGGTCATCCATGGCATCGACGCCCACCTTTGATCTGCACGTGGACGGGCGGCCCTATTCCTCGGCGATGAACTGGTTCGTCAGCCAAGGCTTCGACACGTGGTGTGTCGACATGGAAGGCTATGGAAGGTCCGACAAGGACCCGTCGGTTACCGCCAATATCGCGGCGGGGGGCGATGACCTGATCGCCGCGACCGATTACATCATGGCGACCACCGGCGTGACCTCTTTCCTGGTCTATGGCATTTCGTCCGGCGCGCTGCGGGCGGCGAATTTTGCCGAACGCGCGCCCGACCGGGTGGCGAAACTGGCGCTGGATGCGATGGTCTGGACCGGCGAGGGCAGCCCGACGCTGGAACAGCGCGCCAAGAACCTTGCACGCTGGCAGACCGGCGAACGCCGCCCCATCGACCTGGCCTTTGTCCAGTCGATCTTCAACCGCGACCATCCCGGCTGTGCGGATGCAGACGTGGTCGAAGCCTTTGCCAAGGCCATCGTGGCGCTCGATGACAGCGTGCCGACCGGCACCTATCTTGACATGTGCGCCAACCTGCCGGTGACCAACCCCGAAAACCTGACCATGCCGACATTGGTGATGCGGGGCGAGTTTGACGGGATCGCGGGCATGGATGACCTCTTGGCCTTTTTCAAGGCGCTGCCCCACCCGGCCAAGCAGTTCTCGGTGATGCAGGGCATTTCGCATGCGTCCTTGCAGCAGAAGAACTACATGATGGTGCTGCATATCCTGCAATCCTTCTTTGAACAGCCCGATCCCGTCTACATCGGTGACGGCGATTGACCTGCGCCCGCGCGCATGGCCCAAACACGACCAACACATACGGACAGATAAGGAGCTTTGAATGTCTGACTTGGTGATCCCGGCCCCCGAAACGGTGACCATTCCCGTCGCGGGCGGTGGCCTGTTCCCGGTGCGCCGCGTCTATTGCATCGGCCGCAACTATGCCGCCCATGCCGTTGAAATGGGCCATGACCCCGACAAGGAACCGCCGTTCTTCTTTCAGAAGAACCCCGACAACCTGGATGCCTCTGGCAATTTTCCCTACCCGTCGCACACGTCGGATGTGCATCACGAAGCCGAGGTGGCGGTGATGCTCAAGACCGGTGGGCGCAACATCCCCGTGGACAGCGCGCTGGACCATGTGTTCGGCTACGCGCTTGCGCTGGACATGACGCGCCGCGATTTGCAGGGCGAGGCCAAGAAGATGGGCCGCCCCTGGGAAATCGGCAAAGCCTTTGAACATTCTGCCCCGGTCGGCCCGATCCA
>JAGYJU010000010.1 GCA_018401965.1 Roseicyclus sp.
GAGATCATCGATGCGGGTAGTTTTATGGTCCTGTAGGCGCTCGAGGACCCGAGTGAGCCAAGCTTCCGGATTGACGCCATTCATGCGGGCGGTTTCGATCAGGGTGTAGGCCACGGCTGCTGCTTTGCCGCCGCCCTGTGATCCGACGAACAGGTAGTTTTTGCGTCCGACCGCCACGGGACGGATCTTGTTTTCACAGATGTTGTTGTCGGGCTCGAGGTGGCCGTCAGTGAGGTAGGCGCGCGCTTTGGGCATGCGGCCCAGGGCATATCTGATGGCCTCCGCAAGCTTGATTTGCCGGAGATCTTCGGAAGCTGCTCGGCCAGCCACGCCTCAAGCGCCTCAAAGATCGGTTTGGCCTTCTCCTCGCGCACGACCGCCCGTTCCTCAGCGGGTTTGCCCCGAATGGTCTTCTCGACGGCATAAAGCTTGGCGATTTGCTTGATGGCCTCCCCGGCGATGGTGGACCCCTCGCGTTCATAGACCTCAACGAACTTGCGCCGGACATGGGCCATACAGGCCTGCTCGCGTGCGCCATCCGGGCCGAACAGACCGTTGAAGCCTGCAAAGCCGTCCGCGTGGACGCAGCCCTCATATCCGGTCAGATGGCTGACAGGGTGCTCGCCTTTGCGATCGGCGCTGAACTGGTACCAGGCGCAAGGCGGGGTCTCACCGGCCCATGGCCGCTCATCGCGGACATAGCACCAGAGCCGGGCGGTCTGGGTCTTGCCGGTTTTACCCTTGGTTTGCAGCTTGAGGGGCGTGTCGTCGGCAAAGAGCGCGGGCCCGGCCCGGACCAGTGCGCCGATGTGATCGGCGAGCGGGGTCAGCAAGCTGGTGGAGCGCCCCACCCAATCCGTCAGTGTGGAGCGATGCAGGTCGACCTTCTCGCGGGCGTAGATCTCGGATTGGCGATAAAGCGGAAGGTGATCGCAATATTTGCTGACCAGGACATGGGCCAGAAGGCCCGGGCCGCCGCGCCCACGGGTGATGGGCCGCGAGGGCAGGTCTGCCTGCACGAAGGCTTCGCAGCCGTTGCACGCCATGCGCGGGCGCACGATTTGGCGCACCACGAAGTGGCCAGGGACGTAATCCAGCTCTTCGGTCACATCTTCGCCAAGCTGACGCAGCTTGCCGCCGCAATCGCCGCAGGTCTCGCCGGACGACAGGACAGTCTGCTCGCGCTTGAGGTGCTTGGGCAGCGGCGCACGGTTGTGGGTCCGCTTGCGCTGTGTCTGTTCCTCTTCAGATGCAGCCCCTTCGTCGACGGCATCGTCCTCGGCCTGCTCTTGGGCAGCGGCTTCGATCTCGGTGTCCTCTTGCAGGTCCAGCGCCAGCTGTTCGGAGGTCTCGGATTTGGAGCCAAAGCGGGCCTTGCGATGTCCGTCCAACTCGGCCTTCAGCTTCTCGTTTTGGTAGGTCAGAGACTGGATGTGCTGGACCATCAACTCGCTGACGGCCCGCAACTCAGCAGGGTCATCGGGCAGGGTTTTGAAGGTCTCCGACATGCCCGAGAGTATACCGGCACGCCCGATCATCTGGAACCAAAAACAGCATGAAAGCCCATGTTTTATTGGGCAAACAGCTACCCCGCCGTGAGCGGCGTCCATGTCTTCACGGGCGCGCGCCAGTCGATCCCTTCCAGCAGCATCGCCAGTTGAGACGGGCTCAGGTTCACCTTGCCATCCTTGGCGGCCGGCCAGACAAATCGGCCCCGCTCAAGGCGCTTGGTGAACAGGCAGGCGCCTTGCGCATCCCACCAGATGATCTTCAAGAGATCGCCGCGCCGACCGCGGAAGACGAACAGATGCCCGGAGTAAGGATCCAGTTCCAGGACCTTCTCGGTTTGCGCCGCCAGCGTGTTGAAGCCCCGCCGCATATCCGTCACGCCCGCCGCAAGCCAGATCCGCGCATTGCTCGGCACCGGGATCATGAGGAAAGCCCTTCAACCATCGCCACGACTGCCGCCAACGCCGTGGTCCCCTCGACCAGGATGCGCCGTCCGTCCGACAGGGCGATATCAATGCGCTGTGCCGTCAGCGGCGCCGCGAGCGCAGGTTGGTGTGATGGCGGGGGCGTGCCAGTGTCGATCGCCGCGCTTTCGAGTTCGACGGGAAGGAAGATCACGTCATCCACGATCGCGCTCACGTCCGGTTCGCCCGACGGCGCAAACCGAGGATCACGAAGCCAAGTGTGGATCAGGTTCGCATTCATCGCGTAGCGCCGCGCAACCTGCGCCACCGATACGCCCGGCGCGCGCGTCTGCAAGCAGATCGAGCGCTTCTCATCGTCAGACCAGAACCGTCGCTTGCCGCCCTTCTTCGTGCCCATCAGCCGCCCCATAATGCCCATTAGCGATAATGGGCATTAGCAGCTCACGCTAAACCGCGGCAGAGCAGTCAGACCGGACGGATACGCTCCGGCAGGAAGCCGTGACGAACCAGACGCTGGCGTCCTTCCCCGTCCAGCAAACTCGCGTGCTCGGCGATGAACGCGGACACCTCAGCTTGAACCGCCGCACGCAGCAGCTCCTTGGCACCCGCCTGGATCACCGCCGTTAGCGGGTCAGGCGAAAAATCGGATGGCAGTTCGAACGGGACAACGGTAGGTTTGGCCATGGTGGCATATCCTTTCTCTTTGAGAATGACGGCGTCTTGAGCACCGCCATGATATGCCGCCTACCTCAGCCCATCACCATGTATGGATGCCGCCTGTGCAAGTGGTTTTTTGAACGTATGAGCGCGTGATCGGGTGCGGTCATGTATCAGGCCTCTGTATGCGGCGCTTTTCATGGCCGCGGGCCGGTATGGTGATGCGCGAACCTGGTCCAAATCAACTTTCAAAGCTATTTCGCTTGTTGGTGACGAATGGTTTTCCCGGTCCGGATCTTTCCGATCAATCTCCCATAGTTCGTTGACCTCCTCACACGTCTCTCACCTTGGCAGCTAATTCGCGTTTCGCATTAAGCCGCCTCGGGGTTCCGATATCCTTCATTGCGCGTCAACATTGCCCAGACCGCCCGCGCCATTCTGTTGGCAAGCGTAACCGCGGCCACAAGTTTGGGTTTGCGCCCAAGCAGGCGTTCCAGCCAGGCCCCCTTTTTTATCCCAAAACGTGTTGCCGCAGTTATCACCGACATGGCTCCTCGGATGAGTTGGCTCCGGATGTCCGCCTGTCCCATTTTTGAGACCCTGCCGAGACGGCTCTTGCCACCGGTAGAATGTTGTTTGGGCACCAAGCCCAACCAAGCCGAAAAGTCCCGCCCTCGTTTGAAGCACGTCATGTCAGGCGCAAACGCCTCGATCGCCATCGCGGTTTGCACCCCGATACCAGGCATGGTCTGCAACCGCTTTGCGGTCTCAGAGACTTTTGCCGCTGCCTTCATCGCCTCGGTCGCATCAGATATCTTTGCTGTCAGCTGCTCGATATGATCAACGTATACGCGGGCAATATCTCTGACCTTTTCCGAAATGAGGGCCGTATCATCTTCGATCATAGCCATCAGTTTCTTGATCCCTGTTTTACTTTTTGGGGCAATGTGCCCGTGCTCCGAGAGGTGCGACCGAAGAGCATTAACCGTCTGGGTGCGTTGTCCGATGAACATTTGACGGGTGCGATAGGCCATAGCGCTGACCTGCTGCTCCTCCGACTTGACCTCGACAAATCTCATGTTCCTGCGTGAAACCGCTTCCGTGATTGCTTCCGCATCTGCCGTGTCGTTCTTCTGACGTTTGACATACGGTTTTACGTATTGCGGGGGAATAAGTCGCGTACCATGGCCCAACTTGCCGATCTCTCGTGCCCAGTCATGCGCCGTTGCGCAGGCCTCCATCGCAACCAAGCAGTTCGGTTGTTCGGACAGGAAGGGCAAAACCTGACCCCTCGACAGCTTTTTGCGGAAAACCACTGTCCCGTCGTCATGTGTCCCGTGCAGATGGAAAACGTTCTTTGCAAGATCAATGCCGATGATGGTTGCGTGTGTCATGTGGATGCCTCCAGTTTCTATGCTTCCATGGCGTCTTTCGACGACACTTGGCACATTGTGATGCCTTCAGGTGGCGGCATCCACACCATCAACTTTCGGGCATAACTCGATCAAGGCATCAGCGTGCATGTGTTGGCAGCCATAGCTGGGCACAGGAACATTGCCACCACACAGCGCTACCTGACTGTGAATGATGTGATGATTGCACGTGCTGTAGAGCTGCTGTGATGGCAGCGCGAGGCAGGTTGGCGTTACAGCGCCAGCTAACACGAGAACTACAGCACAGCGCGTGGCTTGAGGTACACATGCCGCACAGCGCACAGCTCAAGCACTGTAGGCGTCGTATACTCACGCTGCGTAGCCAGCTCGCGCTGATTCTGGGTGTCGCTGTAGGCATTTGAGCGTCCACGGCGTTGGACCTATGGTGGCGCTTAGGGTAACCATGGAACGATATCAGCTTCAGGACACAAATATGGCGGACGTTACGGTAGTGCTGACCAGCTGTGCACGCTTTGATTTGTTGCGCACCACACTAGCCTCATTCCAACAGTACAATGACTTTCCCTTAGCCCGTTTCCTGCTCATAGAGGACAGCGGCGACAACGCCGTGTTTGATGTCACAAACGAGTTCGCAGAGCTCGATATCGAGGTGGTGCTGAACAATCCCAGTCTTGGGCAGCATGCGTCCATAGATCGTGCTTATAGTATGGTGCAGACAGAATATATCTTCCACTGCGAAGACGACTGGCAGTTCCTGAGGAGCGGCATTATCGCAGACTCAGTCACTCTTATGGACAATGATCCAACCATCGCCATAGTGTGGGCTCGCGGCGATCTAGGTGCACCAAAGTGGATAAAGAAGACACCACGCACCGTTCAATCGGGCATTAGCATTCGTCCCATTGATCCAAGAGCTCACCACTTGTGGGGAAACTTCACGTTCAACCCCGGACTACGTCGCCTGTCACATTACAAGATGATGCCTGGTGGTTACGCAGTAAACGCAGAAGGTCGCACCAGTATCTTCCTTAAAAGGAAGGGCTATCGGATGGTGATCCTCGCCGAGACGGGTGTAGGGCACATTGGTGCTGGTGACCGCAGCACCGGCAGCCCCAACGCAAGCTTAGAGAAAAGCAGCGGACCGAAGCGGAACGCCAAGTTGATCAAAAAGGTCAAGCGCATCCCGAGGTCACTGACACTGCGAGCAAGCCATGCAGCATGGCTCCTGCGGCTCAAATTACAGAAACTGTTCAAGTCTTAGCGAAGACACATGCTCTTCTGAGCGGAGCTTAAGTATCAGCACCAAAAGAAAAGGGGTGCGCCGAAGCACACCCCAATCCTGTAGCCAATCCTGAGTGGGATTAGAAGGACATCGACAGACCGAAGTTCCAACGGTCAGCAGAGGTCGTAACACCACCGGTGGTGACTTCCGAGGAAGCCATGCCAGCCAAGATCGACGCACCGCCGCCAAGATCGTAACCAACGGTCACAGCGTAACCCTGGGTATCACGGTTCAGCACGTTGCCGCGGTTGCTATATTCGCCGTAGTTGGCGCCAAAGGTGAAAGCGTCCAAGGTGTAAGCTGCACCAATGCCCCAGTGGGTCTCATCGGTGGGATTAGCATCGACGGTCTGCTGCGCTGCGCTCATAGCAACAGCAAGGTCACCAATGTTGGCGCCGAGGCTGAAAGCAGTGTTCGCGGTTTCAATACCAGCAGCAGTCTCGCTCGACTGGTAGCCGACGCCTGCGCGGTAGCCAACGCCGTTCATGTCGCCGGAGTAGGACGCACCGATGCCAATGGAGGGATCATCATTGCCCGACGTGTCAACGGCGGAGTAAAAACCGGCCACGCGGCGGCGCAAAACCAGGCCAGTGGCGGGGTGCCAAGCGCCATGGCGCGCGCGCTCTTCAGATAGCTGGAGCGTGCCATGGCGCATTGGCCCGCAGGGCCAATTCCGCAATGGGTGATCAGGTGCTTGCTTCGGTCTTTCGGGCGCGGCTTTGACCGAGCCGATAGCTGTCACCGTTCATCTCGAGGATGTTGACGTGGTGGGTCAGCCGATCGAGCAGAGCGCCGGTCAGGCGTTCGGTGCCGAAGGTTTCGGTCCACTCGTCGAAGGGCAGGTTGCTGGTGATCATTGTGGAGCCGCGTTCATATCGCTGCGAGATCAGTTCGAACAAGAGCTCGGCACCGGTCTTCGACAAAGGCACGAAGCCCAACTCGTCGATGATGAGCAGCTTGACGCCAGCCAACTGCTTTTGCAGGCGGAGCAGGCGGCGTTCGTCGCGGGCCTCCATCAGCTCGTTGACCAGCGCGGCGGCGGTGACGAAGCTGACCGACATGCCCTTCTGGCAGGCGGCGAGCCCGAGCCCCAGAGAGATGTGCGTTTTGCCCGTGCCGCTGGGGCCGAGCGCGATGACGTTCTCGCGGCGGTCGATCCATTCACAGCGCGCCAGTTCCAGCACCTGCATCTTGTTCAGCTTCGGGATCGCCTTGAAGTCGAAGCTGTCCAGGCTCTTGGTGGCCGGGAACTTCGCGGCCTTGATACGACGCTCGATCATCCTGCGCTCGCGGTCGATCAGCTCCAGCTCGACCAGACGCGCCAGGAACTGGACATGATCCAGCCCCTCGGCGGCGCATTGGCGGGCGAGCTTGTCGTATTCCCGCAGGAAGGTGGGCAGCTTCAGCGTCTTGAGATGATCCGCGAGCAGGATCTTCGGGGCCACGGTCATTCCGCAACCTCTGCCATCAGAGCCATGTAGCTGGCGGTCGAGGTCGTCTCTACGTTCGCGCGCGGCAGGTAGGGATAGATGTCGAGGTCCAGCTTCGGCGGCCGCTTCTCGACGTGGCAGAGGACGAGGTGCTTGACGGCATCGAAGCCGACCGCGCCCAGTTGCAGCGCTTTCTTTACCGCCGCGTGCAGGTCGTCGATGCCGAAAGTCTCCAGAAGGCGCAGAACCTGGACATACTCGCGGCGTCCGGCCTTGATCATCCGCGCTTCCATCAGGCGGCGCAGGGTCGCGAACTCCGGCGGCAGGTCCCATTCAGCCAGGGGCGCCGCCTGATCCAGGGCATTGATCTTGCGCTCGATGAGCGGAAGGTAATGCACCGGATCGAAGACCATGTCCTCTCGGTCGTAGCAGCGCGGATGACGGGCGATAATCTCGCCACCGCAGCCTATCACGACCGCATCGACATAGCCCCGGATCCAGACGTCGCGATGACCATAGGCCACTGGCACCGAGTAATCGTTGGTCTTGTAGCGCACCAAGGCCTGGGAGCTGACCCGTCCGGTTGTCTGATCGCAGGCATCGAACGGCGCGGCCGGCAGGTCGGCCATCGCGGCCAGATCCCGCGTGAGCCGTTCGCCGATCGTCTCGGACTGGCCCCGCAGGACATCCGCCTGACGCCTGTGGCACTGCTCCTCCAGGTAGGCGTTGAACGCGTCCCAGGTCGCAAACCGCGGGATCGGCACCATGAAGTTGCGGCGGGAGTAACCGACCAACCCCTCCGCGTTGCCCTTGTCATTGCCCTTGCCGGGCCGCCCGTAGCGATCACGGAACAGGTAATGCGACAGGAACCCGCTGAAGAGCGTGGCCCGCTGACGCGTTCCATCAGGAAGAATCTTCGCAACCAGACAGCGGTCGTTGTCGTAGAGGACCGACACCGGCGCCTTGCCGAAGAACGCGAAAGCGTGGACGTGGCCATCAACCCAGGCTTCCGCTGTCGCCGCAGGATAAGCACGGACAAAGCAGGCATCGCTGTGCGGCAGGTCCATGACGAAGAAATGCGCCTTCTGCTCGACGCCGCCGATGACGACCACCGCCTCGCCGAAGTCGGCCTGGGCATGACCGGGCGGATGCGCCAGCGGCACGAACATCTCGCGCCCGCGTCGTTCGCGCTGCCGCATGTAATCCTTCACGATCGTGTAGCCGCCGGTGAAGCCGTGCTCATCACGCAGCCGCTCGAACACCCGCTTCGCGGTGTGCCGCTGCTTGCGATGGACCTCGCGATCACCCTCCAGCCAGCCGTCGATGATCCCGGTGAAGGCATCCAGCTTCGGCCGCTTGACCGGTGCCGTCCGCCGATATCCGGGCGGGACCGAGAACGCCATCATCTTCGCAACGCTGTCGCGCGAGATGTTGAAATGCCGCGCCGCTTCTCGCTGGCTCATCCCCTCAGCACAGGCCAGCCGAACCTTCCGATACAAATCCACGATGAAAATCCTCCCGCCCTCCCTGTCGCCAGAAAGGGCAAAAGTGGACGACTTTTACGCCGCCCGCAGCAGGCTCATCCCGCCGCTACCGTGGCCGACTTTTGGTCCCTTCGCGATTTGTGTGGGTAGCTGGGGAGCGGTGTGTACGTAGCCATGCCAGATGTTGTAGTCGTGACGTGAGGCGCGTCTGGCGCGGAGACCGCATATATCGCAGCGCCTGACGCGCCGGATCTGTTGGCCTGTGTCTTTCTCCAAGGCAGAATGGGGTTTCCGGCGGCCAGCGAACATGGAGGAGCGATGGGACCCGAGACGAGCTTGTTCACGATGGCGCTTGGCCTTCAGGCTCCATGGAGCGTCACGGATGTGCGGTTCGATGCACAGCGCAAGGAGATCCACTTTGACGTTCGCTTCAAGCCGGGGAGCAGGTTTGCCTGCCCGTCTTGTGGGGCGGCGGATCAGCCGGTTCACGACACGCGGCCGAGGACGTGGGAACACCTGCGCTTCTTCGAGCACAAGGCCTTCATCCATGCCGCCGTGCCCCGCGTCGCTTGCAGCCAGTGTGGGAAGACCGGACAGGTCCCGGTTCCCTGGGCGCGCAGCGGCAGCGGGTTCAGCCAGTTGTTCGACGCCTTCGTGATCGCGCTCGCCCGCGAGATGCCGGTGAAGACCATCGCTGATCTGCTTGAAGTCGGAGACGACCGGATATGGCGCGTGCTCGATCACTACGTCCCAGCGGCGCGCGCACTCGAGGACTTCAGCGACGTGACCGCTGTGGGGATCGACGAGACGGCATCGCGGCGCGGCCACAATTACATCACCCTGTTCCATGACCTTGATGTTGGCAGACTGCTCTTTGCCTGTGAGGGCCGCGACGCGGACACCGTCAAGACCTTCGCCGAAGACCTCCGCGCCCATGGCGGCGATCCGGACGCCGTCACGGCCGCCTGCATCGACATGAGCCGAGCCTATATTGCCGGGGTCGCGCGGCATCTGCCGAACGCGGCGATCACCTTCGACCGGTTCCACGTCATCCAGTTGGCCAACGCTGCGCTTGAAGAGGTACGGCGCGCCGAGGTCCGCGAAAAACCTGCGCTCAAGAACAGCCGGTGGATGTGGCTGAAGGACAAGCATAGCTGGACCAAGCGGCAGATCCATCAACACCACGAGCTTTCGCGCATGCATCTCAAGACGGGTCGTGCGTTCCGCTTGAAGGAAACCCTGCGCGACATCTTCACGACGGCGACCACACGGGCCGAGGCCGAAGAACTGGGGATGTCCCGATGAATGTTGAAATCGGTTCTGGGCAGCGTCGGTGTATGTCACAGCGATATCGCAGTCGTACAAAAGAAAAGGGGCAGGCCGAAGCCTACCCCAATCCTGCTTCCAATCCTAGGTAGGATTAGAAGCGGAAGGTCATGCCGAGGTCGAAGCGTTGGAAGGTCTCGTCGTCTGCGTCGATCTGAGCGACGCCGCCCTCGATTGCGGCACCGCCGCCCAAAGCGTATGTCATGCCGATGCCCATCGAGTTGATGTCGATCTCACCCAAAAGATCGGTGGAACGATAGAATGCATCAGCGCGAACAGCGCCCATAGTATAGGTGCCGCCGACGCCCCACTGAGTGATATCCTCATCTACATCGTCGAATTCAGCAGTGCCGTAGATGGCTTCCAGTGCGAGATCGCCAACTGTTGCAGACGCAGATACGATGGTGTGCGAGCCAACATCTTCCTGATCTTCGTGACCAAGCGCAAAGCCGAAGCCACCTGCATCATAGGACGCACCGACAGACCAAGTGGTGTTGTCATCGCCAGGCTGACCAACCGACGCAAACAGGCTGAGGCCCTCGATAGTGTAGCTGTAGAGCAGAATTTCAGTATCATCGCTGGTGAGATAGATCATCTCATTACCAAGACCGAAATCGAGTGCAGGATCGAGGTCTGCCAAGTTAAAGCCGCTGATGCCAGTATAGCCGACTTCAGCGAGATCACCCACTGCATTTTCAGCCGCAGACGACACATCACCCATGCTCAAACGGCCAAAGCCACCAGAGATAAAGACATTGCCAGCAGTACCCGCAGCGCCCGCGCCAGCGTTATCGGCACGGATTGCACCACCGAAGCTCAAGCCATTGTCGGTTTCGCCCGACGCAGCGAAACTGATTCGAATACGCGAGTTGAAGTGAGCATTGTTAAGCGTGGCATCTGTTTCAGAGCGCAGTTCGTCCGAAACAATACCCATACGACCATCGCCCGAAACAGTAACGTCTGCAGCAGCGGCGCCAGCAAATGCGACCAGGGCAGTAGTAGCGAAGAGAACCTTTTTCATGGTTTTTCCCTCGTGTTGATATTCAAAGGTGCACCTCAACACGGAGGATCCGAATTGAGTATGCCCTTGTTTCTTCCCTCGCCCCTCTGATTGCAAGCAAGGCCACAGGTCGGCCTGTGTCTTGGGCCGGGCGTGGTGCAGACATGTCACAGTCGGGCCATGGTCCGGCCATAGTCGCGGTTTGGGCGGGGGTCCGGGCCCGGGTGGGGCAAAGGCACTTGCCGCGTGTTTGGCCCTCCTATACCCATAGGTCCGAGAAATTCCGACCATGCGGGGACCGGCGAATGATGATGCGGCTGGCAAAAGTTGCGGGACTAGGGGCCACTTTGGCGTTGTTGGCCGGGTGCGGCGGCGGCGGCATGTTCGGCGGTGGCCTGTTCGGGGGCGGTGACCGCGCCACGGGCCAATCGGTGGAACAGCAACAGGCCCAACAACAATCCCTGATCGACGACGGGCTGATCGCGGACCCGAACCGGGAAACGATCTTTGACCTGTTCACCAATGCCGAAGACCCCAACAACACGGTCGAGGTGAACCGGTATTTGTGGAATGCCTCGCTCGAGGTGCTGAATTTCATGCCGGTCGAAGCGGCCGATCCGTTTTCGGGCATCATCCAGTTCGGCTATGGCACACCGCCCGGCGGCGGCACCGCCTACCGCGCCACCGTCTACGTGCAGGACCCCGCGCTCGAGGCGCGCAGCCTGCGTGTCGCGGTGCAATCGCGCGGCGGCGCGGTCAGCCGCGATGTCGCCCGCCAGATCGAGGATGCGATCCTGACCCGCGCCCGCCAGATCCGGATTCGCGACAGCAATCTCTGACGCGGCTTTACGCCCGCGCCATCCCCATCTAACACCACGCCGGGCCGATCATGCCCGGCGTTTTTGTCTTTTGACCCCAAGGACCGATCCCATGTCCCGCTATGACCCCGCCACGCTGGAACCGAAATGGCAACAGGCCTGGGATGAGGCCGGAACCTTTGTCGCCCAAAGATCCGGCGACAAGCCCAAGTATTACGTGCTGGAAATGTTCCCCTATCCCTCGGGGCGGATCCACATCGGGCATGTGCGCAACTACACGATGGGCGATGTGATCGCGCGCTACAAACTGGCCACCGGGCATAACGTGCTGCACCCGATGGGGTTCGACGCCTTTGGCATGCCCGCCGAAAACGCCGCCATGGCATCGGGCGGCCACCCCGCCGATTGGACCTATGCCAATATCGACACCATGGTCGCGCAGATGAAGCCGCTTGGCTTTGGCCTTGACTGGTCGCGCATGTTCGCCACCTGCGACGTCGACTATTACGGCCAGCAACAGGCGCTGTTTCTCGATTTTCTCGAAAAGGGTCTGGTCTATCGCAAGAACGCGGTGGTGAACTGGGACCCGGTCGACATGACCGTTCTGGCCAATGAACAGGTGATCGACGGCAAGGGCTGGCGGTCGGGCGCTGATGTGGAACGCCGCGAACTGACGCAATGGTTCTTCAAGATCAGCGATTTTTCCAGCGACTTGCTGGATGCGCTGGACGGGCTCGACAATTGGCCGGCCAAGGTCAAGCTGATGCAGGCCAACTGGATCGGCCGGTCGCGCGGGTTGCAATTTGCCTTTGGCCTGACCACGCCGACCCGCGCCCATGACCGGGTCGAGGTCTATACCACGCGGCCCGACACGCTTTTGGGGGCGTCCTTCGTGGGCATTTCGCCCGATCACCCCATCGCCAAGGAACTGGAAGCGCAAAGCCCCGAAATCGCCGCCTTCTGTGCCGAGGCGCGGCGCGGCGGCACCACCGAAGAGGCGATGGAAAAGGCCGAAAAGCTGGGCTTTGACACCGGGTTGCGCGTGCGCCACCCGTTCGACACCGCCTGGGAATTGCCGGTCTATATCGCCAATTTCATCTTGATGGATTACGGCACCGGCGCGATCTTCGGCTGCCCTTCGCATGACCAGCGCGACCTTGATTTCGCGCGCAAATACGGGCTGCCCGTCACCTCGACCTTTGTGCCTGTGTCGGGCGATCACGTGAAACCCGAAGACGGCGGCCCGGCCTATGTGCCGACCAAGACCGAAAAGGTCCGCTGGACCCTGCCGTTCAACTGGGACGAAGACGCCACCGGCGAGACCGCCATCGATGCCGCCATCGCCTTTTGCGAAGCCAAGGGCGTGGGCCAGGGCGTCACCAAGTTCCGCCTGCGCGACTGGGGCCTGTCGCGGCAACGCTATTGGGGCTGCCCGATCCCGGTGGTGCATTGCGACGCCTGCGGCGTGGTGCCCGAGAAACAGGAAAACCTGCCGATCGAGCTGCCTTATGATGTCAGCTTCGACATTCCGGGCAACCCGCTTGACCGCCACCCGACCTGGCGCGATTGCACCTGCCCGCGCTGCGACGCGCCCGCCCGCCGCGAAACCGACACGATGGACACCTTCGTCGATTCGTCGTGGTATTACGCGCGCTTCACCGCGCCCCATGCCAAAACGCCCACCGACATGGCCGAGGCCGCCTATTGGATGAATGTCGACCAGTATATCGGCGGCATCGAACACGCGATCCTGCATCTTTTGTATTCGCGCTTTTTCGCCCGCGCGATGCAGATCTGTGGCCACCTGCCCGACACCGCCATTGAACCCTTCGACGCGCTGTTCACCCAAGGGATGGTGACGCACGCGATCTACATGACCAAGGATGCCAATGGCCGCCCCGTCTACCACTACCCCGAAGAGGTGACGTTGAAAGACGGTCGCGGCTACCTGGCCGATGGCCGCGAGGTCGACATCATCCCCTCGGCCAAGATGTCGAAATCCAAGAACAACGTCGTCGACCCCGTGGCCATCATCGCGCAATACGGCGCCGATACCGCGCGCTGGTTCGTTTTGTCCGACAGCCCGCCGGAACGCGACGTGGAATGGACCGCATCGGGTGCCGAAGCCACGGCCAAGCACCTGGCCCGCGTCTACCGCATCGCCGCCGATATCGCCGGGGCCGACACCGCGCCCAATGACGCCGATGACGCGCTGTTGCGCGACATGCACAAGGCGATTTTCGATGTCACCAGCGGTATCGAATCCTTTGGCTTCAACGCGGCCATCGCGAAACTTTACGCCTTTACCAACAGCTTGCAGAAATCGCAGGCCGGCGCGGGCGCGAAACGGCAGGCGGCGCTGACGCTGGCCCAGCTGATGTCGCCCATGACCCCGCACCTGTCCGAGGAAATCTGGGCCATGCTGGGCGGTGCGGGGCTGATCGCCAACGCCCCCTGGCCCAAGGCGGATGAGGCGATGCTGGTCTCCGACACCGTGACCCTGCCGATCCAGATCAACGGCAAACGCCGGTCGGAAATCACCGTGCCGCGCGACATGGCCAAGGAAGAGGTTGAAAAACTGGCGCTGGCCGACGACGCTGTTCAAAAGGCGCTGGCGGGTGGCCAGCCCAAGAAATTGATCGTTGTGCCAGGCCGGATCGTGAATGTCGTCATCTGACCATCCCACCCCAAGGGTCACCCCCGCAACCGCCCGCGCGGCGCGGCGGCCATGAAACTCGCCCCGCGCGATGTCGCCGCCTATGCGCGCAAGCCCGACACCAGCGCGGCGGGTTGCCTGATCTTTGGCGATGACGCGATGCGCGTGGCGCTGCGGCGGCAGGAATTGCTGAAAAACCTTCTGGGTGACGGCGCCGAAGAAGAAATGCGCCTGACCCGGCTGGCCGGTGCCGACCTGCGCGGCGACCCTGCCGCGCTGATCGACGCGATCAAGGCGGTGGGGTTCTTTCCCGGCCCCCGCGCGGTCTTTGTCGAAGGTGCGACCGACGGGCTTGCCCCGGTCTTTGGCGGCGCGCTGGCCGAATGGCGGCCGGGCGATGCCCAGATCATCGCCACCGCGGGCAGGCTGACCGCCGCCTCGGCCCTGCGCAAACTGTTCGAAGGGCATGCCAGCGCGCGCGCCGCCGCGATCTATGACGAACCGCCCGGCCGCGCCGAGATCGAGACACTGCTGCAAGAGGCGGGATTGCGCGCCATCCCCGCCGCCGCGATGGGCGACCTGGAAACGCTGGCCCGCGCCCTGCCGCCCGGTGATTTCCGCCAGACCGTTGAAAAACTTGGCCTCTACAAACGCGGCGATCCCACCCCGGTCAGCCCCGCCGATATCGCCGCCGTGGCCCCCCTGACGCTCGAGGCGGCGCTGGATGATGTGCTGAACGCCACCGCAGAGGCCGAACAGGGCCAGATCGGCCCGATCCTGTCGCGGCTGTCGGGGCAAGGGGTGGCCCCGGTGACACTGTGCATTTCCGCGCTGCGCCATTTCCAGGCCCTGCATGCCGCCGCCTGCCACCCCAATGGCCCGGCTGCCGGTCTTCAGGCACAGCGCCCCCCCGTGTTCGGCCCGCGCCGCGACCGGATGCTGCGACAGGCGCAGATCTGGGGCCGCGACAAGCTGGAAACCGCGATCAGCCTGCTGGTCGACACCGACCTGACCTTGCGTTCGGCGCAAACTGCGCCCCAGATGGCGCTGATGGAACGGGCCTTGATCCGGCTGGCGATGATGCCTTCCAAGGGGAGAAGATGATGACCAAACCCTATACCCTGATCGGCGCTGTCAAAAGCCGCGCCTTCCGCGTGCTCTGGACGCTCGAGGAACTGGGTCTCGACTACGACCATATCGATGCCGCCCCCCGATCCGAGGCGGTGACGCGGATCAGCCCGGCGGGCAAGGTGCCGGTTCTGGTGGCGGATGGCGTGCCGATCACCGATTCGGTGGCGATCATGACCTACCTGGCCGATCACCATGGCGCGCTGACCTTTCCCGCCGGAACGCTCGACCGCGCGCGCCAGGACAGCCTGACCAATCTGATCCTCGATGAAGTCGATGCGATCCTGTGGATGGCCGCG
This sequence comes from Roseicyclus sp., assembly GCA_018401965.1. Lineage (GTDB taxonomy): Bacteria > Pseudomonadota > Alphaproteobacteria > Rhodobacterales > Rhodobacteraceae > Roseicyclus. The sequence continues at coordinate 15,409 of JAGYJU010000010.1, forward strand.
AAACACAGCTTCGTGCTGCCCGAAGACAGGCGCGTGCCCGCGATCAAGGACAGCCTGCAGTGGGAATTCGCCCGTGCCCAAACCCACCTGGTCAGCCGCATGGCCGAAGATGGGCCCTTCCTGATGGGCGAGACGATGACCATCGCCGACATATTGCTGGCCCATTGCGGCGGTTGGGCGATCAACGCGAAATTCGACATCACCGAGCCGCGCCTGCGCGACCATATCGCGATGATGCGTGACCGACCGGCGTTTCACCGCGCGCTCAAGGCCTGATCTTCCGCTTCTTCGTTTCCCAAATATCCCGGGGGGCGGCCGCAGGCGTGGTGGAGCAGCGCCCCCCGCCCGCTGTCCAGACACCCCAGGCCGCCGCATGCCGCCCGGCCCATTGCCCCGTGGCAAGGCATCCGGTGATCAGGTAGCCCCCCGTGGGCGCCTCCCAATCCAGCATCTCGCCCGCGACAAAGACACCGGGCCGCGCCCGCAGCATCAGGCCCGCGTCCACCGCGCCCCGCGTCACGCCGCCCGCCGTCGAAATCGCCTCGTCCATCGGGCGCGGACCGGCATGGCGGATCACCAGCCCCTTGATCAGCCGCGCAAGGTCGGGGCCTTCCGGCAAGGGCCGCCCGAGTTCCTGCACAAGCGCGCGCTTGACCGGGTCCAGGTTCAGCGCCTTGTCCAGGTGCTGGGTCAGCGTGCGCTTGGCGGGCCGCGCCGCCAGACGCGCGGCGATCACATCGACGCCCAGATCGGGCAAAAGATCCACCACCAGGGGCGCGCCGTCGCGCACCAAGGCCGATACCGCGTAGATTCCGCCGCCTTCAACGCCACGATCCGAGACGACGAATTCGCCCCGGATCCAACCCGCTTCGCCCTTCAGCGCCACGCCCTTGACCGGCGCACCGAAAAGGGGGCGCATATGCGCCGACCACGCGACGGCAAACCCCATATTCGCGGGCCGGAACGGTGCAAGCTCCACCCCCTGCGCGGCAAGCAAGCCCGCCCATGCGCCATCCGACCCAAGCCGCGCCCAGCTTGCCCCGCCGAGCGCCAGAACCACGACGCGCGGCGCGACCGCGCGCAAACCAGCCCCTGTCTCGAAGAGCCAATCACCGCCCTCCAGCCCGGTCCAGCGCCATCCGCTGCGCAGCTCTGCCCCGATGCGGGTCACCCAGGCCCGCAACAGGGGGCTGGCCTTCATCGCCACGGGAAACACCCGGCCCGATGACCCGGTGAACACCGGCTGGCCCAAACCTTCGGCCCATGCCGTGACCTCCCCCGGCCCCAGCTCTGCCAGCATGGGCGACAGCCAATCGGCGGCGGCACCATATTGCGACACGAACCGGTCGGGCGGCTCGGTCTTGGTCAGGTTCAAGCCCGATTTCCCCGCCATCAGGAACTTGCGGCCCACCGATGGCTTGGCCTCGGCCACCACCACGGACCGGCCCGCGCGCACCAGCGTTTCAGCGGCCATAAGCCCGGCCGGGCCGGACCCGATCACCAGCGCATCGATACCTTCAGCCATGCCCTTGCCCTTGCCTCTGGCCCCTGTCGCGCCATCCTTGCCCCGCATGGATGACGCCGACACCCCGATCTGCCCGCTCTGCCTGCGCCCGATCCCGGCCAGCGCACCCCAAAGCCTGCATCACCTGATCCCCAAGCTTCGGGGTGGCAAGGGCGGGCCTTTGATCCTGGTGCACCAGATCTGCCATAATGAAATTCACGCCACCCTGTCCGAGGCGGATCTTGCCCGCAATTTCAACACCCCCGACGCGCTCCGCGCCCACCCAAGACTTGCCGCGTTCTTTGCATGGGTCGCCAAGCGCCCGCCGGATTTCCAGTCGAAAACCCCCGGGGGGCGACGCGCCTGGAAACGCCGTTAACCAGCGTTGCACATCGCCTTGATCTGGCGCAGCACGTCGGGTTTGCCGGTCAACGCATCATGGGCGATGTCGCGCGCCTGATCCATAAGGTGTTCGGGCAAGGTGATACGGTCGATCAGGCCGAAGGCCAGCGCCTCGTCGGCGCTGAATTTCTGCCCGCCCAGCAACAACAGCTTGGCCCGCGCCGGCCCCATCAAGGCCACCAGCCGCCCCGGATCGGACGGCTGCGGCAAGAACCCCAGCTTGGCGACCGGGTAGAAAAACCGCGCCTGCGGCACCGCGATGCGCAAATCGCAGGCCAGCGCCATGCCAAAGGCACCGCCCGCCAAGGTGCCGTTCAAGGCCGCAATCGTCAGGCAAGGCAGGCCCGCAACCGCGCCCGACACCTGTTCCCACAGGGGCGACGTGGCCAGCCCCGCCCGCGCCTCGTCAAGATCCGCGCCGGCCGAAAACACCTTGTCGCCGCTGCCCGTCAGGATCAGCGCCCGCAGATGCGGATCGACGGTCGCCGCCATCACCACATCGACCAGCTGCGACAGCATGTCGGCGGTCAGGGAATTGGCCTTTTCGGGGCGGTTCAGCGTGACGGTCCAAAGCCCGTCCCGGCTATCGCATTCGATCATTGGCCTAGACCCACGGCGGCGCGCACAGACAGATCGCGCAGGGAAATGTCATCGCCCAGCCATGGGTCGGCATCCGGGCCACACATCCAGACCAGCGCCTGCGCCGGCCATTCGGGCGGGATGTGATCGGACCAATCCAGCTGGCTGACCGGGTTCACCCCCGAGGCCTTGATGTCGCGCTGCATGTCGGTGGCGACCGTGCCCGGCGACAGACCGAGCGCGCGAATGCCCGCGCCGCCCAGTTCCTTGTGCAGGCAGGCGGTGAACATCTTGGCACCGGCCTTGGAGGAACAATAGGCGCTCCAGCCCTCCATGGCGTTGACGGCGGCGCCGGAACTGACGGTGATGATCGTGCCGCCCCCCACCGGCAGCATCAGCGGCAGCGCCGCGCGCACCCCGTGAAACACACCTTTCAGATTGATGTCGATGGCCTGCCCCCAGGCGGCGGGATCGGCGGTGGCAATGCTGGCGATCGGGTCGATGACGCCCGCGTTGTTGATCAACACGTCCAGACCGCCAAAGGTTTTGCCCCGGCGATCAGCGCCGCCTCCATTTCCCAGTAGCGGGTGACATCGCAGGGCACGGCCAGGGCCCTGGGGCCGATTTCGCCAGCCAGCCCGGCGATGGCGTCGCCGTCGCGCGCGATCAGCACAAGATTCGCCCCGGCCGCGGCAAAGGCGCGGGCAGCGGCGGCCCCGATGCCCCGGCTGGCCCCGGTGATCGCCACGGTCTTGCCGGTCATGTCGCGTGTCATCGCTCGGATCTCCTGTCTTGCGGTATCGGGTGTTGCCCCAGTGCTAACGCCCAAGTCCCGGCACGACCAGACCCAAGACGGGGTCAGGTCCGGGTATCCGCACTTGACCCAAGACCGCGCGCCCCTGAACATCAGGCCTGTACGCGTGCCCTTTTCAGCCATGGATGGACATCATGCCCAGAACCACAGGCCTTTCCCCGGCGCTTTGCGCCCTTTCCCTGACACTCGCCACGCCCGCCCTTGCCGTCACCGCCCCGGAACTCTGGGCAGAATGGCAGGCGCAATCCGCCGCGCTGGGGCAGGTCGTCACCGCAGAGACGGTGGTGCCGGGCGATGGCAGCCTGACGCTGCGCGGATTTACCAGCAGCTTTGATGATGGCGAGGTCGCCACCACGGGCCGGATTGACGAAATCGTGATGACCGAAACCGCCGATGGATCGGTGGTGATCGACCTGTCGGATGTCTATGCCATCACGATCCGCTTTGCCCCCAACCCCGGCAGCGCGCCGGTCAACCTGGGGGTCAACCTGATCGCGCCCGACCTGGTGATCACCGTCAGCGGCACCCCCGACGCGCGGGTCTACGATTACCAAGCGTCGCGGATCACGCTCGAGGATGGGCCGATCACCGGCGGCGATGGTGCCTTGCCGGTCATCGACCTTCGGGTCGGGTTGCAGGATCTGGCCGCGACCTACCAGATCGACGCCACCGACATGGCCAACATCGCCTATTCCAGCACCAGCACCATCGGCGGTGTCGCGGGGGTGATCGATGTCACGCCGCCGCCAGGCGAAGAGGGGCAGCTGAAACTGTCCTTTTCGCTTGGGGCCAGCACCGGCAGCGGGTCGGGCCGCCTGGGGAACATGATGGAATTGGCCGCCAATCCCGACGCCCTGCCGCAAGACTTCGACCTGAACGGCAGGGTCAGCTATGCCAGCGCCAACCTCGACCTGACCTTTCAGCACCCGCGCGATGCCTTCAACCTGTTCGCCTCGAACGCCGGGGGAAGCGTTTCGGGCAGCTTTGCCGACAGCGGCATGGACTATCGCCTGACCACCACCGACAGCAGCACCTATTTCGCCGGGCCGGATTTGCCGGTGCCGGTGGAATTCTCTGTTGCCAGCGCCGAGATCGCGCTGCGTCTTCCCTTGTCCGCATCCCCCGAGCCACAGCCGGTGGCGACACGGCTGGCCTACCAGGACGTCATGCTCAGCCCGCAGATCTGGGCGCTGGCCGACCCGGCCGGGGCCTTCCCGCGCGACCCGATCACCGTGATCGCAGACCTGTCGGGCACGTTGCAGATCATGGCCGACCTTCTGACGATGGACCCCGAGGCCATGAATGCCCCGCCCGGCGAATTGCGGCAGCTGTCGCTGAACGAGCTGCGCCTGTCGGTCGGTGGCGCGACGCTGACCGGCGATGGCGCGGCGACATTTGCACCGGGCCCTGTGCCGATGCCGGTGGGGGCGGTCAACCTGCAACTTGCTGGTGGCAATGCCTTGATGGACCGGCTGCAAAGCGCCGGGATCGTGCCGATTGAACAACTGGCCATGGCGCGCGGATTGCTGGGGGCCTTCGCCCGCCCCGGCGCGGCGCCTGACACGCTGGAAAGCACGATCCAGTTCACCCAAGGCGGCGGCATCACCGCCAATGGCGTGCCGCTGCAGTGATCCCCGGACCCCGCCCGGCCCGTGACGGGCGAGGGCGGGGTTTCTTTGTCTTGCAGCATGCGCCCGGCGGCACTAGGTCCGAAGCGAAAGCCCAATGCAGGATCGCCCGCCCATGTCCGACACGCTCGCCTCGCTGACCCATGCCCTGCTTGACGCCGCAAGGCGCGCCGGGGCCGAGGCGGCCGATGCCATCGCCATCGATGGCACCTCGCTGTCCATCGCGGTGCGCGGCGGGATGCTGGAACAGGCCGAACGATCCGAAGGCGTGGAAATCGGCCTGCGGGTGCTGATGGGCGCGCAGCAAGCCTGCGTTTCCGCCTCTGACACCCGGCCCGACACGCTGCGCGAAATGGCCGAACGCGCGGTGACGATGGCGCGGCTTGCGCCCGAAGACCCGACCGTCGGCCTTGCCGATCCGGGTCAGCTTGGCCAGGTGCGCGATGGGGCCGCGCTCGACATGTCGGACCCGACAGCCGACCCCGACCCCGCCGCGCTGGAAGATGCGGCGCGGCGCGCCGAAGCGGCCGCGCTCGCGATCGAGGGCGTGTCGCAGGTGCAATCGGCCAGCGCCGGCTTTTCGCGCCGCCAGGTGCATCTGGCGGCCAGCAACGGGTTTTCGGGCGGCTACGCGCGGTCCGATCACGGCTTGGGCTGTGTGGCCATCACCGGCGAAGGCACCGGGATGGAACGCGATTACTATGGCGACGGGCGCAACCATGCCGCCGATCTGATGTCACCGGAAGATATCGGGCGGCTTGCGGGCGAACGCACCGTGGCGCGCAAGGGTGCGCGCAAACCGCCCACGGGCAGCTACCCGGTGATCTACGACGAACGGATTTCTTCCGGTCTGATCGGGCATCTGTTGGCCGCGACCAACGGCACTGCAATCGTGCGCGGCGCAAGCTGGGCCCGCGATCTGATGGGCCAGCAGGTCTTGCCGCGCGGCCTGTCGCTGGTCGAAGACCCGCACCGCCCGCGCACATCGGGATCGAAACCCTTTGACGGCGAAGGCCTGCCCACCGCGCGGCGCCTGATCGTCGAAGATGGCGTCTTGCTGGGCTGGACGCTCGACCTTGCCACCGGGCGCAAGCTGGGCCTGCCCTCGACCGGCAACGCCAGCCGCGGCACATCGGCCCCGCCCTCGCCAAGCGCGGGCAATATCGCGCTGACCCAAGGAGAGAGCGATCTGGCCGGGCTGATCCGCGACATGGGCACGGGCTTGTTGATCACCTCGATGATCGGATCGTCGATAAACGCCACGACCGGCGATTATTCGCGGGGTGCATCTGGTTTCTGGATCGAAAACGGCGAAATTACCTATCCCGTGAATGAATGCACGGTGGCGGGCAATCTGCGTGACATGCTGCTGCGGCTGCGCCCCGCCAATGATGCCCGCCCGCATCTGAGCCGCGTTGTGCCATCGCTTCTGGTCGAGGGGATGACCATTGCCGGTGCCTGATCCGCTGGAGGATCTGGCCCTGTTGATCGAGGCGGCGCGCGGCGCTGGCCGGATCGCGGCGCGGTTTTTCCGCGATGACCCAGAAACCTGGGACAAACCCGATGGCGCGGGCCCGGTGACAGAGGCCGATCTTGCCGTCGATGCCATGTTGCGCGACCGGCTGTGCGACGCGCGGCCCGACTATGGCTGGTTGTCCGAAGAAACGCCCGACAACCCCGAACGGCTTGCGGCCAGCCGGGTGTTCATCATCGACCCGATCGATGGCACCAAGGCCTTTATCGAGGGCAGTTCGGCATTCTCGCATTCGCTGGCCGTGGCCGAAGATGGCGTGGTGGTCGCCGCCGTCGTCTACCTGCCGATCCGGGGCAAGCTCTATGCCGCCGCGCGCGGCCATGGCGCGACGCTGAACGACGCGGCGATCCGCGCGTCAAACACCCGACATCTGCACGAGGCCGAGGTTCTGGCCACCAAGCAGACCCTGGACCCGGATCATTGGCCGCTGGGCGTGCCCGCCGTGGCCCGCGCCTATCGCCCCTCGCTGGCTTACCGGATGGCGCTGGTGGGTGAAGGCCGGTTCGACGGCATGATCACCTTTCGCCCGACATGGGAATGGGACATTGCCGCCGGTTCCCTGATCATCACGGAGGCGGGCGGCCTTGCCACCGATGCGCGGGGCGGCGCGCTCAGTTTCAACGCGGCCATGCCGCAGGTGCCGGGGGTGCTGGCCGCGCCAACGGCGGTGCATCGCGCGATCTTGGCCGCGCGGGGTTAAGACCGCGCGGGGTTGCGCCTTGCGGGCGTAGCGCCGCTTGACCCGGCCCCGCCAATCCCTAGGGTGCGGCCGCGTGCCATAGCCCTTGTTCCGGTAAAGGATACGATCATGACCCAACGTCTGCATCTGGTGTTCGGCGGCGAACTCGTAGACCCGCAAAAGACCGAGTTTCGCGACCTGAACGACATTCACGTCGTCGGCATGTTCCCCGATTACGCCAGCGCCTATGACGCCTGGAAGGCAGAGGCGCAGCGCACCGTCGACAATGCCCATATGCGGTATTTCATCACCCATCTGCACCGCCTGCTGGATGAAGCCACGCCTGCATCGCCGACCCAGGCCTTGGGCGGTTGATCGGCGCACGATGACCCGGTCGCTTGCCCTTGGCCTCTACCTTGCGTGGTCGGCACGCGGCGGGCGGCGTTTTGCCGAACGCAAGCTGCGCGAAAGGGCCGGCCAGGGCAAGGAAGACCCCGCGCGGCTGGATGAACGGCGCGGGATCGCCGCGCGCCCGCGCCCCGATGGCCCGCTGATCTGGTTTCACGCCGCCAGCGTGGGCGAATCCCTCGCGCTTCTGGAACTGATCCGGCAAGTGCTGGCAGATCGTGGCGACCTGACCGTTCTGGTGACAACCGGCACGGTGACATCGGCCGGCGTGATGGCCGACCGCCTGCCGGACCGGGCGCTGCATCAATACCTGCCGCTTGACGCGCGCGCCTTTGTGCAGCGGTTCCTGGATCATTGGCACCCCGATCTCGCGGTCTGGACCGAAAGCGAACTTTGGCCGGCGCTGATCTGTGAAACCAAGGCGCGCGCCATCCCGATGGTGTTGCTGAATGCGCGCATGTCAAAGGCCAGCCACGACCGGTGGCGATTCCTGCGCAGCATGGCCAAGAGCCTGCTGAACCGGTTCGACCGTGCCCTTGTGCAGGATGGTCTGACCGAAATTTACCTGCGCCGCCTGGGCCTGCCCGTGGACCGGATGGAAGTGACCGGCACGCTCAAGGAAGGGGCGGCCGCCTTGCCGGTCAAATCCCGCGACCTGGACAGCATGCGCGCGGAAATCGGCGGGCGGCCTGTTTGGGTGGCGGCCTCCACGCATCCCGGCGAAGAACCCAAGGTGCTGGAGGCGCATCGCATCGCGATCAAGACCAACCCGCGCCTGTTGCTGATCCTTGTGCCGCGCCATGCCGACCGGGGCGATGACATCGCCGCGCTGTTGGATACGCAAGGCTGGGCCTTTACCCGCAGGTCAAGCGGCGAAGGCCCGGAAGCGGAAGCGCCGGTTTACCTGGCCGACACGATGGGCGAATTGGGGCTGTGGTATCGCCTGGCGCCGGTCAGCTTTGTGGGCGGGTCATGGGAACCCATCGGCGGCCACAACCCGTTTGAACCGGCGGCCCTGGGCTCTGCCATTCTGCACGGGCCTTACGTGACCAATTTCGTCGATATCTACCAGCGCCTGACCGAGGCGCGGGCCGCACGGCTTGTCGCCTCGCCGCAATCCCTGGCCGAGGCGGTGGATGACCTGTTGTCGCCCGACCGTGCCGCCGCCATGGCCCATGCCGCCTGGGAGGTCGTTTCGGCGGGCGCCGATGTCACGGAACGGGCCAAGACGGTCTTGCTCGACATGCTGGATGCGACCGAGGCGCGGGCCTGATGCGCGCGCCGGGGTTCTGGCACCGTGATCCGGGGGGCTTGTCGGCGCTGCTGTCGCCCTTGGGCGCGGTCTATGCCGCGGCCACCCGGCGGCGGCTGGCCACAGGGCCGCGCGACCGTGTCGGCGTGCCGGTCATCTGCATCGGCAACCTGAACGCGGGCGGCACCGGCAAGACGCCCACGGCCATCGCCCTGGCCGAACGGCTGCGCGACCGGGGGATCATCGCCCATGCGGTGACGCGCGGGCATGGCGGCACGCTGGCGGGGCCGGTGCGCGTCGATGACCGCCAGCACAGCGCGGATCAGACCGGCGATGAGCCGCTGTTGCTTGCGGCCTTCTTGCCCACGTGGGTCGCCCGCGACCGGGCGGCGGGCGCGCGGTCGGCGGTTGCGGCGGGCGCGCAGGTGATCGTGCTGGATGACGGGTTTCAGAACCCGGGCTTGGCCCATGACCTGTCGATCATCGTGGTCGATGCCCAGATCGGGTTCGGCAATGGCCGGGTGATCCCGGCAGGGCCGCTGCGCGAACCGGTGGCCGCGGGGTTGGCGCGGGCCGATATCGTGCTGTCGATCGGGCAAGACCCGGCGCAGGCGCGGTTTGCCGCGCGCTGGGGCGCGGCGATCAAGCTGCCGCATGTGACCGGGCGGCTAGACCCCTTGCCCACCGGCCTGCCGTTGACGGGGGTGCCGGTTCTGGCCTTTGCGGGCATCGGCCATCCGGCGAAATTCTTTCAGACCCTCAAGGCCATGGGCGCCGATATCCGCGCCACCCACGCGCTCAGCGATCACCAGCCGCTGAGCGACAGCTTGATGACCCGGATGCTGCGCGAGGCCCGGATGATCGGCGCACAGGTGGTGACGACCGAAAAGGACGCCGTGCGCCTGCCACCCGTGCTGCGGTCGCAGGTCATGACCGTGCCGGTGCGGCTGCGGCTCAATGATTGGGGGGCGTTGGATGCGGCGTTGGACCGGGTACTTGGCGCCAGGTAGGGTGTGCCTTCAGGCGCCCATTGATATCTCAACGATCCGACCAGCCGGCCCCGTCATCCTGCCCGAGACCCGGCGCGGGCCGGTCAAGCGCCAGATCGGCACCCGAAAACCGGAAAGGCGGGCGCACGCCTGGAATGCCGCCGGGGGTGATTTTCGTGCCGCGCGCCACGACCTGCGGATCGGCAAAGACCTCGGCCAGGTCGTTGATCGGCCCGGCGGGCACGCCTTGCGCTTCGCAGGCGGCCAGCAGATCGGCCTTGGTCATCGCCCGTGTCGCCCCTGTCAGCGCCTCGGTCAGCGCGTCGCGATGCGCGATGCGGTCGGCGTTGGTCAGGTAATCGGGATGGTCCGCAAGGCCGTGCAGGCCCAACACAGCGCAGAGCCGCCGGTATTGCCCGTCATTGCCGGTGGCGATGATGATCCAGCCATCGGCGCAATCGAACACCTGGTAGGGGGTCAGGTTCTGATGCGCGTTGCCGATCCGTTCGGGGGCCACGCCGGTTGTCAGGTAGTTCATCGCCTGGTTGGCCATGATCGCGGTCGCGGTGTCCAGCAAGCTCATGTCGATATGCTGGCCCTGCCCGGTGGTCTGGCGCAGGTGCAGCGCGGCCAGGATGGCATTGGACGCATAGAGCCCGGTAAAGATGTCGGTGACGGCCACGCCCACTTTTTGCGGCTGGCCCTCGGGCGCGCCGGTGACCGACATCAGCCCCGACATGCCCTGGATGATGTAATCATAGCCCGCGCGATGCGCGTAGGGGCCGGTCTGGCCAAAGCCCGTGATCGAACAATAGATCAGGCGCGGGTTGATTGCCCGCAGGCTGTCGTAATCGAGCCCGTATTTCGCCAGCCCGCCCAGCTTGAAATTCTCGATCAGCACATCGGCGTCGCGCGCCAGCTCGCGCACCCTCTCGCGGCCTGCATCGGTGCGGAAATCGGCGATCACCGATATCTTGCCCCGGTTGCAGGAATGGAAATAGGCCGCCGACCGGTCGCCGTCATGATCGATGAAGGGTGGCCCCCACCGGCGCGTGTCATCGCCTTCGGGGGCTTCGACCTTGATCACCTCGGCGCCCAGGTCGGCAAGCGTCTGGCCAGCCCAGGGGCCGGCCAGGATGCGCGCCAGTTCCAGGACGCGAACGCCCCTCAGCGGTTCGGTCATTGCGCCGCCGCAAGCCGTTCATCAAGCAGGGCCGCGAAATCGGCATAGCTCATGTTCGGTTGCATATCGCCATCGACCACGAAATGCGGTGTGCCGGGAATGTCATGGATTTCCATGTTCGATTCATAGGTGGCGATCATCGCTTCGGCCATCGCGGCATCGGACAGGCAGGTGTCGAGCTGGTCATTCGACAGCCCGGCGACCCGCCCGATGTTGCGCAGGTTGTCGGCCACCTGACCAGGGGGGCCCTGGGTCCATTCCGCCTGGCGCTGGTAGGTCAGGGCGACAAGGCCGAAATAGCGGTCCGGTCCGGCGCAGCGCGCGACCATGCCGGCCCAGAGGCCGAAGCGGTCGAAATACACCTCGCGGTAGATCCAGCGCACCTTGCCGGTGTCGATGTAGTTTTCCTTGATCTGCGGCAGGGTGGTGCGGTGGAACGTGGCGCAATGCGGACAGGTAAAGGACGCGTATTCGATCACCTCGACCGGTGCATCGGGATCGCCCATCATCATCTCGAGCACTTGCGGGCCCGTGCCCGTCGTAGGGGCGGCGGTTTCCTGCGCATTGGCGGGCTGGGGCAAAAGCGGGAAATCGGGCGCGCCTTGCGGCCGCACCAGCGCATAGGTTCCGGCGGCCATGACACCTGCACCGGCGCCCATCATCAGGGTCCTGCGATCCATTTGGATTATTCTCCTCAGATTTGTCTCGGGGTTAACACGTTGCGGGCCAGCCGCGCGAGGGCCTGTTTCAGCCCTTCGTCCTGCACGGCGTCGATCCCTTCCATTGCACGGGCCAGCCGCACCGGGTCGGGGGGCGCGGGCGGCGCGGGTTTGGGCGTGCGAAAGGCGACCTGGCCTTCGGCAAAGCCGGTGGGCGCGGTCTGGGTGATGTGCACATGGGCCACGGCACGGTAGCCATAGGTGGCGTTGACCCGTTCCATGATCCGGTCTTTCTGCATGTCCAGCACGGGCGCATTGGCGCCGGTCGTCAGCAAGACCAGCGTGCCGCCAAAGCCCCGGCCATAGGTGATCTTGACCGGGCGCGCGATGGCGGCCACGTCGTCGCCCACGATCTCGGGCCAATGGGTCAAGAGCTTCGTATCGGCAAAGCCCCGCTTTTCGGCTGGCGCCTTGATCGCGCCCGCCAAAAGCGCGCCGGCGCTTTCGAACCCGCGCTTGCGGCGCTTGGGCGGCTCTGCCCGGGCCGGGGGCTTGGCGGCGGTGGGTTTGCGCGGCATGGGTTGCTTTCCTGTTGTCTCGGGCACTCTATGCCGTAACGCGATGCTAACCAATAACAGGCGATGAGGGGGCAGATAAACCTTGCGTGACGGGTTTTCCCACGATGCGGTCGGCGCGGCGCTTTTGCCGTGGTATGATCGCCACGCCCGCGCGCTGCCGTGGCGGGTTGGGCCAGAGGCTTTGGCGATGGGCGACCGCCCCGACCCCTACCGGGTCTGGCTGTCGGAAATCATGTTGCAGCAAACCACCGTTGCCGCCGTGCGCGACTATTTCCACCGTTTTACGGCACGTTGGCCCACGGTCGGCGCGCTGGCCGCAGCAGAAGATGCGGCGGTCATGGGCGAATGGGCGGGCCTTGGGTATTACGCCCGCGCGCGCAACCTGTTGAAATGCGCCCGCGTCGTGGCCGATCGGTATGGCGGCGTCTTTCCCGACACCGAGGCCGGGCTGCGCGATCTGCCGGGCATCGGCCCTATACCGCGGCCGCCGTTGCCGCGATTGCCTTTGACCGGCCCGCCGCCGTGATGGATGGCAATGTGGAACGGGTTCTGGCGCGGCTGTTTGCGGTGCAAACGCCGCTTCCCGCCGCCAAGCCGGAGCTGAAGGCCCTGGCCGAGGCATTGACCCCGAAGGCGCGGCCCGGCTGCTACGCGCAGGCGGTGATGGATCTGGGCGCCACCGTCTGCACCCCGCGGTCGCCCGCCTGTGGCATCTGCCCGCTGATGACGATGTGCCGGGCGCGCGCGCAAGGCATCGCGGCGGACTTGCCGCGCAAACTGCCCAAACAGGCCAAGCCGGTGCGGCAGGGCACCGTCTACCTGGTGCGCCGGGCCGATGGCGCCATGTTGTTGGAAACCCGCCCAGATCACGGGCTTTTGGGGGGCATGTTGGGCTGGCCCGGCACGCAATGGGCCGAAACCGCGCCACAGCCCGCGCCGCCGCTGCAGGCCGATTGGCATGATCCGGGGTTGGAGGTGCGCCACACCTTCACCCATTTCCACCTGACGCTGCGGGTGCTTCTGGCCGATGTGGGCCTTGATGCGACACCCGATCGCGGCATGTTTCACCCCCGCGCCCTATTTCGGCCCGCAAGCCTGCCTACGGTGATGCGCAAGGCCTGGGATATCGCGCAAGGCGCCTGGCCCCTGTGATTGACCGAATGATTGACCGAACCGGGGTCCGCGCCCCATGTCTGGGCTTAGAGCCCGATTTAAAAGTAGTTGAGTGAGTTCAGCAGGTTGTGTTTCTGTTCGGTTATGAAGCTGAACGGAGACCCCAATGGCCTGGACCGAACTCACCCGTCGCCAACATGACCGAAAAGGCGGCAGATACGCAAGCGATATGACTGACGCAGAATGGTCGTTGATAGCGCCTTTGATGCCGCCACCCAAGACAACCGGCAGACCACGCACGACAGATTTGCGCGACGTCTTCGACGCAATCCTCTACATCGCAACGACCGGATGCCAGTGGCGCATGTTGCCCAACGACTTTCCGCCGGTGTCGACGGTGCGGGGTTATTTCTACACGTGGCGTGATAACGGCTTGCTTGATGATATGAACCGCCAGCTGGTCGAAGCCGCGCGATTGGCTGAGGGCCGTAAAGCCCAGCCAACAGCCGGGGTTATCGATAGCCAGAGTGTGAAAACCACTGAAAGTGGAGGGGTTAGCGGCTATGATGCAGGCAAAAAGATCAAGGGCCGCAAGCGCCACATCGTAACCGACACGGTAGGATTACTGCTGAGCTTGGTGGTCCATAGCGCCGGAATTCAGGATCGGGATGGCGCGCCGGATGTGTTGAAAGCTATCGCCGCACGCTACCCATCATTGCGGCACGTATTCGCTGACGGCGGGTATGCAGGGCCCAAGCTACGGGATGCGCTAAAAGCCCTCGGCCGATGGACCGTCCAGATCGTCAAGCGCTCCGACACCGCGGAGGGCTTTGAAGTGCTGCCACGACGGTGGGTCGTCGAGCGCACCTTTGCTTGGCTGAACCGATGTCGGCGCCTGTCGAAAGACTGGGAGAAATCCATCGCAAGCGCAGAAGCTTGGATCCTCATCGCACACATTAGACGTGTAACGCGGCATCTCGCAAGGAACTGAAATACAATGAAGAGTTTTGAATCCGACTCTTAGAGTGCCCGTAACCAGTGACTGACCGTATCATGACCCCGGCCCCCCTGACCCGCATCACCCGCGCGCTGCCCTTTTGGCTGTCGCTGGGGCTGTTCCCGCTGATCGCGTTGGTCGCGTGGCAGGGCGGGTGGTGGTTGGTGCTGATGCCGCTGGCGACATGGTGGTTGTTCACGGCGCTGGATGCGGTGCTGGGGCTGAACCTTGACAACGCAGACCCCGCGACGCCCGAGGCCGACCTGTCGTGGTATCGGCTGGTGACGCTGGTCTGGTTCCCGCTGCAAGTCGTGACGATCTTTGGCCTGATCTGGTATGCCACCCGCGCCGATCACATGGGCATGGGGGAAAAATTCGGGCTGTTCTTCGGCGTCGGGATCATGTCGGGCACCATCGGGATCAATTATGCCCATGAAATGATGCATCAGAAAAACCGGCTGGAACGCGCGCTTGCCGATCTGTTGCTGGCCTGCGTGTTGTATTCGCATTTCCGGTCGGAACATCTCTTGGTGCATCACCGCTATGTGGGCACCGCCCGCGACCCCGTCACGGCGCGCTACAACGAGGGGTTTCACCGGTTCTTTCCCCGCGTCTTGCGCCAAAGCCTGGTCAGCGCCTTTCGGGCCGAGGCCGCGATGCTGGCGCGCCGGGGCAAGGCCTGGTCCGATCCGGCCAACCCGTTCTGGCGCTACGCGGCGTTGCAGGGCGCTTGCCTTGTGCTGGCCTATGGTCTTGGCGGCGGCATGGGCCTGGGCCTGTTCCTGTTCCAGGCCGGCGTGGCCATCTGGCAGCTGGAACTGACCAATTACGTCGAACATTACGGGCTGACCCGCAGGCATCTGGGCGAGGGCAAATACGAACATGTCCTGCCGCGCCATTCATGGAACGCGGCGCACAAGGCTTCGAACTGGTTGTTGATCAACCTGCAACGCCATTCTGATCATCATCACAAGCCCGACCGGCGGTTCCCGCTGTTGCAAACCCATGCGGGCGATGATGCGCCGCAACTGCCCTTTGGTTATCCGGTGATGACGATGGTGGCCATGATCCCGCCCCTGTGGCGGCGGGTGATGAACCCGCGCGTCAAGGCGTGGCGGCGGCAGCATTACCCCGACATCACCGACTGGACGCCCTACACCACGGGCGCGCACCCTTTGCCGCGATGATGCGAGGGGGCGCGCGGTGCCGCCGCGTCAGGCGCGGCCCGCCTGTGACGACAGGGTCAGGGGCGATACGCCAAGCGCCGCAAGAGCCGCGACCCATTTACCCTCCATCGGGGTGGCAAAGACCAGCTCGGCCGTGGCATCGACCGTAAGCCAGCCGTTTTGCGCGATCTCCTGTTCCAGCTGCCCCGGCCCCCAGCCGGCATAGCCAAGCGTCAACAGCGCCGCCGCAGGGCCGATGCCCCGCGCAAGGTCTTCCAGCACATCGACCGTGGCGGTCATGGCAAAGCGGGCATCGACATCCAGCCGGTCGTCAAGCGCACCGTGATATTCGGCGCTGTGCAGCACGAACCCGCGCCGCACCTCGACCGGCCCACCGTAACAAACCGCAAGCGCCGGTGTGGCCGGGCCTGGGTCGATCGACAGCTGTTCCAGCATCTCGGCAAGGCGGACGTCCTGCATCGGCTTGTTGATGATCAGGCCCATCGCCCCATCGGCGGAATGGGCACACAGGAACACGACACTGCCGTGGAACCGCGGATCGCCCATATCGGGCATCGCGATCAACAATTTGGCCGTCAGGTCTTCGCGGGGTGGGGTGCTGGTCATGCCAAGAGCATGGGGGTTCGGAGCCGCGCAATCAAGCTGGGCGATGGCACCTGCGGTATCGCGGCCACGCTGACGGCGGCGTCGCCAAAACGTGACTTTCCAAATCAGGCACAACTTCCTAGCTGCTAGGGCATGACGTTTCGCATTCGCCCACTTCTCGCCGCCCTGATGGCCTGCATCGCACCGCTTGGCGCAATCCCCGCCACGGCCCAGCCCGAGGGGCAGCCGATCTCCGATGTCGTGCAGGTGACATTCCTGCCGGGGTGGCGGCTGCCCAATGGCAACCACATGGCGGGGGTGCGGATCGCGCTTGCGCCGGGGTGGAAAACCTATTGGCGCGCGCCGGGCGAAGGCGGCGTGCCGACCGAGATCAGGCTGTCCGGGGCGCAGGACATCACCGGCATGGCCATCCATTGGCCGCGCCCGGACGTGTTTTTCGCCAATGGCATGCGGTCCATCGGGTATCACGACACCGTGGTCCTGCCGCTGGAATTCAGCCTCAGCGATCATGGCCCGGTGCCGATCACCGGCTGGATCGACATGGGCGTGTGCCTCGATATCTGCATGCCGGTGACCATGGACATTCGCGGCGTCTTGCCGGTGCAAACCGACCGGGTGCGCGAAATCGGACAGGCCCTGGCCGACCGGCCGCTGACCGCGCTCGAGGCAGGGGCGGGCCACGCGACCTGTGCGGTGACCCCGATTGCGGATGGGATGCGCGTGACGGTTTCGGTGCCCTTGCCCACGACGGGCAATGACGAAACGCTGGTGCTGGAACACAGCCGCCCCGATATCTGGGTGACCGAAGCCGTGACCCGGCGCCAGGGGGGGACGTTGCATGCGACGGCGGATATCCTGCCGCCGGATCGCGGGCCGTTCGGGTTGGTCCGGTCCGATCTGCGCATCACCGTGATCGGCAGCCAGATGGCGGTTGAACTGGACGGTTGCACCGGCTGACGGGCGGTGCCCGCGTCAGGCCGGTTTACGCCGGACCATGCCAAGGACCGCACCAAGCGCGTAGGCCAGGGCACAGATCCCCGCCAGACCCACCGCGAAAACCACGAAGGCGGCCCCCATGCCTGTGCCAAACCCGGCGAAGGGACCGATCATCGCGCCCGTCGCCACCGTGCTGCCCATGGTGGCCGCGAACATGACAGCACCGGCCAGCGCCACCCCGCCCACGCCAAGCGCCAAGGCCCGGCGGCGTGCCATGGCCCCAAGCGCCCGGCGCAGCGCGGTGACCTGGCGGCCGATATCTTGCTGCATCGCAAGAATGGCGGGCACGACCAAAAGCACGATCACCATCCCGAAGCCCAAGCCATAGACCAGCGTGATGACAGTGGGTTTCAGAAACTGCGCATCCTGGGACCGTTCATACAAAAGCGGTGCAAGGCCCAGAACCGTGGTCAGCGTGGTCAACAGCACGGGGCGCAGCCGGTCACAGGTGCCATCGATGATCGCGGGGATCAGGCCGCGCTCCTCGGCATATTCATCGATGGTCGTGACCAGAACGATGGAATCGTTGATGATGATGCCGGTCATCCCGATCAGGCCCACGACGGTGAACATCGACAGGGGCACATCCCAGATCATGTGGCCCCAGATCGCGCCGACCAGGCCGAAGGGGATGATCGCCATCACCACCATGGGCCGGGTCCAGCTGGCGAAGATCCAGGCCAGGACAAGGTAGATGCCGACCAGGCACAATACAAAGCCCGTCAGCGCATCGCCCAAAAAGGCACGTTCCTGTTCGGCAAGGCCGGAGAGCCTTGTTGCGATGCCATGGCGTTCCTCGAGTGCGGGAATGAGGATGTCCTGCAGCTCGGTCATGATCTCGGCGGCGCGCGCCGGGTCGTCTTCGGACAGGTCGCCGGTGACGGAAATCAACCGCACGCCGTTTTCACGCTGGATCGACGAAAAGCCCTGCCGCGCGGTCACGGTCACGATATCGGCGAGCGGCACATATTGCCCGGACGCGGACCGCAACAGCGTGCGGTCCAGGAAATCGGCGGTCAATTCGCCCTGGGGCAATTCCACCCGGATCGAGGCGGTGCGCGGCCCATCGGGGTAGGTCGCGGCCTCGATCCCGCCCAGGCGGTTGCGCAGCACCCGGCCAAGCGTGCCGATGTCGAACCCCAGCGCCTCGCCCTGCGGGGTCAAGGACAGGCTCAGTTCCTCGCGGTCATAGGCCATGCTGTCTTGCAGGCCCGACACCTCGGGAAAGCGCGCAAGCTGGGTTTGCAGCGACATGGCCGCGTCTTTCAGGGTTGCGGTATCGGCCCCGAACATCTGCACGTCGATGGCATCGCCGCCCGGCCCGCCGCGAAGCCGCGAAAGCTGACCACTTCCGTCATGGGAAGCTGGCGCACCTCGTCCTGCAGGTCGGCGACAAAGGCAAAGGCCGAATAGGGCCGCAGATCGGCATCGACCAGTTCGATGGCGATGGACCCGAGCAGGTCGGCATCCTTGTTGTCGACGCCGGCCAGGCCGGGGCCGGTGTTGCCGCCCACCTCTGCCAGCACGTAGACCAAGGGATTGACGCCATGGTCCGCCTCGTAGCGGGCAGCCACCGCCTCGGTCGCGCGCTGCATTTCGCGGACCATGGCAAGGCTGTCGTCGCGGCTAGCGCCATCGAGCATGGCGAAATTGCCGGTGACCGATGACAGTTCCGGCGCGTTGAAAAACCGCCATGTGACATCGCCCCGGATAAAGTTGGCGGCCTGTGTCGCCAACAGCAGGATCACGGCGGCCAGCACCGGGTAGCGCGCGACGACAACCGCCCGCATCAGGGGACGAAACAGGCGTTCCTTGGCCCAGTCAAAGCCCCGGTTCACCACCCGCGACGGCATGTCATACCAATGCACGCGTGCCGAATGCGCCAGCGCATGCGCCATGTGGTTGGGCAGGATCAGGAAACATTCCACGAGGCTGGCGATCAGCACCACGATCACGGTGAACGGAATATCCGCGATCAGGCTACCAAAGCGCCCGCCGATGGCAGCCAGCGCCGCAAAGGCGAGGATTGTGGTGATCGTGGCCGAAAACACCGGTGCGGCCATCCGGCGGGCGGCGGTTTCAGCCGCCACCACCGGCGGCTCGCCCAGGTGGCGCGCGCGGTAATCAGCGTGTTCGCCCACGACGATGGCATCATCGACCACGATGCCGAGCGTGATGATCAGCGCGAAGAGCGAAATCATGTTGATCGTCAGACCCGCGACCCACATCAGCCCTATGGCGGCAATCATCGCAACGGGAATGCCAGCCGCCACCCAGAACGCCGTGCGCGCATTGAGGAACAGGAACAGCAGGCCCACCACCAGCAACAGCCCGGTCAGGGCATTGTCGAGCAGGATGTTCAAGCGGCCCGAAATCGCCTCGGCCTGGGTCCGGATCAGGTCCAGCGTGGTGCCGGCGGGCAGCGTGGCCTGCAAATCGGCGGCGACCTCTTCGACAAGGGCCTGGATGGCAAGCGCGTCACCATCCTCGGACCGGTCGATGCGGATCGAGATGGCCGGTTGTTCGCCCACGAAATAGGCGCGGTCGCGGTCCGGGCCTTCGCTGCGCACAAGGGCCACGTCACCGATGGTCAGCGCCGAACCATCGTCATTCGTGCGCAAGGTCAGCGCCGCGATCTCGGCCGCGCTGCGCTGTGCCTGTCCGGTGCGGATGCGGGCATTGGCCCCGTCCACGTCGCCCGCCGGGGCGGATGCGGCGGCGGCGGCGATCACCGTGGCGATCTCGGCCATCGATACGTCATGGCGGATCAGCGAGGCGGATGGCACCTCGACCACGGTTTGCGGCGCGGCGACACCGCGGATGGTGGCCCGCGTCACGCCGACCGCGAACAGCCGGGCGGTGAATTCATCGGCGAACCGGCCCAGCTGATCGGGCGCGACCGGCCCGGTGATCACCACGTCGGTCACGCGGTCAGACCATGACCCGCGCCGGATTTCGGGGTCTTCGGCATCTTCGGGCAGGTCGGTCACGGCATCCAGCGCCGCCTGCACCTCATCGGCGGCGCGCGCCATGTCCCAGCCGGGGTCGAATTCCAGCGACAGGGTGGCGCGACCTTCGCGGCTTGTCGCCTCTGACCCGGCGACGCCCGGCACGGCCAGCAACACCGGTTCCAGCACGGCGACGATGCCGTCATCGACGTCTTCGGCCCCGGCCCCGTCCCAGGCGATGACGATGGTCACATCATCCGAGATGATATCAGGAAAGAACTGGGCCCGCATCTGCGGGATCGCGGCCAAGCCACCCACGACCATCATGACCAGCAACAGGTTGGCGGCCGTGCGGTGGCGGGTGAAATAGCTCAGGATACCGGCACCGCCGGGCGGCAGGCTGCGCATGGTCAGCTTCCCATCCGGCTTTCAAGGCGGGTGACCATCTGGGCGGGCACCTGCGGTTGGTTGAGCTGGTCCAGCATCCGGTCGCGCACATCGGCGGGGATAAAGCCGTTGGTTTGCACGAAAGCGATCAAGCGGGCGCGGCGTTCGGGATCGAGCGTGATGGTTTCAGGGACGGCGGACAGGTCATTGGCGGCGGTCGGTCGCACCGGGTTCACCCGGATCCCAGCCCCCAGAACCGGCGTTCGGGCCAGAACAACCTCTCGCCCCTCGACGCCGGGGGCGCGGATCAGCACATCATCACCTTGGCGACGCAAGAGATCGACCGCCACCGCTTCCAGCCGATCCTCTTCGCCCAGAACAAGAATTTGCCCATCCGATCCAAGCGCCGTCGCGGGCAGGCGCGCGACATCATCCAGAGCCGGTTCCTGCACCTCGACCCGGACGAAATCGCCCACCCGCAGCGCCCCCGGCGCGGTGATCGCGGCAAACAGCAACCGGCCCGATTGCCCCGGTTCGACCGATCCGCTTTCGCGGGTCAAAACGGCCTCGGCAGTCAGATCAAGGCCGAACACGTCAAGCACCACCGAAACCTGCGCCGGTGGCAACGCGCCGCCCGCGCCGATAAGTTGCGCATATTGCGCGGTCGAAATGCGGAACGCGACCTCGAGCGCATCCGGATCGATCAGGCGGGCAATCTGTTCATTGCGATTGACAAGCCGGCCTGAAACCACCGTCACCTCGGACAGGACGCCGTCGAATTCGGCGCGCAAGTCGGTGCGCGCCAGCCGCCGGTCCGCTTCGGCCAGGGCGATACGGCGGCGATCCAGCGCGGTCTGCGATTGCGCCACCCGCGCCTCGGCCTGCGCCAAGGCCTGGCGGCGCGACAACACCGCTTGGTCGGCGCTGGCGGCGGCCAGTTCGGCGGTTTCCACGGCGGCGGCGCTGCCCACGCCCCGGCCCAGCAGGTCGCGCTGGCGATCCAGCGCGCGCTGGCGCAAATCGCCCTGCGCCTGGGCGGCTGCCACGTCATCGCGCGCCAAGAGCAGCGCCTGTGCCGCTTCGGCCAGTTCGTTTTCGGCGTCGCGCAGATCGGCGGCCGCCGTGTCGCGGGCCGATTGCGCCTCGGCGGGGTCGATCCGCATCAGGATTTGCCCGGCGCGCACCGCGCCGCCTTCCTCGAATCCCTCGGCCAGTTCGATCACCGTGCCCTCCGTGGGGGCGCGCAGTTCCAGCGTGCGGCGCGACCGCACTTCGCCAAAGGCGGTCAGAACCGGCACCTCGCGGCCCATGACAAGGGGCGCAACCTCGGCAGAAAAGACCCGTTCGCGCGGCGGCGGCGCGGCCCCGTCGTCGGCCCATCGCGCTTGCAGCGCGCCGTAGACGGTCTGCCCTGCCAGTGCCAGCAGACCCAGGGTCAATCCCATCAGGAACAGCCCGACAAGGGCGCGGCGGAAAAAACGCATGGGACTACGGGCCTTTCAAGACGACAGGCAAGAGATAGGCGCGCATGCGCCAATGACAAAGTGACCATGTCACACGGCTTGCACGCGGGCGGTGATTATTTCCGTCGCAGGTGTTCGTCGAGCCGGGGCATGATTTCCACGAAATTGCAGGGCAAGTGCCGGGCATCCAGTTGATAGCGCAAGATTTCGTCCCAGGCATCGCGGCAGGCCCCCTTGCTGCCCGGAAGCGCGAACAGATAGGTGCCGCCCGCAACCCCGCCGGTGGCGCGCGATTGCACCGCAGAGGTGCCGATCTTTTGCATTGAAATCATCGTGAAGACCGTGGCGAAGGCCTCGATTTCCTTTTCATAGACATCGCGATGCGCCTCGACGGTGACATCGCGGCCGGTCAGGCCGGTGCCGCCTGTGGTCAGGATCACGTCGATATCGGGGGCCGCACACCACAGGCGCAACTGATCCGCGATGGCCGCGCGATCATCGCGCAGGATATGGCGGGCGGCCAGGATATGGCCGTCCGAGGTCAGCCGTTCGACCAGCAGGTCGCCCGATGCATCCTCGGCCAGGCTGCGGGTGTCGGACACTGCCAGAACGGCGATGCGCACGGGGTGAAAGGGACGGGTTTCATCGATGCGGCTCATGTCACAACGTCCTTATCCTGGCTTGCAGGGACAGCAGGTCTTCCCAGGCCCGCGCCTTTTCCTGCGGTTTGCGCAGCAGGTCGGCGGGGTGAACCATGGGCAGGGCGGGGCGGCCCATCACCTCGGCCCAGTCGCCGCGCAGGCGGTTGATGCCCTTGCGGTCCAACAGGCCCTGGCAGGGGTGATTGCCCATCAGCACCAGCACCTGCGGCGCGGCCAATTCGATGTGGCGGCGCAGAAACGGGGCAAGCATCGCGATTTCGTCCGGCACGGGGTCGCGATCTTGCGGCGGGCGCCAAGGCAGCATCGGGGTGATATAGACGGCATGCGCCGGATCATCCGCGCCACGCGACAGGCCGACGGCGGCCAGCATCCGGTCAAGCAATTGCACCGCCTGACCCGCCACCGGCATGCCTTGCCGGTCTTCGTCAAGGGCGGGCGCGTCGACCACGATCATCACGCGGGCCGATGCCAGGCCATCGGCAAAGACAAAGCTGCGGGCAGTCTGGCTGAGCGGGCAATGGCCAAAAGCCTCCATCGCGGCACGCAGGCCGGGCAGATCGGTCGCCGCGGCGGCGGCATCGCGCGCGGCCTCCACCGCGTCGACAGCGGGTGCCGCTTCGGGCAGGGCCATGGGCGGCGCGGCACGGTCGGGCGCGGCCACCGCGACGGGTTCCAGCACGAAGCGGTCGACCGGGGTGTCGAGGATCGCCTCGTCCGCCCCAAGATCGATCTGCCAGTCCAGCAGCGCAAGCGCCTCGTGATAGCCCAAGTCTTCCATGGGGGCAGGCTATGCCTGTGGCACGCGAAGGGAAAGGGGGCATGGCCCTGACCGCTTGCCGCGCTGCCCCCCCCGCACCTATAAGCGGGGGCGAAACAGGCGGGCGCGGGCGGTGCGATGAAATTTTCCCAGACACATCTCTTGGCGATCGAAGATCTTCACCCGCTGGAGATCACGATGCTTTTGGACCGCGCCAATATCTACGCCGAGGCCGAGCGCGGCAGCCGCCAGCATGGCCAGCCGCTCAAAGGGCTGACGCAGATCAACATGTTCTTCGAGGCGTCGACCCGCACGCAGGCCAGTTTCGAGATCGCCGGCAAACGCCTTGGCGCGGATGTGATGAACATGGCGATGGCGGCAAGCTCCTTGAAAAAGGGTGAAACGCTGATCGACACGGCGCTGACGCTGAACGCGATGCACCCCGATCTGCTGGTCGTGCGCCACCCGCATTCGGGCGCGGTGAAGCTCTTGGCCGACAAGGTCAACTGTGCCGTGTTGAACGCGGGCGACGGGCGGCATGAACACCCGACCCAAGCGCTGCTCGATGCGCTGACGATCCGGCGCGCCAAGGGCCGCCTGCATCGCCTTGTCATCGCCATTTGCGGCGACATCGCACATAGCCGCGTCGCACGGTCCAACATCCACCTGCTGGGCAAGATGGAAAACCGCATCCGCCTGATCGGGCCGCCCACCTTGATCCCGTCGGGGGCCGCCGATTGGGGGGTCGAGGTCTATGACGACATGGCCGAAGGGCTGAAGGGCGCCGATGTCGTGATGATGTTGCGGCTGCAAAAGGAACGGATGGACGGCGCCTTCATCCCGTCGGAACGCGAATATTTCCACCGCTACGGGCTGAACGCCGAGAAACTGGCCCATGCCAAGCCCGACGCCATCGTGATGCACCCGGGACCCATGAACCGGGGGGTGGAAATCGACGGCACCATTGCCGATGACATCAACCGCAGCGTCATCCAGGAACAGGTCGAAATGGGCGTTGCCGTGCGGATGGCCGCGATGGAACTGCTGGCAGAGACCCTGCGCGAACGCCGCGAAGCGGGCGCGGCATGACCGACCGGCTGTTTGTCTTTGCCCTGTCGGCCAGGGGCGATCTGCGCCACACGCACCTGACCCGTGCGCAGGGCACAGCGCCCGGTCTGCCGCCGCTGACCGACTGGGTGGGGGCCGAGATCGACACCGATGCGATCGAGCTGTTTCCGGTCAGCGACCTGGGCGACATGACGCTGAGCGACTACATCGGGTTGGCCTTTGCGCCCGAACCGATCCCGCAAGACGACCGGCGTCGCATCGACGCGATACGGGGCACGGTTCTTTTGGTGCCATCCAACGCCCTGCCCCAGGACCCGCGCCCAGTGGCCCCTGCCAGCTTGGTGGCCAGCCTGCGGCTTTTGCGCGCCAATCACATCGCCCGCTTGCCCAAGGCGGATATACGCCCGCCACCCCGCCAGGTGTCCACCCCAGTGCCGACAACCGCGCAACGCGAATCCTTGACCTGGGGCTTTGTCGCCCTGGTCATGATCATCGTCTTTGTCCTGCTCTTGGTGCTGTGATGGATGATCACCTTCCCAGCCGCAGCATCCTGGCCCCTGACACACCACTCCTGCCGGGCGAAACCGTGATCCGGTCCTTCACCGCCGACCGCGCGACCTATTGGCGCGAAAACGCCTGGCTGGCCGCCATCGCCATGGCGGGCGGCATGGGCATCTTGTGGGGCCTTGGCAATGAACATGTCTGGACAGGGGCGGTTGGCGGGCTGTTCGCCATCGCCGTCCGCGCCCTTTACCTGTCATCGGACGAAACCCGGATGCGCTGGGACCTGACCGACCGCCGCCTGCTTGGTCCCGGCACCCGCGCCATTGCCCTGGCCGAGATCGCCAAGCTGAACACGATCTTTTCCGCGGTGCAGGTCGTGACGGTTTCCGGCGACAAGCACCTGTTGAAATACCAGGCCGACACCGGCGCGGTGACAGCGGCAATCCTCGCGGCCAAGACCGGGGGGCCGCCATGAGGGGCAAGACCGGCGGGAACGGGGCACCTGCGATCTTGCGGCAAGAGACGCGGCACCTGATGCGTGAGCGGCGCCCGGCGCTTGGGGCCATGACGACAGACAGCACCTTGGAAGGGATCGCATGACCAACGCACTTCTTCGAAACGCCCTGTTGATCGACCCCGAAGCGGGCACACAGACCCTTGGATGGCTTCGGATCGAGGCGGGCCGCATCGCCGAGACCGGGGAAGGCACGCGCGCGGGCGGCATCGATTGCAACGGCGCCTGCCTGGCGCCCGGCATCGTCGACATCGGCGTCAAGGTGGGCGAACCGGGTGAACGCCACAAGGAAAGTTTCCGCACGGCGGGCCGCGCTGCGGCGGCGGGCGGCGTCACCACCATGGTCACGCGCCCCGATACCGCCACCCCCATCGACACGCCCGAGGTGCTGGAATTCGTCACCCGCCGGGCCCGCGACGATGCAAGCGTCAAGGTCAAGCCGATGGCGGCGCTGACCCGCGCGCGGGCTGGCCGCGAAATGACCGAGATCGGGTTCCTGCTCGATGCGGGGGCCGTGGCCTTTACCGATGGCGACGCACCGGGGGGCGATGCGCGCGTCCTGTCGCGCTGCATGACCTATGCGCGGTCCTTGGGGGCCTTGATCATCGGCCACCCGCAAGACCCGGTCCTGTCGGCGGGCGCGGCGGTGACCTCGGGCAAATTCGCCTCGCTGCGGGGCCTTCCCGCCGTGTCGCCCATGGCCGAACGGATGGGCCTGGAACGCGACCTTGCGCTCGTGGAAATGACCGGCGTGCGTTACCATGCCGACCAGATCACCACGGCCTGCGCCTTGCCCGCCCTGGCGCGGGCCAAGGCCATGGGTCTTGACGTGACGGCGGGCGTGTCGATCCATCACCTGACGCTCAACGCGCTGGACGTGGGCGATTACCGCACCTTCTTCAAGGTCACACCGCCGCTGCGCGACGAAGACGACCGGCTGGCGATGGTCGCGGCGGTGCGCGACGGGCTGATCGACATCATCTGTTCGATGCACACCCCCCAAGACGAGGAAAGCAAGCGCCTTCCCTTCGAGGCGGCGGCCAGCGGCGCGGTGGGCCTTGAAACGCTGTTGCCCGCCGCCTTGCGGCTCTATCACGCCGAGGCGCTGACCCTGCCCGAGCTGTTCCGCGCGCTGGCGCTGAACCCGGCGCGGCGGCTGGGGCTGGACAGCGGGCGGCTTGCCCCCGGCGCGCCTGCCGACCTGGTGCTGTTCGATCCCGACGTGCCCTATGTCCTCGACCGCTTCGCGCTGCAGTCGAAATCGAAGAACACGCCTTTTGACGGGCAGCGGATGCAGGGCCGCGTCTTGCGCACCTGGGTCGATGGCGCGGTGGTCCATGACCGCGCGCGGGAGCAGGTCGCATGATCCCGGTCCTCGAGACCGCGCCGATGCTTTTGGCCGCGACCGCTGCGCTGGCCTATCTCCTGGGGTCCGTGCCCTTTGGCATCGTGATGGCGCGTGCCTTTGGTCTTGGCGATCTGCGCAAGATCGGGTCGGGCAATATCGGGGCCACCAATGTCTTGCGCACCGGCAACAAGCTGGCGGCGTTCCTGACGCTGGTGCTGGATGCGGGCAAGGGCGGCATCGCGGTTCTGGTCGCGCGCGCCGCCCTGGGCGAAGACGCGGCGCAAATCGCGGCTTTCTTTGCCTTCCTGGGCCATTGCTACCCGGTGTTCCTGCGGTTCCAGGGCGGCAAGGGGGTGGCGACCTTTTTGGGCACGCTTTTGGCGCTGGCCTGGCCTGTGGGTCTCGCGGCCTGTGCCACTTGGGCAGCCGTGGCGGCGATCACCCGGATTTCGTCGCTGTCGGCGCTGGCGGCGGCGGCGCTGTCGCCCCTTTGGGCCTGGCTTTTGGGTCTGCCCACGGCCGTGGCGCTGATGGTCTTGCTGGC
Source organism: Roseicyclus sp. (assembly GCA_018401965.1). Lineage (GTDB taxonomy): Bacteria > Pseudomonadota > Alphaproteobacteria > Rhodobacterales > Rhodobacteraceae > Roseicyclus. The sequence continues at coordinate 42,712 of JAGYJU010000010.1, forward strand.
GGCCCTGATCGGGTTGCGCCACAAGGCCAACATCGCGCGTCTGGTCGCGGGCCAAGAGCCCCGGATCGGGCAAAAACCCTAGTAGCGGTAGGCGCCGTAGATCTGCGTCAGATCGCCGGCCCAATCGCCGCTGTAGTGATCGAGCAATTCATCGGCGGGCACGCGGCCGGTTTCCACGCTTTCCTTCAACGCATTGAGGAAATGCGTCTCGTCGGGGATCAGCCCATCGGCACCGGGGCGCGCGCGGGCCTTCAGCCCGGCCTCGGCAATCGCCACCGCTTCGCGCGCGATGTCATGCATCCGCACCCCGCCCACCTGTGCCTGCAACCCGTCGACCGAGGCCGCAACCCGCAGCGCATCGCGCGTGTCCGCATCCCAGCCCTTGACCAGGTCCCAGGCCGCATCGAGCGCCGACTGGTCATACATCAGCCCGACCCAGAAGGCGGGCAGCGCGCAAAGCCTGCGCCAGGGTCCACCATCGGCGCCGCGCATCTCGATGTATTTCTTCACCCGCGCTTCGGGGAAGACGGTGGTCAGGTGATCGGCCCAATCCGACAGCGTCGGCATCTCGCCGGGCAGCGCGGGCAATTCCCCCTTGAGGAAATCGCGGAAAGATTGCCCCAGCGCGTTGATGTATTGGCCGTCGCGGTAGACGAAATACATCGGCACATCGAGAACATATTGCACCCAGGCTTCGAAGCCGAACCCGTCTTCGAACACAAAGGGCAACATGCCGGTGCGGGCCGGATCCAGATCGCGCCAGACCCGCGCGCGCCAGGATTTATGGCCATTGGGCTTGCCATCCAGAAACGGCGAATTGGCGAACAGCGCGGTGGCGACCGGTTGCAGGGCAAGGGCCACGCGCATTTTCTGCACCATGTCGGCCTCGGTCGCGAAATCGAGGTTCACCTGCACCGTGCAGGTGCGGCGCATCATGGTGGTGCCCATGGTGCCGACCGATTGCATGTAGCCATCCATGAGCTTGTAGCGCCCCTTGGGCATCAAGGGCATGTCCTCGTGCCGCCAGATCGGGGCCGCGCCCAGGCCGATGAATTCCACGCCCAGCTGATCGGCCACATCACGCACCTCGCGCAGGTGTTCGTTCACCTCGTCGCAGGTCTGGTGGATGGTTTCCAGCGGCGCGCCCGACAATTCCAGCTGTCCGCCGGGCTCCAGGCTGACATTGGCGCCATCCTTGGTCAGGCCGATGATATTGCCGCCCTCGAACACGGGTTCCCAGCCGAATTTCTGCTGCAACCCTTCCAGCACCGCCTTGATCGACCGGGGGCCGTCATAGGGCAGCGGTGCGAGCGTATCGCGGAAATAGCCGAATTTCTCGTGTTCGGTGCCGATGCGCCAGTCAGACTTGGGCTTGCAGCCCGAAGCCAGGTATTCGGCCAACTGGTCGTGATGTTCGATCGGGCCGCCACCGGATTGGGGGATGGACATGGGTGTTCTTCTTCCGCGCTCGGTGGGTGTTGGCCGAGACGTGGCCCGGTCGCGCTACTGTGTCAAGGCCAGAGGCGTCGCGCGACGCCACAGCATCTGTTCACCCATGCGTGACCCGTTGCGCGCGGCCAGCAATCTTTGGGCACCAAGCCCGGGCAGCGTCGTAAAGGCGTCGAACAACGCCTCGGCCCCGGCCGCATCCACGGGGATCACCAGCATCGTGCCCGGTTCCGTCAACAGCCACGCGGCAGCACCCGTATGATCGCGGCGCAGCGCCAGCGCGGTCAGATCGCCGATGGACACCGCGCCGCCCGTGATCGGCCCCATGTAGAGGATGCGCCCCTCGACCACCTGCACGATCCCCGGCCCGGTGCCGCCGACCCCGAACCGCGCGCGCCGGATGGCCGGGACCAGCGCCAAGGCCGAGATCGCGATCACCACATAACCAAAGCCCTGCACGATCGGGCCCGGTCGCGCCGCGATCCACAGGCCAAGGCCCAGCACCGCCAGCACGAGCAGCACTTCGCGCCAACGCATCAACAGCCGGGCCACCTCCGGGCGCAGGAACCCCGTCATCGCAGGCTCCCAAGTTCATGCGGCGTTTTCAGCAGCGCCAGATGGTAGCGGCCCACGGGTTGAAACCCGATCCGCGCATAGGCCCGCGTCGCCGAATCCGAGGCCGCGAACAAGATCGCCACCTGCGCACCGCTTTCGCGTTCCTCGGCCAAAAGGCCCGCGACCATCGCGCCCCCGCGCCCGGCCCGGCGCAAGGCGGGCGGCACGAAGACACCGCCGACCTGCACCGCGCGCCCGGCGCGGGCATTGATCGCGCCCATCGCAACGGCCCGCCCGTCTTCGATCAGCAGCCGAACCTTGCTGCCCGTGATCGCGGCCTCGGCGCGGATGCGGGCGGCCTCGGCCAGATCGCCGGGCGGCGCCGTGTGCGTTTGCGCCATGTAGGCCGCGAACCAGCCGGGCAGGACAGCGCGATCATCTTCCATGGCCTTGCGCAAAACCACCCGTGGCGCGGCAAGATCGGCAAGGTCCAACCGCAACAGCGGCTGGTCATCATCGAGCTGCCATGCCGTGGCGGGCAGGGCCAGCGCATCCCGCAGCACCTGCACCTGGTCGGCCGCGCCGGTGATGCCCTTGATCCTGCGGCCAGCCGCCGCCGCAAGACACCGGCGGGCAAGTGTCACATCGATCCCCGGGGCTTGCAGCAACAAGACCCCGTCATTGCTCAGGCCCAGAACGGCCATGATCCCGGCGTCGCCCTCTGCCAGCCAGTAGGTTGTCGCATGGGCATGATCCCCCCCGCACAGGCCATGGGCCTCGAGGTTGCCGAGCAGGAACATCGATGTCTCGATCCGCGCCGCCAGAAAGGCCCGCAGCCGCGCCGCATCCTCTGGCCGGGCGGGGCGGATCACCGCCAATCCCCCAGATGCGCCTGGAACAGCGTCAGGGCGGCAACGGCGGCGGTATCGGCCCGCAGGATGCGCGGGCCAAGCGAAATGGCCGTGACGAAGGGCAAGGCGTGCAGACGCGCACGCTCGCCTTCGGAAAACCCGCCTTCGGGGCCGATCAGGATGGCCCAGCCGGCGCCTTGGCCCTGCCGGGCCGCGTCGCCCTCGACAAGGTCTGGCAGGACCGCGGAGAGGCCGGCCCGCCCCTCGTCGGCAAAGATCAGGCCGCGCCCCTCGGGCCAATCGGCCAGCAGCCGGTCGAGCCGGTGCAGATCGGTCACCTCGGGCACATGGGTGCCACCACATTGTTCCGCCGCCTCGATCGCATGGGCTTGCAGCCGGTCCTGCCGGATGCGTTCGGCATTGGTGTAATCGGTCTGCACCGGCACGATCCGGGCTGCGCCCAGTTCCACCGCCTTTTCGACGATGAAATCGGTGCGCGCCTTCTTGATCGGCGCAAAGAGCAGCCAAAGATCGGGCGGCAGCACCAAAGACGCGGTCTGCGCCTCGCAGACCAGGCGCCCGCCCCGCTTGCCCGCCTGGTCCACAAGCGCGCGCCATTCGCCGTCGCGCCCGTTGAACAGCGCCACATCCGCCCCCGGCCCAAGCCGCATGACGTTGAACAGGTAATTCGCCTGGTCCCGCGACAGGTCAACCATTTGCCCCGCCCCCAAGGGCTGGTCTACAAAGAGGCGTATCTTGGGACGATCCGACATGGGGCGCAGATTATGAGCGAGGCCAGCAAAACGCCAGAGGGTCAGGTGGCCGATGCCGTGCGCGGCAATTGGGTCGACACCCGCGCCCCCGCGCCCATGCGCCCCTACCTGCGCCTGTCGCGGGCGGACCGGCCCATCGGCACATGGCTGTTGCTGCTGCCCTGCTGGTGGGGCCTGTTCCTGGCGGCGGGTTCGGGCGGCGCTGGCCTTGCCCCGTATGACCTGTGGCTGTTTGCCGGATCCGCCATCGGCGCCTTCCTGATGCGCGGGGCGGGCTGCACCTGGAATGACATCACCGACCGCGACATCGACGGATCGGTGGCGCGCACCCGGTCGCGGCCCATCCCCTCCGGACAGGTCAGCGTGAAACAGGCGCTGGCCTGGCTGGTGGTGCAGGCCCTTTTGGCCTTTGTCATCCTGCTCACCTTCAACATGACCGCCATCGCCCTGGGCATCGCGTCGTTGGCGACGGTGGCGATCTACCCCTTTGCCAAACGGTTCACATGGTGGCCGCAGGTGTTTCTGGGCCTTGCCTTCAACTGGGGGGCGCTTCTGGTCTGGACCGCGCAGGCAGGCAGCCTTGGGTGGCCCGCCGTCCTGTTGTACCTGGGCGGCATCAGCTGGACCCTGTTTTACGACACGATCTATGCCCATCAGGACCGCGACGATGACGCGCTGATCGGGGTGAAATCCACCGCGCGGCTGTTTGCCGAAAACACCAAGCTTTGGCTGGCCGGGTTCCTGGGCCTGAGCGTCGCGCTTCTGGGGCTGGCCGCGGTGATCGCGCTTGGCGACCGGCCCGCGCTTTCGGCGGGCCTGGCGCTTGCGGGGGTTGCCGCGATGGGGGGGCACATGGCGTGGCAATTGTGGCGGCTTGACATCGATGATGCCGAAACCTGCCTGTGGCTGTTTCGGTCCAACCGCGACACCGGTTTGATCCCTGCGCTGTTTTTCGCCGGTGCGGCGCTGGTCTGATTGAACCCCGCCGTGCAAGCCTGTAACCCCAACCCGACGCCTCCGGGCACCCCCAGCCGAAACGATCCATGATCCGACTGCCTGTCCTTTTTACCGTGGGTGCCTTTGCCCTTGCGGGCCTTCTGGCGGTGGTGACCGCCGGGGTCCTGTCCGTGGCGATGGAACGCCGGTCGGTCGAGGCGATCCAGACCGCGATGCAAGAGGGCGCGATGGGCTGGGTCGAGGTGTCGGCCGACGGGCTGCGCGTGTTCCTTGATGGTACCGCCCCGAGCGAGGCCGCCGCCTTTCGCGCCGCCAGCCGCGCGGGTGCGATCATCGATGCCGACCGCGTGATCAACCGCTTCGAGGTGGCGCGCCGCGACGCCACCGCCCCACCCCGGTTTTCGGTCGATATCTTGCGCACGCCCACGGGCATCCAGGTCATCGGCCTTGTGCCCGCGTCCAGCGGCGTTGACCCGATCAATGAGGCCATCGGGGCCATCAGCTCTGCGGGCGAGATCGCCAACCTTGTCGAAACCGCCGATTTTCCGAGCCCCGACACATGGGATGCGGCGCTGGCCTACGGGATGCGCGCCTTGCAGGAATTGCCCCGGTCCAAGGTCACGATCTATGCCGACCGGGTCGAGGTGCAGGCGATCAGCGAAAGCGCCGAACAGCGCGGGCGGTTCCTGGCCACGCTGGAACGCGGCCAGCCACAGGGGGTGACGGTTCTTCTGGATATTTCCGCGCCCCGCCCGGTGATCACGCCCTTTGCGATGCGCTTTGTCATCGACGCGGGTGGCGCACGGTTTGAAACCTGCACCGCCGACACGCTGGAGGCGCGCGACCGCATCCTTGCCGCCGCCGCCGCCGCCGGGGCAGAGGGCATGCTGACCTGCCAGATCGGGCTTGGCGTGCCCTCGCCGCAATGGGGCGATGCCGTGACCTTGGCCATCGGCGCGCTGGCAGAGCTAGGCGCGGGGACCGTTGCCTTTTCCGATGCCGATGTGACGCTGATCGCGGCGCAAGGCACCGAACAAGATCGGTTCGACCGTGCCATCGGCGAATTGTCCGCCGCGCTTCCGGATGTGTTTTCCCTGGCCGGCATCATGCCGGACCCGCCCGCCGATACCGCCGTGGCCAGTGCCGGGCCGGCCCGGTTTTTCGCCACGCTGCACGAAGATGGCCGGGTGGAACTGCGCGGTCGCCTGCCCGAGGGGCCGGTGGGCCGGTCGGTCGAGGCATTTGCCCGCGCCCTGTTCGGCGCGGCGCAGACCGACATCGCGACGCGAACCGTCCCCGATCTGCCCGAAGGCTGGTCGGTGCGCGCCATGGCCGGGTTGGAGGCGCTGGCGCAGTTGAACGACGGGCGCATGACGCTGGAACCGGAAATCCTGGTGGTGCAAGGGCGCACCGGGCAGGCCGAGGCGGGGTCGGACATGACCCGCTTTCTGGCAGAAGAATTAGGTCAGGCCGCTGCCTTTGACATCGATGTCACCTATGTCGAGGCCCTGGACCCGATCGCGTCACTGCCCACACCCGAAGACTGCGTGGCGCGCATCCGGGCGATCCAGGCCGACGCCAAGATCATCTTTGATCCCGGTTCGGTCGAGATCAATGACGCGGCGGGCGAAATCCTTGACCAGATCGCCGCCGTCTTGCCCGATTGCCGCCATGTGCGGATGGAAATCAGCGGCCATACCGACAGCCAGGGCCGCGAGGAAATGAACCTGAACCTGAGCCAATCGCGGGCGGACGCGGTGCTCAACGGGCTGTTGGCACGCAATGTGCTGGTGTCGAACCTGACCGCGCAGGGCTATGGCGAAAGCCAGCCCATCGCGCCCAATGACAGCGAAGATGGCCGCGAACAGAACCGCCGGATCGAATTTCGCCTGTTGACCGAGGCGAGCGCCGCCGTCGCCACACCCGAAGGCGAGGCCGTGAGCGACGAAACCGGTGGCGACGGCACCACATCCACCACGCGCCCCCGGCCCCGCCCCGACAGCATCGTCGATGCGGCGGCGGCGGCCGCACAAGAGGATCAAACCCCGTGAACAGACTGGAGTTCGTCGCAGCCATCGCGATCATCCTCTTCGTGGCCTTTGTCCTGGGCTACCTGGCGCATTGGTTGATCGCCCGGTTCAGCCAGGTGTCCAGCGCCGACCTGAACGAGATGGACGCCCTGGCCAAGGCCTTGCACGACGCAGAAGAAACCCGCGATCAGGCGATCGCCTACCTGCAACATCGCGAGGCGGAATTGACCGGGCAACTGAGCCAGACCGAGGCGGAATTGCGGGCGGCGATGGACGGTCTGCGCGAAGCCCGGCAAGAAACCGAGGAATTGCGCATCTACATCGAACGCGTGACCCAGCGGCAGGATTAACCTTGGTCCGCCCCGGGTGACCAGCGTGCCAGCGCATCTTCGTCTTCGGCGCGCGCCTCGACCCAGGCGGCGCCTTGGGCGGTGACTTCCTTTTTCCAGAAAGGCGCGCGGGATTTCAGGTAATCCATCAGGAATTCGGCCGCGGCAAAGGCATCGGCGCGGTGGCGCGCGGCGGTGGCGACCATCATGATCGGATCGGCCGCCGCCAATGCGCCGTAGCGGTGCAGGATCATCGCATCCGCCAGCGAAAACCGCGCCATGGCCTGATCGCGGATCGCGGCCAGCGCGGTTTCCGTCATGCCGGGGTAATGTTCGATTTCCATCACGACCAGATCACCATCGCCCAGATCGCGGGTGATGCCGGTAAAGCTGACCACCGCGCCGGCACCGGCAACGCGCGCGGCGAAATCATTGAGTTCGCGGCCCATGTCGAAGGCGTCGGACTGAACGCGGATCGACATCGGGCCTAGCCCCCCGTCATCGGCGGGAAGAACGCCACTTCACGCGCGCCTGCAAGCGGCGCATCCAGATCGACAAGGGTCTGGTCCAGCGCGGCGCGGATCGACTTGGTGTCGGAAAAGGCGAGCGCATAGCCTTCGTCGCGGCGGCGCAGTTCTTCGATCAGATCGGCCACGGTCGCGGCCTGTGTTTCCACCTGTTCGGACGCGGTGCCGACCCGTTCGCGGAGCCAGGCGAAATAGCGGATTTCAACTTGCATCAGCGATCCTTGAGATAGGGCAGCGCCTTGCGGAAATAATCGATCCCCGTGATCAGGGTCAGCGCCGCCGCCAACCACAGCAACACCAGCCCCCCATAAGAGGTGAGCATCAGGCCGTTGTATTTCCAGATCAAGCCGACATCATCGGCAATCGTGCCGTTCAGGATGCCCGATACGATTTCGGCGTTCATGCCCAGGGTTTGCATGATGAAATAATGGTCGAACAACCCCCATGCGAACAACATGGTGATCGCAACCATCTGCACCATGGTTTTCCATTTCGCCAAGGGCGTGACCTTGAGCGTGCCGGCCTGGTGGCCGAGGAATTCGCGCAGGCCCGACACGAAGACCTCGCGCAGCAAGATGGCCACGACGGGGATCAACGTCCATGCGGTGATGCCATGCACCCCGAGCAGGACGGCCAGCGCGATGACGACAACGGCCTTGTCCGCGATCGGGTCCAGCATGGCGCCAAAGCGGCTGATCTGGTTCCAGGCGCGGGCGAGATAGCCGTCGATGTAATCGGTCAGAGAGGCCGACAGGAACAGGATCATCGCCACCCAATCGGCATAGGGCCGGGGCAACACCAGGAAGATGAGGCCGACAAGGGGCGCGGCGATCATCCGGGCGACGGTCAGGATATTGGGCAAGGTCCAGCGCATGACCGCAGGTGTAGCGCGCGCGCAAGGCAGAGGGAATAGGCGGCGGCATGGCCGAAACCGGCGACCCGGTCTAGAGGATCCCACGCATGCGACACGGATCGGCGGGCCGGGTCTGCAAGCGCCGATCTACCCCCGTTCCTGGAAATAGTCGTAGATCTTTTGCGCCAGCGCGTCATTCACGCCATCGACGGCCTTGAGATCCGACAGATCGGCACGGGCCACCGCCTTGGCCGAGCCGAAATGCGCCAGCAGCGCGCGCTTGCGGGTGGCCCCGACCCCCGCGATATCGTCAAGCGGCGTGGCCGACACCGCCTTGGACCGTTTGGCGCGGTGCGCGCCAATGGCGAACCGGTGCGCTTCGTCGCGCAGGCGTTGCACGAAATACAGCACCGGATCATTGCGTTGCAGCGCAAAGGGGGCCTGGCCAGTGCGGTGGAATTCTTCCTTGCCCTGATCGCGGTCGATCCCCTTGGCCACGCCGACAAAGGGCAGATCGTCGATACCCAGGTCATCCATGATCTGTTGCACGGCCGAGACCTGGCCCGCGCCGCCGTCGATCAGCAACAGGTCGGGCCAGGCTTCGGTGTCGCGGTCGGGGTCTTCCTTGATCAGGCGTTGAAAGCGGCGGGTCAGCATTTCCTTCATCATGCCGAAATCATCGCCGGGGGTCAGGTCAGCGCCGCGAATGTTGAACTTGCGGTATTGCGACTTGAGAAAGCCATCGGGGCCCGCGACGATCATCGCGCCGACGGCGAAGGCGCCCTGGATATGCGAGTTGTCATAGACCTCGACCCGGCGCGGCGCGGTATCGAGGCCGAAGGCATCGGCCAGACCGGCCAAAAGCTTGGTTTGCGCCTGCCCCTCGGCCATGCGGCGGGCCAGGCTTTCGCGGGCATTGCGCAGCGCGCTATCGATCAATTCGGCCTTTTCGCCGCGTTGGGGGACGACCAGATCGAGTTTGCGGCCCAGTTTCTGCGACAGCGCGTCGATCATCAGGTCGGGGTTTTCGACCTGATGCGACAGGATGATCTGCGGCGGCGGGTCTTTTTGATCGTAGAACTGGCCCAGGAAGGCCTCGAGCACCTCGGCTTCGTCGATGTCGGGGCCGATGCGAGGGTAGAAATCGCGGTTGCCCCAATTCTGGTTGGCACGAATGAAAAAGACCTGAACGCAGGCCTGCCCGCCTTCCATGTGAAGCGCGATGATATCTGCCTCGCGCACGCCGCGGGGGTTGATGCCCTGGGCCGATTGCACGTTGGTCAGCGCGCGGATCCGGTCGCGCAGCGCCGCGGCGCGTTCGAATTCCATCGCCTCTGACGCTTGCGCCATCTGGGTGGCAAGCTGGGCCTGCAAGTCGGTGGTCGCCCCCTTCAGGAAACGGACGGCGTCGTTGACAGAGGCGTTGTAATCGTCGGCGCCGATATAGCCGGTGCAGGGCGCGGAACAGCGCTTGATCTGGTAGAGCAGGCAGGGGCGGGTGCGGCTTTCGAAGGTCGCATCGGTGCAGTTGCGCAGCAGGAAGACCCGCTGCAACTGGTTCAGCGTGCGGTTGACCGCCCCCGCGCTGGCGAAAGGGCCGAAATAATCGCCCTTTTCGGTTTTTGCGCCGCGATGTTTCTTGATCTGCGGAAAGCCATGGGTGCGGCTGACCAGGATATTGGGAAAGGATTTGTCGTCGCGCAGCAGCACGTTGTAGCGCGGTTTCAGCTGCTTGATGAGGTTTTGTTCCAAGAGCAGCGCCTCGGTTTCGGTGCGCGTGGTCAAAAACATCATCGAGGCGGTTTCGCGGATCATCCGCGCGATCCGGGGGCTGTGGCCGGTGGGCTTGGCGTAATTGGCCACCCGCTTTTTCAGCGCGCGTGCCTTGCCGACATACAGGACCCGCGATTGCGCATCGAGCATGCGGTAGACGCCCGGCGACATGTCCAGCGTCTTGAGATAGGCGTGGATCACCTCGTGGCCGGTCTCGGGGGTCTGGTCGGGGGTGTCAGGCATGTCGATCGAGGCTTTCGCGATTCCCGTCTGGCTGCAACGGATTTCGGGGCAGAGCAAGAGAAGAGCTTTCCACCAAAGCTGTGGATAAGCTTGAGGAGAAGTTGGGGGCGATGGGAAATTTTCGTTGTTCTTTGGCCGGTTCTGGCATTTGCCTAATTTTTAGGCAATCATGTAAGTATATGTTTTTCATATATATTATTTTTCAGCCAGACCCAGTTCATCGTCACGTTACCTAAGATTAACAAAAGCTTCATGAAAATCGGGCCGGTGGAAAACTGCGGTTGGCCGCCAGAGACGTGGCTTACTCAACCCCAAGCACATCGGGCGTTTGCCAGGCCAGGTGTTGGCCGCCGTCGACACAGATCAACTGCCCGGTGACGGCGCTTGCATTCAGCAAGTAGCGCAGCGCGTCACAGATGCCCTGCGCATCGGCACCGCGTTGCAGGACGGTGGCGGCACGTTGGCCCGCGAAATGTTCCGCCGATTGCCGCGCCCCTTGCATCGTGGGGCCGGGACCGATTGCATTGACCCGCACGCGCGGGGCCAAAGCCTGTGCCGCGGTGCGGGTCAGCGCCCAAAGGCCCATCTTGGCGATGGTATAGGTCATGAATTCGGGGGTGAGTTTCAGAACCCGCTGGTCGATCATGTTGATCACCAGGCCCTGCGCCTGTGGTTCGCCGTTTTCATCCGTGATCGGGTCGGGGATTTGCGAGGCTAGCGCCTGGGTCAGCACGAAGGGCGCGCGCAGGTTCGAGCCGAGGTGCCTGTCCCAGCTGGTGCGGGTGGCGGTGGCGATGGTGTCATGTTCAAAGATCGAGGCATTGTTGATCAGCACGGTGATCGGCCCGCCCAGCGCATCGGCGGCGCGCGGCAACAGCGTTTGCGTCTGATCCTCGTCCAACAGGTCGGCCTGAACGGTCACGGCATTGCGGCCAAGGGCGCGCACCTCGTCCGCGACGGCGGTCGCGTCTTCGGCGCTGGTGGCATAATGGATCGCCACGTCATGACCCGCACGCGCCAGCTCCAGCGCCATCGCGCGGCCAAGGCGTCGCCCTGCGCCCGTTACCAATGCGGTCATGATCGTTTCCCCTCAGGCCAATACCAACAGCAGATAGGCGAGATAGAGCGCGGTAAAGATCACGCCAACCAGGCGCCCGAAGGCCCAGTTCCGGAACACGAAGGGCACCAGCACCAGCGACGCGGCCAGCATCACCCACATGTCAAAGCGCAGGATGCCCGGATCGACCGGGATCGGTCCGACGATGGAGGCCACACCGATGATGCCCAGAAGGTTGAACATGTTGGACCCGATGACATTGCCCAGCGCCACGTCGGAGTGTTTGCGCACCGCCGCCATCACGGTGGTTGCCAGTTCCGGCAAGGATGTGCCCACCGCCACCAGCGTCAGGCCGATGACCGCATCGCTGACACCATAGGCTTGCGCGATGGCCACCGAGCTGTCGACCAACAGGTCGGCCCCCAGCGGCAGACCGACCAGGCCAAGGCCGAGGTAGGTCATCACTTGCCACCACGGCATGTCGGGGTCTGCTTCCTCGGGCAACTCATCGTCATCGGCGGGGGCGCCATTGGCGGCGCGGCGATGATCCCGCGCGGCCCGCGCGCTGTCGACCAGGATCAACGCAAGGCCCGCCAACAAGATCAGACCCGACCACCATGTGAAGGGGCCAAGATAGGCAAGCCCCATGAACAGCACCGTGCCGAGGATCATGAAGATATAGCTGCGGCGCGTATCGCTGCCTGCGGCGATGCCAAAGATCATCGCGGGAATGCCAAGGATCAACAGGACGTTGGCCGTGTTCGATCCCACGACATTGCCCAGCGCAAGGCCCGGCACGCCGTCGATCACCGCCTTGATGGAAATCAGCAATTCCGGGGCGGATGTACCAAAGGCCACCACGGTCAGGCTGACGATCAGCGCCGGGATGCCCAGCCGCAGGCTCAGGTTCACGGCGCCCTTGACCAGCGTGTCACCGGCCAGCAGCAGAATGATCAGCCCAAGGCCGGCAAGAACAAATTCCCAGATCACGTGGTCAGCCCCGTTTGTTGTCGCAATGACGGCAGGGGCCGCCGCGCAGGTTGTAGCGCCCGCAATCGGGGCAGAGTTTCGGTTTCGGCAAGCCGCCCGCGCGGCCGTCCTTGCCGCCGATCCGGGGCCAACGCAGGCGCCCGAACAGCGCCAGCACCACCATGAAGATCAGGAACAGGCTGACGATCTTGACCATCACGACAGCCCGAACCGCGACCAGAGCGCGCGATCTTCGATGCCGCCGGTCAATTCCGCCGTCAGGCTCGCGCCAAACCGCTGGAACAGCCCGCGCTTGGGGCCAAAGCGTTGGAACCGGATCTTGTCACCGTAGAGCGATTTCAGCTTGGGCACGATATGGGCGACACCATCGGCAAGCCCTAGGTCGACAGCGCGCTGCCCGGCCCAGAACTGGCCGGTGAACAGATCCTCGTCACTGGCCAAACGTGCGCCGCGCCGGGTCTTGACATGGGTGATGAACGCCTCGTGGATCTGATCCTGAAGCGCGCGCAGGCGGGCCACGTCTTGCGGGTTTTCGGGACGGAAGGGATCGAGCAGGGATTTGTCGCGCCCGGCCGTGTAAAGGCGGCGTTCCACGCCGATCCGCGCGATGGCATCGGCAAATCCGAAACCCGCCGAAATCACCCCGATGGATCCGACGATGGAATTGGCATCGATCCAGATGTCATCGGCCGCACAGGCCAACCAATAGCCGCCGGATGCCGCCACGTCCTCGACAAAGGCGTGAACCGGGATGGTCTTTTCCTCGGCCAGGCGGCGGATGCGCGCGGCGATCAGCGAGGATTGGGCCGGGCTGCCGCCGGGCGAATTGATCACCAACGCCACGGCACGCGGTTTGCCCCGCGCAAAGGCACGTTCGATGGCGGGCGCCAAGGCGCTGTCGCTCAGCGTGCCGCCACGCGGCGATGCGGCGATCACGCCCGACAGGCTGATGACCGACACGACCGGGTCCTTGGAGATGAATGGAATGAAACGCTTCATGCCACGCGATGTAGAGTGCGCCCCGCGACACAACAAGGCGCGGCGCGAACTTAGCGCCAACTGTGCCTTGGCCGCCGCGCGGGACAGGGCGGCATCAGGGTGCGGGATGGGCCAGCGCCCATTCGCGCAAGGTGGTTTTCAGGATCTTGCCATAATTGTTCTTTGGCAGGTCGGGGACCACCAGATAGGCCTTGGGCCGCTTGAATCGCGCGATCCGGGCCAGGCAATAGGCATCGAGCGCGGCTGTATCGATCGCGCCGCCCGGCATGGGCACGACAAAGGCCACCACCTCTTCGCCCCAGTCGGGCGAGGGACGACCAACCACCGACACGTCGCGGACCGACGGATGGGTCAGCAGCACCTCTTCGATCTCGCGGGGGTAGATGTTGGTGCCGCCGGAAATGATCACATCCTTGGACCGGTCCACGAGCGTCAGGTAGCCATCCGCGTCCAGCCGCCCGATATCACCGGTCAAGAGCCAGCCATCGATCAGGGTCTTGGCGGTGGCGGCCTCGTTGCGCCAGTATCCCGGCATGACCGGCGCGCCGCGCACCATGATTTCGCCGGTGCTGCCGCGTGGAAGGGGGCGGGCCTGCGCATCGCCAATGGCGACTTCGACCAGCGATTGCGCCTGACCGACCGAACCGAGCCGCGCGGCCCAGTCGGGGTGGCTGCGATCCGCGATATCCGCCCGCGACAGGGCCGTAATCGCCATAGGGCATTCGCCCTGGCCATAGATCTGCACGAATTTCGGGCCGAACCAGTCGACAGCCTCGAGGATATCGGCGGCATACATCGGCCCGCCGCCATAGACGATGGTCTTGATCCCGTCGCCGCGCTGCCCAGTTGCGCGGGCGGTTTCGGTCAGGCGGCGCACCATGGTGGGGGCCATGAACATGGATGTCGGGCCGTGCGCGGCAGAAAGCGCCAGGACCTCGGCGGCGTCGAACCCACCAGACGGCGGGATCATGTGGCGCGCGCCCATGCGGGTGTGGATCGGCGCATAGAGCCCGGCGCCATGGCTCATCGGCGCGGCATAAAGCGCGGCATCCTGGGCCGTGACCCCATCCACGTCGATCGGGTAGCCTACCGAGGTGGCGGCCAGCATCCCATGGGTGATCTGCACCCCCTTGGGCCGCCCCGTCGTGCCCGACGTGTAGAACAACCAGGCCAGGTCCTCGGCGCGGCGATCCGCGATGGCGGCGGGGCCATGGCCGGTCAGCGCCGTGAAACCGGTCGATTGCAGCGGGACCAGGGGCAGCGCGGTTTCGCGCGCAAGACCGGCGGCCAGCGCGCCACCCACGAAGCCGAGCCGCGCGCCGCTGTCGGCCAGGATGAACGCGGCCTCTTTCGGGTGCAGCTTGGCGTTGATCGGCACGGCGACCGCCCCTGCGATCCAGATGCCATAAAGCGCGATCAGGTAGTCGGGGCAATTGCCCGCGATGATCGCCACACGCTCGCCCGCCGAAACATCCCGCGCAATCAGCGCCCCGGCAAGCCCGGCGGCGCGGTCATGAAAGCTTGCGTAGCTGTCGATGATGGTGCCCCCCGACAGGATCGCCGGGCTATCAGGTGCGGCGCTGGCCCGACGGGCCAGCCAATGGGCGATGTTCATCTGTTTCCCCCCCGTGGTCAGGTGCAGTTTTGGGGCTGCGCCGATCGGGTGCAAGGGGTGCTGGCGGGGGATGTGCTGGATGGTTAGGCTGCCCGGCAACAGGAGCGTCTGACCATGCAGCATGATATCGTGATCCTTGGTGTGTTCGTGGCCGATGCCGCCTTTCGCTGTGACCGGTTGCCGAAACTGGGCGAAACGCTGATCGGCACGGGGTTTTCGCTTGGGCCGGGCGGCAAGGGATCGAACCAGGCGGTGGCGGCGGCCAAGGCGGGGGGCGATGTGGGGTTCCTGACGCGGATCGGCGATGACGCCTTTGGCGCGATGGGGCGCGTGGTCTGGGCCGAGGCGGGCGTTGCATCGATGGTGATCATCGATCCGGAGCGGCCCACAGGCGCCGCTGGCATTTTCGTCGAGCAGGGCGCGGGCCAGAATGCCATCGTGATCAGCCCCGGTGCCGCCGCCGCGATCAGCGATGCCGATATCGACGCGGTGGCCGAGGTGATCGGCGCGGCCCGCGTCGTGGTCACGCAGCTGGAACAACCAATGGGCGTGGCGGAACGGTTTTTGTCCATCGCGGCCAAGGGGGGTGCGGTCACGATCCTGAACCCCGCGCCCGCCGCCGCGCTACCCGAGCGCGTGTTGGGCCTGTGCGACTACATCACCCCGAACGAGGCCGAGGCCGAGGCGCTGACCGGGATCGCGGTGACCGATCTGGCCAGCGCCGAACGGGCGGCGGCGGCCTTGTTGGCGCAGGGCGTGCGGCGCGCGGTCATCATCACGCTGGGCGGCCAGGGTGCCCTGGTGATGGATGCACAGGGCGCGCGCCACGTGCCGCCGGTGCAGGCCGGGCCGGTGATGGACACGACCGGCGCGGGCGATGCCTTCAACGGCGGGCTGGCCTGTGCGCTGGCGCAAGATCTGGCGCTGGAGGACGCGCTGCGCTTTGCCACGGCGGTGGCGGGGCTATCGGTGACGCAACCGGGCGCGGCCGCATCCATGCCGGACCGGGCCGCCGTGATGGCCTTGCTCGCAGGCTAAAGCGTCAGGCCCAGATCGCGCAAACCGGCGCGGGCGCTCGCATGGTCGGTCTTGGGCACAAGATCGAAGAACCGCTGCAAGATCCCTGGCCATTGCGGCGCAGCCTCCAGGAACATGCAGCGGTGATAATGCAGGACATGCACATCTGGCGTGGCATCGATCGCCGTGCCGCGATGCGACAGCGAATGGTTCCAGCTTTCGTCCAGCACATGCGCCGTGTAGCCGAACCGCGCCAGGGTCAGCGGCAAGGTGATCTGGTCAAGCCAGGGGCGCTTGTTGGCGATGGCGCAGCGGTGATCGAACGCAAGCGCGGTGTCCAGCCAGTGATCGGCAAAGCGTTTGCCATCATCGCCCGGCGCCTCGGGCATCGCGACCAGCCCGGCGTTGAAATAGGGCAGGTGTTCGGGCCGCGCGCCCCGCAGCAGCCGCACACGGGCCGTGGGCAGGGGCAGGCCGAAATGGTCATAGGCGCGCTCCCAGCGGTCATCGGGCCCCATGTCGGCCGGCCTTCGGGGGCGGCGGCGACATGGGTGTCGGGCAGATCCGCCAGTTCGGTCAGCGGCCGCAGGCAGATCATGTCGGTGTCCAGGAATACCCCCCGCCCCGATCCGCGCGCATCGGTGGCGGCGATGATCTTGTTGCCATGCGGATAGGGCTTGGCCCAGTCGGGCGCTTGCGGCAAGGGGCGCAGCTCGACACCTGCCGCACGGTAGATGGATGTGGTCACCGGCCCGATCTGCGGCAGCCAATCGGCGCTGGCATAGGCGTAAAGATGCACCCCCGCCTGCCCCGCATGGGCATGGGCCAGGCTGGCGGCCAATAGCCAGGATTGCCATTCCAGCCGCGCGCCATCGGCGATGAAGAAGATATGGGTATCGGGCATTGCCTGTCTCTTTCGCGGCGGAATTCGCGAAAGATGACCGCAAAGCGGCGCGCTGGCCAGATCAGACCGCCAGATCGGCGACGAATATTCCGTCATGCCCGCCGGTGCAGGCCGAAACCAGCATCCCGCCCGCGCGGATATGATCCGGATGCGCCTCGTAGGCGAGATGCGCGGCGCGGTCGGCAAAGGCAACCTGAAAGCCATAGGCGTAGCGCGCGGATTTGCCCTCGTAATCAAGGTTCGGGCCATGGGCAAAGCCGGTGACGCCGGGCAGGCCGGCACAGACCTGTGCAAGGATCGGCATCGCCGCCTTGATCCGGGCAAGGCCCGCGTCGCCATCGGGGTCCATCAGGACGATATGGATCAGCATCGGGTCACCCTTCGATCAGGATTGCACGGAAATCATTGACATTGGTCAGGGTCGGGCCGGGCACGATCTGGCGGCCGATCTTGTGAAAGAATGTATGGGCATCATTGATCGCCAACGCCCGGTCCGGGTCCGCGCCCATGGCCTTGGCGCGCTCCAGCGTGTCGGGGCCGATGATCGCGCCCGCCACCTCGGCCGCGCCATCGACACCATCCGTGTCGCAGGCGATGGCGTGGATTTGGGGCGCAGCCTTGAGCGCCACGGCCAGCGCCAGCGCGTATTCCGCATTGGGGCCGCCGATGCCGTCGCCCCGGCGGGTGACGGTCAATTCCCCCCCCGACAGGATCACGCGCGGGCCTGTGGCCTGCAACGCCAGGGCGGCGTGGCGGGCTGCAACCTCGCGCGCTTCGCCCTCGATCGCGTCGCCAAGGATGTCGACGGCATAGCCATGGGCGCGGGCAAGGTCGGCGGCGGCGGCCAGCGATTGCGCAGGCGCGGCATAGATCACGTTTTCCACCCGCGACAGGCGCGGATCGCCCGGCAAGACCGGGTCGCCCCCGCCGACAGATGGGCGGCGATGGAGCCAGGCGGGGTCACGCCCCAACGCGCCAGCGTCGCAAGCGCGCGCGCAGCATCAGACGCGTGGCCGACGGTGGGGCCAGAGGCGATATCGCCCGGATCGTCGCCCGGCACGTCGGAAATCATCAACGCCAGCATCCGCGCCGGGTAGGCGCAGGCCGCGAGCCGCCCGCCCTTGACCGCCGAGATCTCCTTGCGGATGCCGTTGATGTCGCCAATCGGCGCACCCGAAGCCAGCAGCGCGCTGGTCAACGCCTGTTTTTCCGCCAGCGTGATACCCGGCGCGGGCGCACACAGCAGCGCCGAGCCGCCGCCGGAGATGAGGGCGAGGACGAAATCACCGTCCTTGCAGCCGGCCAAGAGGTCAAGCATCCGCCGGGTGGCGACAACGCCGGCCTGATCGGGCACGGGATGGGCCGCCTCAACGATCTCGATCCCCTTGCAGGGGCGGGCATAGCCGTAGCGGGTGATGACAAGACCTTCGCAAGGCCCCCAGGCGGCTTCGACGGCCTCGGCCATGCGGGCGCTGGCCTTGCCTGCCCCAACCACCACCACGCGACCCGGCGGTTTCGCCGGCAAGGCGCGCGCGAGGCTTTGCATCGGGTCAGCCACGGCCACGGCCCGGTCGAACATCGCGCGCAAAAGGGCATCAGCTGTCATTATGACTGTCCAAGGCTGGAGGCGCGGGCGACAAGCCGCACCGGGCTGCGGATGTCTGGCGCGGGCTGTTCCCCGTCGACCATCCAGGCCAGGAGCCGGGCTGCCGTGTCGCGGGCAAAGCCCGCGATGTCACAGGAGACCGACGACAATTGCGGCCAGCTTTGCGCCGCTTCCTCGATATCGTCAAAGCCCACGACACGAAAACCGTCACCGATGGGCCGCCCCGCGCGGGCAAACCCCGCCATCAGGCCAAGCGCCACCAGATCGTTGAAACAGATCGCGGCATCGACATCGGGGTGATCGGTCATCAGCGTCTGGGCGGCCTGCATCCCGAAGGCGCGGCTGGATTTGCCATGGATGGCGATTTCCTGCATCCCTTGCGCCTTCAGCACCTCGCGCCAGCCGGATTTGCGTTCGCGCGTGATGGCCCGCCCCGGCAAACCGCCCACGAAGGCAATGGTGCGCGCGCCCTGGTCCAACAGATGTTGCGCGGCCTTGGCGCTGCCGGTGGCGTAATCGAAGCTGGCAAAGGGGAACAGCGTGGTGCGGTCATCCATCTTGCGCAGCACCTGATAGACCGGCAGGCCGGTTCGGGCCAGTTGGTCGAAGGTATCGGGTGCCGCGCCATAGGCCGGTGAAATCACCATGGCCGATACGCCATGTTCGATCATCGAGCCGACAAGCCGGGCCTGCAACTCCGGGTCTTCGTCGGAATTGGCGATGACCGTGGCATAGCCTTGGGCGGCCAGCGCCATCTGCAGGGAGGTGGCGAATTCGGTAAAGAACGGGTTGCGCAGATCATTGATGACAACCCCCACCAGCCCCACCGAGGCGGAACGCAGATTGGCGGCGGCGCGGTTGTAGACATAGCCGATGTCGGTCATCGCGGCCCGAACGGCATCGCGGGTTTCGCTGCGCACCTGCGGCGAGCCTTGCAAGACCAGCGACACGGTCGATTTCGACACGCCTGCGCGGGCGGCGACATCCATGATGGTGGGGCGACGTTTCATGCCGCCTAGTTAGCCATCGATGCCGTGCAAGGCCAAGAGCGTTCGCATCCGGTCCTTGGCGAGGTCGGGGTTGATCAACAGGCGGGCCTGGTCGGCAAGGCGAAAGACCTGTGCGTAATGGGTGATATCGCGCGAGGATTGCAGGCCTGCGGGCATGATGAAATGCGCCTGCGTGCCGTTCAGCCAACTCAGAAACGCGATGCCCGCCTTGTAGAATTGCGTCGGCTTGCGGAAAATTTCCCGGCTGAGCGGGACAGTGGGCGCAAGGATGGCATGATAGGTGTCGCGGTCGCCTTGCGCCAAGGCCTCCAACGCGTGCGACGCGGCGGGGGCGATGGCGGCGAAAATGCCCAGAAGCGCGTGGGAATGATGCGTGCCGTCGCCTTCGATCAACGGGGCATAGTTGAAATCATCCCCTGTATAGAGCCGGACGCCAGCGGGCAGGCGGGCGCGAAAGGCTTCTTCATGGGCCTGGTCCAGCAGGCTGATCTTGATGCCGTCGATCTTTCCGGCGTGGCGTGCGATCAGGTCCAGCACGATGGTATTGGCGGTGTCTATGTCCTGCGCGCCCCAATAGCCGGTCAGCGCCGCATCGAACATGTCGCCCAACCAGTGCAGGATCACCGGCGCGGCGGCTTCTTCTATCAAAATATCGTAGACACGGGCGTACTCATCCGGGCTGGCGCGCAGGGCGGGCAGCGCGCGCGTGGCCATCAGGATGATCTGGCCGCCCGCAGCCTCGATCGCGGCCATCTGGGTGCGATAGGCCTCGATGATCGCGTCAAGGCTGGCCAGCTCTGCCAAGGTCTTGTGATCGGTGCCGGCGCCGCAGGCAACGCGCGGCCGCGATGGGTGGGCGCGGGCCTCGCGCAGGGTGCGGGTGATCAGCTGGTGGGCGGTTGTCCAATCCACGCCCATGCCGCGTTGGGCGGTATCCATCGCCTCGGCCAGGCCAAGCCCCTGATCCCAAAGCCCGTGGCGGAAGGCCAGCGTCGCATCCCAATCCACGGCGGGCGCCCCTGTCCAGGGGTCACGCTGGGCGATTGGGTCGCTGATGACATGGGCGGCGGCAAAGGCGGTGCGTGTCAGCGCCACCTTTGGCGCGCGCGGGATCAGCGGATTGCCGGTCAGGCGGTAGGGTTCCAGCGTTCCGGCTTGGGTCGGTAAAAGCATGTCAGGCCCCTGCATCTTGGCGGATCATGTCGGCGGCTTTTTCCCCGATCATGATGGCCGCGGCATTGGTGTTCGATGAAATCACGGTCGGCATGATCGAGGTGTCGACCACCCGCAGCCCGCCGATGCCGTTCAGGCGCAACCGCGGATCAACCACCGCGCCCGGGTCCATGCCCATCCGGCAGGTGCCCGCGCAATGATGCGAGGTTTTGGAATGGGCGCAGATGAAGTTGAAATAATCGTCATCGGTTTTCACATCCGGGCCGGGCAGGCGTTCGGCCAGGACGTATTTCGCCAAGGGCGCTTGCGCCATGATCGCCTGGGTCAGTTTCAGCCCCCGGATCGACATCTCGCGGTCGTGCGGGTCTTGCAGGTAATTCGGGTCGATCAGCGGTGCCGCGCCGGGGTCGCTTGACCCAAGCCGCACCGTGCCCCGCGACCGGGGGCGCAGGTAGCAGCTGTTCAGCGTCACACCGCCCTGCGGCATGGCGGCGACGCCCTTTTCGATGCCGGTGCCCAGGCCAAGGTGGAACTGGATGTCGGGCGACCGCGCGTCAGGGTCGGCATACCAGAAGCCCCCGGTTTCAAACAGCGACGAGGCGACCGGCCCCGTGCGGGTGAACAGGTATTGCAGCCCTGCCAAGGCGGCCAGATGGGGGCGCGCGTAGCGGTCATAGCTATGGGGGCCGTTCAATTCGCTGATGCAATAGAGATCGAGGTGATCTTGCAGGTTTTCGCCCACCTGCGGGTGATCCAGCACCACGGGGATGCCCAGATCTTGCAGATGATCGGCAGGCCCGATGCCCGACAGCTGCAACAGCCGCGGCGACCCGATGGCGCCGGAAGACAGGATCACCTCGGCCGTGGCCGTCAGGCTGGTGCCATCCATCAGCATGACGCCGGTGGCCCGACCGGCCGCACAGGTGATGCGCCGGACTTGCGCGCCGGTTTTCACCGTCAGGTTGGCGCGCCGCGCGTTCGGCGCAAGATAGGCCATCGCCGCCGATGACCGGCGCGCATTGCGCTGGGTCAGTTGGTAATAGGCGACCCCGTCCTGGGTTTCGCCCGCAACGTCCATGTTGCGGGGAATGCCAAGGGCGGCGGCGGCGTCAAAATACGCCTCGCAGATCGGCAAGGGGGCGATGGGCTGCGACACGCCCAAGGGGCCGCCCTGGCCGTGGTAGCGGTTGTCGTGGGTGTCATTGTCTTCGGCCTTGCGGAAATAGGGCAGCACATCGTCATAACCCCAGCCGGTGCAGCCCATCTGCCGCCAGTCATCGTAATCGGCGGCATTGCCACGGGTGTAGATCTGGGCGTTGAGCGATGACCCCCCGCCGATGACGCGGGCCTGTGTGTAGTTGAACACGCGGCCCTGCATGTGGCGTTGCGGCACGGTCTGCCAGCCCCAGGACCCCAATCCCTTGGTCATTTTCGCAAAGCCTGCGGGCAGGTGATAGAGCGGGTTGCGGTCGCGCCCACCCGCTTCCAGCAGGCAGACGGTGGTGGCAGGATCTTCGGACAGGCGGGCCGCCAGAACACAGCCCGCGCTGCCACCGCCGATGATGATGTAATCGAAACCCTGGGCCATGTTGCCCCCTAAAGCCGGTGAATGGACAGCCCGCCATCGACGGGAATGACCGCGCCGGTGGCAAAGGCGAAATCGCCGCGCACAAGCGGCAGGATGATCTGCGCGATGTCGCCGGGCGTGCCCCAGCGGCGGGCGGGCACAAGCCCGTCGTGGATGCGGGCGGTGTAGCGGTCAGCCACGGGGGCGGTCATCGGCGTGGCGATGATGCCGGGGCGAATGTCGAAGACACCGATATCATCGGCGGCAAGGCGGGCGGCGAAAGCCTTTGCCATCATCGCCGCCGCCGCCTTGGACATGCAATATTCCGCCCGGTCCGGCGATACCATCGTGGCACTGACCGAGGTGATGAAAACGATCGCGCGATAGGGATCTTGTGGCAGGGCCAACATCCGCCGCGCAACATCTTGTGCAAGAAAGAAGGCGCCGCGCAGGTTGATATCGATACAGCGGTCGAAGCTGTCGGCCGTCATGTCGAGCAGGTCGCCACGCAGCATGGCGGGCACGCCCGCGTTGGAAACCAGGGTGGTGACCGGCCCGACAGCGTCCAGCAGCGCGGGAACGGCAGCAATGTCGGCCAGATCATGGCGGTGGTAGGTGGCGCCGGGCAGATCGGCCAAAGCCGCCTGCACGGCATCGGCATCGGCGGGCAGTTCGGCCGCCAGCGCGATGCGCCAGCCCGCCCCGTGCAGGGCGCGGGCAATGCCAAGGCCGATGCCCTGCTGGCCGCCGGTGACAAGCGCGGTGTTGGTCATGCAAAGCCTTTCGCGATGTGATCGGCCTGACGCAAGGCCAGCGCCGCGATGGTCAGCGACGGGTTCACCGCCGCCGAGGTCGGCAACAGCGATGCGTCGCAGATCGACAGGTTGGGGTGGTCGTGGGTTTGACCAAAGGGGTTGGTCACGCTTGTCCTTGGATCGGCGCCCAAACGCGCGGTGCCACATTGGTGCGACGGCGTTTCACGGTCAAAGGCTTTGGACAAGAGCACCGGAAACCCTGCGCGCCGCAGCGACCGTTTGACCCTGCCAACCAAACGCCTGTGCGCGGCCCAGTTCGACCGCCGCCAATCCAGCACGATATCGTCGCCTTGCACCGTCACCCGGCTGTCAGGGTCGGGCAGGTCTTCGGACATGATGTAGAAATCGATCGCGCGGTCCGCGATGATGCGGGCCAGTGCGCGCGGCAGCCCCGTTTGCGCCGCAAGGATCGGGGCCGACACCCGGCCCAACAGCTGGACATTCCCCAAGGGTTCCCCGTTCGGACCGCCGGTCAGATACCAGTCATTGATCATCAGCGTCTTTTGATAGACCGACCGGTTGCGCCGGGGCGACAGCGCCAGGAGCGCCGAGGCATTGTGGTTCATGAAATTGCGGCCCACCTGGTCCGACCTGTTTGCCAGCCCGTTGGGAAACGCATCACAGGCAGACCGCAACAAGATCGCGGCGCTGTGAACCGCGCCCGCCGCCAGCACGATGCGGGGCGCGGCGAACCGGCCCCTGTCGGTCAAGATGCCGGTGACCCGGTCGCCTGCCATCTCCAGCCGTTGGACGGTGACGCCGGTTTGAAGCCGGACATTGGGATGCGTCAGCGCATGGGCCAGCGCGGCGGTTTCGGCATCGAGCTTGGCCCCGGTGGTGTCGGGAAAGGCATCCCACGGCGTGGGCGCACGGGCCAGCCAGCGGTCGATATCCACCGCCAGCGGCAGGGGCGCGGGGTGCAGCCCGACACGACGCAGACGATGGGCCAGGTCGGCGATGACCGGTTCATCGGGCACCGGGCCAAAAGGGTAATCCGTGTCGCGCGGCGGGTCTGTCGGGTCGATACCGGCCGCACCGCGCACCTGGAACAACGCCTCGGCGCGGGTGTACCACGGGGCGAGCGTGCCATAGTCAAAGGGCCAGCCCTGCGTGGTGCCGCCGATATGGCGTAGCGGCGCGAAATCGGCTTCGCGGTAGCGCAGCATCACCGCGCCGTAGAATTTCGAATTGCCGCCGACACAGGCATAGTTGCCGGGGTTGAAACGGCTGCCATCGGGAGCAAGCCAAGTTTCCGTGGGGCGAAAATGGCCGCGGCCGAAAATGGCCTGCGGATCGCGCGCCTCGGGGCAATCGGCCAGGGGCTGCCCGCGTTCAAGGATCAACACGCGCAAGCCCGTCGGCGCCAGCCCTGCGGCCAGCGTCGCGCCCCCCATGCCAGAGCCGATGATGATGATGTCGGCGTCGGTCATCAAATCCTCGGTGTTTCTTGGCCTCGATGTTAATTGGATCGTTCCAATTTTCGGGAAAAAGTCAACCCGCGTCCCGTGTCGGGGCGCGGGTGATAAGGGTCAGATGATCCGGTCTTCGGTCTTGGGGTCGAACAGAACCGCCTTGTCCATGTTCACCGCGAAGTCGAAGGATTGACCTGGATGGGCTTCGGCATCGGCGCGCATCCGGGCGATGCAATCCTTGCCCGACAGCGTCATCGTGACAAAGGTATCGGCCCCGGCCGGTTCCGTCACGCTGACGATATTGGTCAGCGCCTGGATGTTGCGGGCGTTGCGGTCAGCGCCCTCGGGGTCGGTGATCGCCTCGGGGCGGATGCCCAGCATCACCTCGCGGCCCGTGTAGGCGGCATAGGCGGCGGGCGCGTTTTCGATCCGGAGAGCGATGTCCTGCCCTGACGCATCGCGGATCACGGCATGCAGCGCGCCATTGCGGTCTTCCAGCCGCGATTGCAGCACGTTCATCGCCGGGCTGCCCATGAAGGTGGCCACGAACAGGTTGGCGGGGCTGTCGTAGATTTCCTTGGGCGTGCCAAGCTGTTGGACATAGCCGTTGTACATCACCGCGATCCGGGTCGAGAGCGTCATCGCCTCGATCTGGTCATGGGTGACATAGACGATGGTGGTGCCCAGTTTCTGGTGCAGTTTCTTGATCTCTGTCCGCATGTCGACGCGCAGTTTCGCATCGAGGTTCGACAGCGGTTCGTCGAAGAGGAACACGTCGGGGTTGCGCACCAGCGCCCGCCCCATGGCGACGCGCTGACGCTGGCCGCCCGACAATTGGCCGGGCTTGCGCGTCAGCAGGTTTTCGATCTGCAACAGCTTGGCGACATCGGCCATGGCCTTGTCGCGGTCGGCCTTGGGGGTGCCGTGCATTTCAAGGCCAAAGGTGATGTTCTGGCCCACGGTCATGTTGGGGTAGAGCGCGTAGGATTGGAACACCATCGCGATGTTGCGGCGCGAGGGATGCACGCCGTTCATCACCCGGTCCTTGATGCAGATCTCGCCGCTGCTGATGCTTTCCAGCCCGGCGATCATGTTCAACAACGTGGATTTGCCACAGCCGGACGGGCCGACAAGGACCAGGAATTCGCCCTCTTCGACCGAGATGTCGACCTGATGCAGAACCTCGACCGAACCATAGGCCTTGGTGACGTTGTTGATGTCGAGAAAACCCATCGGTTAATTCCTTTCGATAGATCGCGGCGCCGATCTTTCGTACGAAAGATCGCAGACCCGAATTTTCGTACGAAAATTCATGTTCATCCCTTGACGCTTCCGGCCATCAGGCCGCGTACGAAATAGCGGCCGGCGACGATATAGACGAGAAGCGTGGGGGCGGCGGCCATGATCGCGCCTGCGAAATGCACGTTGTATTCCCGCACCCCGGTGGAAGAGTTCACGAGGTTGTTCAGCGCCACGGTCATCGGGGCCGACCCGCCGCTGGCAAAGGATGCCCCGAACAGGAAGTCGTTCCAGATATTCGTGAACTGCCAGATGAAGCTGACCGCGATGATCGGCCCCGATGATGGCAGCATGATCCGCCAGAAGATCTGGAAGAACCCCGCCCCGTCGATCTGCGCCGCGCGCACCAGTTCGGTGGGGAAAGCGGCGTAATAGTTTCGGAAATACAGCGTGGTGAACCCGATGCCGTAGACGAAATGCACGAGGATCAGGCCCGATGTCGTGCCCGCGATGTCAAGGATGCCAAGGATCCGCGCCATGGGGATCAGCACGATCTGGAACGGGATGAAGCAGGAAAACAGCAAGAGCCCGAAGATGATCGTGGCGCCCCGGAAATGCCACTTGGTCAGCACATAGCCGTTCAGCGCGCCCACGATCGTCGAGAGCATCACGGCGGGCACCGCCATCACGATGGAATTGATGAAATAGGGGCGCAGGCCCGTCGGTTCCACCCCGATCTGGGCGGTGGACCAGGCCGACAACCAGGGCGCGATGGTCCAGTCACGCGGCAGCGCCACCATGTTGCCGCCGGTGATTTCCGACAGCGGCTTGAGCGAATTGACCACCATGATGCCGAGCGGCAGCAGGTAGAACAGCGCGAACAGCAAGAGCACGAGATAGATCAGGACGCGCGCAAAGCGGGACGACCGGATCGCGGTTTCGGTGGATGCGGCGGCCATCACTTTTTCTCCCGCAGTTCGGCGTAGAGGTAGGGCACCATGATCGCGGCGATGGTCATCAGCATGATCACCGCAGAGGCGGCGCCGATCCCCATCTGGTTGCGCGTGAAGGTGTAGGAATACATGAAGGTCGCAGGCAGCGCGGTCGCATTGCCGGGGCCCCCGCCCGTCAGCGCGATGACAAGGTCATAGGATTTGATCGCCAGATGCGACAGGATCACGAAGGCCGACAGGAAGGCCGGGCGCAATTGCGGCAGGATGATCCGGCGATACAGCTGAAAGTTCGACGCGCCATCCATCTGTGCGGCCTTGAGGATTTCATTGTCGATCCCGCGCAGGCCGGCCAGGAACATGGCCATCACGAACCCCGACGATTGCCAGACGGCCGCGATGACGATGGTGTAGATCGCCATTTCACGGTCCTTGATCCAGCCGAAGGCGAAGCTTTCCCAGCCCCAGAGGTGCATCGTGTTTTCAAGGCCGATCGCGGGGTCCAGCATCCATTTCCAGGCCGTGCCGGTAACGATGAAGGACAGCGCCATGGGATATAGAAAGATCGGGCGCAACATGCCTTCGCCGCGAATTTTCTGATCCAGCAAGATCGCCAGCATCAGGCCGATGACCGTGCAAATGGCGATATAGAGCGTTGCGAAAACGGCAAGGTTGGTCAGCGCGATGTTCCATTCGCGGATGCGGAACAGGCGGTCGTAATTCTGCCAGCCGACCCACTCGTAGGAGGGCAACATGCGGCTGTCGGTGAAGCTCAGGTACACCGTGAAGGCGATGAAGCCGTAGACGAAAACCAGCATGATCGCCAGCGAGGGCGAGAGCACCAGCTTGGGCAGCCAGGTCTGAAGACGCGTGCGGAAATCGACGCCCGTGTCGGTCGTTGTGGCCATGGGCCTGCCCCCCTGTTGCGGATGAATGGCGGCCCGTCTGGGCCAACGGGATGGACCAGCCCCGTGCAAGACGGGGCCGGTCCGGACTGCGCGATTTTACTGCGCGATCTCGACGGCGGTCACCAGTTCGGCGGCCGCGGTTGCTGCGTCGTATTCACCGTTGAAATGGGCGGTGATCACGTCATACATCGCGTTCTGCACCGACGGCGTGTTGGCATGGCCATGGGCCATCGACCCGAACAGGCCGCCGCTTGCCGCCGCTTCTGCCAGCTGTGCCATGCCAAGCTGACCACAGGCATCGAACTGATCGCTGGGGATGTCGGTCCGTGCGGGAACCGAACCCTTGACCAGGTTGAAGGTCACCTGGAACTCGGGGCTCATCACCGCGCTGGCCATGGCCAACTGCGAGGCCTGGTCGCTTTCATCGGCCACGTTGAACATCGCGAACTGGTCGGAGTTGAAGGTCACGGTGCCTTCGGTGCCCGGCACGCGGAAGCACTGGAATTCATTTCCGGCGGTCATGCCCGCGTTGACGAATTCGCCCTTGGCCCAGTCGCCCATGATCTGGAACAGCGCATCGCCGTTGATGACCATGGCCGTTGCAAGGTTCCAGTCCCGGCCAGAGAAGTTGTCGTCGACATAGCTGCGCAGCGTTGCCATGCGGTCGAAGGCTTCGACCATCGTGTCCGACCCAAGCGCAGCGGGGTCAAGATCGACCATGGCGGCCTGGTAGAAATCGGGGCCACCGGCACCCATCACCATCGAGTCGAACATCGTGGCTTCTTGCCATGCCTGACCACCATGGGCCAAGGCGGTGTAGCCTGCGGCCTTTGCGGTTTCCATCGCGGCGACGAATTCTTCCCAGCTGGTCGGCTGGGTGATGCCCAGTTCGGCCATCAGCGCGGTGTTGGCCCAAACCCAGTTGGTCGAATGGACGTTGACCGGCGCGGCAACCCAGCTGCCGTCATAGGTCGAGAAACGCTGAAGGGCGGCGGGCACGACATCAGCCCAACCCTGGTCGGCGGCCAGCGAGTCGAGATTGGCCAATGCACCTTCGGCGGCCCAATCCTGGATCGAGAAGCCAAGCATCTGGACGGCGGTCGGTGCATCACCGGCGGTGACGCGGGCGCGCAGAACGGTCATGGCGTCAGACCCGCCACCGCCTGCAACCGGCATATCCTGCCAGCCGATACCACCGGCCGCCAGCGTGTCACGCAGCGTGCCCACGGCAGCCGCTTCCCCACCCGAGGTCCACCAATGCAGCACTTCGACCTCTTGCGCGGCAGCCGCGGTGGTCGACAGCGCCAAAACGGCGACGGTCATGTGCAGTTTCTTCATCATGGTCATGTTTGGTTCCTCCCTAAGTGACCACGCCCTTATCGGGCTCTCTGGAATTAAAACGTTATAAATCCATCACGCGTCAACCGAAAATTTCGAAACTGCCTTCACGATTTCCCGTCAAAAACACTGCAAATGCAGAAAAATTCTGCAGCGCAGCAAATTCGCTGGCATGCAGTTTCTTGTTGAAACGTTTAAAATGCCCGTCAATATGACCCCCGATGCAACCTTGGGCAGAACAGGGTGATGACCGACGAAATTCCGATCACCGCCCTGCATGGGCAAGGCGACAGGCCGACCTTGCGGACGTTGGCACAGGCGACGGGCTTTTCCGTCGCGACCGTGTCGCGTGCCTTGGCGGATGATCCGCGAATCGCCTCCAAGACGCGGGCGACGGTGGCGGCCATGGCCGAACGGCTGGGCTATATCCCCGACCGGGCCGCGCGCCGCCTGCGCACCGGGCGCACCCAGGTCATCAGTCTTTTGTTGAACACCGAGCATGAATTCCTGGGCTTCACCCATGAATTCCTGACCGGCATCACCGAACGGCTGGCCGGCACCGGCTATTCCGTCACCGTCGTGCCCGACAGCCCCGGCGAAGACCGCTTGGCCCCGGTGCGCACGATCTTGCGCAACAACCTGGCGGATGGGTTGCTGTTCACCCGCACCGAAGCCTTCGATCCCCGTGTGCGCCTGTTGATGGAGGCTGATTTTCCCTTTGTCAGCCACGGTCGCACCGAATTCACCGCGCCCCATCCTTGGGTCGATTTCGACAACGAGGCCTTTGCCCGGCAGGCCGTCGCCCACCTGGTCGCCAAGGGGCGCAGCCGGTTGAGCCTTGTTCTGCCGGGCGACCAGTTCACCTTTACCCAGCATCTGCGCTACGGGTTTCTGTCGGCGGTGCGCGCGGCCGGCGTGGATCACGAGATCGTCGAGGGCGTCACGCTGGACAGCCCCACAGCAGATATCGCCGCCGCCCTGATGGCGGCGCGGCGTGGGCCGAAACCGCCCGATGGCTATGTCTGCGTGGGCGAGGTGACGGCGCTGGTGGCGCTGGCCGCGCTGACCGACACCGGCGCGGTGCACGGCATCGATGCCGATATCGTGGCCAAGCGCGCTTCGCCGATCTTTGACAACATCCGCCCGCGCATCGACACCGTGTTCGAAGATCTGCGCGCCACGGGCCGGGCCATGGCCGAAATGCTGCTTGGCCGCATGGCGGGCGAGCCGCCCGAACGGCTGCACCGCCTGTTCCTGCCCGATCCGGTCGAGTGACGCGGCGGATCGGGTCACGCCACCCAAGCCCCGCGTGTGGTGCCGATGCGCATCTGCACGGTCTTGACCTCCAGGAATTCCTCGATCCCGTAGCGGCCCAATTCGCGCCCCTGGCCGCTTTGCTTGACCCCGCCAAAGGGCAGTTCCGCGAACCCGTCCATCCAGGTGTTGGTCCAGACCGTGCCCGCCTGAACCCGGCGCGCGAAATCAAGACAGGTGGAGACATCCTTGCTCCAGACCCCTGCCGACAGCCCATAGGCGGCGGAATTGGCCAGCGCGATGGCCTCGTCAAATGTCTGAAAGGTCAGAACCGACAGGACAGGGCCGAACACTTCCTCCAGCGCGATGGGCATGTCGGGGCGCACATCGGTGACGATGGTGGGCTGGTAGAATTGCGCGCCAAGCCCGCCCACATCCAGCGCGGCGCCGCCAAGGGCAAGTGTTGCCCCCGCCGCCACGGCCCCGCGCACATAGCCATCGATCTTGGCCAGGTGTTCGGGCGAGATGATCGCGCCGACCTGCGTGCGCGGATCGAGCGGATCGCCAAAGGGCACGCGCCGCGACAAGGCCACGATCTTGTCGGTCAGGGCAGCGGCCACGTCTTGATGCACGATGATGCGGCTGCCGGAATTGCAGCATTCGCCCGCGTTGAAATAGACGCCAAAGGCGATGGCATCCGCCGCCTGATCCAGGTCGGCATCGGGAAAGATCACCTGCGGGTTCTTGCCGCCCAGTTCCAGCGACACCCTTTTCAACGTGGCGCTGGCCGCTGCCGCGATCCGTTTGCCCACAGCGGTCGATCCGGTGAAGGACACCATGTCGACACGGCTGTCGGTGGCGAGCACCTCGCCCACCGGGTCGCCATGGCCCAGCACGATGTTGCATACGCCTGCGGGCACTCTCGCTTCTTCTAGCAGATGTCCCAGCATCACGGTTGTGCCCGGCGTCAGTTCCGACGGTTTGACCACCGCCGTGCATCCCGCCGCCAGGGCAAAAGGCAGTTTCTGCGAGATGATCAGGAAGGGAAAATTCCATGGCGTGATCATCGACACGACCCCGATGGGGTCTTTCAGCACCAGCCCCAGCATGTCGGGCCCAAGGCTGTTGTGACTGTCGCCATGGATCATGCGCGCCAGCGACGCGGCATAGCGCCAAAGATCCGCGGCGCCTTCGATTTCGGCCATCGCCTGCGTGATCGGCTTGCCCGATTCAAGCGCTTCGTGCCGGGCGATGGTGGCGCGGTCGCGGTCGATCAGGTCGGCCACCCGCAACAACAGCGTCGCCCGATCCTTGCCCGAGGATCGCGGCCAAGCGCCCGCGTCAAAGGCCCTGCGCGCGGCGGCAAGCGCGGCATGGGCTTCCAGTCTGCCGCCCTTGGCCGCGACCGAAACGGGCACCCCATGCGCGGGCGACCGGCGTTCGGTCGTGGCCCCATCGGCGCTGTCGACCCAGACGCCGCCGATCCAGTGCTGCAGCGCGACGGGCGCATCGGGCAAGGCAGCGTTGGAGGCGGGAATGACGGTGAAGTCTTGCATCGGTCAGGTTCCGGGAAATTCGGGTTTGCGTTTGGCACCAAAGGCGGCGACGCCTTCGGCCTTGTCGGCGCTGGCCCCGATCATGCCGCCGCCCAGCGCCTCGATCATGGCGCTTCGGTCTTCACCGACGCCTGCGTGGATCTGGTATTTCGCCACCTCGACGGCGCGGGGCGACGCCTTGGCCAGGCCCGCCGCGATGGTTTCGGCCATGGCCAGCGGGTCATCGGCCACCTCGGCCACGAAGCCCAGCGCATGGGCGCGGGCGGCATCGAGGCGGCGACCAAAAAGCGCCATCTCCTTCAGCACCGGTTCGGGGATCATGCGGGCCAGGCGTTGCGTGCCCGACCAGCCCGGCACGATGCCCACCTGCGCCTCTGGCAGGGCCAGCGTCGCGCCCGGCGCCATCACCCGAATGTCGCAACAGGCGGCCAGTTCAAGGCCGCCGCCAAAGGCATGGGCCTGAACCACCGCGATGGTGGGTTTCGACAGGCGCGCCAGCCGGTCAAAGATGCGATGCCCGTCGCGCACCCAGGACCGGGCGAAATCGAACGGCGACAAGGGGGCCCAGGCGGCGATATCGGCCCCGGCGCAAAACGCCCGGTCGCCGGTTGATTGCAGCAAGACACAGGCCACCCCCGCGCTTTGATCCAGCGTGGCGCAATGCGCCTCCAGCGCCGCCAGCATGGCGGGGGTAAAGGCATTCAGCTTGCCCGGATTGTCGAGCGTGATCCGCGCCAGCGGGCCAGTGATGGCCAGGTGAACCGCGCTCACAGCACCAACCCCATCGGCGCATCGCGCAGGATCGACAGCGGCAGAACCGTGGCGTTTTCCGCCATGCTGACGCGGCCCTGGCTTGCCGCCACGATGTCGCGCGCCGGGTCGATCCCCGGCATGATCTCGATCGCCTTCAGGCCCGTGGGCGTCAGGCGGATCACGCAGCGTTCGGTGACATAGATCACGTCCTGGCCCTGTTCGACCGCACGCTTGCCCGAAAACGTGACATGCTCGACCCGGTCCACCATCTTGGTGAATTTGCCGGGCTTGGCCACGCGCAGCCCGCTGTCGGTCAGGTCAAGCTCTGCCCCCGCTTCGAAATAGCCGGAAAAGACGATTTTCTTCGCGTGCGCGGTGATATCGACGAACCCGCCACAGCCTGCCGTCAGGTAGGGTTTCTTGCCCAGCTTGGAGACATTGACGTTGCCGTCAACATCCACCTCGAGGAAGGACAGGAAGGTCTGATCGAACCCGCCGCCCTGAAAATAGGTGAACTGGTTGGGCGAGGGCACGAAAGCATCGGCATTCGACGCACAGCCAAAGGCAAAGCCGGTCAGCGGCATGCCGCCCACCGCGCCCTGTTCGATGGCCCATGTCACGGCCTGCGCATGGCCTTCTTCCAGCAGAATTCGCGGCACCATGGCGGAAATGCCAAAGCCGAGGTTGGCGGTCTGGCCGCGCCTCAATTCCATCGCCGCACGGCGCGCGATGATTTTTTCCACGCCATGTTCCGCCAGCGCGAAACTGTCCCAGGGCCGCATGATTTCGCCCGAAATCGCCGGGTCATAGACCGTTTCGGTGGTCTGTTTCTGGTCCGGGGCCACCACGATCAGATCGACAAGGTGGCCGGGCACATGCACGTCATGGGGGCGCAGGCTGCCCGTCGCCGTCATCCGCTTGACCTGCGCGATGACCAGCCCGCCATGGTTGCGCACGGCAATCGCCTGATCCAGCGCGCCCAGGTAGGCGCCTTCGTGTTCATAGGTCAGGTTGCCGCGTTCATCGGCGGTGGTGGCGCGGATGATAGCGACATCGGGCACGATATTGGGGAAATGCAGCCATGTCTGCCCGCCGAATTCCTGCCGCTGCACGATGGGCGCGGCGGCCCCGCGCGCGTTCATCGCACAGCCTTCACGGATCGGGTCGACAAAGGTATCAAGCCCCACGCGCGTCAACACGCCGGGCCGGCGCGCCGCCACGTCGCGGTGCATGTCGAACAGGATGCCCGAGGGCACGTTATAGGCCGCAACGCGGTCTTCCACGACCATGCGCCAGATGTCGGGCATGGGCAGGGTCGATGGCCCGGACGGGTAGCTGCCCGCGATGATGCGCACCAACAGCCCATCGCGGGCGATATGGTCAACACCCTTGACCCCATACATGTCGCCCGCCGCGATCGGGTGCAGCGTGGTCAGGCCCCGCGGGTGGCCCTCGGCCTCGAAGCGCGCGCCCAAGGCCGCAAGCACCGCATCTGGACAGCCCAGCGCCGATGACGAAGATACCGTGACAACCGCATTGTCGGGGATGCGCGCAACCGCCTGTGCGGCGCTGACATGCTTGCCCATGGATCAGACCCCGCCGTAATCCACGCCGGTGCGCTGGCCGGTCTTGGCCGCCTTGGCCACGGCGGCGGCAACGGCCAGCGACTTGATCCCGTCGATCCCATCCGCCGAAGGCCGACCATCGCCCTTGATGGCGGCATGAAACTGATCCAGCGACCGGATATAAAGGTTGTGATCGGCAAACGGGAGGGTTTCCGTGCCCGCCTCGGTCTTGATCGTGATCTGCCCCACGGGGCGTTGCGTCATCACGTTGCGCGCCACGATCGACCCCTTGGTGCCATGCAGTTCGAACCCGCTTTCGGCATAGGCATGGGTGAAACTTTCATGCGCCATGACCATCGCGCCCGACGGCATCGACCAGACCGACATGCAGCTGTCCTCGACCCCCTGGCCCATGCCGGATGCACCATCGATGGCCACGACATCCACCGGGTCTTCGCCCAGGTGAAAGCGCACGGTATCGGCGTCATGGACCACGATATCGGGGATCACGCCACCACCTGCGGCCGGGTTGTCGATGCGCCAGCCTTGCAGGAAGGGCGGCAGGTAAACGGCGTGGAACACCCGCACGCTCAGCACGTCGCCGATGCGCCCCGCCCGCACCGCGTCGCGGATGGCGATATGCGATCCCGCGTTGCGCAGATGGTGGTTGGTGCCAAAGACAAGGCCCGCCGCCTCTGCCGCCCGCACCATGGTCACGGCATCGGCCACGGTCATCGCAAGGGGCTTTTCGCACAAGACATGCTTGCCGGCCGCGATGGCCGCCATGGCCTGCGCGAAATGTTTTTCATTGGTGGTCGAGATATAGACCGCATCCAGATCGTCCTGCGCCAAGAGCGCATCCAGATCACTGGTGCCAAAGGGAATGCCCTGTTCGGCGGCATAGGTTTCGGCGCGCGCGGGAGAGGAACTGTGCACCGAGGCGATTTCACCGCCCGCGCCCCGGATCGCGCCGATCATGTGGTTTGCCGCTATCGAACTTGCGCCGATCAATCCCCACCGCATGGCGGCTCCTCCCCTCTGACGTGCGGCACTGCTTGGTGCAATGTGCCATTTCGATCTTTTTGGAACGATCCAAATTCAATGTCAACGGGGTCGTCCGGTGCAGGCCCACCGGCGATCTGCAGCGTCAGGTCAATCTTGCGCCGGGCGGAATGGTCGGGGGGGCGGCGTTCAGCGTGTCCATCGCAAAGCCCGCGGCACTCCGGTAATTCATCAAGAACGCCTCGCGTTCCGCCTTGGGCAACACGGTTTCGATATCGTCGAACACGCCGCCACAGCGATCATCGAGCAGGTTCAGCAACCCGAACGGCCCCGCGCCCCGGTTGCGCAGAACCAGCTGCGACACCGGCCCGCACAATTGCGCATCATAAGCGGCCAGCGCCTGGGGTGTGACGCCATGGGCCAGCATCTGTGCGCCGATCACGCGGGCATCGACGATGGCCTGGCTCGCACCATTGGACCCGGTGGGATACATCGCATGGGCCGCATCCCCCATCAGCGCCACCGGCCCATCCACCCATGTCGGCACCGGGTCGCGGTCGATCATCGGGTTTTCATAGGCACAATCGGCGGCGCGCAGCATCGCGGGCACATCCAGCCAGTCGTATCGATAGCGGTCGAAATGATCGATGAAATCCGCCACCTCGACGGGTTTGAACCAGGCGTCATCCGGCCAGCCGCCGGAATTGTCCAGCGTCACCTCGGCGATCCAGTTGATCAGCGCGGTGCCATCCGGCCCGACCGGCGAAATCGGGTAGATCACCATGCGCTGCCGATGTGTGCCAAGCCCGATGAAAGAGGATGCGCCGCGCAGGGGCTTGGCGCGCACCGTGCCGCGCCACATCACCGCGCCGCCCCAATTGATCGGCGGCTGGTCGGGGTGCATCTGCGCGCGGATGCGGGAATGAATGCCATCGGCCCCGATCAGCAGCGCGCCCTCGTCTTGCGTCATGGTGCCATCGGCGCGGGTGATCTGGGCCAGAACACCGCCCGCCGAAGCGCTGTAGCCCGTCACCCGCGCGCCGAGAACGACACATTCAGGCCCGGCCCGGTCCAGAAGCTTGCGATACAGCATCATGTGAAACTGGCCGCGATGCACCGCGTATTGCGGCCAGTGGTAGCCGGCCGCGCGACCGCGCGGTTCGGCATGCACCTCGCAGCCGTTCAGCCCGACAAGCGCCCATTCCAGCGCGGGCAGGCCGACGCCGTCCAGATCCGCCTCGGTAATGCCCAGGTCGATCAATTCCCGCACGCCATGGGGTTGCAGGTTGATGCCCACCCCCAGCGGCTTCATCTCGCGGCTGGCCTCGTAGACGCGGAAGGGCACGCCCACCTGGTGCAGCGTCAAGGCAAGCGTCAGCCCGGCGATGCCGCCGCCCGCGATCAGAACGGGCGCGGCAGTCATCGTGGCGCCATCCGGATCGCGCCATCGAGCCGGATCACTTCCCCGTTCAGCATCGGGTTCCGGGTGATATGTTCGACCATCGCGGCATATTCATCGGGATCGCCCAGCCGCGACGGGAACGGCACCTGCGCGCCAAGCGATTGCTGCACCTCGTCGGGCATGCCCTGCAACAAGGGCGTCAGGAACAGGCCCGGCGCGATGGTGCAGACGCGGATGCCCTTGTCGGCCAGGTCACGCGCCATCGGCAGGGTCATGCCCACGATCCCGCCCTTGGACGCGGCATAGGCGATCTGGCCCACCTGCCCGTCAAAGGCCGCGACCGAGGCGGTGTTCACGATCACGCCCCGCGCGCCATCGGCATCGATCGGGTCGGCGGCGGCCATCCGTGCCGCGGCCTGGCTCGCGCAGTTGAAACTGCCGATCAGGTTGATCCGCACCACCTTGTCGAACAGCGCCGGGTCATGCGCCGCGCCGCGCGACACGGTCTTGGCCGCCGGGCCGATGCCCGCGCAATTGACCAGCACGCGGGGGGTGCCGATTGCCGCCTCGACCTGATCCAGGCCGGCCGCGACCGACATCGGGTCCGACACGTCGACGCGCAGGAACACCCCACCGATCGCCGCCGCATGGGCCGCGCCGCGCGCCTCATCCAGATCGAACAGCGCAAGCTTCAGGCCGCCCGCCGCCAGGCGTGCCGCCGTGGCCGCCCCCAATCCAGAGGCACCCCCGGTCACAACCGCCGCCATCCCGTTCCAATCCTGCATAACACACGCCCTTTCCATTCGTTTGCCGCGAACCGGGTCTTGGCCTTTGGCCCGGTCCCTTTACGCCATTGCCATCGTCACACGCGCTTACACCATATTGTCGAGCACGGAAAATACCCAAGCGCCCATCGGGCCGCACCAGACCGGCCAGGGGCCTGCGCTGTTGCGCTTCGGGGCAAAGCGCCTTATTCCGCATTGCAGCGAACATGGACCCGGCCGTTGCAGACCGGGTGGCTCTTCCGGCCGCCGATCCGCCGGACAACGATCACCAACCGTGCATGGGCACGCTGGCCGCACCCCGGATCGCGGTCGGGTATCGGACAAGATTTACATGATGTCTTTTGACACTTACCGCGCCCAATGGCTCGGCACTATCCGCGCTGACCTTTTGGCGGGGCTGGTCGTGGCGCTGGCCCTGATCCCCGAGGCCATCGCCTTTTCGATCATCGCGGGCGTTGACCCCAAGGTGGGGCTTTACGCCAGTTTCTCGATCGCGGTGATCACCGCCATCACCGGTGGGCGCCCCGGCATGATTTCCGCCGCCACCGCCGCGACCGCCGTGCTGATGGTGACGCTGGTGCGCGACCATGGCCTGCAATACCTGCTGGCCGCGACCGTTCTGGCGGGCCTGTTGCAGATTGCCATGGGCATCCTGAAACTTGGCTTTGTCATGCGTTACGTGTCGAAATCGGTGATGACCGGCTTCGTGAACGCGCTGGCGATCCTGATCTTCATGGCGCAGCTGCCGGAACTGGACCCGCGCAACGTGACCTGGCTGACCTATGCGCTGGTCGCGCTTGGCTTGGCGATCATCTACCTTTTCCCGCGCATCACCAAGGCTGTCCCATCGCCGCTTGTCACCATCATCGTGCTGACGGCGCTGACCCTGGCCCTTGGCCTGGACGTGCGCACCGTGGGCGACATGGGCGCGCTGCCCGACACGCTGCCGGTGTTCCTGATCCCCGATATCCCGCTGACCTTCGAGACGCTGGCGATCATCTTTCCCTATTCGGTCGCGGTGGCCATCGTCGGCCTGCTCGAAAGCTTGATGACGCAGAACATCGTCGATGACCTGACCGACACGAAATCGAACCGCAACCAGGAATGCATCGGCCAGGGGCTGGCGAACACGGCGACGGGGTTCATCGGCGGCATGGCGGGCTGTGCCATGATCGGCCAATCCATCATCAACGTGAAATCGGGCGGTCGCGGGCGGTTGTCATGCTTTGTGGCCGGTGTCTTCCTGCTGATCCTTGTCGTGGGGCTTGGCGACCTGGTCAGCGTGATCCCCATGCCCGCGCTGGTGGCGATCATGATCATGGTGTCCATCGGCACGTTTTCCTGGTCGTCCATCGGGGCCTTGCGCAGCCATCCCCGGTCATCGTCCATCGTCATGATCGCAACCGTCGTGACCGTGGTCTATACCCACAACCTTGCCATCGGGGTCTTGGTCGGCGTCTTGCTGTCGGGCATCTTCTTTGCCGGCAAGATCGCGCAATTGTTCAAGGTCCGGTCCGACATCAGCGCCGATGGCCGGGTGCGCACCTACCATGTCGAGGGGCAATTGTTCTACGGCTCGGTCGAGGATTTCATGAATGCCTTCGATTTCAAGGAAGCCCCCGAACGCGTCGTGATCGACGTCAGCCGCGCCCATATCTGGGATATCTCGTCGGTTCAGGCGCTTGACATGGCGATCCTGAAATTCCGCCGCGACGGGGCCGAGGTCGAAGTGGTGGGCATGAACGAGGCCACGGAAACCCTGGTCGACCGGCTTGCCATCCATGACAAGCCCGGTGCCATGGACAAGCTGATGGAGCATTGAGATGACCGATATGACAGGCAAGATCATCGCGCTGATCGACGGGTCGATCTATTCCGAAAGCGTCTGCAACCACGCGGCCTGGATATCCAAGGCCACCGGCGCGCCGGTGGAATTGATCCATGTGCTTGGCCGCCGCGACGGCAGCGGCACCGCCGATCTGTCCGGGTCGATCCGGCTGGGCGCGCGCAGCGCCTTGTTGCAGGAACTGGCCGATCTGGACGCGCAGCGCGCCAAGCTGGTCAGCCACAGGGGCCGCGCCATCCTGGAAGATGCGCGCGCCATCGTCGACCGGGACGGGGTGACCGAAATCACCACCCGCCTGCGCCATGGCGATGTGGTCGAAGCCATCGCGGATATCGAACAGGAGGCCCGCGTGATCCTGATCGGCAAGCGCGGCGAAGACGCCGATTTCGCCAAGGGCCACCTCGGATCGAACCTGGAACGGATCGTGCGTGCCGCGCATCGGCCGGTTTTCGTCGCCTCGCGCGCCTTCAAGCCCATCGAAAAGGTGCTGGTGGCCTATGATGGGGGCCGGTCCGCGATGAAGGCGGTCGATCACATTGCCCGCAGCCCCCTGTTCCAAGGGCTTGCCATCACGGTCGTGACCGTGGGGGCCGACACGCCGGACATCCGCAAGGGGCTGGAGGATGCGCGCGCGATGCTGATGGCCGCGGGTCTTGCCGCCGACACCCGCGTCATCGCCGGCCAACCCGAGGTCGAACTGGGCAAGCTGGTCGAGGGTGAAGGTTTCGGCATGCTGGTTATGGGCGCCTATGGCCATAGCCGCATCCGCAGCCTCGTGATCGGGTCGACCACCACGGAAATGGTGCGGTCCTGCAAGGTTCCGGTCGTTCTGATGCGCTGACACGGGCGCAAACCAGCGGCATTGCGCCGACCGGTTTGACCCTGCCGCGCGGGCGCATAGGTTGATGCCCATGCTATGCACACACACCCACCCCGCTGTCGTCACCGCAGATTTGCGCGTCTCTTTCTGGCGCCAGGGTCAGAACATGACCATGGCCGCCGCCATCGTGCTGGCCGCCACCCTCGCGCTTGAGGCGCAGGATCGGCTGACAGACTGGACCCAAGCCTGGGTGCCCGAGGTTCTGGCCGTGCCGCAGGATGCGGAATTGCTGACCGACCGCGCCATCGGCTCGACCGTGCGGATGTTTTCCTTTGCCACCGCGCTGGATATCGACCCGTTGTTCGCCGAGTGGCAGACCGCGCTTGAAACCGGCGGTTTCCAGATCGATCAGGCGGTGGATGACCTTTTGGATCGGTCGCTCGAATTTTCGGGGCGTGGCATCACCAATGCCAAGATCGTTGCCGGCCCCACCGATGACACGGGCCGCACCGTGATCGATGTGGACGCGACGCTGCGGTAACGCGGGCGCACGACAGGTCACGCTTGCTTGAAGCGATCAAAACCTGCCCCATGGTGTCGCCGGTTTCTGCTAGCCTGCCTTGGCCGAGCATGAGGGGGGTGGCGATGCTGCAGCGACGTTTTGCAAGATCAGCGATGACGCGTGGGCTGACGGCGGGGGTGGCGCTGATGCTCGCGGCCGCCGTGGCCGGGGCACAGGCCGACCGCTTCGCAGCCGCCTGGCCCAATACCGATTTTTCCCGCGTCACCATCGACCTCTCGGAGGTGATCTCGGGCGGCCCGCCGCGCGATGGCATCCCGGCGATCATGGCACCGGACTTCCTGGCCGCCGCCGCCGCGCCGCCGAGACGCGGCTCGATGACCGTGAACCGGTGATGACCTATGCCCCCGCCGATGGCCCCGCCCGTGCCTATCCGATCCGCTACCTGATGTGGCATGAGATCGTGAATGACGTGGTCGATGGGGTGCCCATCGCCGTCACCTTTTGCCCGCTGTGCAACACCGGCATGGTCTTTGACGCGCGGCTGGGCGGGCAGGCCTATACCTTTGGTGTGTCGGGGCTTTTGCGCCATTCCGACATGATCATGTATGACCACCAGACGGAAAGCTGGTGGCAACAGGCCTTGGGCCAAGGCATCGCGGGTGACATGTCGGGGCGGGGCCTGGCCCAATTGCCCGCCTGGATGGAAAGCTGGGCGGCGTTTCGCGCGG
The DNA here is from genome assembly GCA_018401965.1 of Roseicyclus sp. Lineage (GTDB taxonomy): Bacteria > Pseudomonadota > Alphaproteobacteria > Rhodobacterales > Rhodobacteraceae > Roseicyclus. Next base: position 83,886 of record JAGYJU010000010.1, read on the forward strand.
CCCATCCGGCCGGGGTGGTGATGGATGAACCCGACTGGCGCCGCGCCTATGGCACCAACCCTTACCAAGGCTATGACACCACGCGCCCCTTCCTGTATTCCGGTGAAGACCCGCCGCATGGCATCGCGCCGCTGGAACGGGTCGTGCGCGTGGGCAACCGGGCCTGGCCCCTGACCCGGCTGCGCGCCGCCGGTCGGATCACCGAGGCGGGCGTGACCCTGACCTGGACCGAAGGACAGGCCTCGGCGCTGGACAGCGCCCGGATCGGGCAAGGCCGCGAGGTGGGCAACATCCGCGTGCGCGACGGGCAAGGGCGCGATGTGGCCCATGACATTCCCTTTGCCTTCGCCTTTCACGCCTTTCACCCGGATGGGCGCTGGATGCTGGGCCGATGATCGCAGGCCCCTTTGCGCGGGCCCGGACAGCTTAGCGCGACAGCCGCTCCGACAAGCCAAGGCTGGGCAGGGTTCCGGTCAATTGCGCCTCGTAGATCGCAAGGCTTTCGGTCACGCGCATGATGTAGTTGCGGGTTTCGGTAAAGGGGATCGCCTCGATCCAGTAGATCACGTCTTCCGCCTGCCTGGGATCGCCAAAGCGGTCGATCCAGTCTGCCGCCCGCGCGGGCCCGGCATTGTAGGCGGCGGCGGTCAGAACCGGGTTGTCGCCATAGCGCTCCAGCAGATCGGCCAGGAAACTGGACCCGATCACCGCGTTATGGGCCGGATCATCCAGCAGGCGGTTTTGCGAAAACTCCAGCCCGAGCGCGCGCGCGGTATCGCGCGCGGTGCCGGGCATGACCTGCATCAGGCCCAGCGCCCCCGCCGGGCTGATCACCATGTGGTTGAATTCGGATTCGCGCCGCGCGATGGCCAGCACAAAGGCTGCGGGCGCGGGCAACCCCGCCTCGGTCAAGCTTGGCACGACCGGGTAATAGGGCCGCATGATTTCATGGCCCGCCTGCGCCGCGCGCTTGCCGATCAGCACCGCCATGTGGGGGTCGCCGATGCTCAGCGCGAAATCCCCCAGCATTCCGGCCTCGTTCCGGGTCAGGCTTTCGCTCAGATGGGTCAGAAACCGCGTCGCGAGTGCCGTTTCGCCCGCCTCGTAGAGCACCAGGCCGGCGTGAAACACCGTTGAACCGGTGAACGGGGCCTGCCGCCAATCGCCGTAATTCTCGGTGCCCAGAAAGGCCGGGTCAACCGGCAGACCTCCGCGATCGGCGGCAAGCTGACCATAGAAACTGGATTGATAGCGCGCGCCCAGGGCAAAGGCCTCGGCGGCGGCCCCGGCATTGCCGGCCGCCTGGTGCGCGCGACCAAGCCAATAGCCCGCCCGCCCCAAAGAGATGGGCGAGGCGACGCTGTCGCGAAAGGCTTCGAAATGATCGATGGCCGTGTCGGTGCGGCCAAGCCGATAGGCGCAATAGCCCGCCAACCATTCCAGTTCCGCGAAATTGGTGGCATCCGCCGCACGGTCGATATGGTGGTTGGCGGCATAGGTGTAGCAGGTCTGGAATTCCCCCTCGCGCATCACGTCGCGGGCCAGGTCGGCGCGACGCTCGGCCCAGACGCCGGGGCGGCCCAGGCGGGCGGCAGACCCGGAGCGTTCGGCCATGAGTTCGCCCGCCGTGTCCCAGAACCCCGACCGGATGCGCCACAAGAACCGTTCATAGGCAAGGCCCGGATCATCGGCCAGATCGGCGGGCACGGCGGCAATCAGGTCATCGACACCCGTCGCCCGCGCGCGCAGCGCCAACCGCGCCTCGGCCAGGTTTTGCCAGCCTTCCGGCACCAGCGGCAACATGGCGCGGGCGCGGTCCTCGGCCCCATCCCACAACAGGTGATCGAGGCGGTCGATATGATGCCGCCCCCGGTTCAGCGCCTGACCAAAGGCATCCCGCAGCGCCACCGCCTCTGGCCCGGTCATGGTCATTGTGGTCCAGGCGCGGATCGCCTCTGCCTCGGCGCGGGGGGTGTCGCCCTTGGCCTGATGCGCCAGTGCAAGGGCCAGCGCCCCCGCCCCCGTCCCCGGCGGCTGATCCGCGAAATAGGCGATGACCCGGTCCGGGTCTGCGCCCGCGGGGATCGAGGCTTCCCCTTGGCGGCGCAGATAGGCCAGGCCGGGCCAATCCGGGTTGCGGGCGGTGAAATCGATGTAATCCGACCAGTCGGCCCCGCCCCGGCGCAACCGGGTCCATTGCACGATATCAAGCGCCACCGGGTCATCGATCTGGCGCGACGCCTGTGTCGCAAGATCAAGATCGCCGCGCCCCAGGGCCCCAAGGGCAAGGCCCAGGGCCTCCGGGGTGGCGCGGGCCGCAAGCGGCGCAAGCGCGATGAACAACCCAAGCAAGATACGCCACATGACCCGTTTCCTTTGTGCAGACTGTTAGGATAGGCGCGGATCGCGATGACGCAACAGGTGAACTTGGCATTTCCCCGCACCATCGCTAGTGTCCGCGCGAATTCGCCGATACCCGCGCGGGCGGCCCTGTTGTGAAGCCCCTCATAGAAAGGATGCGTGTCATGTTCCAAGGCTCGATGCCTGCCCTGGTCACGCCGTTCAAGGACGGCGTCGTGGATTTCGACGCGCTGAAACGACTGGTGGAATGGCAGATCGCCGAAGGATCGACCGGGCTTGTGCCCGTGGGCACCACCGGCGAAAGCCCGACCCTGACCCACGCCGAACACGAAGAGGTGATCGCCGCCGTGGTCGCCACCGCCGCTGGCCGGGTGCCGGTGATCGCGGGCGCGGGGTCGAACAACACGGTCGAGGCGATCCGCTTTGTCGAATTTGCCAAGACGGTGGGCGCCGATGCCGCGCTGGTCGTGACGCCCTATTACAACAAGCCGACGCAAAAGGGCCTGATCGCGCATTTCAGCGCCCTGAACGACATCGGCATCCCGATCGTCATCTACAACATCCCGCCCCGGTCGGTGGTCGACATGCTGCCCGCCACGATGGGCGAGCTGTCGAAACTGGCCAATATCATCGGCGTCAAGGATGCCACCGGCGACCTGAGCCGGGTGCCGAAACAACGCCTGACCTGTGGCACCGATTTCATCCAGCTGTCGGGCGAAGATGCGACCGCCGTGGGCTTCAACGCGCAAGGCGGGGTCGGCTGCATTTCGGTCACGGCCAATGTCGCGCCCCGGCTTTGCGCCCAGATGCAGGCCGCGACACTGGCAGGCGATTACGCGACGGCGCTGACCTATCAGGACAGGCTGATGCCGCTGCACGAGGCGATCTTTGCCGAACCGGGGGTATGCGGCGCGAAATACGGCTTGTCGCTGCTGGGACGGTGCGCGCCCGATGTGCGCCTGCCCCTGACCGAACTGTCGGATGCCACCAAGGACCAGATCAAGGCCGCGATGACCCACGCCGGGCTGCTGTGATCCGCGACGGCGAAACCGCCCTGCCGTTCGATCCCGCCGACCGGATCGAGGCGGGGCTGTGTTTCATCGGCGTCCTGCGGTCGCCCTGGGGGCCGGGCACGGCACCGCGCAACCTGCGCGCGGCACGCGACACCGGGCAGGCCGCCCGGATCGAGCTGCGCCCCGGCTACGCGGCGGGGCTGTCGGGGCTTGCGGTTGGCCAGGCGATCCAGCTTTTGTATTGGGTCGACCGGGGCCAGCGCGACCTGATCGTGCAGACCCCCGGCCATGCGGATGGGCCGCGCGGCACCTTCGCGCTGCGCAGCCCGGTGCGCCCCAACCCCATCGCATTGGGCACGGTGGTGATCACCGCGCTGGATCAGGCGGCCGGCGTGATCGGCATCGACGCGACGGATGCCTGGGATGGCACCCCGGTTCTGGACATCAAGCCATGGATCGGCACGGTCGATGTGCCGCCGGGCTGGCGGCCCGGCGATTGAACGCTTATATCCGCGCCCATGGCCAAGGATAGCGACAACAAGAATTACAAGGTGATCGCCGAAAACCGGCGGGCGCGGTTCGATTACGCGATCGAGGATGATATCGAGGTCGGCATCGTCTTGCAGGGGTCCGAGGTGAAGAGCCTGCGGGTCAACACCTCGAACATCGCGGAAAGCTATGCCGCCGTCGAAGGTGGCGAGCTGTGGCTGGTGAACAGCTACATCGCCCCCTATGCGCAGGCCAAGACCTGGGGCCATGAAGAACGGCGGCGGCGCAAGTTGCTGGCCTCCAAGCGGGAATTGTCGCGCATGTGGTCCGCGACCCAGCGCGAGGGCATGACGCTGGTGCCCCTGGTGATGTATTTCAACCACAAGGGCTTCGTGAAGCTGAAGATCGGCATCGCCAAGGGCAAGAAGCTGGCCGACAAGCGGGAAACCAGCGCCAAGCGCGACTGGGACCGGCAAAAGCAGCGCCTTTTGAAACAGAATTGAGCGCGGCCTCATCGGGCCTGTGCAGGCCCTTTTCGGCGCAAGCGCGGCCCAGGCCCGGCGCAGGGGACGGGATGCGCTGCCCGGGGCCTCCGGCGGGAGTTTTCCGGCCAAGATGAAGCCTGCGCGGGGTGCTTGCGCCTTGGGCGCGGCCAAAGTAGGGCTAGGGGAAATGACGCGCCTGCGCCCGGAGGCCCTGACATGGCTGATGACGATCCCAAAACGCTTGTTTCGACCGACTGGCTCGAGGCGCATCTGAACGACCCGGATCTGCGGATCCTGGATGCGTCCTATTTCCTGCCCGGCGTGGAGCGTGACCCCCGCGCGGAATACGCGGCCGCGCATATTCCCGGTGCGCGGTTCTTCGATATCGACGACATCGCCGATGCGCGCAGCGCCCTGCCCCACATGGCCGCCCCGGTCGAGAAATTCACCAGCCGGATGCGCGCGCTTGGCGTGGGCGACGGGCACCAGGTGGTGGTTTATGACGCGATGGGGCTGTTTTCGGCGGCGCGCGTGTGGTGGAATTTCCGCCTGATGGGCAAGACCGATGTCGCGGTTCTGGACGGTGGCCTGCCCAAGTGGATGGCCGAGGGCCGCCCGGTCGAGGACATGGCCCCCGTCATCCGCGACCGCCATATCACCGTGCAGCGCCATGCCCATTTGGTGAAGGATGTGACGCAGGTTGCCGCCGCCTCCAAGCTGGGCGACTGGCAGATCGTCGATGCCAGGTCGCCGGGCCGGTTCCGGGGCGAGGAGCCCGAGCCGCGCGCCGGCATGCGGGCAGGCCATATTCCGGGATCGAAGAACGTGCATTATGCCGCCCTGTTGCAGGCTGATGGCACGATGAAGCGCGGCGATGACTTGCGCGCGGTCTTCGCGGCCGCGGGGGTTGACCCCGCCCGGCGGACCATCACCACCTGCGGGTCCGGCGTGACCGCGGCCATCGTCATGCTGGCGCTGCACCGCCTGGGCAACATGGATGTGGCGCTTTATGATGGGTCATGGTCGGAATGGGGCCAGTTCGAGCAGTTGCAGGTCGAAACCGGATGACGCTGATCCCTGCGGGGACCCGTGTGCCCTATAGCGTGACCTATCTGGACATGACCGCGCGGCCCGATTGGGCGATGCCGCATCTGCCCGGCCATATCCGGCTGGAACGCGCCATCGACCCGCCGGTGTGGTATTTCCTGTCGCTCTATGACGCGGTGGGGCGCGATTACGAATGGCAGGATCGGTTCGATCAGGCCGAGGTAGATCCGGCCGCGTTGCAGGCCTTCGTGCGTGACCCCGACGTGGTGATCTGGACCGCGATGGGCCATGGCTGGCCGCAGGGGTTCTTCATGCTCGACTGGCGCGAGGCGGGCGTCTGCGACCTGGCCTATTTCGGCCTGGTGCCGCAGGCGGTGGGCAGGGCTGGGGCAAGGCGCTGTTGCAGACCGCGATCCTGACCGGCTGGGCGCGCGAGGGCGTGGGCCGGATGACGGTGAACACCTGCACGCTCGATCATCCGCGCGCCCTGTCGCTGTATCAGCAGCTTGGCTTTGCCCCCGTCGCCCGCGAGGATCGGGCGCGGGTTCTGGTCCATGACCGCGACCCGGCGCGGTTTCCCTGAAAGGTTGCCCCCATGTTCGAAACGGTGACCCCGCCCGAGCCTGACAAGATCATCCGCCTGATGGGGATGTTCGCGGCTGATCCGAGGACCGACAAGGTCGACCTGGGCGTCGGCGTCTACCGCACCGCCGAGGGGCGCACGCCGGTCATGGCCGCCGTGAAACAGGCCGAACGCGCGATCTGGGACCGGCAGGACACCAAGGGCTACGTTGGCCTACTGGGCGATCCCGGCTATCTGGACGCGATGCGCCGACTGATCCTGGGCGACGGCTTGCCCGCGTCGCGGGTGGCGGCGGCGGGAACGCCCGGTGGTACGGGGGCGGTGCGGCAGGTTCTGGAAACGGTCCGGCGATTGCGGCCCGATGTCACCGTCTGGATCAGCGATCCGACCTGGCCGAACCACCCCGCGATCATCGATCATCTGGGGCAAAAACGGCAAAGCTATCGCTACTACGACCCGGCAACCGGCGGCTTGGATCGCGACGGAATGCTGGCCGATCTGGGCCGGGCAAAGGCGGGCGATCTGATCTTGCTGCATGGCTGTTGCCACAACCCGACCGGCGCCGATCTGACGCGCGCCGATTGGCAGGCGGTGGCCGATCTATGTGTGGCAACCGGGGCGATCCCTTTTGTCGACATGGCCTACCAGGGCTTTGGCGACGGGGTCGACGAAGACGCGGCCGGCCTGCGCCTCTTGGCGGCGCGGCTGCCCGAGGTGTTCGTGGCCGCCTCTTGTTCCAAGAATTTCGGGCTGTACCGCGAACGGGTTGGGGCAGTGTTGATCGTGACCGATGCCAAGCCCGCGGCCGATGGCGTGCTGGCGGGGATGAACCGGCAGAATTTCGCCTTCCCCCCCGATCACGGCGCGCGGGTCGTGCAGGATATCCTGGGCGATGACGCGCTTGCCGCGACCTGGCGGGCAGAGCTTGAGGGGATGCGGCAGGGGATGCAGGCCAACCGCCGCGCGCTCGCCGATGCGCTGCGCGCGGCGACAGGGTCGGACCGGTTCGGCTTTCTGGCCGCGCACAAGGGGATGTTTTCCTTGATCGGGGCCACGCCGCAGCAGGTCGATATCTTGCGCGACACCCATGGCATCTACCTGGTGGGGGATGGGCGGATGAATGTCGCGGGCCTGACGCCGGATGCGGTGCCGCGGGTCGCACAGGTCCTGGCCCAGGTGCTTGCCTGACCGGCTGATGAGGTATAACAGGCGCCGTCCGCGATGGTCGCGGGCCAAGTCTCCGACTACCTTGTCAAAACGGAACACATCATGAATTCAAGATACTTGCCGGGCATACTGGCGATGGCCGCCGTTGTCGTGGCCTCCAATATCCTTGTGCAGTTCCTGTTCGGGAACTGGCTGACCTGGGGGGCGTTCACCTATCCGCTCGCCTTTCTGATCACCGATATCATGAACCGGGTTTACGGCGTGGCGGCCGCGCGGCGGGTGGTGTTCGCGGGCTTCATCGTCGGCGTCGCCTGTTCGCTGGTGGGCACGCAGATCATGGGCGAGTTCGGCCCGCTGGTGACGCTGCGCATCGCGTTGGGATCGGGCATCGCCTTCCTCACCGCGCAATTGCTGGACGTTGCGATCTTTGACCGGCTGCGCGACCGCGGATGGTGGCAAGCGCCTGTTTTATCCAGCGTTATCGGCTCTTCGGTCGATACGGCGCTGTTTTTCACCATCGCCTTTTCGGGGGCCTTGACCGGGCTGGAACCCGGCAACGACGTATCCTGGGCGGGCGAGGTCTTGCCGGTGCTGGGTGTCGGCCCCCTGGCGCCCCTGTGGGTGTCGCTGGCACTGGCCGATTGGGGGGTGAAAATGGCGATCGCGCTTTTGGCTCTGATCCCGTTCCGGATCATCACCCGTAAATTCATGGCACAGGTGGTGTAAAAAGTTTTGACAACCGCAAAATCTGTGTCAGGCTGTGGATAACGGCAACCCAATCGAAAGGAGGTGATCCAGTGGTCAGAGAAGCATTGGAGAATGGCGTCGGGACAGCTTGGGAGGTGCGCCTCTAAGGCAGCCCTTGGGGGTTTTGGCCCCTCCCGGGTGGGACGATCCTAACCGATACCCGCCTCCTGATTTCTCGAAAGGGTCGCCGCAAGGCGGCCCTTTTTGGTTGGGGATCACCCCGCGCCGGGCGTAAACAGCCCAGAGACAGCCCGACACAGACCAGAGCAGCGCGGAAGACCCATGCCGATCCATGTCACCGACCAGATCACCATCGCCGATTGGGAGCTGACCGAAAGCTTCGTGCGGTCATCGGGGCCGGGCGGGCAGAACGTGAACAAGGTGTCGAGCGCGGTCGAGCTGCGGTTCGAGGCGGACCGCTCGCCCAACCTCTCGCCGGCGGTCAAGCGGCGGCTGATGCGGCTGGCCGGGCGGCGCTGGACCAAGGAGGGGGCGCTGGTTCTGTTCGTCGAGGAAACCCGCAGCCAGGCCCGCAACCGCGAGATCGCAGAGACGCGGCTGGCCGAGCTGATCCGCGCGGCGCTGGTCGCCCCCAAGGTGCGGCGGGCGACGCGGCCAACCAAGGGGTCGGTGGAACGGCGGATCAAGGAAAAGAAGGTGCGGGGTGAAGTGAAGGCCGGACGGGGGAAGGTGGAGGAGTAGGGTGGGTGTGCCGGGCTGAAGCCCACCACACGTAGGTGCTAAGCTGCCGCCGATCGAAGCCGAAGCATCCCAGCAATTTGCCGGTTAACACCTACAATCCGTACCCTTGGCAGGCAAGATATCATCGCCATAACGGTCGAAAAGCGCGAACAGGCTAGAGTTTACAAATGACGATGTAACCTGAGGAACACCAGAAAAATCTAACGTTACCATTCTGTTGGCATCCACTGCTGATGCCAAGGCATCATAAAGCACCGCGCCGTCCGCGTTAGTGTAGCAGCTTTCTACAATCTGGTTCACTTTCAAGTCCATCTGAACTCTCCATCCACATACTCATCAAAACTGATCAGATCGGTACGGATCTCAATGTCGATCAAGGTCCCTGGGCAAAAGCCGCCCTCACCATATGGCACAAGCGGCACAGATAATCCATCCTTGTCGAACATTATGGCTCCACCAAGTGACCGAACGGTTAACCGTCCACCCAGGTTTTCCGTGACATTTTGCTTCAAATAATGAAGCCCTATGCCTTGGTTCTGAGGCCGACTCTTAGCCGAAAAGCCCTGCTCAAAGGCTCGTACGATAGCCTGATCGTCGTCCAAACTTGGTACACGACGCCGCACAGTGGCCGGAATACCAGCACCAAAATCCGCGATGGCAATCTGTAGGCGCTGCTCGTTAGGATACCATTGAGCAAATACACTTCCGACATCAAAAACTGTATGATCCTGAATGTTGTTAAAGACTTCAAGAACGCACGCCTTGAACTCTCCGAATTGATCCTCGGAAACACCAGAACATGTCGAGAGCCAGGGGAGTAGATCAAAGCTCACCCACGCCGGACCCTGTTCATGCCTAATTTCGACAAGCGGCCTCGTTGTGTTTCTAGGGGCGCAGCCTTCTCTCAAAGGGCGACCCAGATGCTGAACAAAAAACTGTGAGTCATCCAGAAATCTGATTGGTTCGCTGCTGATGTCCATACCTACATAGGTGACCTCACATCCCTGCCGGGCCAAGAAACGGGTCAAATTACTTAGGAATACAACCCCGGAGGGTCGGACAAACCGCAAATCAGAAAAATCTAAACACACTGCCTTTGGAACGCGTTCAAACGTACCAAAGGCTTGTTTCACTGCAGGAAAAAGATCTTCTGCATAAAATTGCCTAGGAATCGTCAAGACCGTCAAACCACTTACTCCACACTCCGGGGCC
>JAGYJU010000011.1 GCA_018401965.1 Roseicyclus sp.
CGTGCCTTCGCCGGTGACGCCGATGTAGAAGGCGACCACCACGAAGATCAGCGCGGTGCCCCAGGTCAGCGCCGGGGCCAGCCCATCCTTGGAGGTGTAGACCGCCAAAAGCAGCGCCACGAGGCTGAAGATCGCAAGAACGATCTCGGGGATCAGGATGGCAAGGTCTGCGCCGGTCATCGTGTCACCTCAGTGGTTCGCTGCGACATGGGTATCGGGCACATGGGCCGCGACGGCGATGTCATATTGGGTCACGAGCGCCTCGACCGAGGGGCCGATCATGTCGGTCACAAGGCTGGGATAGACGCCCAAAAGAAGGGTCATGACGATGAGCGGCGCAAAAATCGCCTTTTCGCGGCCGGTCATGTCGGTGATGGATTTCAGGCTTTCCTTGATCAGGTCGCCGAACACGACACGGCGATAGAGCCATAGCGCATAGCCCGCCGACAAGATCACGCCGGTTGCCGCCAAGGTGCCGACCCAGGTATTGACCTGGAAGACGCCGATCAACGTCAGGAATTCCCCCACGAAACCCGATGTGCCGGGCAGGCCGACATTGGCCATGGTGAAGAGCATGAAGATCGCCGCATAGGCCGGCATCCGCACCACAAGGCCGCCATAGGCATCGATGTCGCGCGTGTGCATGCGGTCATAGATCACCCCCACGCACAAGAACAGCGCGCCGGACACGAAGCCGTGGCTGATCATCTGGAAAATCGCGCCATCCACGCCCTGTTGATTGGCCGCAAAGATCCCCATGGTCACGAACCCCATATGGGCGACAGAGGAATAGGCGATCAGCTTTTTCATGTCTTCCTGCACCATCGCGACCAGCGAGGTGTAGATGATCGCGATGACCGACAGCCACAGCACCAAGGGCGCCATGATGTCGGAGGCGACGGGGAACATCGGCAGGCTGAAGCGCAGGAAGCCGTAGCCACCCATCTTCAGCAAGATCGCGGCCAGAACGACCGACCCCGCCGTGGGGGCCTGAACATGGGCATCGGGCAGCCAGGTGTGCACGGGCCACATCGGCATCTTGACCGCGAAGCTGGCGAAAAACGCCACCCACAACAGCGTCTGCATCCCGCCCGCGATCTGCCAGCCCATCAGGCTGATCGGGCCGGCGCTGAACTGATGCGCCAAAAGGGCGGGGATGTCGGAGGTTCCGGCATCCACATACATCGCGATCATCGCGACCAGCATCAGCACGGACCCGAGGAAGGTGTAGAGAAAGAACTTGAAGGCGGCATAGATGCGGTCCTTGCCGCCCCAGATGCCGATGATCAGGAACATCGGGATCAGGCCCGCCTCGAAGAACAGGTAGAACAGCACGAGATCCAGCGCCACGAAGACGCCCAGCATCAGCGTTTCCAGCACCAGCATCGCGATCATGTATTCCTTGACGCGGTGGGTGACACCCCAGCAGGACGCGATGGTGATCGGCATGAGAAAGGTGGTCAGCAGCACGAACAGCACGGAAATGCCATCGACGCCCACCTTGTAGGTCAGCCCGAACAGCCATTCGGATTGCTCGACCAGCTGGAACCCGGTGTCATTGGGGTCGAATTCCACCAGCAAGGCCAGCGAAATCAGGAAGGTCGCCGTAGTCGCGGCCAGCGCAAGGCGCTTGGCGTTCAGCTGTGCCGCGGCATCATCACCACGCAGGAACACACCAAGGATCACCGCCGCGACAAGCGGCAGGAACGTGACGATGGAAAGCAGGTTGTCCATGGGTCTCTCTCAGCCTCCGGCGCGCAAGCTTACCCATGTGACGAGGACGACGATCCCCATCACCATGGCGAAGGCATAGGTAAAGATGTAGCCGGATTGCGCCCGGCCCGCGAGGCGGGTGAAAAACGGGATGATCCCCATCGCCAGCCCGTTGATGCCGCCATCTATGATCGTGCCATCGCCGGTTTTCCACAGCATCCGCCCCAGCGCACGGGCGGGGCGCAGGAACAGGAAGGCGTAGATTTCATCGAAATACCACTTGTTCAGCAGGAACAGGTAGAGCGGGCGCTGGTTCTCGGCCAGGCGGCGCGGCAGCGAGGGGTTCACGATGTAGAACCAGAAGGCCGCCACAAAGCCGAGGATCATGGCAAAGAATGGGCTCCACTTCACCCATTTTGGCACTTCATGGGCTTCGTTGAGAATATCGTTGTCCGGGGCGGCATGGATCGCGCCCTGCCCCGGTGCGCCGGTCAGGATGTAATGCGCATAGGCCGCATCACCGCCATGGTCGGCATCCGCCGCAGCCTCGGTGGCGTGGCTGTCGGTGGCCGTATCCGCATGGTCGCCTTCGACGGCATAGGGCACGCCAAAGAACCGCCCGACGCTGTCGGTGTGACCGAAAAAGGAATTATACCACACGGCACCCGAGAATACCGCGCCCACGGCCAAGGCCCCCAGCGGCACCAGCATGGTCAGCGGGCTTTCATGGGCGTGATCATGGGTGTGCTTGTTGCCGCGCGCCTCGCCAAAGAAGGTCAGGAACATCAGCCGCCAGCTGTAGAAGCTGGTGAACACGGCGGCAACGATCAGCATCCAAAACGCGAACTGGCCCAGGTCGCCGCCAAAGGCAAAGGCGGATTCAACCACGGCATCCTTGGAAAAGAACCCGGCAAAGCCGAAATAGGTGGTGGGGATGCCGACGCCGGTAATGGCCAGCGTGCCGATCATCATCGCCGCAAAGGTCAGCGGGATCTTTTTGCGCAGGCCACCGTAATTGCGCATGTCCTGTTCATGATGCATCGCGTGGATGACCGACCCCGCGCCCAGAAACAGCATCGCCTTGAAGAAGGCGTGGGTGAACAGGTGGAACATGGCCACCGAATAGACCCCCACACCGGCGGCCACGAACATGTAGCCCAGCTGCGACATGGTCGAATAGGCGATCACGCGCTTGATGTCGTTTTGCACCAGGCCGATCGTGGCCGCGACAAAGGCGGTCAGCGCGCCGACGATGATGATGAAATTGCCCGCATAGGGCGCGTATTCGATCAGCGGCGACATCCGGCACACAAGGAACACGCCCGCCGTGACCATGGTGGCCGCGTGGATCAGCGCCGACACGGGCGTCGGCCCCTCCATCGCGTCGGGCAACCAAGTGTGCAGGAACAATTGCGCCGATTTCCCCATCGCGCCGACAAAAAGCAGCATGGCGATGGTATTGGCCGCGTTCAGGTCCATCCCCAGGAACGGGATGGTCATTTCGGCAAATTCCGCGCCCATCGGCAGGATCACGTCGAACTGGATCTGAATCCGCCATCCAGTAGAGCGCGAAGATGCCCAGCAAGAACCCGAAATCGCCCACCCGGTTGACGATGAAGGCCTTCATCGCGGCAGCCCCCGCGGATGGCTTGCGGAAATAGAAGCCGATCAACAGGTAGGACGCCACCCCCACACCTTCCCAGCCAAAGAACAGCTGCAACAGGTTGTCGGCGGTCACCAGCATCAGCATCGCGAAGGTGAAGAACGACAGGTAGGCAAAGAACCGGGGCCGGTAGCTTTCGCCTTCCTTGAAATTCTCGTCATGCGCCATGTAGCCGAAGGAATACAGGTGCACGAGCGCCGAGACGCTCGTGATCACGATCAGCATGATGGCGGTCAGCCGGTCGATGCGGATCGCCCAGTCGGTGAACAGCGTGCCGCTTTCGATCCAGGTGAACAACGACCGCGTGGTGGTTTCACCGTCAAAGCCCAGGAACACCACCCAGGACAACAGGCATGACAGGAACAACAGCGCCGTGGCCGCAACCTGTGCGCCGGTCTGGCCGATGAAGCGCCAGCCGAACCCCGCGACAAGCGCGCCGACCAGCGGGGCAAACAGAAGGATCGTTTCCATGTGCCTCAGCCCTTCATGTTCGAGACATCTTCGACCGCGATCGTGCCACGTTTGCGGAAGAAACAGACAAGGATCGCAAGGCCGATCGCAGCCTCTGCGGCGGCGACGGTCAGGACGAACAGGGTGAACACCTGCCCCGTCAGATCACCCAGGAAGGCCGAAAAGGCGACCAGGTTGATGTTGACCGACAACAGCATCAACTCGATCGACATCAAGATGACGATGACGTTCTTGCGGTTCAGAAAGATGCCGAAGATGCCGATCACGAAAAGTGCGGCCGCCACCGACAGGTAATGTTCAAGTCCGATCGTCATGTCGTCCCTCCGCAAGGTCTTGGGCCCTGCATGGTCTGTTCTTGTGGCCCGGCGTCACAACGCAAGGCCCGGTGGTCTGGTGGCGGGGGCCTAAAGCCCCTGCCCCGGTTTCACATCCTTGAGTTCCATCGCGGTCTTGGGGTCGCGCATCATCTGGGCGATCACATCCTGGCGTTTGACATCGGCGCGGTGGCGCAACGTCAGAACGATCGCCCCGATCATGGCGACCAAAAGGATCAGGCCAGACAGTTGGAACACCAGGAAATAGCGGTCATACAGGATCAGGCCCAAGGCTTGCGTGTTATGCGCCTGGTCCAGCGGCGGCGTCGGGTTGCCCAGGCGCGCGTCGATGCCTTGGGAAAATTCCCAGGTCCCGAAAGCCAGGCCAAGCTGCATCAGCAACACGACCCCGATCAGCCCGGCCAAGGGCATGTATTTCGACATTTCGGCCTTGAGTTCGGCGAAATCGATGTCGAGCATCATGACCACGAACAGGAACAACACCGCGACCGCGCCGACATAGACGATGATGAGCAGCATCGCGACGAATTCCGCCCCGATCAGCACGAACAGGCCCGCGCCCGACAGGAAGGACAAGATCAGCCACAACACCGAATGCACCGGGTTGCGCGCCATGACGGTCATCAGCCCCCCGGCCAAGAGCACCACGGAAAACAGGTAAAAGGTGAAATCCGCCACGGTCATCTCAGGCTTTTCCTTCCGCGTCCAACGCCTCGGTCGCCAGTTCCATTGCCTTGTTCATCGCGGGCACACCGCCAAAGAGCGCGGCCAGCCCGATGGTTTCGGCGATCTCTTGCTTGGTTGCACCGGCCGCCACCGCATGGCGCACGGTCAGGCGGATCTGCGGCTCGGCCACGGCGCCTTGTATGGTCAGGCCCAGCAGGGTCAACAGCAGCCGCGTCTTGGCCTCCAACCCGTCGGGGTTGAACTGCTTGCCCAAAAACGCCTCGAGCATTTCGGCGGGCACGGTGGGCCAGAGCTTGTCCAGGGTGCCGGGCGTGAAACTGGCCATCGCCGGGTTCAGCGACTTGACCCAAGCCTCGGACATGTCCTGGGTCTGGCGCATCAACGCCTCGAAGGGGTTTGTGGGGGTGTCGGTCATCGGTAGGGCGCATCCAGTTCGAGATTGCGGGCAATCGCCGCTTCCCAGCGCTCGCCGTTTTCCAGCAGCTTGGTCTTGTCGTAGTACAGTTCTTCGCGGGTTTCGGTCGCGAATTCGAAATTCGGGCCTTCGACGATGGCATCGACCGGGCAGGCCTCTTGGCAGAAGCCGCAATAGATGCATTTCGTCATGTCGATGTCGTAGCGCGTCGTGCGGCGCGACCCGTCTTCGCGCGGTTCGGCATCGATGGTGATGGCCTGCGCCGGGCAGATCGCCTCGCACAGTTTGCACGCGATGCAGCGTTCCTCGCCATTGGGGTAGCGGCGCAGCGCGTGTTCGCCGCGGAACCGGGGCGACAGCGGCCCCTTTTCATGCGGATAGTTGATCGTGACCTTGGGGGCGAAGAAATACTTCATCCCCAGTTTGAAGCCCGCGAATATATCGGCCAGCAGGAAATACTTGGCGGCGCGGGTATAGTCGAATTGTGTCATCTTAGACCCCGATCGCCCAGCGGGCATAAGCGCCGCCGAACAGTTCGAATTTCGCCGCGAAAGCCACCAGAACCACCCAGGCAAGGCTGAAGGGCAAGAACACCTTCCAACCCAGCCGCATCAGCTGGTCATAGCGGTAGCGCGGCACGATGGCCTTCACCATGGCGAAGAGGAAAAAGAAGAACGCCATCTTGGCAATCATCCACAACGGGCTGTCGGGGATGAACGGGATGGGCGACAGCCAACCGCCAAAGAACAAGAGCGTGATCAGCGCGCACATCAGGAAGATGGCGATGTATTCCCCCGCCATGAACAACAGGAAGGGCGTCGAGGAATATTCCACCTGGTAGCCTGCCACCAGTTCGGATTCCGCCTCGGGCAGATCGAAGGGCGGCCGGTTGGTTTCCGCCAGCGCCGAGATGAAGAACAGGAACACCATCGGGAAATGCGGCAACCAATACCAGCCGAACAGGCCCCAGCCGGTATCTTGCGCGTTCACGATGGCGCCGAAATTCAGCGACCCGGTGGAAATCACCACGCCGATGATGATCAGGCCGATCGACACTTCGTAGGAAATCATCTGCGCCGCAGACCGCAACGAGCCAAGGAACGGGTATTTGGAGTTCGACGCCCAACCGCCCATGATCACGCCATAGACCTCGAGCGAGGACATGGCGAAGACATAGAGAATGGCGACGTTGATGTCCGCCAGCACCCAGGTGTCGTTGAACGGAATGACCGCCCAGGCGATGACGGCCAGAACGAAACTGGTCATCGGCGCCAACAGGAACACCGGGCGGTCGGCCCCCGCCGGGATCACCACCTCTTTGACGATGTATTTCAAGGCGTCGGCCACGGTTTGCAGCAAGCCGAAGATGCCCACCACGTTCGGGCCCCGCCGCATCATCACGGCTGCCCAGATCTTTCGGTCGCCGTAGACGAGGAACAAGAGGCTGACCATGACGAAGCCGATCACGAGCAGGCTTTGCGCCGCCATGATGGTCATCAGGCCCAGCGTGGTCGAAAAGAAGCCGTCCATGGGTCGTCCCTCAAACCGTCGGTATTCCCTGATCGGCGCATGCGGCCGCTACGACTTCTGCATCGAGCGTCTGCAACCCCCGAGGGAGCGCCGGCGAAATGGTGTAAACCGCATCTGCCGTCCAAACGCCACCCTGTTCCTGCACATTTGTGCGGACATGTCGCGCAAAGCCGAAGCCGCGGATAAGGGCGTATTGCGCAGCCGCGCAGCGCGCGTAAGCGGCCACGTCGTCGCGGGTTGTCGCACCTGTCATCTGAACCTGAAAATTCACCAGGTCATCATCCAGCAGACGGGTCTGAACCCCGTCATGGCTGGCGGGGGCGGTCCCCTCTGCGCCTGCGCAGGCCGCAAGGGACAGGGTTATCGCGCACAGGCCCGACAGGGCCAAGGTGCCGCCCCAGCTGGGCCGCATGGCAATCACTCCGCCGCGATCTTGGTCTCGGCACGGGCCTTGGCGCGCGCCGACAAATCCGCCATCAGCGCCGAGGCGCGGGTGATCGGGTTGGTCAGGAAATGATCGGCAATGGCGTTGACGAAACTCGCATCGCCCAGAGGACCAAGCGGCAAACCCGGCCCCGCATTTTCCGGCACCTCGTCGATCATCGCCAGATGCGGCACATCCTTGACCAGAGCGCGGCGCAATTCGCCCAGCGTGGTCCAGGGCTGGGTCGCGCCGATCTCGGGCGACAGGGCGCGCAGGATCGCCCAGTTTTCCTTGGCCTCGCCCGGCGGGAAACCTGCCCGCAATGCCAGTTGCGGCCGGCCCTCGGTGTTGACGAAGACGCCCTGTTCCTCGGTATAGGCGGCAGCGGGCAGGATCAGGTCGGCGCGGTGGGCGCCCCGGTCGCCATGGCTGCCCTGGTAGATCACGAAGGCACCGGGGGCGATGTCGATTTCATCGGCCCCAAGGTTATAGATCACATCCGCCCCGTCCACGGCAGCGGCAAGCCCGCCTTCGGTCACGGCGCCCACATCCATCGCGCCGACACGGGCAGCGGCGCTGTGCAGAACCAACAGGCGTGATCCGCTTTCGGCGGCAACCTGCATCGCATGGGCCAGAACCGCCGCGCCATCGGCCTCGCGCAGCGCGCCCTGGCCGATGATCACGAGGCTGTCGACACCATCGGCGGTGGTGTGCTTGGCGCCGATCTGTGCGGCCAGGGCGGCACGGTCCGTGCCGAGATGGGCATACTCATAGGTCAGATCGACCGCCTGGCCGATCAGGCTGACCTGTGCACCTTTCAACCAGGCCTTGCGGATGCGCGCGTTCAGAACCGGTGCCTCGGTCCGGGGGTTGGTGCCGATCAGCAAGATCGCGCGGGCGCTGTCGATGTCTTCGACCGAGGCCGTACCGACATAGGCCGCGCGATTGCCCGCGGGCAATTTGGCACCATCGGTGCGGCATTCGACGACACCGCCCTGCCCTTCGACCAGCTGTTTCAGCGCATAGACCGCCTCGACCGGGGCCAGATCCCCGACCAGGCCGGCCAATTTGGTGGCGCCCTTGATCTTGGCACCGGCAAGGGTCAGCGCCTCGGCCCAGGTGGCCGGGCGCAGTTTGCCATTGGCCCGGATATAGGGGCGATCGAGCCGCTGGCGGCGCAACCCGTCCCAGACATAGCGGGATTTGTCCGACAGCCATTCCTCGTTCACGCCGTCATGGTTGCGCGGCAGGATGCGCATGACTTCGCGGCCCTTGGTGTCGATGCGGATATTGGACCCCAGCGCATCCATCACGTCGATGGATTCGGTCTTGGTCAATTCCCAGGGGCGCGCGGTAAAGGAATAGGGCTTGTTGGTCAGCGCGCCCACCGGGCAAAGATCGACGATATTGCCCTGCAATTCCGACGCCAGCGTCTGCCCGAGATAGGAGGTGATTTCCGAATCCTCGCCGCGCCCGGTCTGGCCCATTTCGGGCACGCCCGCGACCTCGGTGATGAAGCGCACGCAGCGGGTGCAGGAAATGCAGCGCGTCATCGCGGTGCCGACCAGCGGGCCAAGGTCCATGTTGTCAGAGGCCCGCTTGGGTTCGCGGTAGCGCGAGAAATCGACGCCGTAAGCCATGGCCTGGTCTTGCAGATCGCATTCGCCGCCCTGGTCGCAGATCGGGCAATCCAGCGGATGGTTGATCAGCAGGAACTCCATCACGCCCTCGCGGGCCTTTTTCACCATGGGCGAATTGGTTTTCACCACCGGCGGCTGGCCTTCGGGACCAGGGCGCAGATCGCGCACCTGCATCGCGCAAGAGGCGGCGGGTTTGGGCGGGCCGCCCACGACCTCGACCAGGCACATCCGGCAATTGCCCGCGATGGACAGCCGTTCGTGGTAGCAAAAGCGCGGGATCTCGACCCCGGCCTGTTCGCAGGCCTGGATCAGGGTCATCGCGGGGTCGACCTCGACCTCCCGGCCGTCGATGATGATTTTGCGCAGGTCGGTCATGGGGTGCGGTCCTTCCTCGGGCGCGGGCGACTTGGTACAGATACGCGTCACCCGACGCATTCGCGGTTCGCGCTGCTTTTAGCCCCCTCGAAGCAGTCTGCCAATGGGCGAACCGGCGGCGATTTCGTCGCGCCCCACGCGACAGGCACCCTCTGCGTCATCATCCGACAAGACGCCGCGTTCGGCGAAATAGCGCCGCGCCAGCGCGATGTAGCGTTCCTGTTCGGTGTCATCCTCGACATAGGCCGTCACCTCGGCCCTGCTATAGCCCAGCGACATGGCATGGCTGGCCAAGCCAAGCAAAAAGGCGTTGGCCGCGAAATCGCGCCGATCGATGCTGGGACAGGTGCGTTCGACATGCCGCCCGATGGTGATCACCAACAGCCCGTTGTGCAGCCTGTCGTCATTGCGCAGCGCATCGAACGGGTCGGCCCGCGCGCTGCCTAGCGCCGTCAACAAGCCGGTGGCCATCACCAAAAGCGAAATCGCCATCACCTTTGCATAGGGTTTCATCATCAATGCCCTCGGTTGCCTGTGGATCCGTGCTGGGTGCACATCGGCAGATGGGGTTCGGGCCGGCGGTTATGCAATAACACCCGCCCGTCCGCGCCAGACCCTCGGCATCAGACCGCCGATCGCTCGGCTAGATCCGCACATCCCAGAAGGCGACGATCATCCAGACCAGCCCGGTGATGACCACGGCCGCCAGGATCGCGTAGACCGCCGCCTCCATCTTTTCGGGGGTATTGATCGCCAGGGCGACACCCGAGGCCGCCATCGCACCCGTCACGATCCCGAGGATCGATCCGCCGATGCCCCAGCGATAGCCAAGGATCATGCCGACGGCACAACAGGCGATGTAGATGATCGCCAGCCCATACCAATAAAGACGCACCATACCGCGCTGCCCCACTTACCATACCTCGAAGGCGACCTCGTTTCGCGGGTCGCACCCTTTCGAGGGCAGGATAGAGAATCAGCGCTTTTTAGGCAACTTGCCCGGGACTGCGGCCCAAACCCTGTGGCAGCATTGCCGCGCACCGCGCCGCCGGGGTCGGCTCAGCGCGCCGCGCACACCCCGGCCAGGATCGGTTCGCCCGCATCATTGCGCGTCACGGCCCAATCGCCGGTGGTCGGGTCGATGACCCAATCCACATCGGAAAAACCCGACCGCTCGATGCAATGGCGCGTCGCCTCGTAGCGGGCGCTTTCGCGGGCATCGGCCAGGCTTGCCCCGGGCGCGCGCACCAACACGGTGAAATCGCGCCGGGTTTCGCCGGTGCTCAGACGTGCATCAAACGGCAGGCCCGCCCCACGCGGCCCGGCATCGCGCCAGCCACAGGCCGAAACACCCAGAACAAGCCCAGCGATCAGCGCCGCGTGGATCGCCCTTTGCGCCAGCTTGGGACGGGCTGTGGGGATCGGGCCTGTCTGACTATCGAACATGAAAACGCTCCTTTATTCCGCCGCGATCTCGACGGTGCCGCCGCGACGCACGCGGATACGATCCTCGATCTCGTGCCGGAAATGGCGCACAAGCCCCTGGATCGGCCAGGCCGCCGCATCGCCAAGCGCGCAGATCGTATGGCCTTCGACCTGCTTGGTGACATCGAGCAGCATGTCGATTTCCGCCACCTCTGCCTCGCCTTTCACCAAGCGGTCCATGACGCGCATCATCCAGCCGGTGCCTTCGCGGCAGGGCGTGCACTGGCCACAGCTTTCGTGCTTGTAGAATTTCGACAGGCGCCAGATCGCCTTGATGATGTCGGTGGACTGATCCATCACGATCACCGCCGCCGTGCCAAGGCCCGAGCGCTGTTCGCGCAGCCAGTCGAAATCCATGATCGCGCCTTCGCGCATCATGGACGCAGGCAGCATCGGCACGGATGACCCGCCGGGGATCACGGCCTTGAGATTATCCCAACCGCCGCGAATGCCCCCGCAATGGCGTTCGATCAGCTCGTCGAAGGGGATGCTCATCGCCTCTTCGACCACGCAAGGCGTGTTGACGTGGCCCGAAATGGCGAACAGCTTGGTGCCCGCGTTGTTGGGGCGACCAAAGCCCGCGAACCATTCCGCGCCGCGCCGCAGGATCGTGGGCACGACGGCAATCGATTCGACGTTGTTCACCGTGGTCGGGCAGCCATAAAGCCCCGCGCCCGCAGGAAAGGGCGGCTTCATCCGCGGCATGCCCTTGCGCCCTTCGAGGGACTCGAGCAGCGCGGTTTCCTCGCCGCAGATATAGGCGCCCGCGCCATGGTGCAGATACAGGTCGAAATCCCAGCCGGATTTGGCGGCGTTCTTGCCCAGAAGACCGGCCTCGTAGGCTTCGTCGATCGCGGCCTGCAAGGCTTCGCGTTCGCGGATGTATTCGCCCCGGATGTAGATGTAGCAGGCATGCGCCTGCATCGCGAAAGACGCGATCAGGCACCCCTCGATCAGGGTATGGGGATCATTGCGCATGATTTCCCGGTCCTTGCAGGTGCCGGGCTCGCTCTCGTCGGCATTGACCACCAGGTAGCTGGGGCGGCCATCGCTTTCCTTGGGCATGAAGGACCATTTCAGCCCGGTGGGAAAGCCCGCGCCGCCGCGCCCGCGCAGGCCCGACGCCTTCATGATTTCCACGATCTTGTCGCGACCAAGGGCGATGATGTCCTTGGTGCCATCCCAATGGCCACGCGCCCGTGCGCCCGCAAGCGTCCGGTCATGCATGCCGTAGATGTTTGTAAAGATCCGGTCCTTGTCCTGAAGCATCTGGCCTCTCTCGCATGTGTCGCGGTGCGGGTCTTGCGCGCCGCCGGTCCTGTCGCGTCAGCGGCCCGAGCGATCCTCGCGCCGCGCTTTCCACACCCAATATGTCACAAACAGGGCCCAGACCAGTGCGGCAATCGCCGCAAGGTCAAACAGGAAGGCAAAGCGCGCCGGAAGGCCCAATTGCCCCCCCAGCACATTCGCGCCCATCCATAACACCATGGCCCCTGCCATCACGATCGCGGCCAGCCTGATCTGGCCACGGCGGTGGCGTTCGATGTCGCTGTCATCGGGTTGGCGTGGCATGGGCGACCCTGCGGTGGTGCGTGTCGCCCCTGCCTAGCGGATGGGGGCGGCCCGAGGCAATCCCCGGACAGGCCCGGCGACGACAGCTGTCAGTAGACATCGCCCTTGTCGACTTTGCGGGAAAACGCCGTTTCCGCCCCAGACGCCAAAAGCCGGGCCTGTTCGACCCATGTATCGCGGGTCACGCGGCCCTTGAACCCTTCGAGATTGTCATCCACCCAGGCGACTTCGGCGGCGGTCCAATTGGCGATCTGGTCAAAATGGTAAAAGCCGAGCTTGTGGCACAGCTGTTCCAGCTTGGGACCGATACCCTTGATTTTCTTGAGGTCATCCGCCCCGCCGGCGCGCAGGCCCGCAAGGGCCGCCGGGCGGCTGGCGCCCGCCTCGGCCGTGGGGCCGGGCTTGGTGCGGGGGCCGCAACCGGTTGGGGCGCGGCAACCGCTGCGACCGGCGCGGGCGCGGACGCGGGCTTTGCAGGTTCGGCCTTGGCAGGTTCAGCCTTGGCGGGGGCTGCGGCCTGCGCCGGGGTCCACCCCGCCGACCCGGGCCGCTGCGGCCCCGGAAGCGGCCTGAGGAACATCAGCGACAGCACCGTTCCCAGCACGACGAAAAACACCGCCGCCGCGAACAGGCCCTGCACAAAGCCCCAGCCCCCAAGCAGGATCAAGGCAGCCATCGCGGCAAAGCCCACAGCCGAGGCAATACCCCAGACAAAGGCAAGATTGATCAAACCGCTGGATGTCGATTTCATTCCGAAGTCCCCCGTGGTCACATGTCTTTCGACATGTTTAGCCGCGAGAAATCGGTTTGTCTTGTATCTTTAGGACGAAGTGTCGCGGCCAGCGGCCTCGGCGCGCTGGGTTTCGATCATGGCGTCGAAATCGGTGGCGAACAGGAACTGGCCGAAGAGCCCGCCGAAAACCGTTGTTCCCAGCCCGGCAAAGGCCCCGATGGCGACCCAAAGACCCAGGTAGCCCACGGCCACAAGCGCCACGGTCAGGCCCAGGATCGCGGCCAGCGTCCAGACGGTGGTGATGGCCACGAAACGCCCGCCGCTTGTCATTTTTGCCATGTCGCTCATCTCCGATGTCATGAATGGACACGACATCTAGACGCCTTTGGCCCGACGTCCAGCCAAAAGGTGGCGCGACACGGTGGCCGCGCCAAGGTCAGGCGGTGCGCGCGAACTCCGTCGCCTGCGCAATCCAGCCATCGCGGTCGATCCGGCCCTTGAATTTCAGGCGCGCATCGACCCAGGCGACCTGTTCAGGCGTCCAGGCCGCGATCTGGTCGAAGTGGAAAAAACCCAGCTCGTTCAGCAGCGCCTCGAGCTTGGGGCCGACCCCGGTGATTTTCTTGAGATCATCGGCGCTGCGCCCGGCACGGGGCGCGGACAGGCGTTCGGGCGCGGCCTCCTCAACCACGGCGGTCGCCGCTGTTTCGTCGGCCTTGGCCTTGGCCACAGGTTTGGGGGCGGTCTTTGGCGGGATACGGTCAGGCGCAGGCGCGGGCGGGCGTTCGGCCACGACCGCCTCGCCACCCGACTGCTTGCCCCAAGGGGCCAGCATCGGCACCTCTGTGCCATCGATCCGCTTGATCGTGTCACCGATATCGACCGCGCGGCGCGCCGAGATGTTGAGCGGATCACGCCCCGCCACATGCGCGGTGAGCGAGGTCGGCCCGCCCGCCGGTTCAGAGGCGTAGCGGCCATTCTGCGGGCCGGGCGTGGGCACGCGACCCGCCGCCATTTCATCGATGAGGAAGGCCAGTTTGTCGGCGGTCAGGTCTTCGTAGTAATCCTTGCCGATCTGGGCCATGGGCGCATTGGCGCAGGCGCCAAGGCATTCCACCTCTTCCCAGCTGAACTTGCCATCGGCCGACAGCTGATGGGCCTTTGGCGCAATCTTGTCGCGGCAGACCGCGATCAGGTCTTCGGCGCCGCAAATCATGCAGGAGGTTGTGCCGCAAATCTGCAGATGCGCAACCGAGCCCACCGGCTGCAGCTGGAACATGAAGTAAAAGGTCGCCACCTCGAGCGCACGGATATGCGCCAGCCCCAGCATCTCGGCCACATGTTCGATGGCGGGCCGCGTCAGCCAGCCCTCTTGTTCCTGTGCACGCCACAACAGCGGGATGATCGCGCTGGCCTGCCGCCCCTCGGGGTACTTGGTGATCTGCGCCTCTGCCCAGGCCTGGTTGGCGGGGGTGAAGGCGAAGCTGGCAGGCTGGTCAGGGTGAAGACGGCGAAGCATCGGTCATGGTCCTTAGTCTGGCAGAGGCGAAGGCGTCACCTGCGGGAGCCTCCGGCGGGAGTTTTTTGGCCAAGATGAAGCGGAACCGGGCGCTTACCGGTCCACCTCGCCGAACACGATATCGAGCGACCCGAGGATGGCAGAGACATCGGCCAGCTGGTGCCCACGGCACAGGTAATCCATCGCCTGAAGATGCGCAAAGCCCGGCGCGCGGAGTTTCGCGCGGTAGGGTTTGTTGCTGCCATCGGCCACCAGGAAGACCCCGAATTCGCCCTTGGGCGCCTCGACGGCGGCGTAGATTTCGCCCTGCGGCACGTGGAAGCCTTCGGTGTAGAGCTTGAAGTGATGGATCAACGCCTCCATCGAGGTCTTCATGTCGGACCGTTTCGGCGGGCTGATCTTGCCGCGCGTCATCACCGGGCCCTGGTTTTCGGGCAGGCGCAGCTTGGCGCAGGCCTGTTTGATGATGTGGGTCGATTCGCGCATTTCCTGCATCCGGCACAGGTAGCGGTCATAGTTGTCGCCGTTCTTGCCCACCGGGATCTGGAACTCGAATTCATCGTAGCATTCATAGGGCTGCGCGCGGCGCAAATCCCAGGCAAGGCCGGACCCGCGCGCCATGACGCCGGAAAAGCCCCAATCCTGGATGTCCTGTTCGGTGACCACGCCGATATCGACATTGCGCTGCTTGAAGATCCGGTTCTCGGTCAGCAGCGTGTCGATATCGCCCAGGGCACGCGGGAATTCATCGGCCCAGGTGTCGATATCGTCGATCAGCGCGGGCGGCAGATCCTGGTGCACGCCGCCGGGACGGAAATAGGCGGCATGGAGCCGCGCCCCGCAGGCGCGCTCGTAAAAGATCATCAGCTTTTCGCGTTCCTCGAACCCCCAGAGCGGGGGGGTCAGCGCGCCCACGTCCATCGCCTGCGTCGTGACGTTCAGCAGGTGGTTCAGGATGCGGCCGATTTCGCAATAGAGCACCCGGATCAGCTGGGCCCGGCGCGGCACGGGCGTGTTGGTCAACCGCTCGATCGCCAGCACCCAGGCATGTTCCTGGTTCATCGTGCCGACGTAATCGAGCCGGTCGAAATAGGGCAGGTTCTGCAGGTAGGTGCGGCTTTCCATCAGCTTTTCGGTGCCGCGGTGCAACAGCCCGATATGGGGGTCGCAGCGTTCGCAGATCTCGCCGTCCAGTTCCAGCACAAGGCGCAGCACGCCATGGGCCGCCGGATGCTGCGGGCCGAAGTTGATGTTGAAATTGCGGATCTTCTGTTCGCCGGTCTGGGCGTCCTGGAATCCCTTGGAGCCGTCCATCATTTCGCCGCCTCCTTGGCCTTTTCATCGCCGGGCAGGATGTAATCGGCCCCTTCCCAGGGCGACATGAAATCGAATTGCCGGTATTCCTGCACCAGCTTCACCGGTTCATAGACCACGCGCTTGAGCGCCTCGTCATAGCGCACCTCGGTGTAGCCGGTGGTCGGGAAATCCTTGCGCAGCGGATGGCCGCGGAACCCGTAATCGGTCAGCAGGCGGCGCAGGTCGGCATGGCCGGTGAACAGGATGCCGAACATGTCGTAGACTTCGCGTTCATACCAGCCCGCGCTGGGGTGGACGCCGGTGATCGAGGGCAGCATGTCATCTTCGCGCAGCGCGGTTTTGACCCGGACACGGTGGTTTTGGTACATGCTCAGGAAATGCCAGACCACGTCGAACCGGCGGTCGCGCTGGGGCCAGTCGACGGCGGTGATGTCGATCAGGGTCGAGAACTTGCAGGTCGGGTCGGCCCGCAGCCATTCGATGAAGTCAAGGCTGGCGGCCGGCACGATTTCAACGGTCAATTCGCCATGGGCGGACACGGCGGTGCCGACCACGGCATCGGGTTGCCGATCGGTGATATAGGCGGCCAATTCGTTCAGAGCGTCAACGCTCATGTCCGTCTCCTTCGCGCCCGGCGGGCGTCAGCGCGTGATCGTTCCGGTGCGGCGGATTTTCCGCTGCAATTGCAAGATGCCGTACAACAGCGCCTCTGCCGTGGGCGGGCAGCCGGGCACGTAGATGTCGACCGGCACGATCCGGTCGCAGCCGCGCACGACGCTGTAGCTGTAGTGGTAGTAGCCGCCGCCATTGGCGCAGGACCCCATCGAGATGACATAACGGGGTTCGGGCATCTGGTCATAGACCTTGCGCAGCGCCGGCGCCATCTTGTTGGTCAAGGTGCCCGCCACGATCATCACGTCCGATTGGCGCGGCGAGGCGCGCGGCGCGATCCCGAAGCGTTCGGCGTCGTAGCGCGGCATCGAGGTATGCATCATTTCAACCGCGCAGCAGGCGAGGCCAAAGGTCATCCAGTGCAGCGACCCGGTGCGCGCCCAGTTGATGATATCCTCGCTGGAGGTCAGCAAGAACCCCTTGTCCTGCAATTCGCGGTTCAGCCCGGCGGTGGCGACCTCTTGGTCGGGACCGGCGGTGTTGGGGCCTGTCATCACTCCCATTCCAGCGCGCCTTTCTTCCATTCATAGGCAAAGCCGACCGTCAGCACGCCCAGAAACACCATCATCGACCAGAAGGCCAGATCGCTCAGCCCCGGAAAGGCCACGGCCCAGGGGAACAGGAAGGCGATTTCCAGATCGAAGATGATGAACAGGATCGACACGAGGTAGAACCGCACGTCGAACTTCATCCGCGCATCGTCGAAGGCGTTGAAACCGCATTCATAGGCCGACAGTTTTTCGGGATCGGGGTTGCTGACCGCCAGAACCACGGCGGCAAGGATCAGCACAAGGCCAAGCCCGATGGCTATCGCCATGAAGATCAGGATCGGGGCGTAATCAATCATCAGGTCAGACATGGGTGGTCTCTGGCCTTCCCTCAAAGGGTCTGCCGCACGGGGGATGACCCCGGCGGGTCCGGTCGCGTTGGCGTTGATTTACGCCCCGTGGCCAGAGGGGTCAACGGGGGCAGGTGCGGCAAAACGGGGGGACGGGCCCAAACAGGGCAGGTGACCGGGGAAAATCTGCCTGCGACCTGCCGCCTGGGCCTGCCGATCAATGCCGGCGTTCGATTTCGGCATGAAGCCGGCGCAAGATGCCGCTGGCCGTGGTCGGGAAGAGCGGCGGCACAAGCGCATGAACCCCGGCCGCAAGGCCCGCCAGCATCAGCAAGGCGGAAAACCGCAGCGCAAAGCGGAAATGCTGGCCATAGGTTTCGCCCACCGAGGCGGGATGGTCGCGAAATCCCGCGACAAAGCCAGCAAGGCGGTTGTCGGCGTGCGGGCGTGCGGGTTTTGCAGTCTGATCTGGCATGAAACCCCCTTGGGATGGCCGAAATGACCCGATCCAAGATAGGGGCAGTCTTGCAAGATTATGTCCCGTTTTCAGATTACTTTGCCATATTTTTGGGATACAGATCCCAAGAATGAGTGGTATTCTAGACGAAACAGATCGCCGCATCCTCGCCCAGCTGCAACTTGATGCCAGCCTGAGCATGGATGCCTTGGCAGACAGGGTGCACCTGTCGCGCAACGCCTGTTGGCGGCGCGTGCGCCAGATGGAGGAAAGCGGTGTCATCCGGGGCCGGGTTGCCCTGGTCGACCCCGAGGCGCTGGGTCTTGGCCTATCGGTGCTGGTGATGATCCGCACCAATGCGCATCGGCCCGATTGGCTGGATGCCTTCGAGGCGACGGTGCGCGCCATGCCCGAGATCATCGGGGCCTACAGGATGACCGGCGATCTGGATTACGTCCTGCGGGTGCGCGTCGCCGATGTTCGCGGCTATGACCGGTTCTACAAACGCCTGATCGCGCGGGTGCCGCTGGCCGATATCTCGGCCAGCTTCGTGATGGATGAAATCAAGGAAACCACCGCCCTGCCGCTGGGGCCGGGATGACCGCGCGGCGGGTCAACTGACCATCATGGCCTCTCGGTCGAACAGGTAGACGGCCACCGCGGATCGTTCGTCATAGTCCGACAGCGCAAAGGCCGCCTTGAGCCGCGTCAACACCCCGAGTTTCGTTTTCACGAACACATCCATTTCTGGCAGCGTGTCAAAGCGCACGGTCACGGTCACCGTGCCGGTCTTGTCCAACAGGATGCTCAAGCTCGCGATATTGGAATCCGCGATGGACCCGCCGATATCTTCCGACAGGACCGAGACACCGATCTTGGCCTGTTCCAGCGTTGCGAATTTCAGGCTGAAAATCTTGCTATACATGGTCAGGCCCCTGCCTCATCCATCAGGTTGAACATGTCATCCAAAAGCGCTGCATTGCGCATGGGTGACAAAACCGTCTTGTACTCTGCGGGCCCAAGCCCTTGCCCGGTCTTCAACGATGTGCCCAGGTCCGTCAGCTCGATGACGCCGTCGTGGTCAAAGGCCAGGCCCGTGGCAATCACCGCTGCCGCCTCTGCCCCCACCAGGGTCTTGCCCATGCAAAGATCCAGGAACGCCCGTGCCCCGACCAACGACGTGACGCCCGCCTTGTGCAACGCGGCCAGGATCACCCCGCTTTTGCGCGCGATGATCTCCTGCTGATCGGCCTGCATCTGGATACTGCGCGTCAATTCCATCGCGACCCCGCGCATCAGGTCGATCTGATCGCCGGTCAACTGGCGCGGCATGAAATCCACGGCGCAGATCGTGCCCAGCACATAGCCCTCGTCGGTCACCAGCGGAAAACCCGCCCAGAACACCCAATGGGGATCGCCAAGGACCAACGGATGCCGGGCAAAGACCGGATCGATCCGCATGTCGGGCACGATATAGGGTTCGGTATGCAACAGCGCATGCTGGCAGACTGTATCTTGCCGCGCCACGTCGCGCGCGCCGGTCAGGCAGCCGATGAAATTCTCGGCCAGGAAATACTGCCGCGCCTCATCCAGCAGGCCGGTATAAGACACCGGGACCTGCGCGATATGGCGAAACAGCTGGGC
Organism: Roseicyclus sp.; assembly: GCA_018401965.1. Lineage (GTDB taxonomy): Bacteria > Pseudomonadota > Alphaproteobacteria > Rhodobacterales > Rhodobacteraceae > Roseicyclus. The sequence continues at coordinate 19,491 of JAGYJU010000011.1, forward strand.
GTAGTGATCAAAGCGGGCAATATTGCTGCTCCCCATCAACCCGGTGCGCTTGACCGCGGCCAGGCGCCCCGCCTCGTTGGCGGGCAGCCGCGCGGGCTGGAATTCGTCTTGGTCCATGACATCTCCTTGTTGCTCAGGAGATCTGAACGGCGGGGATGGCCACGCCCTTACACGGCGCCGCCAAACCTATCGCTGGACATGGGTACCACCTATCGCCGCGCCGCTAGAGCCCCGCCCGAAGCTCGCGCCGCAAGATCTTGCCCGAGGCGCTTTTGGGCACGCTGTCGACAAAGCGGTAGGCGCCGGGATGCTTGTAGGTGGCAAGACAGGCCTTCACATGCAGCTGCAACGCGGCCTCATCCACGTCGGAACCGGGCGCGCGCACCACGAAAGCGATGGGCACCTCGCCCGCCGCCTCATCGGGGCGGCCAACCACGGCCGCATCAGAGACACCGGGATGGGCGCAAAGCGCCGCCTCGACCTCGGCCGGGGCCACCTGGAACCCGTTGTACTTGATCAATTCCTTCAACCGGTCCCGGATGAACATGAACCCGTCATCATCGATCACCGCCAGGTCGCCGGTGCGCAACCAACCCTCCGGCATCAGGGTTTCGGCCGTGGCCGCCGGGTTGTTGAGATATCCCATCATCACCTGCGGGCCGCGCACCCAGAGCTCCCCCTCCTGCCCGGGCGCGGCATCGGCCAGGGTGACGGGGTCGACGATCCGGCATTCGGTCGAGGGCACGGCCTGCCCGCTCGACCCGTGGCGCACATGGCCCGCGACGGTCATGTGCGAAATCGGTGACATCTCGGTCATGCCATAGCCTTGCACCGAGCGCGCGCCGAACCGCCGGCCCACCGCGATCTCGGTGTCTGGCCCAAGCGGCGCAGCCCCCGAAAAGATCTCTTCCACCGAGGACAGGTCGAACTGATCGACCAGCGGGTGCTTGGCCAGCGCAAGCGCCACCGGCGGCACGATATAGAGCCGGGTCGCGCGATGCGTCTCGATCAGGCGCAGGAACAGCTCCAGCTCGAAGCGCGGCATCGTCACCAGCTTGGCCTGTTGTTGCAGGAACAGGTTCATCAACACGGTCATGCCGTAAATGTGGAAAAACGGCAGGAAGGCCACCGCCACATCGGCTGGGCCGATCCGCGACACCGCCGCCGATTGCGTCACGTTGGCCACCAGGTTGCGATGGCTCAGCATCACGCCCTTGGGCCGCCCGGTGGTGCCCGACGAATAGGGCAAAACCACCACGTGCCGCGCCAGATCGACAGAGGCCTGCGCCGCAAGGGGCGCGCCCATCACGTCGTCCAGCGACAGGCCGCTGTCGGCCCCGATCACCACGATATCGCCGACAGCAGTGCCCGTGATCGCGTCGCGGGCCACATCCGCAAAGGCCGGCACCGTGACCAGCACCCTCGCGCCCGCATCGACCAGCTGATGACGGATTTCCGGCGCGGTATAGGTCGGGTTGATCGTCGTCACCGTCCCACCGCCCCAGGCCACGGCGTGAAAGACGATCGGGTATTCCGGCATGTTGGGCGCCAGGATCGCCACCGTGCCCCCGGGCAAGACACCGCGTTCCGTCAGCCCGCCTGCTAACCGCTTGATGCGGTCGATCATCTCGCCCGCCCGGATCTCGCGGCCCGTGGGGCCATCGACGATCACCACCTCTTGCGCGCGGCCGCTCAGGCCCCGGAACAACATGTCTGTGATCGAGATATCAGGCACATCGACCGTGCCATGAAGGCTCGGGTATCGGGTCATCGCGGCACTCCTCCCTGTGTGGCCCGGTCTTTTATCCGCCGGTGCCACCGCCAGAGGCTAGCACGCCCCCCCGGTCACATGTCCAGAACAACCGTCCCGAGCTTGTCACCGCGGGCCACAAGATCATGGGCCGCCGCGCAGTCGGCCAAACCGCCGCCCGGCACGACGGCATGGGTCAGCGCCCCCGCCTCCAGCCATTCGGTCACCTGCGCCTCGCCCGCGCGGCGCTTGGCCCCGCGCAACTGGTAGACGATCGCCATGTGCAGCCGCACATCCTTGAACATGAACGGGTAAAAGGCGAGCGTCGGGGCCATGTCGGCGGCAGACGCATAGGCCGCGATCACGCCGCCCGGTTTGATCACCGCAAGGGTCGCCGCCTGGTTGGCCCCGAAATCGACATCGATGATCCGGTCGACGCCCGCGCCACCGGTCATGTCCATCACCGCGCCCGCCACGTCGGTGTCGCGGTAATTCACCCATTCCTGCGCTGTCGAATGCCGCGCCTTGGCCTCTGACGAAACGGTGGTGATCACCCGCGCGCCCGCCGCGCGCGCCATCTGCACGGCATAGCGCCCGACCGTGCCCGCGCCCCCGGTCACCAGGACGGTCTGCCCCGCCACCGGCCCATCGCCCATGACCGCATACCAGGCCGTCATCGCCGGAATGCCGAAACAGGCCCCTTCGGCAAAGCCCGTGGCATCGGGCAATCGCACCGCCTGCTCGGCGGCAAGCGCCACGAATTCCGCCGCCGTCCCAAAAGGCCGTTGCCAGGCGGCATTCCAGACCCAGACCCTTTCGCCGATGCGGCCCCGGTCCACGCCCGCACCCACCGCCTCGATCACGCCCGCCCCATCCGAATGGGGCACGATGCGGGGAAATGCCATCACCGCGCCGGGCCGCGCGCCCGCGCGCAGCTTCACATCCGACGGGTTGACGCCCGATGCCCGCAGGCGCACGACAACCTCGCCCGGCCCCGCCACGGGATCGGCCATGTCACCCTGCTGCAAGACCTCGGCCGCCGCGCCGAACCGTTCATACCAGACCGCTTTCATCCCAAGCCTCTCCCATCTTCATCTTGGCCGGAAAACTCCGGGGGTCAGGGGGCAGCGCCCCCTGCGCAGGCCTCGCCCCCCCTTAGCCGACCCATCCCGGCTTGCGCTTGTCGAAAAACGCGGCAATGCCTTCGGCGCTTTCGTCACTGTCCCAGCGCGCGACCAGCGCCTCGATCGTCATCGTCACCTGCGCCGGGTCCACCCGGCCCGCCAGGTCCGCCACCAGGTGCTTGCCCGCCGCCACCGCACCGGGGGCCGCGGCGAGATAGGGGGCAATCTCTGCGTCCACCGCCGCATCAAGGGCGTCTTGTGGCACCGCGCGGGCCAAAAGGCCCAGATCCACCGCCTCGGCCGCATCGAACACGCGCCCCGAGAAAAACACCCGCCGCGCCCGCGCCGCGCCCATGCGCGCCACCACGTAGGGCCCGATGGTCGCCGGGATCAGGCCCAACCGCACCTCGGTCAGGCCGAACTTGGCACCGTCCACCCCAAGCGCCACGTCGCAGACAGACATCAACCCCAGCCCACCGCCAAAGGCTTGCCCCTGCACCCGCCCGATCAGCGGCTTTGGCAGCGCATCCAGCGCGCCCAGCATCTCGGCCAGCGCGCGGGCCTCGCGGGCGCGCGTCGCGCCATCCGCCGCCATCTGCGCCCGCATCCAGCCAAGATCGCCGCCCGCGCAAAACGACCGCCCCGCGCCGGTCAGAACCACGACCCGCACCGCCGGATCGGCGCCCAACTGCGCTGCCAAATCGGTCAGTTCGCGGATCATCGCGCCATCCATGGCATTGTGCTGTTCGGGCCGGTTCAGCCGCACCGTGGCGACGCCGCGCCGATCGACCTCCAGCTCAAGCGTTTCCATCGCGCATCCCCCGTGCCATGTCCGCCGCCCGATCGACCGCCGCAAGATCAAGCCCCGTCTCGAACCCGAGGCCCGCAAGGTGGCGGGCCACGGCCTCTGTCGCCACATTGCCCGCAGCCCCCGGCGCGTAGGGGCAGCCGCCCAAGCCCCCCACGGCGGCATCGAACACCCGCAGGCCAAGCGACAGCGACGCGTCGATATTGTCAAGCGCGCGCCCGCCCGTGTCATGGTAATGCCCCGCCAGCCGCGACACCGGCACCAGGTCGCGCACCGCCAGGATCATCCGCGCGATGCTGTCGGGCGTGCCCGCCCCGATCGTGTCACCCAGCGAAATCTCGTGGCATCCCATGGCAAACAGCGCCTCCGCCACCCGCGCGACCGCGCCGGGCGCGACCTTGCCGTCATAGGGGCAATCGGTGACGCAACTGACATAGCCCCGCACCGGCAGATCGATGGTGCGCGCCGCCGCGACCACGGGGCGAAACCGATCCAGGCTTTCGGCGATGCTTGCGTTGATATTGGCGCGCGAAAACCCTTCCGACGCGGCCGCAAAGACCGCGATTTCACCGACACCCGCCGCAACCGCCGCCTCGAAGCCCTTCATGTTGGGCACCAGCGCCGCGTAGCGCACAGCCGGCGCGCGGGCGATCCCGGCCAAGACCTCAGCCCCATCGGCCATTTGCGGCACCCATTTCGGGCTGACAAAGGCCGCCACCTCGATCCGGGAAAACCCTGCCGCCGACAGCGCATCGACAAGCGCGATCTTGTCGCGCGCAGGGATCATCCGCGCCTCGTTCTGCAACCCGTCGCGCGGGCCGACCTCGAAAATCTCGACCCGATCAGCCATCTTGCGGCACCTCGTAGAAATCTTGCGCGTAGAACCGTTGCGGCCCCTCGAGGGTGGCGGCGGCCTGAAACCCCGGCCGCGCCTGCACCCGCGCCCAATAGGCCGCAAGCTTTGGATAGGCATCCATCCGCACGTAGAAGGGCGCCGCGAACAGGTTGAAGGACACCATCGCATCCGCCGCCGAAAACCCCGAGGGCAACAGGTAGTCGCCGTCGATCATCCGCTCCAGCCCCGCCAAGGTCGCCGCAAGCCGCAAGGTGTTGAGCTTGACCACCACGGCCGATGGCTTGGCCGGGGGGCGCAGGAACAGGTGGTTGAGGTTCAACTGCTCGATCAGCGAGGCCTGGGTTTCCGCGAATCCCATCAGTTCCAGGTAGCGCACCCGGTCCGGCTCGCCGGGCGCGCGGCCCAAGCCGTGCCAGGGCCGGGTTTCGCACAGGTACTGCAAGATGGCCGCGGATTCGAAGATCGTGATCCCGTCGATCTCCAGCGCCGGGATGCGCCCGGCGGGCGAGACATCCGTCAAGCCCGGCGCGCGCATCGCCGCATCACCGATCTTGTAGCGGATGATCTCATCGGGCGGGATGCCCATTTCGTGCAACAGGAACAGCACCCGGAACGACCGGCCCCAGGGCACATGATGCAGCCGGATCATGCCTCATCCTCCAGCACGATCAAGGCGGCCCCGGCCGCGACCTGTGCGCCGGGCTCCACCAATACCTCGGCCACGATGCCGTCGCGCCCTGCGGTCAGCGCATGTTCCATCTTCATCGCCTCCAGAACCGCCAGGCTGTCGCCCGCCGTCACGGCATCGCCCACCCCGACGAACACCGCCTTGACCAAGCCCGGCATCGGCGCCTCGATCACCGCGCCCCCGGCGCCGACCCCCGCCGCGACCGCCAGCGGATCGACGATGTCAAAGCCATAACCGTCGCCCCAGAACACCGTCACCTGCCCGTCCGTCACCACCACCTCGGCCCCGGCCCGGGCATCATCGACGTGCCAGCCGGTTTCCCCCCGCGTCACCAGATGCGACAGCTCGCCCAGGGTGACACGAGCAGCCCCGCCGCGCAGCACCTCGACCACCGCCTCGAACGGCGCACCCTCGAAGGCGAGCCGCACCGACCGACGCAACGGCGCCCAAAGCGTGAAGCCCTCGACCGGCCCGGCCGCGCCGGTCAAGCCCAGCGCCCCCATCGCCGCCAGCGCGCGGCTGCGCGAACAGGGCACCAAGGGCGCCGCCAGACCGGCCAGATCGCGCGCGATCAACCCGGTGTCGACCGCGCCGGCGGCAAACCCGTCATGGCCCGCCAGCCGGCGCAGAAAGGCAAGGTTCGTCACCGACCCGGCCACCTGCGTGCCCGCCAGACCCTGTTGCAGCTTGCGCAGCGCCACGGCGCGCGTCGGGCCATGCACGATCAGCTTGGCGATCATCGGATCATACCACGGGGAAATCTCGTCGCCCGCCCGAACGCCAGTATCGGCCCGCACCCCGTCCGGAAACCGCAGATGGGCCAGCCGCCCGGTCGCGGGCAGGAACCCCTTGGGCACATCCTCGGCGTAAAGCCGCGCCTCGAAGGCATGGCCGGTGATCGCCAGCTCGCCTTGCGCACAGGGCAGCGCCTCGCCCGCCGCGACGCGCAGCTGCCATTCCACCAGGTCGACGCCGGTAATGGCCTCTGTCACCGGGTGTTCGACTTGCAGCCGGGTGTTCATTTCCATGAACCAGAACCCGTCGGGGCGCAGGCCGCGCGCGCCATCGACGATGAATTCCACAGTGCCCGCGCCGCGATAGCCGATCGCCTCGGCGGCGCGCACGGCCGCGCCCCCCATCGCCTCGCGCATCGCCCGGGTCATGCCCGGCGCGGGGGCCTCTTCGATCACCTTCTGGTGGCGACGCTGCAAGGAACAATCCCGCTCGAACAGGTGCAGCGCGCGGGTGCCATCGCCAAAGACCTGCACCTCGATGTGGCGCGGTTCTTCGATGTATTTCTCGATCAGGACAGCGTCATTGCCAAAGGCGGTCGCCGCCTCGCCCTTGGCACTGTCCAGCGCCGCGCGAAACGCGGCAGGGGTATCGACGCGCCGCATCCCCTTGCCGCCGCCGCCCGCCACGGCCTTGATCAGCACCGGATAACCGATGGCCTCGGCTGCGCCCGCCAGGTGCTCGGGGTCCTGGTTGGCGCCGTGATAGCCCGGCACCACCGGCACGCCCGCCGCCTCCATCAAGACCTTGGCGGCATCCTTCAGACCCATCGCCCGGATCGCATCCGCCGAGGGCCCGACAAAGACCAGGCCGGCGGCGACCACATCATCGACGAAATCGGGGTTTTCCGACAGGAACCCATAGCCGGGATGGATCGCCTGCGCACCGGTCGCGCGCGCCGCGGCGATGATCGCATCGCCCCGCAGGTAACTGTCGGCCGGGCGCGGGCCGCCGATATGCACCGCCTCATCGGCCATGGCCACATGGCGCGCATCCCGATCGGCATCGGAAAACACCGCGACACAGCGCACCCCCATCCGCCGCGCGGTCTCGATCACGCGGCAGGCGATCTCGCCCCGGTTGGCAATCAGGATCTTGTCAAACATCGCCCTACCCCCTGCGGGATCCCGCTCATCACCACGATGCCCCCTTCATCTTGGTCAAAAAACTCCGGGGAGCGCGAGGGGCAGCGCCCCTCGCCCCCGCCCTCACATCCGGAACAGGCCAAACCGCGTCTCCTCGATGGGTGGGGTCAAGGCCGCCGCCAGCGACAGGCCCAACACCTCGCGGGACTTGCGGGGATCGATCACACCATCATCCCAAAGCCGCGCGCTGGCATAAAGCGGATGCGATTGCCGCTCGAACATCTCGATGGTGGGGCGCTTGAACTCGGCCTCGTCCTCGGCCGACCAGGCCTGTCCGGCCCGGTCCATCGCGTCGCGCTTGACGGTCGCCAGAACCCCCGCCGCCTGGGCGCCGCCCATGACCGAGATCCGCGAATTGGGCCAGCTCCACAGGAACCGGGGCCCATAGGCCCGCCCCGCCATGCCGTAATTGCCTGCCCCGAACGACCCGCCGACCAGCATGGTGATCTTGGGCACCGCCGTGGTGGCCACGGCCGTCACCATCTTGGCCCCGTGGCGCGCGATGCCTTCGTTCTCGTATCTGCGCCCCACCATGAAGCCGGTGATATTCTGCAAGAACACCAGCGGGATCTTGCGCTGCGAGCACAGCTCCACGAAATGCGCGGCCTTTTGCGCCGACTCCGAGAACAGCACGCCATTGTTGGCGATGATCCCGACGCCCATGCCCATCACCTCGGCAAAGCCGGTGACGATGGTTTCCCCGAACCTCGGTTTGAATTCGTCGAACCAGCTGTCATCGACGATGCGCGCGATCACCTCGCGGATGTCATAGGGCGTGGTCAGACGCGCGGGCACCACCCCCAACAGCTCATCTGGATCATAGGCAGGCCGGCGGCCCCGTAGGCTGGGCATTCTGCCCACCACTCCCCCCAGCGACCGCACCGCCCGCCGCGCAAGCGCCAGCGCATGGGCATCATCCTCGGCCAGGTAATCGGCGACGCCCGACAGGCGCGTGTGCACATCGCCGCCACCCAGGTCCTCGGCGCTCACCACCTCGCCGGTGGCGGCCTTGACCAAGGGCGGGCCCGCCAGAAAGATCGTGCCCTGGTCGCGCACGATGATGGTCACATCCGACATCGCGGGCACATAGGCGCCACCTGCGGTGCAGCTTCCCATGACCACGGCGATCTGGGCGATGCCCTTGGCCGACATGCGCGCCTGGTTGTAGAAGATCCGCCCGAAATGGTCGCGGTCGGGAAACACCTCGTCTTGTTGCGGCAGGTTCGCGCCGCCGCTGTCCACAAGGTAGACGCAAGGCAGATGGCATTCCTCGGCGATCTCTTGCGCGCGCAGGTGTTTCTTGACGGTGATCGGGTAATAGGTGCCGCCCTTCACGGTGGCGTCGTTGCAGATGACCATCACCTGCCGCCCCTCGACCAGGCCCACACCCGCGATCACGCCGCCACAGGGGGCGGCATCGTCATACATGCCCAGGCCCGCGACGCGCGCCCACCTCGAGAAACGGCGACCCGGGATCGAGCAGGTTGGCCACCCGGTCGCGCGGCACCATCTTGCCGCGGCTGACATGCCGGTCGCGCGCCTTGGCCCCACCGCCCGCGGCGGCCCATTGCGCCGCCACCTCGATCTCGGCCAGGGCCTCCAGATGCGCCGCGCGATTGGCGCGGGCCTGTTCCGATGTGGCGATGAATTGCGATGTCAGTTTCAACGGCTATCCTCCTGGTCGGGGCGCGGTTGGGGGCGGTAGGGCAGCGCGGCCTCGACCCAGCCCAGATCGACCGCAGGGCCCGCCGCACCAAGCAGCCGCGCGACCTGCCACAGCGCCACGGCCTCGGCCAGTTTCAGCCGCGCCTGATGGGTCATGCACCAGGACGCCACCGGGTCATCTGCCCCGGCGCAATCATCGCCTGCCGATGACCCCTGCGCCACGGCCCAAAGCCCGGGGTAAAGCCCCGGCAAGACCGGCGCGGGGGCGAGGGTTTCGGGCGCGGGCAGGCTGGCCAGAACCCGGCTGCGCAGCGCCATCTGCGCGGCGGCCAAACCCCGCTGGCAGCGTTGCGGATCGGGCCCCTGGTCGCAGGCGACAATCGCCAGCGTGCCGCAGAACTCCACCCGGTCGCGGGTGACGATCGCGAAATCCTCGACCGTCTGCGCCGGGCCGGTGCGGCTGAACGCCATGTCGAAATGGGCGATGGCCTGGCCGAAGCAGGTGTCGAACCCCTCTGCCCCCGCCGGCGCGGCGACGAGCGCAAGCGCGAGGAGCACCCCGCCCTTCATGCGCCCGGCCTCGCGCCCGGCAGCGCCACGGGCCGCCCCCAGTCATCCACCGCAACGGCCCAATCCGCACCACAGGTCACGACCAGCCGCACCCCCGCGACAGCGGCGGGCCGCCCGGCGCAATCGGTGGGCGCCCCCCCCGTCTGCGCCACGTATACCGCGGCCTGGGCCAGGATGATCTCGGTCTCGGTCGGCGGCACGGCACGCAGCCCCAGCCAGAGGCCAAAGGCCGCCGCAACGGTCAGCATCGCCCCCAGGGGCAGGATCAGACCGCGCCCCATGATCAGCCCATCAGCGCCATCAATTCGCGCCCCACCAGCATCCGCCGGATCTCGCTCGTGCCCGCGCCGATTTCCATCAGCTTGGCATCGCGGAACATGCGCGCAACCGGGCTGTCGTTCAGAAAACCTGCCCCGCCCATGGCCTGCACCGCCTGGTGGGCGACCTTCATCCCCTCTTCGCTGGCGTAAAGCACACAGGCCGCCGCATCCTGCCGCGTCACAGCCCCCCGGTCGCAGGCCTTGGCCACCTCGTAGGCATAGGCGCGCGCGGTGTTGAGCGCGGTATACATATCCGCGATCTTGCCCTGCATCAGCTGGAAATTCCCCACCGGCTGGCCAAACTGCTTGCGTGACACCATGTAGGGCATCACCTCGTCCAGGCATCCGGCCATGATCCCGATGTTGACGCCAGACAGCACGACCCGCTCGTAATCAAGGCCCGACATCAGGACGCGCACGCCCTTGCCCTCTTCGCCAAGCACGTTTTCAAAGGGCACCTCGACATCCTCGAACACCAGTTCGGCGGTGTTCGATCCGCGCATCCCCAGCTTGTCGAAATGGGGCGATGTGCTGAACCCTTTCATCGTCTTTTCCACGATGAAGGCGGTGATCCCCTTGGACCCCGCCTCGGGGTCGGTCTTGGCATAGACCACCAGCGTATCGGCATCGGGGCCATTGGTGATCCAGTATTTCGTGCCGTTCAGAATGTAGCGGTCATTGCGCTTGTCGGCGCGCAGCTGCATCCCCACCACGTCCGACCCGGCCCCGGCTTCCGACATGGCCAGCGCGCCGATATGATCGCCCGACACCAGTTTCGGCAGGTAGCGCGCCTTTTGGTCCGGCGTGCCGTTCAGCTTGATCTGGTTCACGCACAGGTTGGAATGCGCCCCGTAGCTCAGCCCGATGGAGCCAGAGACCCGGCTGATTTCCTCGACCGCGACCGTATGGGCGAGATAACCCATGCCTGCGCCGCCAAACTCTTCCTCGACGGTGATGCCCAAAAGACCAAGCGCGCCCATTTCCGGCCAGAGCGCGTTGGGAAAGGCATTGCTGCGGTCGGTTTCCGCCGCCAGCGGCTTGACCCGGTCCTGCGCCCAGGCATGCACCATGTCGCGCAGCGCATTCACGTCATCGCCCAGATCGAATGTCATGGACCCGAGAAACATGGCGCCAACCCTCCCATTAATTGAACGCTTGTTCAATTCATACGCGCAGCGGCTGAACCTGTCAAAGGATTCCCGCCCCGGTCTTGCCAAAACAGCGCGGGGATGGTCCGCTTGTCCGACTGGCAAGACGGGGGCAGCATGCTGCGGTTTCACATCTACGATGTTTTCACCACCATGCCCTTCACCGGCAACCCCCTCGCGATCGTCGAAGGGGCGGATGGGCTGACCGCGGCGCAGATGCAGACCATCGCGCGCCAGTTCAACCTGTCGGAAACCATCTTCGTCCAGACCGCCGACGACCCGGCGCATAGCGCCAAGGTGCGGATCTTTTTCCCCACCGCCGAAATTCCCTTTGCCGGGCATCCGACCATCGGCTGCGCGCTGCATCTTGCGGGCGACACGGGCAGGCGGATCACGCTGGAAGAACAGGCTGGCCTCGTGCCGGTCACGATCACCCGCGAGGGCGGCGTTGCGGTGGCGGAATTCACCGCACCAAGGCTGCCCCTGCGTCATGCTCCCGTGCCAGCCCATGCAATGATCGCGCGCGCCCTTGGCCTCTTGTCCGCCCGCATCGGGCCGCATGATCCGGGCGTCTGGCAGGGCGGGCCTGCGTTTCTTTACGTACCCGTCACCGACCTGGCCACATTGGCCGCCGCGCGCCCGCAAGACCCGGCCTGGACAGACCTGATGCAGGCCGCCGATGTCGACAGCGCCTACCTGTATACCCGGACGCCCGATGGCATCCGCGCGCGGATGTTTTCACCCGGCGCAGGCATTCCCGAAGACCCCGCAACGGGGTCGGCGACGGCCATTCTGGCCGCGCAGCTCTTGGCCAATGGCGCGCTTGGCGATGGCACCACCGTTCTGCACCTGACCCAGGGGGTCGAGATGGGGCGCCCGTCGTCGCTTCGGCTGACGGTGGATGTGGCGCAAGGGGCGATCACCGCCATCCGCGTGGCCGGGTCCGCGATCAAGATCGCGCAAGGCACCATCCGCATCCCCTGACCCGGCTTTCCAGCGCCGCCAACCCGGCCTATATCCCCCGCATGTTGACCGATCTGATCCGCCGCCTGACGGCCCCCGACCCCGCCCCCCTGCCGCATCACGACGCAAGGCTTGCGCTTGCGGCGCTGTTGGTGCGCATCGCCCGCACCGACGGGGATTACGCAGATATCGAAAAAGCCCAGATCGACCGGGTGCTGGCGCATCGCTACGCGCTGTCCGACCCCGAGGCCCGCGCGCTTCGACAAGAGGCCGAAACGCTGGAGGCGGAAGCGCCCGACACCGTGCGCTTTACCCGCGCGATCAAGGATTGCGTGCCCTATGACGACCGCGTCCATGTGATCGAGGCGCTGTGGTTCATCGTGCTGGCCGATGGCACGCGCGACCACGAGGAAGACGCGCTTTTGCGCATGGTCGCGCCGATGCTGGGCGTGAATGACCGGGACAGCAACCTGGCCCGCAAGCGGGTCGAAGACGCCCATTACACGGACTGAGGCGGTCATGATCGCCGCCCTGCCGATGTATGACCGCCCGGAACTGCGCGATCACACCGATGCGCTTTGGGCCTGCATCTGCGATGCGCTCGGCGGCATGGGGATCACCGCACCGCCGGTGCTGACGCGCGACCGCGACCCCTGGGACATCTGGCAAAGCCCCGATCTGGTCCTGGCGCAGACCTGTGGCTTGCCGTTCCGCGCGCGCTTGCAGGGCAAGGTGCAGCTCGTGGCGACCCCCGATTATGGCCTGCCCGGCTGCGCCGCCGGATATTACCGTTCCGTCATCATCGCCCGCGATGCCCGCCTTCCGGATCGCCCGCGCGTGGCGATCAACGATCCGCTGAGCCAATCGGGCTGGGCCGCGCTGCACGATTGGGCGCGGGGCCGCGACCTGCCGCTCGGTCCGGTGAGCCTGACGCAGAGCCACGCCGCATCGGTGCGCGCGGTGGCGGAAGACCTGGCCGATATCGCCGCCATCGATGCCCAGACCTGGCGACAGCTGATCCGGTTCGCGGGCGCAGACCCCGCGCTGGAAATCGCGCGCACCCCGCCCACGCCGGGCCTGCCGTTGATCACCGGCATGGGCCAGGATCCGGCACGGATCCGGTCGGCGCTGGCCATCGCGCTGGCCGACGTGCCCGCCCCATCGCGCCGGGCACTGGACCTGAACGGATTTGTCCACATCCGCACAGAGACCTATCTTTCGCCACCGATCCCGCCCAATCCCTGACCATTTGCCCGGAAAACCGGCCCGATCCGAGGCTTTCCCCAGCGGAAACTTGCACAAGACCGTTGCAATTGCGCCATGCTTGGGCACAAATCCGCAGACCATCAAGGGAACATCGAACGCATGTCCGCCACACCGCCGGTCATCCAGATCACCGGCCTGCACAAAAGTTTTGGCGCGCTCGACGTGCTGCGCGGGGTCGATCTGACCGCGCGCGCCGGCGATGTCGTGTCGCTGATCGGGTCCTCGGGATCCGGCAAGTCGACGCTGTTGCGCTGTGCCAATCTTCTCGAAGACAGCCAGCAGGGCGACATTCTCTTTGAAGGCGAACCCGTCGCGTGGAAGGGCACGGGCCACCACCGCCGCCCCGCCAATGCCGAACAGGTGCGCCGCATCCGCACCAACCTGTCGATGGTATTCCAGCAGTTCAACCTGTGGGCGCATCTGACGATCCTGCAAAACGTGATGGAAGCGCCGGTCACGGTTCTGGGCCAGGACAGGGCCGAGGTCGAAGATCGCGCGCGCGGCTATCTCGCCAAGGTGGGCATCGCGGAAAAGGCCGATGCCTGGCCCGCCCAGCTGTCCGGCGGCCAGCAACAACGCGCCGCCATCGCCCGCGCGCTCTGCATGGAACCCCGCGCGCTGTTGTTCGATGAACCGACATCGGCGCTGGACCCCGAACTGGAACAAGAGGTGGTGCGCGTGATCCGCGCCCTCGCCGCCGAGGGGCGGACCATGATCCTCGTCACCCATGACATGCGCATGGCGCGCGACCTGTCTTCGCACACGATTTTCCTGCATCAGGGCAAGATCGAAGAACAAGGCCCGCCCTCCGACCTTTTCGGCGCCCCCAAATCCGAGCGCCTGCAACAGTTCCTCAGCCACAGCGATGCGGCCTGAGGCAAGACCAACCCAAAACCATCCGGGAGAGACCGATGAAACACCTGATCCTGACTGCAAGCCTGCTGGCGCTCAGCGCTGGCGCAGCCTTTGCCGATGCCCATTCCGCCGTCGTGCGCATGGGCACCGAGGGCGCCTACCCTCCCTACAACTTCATCAACGACAACGGCGAAGTCGCCGGCTTCGAACGCGATCTGGGCGATGAAATCTGCGCCCGCGCCCAGCTGACCTGCGAATGGGTCACAAATGATTGGGACAGCATCATTCCCAACCTGACCAGCGGCAACTACGACACCATCATCGCCGGCATGTCGATCACGGCCGAGCGCGAGGAAATCGTCGATTTCACCCAGGCGTATTTCCCGCCGGCGGAATCGCTGTTCATGGGCCTGTCCGAGGATTTCACCCTCGAAGGCGCGGTCGTCGCCGCCCAGACCAACACCATCCAGGCCGGCCATATCGCGGCCTCGGGCGCGACCCTGATCGAGTTTGCCACCCCCGATGAAACCGTCGCGGCCGTGCGCAACGGCGAAGCGGACGCGGTCTTTGCCGATGGCGACTACCTGCTGCCCATCGCCGCCGAAGATGCCGACCTGATGATCGTGGGCGAACCCGTGCAACTGGGCGGTGGCGTCGGCATGGCGCTGCGTGAAGGCGACGAACGTCGCGCCGCCTTTGATGCCGCGATCACCTCGATGAAGGAAGACGGCACGCTCAACGCGCTGATCCTGGAATGGTTCGGCCCGGACGCCGCAACCTTCTGATCCGGATCGGGGGCCGGCCGCTGATCCGGCCCCCTTTTCCCGCCGGGGCCCGGCATCGGCCGGGGCAAGGCGCCCGCCGCTTCACCTTTCCATAAATACGCAAAACGCACCGCCACGACGGACCCAGATGCTCGAGTTCTGCACCGACCCCTCCACGCTCGACACGATCCGCTGGTTCAGCTGTTACCTGACCAATGGCGCGCATCTGCTGTTCTACCAATCCTTTCTCGTGGTCTTCGCGCTCTTGGCCATCACCGCCCCGCTTGCGCTGGCGTTCGGCTTTGCCGCCGCGGCGGCGTCGCGCTCGCATCTGTGGCCGGTCGCGGGGGTGGGCAAGCTCTACACCGCGATGGTGCGCGGTGTGCCCGACATCGTGTTCTTCCTGTTCTTCATCCTCGTTCTCGACCAGGCCATCGAATACCTGCGCCACCAGGTCACTTGCCCCGACTGGACAGAGGAGATCCGCCAGGGCGCCAATTTCCTGGTCTGCTCCGAGGCGCGCACACCATCGAGCAACGCGCCGCAATGGGTGCATGAACTCTATGGCTTCGCGCTGGCGGTCTTCACCTATGCCATCGTCTTCGGCGCCTTTTGCGGCAATGTCCTTTACGGTGCGATGCGCGCGGTGCCCCGCGCCCAGCTGGAAACCGCCGAGGCCTATGGCATGTCCCGCCGCCAGGTGTTCTGGCGGGTGCTCGTGCCGCAGATGTGGGTCTATGCCCTGCCCGGTCTCGGCAATATCTGGATGATCCTGATCAAGGCCACGCCGCTGTTGTTCCTGCTCGGCATCGAGGACATCGTCTATTGGGCCCGCGAACTGGGCGGATCGCGCACATCGGCCTATCAATACCCGCATCCCGATTGGCGCTTTTGGTATTTCCTCGGGCTTCTCGTCTTCTACCTGTGCTTCACCCGCGTTTCTGAAATCGTGCTGAACCGGGTGACGACGCGCCTGTCGCGCGGGCAGGCCACGGCGGCGGGCGAAGCGCTGCGAAAGGCCGCCGCATGAGTTGCGCAGCCTCCTTCGACGCCTATGCGCTGCGATCCCTCGGGATCGGGGAACGGTTGCTGCCGACGGGCGACATCACCT
>JAGYJU010000012.1 GCA_018401965.1 Roseicyclus sp.
TCGGCCGAGGGCTTTTAGCGCATCCCGTAGCTTGGGCCCTGCATACCCGCCGTCAGCGAATACGTGCCGCAATGATGGGTAGCGTGCAACGATAGCTTTCAACACATCCGGCGCGCCATCCCGATCCTGAATTCCGGCGCTATGGACCACCAGGCTCAGCAGTAATCCTACCGTGTCGGTTACGATGTGGCGCTTGCGGCCCTTGATCCTTTTGCCTGCATCATAGCCGCTAACCCCTCCACTTTCAGTGGTTTTCACACTCTGGCTATCTATAACCCCGGCTGTTGGCTGGGCTTTACGGCCCTCAGCCAATCGCGCGGCTTCGACCAGCTGGCGGTTCATATCATCAAGCAAGCCGTTATCACGCCACGTGTAGAAATAACCCCGCACCGTCGACACCGGCGGAAAGTCGTTGGGCAACATGCGCCACTGGCATCCGGTCGTTGCGATGTAGAGGATTGCGTCGAAGACGTCGCGCAAATCTGTCGTGCGTGGTCTGCCGGTTGTCTTGGGTGGCGGCATCAAAGGCGCTATCAACGACCATTCTGCGTCAGTCATATCGCTTGCGTATCTGCCGCCTTTTCGGTCATGTTGGCGACGGGTGAGTTCGGTCCAGGCCATTGGGGTCTCCGTTCAGCTTCATAACCGAACAGAATCACAACCTGCTGAACTCACTCAACTACTTTTAAATCGGGCTCTCAGGAAGATCGGCCAGATCCAGCGCCGGTTCCCCGAAGAGATGATCGCCGCTCTGCCCTCTTCCAGCACCAGAAGCCGCCGCTGGATCGCCCTGATCGAGGCGGGCGCGATATTGCCATAGCGCATCCCGAGATCGGCGCGCGTTTCACCCACGACATGCAAAAGCGCTTGCAGATCCTTGAGATCGAGCAGCGCCATGCCTTCGTCATCGGCCAGCCGAAAGGCGATGGCCAAGATGCCTTCCTGCGCCTCGGTCAGATCGAGAAGCCGCGCCAGCAAGAGCGGGCCCATTTCCGAGATGGTGGTGCGCACCGGATGGCCCTGTTGGCCGTAAAGATCCCAGAAGGTGACCGGAAAGGCCCGGTAGCCGAAATCGTCGAACCCGATGGTGGTCGCGCGTGACAGGAAGGCGCCGTGAAGTTTCGCCGTTTCGCTGCCCGCCTGCGCCAGCCCCGCAAGATCGCCCTTCACATCCGACAAGAAGACCGGAACGCCCGCGGCCGAAAACCCTTCGGCCAGGATCTGCAACGTCACCGTCTTGCCCGTGCCCGTCGCGCCCGCGATCAGGCCGTGGCGATTGCCGTATTTCAGCAAAAGCCCTTGGGGCGTGGCATAGCCGTCGCCGCCGCCGCCGATGAAAATCCCGTCATCCATCCAAACGCTCCCGCACAGGCAAAAAACACTGCCGCCACAATACAGTCTTAACCTATTGACGCCAGTCTCAAGACACCCCCGCCCTGTCCCCCGTGGCGGGAAAGACGACCTCCCTGTGGACTGGCCGCGCCCCGTTTCGGGCGCGGTTTTTTTCCGTTTGGTAAAAGGTCCGCCTCGGCCCGATTGGCCTGTTGACGGATGGGATCGACTGTCATAGCGTCCCGGGCACAATGTCGGCCAGTCCGGCAGGGAGTGAAAAAAAATGCAAAGGGTCCGGTCTATCGGGCCCTTTCGCTATTTGGGACATCGGGCATCGCGGCCGGCGGTCATCACCTGCACGGCAAGGGCACCCGGCCAGATTTGCCCCTGACAGCCCCGGCGCAACATGGTAGCCCACGGGGCATCATTCTTGACGACGCGAAAGGATCAATGTCGCATGTCAGTTCAGATTTCTTCCCCCGGAAAGCGGATCGCGGGCCCGGTTGCCCTGCTGGTGGCCGCGCTGATCGCCGCGCCGATCATCGGCAACGCGCAGACGGAAGCGCCTGCTGCCGAGGATGGCCTGCCGATTGGCCAGGAAGTCTTGCCGGTGGGTCAGACCTATGTGGCCGAAACCCATGGCGATTGGGAAATCCGCTGTATCCGCGCCGAGGAAGGCCAACCCGAACCCTGCCAGATGTACCAACTCCTGGTTGACGAAAACGGCGGCGCCGTGGCCGAGTTCAACGTCTTCGACCTGCCCGATGAAGGCCAGGTGGTGGCAGGCGCGACCATCGTCACCCCGCTGGATACGCTGTTGCAGCCGGGCATCCGGTTGCGCGTCGACGAGGGCAACTGGTCGGAATTTCCCTTTGCCTTTTGCCAGCCCATCGGCTGTTTCGCCCGGCTGGGCCTGACCGAGGGCAATGTCGATGCGTTCCGGTCCGGCACCGATGCCTTTGTGGCACTGGTGCCCCTGCCCGCGCCCGACCAGGTGGTGCAGCTTCAGGCGTCCTTGCGCGGGTTCACCGCCGGGTTCGAAGCGCTGCAAACCCGCAATGACGCGGCGATGGCACTGTTCGAACAGCTACGGGCCACCCAGGGCAACTGACCCATCACCGCCGGACCTGTTTCGCGGCCCGCCCCATGACAGGGCGGGCCGTTTCGGTTCGATGCTCAGGGCGCGCGGCGCAGCGCGATCACCGCGTTGAAGCCGCCAAAGGCAAAGGCGTTCGACAAGCAGGCTTCGACCACGGCTTCGCGGGCCACGTTCGGCACCACGTCCAGCGCGCATTCGGGATCGGGTTCCTCGTAGCCGATGGTCGGCGCGATGATCCCGTCGCGCAAGGCCATGATGCAGGCCAAGAGTTCCACCGCGCCCGTGCCGCCGATCAGGTGGCCATGCATGGATTTCGTCGAGGATATCATCAGGTCATCGGCATGGTGGCCAAAGGCATCCGCCACGGCGGCGCATTCGACCTTGTCATTGGCCGCGGTGCCGGTGCCATGGGCGTTGATGTAGCAGACATCCTGCGGGTTGAGCCTTGCGTCCTTCAAGGCCCCCGCGATGGTGCGCGCCGCCCCCTGTTTCGAGGGCATGACGATATCGGCCGCGTCCGAGGTCATGGCAAAGCCCACAACCTCGGCCAGGATCTGGGCGCCACGCTTGCGGGCATGCTCGTATTCCTCGAAAACGAAGACGGCCGCGCCCTCGCCCTGAACCATGCCGTTGCGATTGGCGCTGAACGGGCGGCAGGCATCCTTGGACATGACGCGCAGACCTTCCCAGGCCTTGATGCCGCCAAAGGACAGCATCGCCTCTGACCCGCCTGTCACCATCACATCGGCGGCCCCGCCACGGATCAGCTGAAAGGCCAGCCCCATCGCGTGGTTGGACGAGGCGCAGGCCGTGGCGACCGAAAACGACGGCCCCTTGAGGTTCCATTCCATCGAGACATGCGACGCGGCCGCGTTGTTCATCAGCTTCGGCACGACGAAGGGGTGAACACGGTTCTTCCCTTCCTCGTAGACCGAGCGGTAGTTTTCATCCCAGGTATTGACCCCGCCGCCCGCCGTGCCCAGCACGACGCCGGACCGGGTGGCCAATTCCCCGGCAAAGGACAGGCCGCAGCCATCGAGCGCCTGGTGCGCGGCGATCAGCGTGAACTGGGTAAACCGGTCGTAAAGGGCGATCTGTTGCCGGTTGAACAGCGCCTCGGGGTCGTAATTCTTGACCTGCCCGCCGATCTTGATGCTGAGCCGGTCGACATCGCGCAGCTCCAGCTCGGTGATGCCGCAGCGCCCCTCGCGCATCGCGTCCAGCGTGTCGGGCACGTTCTGGCCCAAGGCATTGATCGTACCCTGGCCGGTGATGACGACGCGGCGCATCGGCGCTCAGCCGCCCGTCTGTTCGGCCACGAGGCCCTCGACCGCGGCGATGATCGCGGCGACCGATGAAATGTCGAAATCGCTTTGATCGGGTTCGTTGGCGTTGAAGGGCACCTGGATGTCAAAGGCTTCCTCGATGGCAAAGATCGATTCCACGAGGCCAAGACTGTCGATGCCCAGGTCGGCCAATGTCGCATCCAGCGTCACGTCGCCGGGTTCCAGAACCGCCTGTTCGGCGATGATCGCGATCACCTTGTCCTTGACGCTGTCGGCCATGCCTGCACCCTCTTGTCGGTCTTGGGCGTCATCTACGGGGTCTTGTCGGACTTGAAAACGGCTTTCTGCAAATCTGCGACGGTCTTGGCCAACCGTGGCAGGCGGCGCAGCGCCTTGTACATGTCGACCTGCGCCTCCATCCGGACCGCCGGATAGCCCAGAAGCGCGCGACCGGGCGGCACGGTGGACAAGATGATCGTCGACGCGCCGGTCACCACGTCCGACCCGATTTCCAGGTTGTCGGCCACGCCGGTCTGGCCGCCCAGAACCACGCGGTCGCCGATGGTGACGGACCCCGCGATGCCCACCTGCCCGCAGAGCAGGCAATCGCGCCCGATGCGGCAATTATGGCCGACATGCACCATGTTATCGAGCTTGGTGCCATCGCCGATGGTGGTATCGGCAAGGGTGCCCCGGTCGATGGTGGCATTGGCCCCGATTTCGACGTCATCGCCAAGGCGCACGGCCCCCAGCGAATGGATGCGCGTCCAGCCCTGGGGGGCCACGGCGCTGTCGGCGCGGCCAAGGCTGGCGCGGCTGCGTTCGACCTGGCTGGTGTCTGGGGTGACAAAGCTGAAGCCATCGGCCCCGATGACACAGCCGGGGTGCAGGATCACACGGTCGCCGATCACCACCCGTGCGCCCACCCGCGCGCCTTGCAAGACCAGCGCATCCGCGCCAATCACGGCACCATCGGCGATCGACACATGGCTGGCGATGCGCGCGCGCGGCCCGATCACCACATCCGCGCCGATCACCACGAAGGGGCCGATGGCGGCCCCCGCCCCGATCCGGGCGCTGGCATCGATCACGGAACTTGGGTGAAGGCCCGGCGCAATGCCCGGCCCCGCATCCATCGCGCGGGTGACATGGGCCATGGCAACGCGCGGGCGCGGCGCGACGATGGCGGCCTGCAAGCCGAGCGCCTGCCAATCCATGCCCGCGCCGATCACCGCCGCCCGCGCCGCCCCCTGGGCAAGCTGGTCAGCGTAGCGCGCGCTCATCGCCATGGCCAGGTCAGCCGGCCCCGCGCGCCCCGGTTCGGCCACGCCGGTCACGATGATGGAGGTGTCGCCAAAGGCCTCTGCCCCAAGCGATGCCGCGATATCCTTGATGCTATGGCCCGTCATGCGCCGCCCCCGCGTCTGACATGTCGCGGGATCAGGCTTTAGCTGGCCGTGTCAGACATGACCACCCCAAGCGACCGGACAGCCGCCGAAAGCCGTGCGTTGCGGCCATAGATGTCATCGCGGAACCGCAGGCGCCCATCCGATTCAACCCATGCCGTCATGTAGGTCAGATGCACCGGGATATGCACATCGAGGTTGACCTGCGTTTCGTCCCCGGTCGCCAGGATGCCCTGGAACAGGCCCACGGGGTCGTCGGTCTGACGCGCCAGAAGATGATAGGCGAAATCATGCGGATCATCGAGCCGGATACAGCCCGAGGAATAGGCCCGCACCGGGCTGTTCATGAGGTGCTGTTCGGGCGTGTCATGCAGGTAGATCGCGTGGCGGTTCGGGAACATGAACTTGACCGTGCCGAGCGCATTGTTGGGGCCGGGCGGCTGACGCAGGTCAAAGGGGAAATTGGTGACGCTATAGGCGCTCATGTCGACCGTGGACCGATCGACCGGCCGGCCGCCCGCCATCAGTTGCAGATAGGTGCTGCCGCCCGCCAGGATATTGCCGATATAGCTGCGCTGCGCGATGGACCGGGGCACCCACCACGACGGGTTGATCACCATATGCTCCATCTCGTCGGAGAATTCCGGTGTCTGGCGGTCGCGCGCCCCGATGACCGAGCGGGTGACGAATGTCACCTCGCCCCGGTCGATCACGCGGGTGTGGAAATCGGTCAGGTTCACGTAGATCAGCCGATCATGGACCTGCCCATCGTTCAGCCAACGCAGCCGTTCCATCGCCAGAACCACCTCGTTCCAGTGATCCTCAACCGACCGGTTCACCGCGCGGATCGTGGCATCGCCCGCGATCCCGTCGGCGGTGATGCCGTTGTTGGCCTGAAACGCCACGACCGCGCCCTGAAGCGCCGCATCGTACTGTGCCGTCGCGGACCGGCCCAGGTAGCCCATCCGCATCAGGCGATTGCGCAGTTGCACCACCGCGGGGCCGGTGTCGCCCGGTCGCAGGCTTGCGGCCTGCACCGTCGGGCCGTAGCCACCCTGATCGGCCAGCGCCTCCAGCTCCAGCTTGGTGCGCATCAGCCGCGTGTAGCCCGGTGCCTGCGGCGGCAGACGTGACAAGAACAGGTGCGGGTTGCTGTCGAGGAACTCGGTCATCAAGCCGTAGGGGTCGCGATGCGGCTGATCCTGGAAGATGTCGGGAATGATGGCCGAGGGATCGAGAAAGCCGCCATGCACATCTTGCGCGTAGCGCAGGAAGACGCGGCTGGCCATGACATCGGCCTGCCCGCGCAGGTAGGGGTTGGTGGCGTCGCGAAAGGCCGCGCGCAGCGCGTCGATGTCATAGCGGTCGATGGGCAGGCCATGCGCCGGCGCCTGGTCGAGCGCCCGCAGCAAGGCGGCGCGGCGATCCCCGGCCTCGGTCGTGGTCCAGACCGGTTCGAAATCGCGATCCCGGTAAAAGGCGACCAGCGCCTCGTCGGTGGCCGCCGCCTCTGCGATCGCTTGGCGCAGGGCAGAAAAGGCCTGGGCCTGAACGGGGGCGGGCATCACCGCCGTCAGCGCAAGCGGCGACAGCGCAAGCGCCGCCACGACAAGCGAGCGGCGAAAGAGGTGAAATGACATTGGCATAATCCTTGGCATCCGGGCCTCTACAATTCGGCCAAACCGATCTGGCCATCCCAAACAGCGCGGGCTGTCCTGCACATGCGCAATCAGCGTGACAGGGATCATACCTGTTCGTCCATTCACAATTTCGCAAGTTTTTTCCTATAGAAAGGGCTGGGCCGCGCGTGTTTTCAGGATCTGTTGCCGCCGCGCCGCGCGACTGGTCCGGTCCCGGCGCCGGTCAGCGGGCGCAGGCAGATCACGCTTGTGACACTGGCCCGATTCGCGAAACTGGCGAAAAACCGCCGAAATCGGGGGCTTGGGCGACGGGGGGTGCATCAAAGACTTTGCGAAAAGTTTCATTTGTGTCATCAAAGCCTCAGCGCCTGTTTGGGGATGGCACTGAAATTGAAGGCTCCGGAACAAGGGGCCAAGGGCTTGAGGAAACGGGCAAGACATGGGGCAACCTGACGAATGACAGATACGACGTTTTCGCGCCGTGCGCTTTTGCGCGCGTTTGCCGCGACAGCCGTGACAGCGGCACCGGTGATGGCAAATGCCACCGGCTTTCTTCGGGGGGCGGGTGATATCCGCCGCATTAAGATGGTGAACGGCCGTGCCGGCGAAACCATCGACATGATTTACTGGGTGGAAGGCGAATATATTGCCCCTGCCCTTGATGAAATCAGCCATTTCATGCGCGATTGGCGCAACAACCAGATCCATGCCATCGATCCGCGCACGATCGACATCATGACCGCCGCGCATCGCCTGCTGGACACCAACGAACCCTACATGCTGTTGTCGGGCTATCGCAGCCCCGAAACCAACGCGATGCTGCGCAGCCGGTCGTCGGGCGTGGCGCGCAATTCGCTGCACATGCAGGGCGAAGCGGCCGATCTTCGGATCAATTCCCGCTCGGTCAGCCAGATCTACCGCGCCGCGGTGGCCTGCAACGGCGGCGGTGTCGGCCGCTATTCGCGGTCGAATTTCGTGCATATGGATTGCGGCCCGATCCGCAGCTGGGGCGCCTGACCCCGAACGCTGACCCCATGCCCAAGACCTGACACGCCCTGCCCGACCCCGCAGGGCGTTTTTCATGGCAGACTGGATTGGACAGCGCGGCCCCCCCGCCCCATATATCCCCTGTCCCCGCGACAGGAGAGACCATGACCCGCTATACCAAAGACCCAGAGGCGATTGCACGGCTCACGCCGGAACAATACCGCGTCACCCAAGGCTCGGGCACGGAACGCCCCGGCACAGGCGAATACCTGTATAACAAGGACCCCGGTATCTATGTCGATATCGTGTCCGGCGAGCCGCTGTTCGCGTCATCCGACAAATACGATTCAGGCTGCGGCTGGCCCAGTTTCACCAAGCCGCTGGTGCCCGCCCATGTCAGCGAATTGCGCGACATGACCCATGGGATGATCCGCACCGAGGTGCGATCGACCCATGGCGACAGCCATCTGGGCCATGTCTTTCCCGATGGGCCGCGCGACCGGGGCGGCCTGCGCTATTGCATCAATTCCGCCAGCCTGCGCTTCATCCATCGCAATGACATGGAAACCGAAGGCTATGGCGCATACATCGATCAGGTGGAGGATCTGGAATGACCCAACAGGTTGAACGCGCGGTTCTGGCCGGCGGCTGTTTCTGGGGGATGCAGGAATTGATCCGCCACAAGCCCGGCGTGATCGCCACCCGCGTCGGCTATAGCGGCGGCGACGTGCCCAATGCGACCTATCGCAACCACGGCACCCATGCCGAGGCGATCGAGATCCTGTTCGATCCCGCGGTGATCAGCTACCGCGACCTGCTGGAACTGTTCTTTCAGATCCATGACCCGACCACGCCCAACCGGCAGGGCAATGACCGGGGCCCAAGCTACCGGTCCGCGATCTACTACGTGGACGAGGCGCAAAAGACCTGCGCGCTGGACACGATCGCGGATGTGGATGCCTCGCGGCTCTGGCCGGGGCGGGTCGTGACCGAGGTGGAACCGGTCGGCCCCTTCTGGGACGCGGAACCGGAACACCAGGATTACCTGCAACGCATCCCCAATGGCTATACCTGCCATTTCCCGCGTCCGCACTGGGTTCTGCCCAAGCGCGCAGCCGCCGAATGATATGACATGACAAGGCCGGGCGCAGGGGCCCGGCCTTTCTCATGCGAGGCGGTGACCGATCAGCGCTTGCCGGACAGCGTCTTGAACCCGAACATCTCGGTGATGCGCGGATGGCCCGTCAGCACCGAGCGCTTGTGCGGCGATGACACCGACCGGCCCGAGCTGAGAAAGCGACGGCCGCCGGAATAGACGCTCGACCGGCGGGGCTTGGCGCTCAACAGGCGCTGGGGCCAAAAGGCGCGCGACATGTAGCGGGTGCCCGTCAGAACCGAAGGCCGATAATCGCGCCGGACGGAAATGGTGGGAAAACCGAACACATCCGACATCCGCCATTCCGCCCAGCCGGACCCGACGTAATCATCGCGGGTCATCATCATCGGATGATTGGTCAGGACGCTGGGGTTCAGATTGTCGAGGTTGGCCACCTCGCGGATGTATTCATTTGCCGCGCCGCGCCCGGTGTTGATCCAGGCCTCGCCATCGGCGGTGGCCATGGCGATGCGGGCCGCGCCGAAGGGTGTGACCGGCGCACGGCACACCAGCACCGCCTGCCCGCCCGTCATGGCCGATGCGTAGGATGCCGCGACCGGCGCGCTGACGCGGGCGGCCTGTATCGCGGCGCTGTCTGCGCGTGGCGATAACGGAAAGCGTGCTTTCGGGAAAGCCTGCCGCGCGCAGCTTGTCCGCGACGCGATTGGCGGTGTCGACCGTGTCATAAAGCCGTGAGACGACCGTGGTCATGGGGCTCTTCTCCTGTTGGGCGCCGGGTCAGCGGCGTGGGGTCATGGGTCACAACATCAGGATCCGGTCCATCCTGGGGCTGAGTATAGCGCGTGGTCTGGAAAAGTCGTGCCTGTTTGCGCCGCACCAGCCAAATTGCCCAAAGGGCCATGACCAGCAAGGCAAGTTCCAAGGTGAACACGGGTGTATAGGGCGCCTCCGCGCGAAAACTTTCGGCCCCCGGCAGACGCAGGATCAGGTCGCGGATCACGCCGCCAAGCGCCACCGCGATACCCGCTGCCGTGGCTTGCACCGCCCCCCAGGCCCCGAGCGCAAGGCCGACCTGCGCGCGCGGTGCGCTGCGCATCGTGGCGGTCAGGGTGCCATGGCCAAAGAGCCCCGCCCCCAGACCCGCAAGGCCCGTGCCGATCACGAAGACCGGCGCCAGCCCCAAGGGACCGGCGGCAATGATCAAGCCAAAGGCCGGCACACCGATCAGCGTGCCGAACCAGGCCACGTCCAATGGGTTGGCCCCATCCAGCAAGACCTTGGATGCAATGGCAAACCCGATCAATCCGCCCGCCGCCAGAACGGCCGTCAATTGCGTTGTCATCGCGACCGACAGGTTCAGCACCTGCCCGCCGTAAGGTTCCAACAGCACATCGGCCATGCCGAAGCCCATCGTGCCGAGCGCGATCACCATCAACAGCCCAAGCGCCGTGCGGCCCTTGACAAACAGCCGCCAGGCATCGCGGAATTCGGGCTGTGTCTCGACCCGGCTGGCGCGTGCGCGGTCGCGCGGTTCCTGTTTCCACAGGGCAACCAGGTTCAGCGCCACGGTCACGACGGCGGCGCCCTGCACCACCTGCACCAGGCGGCCCGGCGTGTAGTCGCGCAAGATCCAGCCAAAGATCAGCGCCGATCCGATCATGCCCAGCAACAGCATGACATACATCAGCCCGACGACCTTGGGTTGTTCCTCGACCTCGACCAGGTCGGTGGCCAGCGCAAGGCCGACGGTCTGCACCATGTGCACCCCCGCGCCGACCAGCAGAAAGGCCAGGGCCGCCGCCCCCTGCCCGATCCAGGGCGCGGCATCGGCGGCCTGGTCATAGCCCGACAGCACCAAGAGCGCGAAGGGCATGATCGCAAAGCCGCCGAATTGCAGCATCGTGCCCTTCCAGATATAGGGCACGCGCCGCCAGCCAAGCGCGGATTTGTGAATGTCGGATCGATAGCCGATGAAGGCGCGGAACGGCGCGAACACCAACGGCAGGGCGATCATCAGCCCCACGAGCGACGCAGGAACCCCCAGTTCCACGATCATCACCCGGTTCAGCGTGCCCACCAACAGCACCAGCGCCATGCCCACCGTCACCTGGAACAGCGACAGGCGCAACAGCCGCGACAAGGGCACCGCCTCTGACGCCACATCGGCAAAAGGCAGGTAGCGCGGGCCGATGGTTGCGATCTTGCGCAGCGTTGCATCGCGCAGGCTGGACATGAGATGTCTCCGGGGATCAGCCGCCGCACCGAACGGGGGCGGGCCGGTCTTTGGCTTTGGGTCGGGTCGGGGGTGCGGGATCAGCCGCGGCCTCCGACCCGTGTGTCACGGTCGTTCAGCATCAGATCAGCCCCTGTTACCGCAAGGCGGCCTGGGTCAGATCATCAACCACCAGCGTGGCGCTGCGCCCATCGGGCAGGATCACGCGCATCGATTGCGTGCCGTCGGCATTGGCTTCGATATACATCGGAAGCTGCGCGGTGGCATCGGCGCTTGCGGGCATCACGGCCTGATCGGGCGCAACCGAAGCCATACCGGACGCCGAGGCACCGGACAGGAAATCGGCAACCCAGGTCGTGTTGCTCAGAACCGCCACATGGACCGCAAAGGATCCGACCGCAACGGCACCCAGAAACAAGGGCACGCCCACGGTCGGTTTCACCACCAGCCACAGTTTTGCATTGTTCATGGTGTTACCCCCTCAGCCGAGCCACGGCGTGGACACGGCGACCAGCACATGCGCGAGCAGCGCGATCGCGCCGAACACCCGTGTGCCGTCAATGAGGTAGCTGTGCACCTCTTCTGCTTCTTTCAGGGTCAGACCGGTCGGCCAAACCTTATCGGGATCGTCGGACATGCGCCGCCCCTCCTTTCCTCATGTACAAACCCGGCAGGCGGAATGCCACGCCGTTAAGCGACCCCGCTGGCAAGTCACGCGGCGTCACTCTCAAAAGACTGTCACGCTGAATTGACATTTACAACTGTAAATCGTGCTGGACAGTTACAAGCCCGCAAGTGCCGATTTCCGTGGAAAGATCGCGCCGCGACAGGGGCCGCACCCCAGGATGGGTCATGTGACACGGGCGATCCGGGCAAGATTGCGCTACGAATCAATCTCGATCCGGCGCGGCGCACAGTCCGGCACCAAGGCCGCGACAGCCGCCGCATTGCACAATTGGGTGGCAGGCGTGGTCACGGCGGCGCTGGCCGCGGCACAGCCCAGTTGCAGCGCGTCCGGCAGCGGCTGCCCCCGCGACAGCGCCAGGACCACGGCGGCCACGAAACTGTCCCCCGCCCCGGTGCGCGACACCACCGGCACCTGCGCGGCCGGGGCGAACCACCGTTCGCCCGCCGCCGCGAGAACCGACCCTTCGGCCCCGCGCGCCGCGATCACCACCCGCGCCGCGCCTTGCGCCACCAGCCCCGTGGCGAAATCGGCACTGTCGCGCAGCGTCGGCAAGGATCGACCCGCCAGCGCCTCGGCCTCGGCCCGGTCCATCCGCAGCAGCGCAAGACCGGCCCGCGCGCGCCGCCAGCGCGACAAGCGCCGCGCCGGATGTGTCGACGACAAGCTGCGCACCCTGCCCCGCCAGCCGCCGCGCCAGGTCGCCATAGGCCGCGCCCGTCACCCCCGGCGGCAAGGATCCGGACAAAACCACCCAATCCCCCGGGGCGATCCGGCCCGCCAAGGCCTCGCCCGCGCGCCGCATATCGCCCGCGTCCCAGGTCGGGCCGGGAAACACGAAGCGGAACTGGCGGCCCGTGGACGCCTCGATCACCGACAGGTTCTGGCGCACGGCCCCGGGCGCGGGCAAGGCCAGGACGGGCACGCCATGCTGCGCCAGCATGGTGGCAAGCTCTGCGTCCTGCGCCGCGTGCATGGCCACCAACGCCGTGGCCGCCCCGCCGAGGGTCACGATGACGCGCGCGACATTGATGCCGCCCCCGCCCGGATCGCGCAGCGGATCGCTGCAGCGCAGCTTGTCGCCCGGCACCACCACGGGAACGGTGGTTTCGAGATCGATCGCGGGGTTCAGCGTGACGGTGAAAATGGCCATGCGCCAGCCTAGCGCCCGATGCGCCCGCCGCTCAAGGATTGGTTGCGGCGTCCAGATGACGTTGCAACACGGCCAGGAAGGCCTGGGCGGGGCGGATCATCGGCACCTTGGCCGCGCGCAGCACGCACAGCTGCACCTCGCCCAGGGGCAGGGCCAACTTGTGCAGACCCTGGGGCAGATCCGGCGCGTCGAACACCGTTTCGGGAAAGATCGCCACACCCGATCCCTCGGGCAGGATCTGCGCCATCTGCGCCGCCGAGAGGCTGGAGACCGCCCCAAGCTGCAGGCGTTTGCGCCGCAACACGTGGCTGATGGCGATGCGCGCGCCCGCGCCCTCGGGCGGCAGCAGGACCCGCCGCCCGGCCAGGTCCCACAGCCCAAGTGGCGCGGGCTGCGCCGCGCCCGCCCAGGCCATGATGCGCAGGCGCTGGCCATGCACCACCTCGACCCCGTCATCGGTTTCGGGATTGGTCAGGATCGCCAGATCGACATCGCGGCGCTGCAAGGCGCGCGACGTGTCATCGGCCGTGACCTCGACCGAGACCATCGGAAACGCGTCTTCGAACGCCCGAACTGCGGCCAGAACCGCCCCCGCCCCGATGTCGGATCCAAGACCAAGCCGCAACACCCCGCTCAACCCTTCGCGCAGGTTCACCAGCTGGCTGCGGAAATCGTCGAATTCGGTCAAATGCCGTTCCAGAAGATCGAGCAACAATTCCCCCGCCGTGGTCAGGCGCACACCACCGGGGATGCGTTCGAACACCGGCAGGGTCATTTCATCCTCGAAAGCCTGGATCGACCGGTTCAGCGCCGAGGGGGAAACCGCCAGCAATTCCGCCGCCTTGCGGATCGATCCGCTGCGCTGGATCAGGCGGATGGCCCGGTAGATTTTCAGATGCCGCATCGCGCCCCCAAAGCTGCGTGGTGCAAAAATCGCACCACACCGGCGTCAAAATAACGGCAGACAAGACAGGGTCAATCCGGTTTGCCTGATGCTGCAGTAGCAAAACGGCTGCTGATACCGGGGGAAATCCTTATGAAAAAACTACTTCTTGCCAGTGCCTTGTCGGTGATTACAGCCAATGCTGCATCCGCAGAAATCCGAGTCGGCATCCTGCATTCGCTGACCGGCACCATGGCCATCTCCGAAACCACCCTGCGCGACGTGATGCAGATGCTGATCGAACAGCAAAACGCCGCCGGTGGCCTGTTGGGCGAACAGATCGTGCCCGTGGTCGTCGACCCGGCCTCTGACTGGCCGCTGTTTGCCGAACGCGCCCGCGAGCTTTTGACCGTGAACGAGGTCGACGTGATCTTTGGCGCCTGGACATCGGTCAGCCGCAAATCGGTCTTGCCGGTCCTGGAAGAACTGAACGGGCTGATGTTCTACCCGGTGCAATACGAGGGCGAGGAAAGCTCGCGCAACGTGTTCTACACCGGCGCCGCGCCGAACCAACAGGCGATCCCGGCGGTGGATTACTACCTCGAAGAACTGGGGGTCGAGGTCTTCGCGCTTTTGGGCACCGATTACGTCTACCCGCGCACCACCAACCGCATCCTGGAACAATACCTGCTGGATGCGGGCGTCCCGCAGGAAAACATCTTTGTCAATTACACGCCCTTTGGCCATTCCGACTGGTCCTCGATCGTGTCGGACGTGGTGGCGCTTGGCGCGGGTGGCCAGCAGGTCGGCGTGATCTCGACCATCAACGGCGATGCCAATGTCGGCTTTTACGCCGAGCTGGCCGCGCAGGGCGTGTCAGCCGATGATCTGCCCGTCGTGGCCTTTTCGGTCGGTGAAGAGGAACTGGCCGGGTTCGACACGGCCCCCCTGGCCGGGCACCTGGCGGCGTGGAACTATTTCATGTCCGCTGATACGCCCGAAAACGAATCCTTCATCACCGCATGGCATGATTTCATCGGGGATGACGCACGCCCCACCAATGACCCGATGGAGGCCCATTACATCGGCTTTAACATGTGGGTGAACGCGGTCGAAGCGGCCGGCACCACCGATGTCGATGCGGTGCGCGCGGCGATGTATGGCATCGAAGTGCCGAACCTGACCGGGGGCACGGCGGTGATGTTGCCCAATCACCACCTGACCAAGCCGGTCCTGATCGGGGAAATCCGCGCCGATGGCCAGTTCGACATCATCAGCCAGACTGAACCGGTGCCGGGCGATGCCTGGACTGATTTCCTGCCGGAATCGGCGGTTCTGGAAAGCGATTGGCCGGGTCTTGGCTGCGGGATGTATGACACTGCGACCAGCACCTGCGTGCAGATCGAAAGCAACTACTGATCCCTTGTGCCGGGCGGCCCCTGTGGGCCGCCCGCCGTTTTCCTGTTCGGGCAGACAGATATCATGATCCGCGTTTTTCTTGCCGCGCTGCTGGCCTTGTGCCTTGCCACGGCCCCTGCCCCGCGCGCCACGGCGCAAGATGCGGCCATGGGCCCGCTGCAAGCGCTGGTGCAATCGCGCGCCGACCTGGTGGCCGATGCATCGCGGCGCAGCGTGGGCGAGGTGCTGGAGATCCTGATCGCCAGCGAGTTGCCCGGCGTTCCCGGATTTCTTGCACGCTGGCAGGCGCGCGAACTGTATCAACGCCAATCCGACGGCCTGTTCGTCTATGTCCAGGACGCCGACGCCACCCCGCTGACCCTGATCGACATCGACACCGGCGCGGTGATCGGCACCGCCACCTCGCGCGAGGTGGCGCAGCTTCGGCCCAACCGGGGCGTGCAGACGGTGATCGGCAGCGCGCTGGTGGCCTTTCAACTGGCGGCAGAGGATCCGGCCGACCGGCTGGCCGCCCTTGCCGCCATCGACAGCGCGCCCGAGGACATCCACCTTGCCCTTGTCCAGGACCTGATCGCGGTCGAAACCGATGCCGATGTGCTGGCGCTGGCCGAGGTGCTTTTGCCCCGGCTGGTCATCGCCTTTGACCGCGATGATGCAGACCGGATCGCCGCCATCGAAAGCCTTGCGGGCAATGTCAGCCTGTCGGCGCGCGCCACGCTGAACCCGCTTTTGGCCACCACGACCGGCGTGGCCACCGCCTTGCCCGAGGGGGAAAACATCGCCCGCGTGCTGAACCCGGGCACGGATATCGACCGCGACGCCGCCTATGCGATGCTGGTCGCCCAAGGGCTGGCCCCGCCGCTTGTCAGCCGCGCCGAACAACGCGACATCCTCGCGGCGAACGTGATTGAGGGCCGCGTTGCGGGCCTTCCCGTGGCGCAGCTTGGCACCGATGACGCGCGCGATACCGCCTATGCCGCCCTTGTCGCGCAGGGCCTTGCCGCCCCCGCCCCGACCGCAGCCCAAATCGACGAAAGCCTTGCCGCGCATGTGTTTTTTGAAACCTACCGCGAAGCGTCACAGGCCGTGACCGATGCCGCAAGCGCCACCTTGGGCGGGATCGACACCCGCGTCGCATGGTTCCGCGCGCTTGACCTGTCGCTGGACGGGCTGTCGCTGGCCTCGATCTATTTCCTCGCGGCCATCGGCCTTGCCATCACCTTTGGCGTGATGGGCGTGATCAACATGGCCCATGGCGAGTTCATCATGATCGGCGCCTATACCGGCTATGTCGTGCAGACGCTGGTGCCCGATTACACCCTGTCCATCGCCATCGCCATCCCCTTGGCCTTTGCCGTGACCTTTGCGGGCGGCGTGGCGATGGAACGGCTGGTGATCCGCTGGCTGTATCATCGCCCGCTGGAAACGCTTTTGGCGACCTTCGGCATGTCCATCGCGCTGCAACAGATCGTGCGCCAGATCTTTGGCACGCAGGCCCGCCCGCTGACGCCGCCCGATTGGCTGGCCGGGTCGGTGGCGATCAATGACGTGGTGTCGATCAGCTCGATCCGCATCGCCATCTTCCTGCTCGGGGTGGTGTTTTTCGTCGCGCTCTGGCTGACGCTCAACCGGACCCGGCTGGGGCTGGAGGTGCGGGCGGTGACGCAGAACCCGAAAATGGCCGCCTCCATGGGCATCAACCCCGATCGGATCAACATGCTGACCTTTGGCCTTGGGTCGGGCATCGCCGGCATCGCGGGCGTGGCCATCGGGCTGTTCGCACAGGTGGTGCCCGACCTTGGGGCGAATTACATCGTCCAAAGCTTCATGACCGTGGTGGTGGGCGGCGTGGGCAATATCTTTGGCACGCTGATCGGCGCGGGCATGATCGGGGGCCTGCAGAAATTCATCGAATGGCTGAACCCGACGAACACGCTGGCGGCGCAAACCTACATGATCCTGTTCGTGATCCTGTTCATCCAGGTGCGCCCACGCGGCATCATCGCCCTGCGCGGCCGGGCGGCGGGGGATTGACATGAGCGGCACGATTTTCACCCGCAACCGGTCGGTGTCGATCTTCATCACGGTGCTGACGCTTTTGGCCATCGCGGTCACGGCGCTGTCGGAAGGCTATGGAACCGGCGCGCTTTCGGTCAGTTTCACCAAGGTCCTGGGCATGACGCTGTGCCTGTGTCTTGCCGCGCTCGCCATGGATCTGGTCTGGGGCTATTGCGGGATCCTGTCGCTGGGCCATTTCGCGTTTTTCGGCCTTGGCGGCTACATGATCGGCATGTGGCTGATGACCGCGCGAACCGAACAGGTGGTGCGCGCCAACCTGTCCGAGGCGGTGATCCCGCCGACCGAGGGCGAGATCACCGCCGCCACCGCCTCGCAGATCTTTTCGGTCGTGGGGGCAACGGATTGGCCCTGGATGTGGGCGGCATCGGACAGCCTGATCCTCAGCCTGGTGCTGGTGGTGGCGGTGCCGGGCCTATTGGCGCTGGTGTTCGGCTGGCTGGCGTTTCGCAGCCGGGTCACGGGCGTCTACCTGTCGATCCTGACCCAAGCGATGACATTGGCGCTGTCGCTGTACCTGTTCCAGAACGACACGGGCCTGCGCGGCAACAACGGTCTGTCGGGGTTGCAGAACATCCCCGGTTTGGAAACAGTGGGGCAGGATCGCATCTCGATCTGGTTCTTCTGGGGCTCGGCGCTGGCGCTTGGGCTGGCCTATATCGGGGCGGCCTGGATGGTGTCGGGCAAGTTCGGCAACATCATCCGCGGCATCCGCGACGATGAACAGCGCGTGCGCTTCCTTGGCTACCGGGTCGAGATCTACAAGCTCTTCGTCTTCACGTTCACCGGCTGCCTGTGCGGGATTGCCGGCGCGCTCTATTATCCGCAGGCGGGCATCATCAACCCCGATGAAATCGCCCCCATCGCCTCGATCTACCTGGCGGTCTGGGTTGCCATCGGCGGGCGCGGGCGGCTTTACGGCGCGGTGATCGGGGCTGCGGCGGTGTCGCTCTTGTCGACCTATTTCACCGGCGGGCGCGCGCCGAACCTCGACCTTGGGCTGTTCACCATCGACTGGGTGGATTGGTGGCCGGTCCTGTTGGGCCTTGGCTTTGTGCTGGTCACGCTGTTTGCGCCCAAAGGCTTGGGCGGGCTGGTCGATCTGATCATCCGAAAGGATCGCGCATGAGCACGCTGCTGGAGGTTCAGGGCATTTCCGTCAGTTTCGACGGGTTTCGGGCCATCAACAACCTGAGCTTTGCAATCGGCGCACGCGAAATGCGCGCCGTGATCGGCCCCAATGGCGCGGGCAAGACCACCTTCATGGATATCGTCACCGGCAAGACGCGGCCCGATGCGGGCACGGTGCGCTGGGGCGAGCTGGGCGTATCACTCTTGTCGATGTCCGAGGCGGAAATCGCGCAGGCGGGCATTGGCCGCAAGTTCCAGCGCCCCACCGTGTTCGAGGATCAATCGGTCTGGGACAACCTGCGGCTGTCGCTGAAAAAACCGCGCGGGCCCATCGCGGCCCTGTTCGACCGCGTGAGTGATGCCGACCGCGCCCGCATCGCCGAGATCGCCGCCGAAATCGGCCTGTCCGATGCGCTGGACCGGATGGCCGGCATCCTGAGCCATGGGCAAAAGCAATGGCTGGAAATCGGCATGTTGCTGGTGCAAGACCCGCGCCTGTTGCTGGTCGATGAACCCGCCGCCGGGATGACCAGCGACGAACGCGCCCATACCACGGCGCTGTTGAAACGGCTGGCCGAACATCACGCCGTCGTCGTGGTGGAACATGACATGGACTTCGTCCGCCGCCTTGGCTGCAGGGTGACGGTGCTGCACGAAGGATCGGTGCTGGCCGAGGGCAGCCTGGATCATGTCATGGCCGATCAACGCGTCATCGACGTTTACCTGGGGCGCTGACATGCTGGAAACCCGCGACCTGACCTTGCATTACGGCGGCAGCCAGATCCTGAACGGCGTGTCGATCACCGCCGACCGGGGCAAGGTGACCTGCATCATGGGCACCAATGGCGTTGGCAAGACATCGCTGATGAAGGCCATCGCGGGCACGCATCCACGATCTGGCGGCAGTGTCACGCTTGACGGCGAAACCCTTGGCCGCCTGCCCGCCCACCGGCTGGCGCAGATGGGCGTGGGCTATGTGCCGCAAGGGCGCATGATCTTTCCGTTGCTGAGCGTGCGCGAAAACCTGGAAACCGGGCTGGCCTGTTTGCCGCGTGGCGCGCGCCGCGTGCCCGACCGGATCTATGACATGTTCCCGGTGCTGAAAGACATGCAGAACCGGCGCGGCGGCGACCTGTCGGGGGGGCAGCAGCAGCAGCTGGCCATAGGCCGCGCGCTTGTCACCCGCCCCAAGCTGTTGCTGATGGATGAGCCGACCGAAGGCATCCAGCCCAACATCATCCAGCTGATCGGCCGCGTCATCGACCAGTTGCGCGCCGAGGGCGAGATGGCCATCGTTCTGGTGGAACAGTATTTCGACTTTGCCTTTGACCTGGCGGATCGCTTCTATGTGCTGAACCGGGGGGCCTCGGTGTTTTCCGCCGACAAACCCGCCACCACCCGCGAGGCGGTGCAATCGGCCTTCAGCCTGCAAAGCTAGTCGCGCCGCCCCAAGACCAAGCGGTCGGGCACCGGGTGGCCCGCGTGATCGGCAACATAGGCTGCCGCGCGCCCGGCCAGCTCGGGGCCGGGCGGCACCACCCGCCGCGTGGTCAGATCGACATGCAACAACAGCGTCTCGACCGTGGCCGCCGGGCTGTCGCCCCCGGCCCAGATGCGGTTGAGCAGGTGCAGCTTGCGGCCATCCCCGCCCAGGGCCTGTGTCGTCACCGTGATCTGCGCCCCGATGTCGATTTCGGCCAGGTAGCGGATGTGGTTTTCAGCGGTGAAATAGCTGAACCCCCCGGCGATATAGGCGGCATCGGCCCCGATCAGTTCCATGAACCGGTCAGAGGCGCGCGCCGACACGTCGAGATAGGGCGCCTCGTTCATGTGGCCGTTGTAATCGACAAAGGCGGTCGGCACCTGCATCTCGAGCGTCACAGGCAAGCCATCAGGCCCGGTGTCACGGCGTGGCAGCATCGCTTCATGGGCGGTGATCACGCCGCCCGCGCCGCTGCCCGTGCGCTTGAGCGCGCGCATCATCGCCACCAGATTGTCATCGCGAAGCCGTTCCAGTTCGCGGATCGAACAATGGCCCGATTGCGCGTCCGATTGGCCCGCGATCAGGTCGACCAGGTCATCGGTCAGCTCGGGCACGTCCATCAACCGGGTCCAGGGCCAGGTCAGGCAGGGGCCGAATTGCGCCAGGAAATGCCGCATCCCCGCCTCGCCGCCCGCGATGCGGTAGGTTTCGAACAGGCCCATCTGCGCCCATCGCAGGCCAAAGCCCATGCGGATCGCCTCATCGATTTCCTCGGTGGTGGCGATGCCATCGCGCACCAGCCACAGCGCCTCGCGCCAGACGGCTTCCAGGAACCGATCCGCGATATGGGCATCGATTTCCTTGCGCAGGATCAGCGGATACATCCCGATGCCGCGCAGGATATCGGCGGCGCGCGCCGTGGCCTCGCTGGCCCCGACCAGTTCCACCAGCGGCAGAAGATAGACCGGGTTGAACGGGTGCGCCACGATGGCGCCCGCATCTTTTTCGTTCAATTCCGATGGCTTGAAGCCCGACGTTGAACTTGCCACAACGGCGTCTTGGGGCGCGGCATCACGGATCCGCGCCAGAACCTCGTGCTTGATGTCCAGCCGTTCGGGCACGCTTTCCTGTACCCAATCGGCCCCCGCCACGGCGCCCGCCAGATCGTCGTGATAGTGCAACGCCCCCTCGGGCGGCAGCGCGCGGGCATAAAGCCCCGGCAGGGATCGGCGCGCATTGGCCAGAACAGCCTCGATCTTGCGCGCGGCCTCCGGGTCGGGGTCGAAGATCGCCACGTCCCAGCCATTGAGCAGGAAGCGCGCCGCCCAACCGCCGCCGATCACGCCGCCCCCGATGATTGCCGCCTTGCGCCCCATCATGTCGTCCTTTCGGTATGCCCATCCACCGCCATCGCCTGCCCGCTGATCGCGGCGGCGGCAGGCGAGGCGAGAAACAGCGCCATCGCCGCCACTTCCTGCGCGGTGACGAAGCGGCGCAACGCCACCCCATCGGTAAAGCCCGCGCGCACCTGATCCTCGGTGCGGCCCTGGGCCTGCGCCTCCATCGCGATCACGCGGTCCATTCTTGGCCCTTCGACCGCGCCGGGACAAATCGCGTTGACCCGCACCCCGACCGGCCCGAGTTCCGAGGCCAAGGCCTTGGTCAGCCCCACGATGCCCCATTTCGCTGCAACATAGGGGCTGCGCCATGGAAAGCCGAAGAGCCCCGAGATCGAGCTGGTCAGCAAGATCACGCCCGAGCCTTGCGCACGCATCACGCGGGCGGCCCAGCGACAGGTGAGAAATGCCCCATCGAGGTTGACCGACAGGCAGCGCTGCCAATCGGCCAGATCCAGCGTTTCAATCGGCCCGGCGGGGCCGCCGATGCCCGCGTTGGAAATCACCACGTCCGCGCCACCCCAGTCGGTTTCCAGCGCGGCCAAAAAACCATCCATCGCCGCCTCGTCGGTGACATCGGCCACACTGGCACGGATCGTGTCGGGCAGGGCCGCGACCGCGTCCGGATCGGCGTCACAGATCGCCACCCGGTCGCCGGCGTCCAGGAACGCCTGCGCCATCGCAAGGCCCAGTCCGCTGGCGCCCGCGGTGATGACAACCCGGCGCGTCATCGCGGCGCCCGCTTCACCAGCCCCAGCTTTTCGCGCACCTGCGCGGGCGTCATGATGCGCGCGCCCATGCGTTCCACCACGCCCACGGCGCGCTCCACCAATTGCGCATTGGTGGCAAGAACGCCCTTTTCCAGCCACAGGTTGTCTTCCAACCCGACGCGCACATGGCCGCCCGCCAGCACGGCGGCGGCCGCATAGGCCATCTGGTTGCGCCCCAGCGAGAAGGCCGAAAATGTCCAATCGGGGGGCACGTTGTTCACCATCGCCATGAAGGTATTGAGATCATCGGGCGCGCCCCAGGGCACGCCCATGCACAATTGCACCAAGGCGGGCGCGTCCAGCACGCCCTCCTTGACCAGTTCCTTGGCGAACCACAGATGCCCGGTGTCAAAGGCCTCGATCTCGGGCTTGACGCCCAGTTCGGTCATCATCCGCCCCATGGCGCGCAACATGCCCGGCGTGTTGGTCATGACGTAATCGGCTTCGGCGAAATTCATCGTGCCGCAATCCAGCGTGCAGATTTCCGGCAGGCAGTCGGCCACATGGGCCACGCGCTCGGCCGCGCCGACCATGTCGGTGCCGGGGCCAAGCGGCAGGGGCGCGTCGGTGCCGCCGAACATGACATCGCCGCCCATTCCGGCGGTCAGGTTCAAGACCACGTCGACCGAGGCGTCGCGGATCCGGTCGGTCACTTCGCGGTAGAGATCAAGCCTGCGCGACGGCGCGCCCGTGTCGGGGTCGCGCACGTGGCAATGCACGATGGCCGCCCCGGCCCGCGCCGCCGCGATGGCGCTTTCCGCGATATCCTTGGGCGCGCGCGGCACATGCGGGCTTCGGTCCTGGGTGGCCCCCGACCCGGTGACGGCGCAGGTGATGAAAACCTCTTGGGTCATGGTCAGTGGCATGTGTCGTGGTCCTTTCCCTGGTCCGCCAGACCGATCAGCGCGACCAGTCGCTTGCGGTATAGGTCGATTTGGCCAGCCATTCGGGGTTGATGTCCACCCCCCATCCCGGCGCATCGGTGACGGTGACATGCCCATCTTGCACGCCGTAGGGATCGTTCAGGAACAGATCGCGCTGCCAGGGGTAGTAATCATCGCCCTCGATCGACAGTTCAAGGTAGCGGCCGGGGTTGGGCACGGCGCGCAGCAGATGCATGGTAAAGATCGTCACCATCGACAGGTTGGCGGCATGCGGCGTGCAGGGCAGACCGGCCGCCGCCCCCATCTGCGCCACCTGCATCGCGCGGATCATGCCGCCCACGTACAGCACATCGGGCTGCACGATATCGACGGATTCGAGCGCGATCATCCGCCGCCAATTCTGCAAATCCCAATCCTGTTCGCCCCCCGCCACGTCCATCGTCAGGGCGGCGGCAACCTCGGCGGTCTGTTCCAGTTCCCAATAGGGGCAGGGTTCTTCGAAATGTTCATAGCCGTGGTCTTGCAGCATATGCCCCACCGCGATGGCACGTTTGGGGGAAAAGCCGGAATTGCCATCGACAAGCAGCGCCGCGTCATCGCCCATGGCACGGCGGATGGCGGGGATGATCGCCTCGGTCCGGCCCGGCCATTCATCGCGGTCCTGGCCGCATTCGGCGCCCACCCGCAGCTTGAAGGCGTCAAACCCATGCGTGTCGCGCAGCGCGCAGAGGCGCGCCGCCTCGGCCTCGGGGGTGATGTCGCGCCGCATCGAGGACGCATAGGCCTGGACCCGCCCCGCCGTGCCGCCCAACACGGCCGCCACGGGCAGGCCTGCCACCTTGCCGCGCCAATCCCATATCGCGGTATCAAGCCCCGCCATGGCGCGGCACAGGTAGGTGCCGGGGTATTTGTGTTCGCGCAAGGGGATGTCCGCGATCACCTGTTCCAGCGCATCGACGCCCCGCCCCAGCATCCAGGGCGCAACCTGTCGGTGCAGGATCTGGCAGGTGATGTCGCTGTTGTAGGTCGACACCTGCCCCCAGCCCTGCGCCCCATCCTCGGTGGTGACGCGCACAAAGCCGACAAGCGGCGTGGCAAAGGTTTCGATCCGGGTGACACGCGGGCCGGTATCATCTTGCCCTTGCGGCAAGGCGAGGGCGACGGCGCCCGATGCGGAATAGGGAATGGTCATGCGCTTTCCAGGATCAGGTCGGCGGCGCGGTGCGCCACCATCATCGTCGGGGCATTTGTATTGGCCGAGGTGACATTGGGAAAGATCGAGGCATCGACCACCCGCAACCCCGCCACCCCATGCACCCGGCAGGACGGGTCAACAACCGATTGCCCCGCGTCCTGCCCCATGCGGCAGGTGCCGACGGGGTGAAACACGGTGCCACAGCGGGCGCGGAAATCTTCCAGGATGGTGGCATCATCCATCTGGCGCAGATCGACGGGATCAAGGCTGCGCTCGATCAGCGCGCTCAGCGCGGGCGTACGCACAAGCGCCTGGCACAGCCGCGCGCCCGCGATGGTCGCCGCCCGGTCATAATCCGTCGCCAGCGAATTGGGCCGGATCACCGGCGCCTCCATCGGGTCGCGGGTGCGGATCGCGATCGTGCCCCGGCTGGTCGGCCGACAAGGCTGATGGCCGATGATGAAGCCCGGAAACGGATCGGGGTTGATCACCGTGCGTTTGCCGTTGCGCGCGGTCGTGTAGGTGACAGGGTTGAAATACAGCTGTTGATCGGGCCGGTTCAGCCCCGGATCGGACCGGAAATAACCGCCGCATTGGTTCACCGACAACGACAGCGGCCCGCGCCGGGTCAAGACATAGCGCAGCCCGGCCCGGATCTTGCCCCACAGCGGCGCAAGGTCATTGTTCAAGGTCGGCTCTGTCGCGCGGAAATAATAGTTGACCGCGAGGTGATCTTGCAGGTTCTCGCCCACCTGCGCGAGATCGATCACCGGCGTCACCCCGGCCGCGCCAAGAACCGCCGCAGGCCCGAGACCCGAGCGCTGCAGGATCAGGGGCGAGGCGACAGCGCCTGCAGACAGGATGATTTCACGCGCCGCGCGCACGGTGACGACCTGCCCCTGCCGCGTGTAGCTGACCGAGACCGCGCGCCGCCCGTCAAAGCCGATCCGGTCCACATGCGCCCGCGTGACGATGCGCAGATTGGCGCGTTTGCGCGCTGGCCCGAGATAGGCGCGCGCGGCACTGTCGCGCCGCCCGCGATGGGTGTTGATCTTGTAGATCGCGGCCCCTTCCGGGGTGTCGCCGTTGATATCGTCGGTGCGCGCAAGGCCCAGGGCCTCGGCGGCGGCAAAGAAATGCCGGTTCACCGGGTGGATCTGATCGGACACATCCTGCACATGCATCGGCCCCGTGCCGGTTTCCCGCCCATCGGGGCCAACGCGGGTTTCGATCCGGTCATAGATTTTCGACACGGTCTCCCAGCCCCAGCCCGTGGCACCGGCCGCTTCCCAATCGTCGAAATCGCCGGGCAGGCCACGGGCATAGACCATGGCATTGATGGCGCTTGACCCGCCCAGAACCTTGCCCCTTGGCCAATACCCCTGCCGCCCGGCCAACGCGGCATCGGCTTCGGTCTGGTACTGCCAGTTCAGGCGCGGGTGATAGAACAGCTTGCCATAGCCAAGCGGCATCGCGATCCAGGGCGACAGATCGCGCCCCCCCGCCTCCAGCAGCAAGACCCGCGACCGGCCCGACCGCGTCAGCCGTTCGGCCAGCACGCAGCCCGCCGACCCGCCGCCGACAATCACGAAATCATAGCTGTCCATGTCACGTTTTCCCTGCCCCTGTCGCGGCAGATTGCGCCGGGCGCGGCCCGGGTGCATAACGAATAAAAATTCACGACAGCTTGCGAAAATTTCGCGGATAGGCGCCATGTTTTCCCATCTTCCGCCGCTGTCCTGGTTGCGCGCCTTCGAGGCCAGCGCGCGCCTGGGCA
Organism: Roseicyclus sp.; assembly: GCA_018401965.1. Taxonomy (GTDB): domain Bacteria; phylum Pseudomonadota; class Alphaproteobacteria; order Rhodobacterales; family Rhodobacteraceae; genus Roseicyclus. The sequence goes on from JAGYJU010000012.1 coordinate 25,954, forward strand.
ATTTCACCCGCGCCGCCGACGAGCTGGGCCTGACGCCCTCGGCGGTCAGCTACCAGGTGCGCGCGCTCGAGGCGGACCTGGGCCACAAGCTGTTCGACCGTCAGCGCCGGGTGCTGATCCTGACCCGGCTGGGGCAGAATTACCTGCCCGTGGTGGCGCGCGCCTTTACCGCGCTTGATACCGGCACGGGCGGGATTTTCGGCAAGCATCGCGCCGCGACCGTGACGCTGCGCGGCCTGTCTTCGTTCAATCTTCTGTGGCTGGTGCCCCGGCTGGAAGAGTTCCGCCGCCAGCATCCCGACATCCGGATGCGGCTCTTGTCGACCTCCTGGTCGGAAAGCGGCGGGCGCGATCCGATCGATATCGACATTCGCTACGGCGACGGGTCCTGGCCCGATGGGCAGGCCATGGCGCTGTCGCGCGGCCGCGTGGTGCCGGTCTGTGCCCCTGGCCTTGCCGGGTCGGTGACCGAGATCTTGCAAGGGCCCCTGATCGAGATCACCGGCGCCATCGACACCTGGGACCAGTTCCAGCATGACCACGCCCCGGGTGCCGCCGTGGCCGCCCCCGGCTACGTGGTCGATCAATCGCTTGTGGCGCTGGACATGGCGCGGCGCGGCTACGGCTTTGCGCTGGTCACCGATGTTCTGGCGGCACCCTTCCTGGCCCGTGGCGAGCTGGTGCCCGCCTGCCCCGGAACGATCCCGGAACGCCTGGGCCATTACCTTGTGCTGCCCCAACACAGCAACAGCCACCGGCCCGAAATCGCCGCCTGCGTGGCCTGGTTGCTGGCCCAGGCGCGCGCCGCGCAGACGATACCCTGAAGCGCGGCCCCTGCCCCGGCGCGCTGCCGTTTGATCTGTCAGGCTTGCGCAAAGGGCCGACAGGTTTGGCTGGAACACGCAGATTGATCACCGCTGCGCCTGGTGTGGCAGGCCAATGATCGCCGGCCTCTGCGCCCCGGTCTTCAATCCGGTTCTGAAAACGCCTCCGAGGCGCGCAGAAGCGGATTGAACAGGTAACTGAAAATCGTGCGTGATCCCGCATCGAGTTCGATATCCGCCAACATGCCCGGCCGCATGAAAACCACACCATCCGGGCCCGTCAGACTTTGCGACGCCAATGCCACGCTGATTTCGAAATAAGGATCCGCATCCCGCGCCTCCGGGTCGTTGATGGTATCGGCACTTATATGGATCACCTCGCCGGATATGCTGCCATAATCCCGGTAATCATAGGCCGAAAGCTTGACGTTCGCCGGCATCCCGACAAACACCGGGCCGATATCCCTTGGCAGGATCCGTCCCGACACCACCAGGCTTTACTGGGAGGAATCGCTTTTGGACTTGGCTGGGTCTGTAAGCGGGTTGCGCCTGTTGGCGTGATGGATTCTGGATGGTGGTCTCATCATCTTGGAGCCTTCGATCATGCAGATTTTCCTCGACGCCTTCGGCAGCATCCCCGATCCGCGGGCCAGCAATGCCCGTCATGACCTCGGCGAGCTGCTTGTTATCGCGTTCGTTTCGGTGCTCTGTGGCTCGAGTTCCTGTGCGGAGATGGCAGAGTTCGGGCGCGTAAAAGAGAACGTTTTCAGAAACTTCCTTAAGCTCAAGCACGCCATACCCTCACATGACACGTTTTCCGATGTGTTCGCGATGATCGACCCCAAGGCGCTGGATGCGGCCTTCGGCAAAGTGTTGGCCGAGGTCGCGGCTCTGCTTCAAGACGGTGATGTGATCGCCATCGACGGTAAGGCGCTGCGCGGGGCTCGGGACAAGAGCGAGAGCGCAAAAACCCGGATGATGGTCTCAGCCTACGCCTCCCGGCTGCGCCTGACGCTGGCCACGGTTCCCGCGGATCGGGGCGCAGAGTTGGACGCGGCCATCGAAGCACTGGGGCTGATCGCGCTGAAGGGCAAGGTGGTGACGGGCGATGCACTCCATTGCAACCGCCGCACAGTGGCCGCAATCAACGCCCAAGGTGGCGACTGGTGCCTGGCGCTCAAAGGTAATCAGGGGTCACTCTTGTCGGATGCGCGGGGCTGCTTTTCGACACGGCGCGACGAACACCCGGAAGCTGTCACGGACGAGATGAACCATGGTCGCCGGGAGATCCGAAAGGCCGTCGTGGTATCGGCCAAGTCCTTTGCAGAATACCACGAATTCCCTGGCCTCAAGGGCTTCGGTCGCATCGAGGCAACCCGCGAAGTCAATGGCAAGGTGACCTCACAGACGCGGTTCTTCGCCTTGTCCTGGCTACCCACGCCCGAGATCTTGCTCGCCACCGTCCGCGCCCATTGGGCCATCGAGAACGCCCTGCATTGGCAACTCGACGTGTCGTTTCGCGAAGACGCCGCGCGCAACCGCAAAGACAATGGACCTGGCAACATCGCCGTGCTCCGGCGCCGCGCTCTCGACGTGGTCCGCCGCGACACTTCCAAAACGTCGCTGTCCCTAAAACTCAAACGAGCCGGCTGGGACGATGCCTTCTTGCACAAACTTCTCAACAATATCTCAACAGCTTAGGCCAAAAGCGATTGCCCTGGGGTCGAGCCGGTGGATCGTGCCCGCGTCCTGCGCGACATACAGCGCGCCGTCAGGGCCGCTGACGACCGAGCGGAAGCGCCCGGAGGGGATCGGAAGCGTCATCTCGGTCACATCGACGACCGCCGACAGGTCATCGTTGAACTCGATCACGTCGATGCGCTGGCCGATCGGCGTGCCGCCAAAGCCGATGCCCATGATGCCGACCACCATCGCGCCGTCCCAGGACCCCCAGTTCGCGCCATGGAGGAAGGCCGCCGAACCGGTGCCCTGCGACCAGCCGTTGTTATCCCAGACCGGCATCATGACGTCTTCGAACCGGGTGTCGGTCATCGGCATGTAGGCGCGGCGCTGGTAGCGGTCCATGCCCTCGAACTGCAGCGGCTCTGTAGCCACAGTGAGCTGGAGGGGCAATCGCCGCGGCCCGCCATGACCGGCCCGGGGGTGGGGAACGGACTTTGGCGCCTGCCCCACCCCGGCACTCGCGGTGCACTCGATCCTGCCGAGGCAACTTGACCGACGCGGCCCTGTCAAACCCGCAGACAACCCCACAGGTCCCGCGCAGCGATCCGATGAAACATTCGACGTGAAATATGGCGCACCCGAAGGGATTCGAACCCCTGGCCTCTGCCTTCGGAGGGCAGCGCTCTATCCAGCTGAGCTACGGGTGCGTTGCCGCGCGGTATAGCGGCCGGGACGCGGCCCCGCAACGGGAAATGCGACGCGGACCGGTCACTCTGCCGCCTGGGCCTCGGCGGCGCGGGCAGCTTCCAGTTCGGCAGCTTTCTTTTCGACCTGTTCGACGATGTGATCCACCATGCCCTCGTTCGAGAGCTTGTGGCTTTGCGCCCCCGCCAGGTAGACCATGCCCGACCCGGCCCCGCCGCCGGTAAAGCCCACATCGGTCATCAAGGCCTCGCCCGGGCCGTTCACCACGCAGCCGATGATCGACAGGCTCATGGGCGTCTTGATATGTTCAAGCCGCTTTTCCAGCGCCTCGACGGTGCGGATCACGTCAAAGCCTTGCCGCGCGCAGCTGGGGCAGGAAATGATGTTGACGCCCCGGTGCCGCAGCCCCAGCGATTTCAGGATCTCGAAGCCCACCTTGACCTCTTCCACCGGGTCGGCCGAGAGCGACACGCGGATCGTGTCCCCGATACCCGCCCAAAGCAGGCTGCCCAGGCCGATGGCCGATTTGATCGTCCCCGACATCAGCCCGCCCGCCTCGGTGATGCCCAGGTGGATCGGCGCGTCGGTCGCCTCGGCCAGGCCCTGGTAGGCGGCGGCGGCCATGAACACGTCGGACGCCTTGCAGGAAATCTTGAAGTTGAAGAAATCATTGTCTTCCAGGATGCGGATGTGATCGAGCCCGCTTTCGATCATCGCCTCCGGGCAGGGTTCGCCATATTTTTCCAGCAGATGCTTTTCCAGGCTACCGGCATTGACCCCGATGCGGATCGAGCATGCGTGGTCGCGCGCGGCCTTGATCACCTCGCGCACGCGCTTTTCATCGCCGATGTTGCCGGGATTGATCCGCAGGCAGGCGGCGCCGGCCTCGGCGGCCTCGATGCCGCGTTTGTAATGGAAATGGATATCGGCCACGATCGGGATCGGGCTTTCGCGCACGATCTCTTTCAGGGCCTTGGAACTCGCCTCGTCTGGAACCGAGACGCGGATGATATCAGCGCCGGCATCGGCACAGGCCTGGATCTGGGCGATCGTGCCCGCCACATCGGTGGTCAGGGTATTGGTCATCGACTGCACGCTGATCGGCGCGCCGCCCCCCACCGGCACCGGGCCGACGTGGATCTGGCGGCTTTTGCGACGGTCGATGTTGCGCCAGGGACGGATGGGATTATGCGACATGATCAGCCTTTGCAGCGTCTTGCGGGGTATGTCGCCTACGATACCCCCGACGCGTGCGCGGGACAACGCCTAGCTTGCGCCCGGCCTATTGCGCGGCGTCCTGCGCCAGCACCAGCGCCGCGACCTCTGGCAGATCCGGATCGACGCTGGCATCGGCCATGGCGAAATTGGCGCTGATCGCATCCGCCGACAATTCCACGTCGCGCGCGATGGTCGCGCCCGGCCCGGCCGGCCCCATGGTCACGCCATTGACGGCGAAATAGACCGATCCCGCATTGCCCGACCGCAGGCGCGGGGCCGCTTCGGTTTCGGGGATGGTATAGCTGTCGCCACGGTTCAACGTCCCCTCGAACAGGGTCGCGCCGGTGGCCGAGGTCACGCGCACCCAGGACGGGCGCACCGCGAAGATCACCAGGTCTTCGCGCCGCGCGGCGGTGACCTGCACATCGGGGGTCTCGTCCTGCTCGGACGGCGCGGCTTGCGCCACGGCCAGGCTGCCCGTGGGCGTGGCGCGCGCCGCATCGCGCGGCGTGATCGTGTCGAACCCGCCCAGCGTGCCGATTTCATCGGGGTCGAGCGTTGCCAGCGCACCGTCGCGCGGGGTCAGGATCGGCACCTCGAGCGCTTCGGGCCGATAGCTTCGGCCGATACTTTCGGCACTGGGCACCGCGATGTCAAATCCCTGCGCCACGTCGAAGCTGCCTTGGGTCGCGCCCGCCAAAGGGTCCAGCTGCGCCAGCGGCACAGGCGCTTCGTCCACCGGGGCAATTTGCAAGCGCTGGATGTCGTGCAAGACCGCCCAGGCGCCGTAGCCAAGCCCCATCACCAGCGCGACCAGAACCGCGACCGATCCCAAGGCGCCGGGTTCGATCCCCGACAGCAGGCTTTCGCGCTTGGGGGCAAAGCTGATGCGGGCGCCCTGGATCACCTCGTTGGGGTCCATGCGGCGCGGCGGCACCTCGCCGGTGTCGCGCTTGGCGGAATTGGCCTGCGCCCCCGAGGATCCATGCACGCCGTAAAACCCGGTTTCCGCGCAAAAGCGCCGAAAGGTCCATTCCGGCTCGATCCCGAGATAGCGCGCATAAGACCGCACGTAGCCCGCGATGAAGCCCGGCGAGGCAAAGGCGCCGACATCGCCATTCTCGATCGCGGCGATATAGGCGGCCCTGATCTTGAGTTCCCGCTCGACATCCAACAGCGATTTGCCCAGCGTGGCGCGTTCGCCGCGCATCAGGTCGCCAAGCGGAACATCGGTGATGTCATAGCCGTCAAAGGCACCGGTGGCGGGCTGCGTCGCGGGGATAAGCGCGTCCTGCGCGTTCACCTCGCCCGTGCTGTGGCCGCCATACTGGCCCATTCCGCCCCCGCCCCAAAACTGCGGTCGCATTGTGGCCCCACCATCTGGTGGGACGCCGGCAACCTTCTACTACATCGTACACTACTGCGGGGTGATTCCAAAACCACCCCATTTCGGGGATCGTCTTACCATGGGCGAAAGCCCGCTTACACCAAAAGAACGGGTCAGGCGGACATCTCGGCACGATTCAGCGCACAATGGCTCCAGAGCCCGTCCATGGCGCGCACCAGCGCGTCCAGCGCGCGCGGATCATGCACCGGCGAGGGCGTGAAGCGCAGCCGCTCGGTGCCCCGCGGCACGGTCGGGTAATTGATCGGCTGCACGTAGATGCCGAAATCGGCCAGCAACATGTCCGAGATCTTTTTCGTATGCACCGGGTCGCCCACGATCACCGGCACGATATGGCTGCCGTGATCGATGATCGGCAGGCCCAGCCCCTTGAGCCGCAGTTTCAGCGCCGCCGCCCGCTCCTGGTGCAGATCACGCAGGCCCTGGTCGGTTTTGAGGTGCCGCACGCTGGCCGCCGCCCCGGCCGCGATGGCGGGCGGGATCGAGGTGGTGAAGATGAAGCCCGGCGCATAAGATCTTATCGCGTCGCACATTTTCGCGCTGGCCGCGATATAGCCGCCCATCACGCCATAGGCCTTGCCCAAGGTGCCGTTGAGGATGTCGATCCTGTCCATCAGCCCCAGTTTCTCGGCCACACCGCCGCCGCGCGGGCCATAAAGGCCCACCGCGTGCACTTCATCCAGGTAGGTCAGCGCGCCGAATTCCTCGGCCAGCTCGACGATCTCGCGGATCGGGCCGAAATCGCCATCCATCGAATAGACCGATTCAAAGGCGATCAGCTTGGGCGCGGCCGGATCATCGGCCGCCAGCTTGGCGCGCAGATCGGCCAGGTCATTGTGCTTGAAGATCCGCTTGGCCCCGCCGTTGCGGCGGATGCCCTCGATCATCGAGGCATGGTTCAATTCATCCGAGTAGATGATCAGCCCCGGGAACAGCACCGGCAGCGTCGAAAGCGTGGCGTCATTGGCGATATAGGCCGAGGTGAAGACCAGCGCGGCCTCCTTGCCATGCAGATCGGCCAGTTCGGCCTCCAGCGCCTTGTGGTAGACGGTGGTGCCCGAAATGTTGCGCGTCCCGCCCGAGCCCGCGCCGGTGGCCTCCAGCGCCTCGTGCATCGCGGCCAGAACGACCGGGTGCTGGCCCATGCCCAGGTAATCATTGCCGCACCACACGGTGATGTCCTGCTCGGTGCCATCGGGCTTTTTCCAGACGGCATAGGGGAATTGCCCGCGCACGCGCTCGATGTCGATGAAGGTGCGATAGCGCCCTTCGTCATGCAGGCGGTCCAAAGCGCGGTCGAGCGCGGTATCGTAGTTCACTGGCTGTCTCCCCTTCCCGGTGGCCCCGTTCGGGCCTGCCGCTGTCAAGACGCTGGCTGTCAATTATTCACTGTCACGAATATGTCGCCTGCAACCCGTGGGCCAAGTTACAAATTGACGCGCTTGCAACATTGACCTGGATCAACCGGTCGCCCGGCCCCTGCGCAGCCTAGCACGCGCCCGCAGCGCGGCAAGACCGGGCGGTCACGGCGCCCCTGCGCGCGCGCCACATCTGCCTGCGCAGACCCGCGCTGGACAATGGCCCGCCCGCCGGGCCAGTCTGGCGCGACTGCCACCCCCCGCCCCCCGGAGATCCTGACCATGTCGCTTGATGCCGTGCTTGCCCGCCTTGACGCCGATCTGGAGGCCGCCACCGCGCGGCTGTTCGATCTGTTGCGGATCCCGTCGATCTCGACCGATCCGGCGCATAAACCCGATGTGCGCCGCGCCGCCGAATGGCTGCGCGATGACCTGGCCGCGATCGGATTTGCCGCAGAGCTGCATGACACGCCCGGCCATCCGATGGTGGTGGGCCAGATCGACGGGCCGGGGCCACATCTGTTGTTCTACGGGCATTATGACGTGCAACCCGTTGATCCGCTGTCGCTTTGGGATCGCGACCCGTTCGATCCCGAGCTGCAGGACACGCCCAGGGGAAAGGTGATCCGCGCGCGCGGCGCCGCCGATGACAAGGGCCAGCTCATGACGTTCCTGGAGGCCTGCCGCGCCATCAAGGCCGAAACGGGCCGCCTGCCCTGCAAGATCACGGTGTTTTTCGAGGGCGAGGAAGAAAGCGGCTCGCCCTCGCTCGTGCCCTATCTCAAGGAACGGGGCGATCCGCTCAAGGCCGACCTGGCGCTGATCTGCGACACGGGCCTTTTTGCCGAAGGCGTGCCCGCCATCGTCACCCAGCTGCGCGGTCTTCTGGGCGAGGAAATGACCATCACCGGCCCGCGCATCGATCTGCATTCGGGGATGTATGGCGGCATGGCGATGAACCCGATCCGGGTGCTGACGCAGATCCTTGGCGGGCTGCATGACGCCCAGGGCCGGGTGCAGGTGCCGGGATTCTACGACGGGGTCGAGGACATCTCCGCCGATCTGCGCGCACAATGGCAGGGGCTTGGCTTTGATGCGGGCGGTTTCCTGGGCGATGTGGGCCTGGCACAGCCCGCGGGCGAGACGGGGCGGATGCCGCTGGAAATGCTCTGGTCGCGGCCCACGGGCGAAATCAACGGCATCTGGGGCGGCTACACCGGCGCGGGCTTCAAGACCGTGCTGCCCGCGCAAGCCTCGGCCAAGGTGTCGTTCCGGCTTGTGGCGGGTCAAGACCCGTTGAACCTGCGCGCGGCCTTTCGCGCCTGGGTCGAGGCGCAGCTGCCCGCCGATTGCACGATCGCCTGGACAGACCACGGCGCATCGCCCGCCAGCCGGATGGACATCAGCCACCCCGCCTTCTGCATCGCGCGCGCCGCCCTGTCGCAGGAATGGCCGGGCGAGGCCGCCTTCATCGGCGGCGGCGGGTCGATCCCCGTGGCGGGATATTTCAAGGATATCCTCGGCATGGACAGCCTGCTTGCGGGCTTTGGCAAGGATGATGACGCGATCCATTCCCCGAACGAGAAATATGATCTCGACAGTTTCCACCGGGGCATGCGCGCCTGGGCGCGGATCCTGACCGGCATCGCGGCGGCATGACCGGGCCGGGGGCTCTGCCCCGTCGCCATTGTCCCTCGGACCAATGGCGGGTCCATGGCGACCCCCGGGATACTTGGAAAACGAAGAAGATCAGGCGGGCTCGGGGGCCATGAGACGGCGTGCAGGGCCGCGCCAGAACCGCGCCATCATCAAGCCGGCGGCGCAGGCCAGCCCCACCACCAGGCCCGCCCAGATCCCCGGCCCGTCAAAGCCCATCGGAAAGCCGATGACCCAGGCGGCCGGCAGCCCCAGGAGCCAGTAGGAAATCAGCGCGTAGATCATCGGCACGCGGGTGTCTTGCGTGCCGCGCAACAGCCCCAGCGCCATCACCTGCCCCGCATCCGCCAGCTGGAACAGCGCCGCGACCAGCAACAGGCTTGCGCCAAGCGCGAGGATGTCCGGACGCAGCGGATCGGCAGGATCGAGAAACAGGCCGATCAGCGCCTCCGGGAAGACGACGAAGCCGAAAATCGTCAGCGCCACCATTCCCGCCGACAAGATCAGCGCCGCCAGCGCGGCCATGCGCAGGTTGTCGACATCGCCTTTGCCCCAGGCGCGGCCCGCGCGCACCGTGGCGGCCTGGCTCAGCCCGATATGGACCATGAAGGTCACCGAACAGATCTGGAGCGCGATGCCATGGGCGGCCAGCGGATTGGGGCCAAGCCAGCCCATCATCACCATCGTCGCCATGAACAGGCCCGATTCCGACAAGAGCGTCAGCGCGATGGGCCAGCCAAGGCGAAACACCTGGGCGAACGCCTCCCAGTCGGGGCGCCAGAAGCGCGCGAACAGCGTATCCTGCCGCAGGTCGCGGTGCATCCCCGCATGCAAGCGCCAGGACCAGCGCGATCAGCGCCTGCGTGCCGATCGAGGCAATTGCCGCCCCCGCGATGCCCAGTTCCGGCGCGCCGAAATGGCCAAAGATCAGCAGGTAGTTCAGACAGGCGTTCAACACCGCCCCCGCCAAGACCGCCCAAAGCACCACGCGCGCATGGTCGAGCGCGGAGAGGTGGCTGCGCAGAACCGTCATCACCACGGCAGGCGCAATGCCCCAACCCGCGATGCGCAGGTAGGTCTGGCCCATGGTGGCGATGTCCTCGGTCTGGCCGAGCGCCGCAAGGATCGCGCCCGAGAACCAGAAAATCGGCATCACCAGCGCCGAAAAGATCAGCGCGATCCAAAGCCCCATCCGGGTGATCCGGCGCACCTGCCGCCGGTCGTCATTGGCCGCCGCCGCCGCGACCATGGGCATGACCGCGAGGCCAAAGCCCATGCCAAGGATCAGCACGACATGGAAATAAGAGGATCCGAGCGCCACGGCGGCCAGTTCCGGCACGCCGTACCAGCCCATCATCACGGTGTCGGTGACGGTGATGGCGATCTGCGCCAGCATCCCCCCGATCAGCGGAAGGCCAAGGGTCAGCGTGGCGCGGATATGGACTGGACAGGGTCGACATGCATCACGGCTTAGCCCTGCCCCGCGCGCGCGGCAAGCCACCCGTCGCGCTAGAGCGCACCAAGCGCCAGCCGGGCGGCCACCACCGCGACCAGCGCCCCCACCGCGATCTCGATCACGGGTTGCGCGCGGGCCAGCGCCGCCCCCGGGCAAGCCCGAGACCACGCCCCGGCGCAGCGTCACCGCCGCCAGCGCCACCGCCACCGTCACCGAGGCCGTGCCAAGCGCCATGGCGAATGTGCCTGCCACGCCGATGGCGAATATCCCCATCTGCGCGGTCACGATCAGCACGAACAGCGCCCCTGTGCAGGGCCGGATCGCCACCGCGCCGATCAGCACCGCCATGTCGCGCCAGCCCGTGACATGGGCCAGCGCGGCGGGATCGGGCCCATGGGCATGGCCGCAGGTGGTGCAGAGGCCATCGGGCCCGTGGTCATGGGCTTGGGGTCGGGCGCGGGCCTGGTCCCACAGCGCCGCCGTGCCGCGCGCGACCAGCCACAGGCCCACCGCCGCGATGGCCGCGAAACTGAGCGGCGCAAACAGACGGTCGGCCAGGTCCGTCATCTGGTCGCGGCCCAGGCCCCATAGCCACAGGCCCGCCGCCACGAGCGCGACCGCCGTTGCTCCCTGCGCCAGGCTGGAGATCAGGGCCACGGCCGACAGGCGGATCGCCCCCACCGCGCGCGCCGCCCCATAGCCCCCGATCAGCAGCTTGCCATGCCCCGGACCGACCGCGTGAAAGAAGCCGTAGGCGAAACAGACCGCCAGAAAGCCCGCCAGCGCCGCGGGATCCCCCGCGCGCAGCGCCCGCAAGGCGCGCGCCATCGCGCCCTGCGCCTCGCGCTGACCGTCCAGCGCCCAGGTCTCGATCACCCGGTCGGCGCCGCCCAGGTAGACCGCCCCCAGCACAAGAACCAGACCGGCCAGACCCGCCGCGATCAGCCGGGGCATGCGATGTCCACCCGGTCGGCAAAAAGCGCGCCCACGGCGGGAAAATTGTCTTCCGCCGCGACCGCGCCGCCGATCTCGGCCAAGGCCGTCTCCAGCCCGGCATAGGCGGCATCCAGATCGGCGCGGATCAGGTCGATGACGCAATCGGCCGCGCCCGCCACCGTCACCGGCAGGATCATTTCGAAGGCGACGTAAAACTCCGGGTCATAGACCTGTGCCGTGATCGGCCCCGCCACCGCGCCCGTCACCGCGCGGCGATGGGTGGTTTCGATCTGGCCCGTATCGAGCAGGCGCAGCGACACCGGTTCGGGCGCGCCAAGGCCGAGGTCCAGCCCGCCTTGCCGCAAGACAAGCCCCCCGGCAAACCCGCCCGACCAGTTCAGGTCAAAGCCCAGGGTGTCGGCAATTTCAGCCTCGGTCAGGACAAGGTCGTAATCGGGATCAAGCCCGTAATCCTCTGCCAGCAGGAGCGAATAGAGCTCGTCATAGCGCCAGGTCACCGCGACCTCGGTGATCCGCCCCGTGGCATCGCGGGAAAACGTCAGGCCCGCATCGACGAAAATATGGGGATGCCCCCCCGCAGGCCCGGCAAGGGCCAGCACGGACAGCACGGCGAAGAGACGGGTGATCCTTGGCATGGCTGCAATCTGGCCCCTTGCTGCGCCCCGCACAAGCCCCGGCCACCCCCAATGGCGCACAGCGTGCACCGGCACCGTCCCGCCGGCGGCGTTTGTTGATGAAACCGCGCCGCAGTGTTGCGCAAATCCCGCCCAATCAGCCATATTTCAGCCCCGTTCACTGCCTAGACCCGGCTTGCAACACCGGCACTTGGACAGCATGACACATCTATTTTCCCAATTCCTGACCGATGACAGCGGCACCGTCTCCGTGGATTGGGCGGTTCTCAGCGGGGCCGTGATCGCGATGTCGCTGGCGACCGTGGCGGTCTTGAACGGGGGCATCGCCTCGTTGGTGTCGCGCATGGATGCGGAATTGCGCGACCAGCAACTTGGCGACAGCTTTGTCACCTTCACCTCGGCCCATTTCGAGGCGCTGTACGAGCGCAACCTGACCACGCCGGCCCTGGCACAAGATGTCTTCACCTCGGCCAATGCGCTGATGAACCAGGAAATCATCGACGGTCTGCAAAGCGGCATCCTCGCGCTGGAAGAGGGGCGGTTGACGCAGGATGACATCCTGACGCTGACCGCGCTGGCCTCGGTCGCACGCCAGCGCAACATCATCGATGACCAGATCCTGGATTACTACTTCGGCGCCGATGGCACCGCGGGATCGCATCGCCGCCCTGCTGTGACACCGGGGCCGGCCATCGCCCCACCCTTTCCCTGCCCCCCCAAACCTGCCATGATCGGGCGAAGCGCCCACAACATAGAGCAGAGGCAGCAAAAGCCATGGCCGATGACCTGTTGACCAACACCCCCGATCCCAACACCTATGACGCCTCGTCGATCGAGGTGCTGGAAGGGTTGGAACCGGTGCGCAAACGCCCCGGCATGTATATCGGCGGCACCGATGAACGCGCCTTGCACCATCTTGTGGCCGAAGTTCTCGACAATTCGATGGACGAGGCGGTTGCAGGCCATGCCTCGCGCATCGAGGTGGAGTTGCACGCCGATTTCTCTGTCACCATCCGCGACAATGGCCGCGGCATCCCGGTCGATCCGCACCCGAAATTCCCCGGCAAATCCGCGCTCGAGGTGATCTTGTGCACCTTGCACGCGGGCGGCAAGTTCTCGGGCAAGGCCTACCAGACGAGCGGCGGGTTGCACGGGGTGGGCGCCTCGGTGGTCAACGCGCTGTCCGATCACATGCGGGTCGAGGTGGCGCGCAACCGCGAATTGTTCGTGCAGGAATTTTCGCGCGGCATCCCCCAGGGCCCGGTGCGATCGGCGGGCGCGGTGGCCAACCGGCGCGGCACCACCGTCACCTTCCACCCCGATGAACAGATCTTTGGCAGCCACCGGTTCAAACCGGCGCGGATGATGAAGATGGTGCGCTCCAAGGCCTACCTGTTTTCGGGCGTCGAAATCCGCTGGAAATCGGAAATCGACGATGGCGAAACCCCGCGCGAGGCCGTGTTCCACTTTCCCGGCGGGCTGGCGGATTACCTGCGCGAAACCCTCGGCAATGCCGCGACCTATGCGGAGACGCCCTTTGCCGGCAAGGTCGAGTTCCAGCCCCGCTTTGGCCAGCCCGGATCGGTCGAATGGGCGATCAACTGGACACCTGCGCGCGATGGCTTCATCCAATCCTATTGCAACACCGTTCCCACGCCCGAGGGCGGCACGCATGAAGCGGGGTTCTGGGCCGCGATCCTGAAAGGTGTGCGCGGCTATGGCGAGCTGTCGGGAAACCGCAAGGCCGCCAACATCACCCGCGACGACCTGGTATCGGGCGCGGGCGCGCTGGTGTCGTGTTTCATCGCGGAACCCGAATTCGTGGGCCAGACCAAGGACCGCCTTGCCACCACCGAGGCCGCGCGCATGGTCGAGGGCGCCGTGCGCGACCATTTCGACAACTGGTTGGCCGCCAATACGAAATCGGCGGGCGCGATCCTCGATTTCCTCGTGCTGCGTGCCGAGGAACGGCTGCGCCGTCGCGCCGAAAAGGAAACCGCGCGCAAGACCGCGACCAAGAAACTGCGCCTGCCCGGCAAGCTGGTCGATTGTTCGCAATCGGCGCGCGATGGCACCGAGTTGTTCATCGTCGAAGGCGACAGCGCGGGCGGTTCGGCCAAGATGGGCCGCGACCGCAAGACCCAGGCGCTGTTGCCGCTGCGCGGCAAGATCCTCAACGTGCTGGGGGCGGCGTCTGGAAAACTGACCTCGAATGCCGAGATTTCCGATCTGTGCCAAGCTCTTGGCGTGGGCATGGGCACGAAGTTCAACATCGAGGACCTGCGCTATGACAAGGTCATCATCATGACCGATGCCGATGTCGACGGCGCCCATATCGCGGCGCTGTTGATGACGTTCTTCTTCAGCCAGATGCGCCCGATGATCGATGCGGGGCATTTGTACCTGGCCTGTCCGCCGCTGTTCCGCCTGACCCAGGGCGCGCGCCGCGTCTATTGCCTGGACGAGGCGGAAAAAGCCATGTGGATGGCCAAGGGATTGGGCGGCAGAGGGAAAATCGATGTCTCGCGGTTCAAGGGCCTGGGCGAAATGGATGCCAAGGATCTGAAGGAAACCACGATGGACCCCGCCTCGCGCAAATTGATCCGGGTGTCGGTCGACGAAGACGCGCCGGGCGAAACCGGCGACCTGGTGGAACGGCTGATGGGCAAGAAACCGGAATTGCGCTTCCAGTATATCCAGGAAAACGCGCGCTTCGTGGAGGAGCTGGATGTGTGAGGCGTAGGGTGGGCAATCTGCCCACCACAACGCCACGCGGCACCGCCACCGGTGGGCAAAATTGCCCACCCACCACCACCCCCCTCCAACCGTAAATTTTTTCCTACCCCCCTGCACCGTCCTTGCGCGGCGCGCAAAAAACCCCACCTCTGTCACAGGGCCACGCGGCCCTCCCACCGGACATCATCGCCCTGCCCCGTCGCAGGCAACCCTGATCACCCGTCTTTCGCCTTTCGACCCTGCCGGCATCCCGCCCGCATGGCACAGCACGTACGGAGCATCACCCCATGTCCAAGGACAAGAACCGCGGCAACCGCGAGACCAAGAAACCGAAAAAGGAAAAGCCCAAGGTCCTGGCCACCGCCAATTCCATGGCGGGCAAGCCGCTCGATATCGGGCAGGCCAAAAAGGGCAAGTAGCGCGCCCCGCAGGCAGGGCTTTGGCCCGGCGCGGGCGTCCGGCACCCGGGCCGGACCCTACCGGGATCACCGTTGGATCTGGCGCAGGTAGGCCACCAGGTCGGCGATCGGGCGGCTGACCATCACCGGCTGCCCCCCCGGCCCGGATAGCGCCACATCCGCCCCCTCGCCGTCGAGCCAGGGGCCGAACAGGGGCATTTCGCCGCCATGGGCCAGGATCGGATCGCGCCCGTCGATGCGGCGCACCACCGCCATAAGCGGAAATGCGCCCTGCGCCCGGGCCGCGAGCCGCGTCAGGTCGCTGGGCGCAAGGGTCAAGACCCCCGTCATCACCCCGTCGCCACGGCCGCTGTCACCATGGCAGGCGGCACAGAACCGGTCATAGAGCCCGCGCCCCGCACCCGCATCTTGCGCCATCGCGGCCGAGGCCACCGTGCCCCCGATGACCGCCCCCGCCAAGCCCCCCAGGATCACATTGCGCATCCCATCCTCCCGGTTCCACAGGCCGCCATCTTGCCGATCTCCGCCGAGTTGCGCCTTGATCCGCGTCAAGCCCTTGCAGACCGACGCGGCACGGCTATCGTGGGGCCATGCGTGCCCTGCTGATCCTTGCCCTGATGGTGACGCTGGTCGCCTGTGGCCGCCCGCTGACACAGGCCGAGGCCGCCTACATGGCCGAATTGCAGGGCGCGGGCTTTGATCCCGCCCCGGTCCGCATCGCGCAAAGCCCGCTGATCGGGCTGATCACCCATCGCTACCCCGCACGCCCCCGCACGACCTGCCGCGAACGGGTGATCCCGCCGCCCGATGGCCCCATGATCGAAAGCCGCACCGGGGGCATGGTGATCTTCAACACCGCCTACCTGCGCCCCGACATGGTGCTGGATGACTACAGCTCGATGCCCGACGGGCGGCGACATCTTTACGCGGAAATGTTCTTTGCCCATGAAATGACCCATGTCTGGCAATGGCAGAACCGCCAGCTCACCGGCTATCACCCGCTGCGCGCGGCGCGCGAACATGCCACGCTGGTCGATCCCTACCTGTTCGACACCGGCGCCGACCGCCGATTTCTCGACTACGGCTACGAGGCGCAAGCCGCGCTGGTCGAAGAATATGTCTGCTGCCGCGCCCTTGACCCGCAGGGCGCACGCACCGCGCGGCTGGAGGCGTTGATCGGCCAGGTTATGGCGGTGACACCGCCGCAGGCGCGCGCCCATCCACCAGAGCCCTATGTGCCCTGGGACGCAACCCCGTCACGCGGCATCTGTTCCTAGCCGGTCGCCTCTGCCTTTTCTTCCAACACCAGCCATTCTTCCTCGGCGGCGGACAGTTTCGCCTGCCGTTCGGCCAGTGCCTCGGTCGCCTTGCGGAATTTCACCGGCTCGCGGGTGAACAGATCGGCATCGGCCAACAACACGACCAATTTCGCGATCTCGGCTTCCAGCCGCGCGATTTCCTCGGGCAAGACCCGCAGCCTGTGGCTTTCGGTAAAACTCAGCCCGGATTTGGCCGCTTGCGCCTTGGACTTGGCCAGGGGGGCCGCCGGGCGGGCCGGATCGGGCGAGGTCCCGGCCTGTTTGCGCGCGCCATCCCCGCGCTGCGCCAGCATGTCGGTCCAGCCGCCCGCATAGGCCATGGCCTGCCCGCCACCTTCCAGCGACACGGTCACGCTGGCGACGCGGTCGATGAAATCGCGGTCATGGCTGACCAACAACACCGTGCCCGGATACTCGCCCAGGATGTCCTGCAACAGGTCCAGCGTCTCGATATCGAGATCATTGGTCGGTTCGTCCAGCACCAACAGGTTCGAGGTCCGCGCCATGATCCGCGCCAGAAGCAGCCGGGCCTTTTCCCCGCCCGACAGCGATTTCACCGGCGCGCGCGCCTGTGCCTCGTCGAACAGGAATTCCTTGAGATAGCCCACCACATGCTTGGGCTGGCCGCGCACCAGGACCTGGTCGGACGACCCGCTGACCCGGTTCTGCGGATCGCTTGGTCAGGCTGTCCCACAATGTCGCCTCGGGGTCCAATTGCGCGCGCGTCTGGTCGAACACCGCCATCTCGATGCCGGTGCCCAGGATCACCTCGCCGCTATCGGGCGCAAGCTGACCGGTCAGCATGGTCAACAGCGTGGTCTTGCCCGCGCCATTGGGCCCGACGAAAGCCACCCGGTCGCCGCGCAGCACCCGCAGGTCGAAGGGCTGCAAGATCACCTGATCGCCGTAGGTCTTGGAAATGCCGCGCGCCTCGATCACGCGCTTGCCGGTCTGGGTGCCCGCCTCCAGCACCATCTCGGCGGTGCCTTGGCGGCGGATCTGGCTTGCCCGTTCGGCGCGCAGATCGGCCAGGGCGCGCACGCGGCCCTGGTTGCGCTTGCGCCGCGCGCTGATGCCTTCCACGGCCCACCGCGCCTCGGATTTGATCTTGCGGTCCAGCTTGTGGCGGGCCTGGTCCTCGTCTTCCCAGATCTTGTCGCGCCACGGCTCAAAGCCGGTAAAGGCGCCATCCATCCGCCGCACGACGCCGCGATCCAACCACAGCGTGCCACGCGCGAGCGCGTTCAGAAAGGCGCGGTCATGGCTGATCAGCACGAACCCCGCGCGGCTGTCCAAGAGCGCGCGTTCCAGCCAGCCGATCGCCTCGATGTCGAGATGGTTGGTCGGCTCGTCGAGCAGCATCAGCTCGGGCGCCTCCGCCAAAAGCCGCGCCAGCGCCGCGCGGCGCCGTTCGCCGCCGGATGCGCGGCCCGGTTCCGCCTCGAGCTTGAGCTTCAGCCCCTCTGCCGCCGCTTCCACACGCCAGGCCTCGGCGGGGTCCAGCGTGGCGCTGGCGAAATCGCCCAGCGTGGCAAAGCCCGCGAAATCGGGGTCTTGTTCCATGTACCCCACGCGCACGCCATCGGGCGTGACCACGCGGCCGGTATCGGCCTCGGTCAGGCGGGCCATCACCTTCATCAAGGTGGATTTGCCCGATCCGTTGCGGCCCACAAGGGCAAGCCTGTCGCCCTCCTGCACCACGAGCGAGAGGTCGGAGAACACCGGGTTCCCGCCGAAGGTCAGCGAGATATCGGTCAATTGCAAAAGGGGTGCGCGTGCCATGGCCGCGAGCTATGCGGCCCCTGCGCCCGCGTCAAGCACCCGGCTGCATCGCTTCACCTTTCCCTAAATACGCACAGCCGAATTGCCACCCTTGCCGGCGCCCTGATCGGCCACGCCACGCAAAAAGGCCGCCCCGGGGGGCGGCCTTTCGCAAAGATCGCACGGATCCGGTCGGGATCAGCGCTTGGAGAACTGGAAGCTCTTGCGGGCCTTGGCGCGGCCGAACTTCTTGCGTTCCACCACGCGGCTGTCGCGGGTCAGGAAACCTGCCGCTTTCAGCGCACCGCGCAAGCTGGGTTCATAAAGCTGCAAGGCCTTGGAAATGCCGTGCTTGACCGCACCGGCCTGGCCGGACAGGCCACCGCCCTTGACGGTTGCCATCACGTCGAATTCCCCTTCGACACCGGCCACGGTAAAGGGCTGGCGCAGGATCATCTGCAACACGGGGCGCGCGAAATAGGCGTCCATCGTCTTGCCGTTGACGACAACCTTGCCGGAACCGGGCTTGATCCAGACGCGGGCGACCGCGTTCTTGCGCTTGCCGGTGGCATAGGACCGGCCCAGGGCATCGCGCTGGGGCGTGCGGGGTTCGGCGTCGATCACCATGGTTGCGGGGGCCGCATCCACGGCGCCTTTCAGCTCGTCGAGCGAGGTCAGGGTCTCGGCCATGGTCATGCGCTCCGCGTATTCTTGGGGTTCATCGACTTGACGTCCAGCACGGCGGGCTCTTGCGCGGCATGCGGATGCTCTGCGCCGGCATAGACGCGCAGGTTCGTCATCTGGCGGCGCGACAGCGGGCCGCCGGGCAGCATGCGCTTGACCGCCTGCATCACCACGCGTTCGGGATGTGCGCCTTCCAGGATCTGGCCGGTCGTGCGCGACTTGATGCCGCCCGGGAACCCGGTGTGCCAATAATTCGGCTTGTTGCGCTTGTTGCCCGTCACCTGCACCTTTTCGGCGTTGATGACGATGACATTGTCGCCCATGTCCATCGACGGGGTGAAGGTCGGCTTGTGCTTGCCGCGCAGCCGCATGGCGATGATCGAGGCGAGACGGCCGAGAACAACGCCCTCAGCGTCGATCACGATCCATTTCTTGTCGATATCCGCCGGGGTGGCAGAAAAGGTCTTCATTGCGTATTGTCCTTTCGGGGGCAGGCGCATGCGCCCAACCTGAATGACGAGAGATGGCCGTGACCATCCTGCGATGGCGTGGTTCTACGCCATTTGCCAGCTGCGTCAACGGCAATCTTTTTGTCAATTGTGTTTAATAACAAAGACCTGCAAGTGAGGTATTATTTTACCCCACAAGAAACGCCCATCATCACACCGCTGGCGGCCGGGCCATGCGCCGGTCGGCATGGGCGTGGACTGGCGCGACGCCGGGGAATTTCCCCTTGAACGCGGCACATCCTGCCGTTAGGTGGGGCGCTCGAACAGCGGGACCGATCCCAACTTCGGATGATCATCCGGGGGGGCGCTAAGGACCCACCACATCACTCTGCTGGAAAGAAGGGGAGCGCCCATGACCCGCGCCAACCTCTTCCAACTGGGGACTGGTCTGGAGACAGGCGCCCATGCGGAAGACCCACGCGACCTTTCGGTCGCCCATACTGTTTTGCCCCCACAGGCCATGACACAGGCGGCCGCGTCGCGCGACGTGCTCGACGAGGATCGGGATGATCATTTCATCCGCCGCGATGGCGTGATCTTTGCCGGGACGCATCTGATCATCGAGGTCGAAAACGGCCACGGGCTTGACGACGAGGCCCGCATCCAGACCGCGTTTCGCGATTGCGTGACCGAATGCGGCGCGACGCTTTTGCATATCCACACCCACAAGTTCAGCCCGCAGGGCGTATCGGGTGTCGCGGTTCTGGCCGAAAGCCACATCTCGGTGCACACTTGGCCCGAAATCGGCTATGGGGCTTTCGACGTGTTCATGTGCGGCGACGCCGATCCCTGGAAGGCCGTGGGCGTGCTGAAACGCGCCTTCGCGACCGACACGGTGCATGTCAAGGAATTGCGCCGCGGCGAAGGCCTGGTCAGCGTCACCGCCGCCGCCTGAGCCTGAGCCTTGCCGGATCACATCCCTATTCCCGAGGTAGCCCCATGACCGCACCCGAAACCTGGCCCGAGGGCTGGAATGTCGAACGCCTGCATGCCGACCATGCACAGGCGCTTCGCATCAGCCACGAATTCTATGACAGCGCCACCGAACACCAACGCCTGCGCGTGTTCGAGAACCCGACATTCGGCCGGGTGATGACGCTGGACGGTGTCGTGCAGGTCACCGAGGCGGATAATTTCATCTACCATGAAATGCTGACCCATGTGCCGATCCTGGCCCATGGCGCGGTGGGCCGCGTGCTGATCATCGGCGGCGGCGATGGCGGCATGGCGCGCGAAGTGCTCAAACACCGGGGCGTGGAACAGGTCACGATGGTGGAAATCGACGGGGCCGTGGTGGATTTCTGCACCTCGCACCTGCCGGCCATTTCGGCGGGCGCCTTCGACGATCCGCGTCTTGACCTGGTGATTGCCGATGGCGCGGACTTCATGAAACAGAATGCCGACTGCTATGACGTGATCATCGTCGACAGCACCGACCCCGTCGGCCCAGGCGAGGTGTTGTTCACCGACAGCTTCTATGGCCATGCCAAGGCGCGGCTGGCGCCGGGTGGCATCCTGGTCACGCAAAATGGCGTGCCCTTCCTGCAAGGGGCGGAACTGACCAACACGATGCGGGCGTTCCGGGCGCTGTTTGCCGATGCCACCTGTTACCTGGCCAGCGTGCCAAGCTATGCGGGCGGCGCGATGGCCTTTGGCTGGGGCACGCAGGGCGCCGCACGCAGGGTCGATCTCGCCACGTTGCAAGACCGGTTTGCCCGCGCCGAAATAGCGACCGATTACTACACGCCCGAGGTGCACCTGGCGGCCTTTGCCCTGCCGCCCTACGTGGCACGGCTCATCGGGTGATCGGCCCCTATTCGGGGCGGCAGATCTCGTCGCGGGCGATGGCCAGAAGGGTGCGATAGACCAATCCGGCCACCACGCCGACCAGGGCCAGCAACACGACCAACCCGATGGCGACATGGGCCGTGCTGCCCATGTCGCGGCCATAGACCAGGCTTGCCACCGACAGCGCCGCAAGCGGAAAGCTGAGCGCCCACCAGCTGAGCGCGAAGGGCAGTTTCATCAGTTTGGGCACCTGCACCAGAACCAGCGCGGCAAAGACATAGCCGCTGTTGAGCAGGATATGCGCGAAAGGATCGATACCGCCCGTCAGCCGCACGTAGGACACGAAGGCAACGGCGGGCGGCGCGATCAGGATCACCAGCGTCGGAAACAGCCGCGCGGGGATGGGCGCATGGAAAATCAGGCGGTTGAACACCAGCACGAGCAAGATGAGCCAGAAGATCATGCCCGCCGAAAAGAACAGCCAGCTGATCTCGATCCAGCCCAGCTCTGCGCCCGCCAGCGGCACGATCACATTGCCCACCGCCGGGATGAACCAGGCCGGCGTAAGGTGGCCAACCTCGAAGGCGCGGTGGCTGATCCAGCCGGAAATCACCGCGACCGTCAGCACCCCCTGCCCCGCGACGCCCAAAAGCCAGACCGTTTCCGCGATGTCGGGGCGATAGCCATGGATCGCGGTCGCCATCAGCAGCAGCGAAATGGTGATGGTGGGGAAGAAGGCCAGCTTGACCGGGTGGTGCCATTCCGCCGCCACGGCGCGGGGGTGGCGGATGATCTTGAGCAGGTAGACCGCGGCGATGCCGCAGAAACAGGCAAGCCCGAACCACAGCACCGCGCGCGCGGCATGTTCCAGCCAATCATAGACCTCGGCGCCCGCATGCAGCGCCAGGGCAAGCCCGAACAGCCCCATGAGCACGGCAAAGAACGTCACCGGCAGATGTTCCAACCGGTTCACCGGTTCTGCCCCGCGCGGCGTCGTGTCGGCCATTGCCTGTTCTCCCGTTGAATTGTCCATGTCAATCACCAGTCCATATCCCTGCACCGGGGTCGCTGCAACGCGCCTGCGTCAACCGCGCGCAGTCTCGGGCGGGATGGCATAGGTCAGCGAGGCGCGCGCCACCGGGTCCGATCCGCCCTCGGAATAGATCAGGCAATCGCCAAGCGCGAGGCTTCGGCCCAGTTTCAGGATCCGGCAGTGACAGACCAGGTCGGTCGCGGCGGCCGGTTTGCGCATGAAATCGATGGAACAATTCGTCGTCACGGCCAGCGCGCGCGGCCCGATCCGGGACAGGATCGCCAGGTACACCGCCACATCGGCCAACGCGAACATCGAGGGACCCGATACCGTGCCGCCGGGGCGCAGGTGTTTGTCGCCGATCCGCAGCCGGACCGTCAACAGCGTGTCGGTCAGGGTTTCGATCGCGAAATCATCCGCCACCTGCGGAAATTCCGCTGCCAGAAACCGCGCCAGCGCGGGCCCATCCATTGCAAGCGCCATGATCTGTCTTGTCCCTCATCCCTTCCCTGTGCCGACCGAGGCGTTATACAGGGGGTCCATGACATCGGGTTAGGCCAGTCCGGGGAGGATGAAAAGACCATGACCGAAGATCTGGTGATCCGCGAAGATCGCGGCGCTGTCACGCATCTGACGCTGAACCTTCCGGGCAAGCTGAATGCGCTGTCCGATGGCATGATTGCCGCGCTGACCCGGCAGATGGACGACCTGATGGTGTCGCAGACGCAGCGGGTGATCGTTCTCAAGGGGACGGGCAAGGCGTTTTGCGCCGGTCACGACCTGAAGGAAATGCAGGCCAAGCGTGCCGCCAACGACAATGGCGCGGCCGCGCTGCGCGACCTGTTCGACCGCTGCGCGCGGATGATGCAGATGATCGCGCGCCTGCCGCAGCCGGTGATCGCCCAGCCCCATGGCATTGCCACCGCCGCCGGATGCCAATTGGTGGCCAGCTGTGACCTGGCGGTGGCGGCCAGCGATTGCCGCTTTGGCGTCAACGGTGTGAACATCGGCCTGTTCTGTTCCACCCCGATGGTCGCCCTGTCGCGCAACGTGCCGCGCAAGCAGGTGTTCGAAATGCTGGTGACGGGCGATTTCATCGACGCCGCGCGCGCCCGCGAGATCGGGCTGGTCAACCGCGTGGTCGCCCCCGAGGCGCTGGAAGATGAAACCAACGCGCTGGCCGAAAAGATCGCCGCCAAGCTGGGAACGGCCGTGCGCATCGGCAAGCGCGCCTTTTACGACCAGATCCAGCTGCCGCTGGACAAGGCCTATGACCTGACCGGCGCGGTGATGGTGGAAAACATGCTGGACGGCGACACCGCCGAAGGCATCGCCGCCTTTCTCGACAAGCGCCACCCAGATTGGAACCAGGGCTGATCGAGCGATCAGGCGGTGGCCGCCAGGTCTTCGGGCGGGCGCAGTTCATAGGCCGCCCGCGCCTCCGATTTCACCGCCAGCTGCACGTGGCGCATGAAGGCGCGCGCGGGCCGCGACATCGGGCGCACGGTCGAAACCGCAAAAGACACCCGGTAGACGAATTCCGGCTCGAAGCGGCGCACCGCCAGGGTCGGATCGGCGTGTCGGACCAGCGGAAAGGGGCAGATGACGGCCACGCCCACGCCTGCGCGCGCCAGGGTTATGGCGCTGACGCCTGTT
>JAGYJU010000013.1 GCA_018401965.1 Roseicyclus sp.
CTTAGCTAAATTTCTCCATCAGCATACGTTCTGTCAAAAAAATATTACCTAATAATAGTTCGGCGTCCATGTCAGCCTGAAACTTGCCATCTAAATTTTTAAAAAGAAAAACACAGTTTCGATGGCCTTGCACATGTTTTGATAAGTGCAAAACGGGCAAGGTAGTTTGTGATCTTACATAGTCTACAATACTGGATAGCTCATCACCTACAATAATAATGGTTTCTATGTTTTTATAATCTGGATTATTACCTAAATCCCAAAGTGCCGCAAACGATCGAATTTGATCGTAGTTAACTGGAAGAGCAGATTTCTGACCTAAACCGCATAATCTACGAGCTAAATAATAATTATCAACAGGATTTCGTTTTTTTTGTATGCGTATGCGTAGTCCTACCAGCATTCTCTGAATAACAAATGCATTAATCTTTTGTTGCAGGATATCAAAATTCTTGTTATCTAACTGTTGACATATATTAGCAGAAAAGTATTCCAATCCACCTCTATAACGGTCCCACGCATATTCCACTTCTTCATGGCCTGCCTGTGTACGAACTTCATCGTCAAAATAATGCGTGGTCGAAAGATAAAAGGGGTTGCCAAAAAAATAATATCCCCAAAAGATAGATAATCTGAGGCTCCTGTAAATGCCCAATATGCAAGTTCATTATGTGTAAATAAATTGCGTTTAACTGTTCTAGTACGAACGATATAAATCTCTGGAAAAATATGATGGTTCAAAATGAGTTCTAAAAGTTCTAAATGGTCACCTTTTTTAAATACTTTATCTTCTGGTATTGTAAAAAACTGACGTCCAGATGGCTTGTTTTTAAGAGTCACCAGTTTCCATGGAGCGTATAAAATATGTGCGCTTGGGTGACTAATAAATGTAATAATAGCCTCTATTAGAGGCTCTACTTCAAGAAAATCATCATCGGCTAAATATATTGAAAATGTACCGCGAGCGTGCGAATACGCATCATTTAAACTCGCAACAAACCCAATGTTTGTTTCTTGTTTAATATATAATATTGGGAGCTTATTTAACCAATTATGAACGACTTCATCAGTGTCGTCGGTAGATGCATTGCTTGAAATGATTATTTCGTATTGAAAAGGAAAAATCTTAAAGTTTTCTGATATATCCTGAAGAAGTGTGTTGAGGTACCTAGATCTATTAAACGTCGGAATACAAATTGAAAGTGTTATTAAATCATTTGGCATAGAAGACTCCTTGGTCTAAACCGACATTCTCCAAGTAGCCTGCCGTATAGCGCACCTGCCAGCTTTTTTCCCAGTAGGCTGCACCACCAAGTAAAGCCCAGCGCAAAGATCATCAGGGATTTCTTGCCGCTTGTCGGTGGCTTGGAGCGCCTCGACGGTGACAGCCTTCAGCTTCATATCAACATTCCTTCCAGGGAACACTTTAGGGAACAGCATTTCGGATAGCCAATGTTCCCCAACGTTAGACAGAGATAGCTAAAAATGGCAAGATTTATTGATATTCAATTGCTTATTTTGGGAGGTAGCTGTACATTTTTTTAATGATACTTCAAAAAAATTGACTGTCAATCAATTGGTCGTAGGTTCGATCGTGGACTGCCCCCATCGAGTGGTCCCGGTTGAATGTTAGTGCGTGGTGGACCTCGGGTCCATCGGGACGATGGTTTCCGACGCTTGGGGACAGTATCCCAAGGCGCTGTGCGGCCTGACGGTGTTGTAGTGGCGACGCCATTTCTCGATCAGGATCTGGGTTTCGCGCAGGGAATAGAAGGGCTCGCCGTTGAGGAGTTCATCTCTGAACCGGGCGTTGAAGCTCTCGACATAACCGTTCTCCCAAGGGCTGCCCGGCTCGATAAACGCTGTTCGCGCGCCTACTGCCTCGATCCAGCCCCGGACATCCTTCGCAACGAACTCAGGGCCATAGCACGTCGGGAAGAAGGGCTGCTGAGAGGTTATGGCCACGCGCGCAGCCCTCAAGTAGCGCAGCGTGTGGCCATAACCGGGTCTCAGGTCTCAACAGTGGTTTTGCACAACCACACCGCTGAGGACACCGGCTATGACCGCCACGCATTCTCTCGCTCCGACCTTGTTGGTCGCCATCGACATTTCCAAACACCGCCATGAAGTGCTGATCTGCATCCCAGGCAAGACGCGCCGTCGCCGATTGACGATCCTGAACACGCTGGAGGACTTTCGGCGCCTCTCCGCGACCCTCGGCAGCTACGGGTTGCCGGTGCGGATCGGGTTCGAGGCGACCGGCAACTACCACCGGCCGCTTGCGCACCATCTCGGCAGAGCTGGGTTCGAACTGAAGCTTGTCTCCTCCGTCGGTCTGGCGCGGACGCGGGAGGCCCTGCACAACAGCTGGGACAAGAACGACCCGAAGGACGCCCAGGTCATCCTCCACATGCTGGAGATCGGCGCCGTTGTCGGACCTTATGAACCTGGGCGGCCCGCGCAGAATGAACAGGTCAGTCAGAGCATCGACGACATCGATGGAATTTAGCTTGCGTTTGACGCGGATCACGAGCGCCTCCTTCGTGAACTCATCAATGATGTTGAGCGTGCAACTGAATCGCCCCGGGTTTACCGGAGGGCAAAACTCTCGGAGAATTGCCCGTTATGGAACAGACACACAACAAGAAGACCTCGAAGCCGTATTCACCTGAGTTCCGCGACCGTGCGGTGCGGTTGGCGATGGAACACCGCGATGATTATCAAAGCGAAGCTGCGGCGCTGACGGCGATCGCGGGTAAATTGGGTTGTTCGCCGGACAGCCTTCGCGTTTGGGTGCGTCAGGCCCAGCGTGATGGCGGCGAACGGCCAGGCCAGACGACGGCTGAGAAGGCACGGATCAAAGAATTGGAACGCGAGAACCATGAGCTTCGCCAGGCCAATGAGATCCTGAAGAAGGCATCAGCGTATTTTGCTCAGGCGGAGCTCGACCGCCCGTTTCGCAAGTGACTGCTTTCATTGAAGAACATAGGGGTCAGTTCGGGGTCGAGCCGATGTGCAGAATGCTGCAAATCGCCCAGTCCACCTATTATGAGCGGCGCGCCATCGCGCGTGATCCTGATCGAGCATCGCGACGGGCAAAGTCTGACGCGGATCTCTGCATCAAGATCGATGCAGCCTGGAAAGACAACCGCAAGCTCTATGGGGCGCGAAAGATCTGGCATGTTTTGCTCAGAGACAGCCAGGACGTTGCGCGATGCACCGTGGAACGGTTGATGCGCCGTTTAGGCCTAAAGGGCGTGGTTCGGGGCAAAAAGGTCGTCACAACCAACCCCGACACCTCGCAGCCTTGCCCCGATGACAAGGTCAACCGCGTGTTCAAAGCGGATCGGCCCAACCAACTTTGGGTCTCTGACTTCACCTACGTTCCGAGGTTGTGTCTCGAGAGTGGTGGAAATTCTCTGGCGCCGTCCTCCGAGCGGGTTGATTTGCGCCTGATCAGGCGGCGAGGTCAAGTGTCATGGGCTCGATCGCTTTGTCGAGGGTTTGCCATCCGTCGACCTTGCGCATGGTGATCTGGCCGGAGGCGAGCAGAGCCCAGAGGAGCATCGGCACGGTTTCGGCGCAGGGCAGAACGGCTTGGGTTTTGATCCGGCGGCGGAACTCCTCGTTCAGACGCTCTATGGAATTCGTCGTCCGCGCCGCTTTCCATTGTGACGGGTCAAGCCGGGTGAATGTGAAAAGCCGGGCCCCGGCTTCTTCGAGGCTGTCGGCAACTGCACGGCACTTTAGCCGCCATTTGCGCAGGAAGGCCTTGCGGCGCTTCTCGACGTCGGCCGCCGTGTCGGCGTAGATCATGTCGCGGTAATCCTCGGTAAGCTCGTCGTGCAAGTGCTTCGGGGCATGTGCCAGAAGGTTGCGATGCTTGTGAACCGTGCAGCGCTGGATCGGCAGGTCGTCACCCCAGAGCGCCACCAGGGCGGCCTCGAGCCCCGGCGCACCGTCGACAATCACGAATTCGGGCCGCCTCAGGCCGCGGGCGTCGAGATCGTCGAGGAATTTCCGCCACGCTGCTGTGCTCTCGCCTCCCATATTCATGATGGAAAGCAATACTTTCTGACCATCGCGGCGCACACCGATGGCGGCCAGCACCGAGATGTTCGTAGCCTTCTTGTCGAGACGCGTCTTGATGACGGTGCCGTCGAGGATCAACCGGATGATGTCCTCATCAGCAAGGCTACGGGCGCACCAGGCGTCCCAATCCACCTTGACCTTGCGCCAGGCGCGGCTGACGACGTCTTTGCTGACAGCCCCCTTGAACAGCGCAAACAGCGCGCGCTTCACCCGCCGCGTGTTCGTGCCCGCGAGGTAAACCGACGCGATCAGCGCTTCCGCCGTCTTGGTCAGCCGCTGGTAGCGCGGCAGCGCCTTCGAGCGCCATTCGCTGACGCGGCCTGCCTCGTCTTCAATCCGAGCGCGCGGCACGCTGATCGTCTCGGTCCCAAATGTCCCGATGATCTGGCGATCCCGGTTTCCGTGGCGATAGCCCTTCACCGCCCCGGCCGTTCGGCCGTAGCGCAAACGGCCGAGAAAGCCGTTCAGTTCTTCTTTGAAAACGGCCTCGATCGTGCCGCGGATGTTGGCGCGAAGGCGATCCTCGATCGGATCAAAGCCCGCCTCACATGCAAGTAGCGCAAGCGTGCTGGTGTCTGTAATCTGGGTCATGGCGTGATCTCCTCTGGCGGTGTCAGCCGCCGGTTGGGTGGGTTTGGTTCACCCGGAGATTACGCCGCCTTCGAATTTCCACCAACTCCGCGACACCACCCGTTCCGACGTGGTCGGGAACGGTCTATGTCGCTTTCGTCATCGATGTCTTTGCGCGCCGCATCGTTGGCTGGCGCGTATCGACATCAATGGCAACACAGTTCGTTCTCGATGCTTTGGATCAAGCAATCTGGCAAAGAAAAACGCCTGATAACAATGCTTTGGTTCATCACTCGGACCGTGGATCGCAATATCTCTCGATCAAATATACCGAGCGCCTCGTCGAATTTGGCATTGATCCATCGGTTGGAACAGTCGGCGATTCCTATGACAATGCTCTCGCTGAATGCGTCATTGGCCTGTTCAAAACCGAGGTCATCAACCAGATCGGCCCGTGGAAATCGATGCGCGAAGTCGAATGGGAAACCCTGAAATGGGTCGATTGGTATAACAATCGCCGGCTTCTCGGCTCCATCGGATACATCCCGCCCACAGAAGCAGAGGAGACGTTCTATGCAAACCTGAACTCACTCGATATGGTCGCCTAGTCATTGAACAAACCACCCTCCGGCATACTCGGGGCGGTTCACAGAAGTTTCCCCGGGCAGCCTCGGTCAGGATCATCTTGTCCAGCGTCAGATCCGATACCGCACACCTGAGGCGCTGGTTCTCGGTCTCAAGCTCCTTAAGTCGCTTCAACTGATCGCGGTTCATGGCGCCATACTCTTTGCGCCATCGATAGTAGGTCTGCACTGTCACGCCGATCTGACGAACCGCCTCCTGAACCGACTTGCCCTGACCCTGCAGCACCTCAACCTGCCGAAGCTTCAAAACAATGTCTTCGGGCTTCTCTCGCTTTCCAGCCATCTTCTGGTCCTCCAAAAAGTGGGATCATCATATCCCAGTTGGTGGACCACTTCAGTGGGGGCACTCCAGCCATCGCCGCCTTCATCGACCACCACAACAACCGCCGTTACCACGAAAGCATCGGCAACCTGACCCCAGCCGACGTATACTTCGGTCGCGGCGAAACCATCTTGGCGGAAAGGAGACACATTAAACAGAAAACCATCCAAGACCGCCGCTTGAACCATCAGCGTCAAGCAGCGTAACCTGAACCCGATGAACCCGCGCCTTCCACTCCAAAATCAGCGCGCCTGTTCCATATCATTCGACGACGGACAAGACTGGTACTACTACAGAAGCCCTGGGCATGCAGATCACGCGGTCCGGCGCAGGAAGCCGTCGGGCGCGACCGAGATCAACAGCTTGGCATCCACCTGCCAATCGATCTCAAAATCGGGATGCGACGGCAGCCAGGCATGAACGGCGCTTTTCGGGCTGTTCCCCGGCCCCCAAGGGCGGCCAAAGGCAAGTTCCTGAGGCAGATCTTCAACGACCGTGTCGAACACGATGCAATAGCTGCCCGGGCTGACCATCGGGCCATAAGCGTCAAGCTCGGCCAGAACATGATCGTGGCTGTGATGGCTGTCGAGGCAAACCAGGACGCGCTTGGCGCTGCCAACTTCTTCCCTGACCCGGTCGACGATGCCAGCATCGATGGATGACCCTTCGATCATCGTGATCCGGTTTGACATGGGATGCGCCTCGACCGCCGTGCGGTTATGGGCGCGGATGTCGATATCGACCCCCACGACCCTTCGGGCGGGCTTTGCCGGATCCAGCATCTGACCGGATTCGGTGGCGTCACACAGATCAAGAAGGGCAAGAAGCGACGCGGACAGGATCAGCGAACCACCATGAGCAATGCCGGTTTCGACAATCACATCGGGCCGGACACGCCACACCAGTTCCTGCATTGCCACAATGTCCTGTGGGTATTGAATGATGGGGCGGCCCATCCAGAAGAAATTGTAGGAATACTTCGCCTCGACGGATTCCTGCAAAAACGCTTTCGCCGTTGACATCAATGGGGTGTTTCCAGGCACCTCCTTCAGCCGCGTGGTAACGTTGCGTTCGAAATCAGTCATGGCTTATATCTCTGCAGTCGAAATCCGGGCCCGCCATTGCGCGGACCTCATCCAAGTAGTTGGGGTTCATCACATAGATCCGGCTGCCTTTGGGCAGGCCAGCCAGTCCTTCCTCGGGAGACAAGACGCGCAGCCCGGTCGCGGCCAGATATCGCCCCTGCTTTGCGGGGTTGATGTCGATGACACGATCGACCGGATGGCCAGCCCAGTCACGCAATAAGGCAAAAATCACGCCCTTCGACGCCCCACCCCAGACCACGACGCGACCACGGTCCTGTCCTGCCTCGGCGGCGAGACGATCTGTCAGATCCTCAGGGAATTCGACCGCATCGAGCGGGTCTCGCCTGGGTTCCTCCAGCGTCGCCAGGTCGGCGATCAAGGTCAGATATTGGCCGCCAAAGGCCCGCCCGGCATAAAGGACCCGACCAAAGATGCGGTCAAAGTCGGTCAGTCGGAAGTAGTTCACATGCTCGTAGAAGATATCGAACCAGGCCCGGTTGCGACAGATCCAGTCCAGACAGGGAACTTCGATGTAGATCAGGCCCCTTTGGCCGTTTGCCTTGGCCAGAAGCTGTAGAAACCCCACCGGGTCCTGGATATGCTCCAGCACATGCCGCAGGATCAGACCCTCGCCGGTGATCCCGAGATCCTCTGTGAAGTATTCCCGCCGTACCACTGGATTTGAACCTTCATAGGTTGGGTCATAGCCCACGACATCGGTGCCACGGGCGCGCAGCAATTCAAGGAAGGTGCCCTTGCCACAGCCAACCTCGACAAGCCCGGTCCGACCCATGTGGGCCTCGATCAAATCAGCTACCGTCTCCATATGAGCCTTGAAAAGGGGAGAATGTCCCTGCTCGTTCTGGTAGGCGCCGTCATAGTGCAACAAGGCTGCATCGAAGGCTGCATTGCGGACTAGGCCAGTGTCCATGTCTTCTACCAGTCGCATATCGCCCCTGGGGCAGTTCCTGCCGGCGTAGCTGGTGTCATACATCCGGTTCTGAAAGATTGGCAGCCCGTCTTGCCGGTACAACTCTCGTAGGGTCACGTTCGTCCTTTCAAGCCATTGCGGCCAGGCTGGGCACACCCACGACATAGGCAGGATCATCCGCTCGGTCGGGTCGAGCGCCGAGGCGTATGAGGTCGGGGCGACCATAGCTTTCGGCGATCCTGGCAGCAAGGGCGGCAATGGTGACAGGAAGGCCCGAACAGATGTTCAAGGGGCCGGTTAAACCACGCAAGCTGACCTCGGCGATCTGACGGCCGGCCTCAGCCACGTCTAGGAAATCCCTCAATTGTCGGCCAGATGTCAGTTCAACGGGCTCGCCCGCGTTGAGCCTGCCATGGATATAGGGCACCAGACGGCGCGGGTCTTCCCCCTGCCCGAAAAGATAGAAAAGGCGGCACCAGGCGAAGTCCATTCCCGGCATGTTTCCAGTCAGGGCCATGAAGGTGGCGGCCTTGGCCGACCCATAGGGTGTGGCCGCGGCGAGCGGGGCGTGGATGGTCAGCGGCTGGTGAGGGAGCACGGCCGCCGCGCTCAAGTCATATTCGAAGCATGTGCCAATGCCGGTGAAATGCCGCACTCCGGCTGCGGCTGCGCCCTGTGCCAGGCGCAGTGTGCCCACCAGACAATCAAGGTTCAGGGGCGAGTGCAGATAATCTCCCGGCTCTGCACACCAGGCGACATGAACCACAGCGTTATGCCCGGCGCAAGTTTCGGCCCAGAAGCTGGCAGGTTCTGCGAAGAGGTCCGGGCTGCGCAGTGGCGTCACGCCGATGGGCGCGCGTCTGTCCGGGCGCAGAACGGCGGTCACTTGCGCCCCTTCGGCCAATAGATGGCGCAAGACCTGCATCCCGACGAATCCAGTCGCTCCGGTTAGCAGGACGCGCGTCACGACACCACCAATTCGGGGACGGCGGTGACAAAGCGAGTGCCCTGGGCCGCCAGCGGGGCCAGTTGGGCTTGCACTTCGGCGGCGATGTTCCAGGGCAGGATCACAATGTAATCTGGACGTGCTCTGTTCAGCGCCTCGGGTGGCAGGATCGGGATATGGCTGCCCGGCATCAGCTTGCCTTGTTTGGATGCAGCCGCATCGCAGACGAAGGGCAAGACATCTGGCTTCACCCCGGCATAGTTCAGAAGCGTGTTGCCCTTGGCTGCAGCCCCATAGGCGGCCACAGTCTTGCCCTCGGCCTTTGCCCGCAGGAGAAAGTGCAGAAAACCGTTCTTCACCGCATCTGCGCGGGGCTGGAAGCCTTCATAGCCTGCAAGGGTGTTCATCCCCCGGGCGTGCTCTTCAGCCAGAAGAGCCGAAACCGACGAGGATTGCACATGCCCCGCTCCGATCAGGCAGCCATAGACCCGCAAGCTGCCACCGTGGGTCGACAATTCCTCGACATCAAAAATCCGCAACCCTGCGGCTCTGAAGATGCGGTGAGTAGTGCCCAGGGAGAGGTAAGAGAAATGTTCGTGATAGACGGTGTCGAATTGGCAGAATTCAATCAACCGCATAAGATGTGGAAATTCTAGAGTTATCACACCTTCGGGTTTCAATACCCTGGCGAGACCTCGGGTAAAATCATTAATGTCAGGCACATGTGCATAGACATTGTTGCCCACCACAAGATCGGCCACCAAGCCATCGGCCACCAGCTCCTCTGCCAAGGCTTGTCCGAAGAAAGACCGGCGCACCGGTATGCCCTGCGCTTCGGCAACGGCGGCGGTCGAGGCAGTGGGTTCCACCCCAAGGCAGGGGATGCCGGCCGCCACGAAATTGCGCAGGAGATAGCCGTCATTTGCCGCCACCTCGATCACATGGCTGGCAGAGGTCAGGCCAAAGCGGGCCGTGACCATGGAGCTATAGCGCGCTGCATGGTCCAGCCAGCTCTTGGAGGTCGAGGAGAAATAGGCGTATTCAGCGTCGAAAAGCGCTTCCGCAGCAGTGAAATCCTGTGTCTGGACCAAAAAGCAGTTGTCGCAGACTGACAGCCGCAACGGCCATGTCATTTCGGGGGCGTTCAGAGCCTCGGGGGGCAGATAGGCGTTGGATGGCGGCGCGTACCCCAAATCCAGAAAACGCTGGGTCAAGGGTGTCTGGCAATGACGGCAAGCCTGGGTCATGGGATAGGCTCCAGCGTGTCAAGACCCGGATGCTCAGCATCGCGGGATGAAAGATCGGCCACCGGGCGGGGCCATTGAATGCCAAGGCGCGGGTCGTCATGGCGTAGCCCGCATTCATGGGCCGGACTATAGACCTGCGAGTGGAAATAGAGAAGTTCGGTTTCTGGGCTTAGGGTCTGAAATCCATGGGCAAAACCTTCAGGAATATATGCCATGCTGCGGTTCTCGGCTGTCAGTTCAAGCGCGGTCCAGTGCCCAAAACTGGACGAGCCTGCGCGCAAGTCCACCATAACGTCGAAGATGGCGCCCTTCAGGCAGCGCACCATCTTGACCTCGGCCATCGGCGGCCGCTGAAAATGCAACCCGCGCAGCGTGCCTTCGGTACGGCTCAACGAGGTGTTGCACTGCACCCAAGTGGTAGTCAGGCCATGATTCGCGAATTCCTTGGCGCAGAACAGCCGGGCAAAGAAACCGCGAGCATCTTCGCGCCGGTCCAGATCAATGCGAAAGGCACCGGCAAGGGGTAGAGGGGTAAAAATCATGCGGCCCTCGTTTTCGCTGCATGGGCTGCGATCTGCTCCTTTGTCAGCGACCGGACATCCTGTCCTTCATGCAGCCCGCGATACCACGAAACTGTCTTCGACACGGCTGTTTCAAAGCTCCAGCGCGGGGCCCAGCCAAGGGTGGCGCGGGCCTTGTCGATGGTCAGCGCCAGACGGCCTGCCTCATGCGGGGCCGCGGGGTCTGAGGCATCGACCCACTGCCCTGGCCAATAGCCAAGCGCGGTGTCCACCAGATCGCGCACTGTGCGCAGGTCCACCGCCTCTGGCCCAAAGTTGAACCCGTCCTGCCACTGGGCATCAGGCGATGCGACAAGCCGTTCAGCCAGCGTGAGATAGCCGGTAAGCGGGTCCAGCACATGCTGCCAGGGCCGCACGGAATGAGGATTGCGTAGGGACAGCGCCTGACCGGCGGCAAGGGCGCGCATCAGGTCGGGCAGAATGCGGTTTTCCGACCAGTCGCCGCCGCCGATCACATTGCCCGCACGCGCGGTGGCGATGCGGACACCATGGGCCCCACCGCCAAAGGATTTGCGCCAGCTTTGCGCGACCAGTTCGGTTCCAGCCTTCGACGTCGAATAGGGATCATGTCCGCCCAGTGGGTCAGTTTCGCGGTAAGCATGCACCCATTCACGGTTGTCATAGACTTTGTCGGTTGTCACCACGACGACGGATATTGGTCTTTCTAGACGAGTCAGAGCATCCAGAAGATGCGCCGTGCCCATCACATTCGTGGCCCATGTCACAACCGGTTCACGGTATGACCGGCGCACAAGCGGTTGCGCTGCCAAATGCAGCACGATGTCGGGCATCACGTCGCGCACCCGGGCCGCCACTGCCTCGGCATCGCGAATATCGACCGCAGCGTGATCCATTCGCCGGGCCAGCCCTAGCTGGTCAAAAAGTGCAGGCTTAGTCTCGGGTGGCAGCGCCAGCCCGGAAAGGGTTGCCCCCCGATCCAGTAGCATTTCGCACAACCACGATCCCTTGAACCCGGTATGCCCGGTGACAAGGACCCGCTTGCCCTGCCAGCTGAACTCTCCATTGCCGTCCATTCTCAGCGCCAGACCTTCCAGGGTGCGCGGCCCTCTGCCCACACCGCCTCAAGCTGGGTCTTGTCACGCATCGTGTCCATCGCGGCCCAAAACCCATCATGCTTGAACACCGAAAGCTGGCCATCGCGCGCCAGCCCCTCTAGGGGCTTCAATTCCCAATGGCTGTGGTCGCCCTCGATCCGGTCTAGCACCGACGGGTTACATACGAAAAACCCGCCGTTGATCCAGCGGCCATCGCCCTTAGGTTTTTCCTCGAAACTGGTGACGCGGGTCCCGCTGATTTCCAAGGCGCCATAACGGGCAGCGGGCTGGATCGCGGTAACTGTGGCCTCGGTGCCTTGTGCCTCGTGAAAGGCCAACAGCGCGGTCACGTCCACATCAGAAACGCCATCGCCATAAGTCATGCAGAAGGGGCCGTCGATATGGTCCGCAACCCGCTTCAGCCGCCCACCTGTCATCGTGGTCTCACCGGTGTCGACCAGCGTCACGCGCCAAGGCTCGGCATTTTGGTGATGTACCTTCATCCGGTTTTCGGCCATGTGGAAGGTGATATCAGACATGTGCAGGAAGTAATTGGCGAAGTATTCCTTTATCACATAGCCCTTGTAACCACAGCAGATCACGAAATCGGTGATACCATGAGCGCAATAGATTTTCATGATGTGCCACAGGATCGGACGGCCGCCGATTTCGATCATGGGCTTGGGACGCAGATGGCTTTCCTCGGAAATCCGCGTGCCCAGACCACCGGCAAGTATCACGGCTTTCATATAGTCTAAGGTCCATTAAGTTTGCACTGTCAAATCTTAGGCGAGAACGAAGCTGAAAGCCAGAGCCTGTAATGTAGGCGATCTGGCGAGACACCTTTTCATATTGTTATAGCTTTTCTCTGAGCGCTTCGTAAGGCGTTTGGCCTGGTCTTCACGAGTAGAAAATACACGGCCTTGGTGAAAAGCTACGGTCTGAGGCAAGAGTTCATCACGCCCCACTGCCCGCAGCAAAACGGCATGGTCGAGCGTGTGATCCGGACCCTGAAAGAGCAATGCGTCCATCGCCAGCGCTTCGACAGCATACAGCACGCCACACGCGCTATCGGCGACTGGATCAGCTTCTACAACCACAAGCGCCCTCACCAAGCGCTTGCCATGAAAACACCCGCTCAGGCATATGCATTAGCGGCTTAAACTGTGCAGATTCCGCTGGGTCATTACAACAACGCCCTCGCTGAAACCATAAACGGCCTCTACAAAACCGAGCTGGTCCACCGCCAGGGACCGTGGCGCAACATGCAGGATCTGGAAATGGCCACACTCGGCTGGGTCGATTGGTTCAACAACAGACGCCTGCTTGGCCCCATCGGGAACATCCCACCATCAGAGGCCGAAAAGAACTTCTATGCGCAGCGCGACGTGCTCGATATGGTCGCGTGAAATGAAGCTAAAGGTCTCCGGTGAAACCGGGGCGATACAGGACGTCTTCGATCAGGCTGTTGAACCGCTCGACGATGCCATTTGTCTGTGGTAGCACTGGTGGTGGTCAAGAAGGCGCCTACCAAACCTGAAGCTATTCAATTTTCGGTCACGATGATATCCTCTGGCTCCTTACTATTGAGATATAGATCATAAACCTGTGTCAAGCCGCGCTCAAAGTTGCGAGTGTAGCGTGCTGTGTCAAAGAGTGGATTCGTAATTCTATTTTCTTTAAGTTTTTCGCGAATTTTAGCCAGTTTTTCGGGATGTTCTGTGAGCTCGGTGATCAGCTCTTCATATTCTTCTTCAGTCTCTGTAATTAATTCAGGCAGTCCAACTGCCTTCAGCAAACTAGCCGCGACCCGTGCCGCGAATTGCTTTCCCTGCTTGGTTACAACTGGCAATCCAGCCCAGAGCGCGTCACTTGCAGTTGTATGCGCATTATAGTTGAATGTATCGATAAACAAGTCGGCATGTTTGTGGCGTGCTAAGTGCTCAGAATGCGGCATTTTTGGTGCAAAGACCAGCCGCGAAGGATCGATGCCACGTGCTGCTGCCTCGTTTTGTAAATTTCTCTCCGCCCATTCATTGGACCTCAGCAGCCACAAAACACTGCCGTCCACTTTGTGTAGAAGCCGCATCCAGATGTCGAATTCAGTTGGGCTGATCTTGTAGTTGTTATTGAAGCAGCAAAACACGAATGAATCTTCAGGTAGACCAACGTCAGAACGAGTAGTGTTTGATGTTGAAATCGGCCTCTCATTATCATTGGGCTGATATGAATGCGGAAGATAAACAACCTTTTCTGAATAAAACTGGCGCTGCTCTGCAGGAATAACAACAGGATCGGCTATAATATAGTCAATGAACTCTGCACCCATTGTTCCAGGATAGCCAAGAAAGTTGATCTGAATTGGTCCCAATCGATATTGAAACAGCTGCGATCGCGTATATGCCGTAAAGCCCTTTAGATCAATCGCGATATCGAGAGCGTGCGATCGAACTAAATCAACGATCTGGCGGTCGGATTGGTCGGTTACATCAAAGAAGTGATCAACGTCGTTCTCAGCACGTTTGCGCCACTCTCCGGACTTACTGCGCCCATAGCTGTAGGCAAAGGTCTCAAAGGCGCTACGATCATGCTGGCGAAGCACACCTGCCATCAGATACATCGTTGCGTGATCATGGAAGTCGGCACTAAAATAGCCAATTTTTATACGCTCAGATCGCGTTTTAGGACGCGCAGGAAGTGGTCGTGGGGATTGTGTGTACTTTTCTCTTGACCAACGATTTGCTCTTAGTAGGTGATAGCTAGGATTGTCCTCCCACGGCAATGCTGCAAACGTCGTTACTGCTTCTGTTTCTATGCCGAGACGGTATGACGCCTCTTTTAGTTGTTCGCCAACAGTAAAATCACAAATATGCTGGCGCTGATGCAGCATCAGCACCTCAGCGGCAGCATAGGCAGGCTTGATCTCGAGCGCGCGATGATAGGCTGCAATCGCCTCGTCGAGCTTGCCCTGCTCTTGCAGTGTGACGCCCATGTTGTTGTACGCATCCGCATAGGCAGGCTTTATCTCGAGCGCGCGATGATAGGCTGCAATCGCCTCGTCGAGCTTGCCCTGCTCTTGCAGCGTGACGCCCATGTTGTTGTACGCATCCCGCATAGGCGGGCTTTATCTCGAGCGCGCGATGATAGGCTGCAATCGCCTCGTCGAGCTTGCTCTGCTCCTGCAGCGCGTTGCCCATGTTGTTGTAGGCGTCCGCATGGGCAGGCTTGATCTCGAGCACGCGTTGATAGGCTACAATCGCCTCGTCGAGCTTGCCCTGCTCTTGTAGTGTGACGCCCATGTTGTTGTACGCATCCGCATAGGCAGGCTTTATCTCGAGCGTGCGATGATAGGCTGCAATCGCCTCGTCGAGCTTGCCCTGCTCTTGCAGCGCGTTGCCGATGTTTTTGTACGCATCCGCATAGGCAGGCTTTATCTCGAGCGCGCGATGATATGCTGCAATCGCCTCGTCGAGCTTGCCCTGCTCTTGCAGCGCGTTGCCGATGTTGTTGTACGCATCCGCATAGGCAGGCTTGATCTCGAGCGCGCGATGATAGGCTGCAATCGCCTCGTCGAGCTTGCCCTGCTCTTGCAGCGCGTTGCCCATGTTGTTGTACGCTTCCGCATAGGCAGGCTTGATCTCGAGCGCGCGATGATAGGCTGCAATCGCCTCGTCGAGCTTGCCCTGCTCTTGTAGTGTGACGCCCATGTTGTTGTACGCATCCGCATAGGCAGGCTTGATCTCGAGCGTGCGATGATAGGCTGCAATCGCCTCGTCGAGCTTGCCCTGCTCTTGCAGTGTGACGCCCATGTTGTTGTACGCATCCGCATAGGCAGGCTTTATCTCGAGCGCGCGATGATAGGCTGCAATCGCCTCGTCGAGCTTGCCCTGCTCTTGTAGTGTGACGCCCATGTTGTTGTACGCATCCGCATAGGTCGGATTTAATTCGGTTGCCTTACGAAACCCATTCTCTGCCTCGACAAGTCGTCCTGACGCCTTTTGACCTGCCGCAAGAATGTTCCAGACAACAAATGATGACGGATATTCGGCAACTAACGCCTCTGCCTGTGCAACCAACTCCTGAAAACGACCTGAGTTGTACAATGTAATTAGCGACGCAATTTGCTCTTTTGGGGGCGCTTGGTTCGCGCTCACTTCAGATTTCAAAGCGTTCAATCGCGCAAGACCCTGCTGCGCACGCGCATTCGTCGGAAAAGCAGCGAGAACAGCATCATAGAGCGTGCGAGCGTAGTCGATCTCGCCCTTGCGCATATGTCCATCGCGATCGCCATTCCACCAAAGCACCGCGTCACCGCGTCAGCGACTGTTGCACAATGCCGATTTCCTGTTGAACTTGGGCTCAACCGCCCATGGCGGCCTTTGTCACGAGGCTTCGACCCCGCCAGTTACCCGGCGAAATCGCTCGTCTGCTACCAGACCTATCGACAATTATCTGGGTGGATCCTTCCTCCACTGGTGAAACGCGCCATCGGGGCGCACTGGATAATGTGGGGTGAGGATGTTTTTTCAGTCAACCAAATATCCTCTGGCGGCAACCCATCGAAATATCGATTGTATACTGCCATTAGTCCTTTTTCAAAATTTCGAGTATATCGCTCGGTGTCAAAGAGTGGCATTTTCAGACGATTTTCTGCGAGCTTTGCCTTGATCAGATTCAGCTTTTCCTCATCTCTTGCGAGCTCCAAAATAAGCTGCTCATACTCCTCTTCAGTATTAGTAATTAATTCAGGCAGTCCAACTCCCGTTAGCAAACTCGCAGCTACCCGCGCCGCGAATTTTTTGCCTTGCTTGGTCACAACGGGCAGCCCAGACCAAAGAGCATCACTTGCAGTCGTATGCGCATTAAAATTAAATGTATCAATGAACAAATCGGCATGTTTGTGGCGTGCTAAGTGTTCTGAATGTGGCATTTTCGGAGCAAAGACCAAACGCGAAGGATCAATGCCACGTTCTGCAGCCGCTGCATGTAAATTACTCTCTGCCCATTTATTCGACCCTCGCAACCATAAAACACTACCTTCAACTGCATTGAGAAGTCGCATCCAGATGCCGAATTCAGATGGACTAATCTTGTAGTTATTATTGAAGCAACAGAAGACAAAACTGTCTTCAGGCAGATTTACGTCAGAACGGGTAGTATTTGTCGCGGCAATCAATTTTTTATTGTCATTTGGCAGATAAGAGTGTGGCAGATAAACGACTTTTTCTGAGTAAAACTGTCGCTGCCCTGGAGGAATGACAACGGGATCAGCTATAATATAATCAATGAAATCTACACCCATAGACCCAGGATATCCAAGGTAGTTTATTTGAATAGGCGCAACGCGTCCCTCAAATATATATGTCCGCATATTTTTTGTGTATCCATTTAAGTCGACCGCTATATCTATTTTCTCACGACCTGCCAGCTCGACAATTTCAGAAGTAGATTTACCTTCAACGTCAATGAATTTATCGAATACCGAAGAAACTCTTCTCCGCATCTCATCAAGAATATAAGGTCCAAATGAAAAGGCGAATATTTCAAACTCCTCCCTGTGATGTTGCTCAAACATTCCAGCGACCAGTTGCATCACCGCGTGATCATGAAAATCAGCACCAAAATAGCCTATTTTTAGGCGCTTAGGGCGTGTTTTAGGGCGCCTGGGAATCGGTAACGGCGGTTGTTTATACATTTCACGCGCCCAATTAATTGCTCGAAGCTGATGCAATCTTGGATTATCGTCCCAGGACAATGCTGCGAATGGTGGGACCGCTTCGGTTTTGACACCCAACCTACCTGAGGCAGCAGATAATTTCTCTGCAACTGTAAAATCGCAAATATGCTGGCGCTGATGCAGCAGCTGCGCTTCGGCGAGGGCATAGGTGGGATTAATTTCAACTGCGCGACGATAGGCAGAAATCGCATCGTCAAGCTTACCCTGCTCTTTCAAAACATTGCCCATATTGTTGTAAGCTTCTGCGTAAACAGGATTAATCTCAAGCGCGCGACGATAGCTAGCAATCGCCTCGACAAGCTTGCCCTGCGCGTGCAGCATATTACCCATGTTGTTGTACGCGTCGGCATAGACGGGCTTTATCTCAAGCGAGCGATGATAGGCAGACATCGCGTCGTCAAGCTTGACTTGTTCTTTCAGTACATTGCCCATATTGTTATAAGCCTCAGCGTAGACAGGATTGATCCCAATCGCGCGCCGATAAGAAACAATCGCCTTTTCAAGCTTGCCCTGCTCGTGCAAGATGACACCCATGTTGTTATACACTTCGGCATAGATGGGCTTAATCTCAACCGCGCGATGATAGGCGGCAATCGCCTCGTTGAGCTTGCCTTGCTCTTTCAGCACGTTGCCCATGTTGTAGTAGGATTGGGCATAGACAGGATTGATCTCAAGCGCGCGACGATAGGTAGCGATCGCCTCGTCAAGCTTTCCCTGCATGTGCAGCGTGACGCCCATATTGCTGCACGCTTGGGCATAGGCGGGATTGATCCCAAGCGCGCGACGATAGGCAGCGATCGCCTCGTTGAGCTTGCCCTGCTCGTGCAGCGTGATGCCCAAGTTGTTGTATGCTTGGGCGTAACCGGGATTTAGCTCAGCCGATTTTCGAAAGCCTTTCTCTGCCTCAGAGAGCCGACCAAGTGCCTTTTGTCCACCAGCGAGAATATTCCAGCCAACAAATGACGACGAATACTCAGCAACGAACGCCTGCGCCTGCGCCACCAATTCGTGAAATTGACCTGCATCGTACAATATGATCAGCGTATCAATTTTCTCCTGTAGTGGCGACACCCTCACACTCACCTTAGATTTCGCAGCGTTGAGGCGTGCAAGTCCATAATGAACGCGCACGTCCGTAGGAAATTCAGCTAGCACGGCATCATACAGCGCACGAGCGCTGTCATGCTCTCCGTTACGCAAATGAGTTTCCGCGCGAAGAAGCGCCTGTTCTACTGAGAGCTTTGCCATTGCAGTATCCCTAAAAGCTGGCCATATCGTGATCACATACGGACGGTCACCCAACCTGAGTTGTCTGTGATGTCATAGATCCCGTAAGGCACAGCCTTGCCAAGCTCGGGGATTTTAAAGTCATGCACGCGAACAGGTTCCGGGTTTCCTTTGGCGCGCAGCTCTCGACCCCCGTTCTTGAAATCCCCAACCAACTCCTTCTTCTTTGTATCAACCGATATCGCAGGCTGTCCCGCAGCCTGAAACTCTTTAATCTTTGCGTTGATATGTTCGAATTGCGCATCTCTGTCAGGATGGCTGCTGCCTTCCAGTGTTTTCCGGTTCCCCTGAAGGCTGAAGCCGAGTTTGCGCAACAAACGGCCCACCAGCACATGGCTGACATCAAATCCCTGCACCACCAGTGCCTTCGCAAGATTGCGTTGGCTTCGACTGACCCAAAGCAGGGGCGCCTGAGGATCACCGCGAATGGCCGACTGCACCAGTTCATTCAGGGCCGGAAGAAGGTCAGGGGCGATCTCGCTTTTCTGCTTGCGGCCGCCACCAATACGACGAAGATGCGATCTCCCGCTCCTTCTGCCTTTAAATCTGAAAGTCCGCGCCCTGATCGTGCTACGCGCAATGCCAGTGACTTCTGATACAGCCGCTATGCCGCCATAGCCCGCAGCACGTGCTTCATTCGCGGCAAAAAGACGGCGTCCACGCTCATCAAGGTGAGGCGAGCGGCGCTTCAAACCATGCCTCAGATCCCAACTCTGTCGATCATCCAATACCCACCCTCGCTTCAGCAAGAATGAATCAGAGCATATCAAAAACGTCTAGAACCAAACACACCCGGAAAACCCATCTCACCTTCTCCGATGCAATCGGAGCCGTCCGCTTCTCCCTATGGGTCGGAGACATTTCTTCACACTCCCCGCCACACCGAGAGCGCGATAAAATCCCTCCAGACCGCATTATCCGAATGGCGCAAGCCTTATGCTTCGCGGCGTAGCGCCAAAAAATGTACAAAGTCGAGCTAAGATTTTTCAGCCAGCCAAACATCCTCTGGCGGCAACCCATCGAAATATCGATTGTATACTGCCATTAGTCCTTTTTCAAAATTTCGAGTATATCGCTCGGTATCAAAGAGTGGCATTTTCAGACGATTTTCTGCGAGCTTTGCCTTGATCAGAGCCAGTTTTTCGTAATCTCTTGCAAGCTCCACAATAAGCTGTTCGTACTCCTCTTCAGTATTGGTAATTAATTCAGGCAATCCAACTGCCGTTAGCAAACTGGCGGCTACCCGCGCCGCGAATTGCTTGCCTTTCTTGGTCACAACGGGCAGCCCAGACCAAAGAGAATCGCTTGCAGTCGTATGTGCATTATAATTGAATGTATCAATGAACAAATCGGCATGTTTGTGGCGTTCTAAGTGTTCTGAATGCGGCATTTTCGGGGCAAATACCAGACGCGAAGGATCAATGCCACGTCCTGCAGCCGCTGCCTGTAAATTAATCTCTGCCCATTTGTTCGACTTTAGCAGCCACAAAACACTGCCGTCAACTTTATGTAGAATCCGCATCCAGATGTTGAATTCAGCTGGACTGATCTTGTAGTTGTTGTTGAAGCAGCAGAACACGAATACATCCTCAGGCAGATCAACGTCAGAACGGGTAGTACTTTTGTCGTCGACAATCAGCCTTTTATCGTCATTTGGAAGATATGAGTGCGGAAGATAAATAACTTTTTCTGAGTAAAACTGTCGCTGGTCGGTAGGAATGATAACGGGATCAGCTATGAATGTAATCAATGAAACTCGCTCCTATAGTACCCAGGATACCCAAGGAAACTCACTTGGATACCTGCAATGCGATCCTGAAATATTTCATGTCCGTTCATATTTTTGTGTATCCATTTAAGTCGACCGCTATGTCAATCCGCTATTTTTCACGACCTGCCAGCTCAGACAATTTCAGAAGTAGATTTACCTTCAACGTCAATGAATTTATCGACATACCGAGGAAACTCCTCTCACGCATCTCATCAAGAATATAAGGTCCAAATGAAAAGGCGAATATTTCAAACTCACTCCCTGTGATGTTGCTCAAACATTCCAGCGACCAGTTGCATCACCGCGTGATCATGAAAATCAGCACCAAAGTAGCCTATTTTTAGGCGCTTAGGCGTGTTTTAGGGCGCCTGGGAATCGGTAACGGCGGTTGTTTATACATTTCACGCGCCCAATTAATTGCTCGAAGCTGATGCAATCTTGGATTATCGTCCCAGGACAATGCTGCGAATGGTGGGACCGCTTCGGTTTTGACACCCAACCTACCTGAGGCAGCAGATAATTTCTCTGCAACTGTAAAATCGCAAATATGCTGGCGCTGATGCAGCAGCTGCGCTTCGGCGAGGGCATAGGTGGGATTAATTTCAACTGCGCGACGATAGGCAGAAATCGCATCGTCAAGCTTG
Source organism: Roseicyclus sp. (assembly GCA_018401965.1). Classification (GTDB taxonomy): domain Bacteria; phylum Pseudomonadota; class Alphaproteobacteria; order Rhodobacterales; family Rhodobacteraceae; genus Roseicyclus. The sequence goes on from JAGYJU010000013.1 coordinate 20,913, forward strand.
CCCTGCTCCACAAGCCCGTTGCCCAAGTTGTAGTACGCCTCTGCATAGACGGGCTTTATCTCAAGCGCGCGATGATAGGCGGAAATCGCATCGTCAAGCTTGCCCTGCTCTTTCAACACGTTGCCCATGTTGTTGTACGCGTCGGCATAGACGGGATTGATCTCAAGCGAGCGATGATACGCAGAAATCGCACCGTCAAGCTTGCCCTGCTCCTTCAACACGTTGCCCATGTTGTAGTACGCCTCTGCATAGACGGGCTTTATCTCAAGCGAGCGGTGATAGGCAGAAATCGCATCGTCAAGCTTGCCCTGCTCTTTCAACACGTTGCCCATGTTGTTGTAAGCTTCTGCATAAACGGGATTAATCTCAAGCGCGCGACAATAGGCAGCAATCGCATCGTTGAGCTCGCCTTGCTCATGCAGCGCGTTGCCTATGTTGTTGTACGCCTGGGCATAGGCGGGATTGATCTCAAGCGCGCGATGATAGGCGGAAATCGCTTCGTCGAGCTTGCCTTTCTCGTGCAGTACGTTGCCCATGTTGTTGTACGCTTCGGCATAGGCTGGATTAATGTCAAGCGCACGATGATAGGCCACAATCGCATCGTCGAGCTCGCCCCGCTCATGCAGCGCGTTGCCCATGTTGTTGTACGCTTGGGCATAGGCAGGATTGATATCAAGCGCGCGATGATAGGCAGCAATCGCTTCGCCGAACTCGCCCTGCGCTTGCAGCGTGACGCCCATATTGTAGTACGTTTCGGGATAAGCGGGCTTAATTTCAAGTGCACGACGATAGGCAGCAAGCGCCTCGTCAAGCTTGTCTTGCTCTTGCAGCGTAACGCCCAAGTTGTTGTATGCTTGAGCGTAACCGGGATTTAGCTCAGTCGCTTTTCTAAATCCTTTCTCCGCCTCAGAGAGCCGACCAAGTGCCTTTTGTCCACCGGCGAGAATGTTCCAGCCAACGAATGACGACGGATACTCGGCAACGAACGCCTGCGCCGTCGCAACCAATTCGTGAAATTGACCTGCGTGGTAGAACGTGATCAGCGTATCAATCTTCTCCTGTAGTGGCGATACCCTCGCACTCACCTTAGATTTCGCAGCGTTGAGGCGTGCAAGTCCATAATGAACGCGCACGTCCGTAGGAAATTCAGCTAGCACGGCATCATACAGCGCACGAGCGCTGTCATGCTCTCCGTTACGCAAATGAGTTTCTGCGCGAAGAAGCGCCTGTTCTACTGAGAGCTTTGCCATTGCAGTATCCCTAAAAGCTGGACCCACAGCTTACACAGACAAATCAGGATGTTAACCACTAATTACGACATCGTAACGACATCTTGGGAAAAGTGTTTCTGGTTCAAAACGTTCCCCGCTTGTCACCGAAGAACACGGGCCTAACTGCTTCACGCACCGCGCTCGTATGGCAAGAAGCAGTTTATAACTGTTTACAACTTTGTCGGCAAAATCTCACTGACAAATTTCATCTAAATTGTTGATTTTATTTGATTTTGTGGTGCCCCCAGAGAGACTCGAACTCCCGACCCTCTGATTACAAATCAGATGCTCTACCAGCTGAGCTATAGGGGCGCCTGCGCTTCGCATACGACAAGCCTTCGCGCCGTGCAAGCGGGCGCTGACATGCGGGGGCGGGTTTGCATTGGCGGTCGGGGCCGGTATAGGACGCGCGAGGTGGTATGCGTCAAAGGTCAGGGCATCATGCAGGTCGTCTTTCATCTCGGAGCGCCATGCACGGATGCGGGGCTGTTGCTGCAATCGCTGTCAAAGGATCGCGGGCGGCTGGCGCAGGATGGCATTCTCGTGCCCTCGCTCAACCGCTACCGGCCCTTGTTGCAAGATACGATCCGCGCGCTGAACGGCCAACCGGCCAGCCCCGATGTTCAGGACGCCCTGCTGGACGCCATCGTCGACGACCTGGAGGTGGACCGGCTGGTCTTGTCGGATGCGCGCTATGTCTGCATCAACCGCCTGGTGATCCAGGGGGCCCAGATCTGGCCGATGATCGACCGCCAGGTCGGCAATCTCAAGCTGTTATTCCCCGATGCGGATCTGGGACTGCACATCGGCATGCGCAACCCCGCGACGCTGATCCCGGCGCTGTTCATGGGGTCGCGGTTTTCGGATTTCACCGAGTTCACGCAAGACACGCAGCCCGCCGCCGTGACCTGGTCGGAAATGTTCGTCCGATTGCGCAGGGCGCATCCCGATGTGGCGGTCACCGCCTGGTGCAACGAGGATACGCCGCTGCTTTGGGGGCAGATCCTGCGCGACATCGCCGATGTGCCGTTCGATTACCCGCTGAGCGGCACCGACGACCTGGTCGAAACGATCATGGACAAGACCGGCTTTGCCCGGCTGCAACGCTACCTCTCCGAGACGCCCGCCCAAACAGAGGTGCAGCGCCGCCGCATCATCGGCGCCTTTCTCGACCGCTACGCGATCGACACCGAGATCGAGGAAAAACTCGACCTGCCCGGCTGGACACCCGACCTGATCAAGCATCTCAGCCAGGCCTATGACGATGACATGGCCGAAATCGCCCGCATCCCCGGTGTCACGCTGTTGATGCCCTGACGCGGGTCAGCGCATTCCCAGCGCTTCCTTGTACATCTCCAGCACCGCCTCTTCTTCGGCGATGTCATCGGGTTCGCGCTTGCGCAGCGCGATGACCTTGCGCATCACCTTGGTGTCGTAGCCGCGCGATTTCGCCTCGGCCATGACTTCCTTCTGCTGTTCGGCGATGTCCTTTTTCTCGGCCTCAAGCCGTTCGAAACGTTCGATGAACTGGCGCAACTCGTCGGCGGTCACGCGGTAGCTGTCGGGGCGGGCGGCGCTGTCGCCGTCGATCTCGGTCACGTCCATCGGTTGTCTCGCATGCAGGGAAAATCCAGAGCCACGGGTCTATCCGCCCGGCGGGCCCGCCACAAGCCTTGCCAGAGCGGAAATGCTGGCCTAGGTCAATCACCGGATCACGCAGAAAGGATCGCGGATGGCCGGTTTGGTCTATGTCGGAACGGTTCTGGCCCTGGCAGGGATGCTGGCGCTTGGCTATTGCATCTGGGCCGCCATATCGGCCAAGCGCGCGGGCCTGCCCGATGACGCGCTGCGCGCCCGCCTGCAACGCATCGTGACGATCAACATGGGCGCGCTCCTCGTGTCCGCGCTCGGTCTCATGGCGATCGTCATGGGGATCTTTCTTGGCTGACGGCTTGCGCCGGGCGCCGGTTTCACGGCAAGGCTGCCTGCATGAGCACCCTTGACAGCCTCCCCCCCCTGCGCGCGGTGATCGCGACCCATGGTCTTTCCGCGAAAAAGGCGTTGGGGCAGAATTTCCTGCTCGATCTGAACCTGACCGCCAAGATCGCACGCATGGCCGGCGACCTGTCGGGCTGCGATGTGCTCGAGGTGGGGCCCGGCCCCGGCGGCCTGACGCGCGGGTTGCTGGCCGAGGGCGCGCGCCGCGTGGTGGCGGTGGAAAAAGACGCCCGCTGCCTGCCGGCCCTGGCCGAGATCGCCGCGATCTATCCCGGCCAGCTTGACGTGCTGAATGCCGATGCGCTGGCGCTCGATTGGGCGGCGCATCTGACACCGCCGATCAAGATCGTGGCCAACCTGCCCTATAATGTCGGGACCGAATTGCTGGTGCGCTGGCTGACGCCGCCAGTCTGGCCGCCGCAGTGGCAATCGCTGACCCTGATGTTCCAGCGCGAGGTGGCCGACCGGATCGTCGCTTCCCCCGGATCAAAGGCCTATGGTCGGCTGGCAATCCTCGCGCAGTGGCGCTGCGATGCGCGCATCGCCATGACCCTGCCGCCCGAGGCCTTCACCCCCGCCCCCAAGGTGCATTCCGCGGTCGTGCACCTGGCGGCCCTGCCCCAGCCGCGCTTTGCCGCCGATCCGGCGGTCCTGGAACGGGTGGTGGCCAAGGCCTTCAATCAGCGCCGCAAGATGCTGCGCGCAGCGCTCAAGGGGCTGACGCCCGACATCGAGGACAGGATCGTGGCCGCGGGCCTTGCGCCCACGGACCGTGCCGAACAGATCTCGATCGAAGGGTTTTGTGCGCTCGCCCGCGCGGTGGCGGGCTGAGCGTTATTCCGCCGCTTCTTGCGGGGTGTTGCCAGAGGGGCCATCGCCAGTGGCCTCTGCGCCATCGCCTTGCGCCGGGGCGGCATCCTCGGTCTTGCGCGGGCGGCGGGTGCGGCTGCGCTTGGGCTTGGGGGCGCTTTCCGGCGTTTCGACCAGGCCGCTGTCTTCCGCCGGGGCGCTGTCGATCACGGCATCGAAATCGCTGTGCGGTTCACGCTCGGCCGGGCGCGGGCTGCGCTCGGGCTGCGGCTGCGGCTGCGGCTGATGCGGCTGATGCGACTGCGGCTGCTGTTGATACCCCTGGTTGGCGTCATAGCCGCCGTCGCGATCATCACCCTCGCCCCGCTCGCGGCCTTGCTGGCCACCGCCCTGCTGGGGCTGGCGCGCATCTTGTTCGCGCTGCGCCTCGGCCAGCATGCGCAGGTAATGTTCCGCGTGCTGCTGGAAATTCTCGGCAGCAACCCGGTCATTGGACAGCTGCGCATCGCGGGCCAATTGATTGTACTTGTCTATGATCTGCTGCGGCGTGCCGCGAACCTTGCCCTCGGGGCCAGACGAATCGAAGACGCGGTTGACGATGTTGCCGACCGAGCGATTGCGGTTCCCCTTGGACCGCGAGCGGTTTTTTGATGATCTCATGTGTAAAATACGGTTCCAGTTGTCCTGGGTTGGAAGCGGCCGGGCCCTTGGCACGGAAACGCTCGTCACCCGCACCGGCGCTGTGGCGATACGGCACGGAAAGTGTGGCAGAGCCGCGGGGGAAGATCCTGGGATGTTCCCGGCCGCTGTGTCTGAGTAAACATGCGCAGGCCCGCCTGACAAGCCCATTCCGCGCCTGCCGAGGCAAAACCCACGAAAATAACGCCAATGCGCGGCTATTTTGCGCCGAAACCGCCAATTGGCGACCGCCCGGCCACGACACGGGGCTTGCCATTGATGTCGGGATGCACCGTCACATCGTCAAGCCCCGCCGCGTCAAACAGCCCCGCCACCGCCTGCCCCTGGTCCGCACCGATTTCCACAAGGCACAGCGCCCCCGGCACCAGCTGCGCCCCAAGCCCTTGCGCAATCACGCGGTAGGCCGCCAACCCGTCCCCGCCGGGTGTCAGGGCGCCGCGCGGCTCCCACAGGGTGATCTCGGGGGCGAGCCCGGCATAGTCCGCCGCGCTGACATAGGGCGGGTTGGACACGACCAGGTCGAACCGTCCCGGTGCCGCTTGCGCGATCCCCGTCCACCAATCGGCCTGCACGAGATCGAGCCGCTCCGCCACACCATGCCGTGCCGCGTTCCGCCGCGCCACGTCAAGCGCCGCCGGGCATATGTCGCTGGCCAGGCCCGAGGCCTCCGGCCGCTCGGCCAAAAGCGTCACCGCGATGGCCCCGGTACCGGTGCCAAGGTCCAGCACCCGCCGCCAGGGCTGCGCCAGCGCCAGATCGATCAGCGCCTCAGTATCCGGCCTTGGGGTCAGCGTGTCGCGCGTCACGGTGAAATCGCGCCCGTAAAACGCCCAATGCCCCAGGATCTGCGCCAAGGGTTCGCGCGCCATGCGCCGGGCCAGCATCGCCTCCGCCCGGTCCTGCGCCTCTTGCGGCACGGGATCAGCCGCCGCCACGCTCAGCCGCGCGGGCACAAGACCCGTCGCATGGCCCAGGATCATCCGCGCCTCGCGGCCCGCATCCTCGGCCCCGATCACCGGGGCCAGACGCGCGCGCGCCGCGATCAGCCATGCGCCATGGGTCACTTGCGGGACATTCACCGCTTCACCTTTCCAAAAATACGCATGCCAGCGCCCGCCACCCGCGCCCTGCCCACGGGTCAGCCATCCATCTCGCCCAAAAGCCGCGCCTGCGCCTCGGCGCGCAGCGCATCGATGATCTCATCCAGATCACCCGCCATGATCTGGTCCAACCGGTAGAGCGTCAGGTTGATCCGGTGATCGGTCATCCGGCCTTGGGGGAAATTATAGGTCCGGATCCGTTCCGACCGGTCGCCCGATCCGACCTGCGCCTTGCGGTCGGCGGCCATCGCATCGGCGGCGCGGCGGCGTTCCAGATCGTAAAGCCGCGCGCGCATGACCTGCATCGCGATCTCGCGGTTGCGGTGCTGCGATTTTTCCGAACTGGTGACCATCAACCCGGTGGGAAGATGGGTGATGCGCACCGCCGAATCCGTCGTGTTCACATGCTGCCCGCCCGCCCCCGAGGCGCGCATCGTGTCGATGCGGATATCGGTGGCGGGGATGTCTATCTCGACCGCCTCCGCCTCGGGCAGAACGGCCACGGTCGCGGCGGAAGTATGGATACGCCCGCCCGATTCCGTCGTGGGCACGCGCTGCACCCGATGCACACCGGATTCGAATTTCAGCCGCGCGAACACGCCCTCGCCCTCGATCCGCGCGATGACCTCGCGGATGCCGCCCAACTCGGTTTCCTGCAAATCGACGATCTCGAGCCGCCAGCCCTTGGCCTCGGTATAGCGGGTGTACATCCGCAACAGATCGCCCGCAAACAGCGCCGCCTCGTCGCCGCCGGTGCCGGGGCGGATCTCGATCATCGCGGGGCGCGCATCGGCGGCATCTTTCGGCAAGAGCGCCAGTTGCAGCGCCGCCTCTGCCGCCGGCAACGCTGTGCGCAGGCGCGGCAATTCATCCTCGGCCAATATGCGCAGTTCCGGATCGGCCAGCATCGCCTCGGCCTCGGCGATATCGGCGCGCAACCGGCGATAGGCGGCGATCTGGGCCGCGACCGGTTTCAGCTCGGCATATTCGCGGCTGATCCGGGCTATGTCCTCCGCTGCCGCGCCGGCGTTCAGCCGCGCCTCGAGATACTCGAACCGGTCGGTGATCTGGTGCAGGCGGTCGTCGGGCAACATGGGGGCGATGTGACCGCCCGCGCGCGATTGGTCAAGTCCCCCAAGTCCCCGCGCTACCCGCGCGCGGCCGCCACCCAGCGGGCCAGCCGGGCAGCGTTCACGCCGATGTCGGAATGGCCGAACCGGGACCGTGAATAGATCTCGACCCGCGTGGCCTGCGCCTGCGGCAAAAGCCGGATCGACACGGCATCGGGGAAACCCATGATCCGCGAGCGCACCACATAGGTCATGTGCCCCGTGCCCGGCTCACCCGCGATCAGCCGTGCCCCCTCGGACTGGGCCTGGGCGTCGATCCTTGCGGCGACGGTTGCCAGGTCTGCCGCGATCACCGGCGCTCCGGTCCCGGTCAGCAGGGCGAAATTCGGGCTTGCGGGCGGGGTGACCGCGCCCAGCTCCACATGCCAGGCCGCGGCAGGCATGGGGACCACGCGGAAAAACACCGCCGCCCCGATCAGGGCGGCAAGGGCAAGGGCCGTCAGGAGAAACAGGCTGCGCATGATCAATAGCTCTGCCTTTCGGGGGCTTGCGTCAAGACCGCCCGTGCCGCGGCCCGCGCGATGACGCCCTCCTCATCGGTGGGCATCACGAGGATCGGCACAGGCCCCACATCGATCCGGGGCGCGTTGCGGGCATTGCGCGTCGCCTCAAGCACCAGGCCCAGAAAGCCCAGGTTTTCCAGCGCCATGGCCCGGATGGTGGCGGCGTTTTCCCCGATGCCGCCGGTAAAGACCAGCGCGTCGATCCCGCCCAGCGCCGCCGCCAGCCCGCCGATTTCGCGCGCCAGCCGAAAGGTGAAATAGGCCAGCGCCTGCGCCGCCTCGGGCGCGGGCGAGGCCAGCAGCTGCCGCATGTCATGGCTGATACCCGACAATCCCTTCAGCCCGCTTTCACGATAGAGCAGATCGGTGACCTCGTCCGCCGTCATCCCCTGGCCCAGCAGGTACAGCACCACGCCCGGATCAAGCTGGCCCACCCGCGTGCCCATGGGCATCCCGTCCAGCGCCGAAAACCCCATCGTCGACGCCACCGACCGCCCCGCGCGCAATGCACAAAGCGACGCGCCATTGCCCAGATGCGCCACGATCACCCGGCCCGCCGCCAGGTCCGGGTGATCGGCCGCCAACCGGCCCGCGATGTGATCATAGCTCAGCCCGTGGAACCCGTAGCGCCGCACGCCTTGGTCATAGAACCGCCGGGGCAGCGCGAATGTGTCGTTGACCCAAGGGTGGCCGCGGTGAAAGGCGGTGTCGAAACAGGCGATCTGGATCGCGCCCGGAAACCCCGCAACCGCCGCCGCGACCCCCGCAAGGTTGTGGGGCTGATGCAGGGGCGCCAGAGGTGACAGGCTGTGCAGATAGGCGATCAGGTCGGGGGTCAAGGCGCGCGGCCCGTCGATGTCGGGGCCGCCATGCACCACCCGGTGCCCCACCGCCACGATCGGTCGCCCGGCGCAGAGCGGCGCCAGCGCCGCGACAAGCCGCGCCAGGCCCGTGGCATGGTCGGTGGCCCCCAGGGGCGTCACACTCTCGCCGCCATCCGCCGCGATCACCAGGCGCGCACCCGGCCCCAGCGCCTCGATCTGGCCGCGCGCCTGTTCGCGCGGCGCGGCCTCAAGGGTATAGAGCCCGAACTTGATCGAGCTGGACCCGGCATTCAGCGTCAGGATCAGGCGCATCGCAGGCTTTCGGCATAAAGCGCCGCCACCGCGCAAGACGCCAGCCGCGCCTTGTCGTCATCGGCGCGGCTTGTCAGGATCACCGGCACCTGCGCGCCCATGACAACGCCCGCCGCCTCGGCATGGGCCAGGAAGGTCAGTTCCTTGGCGATCATGTTGCCAGCCTCCAGGTTGGGGGCGACAAGGATATCGGCCTGCCCCGCCACCAGCCCGGTCAACCCCTTGGTGCGCGCCGCGCCCGGATCGACGGCATTGTCCATCGCCAGCGGCCCATCGACCAGGCCGCCGGTGATCTGGCCGCGATCGGCCATCTTGGACAGGATGGCCGCATCCAGCGTGGAGGGGATCGAGGCCGTGACCGTTTCCACCGCCGACAGGATGCCGACCTTGGGCAGAGCGATGCCAAGCGCGCGGGCCAGGTCGATGGCGTTTTGCACGATCGACACCTTGCAGTCAAGATCGGGGGCGATGTTGATCGCCGCATCGGTGACGAACAACAGGTGGTCACGCCCCGGCACATCCATCACGAAGACATGGCTGAGGCGGCGATTGGTGCGCAGCCCACCGTCTTTCTTCAGGATCGCGTGCAACAGCTGATCGCTGTGCAGATGCCCCTTCATCAGGGCGCGCGCACGGCCTTCGTGGATCAGCGCCACGGCCCGCAGGGCGGCAGCCCGGTGATCGGGGACATCGATGATCTCGATGCCAGAGATATCCACCCCTGCCTCGGTCGCGGCGGCGGCGATCCTGTCAGCCGCGCCAACAAGGATCGGATCGATCAGGGTATGGTCGCGCGCAAGGATCGTGCCGCCCATGGCATCGGCGCTTTCGGGCGCGACCACGACGGTGGCAAGCGGGGCCAGCAGTTCGGCCCGCGCCAGAAGCGCGTCGAAATGGCGGTGAGATTGCACGATCAGCCCCGGCATGTCAGCCGCGTCAAACCCCAGCCGGGCCTTGGGCGCCTGCACCGTCACCTCGCCCTCAGCGATGCGGCCCCGTGGGCCGTCGACCGAGACGGCCAGGCGCACCACGCCACCCGGCAATTTTTCGCTGACGCGGACATGGGCCTGCAACGTATCACCGGCGTGGGCACGGCCCGTGAACCGCAAGCTCTGGCTCAGGTAGAGCGTGCCCGGCCCCGGCAACTGGTTGCCCAGAACCGCCGAGATGACGGCCGCCACCCAGGCCGAGGGCGCCACCGCCTCAGGGTGGCCATCGCCATCGCCATCGATGCCGGGAAGATGCATCGGGTTCAGGTTTCCACTGGAATGGGCGAAAACATATAGGTCTTCGGCCCGGCACAGGCGATCAAGGCGCGCCTCTTGGCCAAGGGCCAGGTCGGTGTAGGGGATGCTGGTAAAGCGGGTCATGTCGGTCCTGTTGCGCAAGCGCCCCGCGCAGCAGGGCCTGTCAGGCGCGATCCTATCGCCGGGGGGCGGACACGACCTTGACATGGGTCAGGTCCGCTGCGCAGGCAGGCCAATCTCCCCTATGGGAATCGTCTTTACTTATGGGCCAAAAAGGGGCATATTTCGGATCGCTATCTCTACTCTATCGACCCCTGTCTTTTGCCCTCATGGCAAAGCTTGTGCTCTCGATCTTGCATGGGTTACGCCGGACTGCCGCATGGTGCGGGCAGTGTGATAAGACAGGAGACCACGGATATGGCCACTGGCACCGTGAAATGGTTCAACACCACCAAAGGCTACGGCTTCATCGCACCCGATGGCGGCGCAAAGGACGTTTTTGTTCACATCTCGGGCGTCGAGCGTTCGGGCCTGACCGGCCTCGCCGACAACCAGAAGGTCAAGTTTGACCTCGAAAAAGGCCGTGATGGCCGCGAAAGCGCCGTGAACATCGAACTGATGTAATCCGGCCTTCGGACCCGGAATTCGGAACCGGGCGCGCTGCCATGGCGCGCCCGGTTTCTTTTTGACCCGGCCGCTACAGCCGCGCGAGGTCTTCGGCCAAACTGTCGCGCACCAGCCGCAAGCGCGGGCTTGCCTGCATCTGAACATGGCTGACCAGCCAGATCGGTACCGTGATCGGCGGCATCCCCGGCAACAGGCGCGTCACACCCGGCGTGCGGTCCGCGATGTCGCGCAGCATCGGGGCCACGCCCATGCCGCGCTTGACCATTTCCCAGACGGTGACCGACGAATTGGACACCAGGCGAAGATCGGCCGCGTCCACGGGAATCCCGATCCCGCGCAGATAGCCGGAAAACTGCTCGATATCCTGTAGGGCGATCAATCCCGAGCCGATCAGATCGGCCGTGTCCACGGGCATGCCATTGCGCGCAAGCCATGCGTCGGAGGCATAGAAATGCGCCTCTGTGTTCCGAACATGCAGCCCGATCAGGCCGGGCCGGTCCGGGGCGATGTGCCGGATCGCGATATCCGCCTCGCGGCGGTGCAGGTTGCTCAGGTCATTTGTCGCCACCACGGCGATGGTCACCTGTGGCGCGATCCGGCGCAGTCTTTCGATCATCGCGGGCAAGACATAGGCCGCGTAGGTGTCCGTGGTCGAAATCGTGACCGTGCCCGCGATGTCCTGCACCTGGCCGCGCGCGGTCAGCGCCGCAAGATCGGCGGCCTCGGCCATGGGGCCTACCCCCGCCAGCATTTGCACGCCCACCTGCGACAGCACCAGCTTGCGCCCCACCCGTTCGAAAAGCGCGACCCCCAGCGCTTGTTCCAGCGCCGCAACCTGCCGCGACAGGGTCGGTTGCGTCAGGCCAAGCTGGCTCGCATCCACGCCCTGCTGCGGCCCGGCGGGCTTTTCGTGTCCAAGACCCCCTGCGTGGGCGAGATGAACATGTTGATCCGCCGCGTTTTGCTGCCCGCGATGACGGCGGTGGGCAAGGCCCCCATGTGGCGCTGTTCACCGCCGCAGAGCTGACGCATCAGGTTGACCAAGCAGGCTTTGACATCCTTGCGAATGAACGGCACGCAGCGCGGGGCACCGACCCGCGCCCCTATATCGCGGCGCGCAAACCCGGCTGACCGACGGTCCTGCCGCGCCCCGGCTCAGTGGTTGTCGCGCGGCAGATCCTTGGCGATGCGCTGATAGGCGGTGGCCAGTTCCAGGCAGCCGCCCTGGGCCAATTGGCCCACATGGGCCCGGTAGATTTCCTGCCAGGGCGTTTGATGCACGATCTGGGGGGCTTGCCATGCGGTGCGGCGCGCCTGCCATTCGGCATCCTCCACCATGGCGTCAAGCCTGCCCGCGTTCAGATCCAGCCGCACCCGGTCACCGGTTTGCAGATAGGCCAGCCCACCGCCCACCACCGCCTCGGGCGAGGCGTTGAGGATCGAAGGGCTTTCGGACGTGCCCGATTGCCGCCCGTCGCCCACCGTGGGCAGATGCCGGATGCCTTGCCGGATCAGCGCATCGGGCGGCTGCATGTTCACCACCTCGGCCGATCCCGGATACCCGACACAGCCCACGCCGCGAATGAACAGGATCGTGCCGGCATCGATGTTCAGCGACGGATCGTTGATGCGATCATGGTAATCCTCCGGCCCCTCGAAGACCACGGCGCGCCCCTCGAACACGCCGTCCTTCAGGAAGCGCGCGCGGAAATCGGCGGAAATCACGCTCGTTTTCATCAGGGCACTGTCAAACAGGTTGCCCGACAAGACCGCAAAGCCCGCCTCTTCGCGCAGGGGCTGGTCCACGGGCCGGATCACATCGGTATCGCGGCTGCGCGCCTGGCCCAGCGCCTGCGAAAGCGGCAGGCCCGAGGCGGTCATCACCGACCCGTCCAGATGCCCCGCCGCCAGCAATTCGCCCATGACGGCGGGCACACCGCCCGCGCGGAAAAAGCTTTCGCCAAGGTATTCGCCCGCCGGTTGCATGTTGACCAATAGCGGCAGGGTCAGGCCATGGGTCTGCCAATCCATCACGTCCAGATCCACCCCCGCATGGCGTGCGATGGCCGCCAGATGCGGCGGCGCGTTGGTCGATCCGCCAATGGCGGTGTTGACCTTGATCGCGTTCAAAAACGCCGCCCGCGTCAGGATATCGGAGGGTTTCAGATCGGCCTCCACCATCTCGACGATCCGCCGCCCGGTCAGATAGGCCATTTCCATCCGTTCACGAAACGGCGCAGGGATGGCGGCGGCCCCCGGCAGGGTCATGCCCAGGGCCTCGGCCAGCGCGTTCATCGTGCTGGCGGTGCCCATGGTGTTGCAATGGCCCAGCGACGGCGCAGAGGCACAGGCGCGCTCCATGAATTCATCATAGTCGATCTTGCCCTCGGCCAGCAGGCGGCGGCTTTCCCAGATGATCGTGCCCGACCCGGCGCGCTTGCCCTGCCACCAGCCATCGGTCATCGGCCCACCGTTCAGCGCGATGGCCGGCAGATCGACCGTGGCCGCCCCCATCAGCATCGCGGGCGTGGTCTTGTCACAGCCCGTGGTCAGCACCACCCCGTCGATCGGGTAGCCGTGCAGCACCTCGACCAGGCTGAGGTATTGCAGGTTGCGATCCAGCGCCGCGGTGGGGCGCTTGCCGGTTTCCTGGATCGGGTGCACGGGAAATTCCATCGGAATGCCGCCCGCATCGCGGATACCCGCCTTGATGCGGTCGATCAGGAAGACGTGGATCTTGTTGCACGGCACCAGATCGCTGCCGGTCTGGGCGATGCCGATGATGGGCCGTTCCGCCTGCAATTCGCCGCGCGTAAAGCTCTGGTTCTGGTAGCGTTCCAGGTACAGCGCGGTCATGCCGGGGTTGTTTGGATTGTCGAACCATTCTTGTGAACGGTAGCGGCGGCCGGCGCGGGTATCGGACATGATTAGGTTCCACATATTGAGACCAAGGGCCGGATACTGAGACCCTGCCCCGTTGGTAGCGGAGGATCCCCCCCGCTCACAAGCCCCGGCAGGGCGATTGCAGCCGATCACGTCGATCCCGCGGGTGGTCCGCGCCGTCAGATCAGCGGCAGCGCCCGCCGCACCAGATCATCCAGTTCGGCCTCGTGGCCCTTGGCCTGGCGCTTGAGGTCTTCGCGCATTTCCGGCCCCCAGAAATCCTTGAGATGGGCCGCGACCCGTTCGGCCTGGTCGGCCCCCGGCTGGGTGCGGAAAAACCCCGCGATCTGGTTGGCCATGCGCACGATCTTGTCAGATGCCATCTGGGACGCCTCCGGTGATGCGATGGGGATGGGTAAAGATTTCCAGCCGCCCGGCGCGCGCAAAGGCGGCGACGGTCAGCCCCGCCGCATCGGCCAGCCGCAGCGCCTGCGCCGTGGGGGCCGAGACCGCGATCAGGATCGAACAGCCCGCAAGCACTGTCTTTTGCACCATCTCGACCGACACGCGGCTGGTGATGACAACGGCGCCGCAGGCAGGGTCGATCTCTGCCCGCAGCGCCGCCCCGATGAGTTTATCAAGCGCATTGTGGCGCCCGACATCCTCTCGTGCGAAAACGATACCCCGACCCGGCACCAAAAAGCCAGCCGCATGCACCGCATGGGTCAAATCATGCAATGGCTGATGCGCGCGCAACCCATCCGCCGCCCCCGCCGCCTGCGCATGATCCAGCGTGATGGTGGCCGTGACAGGCGGCAGGTCGCGCAGCGCCTGCTCCAGGCTGTCGATCCCGCACAGCCCACAGCCCACCGGCCCCATCATCGCGCGCCGCCGCGCGCCCAGCGCCTCGGCGGCCGCCTCTTGCAGCCAGAACCGCGCCTCGATGCCCTTATCGACCGCGATGATCTCCAGCGTCTCGATCTGGTCGGGCCGCGCATAGCCTTCGGTAAAGGCAAAGCCCGTCGCGAAATCTTCGAGATCGGCAGGGGTGCACATCATCACCGCCTGGGTGCTGCCATTGCAGGTCACGGCCACGGGCACCTCTTCGGGCAGGGATCGCGCGATGTCGCGCGCCCCTTCCAGCCCCAGCGCGCGGGCCGATATGGACCGGCTGGCGGTCATTCCGCCGCCGGCAGGATGCGCCGGGCAAGATCCGCCTGCGCCTCGTAATCGCGCTGCCAGTCGGTCGGCCCGTTCGACAGCCCGACCTGCACCGCCGTCACCTTGTATTCCGGGCAATTCGTGGCCCAGTCGGAAAAATCGGTGGTGATGACATTCGCCTGTGTCGTGGGGTGGTGAAAGGTGGTGTAGACCACGCCGGGGCTGACGCGATCCGTCAGATGCGCCCGCAAGCTGGTTTCCCCCGACCGCGAGGCAAGCTTGACCCAAGACCCTTCGGTCACGCCCCGCACCTCCGCGTCATGGGGGTGAATTTCCAGCACATCCTCGTCATGCCAGATGGTATTGGCCGTGCGCCGGGTCTGGGCGCCGACATTGTATTGCGACAGGATGCGCCCCGTGGTCAGCAACAGCGGAAAGCGCGGCCCGGTCCGTTCCTCGGTCGCGATATATTCGGTCACGATGAACCGCCCCTTGCCGCGCACGAACCCATCGACATGCATGATGGGCGAGCCTTCGGGATTGGCGTCGTTGCAGGGCCATTGCACCGATCCCTTTTCTTCCAGCAGGGCGTAATCGACATGGGCAAAGCCGGGGGTCGTGGCCGCGATCTCTTCCATGATCTGGGCAGGATGGGTGTAATGCCACAAGGGCCGCCCCTCGGCTTGCAGCATGGCATTGGCCAGCATCTGGGTGATTTCCCAATCCGCGTAGCCGTTGCGCGGGGCCATGACCTTGCGCACGCGGTTGATCCGGCGTTCGGCATTGGTGAAGGTGCCATCCTTTTCCAGGAACGTGGACCCCGGCAGGAAGACATGGGCGTAATTCGCCGTCTCGTTCAGGAACAGGTCATGGACGATGACACACTCCATCGCCGCAAGCCCGGCCGCGACATGGCGGGTGTCGGGGTCGGATTGCAAGATATCCTCGCCCTGGCAATAGAGCCCCTTGAACTGCCCCGACACCGCCGCATCCAGCATGTTGGGAATGCGCAGGCCCGGCTCCGGGTCGATGTCAACACCCCACGCATTCTCGAAGATCGCACGCACCTCGGCGCCCTTCACATGGCGATAGCCCGGCAATTCATGCGGGAAGGACCCCATGTCGCAAGAGCCCTGCACGTTGTTCTGCCCGCGCAGCGGGTTCACCCCCACGCCCTCGCGCCCGATATTGCCCGTCAGCATCGCCAGGTTGGCAATGCCCATCACCGTGGTCGAGCCTTGGGAATGTTCGGTCACGCCCAGGCCGTAATAGATCGCGCCATTGCCGCCCGTGGCATAAAGCCTTGCCGCCGCGCGCAGGTCATCGGCCGGAACGCCGGTCAGGATCTCTGTCATCTCGGGGGAATGGCGGACATCGCTGACGAATTCGGCGTATTCCTGGAACTCGTCCCAGTCACAGCGCTGCTTGATGAAGCTCTCGTCAAACAGCCCCTCGGTCACGATCACATGCGCCATGGCGGTCACGACGGCCACGTTGGTGCCGGGCCGCAGGGCCAGGTGATGGGCCGCCGCGATATGGGGTGTCTTCACCAGGTCGATCCGGCGCGGGTCGATGACGATGAGCTTGGCGCCCGCCCGCAGCCGTTTCTTCAAGCGGCTGGCGAAGACGGGGTGCCCATCGGTCGGGTTCGCCCCGATGACGACGACGACATCGGCCTCGGCCACGGAATCGAAATTCTGCGTGCCCGCGGAGGTGCCGAAGGTCTGGCCAAGCCCGTAGCCCGTGGGCGAATGGCACACCCGCGCGCAGGTGTCGGTGTTGTTGTTCAGAAACACCGCCCGGGTCAGTTTCTGCACAAGGTAGGTTTCTTCATTGGTGCAGCGCGACGAGGTGATGACCCCCACCGATTTGCGCCCGTGCTTGGCCTGGATGCCCCGCATTCTGGCGCTCGCAAACCCCAGCGCCTCGTCCCAGCTGACCTCGCGCCAGGGCTGGTCGATGGTCTCGCGGATCATCGGCTTCAGGATGCGGTCGCTATGGGTGGCATAGCCATAGGCAAAGCGCCCCTTGACGCAGGAATGCCCCCGGTTTGCCGCGCCATGCTTGTAGGGCGTCATCCGCACCAGCTCGTCGCCGTTCAGCTCGGCCTTGAAGGAACAGCCCACCCCGCAATAGGCGCAGGTGGTGATGACAGACCGCGTCGGCGTGCCCAGCTCGATCACCGATTTCTCCTGCAGGGTCGCGGTCGGGCAGGCCTGCACGCAGGCCCCGCAGCTCACGCAATCGGAGGCAAGGAAATCATCCCCGACCCCGCCCGCGCTGACACGGCTGTCAAACCCGCGCCCCTCTATGGTCAGGGCAAATGTCCCCTGCACCTCTTCGCAGGCCCGCACGCACCGGTTGCACACGATGCACTTGGCCGAATCATAGGTGAAATAGGGGTTGCTGTCGTCCTTGGGCATCCATTCCGCGTTCACCACGCCGCCCGCATCGCGCGGCGCGAAATGGGTCCGCATGCCGCCCTCGGGTGCCTCGAACCGCTGATCGCGCAGGCCCACGACGCCCGCCATATCCTGCAACTCGCAATCGCCGTTGGCGCTGCAGGTCAGGCAATCGAGCGGGTGATCCGAGATATACAGCTCCATCACCCCCTTGCGGATCTTCTTGACCTGCTCGGACTGGGTGCGCACCACCATCCCCGCCGCCACCGGCGTGGTGCAGGAGGCAGGCGTGCCGCGCCGCCCCTCGATCTCGACGACGCAAAGCCGGCAAGAGCCAAAGGCCTCCAGGTTGTCGCTGGCGCAGAGCTTGGGCACCTGGATGCCCGCAAGAGCTGCGGCGCGCATCACTGATGTGCCCTCGGGCACTGTCACGGCAAAGCCGTCGATGGTCAGGCTGACCGGCGCGCCCTGCTTGGCGGGCGTGCCCATGTCGCGGTCGTCACACCAGGGAATGATGAAATCCTTCATCGCCTTCACCTCCATCCATCAGGTGCGAAAGGCGTTTCGAAACACCTTGAAAACGCGGTTTCGAAACCGTGTAAACACGCTGCGTCGACGCGGCGTTTCCAAGGGCTTTCGAAAGCCCTTGCCAAACCCATATCAGCCCTCATTCCGCCGCCTCCCGATGACCCACGAATTCCTCGGGAAACTGCTCCAGCGCGCTCATCACCGGATAGGGCGTAAAGCCCCCCAGCGCGCAGAGCGAGCCGTGTTTCATCGTCTCGCAGAGATCAACCAGAAGCGGCACGGCCGCCGCGTCGCCCGCCGCGATCCGGTCGATGGTCTCAACACCGCGCACCGCGCCGATCCGGCAAGGCGTGCATTTCCCGCAGCTTTCCACCGCGCAGAATTCCAACGCAAACCGCGCCATCGCGCGCATGTCGGCGGCATCGTCAAAGACCACGATGCCCGCATGCCCGATCAACCCGCCTTGGCCATCGAACTCTTCGTAGCCGAAGGGCGTGTCGAATTTCGCCGGCGCGAAATAGGCGCCGAGCGGCCCGCCGACCTGCACCGCCTTCACTGGTCGCCCGCTTGCCGTGCCGCCCGCGATATCGCTGACCAATTCGCCAAGCGGCATGCCGAAGGCGGTCTCGAACAGCCCGCCCTGCGCCACGTTGCCCGCGATCTGGATCGGCATCGTGCCGCGCGACCGGCCAAGGCCAAAGCCCGCGTAATGCGCCGCCCCTTTCTCGAAGATCACCGGGATCGTGGCCAGCGAGATCACGTTGTTGACCACCGTGGGCCGCCCCATGAAGCCTTCCAACGCGGGCAGCGGCGGCTTGGCGCGCACCACCCCGCGCTTGCCTTCCAGCGAGTTCAAAAGCGCCGTTTCCTCGCCGCAGACATAGGCGCCCGCACCCACGCGGATCTCGATGTCGAAGTCATGTGGTACATGAAGAGCGCGGCCCAGAATATTGTTTTCGCGAGATATCTCAACCGCCCGCGACATCACCTCGATGGCATCGGGATATTCCGACCGGATGTAGACAAAGCCCTTGGTCGCCCCCACCGCCAGGCCCGCGATCACCATGCCCTCGATCACCGAGAACGGGTCGCCTTCCATGATCATGCGGTCGGCAAAGGTGCCGCTGTCGCCCTCGTCGGCATTGCAGACGATGTATTTGCGGTCGGCCTGCGCGCGCGCGACCGTTTCCCATTTCACACCCGTGGGAAAACCCGCGCCGCCGCGACCGCGCAGGCCGCTGTCCTTGACCTCGGCAACGATCCCCTCGGGCCCCAACTCCAGCGCGCGGCGCAGACCCGCCAGGCCACCATGCGCCTCGTAATCCGCGACATCGAGCGGGTCGATCAGCCCGCAGCGCGCAAAGGTCAGCCGGGTCTGGCGGGCGAAAAACGGAATATCCTCGACCGCCCCAAGGCTCGGCCCATCCCCCGCCAGGATGCCCGCGACATCTCCCGGCGCGACCGGCCCATAGGCGCGGCGCTGGCCGTTTTCTTCAATCTCGACAAGCGGTTCCAGCCAGGTCATCCCGCGCGATCCGTTGCGGATCACGGCATGGCCTGCCGCCTGAAACGCGGCCGCGACGGTATCGGCACCAAGGGCGCGGGCGCTTGCATCGCGCGGGACATAGATCTTCATTGCGCCAGCTCCGCCAAAAGCGCGCCAGGCGTGGCGCGGCCATGCAGGCTGCCATCCAGCATCGCGGCCGGCGCACAGGCGCAAAGCCCGAGGCAATAGACCGGTTCCACCGTCACCCTCCCGTCGCGCGTGGTTCCGTGCCACTCGACGCCCAGCCGCGCCAAGACCGCCGCCGACAGATCCGCGCCCCCCATCGCCTGGCACGCCTCGGACCGGCACAGTTTCAAAACATGGCGGCCCTGCGGCATATCTTTGAAATCATGATAGAAACTGATCACCCCATGCAATTCGGCGCGGGTGATGTTCAAGGCCTGCGCGATCGGTGCATGGGCCTCTTGCGGGACATATCCAAACCGTGCCTGCACCGCGTGCAAGATCGGCAAGAGCGCCCCTTCCAGGTGCAGATGATTATCGATGATCTGCGCGATGTCCGAGACCTGCGCGGGCTCGTGCGGGGCGGCTGTGGCTGTCATGGCAGGCTCCGGATGTCTGGCGGCCATCGTGACGGTTTTCAATCGTCAATCAATATCGTTGTTCCGTTGATCGATAAGAAATTCCGATGGATGATCCCCGACGCTTTGCCCCCCGAAACCGACCCGGTCACAGACCCGACAGCGCCGCCGCCTCGGCCAGAAGCGCGTTCAGAACCGGCGTATGCGGCTCGCGCCAGGGCGCGACAAGCCCCACGCTATGTTCCACATGGCCGCCGGTGATCGGCACGATCGACAGCCTTTTGCCAGAGGCAAGGAACCGCGCCATGTCATCGGGCAGGACGGTGACCCAACCGCCCTGTTCGACATGCGCGGCCAAAACCACGGTCGAATTTGCCTCGACCAGGGCGTCGGGGGTCACGTCCGCCTCCATGAAACATTGGTTGATGATGCGGCGGTTCTGCATGTCGGGCGTCAGCAGGCACAGGTTTTCGCCCGCCAGGTCGGCCCATGTCACCTGCGATTGCATGGCAAGGGGGTTATCGGCATGGCAGACCAGCGTGTAGCGTTCGCGGTAAAGCGGCGCGGTGACAACCCGCCCCAAGGGTTCATTGTCGAGATAGGACAGCCCGGCATCGATTTCGAGATTCTCAAGCATTTTCAAGATCTCGGACGATGTTCTTGACAGGATGGTAAAGCGCACCTTGGGGTGGCTTTCCGCAAAGCGCGCCGACAGCCGCGCGGCCCAGGTCAGCGCCGTGGGGATCACCGCCATGCGCAGATGCCCCGACAACCCGTGGCGGCTGACGCGCATTTCCTCGCGAAAGGTGCGCGCATCGCTGACCAGCCGCCGCGCCCAGACCAACGCCCGCGCCCCTTCGGGCGTCAGCCCGCCGTAGCGCGAGCCGCGAAAGATCAGCTGCACGCCCAGCATGTCTTCCAGCTGCTTGATCCCGGTCGACAGCGTCGGCTGGGTGATGCCCAGGGTTTCGGCGGCACGTCCGAAATGGCCTTCCTTGGCGACGGCGATGAACATTTCGAGCTTGTTGATCATGATGCCAATCATGCGATCAATGACGGGCTTTTCAATAGGGAAATTTAATCAAGCCGCCAAAGGCCATCATCTGCGACCACCAAGCATCGCAGGTGGATCGCCCGGGCCCGCGCAGGAAATCGCCTGCGTCCGATAAAATGCTTTGCATCAGAACCGGTCTTTGGAAACGTCCGACCAATTCAACATTCGATACAATTTTATCGAAAGACACATGTTTGTAACGAGTCAGAAGGTTAGCACCATGCCCACATTTGTTCTGAACGGCGTGTCCCTCAACGGCGGCACCTTCGCAGGCCCGACACAGTTGACAGTAACGGTTCCCGAAAACGCGACGCTGATTTACGAATATTCGACAAATCTCAACAATCCCGGCTTTGCGACCTCCGATTTCGGCACCGGCGGCTTGGTGAGCATCCCCGAGGCCTGGCTTGGGCCGGCAAACTCGCCCGTCGACGTCAGCCCTTACGGCGAAGACGAAAACGACGAACTGTATTTTGCCGATATCCTGCTCGACACGGACGCCGATGGCGCGCCCAACGAAACCCTGACCGTTCTTGTGGTCTGGAATTCAACGGAAGGCACGGATCACCTGTAATTCAACGACATGACGCTCGATCTTGCCCCGCCGCCGCCTGCAACCGAAGGGCCGGATAACCTGATGGGCACATTCGGCAATGACACGATCGACGGTCTGGGCGGCGACGACACGATCGATGGCGGCGCGGACGACGACATCCTGACGGGCGGCGATGGCGAAGACGAGTTGATCGGCGGCGACGGAAACGACACGCTGCGCGGCGGCGCGGGCTTTAACTATATCGTGCCGGGCGCGGGCGCTGACCTTGTCGATGGCGGTCCTGATGGCACGCAGGTCAGCTACGATGATGCCGCGGGCCCTGTTGGTGTAAACCTCGGCACCAATACGGTGACCGAAGCGGCGGGCACGACCGACACGCTGATCAATGTCACCTCCGCCCGCGGCTCGCAGTTTTCAGACACCATGATCGGCGGCGCGGGCAACGAAACCCTCATGGGCCTTGGCGGGAATGACACGCTCAATGGCGGCGACGGTTCTGATTGGGTGCGCTACGACCGCGATTTCCGCTATGGCGGCACGGCGGGCGTCACCGTCGATCTGTCGGCGGGGACGGCCACGGATGGGCGCGCATGTGATCTGAGAGTGCATCAGCGGGTAGGACAGCCACGTCACGGGCTTCAATCCGACCATGTCCCACGCTCGGTGTTTCCTGCCAAACCGCGAGGGGGGAAAACCGGCTCCTGAAAGGCCGTTTCGATTTCTTCGCAAAGGTCTTTCTGGTTCCGCTTCACTGGGAGCAAGAAATCACCACCCTTCTCCACAATCCGAGAAGCGATTGTTTTTTGGCAGAAAATTGCGTCTCCCGTGACAACCAATCCCTCAAGATCAATGGTCTCGATCAGCCGCAACGCATCTGGGATCTCCCGGCCTTTACCTCGGGAGGAGGTATGGCCGGCAGATTGTTCGAGCGCTGCGCAAAACGCCGATAAGACATGTTCAGCGCGCGCTTCCCCGTCCTTGCTGGCTCGCAGTGTCTTGCCGTCTAACGCGATATGACGCTGGACCTTCGTATCTGCGTCTTCAGTCCGTCCTTCGACCGTGAGACGGCTGAAGGCGCGAGCCATTGCGTCCGGATCAATCCCTCGCAAAGTCTCCGTCAACGTCGCGTGGCAGGGGGACTGGCGGTCACGTCGGAACCCAAGTCGGTTGAGTTGTGAACGGGACAAGGTGCGCCCAAGCCGGTAGGCCGCCATCATCCCCGTACGGCCCGTCAACATCGAAAGAAGGATCAGCCCAAGGATCGCTTCGAGCCTATGTAGACGCCCTTTCTTTCCTCGCGTGTCCGGAATTTCCCGCAAAACTGAACGTAATGAGATCATCGTTGCCATCCTCCAAAGCCGTCGACAACAGAGATTCAGACAACAAGCTAACTTTCAATAACTTTCCGCCCTACAGTGAATAGCTCTGCCACTGTCTCAAAGTCGTTGACACGTTCCGTCCCCAGCAGACAGCGCCCGGTGGCTGACCCAGACGCGGGGCACGAGCTTCCGAAGCGACCCGACCGGAAATCTCGCCGCACCCTCGCAGGTCCGCTTTGCCCGGGGTGCAACACGCTCGACGACGAGGCGGAGATTTTCTGGAAGGAATATCCCGACCCGGTCGCTTGGGGCGATGTTCAAGCGGAATGGGCGAAAGCCCGGAAGGTGGCGAGCTTCGAAGTGATCATGAGTGGCTTGGACGCCTTCATCCGACACACGGATAACCCCCGCGACTGCGGCTTCCGTCCGGCAGATCGTGACCGCCGACGCGGCAGCCGGGCACCACGACCACGCGGTCGCGCTGGCGCTGGATACCGACACGCCTGTCGCTGCCGCGCTGGCAATCCTCGGGGCAATGCCCGCACCGGTGAGCCTTGAGGCCGTAGAGGAACGATTTTCTGCGGGCGACTGGTTTGGCGAGGAGCCAAGCGCGATGGAAAGCGTGCACGGCGATCAGACTGCGGCAGGCTGGTCAACTGCCGTGGCCAAAGCGAATGAGCGCATCGGAGCCACAACGCGAGAGGCGCCGGTTTCCCCTGAGGACATGAGCGATGAGGTGGGCCATGATTGACCGCATCCGCACCCCGGCGCAGGAGGAGCTCGCGCGGACATGCGCCAACAGTTTCGCCGCAGCATCTGACAACGGCCGTTACTATTCTGAACAGCGCAGCCCTATCGGCTGGTCGGCACAGCTGACTTATTTTCCGCCTTGCGGTGCGAGGGAGACCGACGACGAGCAGGTCGTTCGATCGATTTCGGGGGACACGATCCGCCTGCGCAATGTGCGCCGCGTGCCCGACGAATTTCGTGGAAAGGGCATCGACGCCATCCGGGCAGCGCTTTTTGCCAGCGCATAAGGCACCCGCATGGCCGACCTTTCACCCGATCTCGCCGCCAAGCTGTCTCGCCAGCACCCGGGCCGCCGCGCGATGGTCTACGCCCTCCTGCCCGAAGGCTCGCCGATCCGGCAGGTGCACGTCCCAACCGCGATGCTGAAATTGCGCTAAGACGCATTTGTCGCTGGTCATCTTTTGCGCTATATAGCAAAGTGACGCTGCGCCACAGAAGGACAGCCGATGCAGATCGCTTACACGAACGCCGCGCGGAAAGGGCTCAAGAAGGTGCCCGCCAAGGACCGCGCGGCGCTGATCGCCAAGCTGGAAGCCTACGCGGCGACGGGAGAAGGCGATGTGAAGAAGCTGGTCGGGAGCGAATACTTTCGCCTTCGGCACGGTGACTGGCGCGCGATCTTCGAAGTCGAGGATGGCGTGTTGGTGATCCGGGTGGCGCACCGCCGCGAAGTCTACAAGTGAAGGAGGGCCTGAACATGAACGAAGCCGTCAACCTGCAGGGCGAGAAGCTGGTCGTCCTCACCGAAACCGAATACCGCGCGCTGCTTGAGGACGCTGGCGACATTGCCCTCGCCGATCAGGCTCGTGCCGACAGCGCCGGAGCGCCTGTCCTGCCCGCCGATCTGCTGGCCGCGTCGCTGGATGGGACCATGCACCCGCTCACCGCATGGCGGAAGGCCGCCGGGCTCACGCAAGCGGCGCTGGCGCACAGGGCTGGCATCCGCACATCGACCGTGTGCAACATCGAGAACGGCAAGATCGACCCGCGCCTGTCGACGGTGAAGGCCTTGGCCGATGCCCTCGGGCTCGACGTGGACGATCTCGTCGCCTGACCGCCGACAGCTGGGCCCGCAGCACGCGCTGCTCTGCGTCAAGCAGGCGAAGGCGTATCTGGACGAAATTCTCGCCATCGGATGGACCGAGGCGGCTATGCGAATTCGCATAGGCGACCTTCAAGAGTGGTTTGGGAATGAAGGCGGGTTTGCGACGGCGGCGAAAGAGGGTGCTGGCATCGTGTCCATCCGCGCCTTCCTCGGCGGTGCCTTCGCCAAGGGCCACGGCGTCCCGACGCGCTCACGATCCTGAAACGGCCGGGCAAAGAAAAGCCCCTGCCGCCACGGAGATGCCGACAGGGGCTGGCACGACGGGACGGGTCGTGCTGGGCACCTGCAGCTACGATAGGGCATGAAAAACGCCGGCACAATCAAAACCACCCTTGGCGGCCGCCATTCGCGAGGGCATCTGCGGGAATTCCGCAGTTATCGCTTCACCCATTCGCATGCTTCCCGTATTTGATGCCGCATGGAAAAACCGCTTGCACATGATAACAATGATTTCGATGTGACCGTGGAGGGCATGGACCGGGCGCAGCGCGCGCGGTTGATCCGCAAGACCCGGACCGGCCTCGGCTTGTCGCAGGCGGAGTTTGCCAGCCGGTTCCATGTGCCTATCGGGACGTTGCGCGACTGGGAGCAGGCCCGCGCGACCCCGCCAGACTTTGCGGTCGCCTACGTCAGGGTGATCGCGCTCCATGCGGAAATGGTCGCGGCAGTCTTGCGATAGATCACCCAGATCGAGCGCGCCGAGCTGGTCGCCGAGTGGGTCAGGATCGTTGAGGGGCGGCTGCCTGCCCAAGTTGGGCAACTAGTCCTGCCGGACGGGCGCAAGGCCGGGCCACAGCACAAGCCACACGGCAAGTCCGAAGCTGCCCGCAAGCTGGGCATGACGCGCCAGACGGTCGAGCGCTCCCTCAGGTGCGGAGATACGACAGGAGGACGGCGAGCTCGCGCTGCGTTTGCGCCCCGTCTTCACCATCCAGATCGGGGTCTTGCTTGAGCTTGGCGATGATGGCGTCGCACTTGGCCTTCAACGCTTGCAGGTTGGCATCGGTGCCACCGGCCTCTTTCATCTGCCGTTGCAGGTCGGCCAACAGGACGATGGCATCCAACACCACGTCGCGCGGGTTCGGCGCGGGATACGCCACCTCGAGGGCTTGGATAATCTCGGCCGTCATCGAGCGACCGTTTTCCTCGGCAGCCAAGCGGACGCGCTCACGAAGGTCCTCGGGAATACGAAGGCGGAAATGAGCATCTTCTCGTGACATGCCACACCGATGACGCAAAAAAAGGTTGACCGCAACGCCACACAGATGCCACACGATTGAGTGCCACACCGGTGACACACGACGCAATGCTGCACTTCGCGTCACCCGAACCACGAAAGGCATTTGGAATGGAAACTGAAAAAGTCCGCATGACTGTCGCAATGCCCCCCAGCCTCGCCGAGCACCTTCGGCAGAAAGCCATCGACAACGACCGCCCCCTGAGCCGCGAAATCGTCCGCGCCCTCAAGGAGGGCTCCGGTTGGCAAAAGGACGGGGAGGCCGCGTGATGGCGCGCGCTACGCCTCCCCTCTATGCCAACGAGCGCACGGCCGCGAAGCTGATGGACATGACGCCCTCTGACTTTCGCCGGCTGGTTGGCGCGGGAGCCTTGCCCCCGCCTATCGACCTTCACGGCTTCACCCGATGGCGCGTCGCCGATCTTGAGGCGATCGTATCGGGCGCCACGATGGATGAGGACTTCGTGACATGAGACGATTGAACCGAAAGTTTCTTGAGTTCAAAAATGTCAACGGCAGGGAATACATTTATTTTCGCCGCGGCAAGGTAAGGCATCGCTTAAAGTCCGATCCCGACAGCGAAGAATTTGATCGTGAATACTGGGACATCTGTTCGGGCAAGAAGGCCAAGACCGTCACGCACAGTTGGAACGCGCTGATCATCGCATTCTACCGCAGCCCGGCCTTCACCTCGAAAGCCGCAGGCACCCGCGAGAATTACCGCCGCCATTGCGAGGCGATCCGAGAAATGAACGGCGACAAGGATGTTCGCACTTCAAGCGCCACCACGCCATCGCAGCGCGGGACGCCCTCGCCGACACATGGTCAAAGGCCAACGAGCGGGTCGCGGTTCTGTCGATCCTCCTCAAGTTGGCGGTCGATCTGGGTTGGATCGAGCGGAACTCGGTGACGGGCGTCGAGAAGTTGACCGGCGGCGAATACGAGGCATTGCCAGAGACGCGAAGCTGGAAGCCTACGAACGATATTGCGAGCGCCACGGCCTGACCACCGCCAGAACGGCCTTCGAGCTCTGCGTCGGCACCGGACAGCGCCTCGGAGACTGCATCAACATGACGTGGGAGGACTTCGACGGCCAGTCCATGCGCGTCGTGCAGGAAAAGACCGGGACAAAGCTTGAGGTCTACTGCCCCGAACGCCTGCAAAGGTATCTGGCGGACCTGCCCCGAGCGGGCCGCTTTATCACGGCGAGCAACCTCACCCAGCCTCTGGGCAAGCGGGCCGTCCAGAAGGCAATCGAGGAGGTGCGCGAGGCCATCGGGGTCAAGACAGGCGCAAACCGCCTCGTACCCCACGGCTGGCGCTACACGGCGGCGAGGTTGCTGACGGACGCCGGATGCAGCGATGCCGAAATCCAATCGGTGACCGGCCACAAGACGCTGGCGATGGTCCAGAAATACCGCAGCGGCTCGGACCAAGCCGCCCTATCCCGACGCGCGCAGGAGCGGAGGAAGCGGTGAGAACGAAACAGGGGGAGAACAAGAACGTGCGAAAGAAATTGCGAAATCTTGAAACGCTGAAACTCAAAGGAGGGCAGACCGACACCAAATAATCGAGACAATTCAATGTGGTGCGGGTGGAGGGACTTGAACCCCCACGCCTTGCGGCGCCAGAACCTAAATCTGGTGCGTCTACCAGTTCCGCCACACCCGCAACGCGACGGGATCTAGCAGACGGAAACGCCAAGCGCGAGATGGAAAAAACCGCGCGCGCTGCACCGATGCGGTGCCACTGTACGCTTTCGCGCAACAGTTCGGCCCGATTGCGGCCCTGTGGCGCATTTTTCCTGTGCAGGTCGCGCGGGCCGCGCTACGGTCGCGTCACAAACAAAAGGGCGCGCAAAGCGTCCAAGACCGAGCAGGTTTCGACATGATTCATACGACCCCCACCGCAGCCGGGCTGCGGGTGGATGACATGGGCGCATCCACGCCCATCGCCATCGCACCCTGCACCGGCGTGCTGACCCTCGATGGCGCGCTGCCGGTCGAGCATCTTTACCCCGGCGACAAGATCATCACCCGCCATGGCGCACGCGCGCTGACCGGGCTGGACACCATCCTGTTGCCCAAGGGCAGCTTGATCGTCGAGATACAGCGCAATGCCCTTGGCGGCCGCCCCGAACGCGACCTTTGGGTACCTGCCGCGCAGCTGATCCTGATCCGCGATTGGCGGGCCAAGGCGCTTTACGGGCAGGCACAGGCCTGTGTGCCTGCTGCGCAGCTGGTCGATGGCGACTACGTCAAATTGTCGGAACTGGCGCAGGACTTGACCTGTTTCGCCCTGCGCTTTGGCCGGCCCGAGGTGTTTTATGCCGATGGGCTGGAACTGGCCTCGGCCGACCGGCTGGCGGTCCCCGCCTGAACGCAGGCGCGCGGCCGCCTAGGGGGCAAGGTCGCGCAGCACGCGCGGCAGGCTTTCGGTCAGATCCTCGGCGGTCAGGCCGGGGCCGAACTGCCGTGCCGCCTCGACATGCAGCCATGCGGCGGCCTTTGCCGCCTCCAGCGCCGCAAAGCCGCGCGCCAAAAGCCCGGTGATCAGGCCCGCCAGCACATCGCCCGCCCCTGCCGTCGCAAGCCAGGGTGCGGCGCGCCCATAGGCCGCGACATGCACCGCCGCGCGGCCATCGGGGGCGGCAATCACGGTATCCGGCCCCTTCAACAGCACGACACAGCCCGCCCGCGCCGCCGCTGCGCGCACCGCATCCAGCCGGGAAAAGGCCGGGCCGGTGGGGGCCGGGGCCGCCAGCCGCTCGGCCAGATCGGGGAAAAGCCGCGCAAACTCGCCGTCATGCGGTGTCAGAACCACCGCGCCCGCCGCGCGGGTCATGGCGAAAAGCGCCGCCGGGTCACCGGCAAAACCGCTCAGCGCATCGGCATCCAGCACCAGGCCAAGGGGCCGCGCCTGCGCCAGAGCCACGCCGACCAACGCCACCGCGCCCTGCCCCAACCCCATGCCCGGCCCCAGACAGGCGGCGTTGATCCGGTGATCGGCCAAAAGCGCCGCAAGATCCGCCGCCCCGTCACAACGGCGCAGCATGATCGCGGTCAATTGGCAGGCGTTTTCCAGCATGGCAGAGTCGGGCGCCGCGACCGTCACCACCCCG
This sequence comes from Roseicyclus sp., assembly GCA_018401965.1. Lineage (GTDB taxonomy): Bacteria > Pseudomonadota > Alphaproteobacteria > Rhodobacterales > Rhodobacteraceae > Roseicyclus. Next base: position 49,698 of record JAGYJU010000013.1, read on the forward strand.
GCCCCGACCCGCAGCGCGCCGCGCGCCGCCAGCCGCGCCGCCCCCGACCGGCCCATCGGCCCGGATAGAACCAGCGCGTGACCGTGGCGATACTTGTGACCGCCCCCGCCCTTGGCCAGCGCGGCGCGCGCCCGGGCGTCTGCGCGCAGGTCGATCTGTCGCGCAAGCTTGGGGTCATCGGGCCCTACCCCCAGCCCGATGTCGACCACGACCAGATGGCCGCACATGCCCGGCCCCTCGGCCAATACATGCCCCAGCTTGGGGGCGTGAAAGGTCACCGTCAGATCAGCCCGGATCGGCGCGCCCTGCCCGCCCGGCACGGCCAGCATCCGACCGCTGTCGGCATCAAGGCCAGAGGGGATATCAACCGCGACCACGCGCGGCGCGCGCGCCGCCGACAGCGCCGCCGCAAGACCCGGCGGCAGGGCAAAGCCGCGCGACAACCCGGTGCCAAAGATGGCGTCGACGACCAGGTCGGCCCCCGCCACCGCCGATGCCGTCGCCACATCCAACGGGGCGACCGGCCCTTGCGCCGCCCAAAGCGCGCGCTGCGCGGCCGCATCAGGCGGCAGCCGCGCCCCATCCCCCAGCGCATGAACCGCGACCGACCAGCCCCGATCAGCCAGCAACCGCGCCACCGCGTAGCCGTCGCCGCCATTGTTGCCCGGCCCGCATAAAACCACCGCCCGATGCGGGGCATGGGCGAGGTCTGGCCAGGTGTCGCAGATCGCCGCCACGACGCCGCGCGCCGCGCGTTCCATCAGGTCATGGCCCGTCGCGCGGCCGGTTTCGATCAGCGCCGCCTCTGCCGCGCGCATCTGCGCGGCGGTCAGCAGCGGGCCACCGGTCGCGGGCTGGGCAGATGTTTTCAAATTGCTCATTTTTTAGCCATACCGCTCATTTTTTGATCTTATGCTGCGGAATCCAGCACGGCGACCGACATGCTTCAGGCTACCGCATGGACGCTCGCCGCGCAAAGTGGTGTCAGGGATCGCGCACTGTCGAGGAGGCTGCGAGACCGATGAAAAAAATCGAGGCGATCATCAAACCCTTCAAGCTCGACGAGGTGAAGGAAGCCCTGCAGGAAATCGGGATCCAGGGCCTCAGCGTCACCGAAGTCAAAGGTTTCGGCCGCCAAAAGGGCCATACGGAACTGTACCGCGGCGCCGAATACGTGGTGGATTTCCTGCCCAAGGTGAAGATCGAGGTGGTGCTGTCCGATGACATGGCAGATGCCGCCATCGAGGCGATCATCGATGCCGCCAAGACCGACAAGATCGGGGATGGCAAGATTTTCGTCTCTGACGTCTCCCGCGCGATCCGCATCCGCACCGGGGAATCGGGCGACGACGCGCTGTAACGGCGCGCTGAATTTAAAACGCCCCGCCAGACCGGCACGGGCAGGACACGAAGACACTTACGTCAAGGGAAGGTCACGATGAGCAAAGAAACATTCCTGAACATGATCAAGGATGAGGGGGCGGAATACGTTGACATCCGCTTTACCGATCCGCGTGGCAAGCTGCAGCACGTCACGATCGTTGCCGATCTAGTCGATGAAGATTTCCTCGACGAAGGCTTCATGTTCGACGGCTCGTCGATCTCGGGCTGGAAGGGCATCGAAGCATCCGACATGAAACTGATGCTCGACCCGGCAAGCGCCTATCTCGATCCGTTCTATGCCGAAAAGACCATCTGCGTGCATTGCACCGTGGTGGAACCCGACACCGGCGAAGCCTATGATCGCGACCCGCGCGGCACCGCCCAAAAGGCAGAAGCCTATCTGAAATCGACCGGCATCGGCGATGTGGCCTACATGGGCCCCGAGGCGGAATTCTTCGTGTTCGACGACGTGCGCTATGCCGTCAGCATGAACAAGGTGTCCTTCGAGGTCGACGCGGTCGACGGCGCATGGAACACCGACACCGAATATGAAATGGGCAACTCCGGCCACCGTCCCGGCATCAAGGGCGGCTATTTCCCGGTGAACCCGATCGACCCGGCGCAGGATCTGCGGTCGGAAATGCTGTCCACGATGAAGCGGATGGGCATGAAGGTCGACAAGCACCACCACGAGGTCGCGTCGAACCAGCATGAACTTGGCCTGATCTTCGACAGCCTGACCAAGCAGGCCGACGAGCTTCAGAAATACAAGTATGTCATCCACAACGTGGCGCATGCCTATGGCAAGTCGGCAACCTTCATGCCCAAGCCGATGGCCGGCGACAACGGAACCGGGATGCATGTGAACATGTCGATCTGGAAGGACGGCAAGCCGCTCTTCGCAGGCGACAAATACGCCGATCTCTCGGACGAGGCGCTGTATTTCATCGGTGGCCTGCTGAAGCATGCCAAGTCGCTGAACGCCTTCACCAACCCCTCGACCAACAGCTACAAGCGCCTGATCCCCGGCTTTGAAGCCCCGGTTCTGCGCGCCTATTCCGCTCGCAACCGGTCCGGCTGCATCCGTATTCCGTGGACGGAAAGCCCCAAGGCAAAGCGCGTCGAGGCCCGCTTCCCCGATCCCTCGGCCAACCCCTACCTGGCCTTTGCCGCCCTGCTGATGGCGGGCCTGGACGGGATCCAGAACAAGATCCACCCCGGCGATCCGTCGGACAAGGATCTTTACGATCTGCCGCCCGAAGAGCTTGCTGGCATCCCCACCGTTTGCGCAAGCTTGCGCGAAGCGCTGGAGACGCTGGAAAAGGATCACGACTTCCTGCTGAAGGGCGACGTGTTCACCAAGGGCCAGATCGAAAGCTACATCGCGCTCAAGTGGGGCGAGGTCTATGCCTTCGAACACACCCCGCACCCGGTCGAATACAAGATGTATTACAGCTGCTGATTTCAGCGGTTAGCGATACGGAAACGGGCGCCTTCGGGCGCCCGTTTCTGTTTGGGGACATGAACCGGCTGCTTTGGAACCGACCGATCCGGCGGGCCTTTTCTAGAACCGCCCGATGCGGCGGACTTTTTTAGAACCGCCCGATGCTGCGGGCGAGTTGCAGCGCCTGTTTCACCCGGCCCGCCGTCTGGCGCGCCTGTGTCTGCTGCTCGGGTGTCGCCTCGCGCCCCGCCCCGCGGGTCATGCGCCCAACACTCGCGTCAATGCCACGGTTCACCAGCCGCCCCATCACCTGGCGGAGGATCATGGTCAAGATCCTGTTCATAGCTGCCCACTTGCTCAAGCGGCCCGCAGCCCGCGGGCACATCTGTTCCGATGGCAAACGCCTAGGGGAAAAATATGGCAAATTGGGGGCAGAACGCCCTCAATCCTCGTCGATGAACCCATCGTCGGGCAGGGCCGCGTCGGGGTCGTCTTCGAACATGTCGCCCATCGCGTCATCGCGCGGCAGATCGCCCTCGGCCCCATCGGGCGGGCGGCTTTCCAACAGGCCCGCTTCGCGCAATTCCTTCAATCCCGGCAGATCGCGGGCGCTTTCCAGCCCAAAATGATCCAGAAACCCTTGCGTCACAACATAGGTCACCGGGCGGCCCGGCGTCATGCGGCGACGGCCAAAGCGGACCCATTCCAGCTCGATCAACTGATCCACCGTGCCGCGCGACACGGACACGCCGCGAATTTCCTCGATTTCCGCGCGCGTCACCGGCTGATGATAGGCGATGATCGCCAGGGTCTCGATCGCGGCGCGCGACAGCTTGCGCGTTTCCACCGTTTCACGCGCCATGAGGAAGCCGAGGTCGAGCGCGGTGCGGATCGCCCAAGCATCGCCCACGCGCGCGACCTGCACCCCCCGCCCCTCGTAGCGGCGGCGCAGAGCTGCACCGCCTCGGCCGCGTCGGACCCGTGGGGCATCCGCGCCTCCATCTCGGCCAGGCTCAACGGGTCGGCACTGGCAAAGAGCATCGCCTCGACCATGCGTTCCTGTTCGGCCAGGGGCGGCGCGCGAAACAGGCTGTCGCCGTGCGGGTCGGGCGCATCGCTCATCGCTCGTCCTCTCTGTGGCGCAGTTCGATCGGGGCAAAGGTTTCACTCTGGCGGATCTGCACGCGCCCCGCCTTGGCCAGTTCCAGCACGGCGGCGAAATGGGCGGCGGTGGCCGACCGGCGGCGCTTGGGGTCGATCTGCCAGCCATCGGGCAGGTAGCTCATCAAATCGGTCCAGTCGCCGGCGAAACCGATCAGCCCGCGCATCCGGTCCAGCGCCTGTTCCATCGTCAGGATACTGTCGCGATCCAGCACGAAGGGGCGAAAATCATCGCGGGTGCGGATCCGGGCATAGGCCTGCATCAGGTCCAGCAAACCGGCGGTATAGGTGATGCGCTTGGCCGTGGTCATCTGCTCGGCGGCGGCGCGCGGGAACCGGTCCTGAAACAGCCGGTCGCGCGCCATCAGCTTGGCCGCGCAATCGCGCATCGCCGCCAGCCGTTCCAGCTGAAACGCGAGATGGGCGGCCATTTCTTCGCCCGATGGCCCCGCCTCGGACGGGTCGGGCGGCAACAGCAGGCGCGATTTCAGAAAGGCCAGCCAGGCCGCCATGACCAGGTAATCGGCCGCCAGTTCGATCCGCAGGCTGCGCGCCTGGTCGATGAAGGCCAGGTATTGTTCGGTCAGTTGCAGGATCGACACCCGGCGAAGATCGACCTTTTGGGTCCGCGACAGGGTCAACAACAGGTCCAGCGGGCCTTCGAACCCGTCAACATCGATGATCAGCGCCTCTGCCGCGCGGCGCGAGGCGACGCTGTCCCAATCCGGCTCCGGGTCATTGGCGGCGATGGGCCTGTCAGCCATAAACCTCTCCGTCCAGCAGATCGGCAAGGTCGGCCTCGGCGGCCTCGATGTCAAGCGGGTCGGGATGCCGGCGTGCCGCCAGCGCCGCCTGGGTCCGGATCAGCGCTGCCCCATCCAGCATGCCGGACCGGGCCACGACAAGATCCATGTCCGCCCGCCCGCCGTTGCAATGCAGGACCAGGTCACAGCCTGCCGCCCGCGCCCGCTCTGCCCGGTCGCCCAAGGGGCCGGGCAAGGCGCCCATCGACAGGTCATCGGTCATCAAGGCGCCCTGGAACCCGATGTCATCGCGGATCAACCCGATCATGTCGGGCGACAACGTGGCGGGAAGATCATCGCCCAAGGCGTCGTAGACGATATGGGCGGTCATACCCAAAGGCAGGTGCACCAGCGGGCGGAAGGCGGCGAAATCGACGCGCTTCAATTCATCGAGCGGCGCGCTGACGCGCGGCAGGGTCAGGTGGCTGTCGACATCGCCAAGGCCATAGCCCGGCAGATGTTTCAGCACCGGCAAGACGCCCCCTGCCAAAAGGCCCTCGGCCACGGCCCGGCCAGCACTGATGACGGTCTCGGGTTCCGTGCCATAGAGGCGGTTCTTCAGGATCGGGTGGGTGGTATCGCGCGCCACATCGGCCAGCGGCATGCAGTTCACGTCGATGCCCACGCTGCGCAATTCATGCGCGATCAGCCGCGCGCGCAGGTTCATGGCACGCGCCGCACGCAGGGGGCCGGCCTGCGCCATCTGGTCCAGGGCGGGCCGCCACTGCCGCCAATGCGGTGGGCGCATGCGCTGCACCCGCCCGCCTTCCTGGTCGATCAGGATCGGCGCATTGCGCCCGACCGCCGCCCGCAGATCAGAGGTCAGCGCCAAAAGCTGCACGGGGTCTTCGATGTTGCGGGCAAACAGGATGAAGCCCCAGGGCTGGGCCGCCGAAAAAAACCGCGCCTCGTCGGGGGACAGGCGCGGGCCTTCACAGCCAAGAATGGTCGCGGAACACCCCGCCATCGGCCGCTACCGAACCGTCACGGGGATGCAGGGCGCGCCCTGCGCCATCAGCGCGGAACAGAACCGGCGCGAGGCGGCAAGATCGTCGAAGCCATGCGCGCGCAGCCGGTAGAAGGCCGATCCGCCCGAGCTGGCCTGCTGGATCACGCGGGCGCGCCCGGCGAAATAATCTGGAAAGCGGCCAGTCAACCGATCCCATTCGGCGCGCGCGATATCGGCGGTGTCAAAAGCCCCGAGCTGCACCAGGCGCGTGCCCTCGGCGAGGGTCGTGGGGTCGATATCCTGGGCTTCGCGCGCCATGTCGGGGCGGGCCGCCGCGCTGGCCGCGATGGTGATCGGGCGTAAGGACGGGCGCAGCGATCGCGCGATGCCCGGAACAGAGGCCGGGATGACCTGCACCGCTGCGGGTGCCTGCGCCGCCTCGGGGGCGGGCTCGGGGGGGGTCTGCGCGGTTTGCGCTGTGCCGGTCGCGGGCACGGTCAACGGATCGGCCCGTTCCAGCAGGCGTTCGATCAGCGCCTGCGTTTCGGCATTGACCAGGGCGGAACTGGGCGCGGCGGGATCGCCCCCCCCTTGCACCGGCGCGGCGTCGGTCGCCCCCGCCATCGGCGCCACGGCCAGGACGGGCGCAGAGGCCGTGGGCGAAACCGAGGGCGAGGCCGTGGAGAACGAAACCGCCGTCAGATCGACGGGGGGGGGCGCCAAGACAAGGCTGTCGGGCACCGGCCCCGCCTCGCCCCCCTCGGCGATGCGGTTGACCGCCAGCCCCTGATGTTCGGCCTGCACCCCGCCCGGATCGGCGGGGGCGATGCGCATCGGGCCTTCCAGCGCGCGGATGACCGGCACGCCCGACACGTCGCGCAGCGTCAGTTTCACCGCCCAGACCGCCATGCCGACGATCAGGCCTACGGACAGGACTGCGCCCGCCCAATTCACCAATGTGCCGATGTTGCGCGGTCGCACGCCGTCAGCGCCGCGCGCGCGCTGCATCTCGAACGGCTCGAAATCTGCCATGCTCTGCCATTCCTGCCCGTGTGCCCCGTTTGATCAGCGCCCAAAGGGTGCCGGGGCGATTGCCTGCCTTTTTCGACCGCCGGGAGGTCTGGCGCCTCACATCTTGTCGGCCGGTGTGACGCCAAGAATACCAAGACCGTTGGAAATGACAATCGCCACGGTCTGGATCAGCGCCATTTTTCCCCGGCTGGTGGCAGGATCGTCTTCCTGCCAGAAGCGCAGGGCGGGATCGGCGTTGCCCTTGTTCCACAGCGCGTGGAAATCGGACGACAGATCGTACAGGTAGAACGCCACCCGGTGCGGTTCATGCGTCAGCGCGGCACTTTCCACCAGGCGCGGCCATTCCGCCAGCTTGGCCACCAGCGTCAGTTCCGCCGGATCGCCGATGACGCCCAGGTCTTGCACCCCGCCGGGCACCACCCCCGCCTCTGCGGCGCGGCGCAGAACGGACTGGATCCGGGCATGGGCGTATTGCACGTAAAAGACCGGGTTGTCCTTGGATTGTTCGCGCACCTTTTCCACGTCGAAATCCAGCGGCGCGTCATTCTTGCGGGTCAGCATCACGAAGCGCGTGACATCGGCGCCGACCATGTCCACCACGTCGCGCAGCGTGACAAAGGTGCCCGCGCGCTTGGACATCTTCAGTTCCTCGTCGCCGCGCTTGAGCTTGACCAGCTGCGTCAGCTTGATATCGAGCGGCACCCGGCCATCCGACAGGGCTGCCACGGCGGCCTTCATGCGCTTGACATAGCCGCCGTGATCGGCGCCGAAAATATCGATCAGCTCGTCAAAACCCCTTGAAATCTTGTCGAAATGATAGGCGATGTCGGGCGCGAAATAGGTCCATGCCCCGTCCGATTTCATCACCGGGCGATCCACGTCATCGCCGAAATCGGTGGATTTGAACAAGGTCTGGCTGCGCGGTTCCCAATCTTCCAGCGTCTTGCCCTTGGGCGGTTCCAGCACGCCTTCGTAGATCAGGCCCTTGCCGCGAAGATCGGCCAGTGCCGCCTCGATCCGGCCGGTGCCATAAAGCGATTTCTCGGAATAGAACACATCCATCGCCACGCCTAGCGCGGCCAGATCCTGCCGGATCAGGTCCATCATCCGGTCGGTGGCGAAATCGCGGATTTCGGCCAGCCATGTTTCCTCGGACTGGCCGATATAGGCCTCGCCCACCTCGGCGGCGAGCGCCTCGCCCACCTCGATCAGGTAATCGCCGGGGTATGTGCCATCTTCAAAGGCGACGGTCTGGCCATGCGCCTCCAGGTAGCGCAGGTAGACCGAGCGGGCCAGGACATCGACCTGCGCGCCGCCGTCGTTGATGTAGTATTCGCGCGTCACCTCGTGGCCGGTAAAGGCCAGGAGACTGGCCAGCGCATCGCCAAAAACCGCGCCACGTGTGTGGCCGACATGCAACGGCCCGGTGGGGTTGGCGGACACGTATTCGACATTCACCCGCCGCCCCTGCCCCATGTTCGACCGGCCATAGGTGTCGGGCGCGGCCAGGATCGCGGCCACCACGCCGCGCCAGGCATCCGCCGACAGGCGCAGGTTCAGGAAACCGGGGCCGGCCACATCGGCGGCGATGATGCGCGGATCGGCGGACAGTTTGGCGGCCAGACCCCCGGCGATGTCGCGCGGCTTGAGCCCGGCGGGCTTGGCCAACACCATCGCGGCATTGGTCGCCATGTCGCCATGGGCGGCATCGCGCGGCGGTTCCACCGCGACATTGGCACGGTCAAGCCCTGCGGGCAGCGCACCCTCGGCTTCCATGGCATCAAGAGCGGTCAGAACAGCGGCGTGAATATCGGCAAACAGGGTCATCGGTCTTCCTCGGGAACGGTACCACGTCTCGTACCATGGTCAGGGTCTCGTACCATGGTCAGGGCCAAGGTCAATCTGCGGCTGTGGCGCAGGCGTCAGACGCCGCGCCGCACCGGGTTGGTGTCAAAGATGCGGGCGTGGGTCTGCAGCGCAAAGCGGTCGGTCATGCCGGAAATATAGTCGGACACCAGCCGCGCCAGTTCCGTTTGCCCGGTCACGTCTTCCACGTCCTTGCGCCATTGCTTTGGCAATTCCTGCGGGTTGTCCATGAAATGGGGGAACAGATCCTGCACCACCGCCGTCACCTCGCGGCGCATGACCACGACCGATGGCGCGCGGTACATGCGCTGGAACAGGAAGGCGCGGATCACCTTGAGATCGTCGAACAGGCCCTGCGAAAACCGGATGATCGGGCGGCCCGCGCCGCGCACATCGCCCGGGCTTTGCGGATCGAGCAGGGCGATTTCGGCGCGGGCATAGGCGATCACGTCCTCGACCAGCACGCCGAAGAACCGGCGCAGCGCCTCGTGGCGACGACGATAGTAGTTCAGATCGGGGTACAGCGCGTCGACCTCTGCGAAACAAGCGTCAAGGATGGGCAGCACGGCCAGTTCATCGGTCGAAAACAGTTCCGCCCGCAGCCCGTCATGCAGGTCGTGGTGATTATAGGCGATGTCATCGGCAATGGCGGCCACCTGCGCCTCGGCGCTGGCATGGGTGGACAGTTCCAGATCGTGACGCGCGCAATAATCGGCCAAGGCCCAGGGGATCGGCGCGGCGACAGGGCCATCGCCCGGAACGGGCGTGACAGGACCATCGCCCGGAATGGGCGTGACGGGGCCATTATGCTTGGCGATGCCTTCCAGCGTGTCCCATGTCAGGTTCAGACCGTCGAATTCGGCGTAGTGGCGTTCCAGATGGGTGACGATGCGGATCGCCTGCGCGTTGTGGTCGAACCCGCCATGCGGCGCCATCAGCGCCTGCAACGCATCTTCGCCGGTATGACCAAAGGGCGGATGGCCGAGATCATGGGCCAGCGCCACCGCTTCTGTCAGGTCTTCATCAAGGCCGAGCGCGCGGGCGATGGTGCGCGCCACCTGCGCCACCTCGATGGAATGGGTCAGGCGGGTGCGGAAATAATCGCCCTCGTGTTCGACGAAGACCTGCGTCTTGTGTTTCAGCCGCCGAAAGGCCGAGGCATGGATGATCCGGTCGCGGTCGCGCTGAAACGGCGACCGAAAGGTGCTTTCCACCTCTGGCAACAGGCGGCCACGGGTCTGGCTTGGATCACAGGCAAAGGGGGCGGGCATCGGTTGGTTCCGTGTCTTGTCGGCATCTGCCGCATGCATATATGGTGTGAAGATGAATTGCGACAGCGCCGGAAGGATTGCCGCCATGACCCTGACCCTGACCCTGCCCCCCAAAGTCACGCCGCGCGCCTTTGCCCGCCTGGCCGAGATCAACGAGGCGTCGGGCGAAGCCAAGGCGCTGCGCGTCGCGGTCGAGGGCGGCGGCTGTTCCGGGTTTCAATACGAGATCAAGCTCGATGACCCGGCGGGCGATGACCTTGTGCTGGAACAAGACGGCCAAAAGGTCGTGGTCGATGCCGTGTCGCTGCCGTTTCTTGCCGATGCGGTGATCGATTTCAGCGAGGAACTGATCGGCGCGCGCTTTACCATCGAAAACCCCAACGCCTCGTCATCCTGCGGCTGCGGCACGTCGTTTTCGATGTAGGCGGCTTGGTCTTGCGGTCTGGCCATCCCTTGTGGGACTAAAGGGAAAACGGGGGCAGGCCATGCGGATCGCGACATTCAACATCAACGGCATCAAGGCGCGGATCGAGGCGCTGAGCGACTGGTTGGGCGAATTCAAGCCCGATGTCGCCCTGTTGCAGGAAATCAAGTCGGTCGACGAAGGCTTTCCCCGCGCGCATTTCGAAGACATGGGCTATATCGTTGAAACCCACGGTCAAAAGGGCTTCAACGGCGTTGCAATCCTGTCGCGCCTGCCGCTGGAGGACGTGACCCGTGGCCTGCCCGGCGACGACAGCGACGAACAGGCCCGCTGGATCGAGGCAACGGTGATGGGCGCCGGTGCGGCGGTGCGGGTCTGTTGCCTGTACCTGCCCAATGGCAACCCGGTGCCGGGGCCGAAATACGATTACAAACTGGCCTGGATGGCGCGGCTTGAAACCCATGCCCGCAGCCTTTTGGCGCAGGAACAGCCGCTGGTGGTGGCGGGCGATTACAACATCATCCCCCAGGACGAAGACGCCGCCCGCCCCGAGGCCTGGGCCGCGGATGCGCTGGCCCTGCCGCAAAGCCGCGCCGCCTTTCGCCGGATCGTCAACCTTGGCTTTACCGAAGCGATCCGGACGCGCAACGCCGCGCCGGGGATCTACAGCTTTTGGGATTACCAGGCGGGCGCCTGGGAAAAGAACAACGGCATCCGCATCGATCACCTGCTGCTCAGCCCGCAGGCCGCCGATCTGTTGCAGGACGCAGGCATAGACGCCGCCGTACGCGGGCGCGACAAACCATCCGACCATGTGCCGGTCTGGATCGAGCTGGCCGCCTGACGGTTTGGCCGGCACCACAAGCCATGGGACGGCGTCACCTTGCCCCCACAACCGATTGCGATCCCGGCGCGGGACAATAACTGTTGCCTCGCCGACATCGCGGCGTAACATGCCTGTCATAAAAGAGCGTTAAGCGCCGTGCAGGGGGAAACACCGCATGGTGTCCCTCGTTTTCAGATCGACATGAAGCGCCGGACCCCGGCCTGAGGAGACATCGATGAAATTCAGCAAAATCGCTGCGGCAACCGCCGCAAGCGTCCTTGCCCTGAGCGCGCAAGCCTCGGCCCAGACGCAGATCGATTGGTGGCACGCCATGGGTGGCGAGCTTGGCGAAAAGACCGAAGCGCTGGCGACCGCCTTCAACGCGTCGCAAAGCGACTATGTCGTCGTGCCGTCCTACCGCGGCAGCTACACCGAAACGATGACCGGCGCGATCGCGGCCTTCCGCGCGGGCGAACAGCCCAATATCGTGCAGGTCTTCGAGGTTGGCACCGGCACCATGATGGCCGCACAGGGCGCCATCGTTCCCGTGCACCAGCTGATGGAGCAGACCGGCACCCCCTTCGACCCGTCGGCCTTCCTGCCGGCTGTCGTCGGCTATTACGCCGACCCGCAGGGCAACATGCTGTCGATGCCCTTCAACTCCTCCACGCCGATCCTGTACTACAACAAAAACGTGTTCGAGGCCGCCGGTCTTGACCCCGAGCAGGCGCCGCGCACCTGGGCCGAGGTCGAGGCATTCTCGCGCCAGATCATGTCTTCGGGCGCGGCAGACTGCGGTTTCACCACCGGTTGGGTCAGCTGGGCACAGCTTGAAAACTTCTCGGCCTGGCACAACCAGCAGATCGGCACGTTGCAAAACGGCTTTGGCGGGCTGGAAACCGAACTGACCGTCAACGGCCCCGTGACGGTGCGTCATTGGGACAACCTGGCCGCCTGGCAGGAAGAAGGCGTGTTCCAGTATGGTGGCCCCGGCGGCGGCGCAGATGCCCCCCCGGCCTTCTATGCCCAGCAGTGTGCCATGTACATGAATTCGTCGGCATCGCGCGCGGGCGTGTTGAACAACACCCCCGATTTCGAAGTCGGCTTCGGCATGCTGCCCTATTACGAAGACGTGGCGGGCGCACCGCAAAACTCGATCATCGGCGGCGCGACCCTGTGGGTTCTGGCCGGTGGCACCGCGGAAGAAGAGGCCGGCGTTGCCGCGTTCTTCAACTTCCTTTCCTCGCCCGAGGTGCAGGCGCAGTGGCACCAGGATACCGGCTACCTGCCGATCACCCAGGCAGCCTATGAGCTGAGCGAAGCCCAGGGCTATTACGCCGCCAACCCCGGCGCCGACGTGTCCATCAACCAGATGAACCTGAACCCGCCGACCGAGAATTCGCGCGGCCTGCGGTTTGGCAACTACGTGCAGATCCGCACCATCATCGACGAAGAATTCCAGCGCCTGCTGGCCGGCGAAGTCGATGCTCAGGGCGCGCTGGATGCGGTCGTGGAACGCGGCAACACGCTGATCCGCGATTTCGAAGACGCCAACGGCTGATCGCGATCACCTGACCATTGGCCCGCGCCGCAGGTTTTGCGGCGCGGGCCTTTCCATCGCGGGGGCATGATGCAGACCAAACGCACGATTTTCGGCAACAAGGGTCTTCCCTACCTGTTGCTTGCGCCGCAGCTGATCATCACGGGCATCTTTTTCCTCTGGCCAGCAGGCCAGGCGGTCTACATGTCGTTCCTGCGCGAAGACGCTTTTGGCATGTCCTCCACCTTCGTGGGGTTGCGCAATTACACGCGGCTTCTGGACAATGCCGAATACCTCGACTCGGTCAAGGTGACGCTCGTGTTCTCGGTGGCGACGGTGGTCCTGGCCTTGGGCCTGTCGCTGGTGCTGGCACTGGCCGTCGACCGGATGATCCGCAGCGCGCGGGGCTATACCACGCTGTTGGTCTGGCCCTATGCGGTCGCCCCCGCCGTGGCCGGCATCTTGTGGTGGTTCATCTTCAACCCGACCATCGGCATCATGCCCTATGTGCTGGAAAACCTGTTCGGCTACGACTGGAACCATTCGCTCGACCCCGACGACGCCATGACGCTCGTGGTCATCGCCTCGGCCTGGAAACAGATCAGCTATAATTTCCTGTTCTTCGTGGCGGGCCTGCAATCCATTCCAACATCCTTGCGCGAAGCCGCCGCCATCGACGGCGCGGGCCCGTTCAAACGGTTCTGGACCATCACCTTGCCGCTGTTGTCGCCCACCACGTTTTTCCTGTTGGTGGTCAACGTGGTCTATACCCTGTTCGAAACCTTCGCGGTGATCGACGCCACCACCGAGGGCGGCCCGGCGCAGGCCACCAACATCCTGGTCTACAAGGTGTTCCAGGATGGCTATGTCGGGCTGAATTTCGGATCATCCTCGGCGCAGTCGGTGATCCTGATGGGGCTTGTCGTGGTCTTGACCTTCATCCAGTTCCGCTTTGTGGAACGGCGCGTGACCTACTGAGGGGGCCGGGACCATGGTCGAAAATCAACGCTGGCTCGATTACCTGGCCCATGCCGTCCTGATCCTGGGCGTGCTGCTCGTGGCCTTTCCGGTCTATGTGGCGATCATTGCCTCGACGCATGAGCCGGGTGCCTTTGTCACCGGCACGATCCCGCTTTTGCCGGGGGCCAATACGCTCGACAGCTACGCGGGCGTTTTCGCGGGCGGTGTCGCCTCGCAGATGTCGGTGCCGATCGGCGTCATGCTGGCCAATTCGATGATCATGGCGCTGGCCATCGCCTTTGGCAAAATCGTGATCTCGATCCTGTCGGCCTTTGCCATCGTCTATTTCCGCTTTCCGTTCCGGGTGCTGGCCTTCTGGATGATCTTCATCACGCTGATGTTGCCGGTAGAGGTACGGATCGTTCCCACCTTCGAGGTGATCGCGAACCTCAACCTGTTGAACAGCTATGCCGGCCTGACCGTCCCGCTGATGGCGTCGGCCACTGCGACCTTCCTGTTCCGGCAGGTGTTCCTGACCATGCCCGACGAATTGATGGAAGCGGCGCGGATCGACGGGGCGGGGCCGATGAAATTCTTCCGCGACATCCTGTTGCCGATGTCGCAGACCAATATCGCGGCGCTGTTCGTGATCTTGTTCATCTACGGCTGGAACCAATACCTCTGGCCGATCCTCGTGACGACCGATGACAGCTATCAAACCATCGTCGCGGGCATCAAGCGGATGTCGGACGTGGTCGATAGCGAACCCCTGTGGAACTACATCATGGCGGTGACCGTGCTGGCCATGGTGCCGCCGGTGGCGGTTGTCATCTTCATGCAGCGGCTCTTTGTGAAGGGCCTCGTGGACAGCGAGAAATAACCATGGCCGAGCTGAAACTGAAAAACGTGGGCAAGACCTATGCAGGCGGCGTCAGCGCCGTGACCGGCGCATCGGTCGAGGTGGCCGATGGCGAATTCATCGTGCTGGTCGGCCCGTCGGGCTGTGGCAAATCCACAATCCTGCGGATGATCGCGGGGCTGGAAACCATCACCGAGGGCGAGGTGGAAATCGACGGCCGCGTGGTCAACACGCTGGAACCGGCGGAACGCGACATTGCCATGGTGTTCCAGAACTACGCGCTCTACCCCCACATGTCCGTGCGCAAGAACATGGAATACGGGCTGAAGAACAAGGGCACGCCGCGCCCTGAAATCGACCGCCGGATCGCGGCGGCGGCGGCGATCTTGCAGATCGAACCCTATCTCGATCGCAAACCGCGCGCCTTGTCGGGGGGCCAGCGCCAGCGGGTCGCCATGGGGCGCGCCATCGTGCGCGAACCTGCCGTGTTCCTGTTCGACGAACCATTGTCGAACCTCGATGCCAAGCTGCGCACGCAACTGCGTGCCGAACTGAAAGACCTGCACCGCCGCCTTGGCGCGACCTTTGTCTTCGTCACCCATGACCAGGTCGAAGCGATGAGCCTGGCGGACCGGATCGTCATCATGTCCGACGGCAAGATCGAACAGATCGGCACGCCGATGGACCTGTATGAAAACCCCGCCAGCCGCTTTGTCGCGGAATTCATCGGCGCGCCGCCGATGAATGTCTTCGACATCGCGACACCTGCGGGCCAGGCGATTGCCGCCCTTGCGGGGCGCGCACCGCAGGGCGCGGGCGCGGTGGGCCTGCGCCCCGAACAGATCCGGATCGGGCGCGACGGGATCGCGGCCGAGGTCAAGCTGGTCGAAGCCCTGGGGGCCGAAACGCTGGTCCACCTGGCGATCGGCGACGACCGGCTGATCTTGCGCGATGGCCATGCCAGCAGGCTCAAGCCCACGCAAACCCTGCAGATCACCGGCGATGCGGAAGCGGTGCATTTCTTTGACCCGGCAGGTCGGTCGATGGCGCGAGGCCCGCAAGCGGCGCTCAGCCTGGTGGAATGATCATTCCGCAACCTTGACGGGTGGCGGCGCCTGATGCAGCGCCAACCAGGCATCATATTGCGACAAGAACACCTTGCCCGACAGATCGTCGAGGAAATGGGTCCTTTTCAACCGGTCGGTGACCGGCCCCTTCACCTCGGACAGGTGCAGGGTGATCCCCATGTCGCGCAGGCGGTGGTTCAGCGCCTCAAGCGCCTCCAGCGCGGAAAAATCGATCACGTTCACGGCCGAACACATCAGCACCACATGCCGGATCGGGCTGGCGCTGCCGACGCGGTCCAGCACGTAATCCTCCAGAAAGCGGGCATTGGGGAAATACAGGCTTTCGTCGATGCGGATGGTCAGGATCGCCGAGTCGGTTTCCACGTCATGGCGGTGGATGTTGCGGAAATGCTGGGTGCCTGGCACCAGCCCCACCTCGGCCACATGCGGCTTGGACGTCTTGTAGAGATGCAGCAGGATCGACAGGATCACCCCCGCCGACACGCCGGTTTCCACCCCGAAGCCGAGGGTCAAAAGGATCGTCGCGGTCACGGCGGCGAAATCGGCCTTGGAATAGCCCCAGCTTGTCTTGAGGATCGAGAAATCCACCAGCGACAGGACCGCGACGATGATCGTGGCGGCCAGCGTTGCCGTGGGCAGGAAAAAGATCAGCGGCGTCAGCGCCAGCGCCGCGATGGCCAGGCCCACGGCGGTATAGGCGCCCGCCGCCGGTGTTTCGGCGCCCGCGTCGTAGTTCACCACCGACCGCGCGAACCCGCCCGTGACAGGGTAGCCGCCGGTGAAGCCCGCGCCGAGGTTGGCCGCGCCCAGCCCGATCAGTTCCTGGTTGGGATCGATGCGCTGGCGTTTCTTGGCGGCCAAGGTCTGCGCCACGGAAATGCTTTCGACAAAGCCGATGACCGAGATCAACAGCGCCGGTACGAAGAGCGCGGTCAAGAGATCGAAATCCAGGCTCGGCAAAGTCAGCGGCGGCAAGGATTGCGGCACCGCCCCCACGATCGACACGCCCCGGTCCGACAGGCCCAGCGCCCAGACCGCCAGCGTGGTCACCACGACGGCGGCGACCGGCCCGGCCTTTTGCGCGATCTCGGCCAGTTTCGGGCGCATCCCCCTGGCGATCAGCAGCCGCTTCAACCCCTTGCGGACCCAGAACAAAAAGCCCGTGGCGCTGACCCCGATGACCAGCGTGATCGGGTTCACATCGCCCAAGTGCGCCACCAGCGACCCGATGATTTCCGGCAAGGTATGCCCGCCCGCCGAAATGCCCAGGATATGCTTGAGCTGGCTGGCCGCGATCAGGATGCCGCTTGCGGTGATGAAGCCCGCGATCACCGGATGGCTGAGGAAATTGGCCAGAAAGCCCAGCTTCAACAGGCCCATGCCCAACAAGATCGCCCCCGACATCGCCGCCAGCGTCAGGGCCGCGACGGCGTAGCCGACCGTGCCCAGTTCGGCCACCTGCCCCACGGCAGCAGCCGTCATCAGCGACACCACCGCGACCGGGCCGACCGCCAGCGCGCGGCTTGTGCCGAATATCGCGTAGAGGATGATCGGCAGGATCGAGGCGTAAAGCCCTGCCTCGGGCGGCAGGCCCGCCAGCATCGCATAGGCCAGCGATTGCGGGATCAGCATGATGGTGACGATCACCGCCGCCATCAGGTCGTTTTGCAGGGCCTCGCGGCCATAGCTGCGGCCCCAGTCAAGGACGGGAACATATTTGCGAAGGGTCTGGAACATGGGGCCGGTCTTTTCAAAATTCTGGGCGGGGCGCGCAGGCGCCCCCCTTGGGGGGTATCAGCGGACGGTGACCTTTTCGGGCTTTACCATCCATTCCTTGCCGCGCAGCATCGCCTTCCAGTAAAACGGCGGCAGGATCTGTTCCTTGAGAAACCAGGCCGCGCGCGTCGGCTTGGTGCCATCGATCAACCAGCGCGGAAAGCTGGGCAGAAGCGCCCCGCCATAGCCGAATTCCGCCAGGACGATCTTGCCGCGTTCCACCGTCAGCGGGCAGGATCCGTAGCCATTGTAGATCGCGGTCGGCGCGCGCCCCTCGATGTCATCGGTGACGTTCTGCGCCACGATGGGGGCCTGCATCCGCGCGGCGGCGGCGGTCTTGGCATTGGGCGCGTTCATCACGTCGCCAAGCGACCAAATGTTTTCATAGGTCTTGTGGCGCAGCGTGGCCTGATCGACATCGACCCAGCCCGCCGCATCCGCCAAAGGCGACACGCGGATGAAATCGGGCGCGACCTGGGGCGGCACGACATGCAGCATGTCGAACTCCGTCTCGACGGTGCGGGGCGACTGATCCGGTTCCTTGACCTCGAACCAGGCCTTTTTCGCCGGGCCATCGACGGCCACGAGGGTGTGAAAGAAATTCAGATCGGCCTTGTAGCGGTTCATGTAGCCTTGCAGCGCCGGGACGTAATCCTTGACGCCGAACAACACGCCGCCCGCATTCATGAACTGGATGTCGATATCCTTGAGAACCCCGGTGCGGAACCAGTGGTCGCCCGACAGGTACAGCGCCTTTTGCGGCGCGCCGGCGCATTTGATCGGCATCGGCGGCTGGGTGAACACCGCGCGGCCCCGTTTCATGCCCTTGACCAAATCCCAGGTGTAGGGCGCCAGGTCATAGCGGTAATTCGAGGTGACGCCGTTTTGCCCCAGCGTTTCCACCAACCCGTCGATCTTGGCCCAATCAAGCTTCAGCCCCGGGCAAACGATCAGGCGGCGGTATTTCACCACCCGGCAGCCATCCAAGATGACGGCATTGTTGGCCGGTTCAAACCCCGCCACGGCGGATTTGATCCAATGCACCCCGGCGGGGATCAGGCTTCCCATGGTCTTGGCGGTGCTGGGCGCCTCGAAAATGCCCGCGCCGACCATGGTCCAGCCGGGTTGGTAGTAATGGATATCGGCGGGGTCGATCAGCGCGATGTCGAGCGACGGCTTGCGCGACTTGAGCGAGGCGGCAACAGAAATGCCCGCCGCGCCGGCACCCACGATCACCACGTCATACTGCGCATCGGCCCGGTCGGTGGGCGTCTTGCCGCCATTCACGATCCGGCGCACCACGCCGCCCATGTCATAGCCCGCCGCCTTGGTCGCGGCCAGGATATCGGCCACTGGCTTGTCGGTCGCCGCCGCCAGCGACCAGAGCGTCGCGGACCGCGTGCCGGTGCGGCAATAGGCCAGAACCGGGCCGGGCAATTCGGTCAGCATCCGGCCAAAGGCGGTCGCGTCTTCATCGCGCACCAGCCCCGCGGTGATCGGCAGATAGCGGGTTTCAAGCCCAAGCGCGCGGGCCGCGGTTTCGATTTCCTCGAAATTGGGCTGGTCCATGCCTTCGCCATCGGGGCGGTTGCAGATGATCGCCCGAAAGCCGTGATCGGCCACGGATTGAAGATCGGCCACGGTGATCTGGGGGCTGACCGACAGGCCAGCGGTAATCGTTCTGGCGTCCATTGCGGCGCCTCCTTTGTGCAAAACAGCCAGTGGCGGGCCGGCGGGGTGCCCCGCCCTGCCCCCATCGCAGCCGCGTGTCTTACAGACCGTTGACCGGCACCTTGAGCATCGGGCGGCCATCCTTGTCGGTGGGGATGGCGCCTGCGCGCATGTTCACCTGCAAGGACGGGATGATCAGCTTGGGCATCGCCAGCTGCGCATCGCGTTCGGTGCGGAACTTGACGAAATCTTCCTTGGTCTTGCCCGCCCCCACGTGGATGTTATGGGCCTTTTCGTCGCCCACGGTGGTTTCCCACTGAATGTCGCGGCCATTGGGGCCGTAATCGTGGCACATGAACAGGCGCATGTCGTCGGGCAGCGCCAGGACCTTCTGGATGCTGTCATAGAGCGTCGCCGCATCGCCGCCGGGGAAATCGGCACGCGCCGATCCGCCATCGGGCATGAACAGCGTATCACCCACAAAGGCCGCATCGCCCATCACATGCACCATGCAGGCGGGCGTATGGCCGGGCGTGTAGATCGCGACGGCGGGCATGTTGCCGATCATGTAGGTGTCGCCATCCTCGAACAGCGCGTCGAACTGCGACCCGTCCCGCTGAAATTCGGTGCCTTCGTTGAAGACCTTGCCGAATGTGTCTTGGACCACCATGATTTTCGACCCGATGCCGATCTTGCCCCCCAGCTTGTCCTGGATATAGGGCGCGGCCGACAGGTGGTCGGCGTGGACATGGGTTTCGATGATCCACTCCAGCGTCAGCCCCTGGGTTTCAATCTGGCGGATCAGCTCATCGGCATGGCCATAGGTGATGCGGCCGGACGCGTAATCGATGTCCATCACGCTGTCGATAATGGCACAGCTATTCGATGTCGGGTCTTTCACGATGTAGCTGATGGTGTTCGTGGCCTCGTCGAAAAAGGCCTGAACCTCGGGGTGAATATCCATGGTAACGGGATAATCGATCATGATCTGATCCTCCTGGGATGGTTAGGCGGCCTGCGCCTTGGGGCGCGACAGCGATTGCAGGTGACGCGCGGCAAAGATACCTATCAGCATGGCGCCGACAAAGGCGATCACGTCGATGCGGCCCGTGCCCAGCGCGGGCAGCGCACCACCGGGGCAAAAGCCCGCGATGCCCCAGCCGATGCCGAAGACAGCAGAGCCGCCGATCAGCCGCGCATCAAGATTGCGCGCAGTGGGCAGCATGAACTTGCCCTCGAACAGGGGACGGCTGCGCCCGAACACGAGGCGGTAGCCGATCGCGGTGGTGATCAGCGCGCCGCCCATGACGAAGGCGAGACTGGGGTCCCATGTGCCCGCCACGTCGAAAAAGTTGATGACTTTGGCGGGGTTGGCCATGCCCGACACGACGATGCCGGTGCCGAAGATCACGCCGACAAGATAGATGATGATGAAACGCATGGGTCAGGCTCCGATCACGTGGCGCACGACGAACACGGTCGCGGCGGTTGTCGCCATGAAGGTCAGGGTGGCGGCGATGGACCGGGGCGAAAACCGCGCCATGCCGCACACGCCATGCCCCGATGTGCAGCCCGACCCGTAGGTCACGCCGACGCCCACGATGCCGCCGCCGATCAGCAGCATCGGCATCGAGGCGGGAACCGTGATCTCGGGCATGCCGCCCGTGATCAGCCAGAACACGGCGGGGCCGGTGACCATGCCCAGCAACAGCGCCACGCGCCACGAAAAATCCGCCGTGGAGGCCGGGGCAAAAATGCCGGTCAGAACACCGGTCGCGCCCATCACGCGGCCCACGATCAGCATCAAGAGCACGGCTGACAGCCCGATCAGCACACCGCCGCCCAGCGATTGCCAAGGGGTGAATACGGTTTCGATCATGTCCTGTCTCCCATGGGGTACCCTGCGGCGAATCGCACGCGCAGCTCAATGATTATGGCCATTTGAACGGTTCTCCTTCCTGTTCGCAGCCCGATGCATAGGGCATCGCGCCCGGCACTTCGGTGACCTAGTCACACAAGCGCCCGGAAATCATGCCGCGTCGCACCGAAAGGGGGCTGGCGTCAGGTCTGCGCCAGCGCGCGCAACCCCTCGCAATTGAGGATTTCCACCGTACCGCGCGATTGCGCGATCCAGCCCCGGCGCTGGAATTCCGCCAATTGGCGCGAAATCACCTCGCGCGCGGTCCCAAGCTCGGCGGCGAGCTGGGCATGGGTGGCTTTCAGAACGCCGGTTTCGGCGCGTTCGATGATCTTTTGCGCCAGCCGGATATCCATCCGCCGAAAGGCGATATCCTCGATCACGTGGAACAAGTCGGTCATCCGGCGCGAATAGGCGCGGAAGACGAAATTGCGAAATTCCTTCGACGAGGCGATCAGATCATCGAACACCGCGCGCGGGACGGCGGCGGCGACAATGTCGGTTTCGGCCACGCCCTCGGCGGCATAATCTTCATAGGCCAGCATACAGGCCGTGGTCAGCACACAGCTTTGCCCCGCCGTCACGCGATACAAAACCACCTCGCGTCCATTTTCCGCCAATTGCTGCACCCGTACCGTGCCCTGCAACAACAGCAACAGGTTGTCGGGCGACTTGCCCGGCGCAAAGATCGTCGTGCCCGCCGCCATCTTGATGACCTGGCTGCGCACGGTCAGGACATCGCGGATGCGCGGTTCCAGACTGCTCAACCCGTCGAAACGGTCGATCCAGCTGTGATCCGCGACGGTCATGGGCATCGGTCGGTCTCCCGGGTGCGTGGGGTGGTCTGCGATTGTCTACACCGGCTTGCGCGCGATTGCAGCCCCCCGCGCGTCGCAGGGATGGCTGGACAAGACCGGCGCGCTTCCCCTACTCATCTATCATAAATAACGACAGACAGGGAGACGATCCATGACCATGCGTTTTGCCGCCTTTGGCGCGGCCCTCTTGGCCACCACGGCGCTGACAACTACCGCCGCATCCGCTGAAACGCTCCGCTGGGCGCGCGCCTCTGAGGCGTTGACGCTCGATCCCCATTCGCAGAACGAAGGCCCGACCACCACGTTGATGCACCAGATCTACGAGCCGCTTATCGTGCGCAACATGGAAGGCCAGATGGAACCGGCGCTGGCGCTGACCTGGGAGCCTTCGGCCTCCGATCCCAATGTCTGGGTGTTCCAGCTGCGCGAGGGCGTGACCTATCACGGCGGCGAGGCCTTCAACAGCGAAGACGTGGTCTTCTCGCTGAACCGGGCGCGGACGGAAACCTCGAATTTCAAGGAGTTGCTCACCGGTGTGGTCGAGGTGCGGGCAACCGGCCCCCACACGGTCGAAATCGTGACCGATGGCCCGAACCCGCTGTTGCCCAACAACCTGACCAACATCATGATGATGGATGCTGGCTGGACCGCCGCCAATGGCGCGGAAGCGGTGCAGGATTACGCCGCGGGTGAAGACACCTTTGCCGCGCGAAACACCAATGGCACCGGCCCCTTCGTGCTTCAAAGCCGCGAGTCCGATGTGCGCACGGTGATGACGCGCAATGACGCCTACTGGGGCATCGACAGCTTTCCGATGGATGTGACTGAACTGGTCTTCACCCCGATCCAGAACCCCGCCACGCGGGTGGCCGCCCTGTTGACCGGCGAGGTGCATTTCATCCAGGACGTGCCGGTGCAGGACCTGGCGCGCGTGGATGAAAGCGAGGGCATCGGCCTTGCGACCGCCGCCCAGAACCGCAACATCTTTTTCGGGATGAACGTGGGCGACGCCGACCTGACGCTGGACGATGTCGAGGGCGCCAACCCCTTTGCCGATGTGCGTGTGCGCCGCGCCATCGACATCGCGATCAACCGCGAAGCGATCCAGCAGGTCGTCATGCGCGGCCAGTCCGACCCGTCGGGCGCGATGTTGCCGCCCCCCGTCAACGGCTGGACCGAGGCGCTCGATGCCTACCCGGCCTATGATGTCGCGGCCGCGCGCGCGCTGATGGCCGAGGCAGGCTATGGTGATGGCTTCTCGATCCAGCTCGATTGCCCCAATGACCGCTACGTCAACGACGAAGGCATTTGTCAGGCAGCGGTCGGGATGCTGGCGCAGATCGGTATCACCGTGAACCTGTCGGCCCTGCCGCGCGCCCAGCATTTCCCGCTGATCGCCAACCTGCAAACCGATTTCTACCTGCTGGGCTGGGGCGTTCCGACCTACGATTCCGAATATGTGTTCAACTTCCTCTATCACACCCGGGGCGATGGGCGCGGGTCGTGGAACGGCACCCGCTATTCCAACGCCGAGATGGATGGGATGATCCAGTCGCTGACCTCGAACACCGATCTGGCTGCGCGCAACCAGACCATCGCCGATCTATGGGCCATCGCCGAGGAAGACCTGATCTACATCCCGATCCACAACCAGGTGCTGAACTGGGCCGTGTCCGATGCCTGGACCACCGTGGTGGATGCCGATGACACGGTGATGTTCAAGTATTTCGTCGCCAACTGACCCGGTCGCTGATCCGACCGACATGGGCCGCCCCGAACCTCGGGGCGGCCCTTTTCATCTGCGACGCCTGTCAGGCGCGCGCGACCGGGTTGCGCAGGATGCCGATGCCCTCGATTTCGCTTTCGACGATATCGCCCGGTTCGCAATAGCGCGTGGCGGCCACCAGGCCCGGCGCGGGGTGCCAGCGCCCGCCAAGCTCCGCATCCGACGACCAGGCCGTGCCGGCCGGCGTGCCGGTCAGGATCACCATGCCGGGGCGCAGGGTGAAATTGACCGAAAAGAAATGCACCAGGTCCGCGCAGCTCCAGATCATGTCGGCGGTCGAGGATTGCTGGCGCAACTCACCGTTGATCCTCGTGCGCAGCATCGCGGCCTGCGGGTCGCCAAAGGCATCGGCGGTCACGATCACCGGGCCAAGCGGCGCGGAACTGTCAAAGGCCTTGCCACGCCCCAACTCGTACCAGGTGAAGCCATCGGCATTGCGCCGCACCTGTCGGTCGCGCGCGGTCACGTCATTGACGATGGTATAGCCAAAGATATGGTCGGGCGCATCGGCCACGGAAATATGGCGCCCCGGCTTGCCGATCACCACGGCCAGTTCGGTTTCGCAATCCAGTTTCCGCGTCAGCACCGGATCATGCAGGATCGGGTCTTCGGGGCCGATGACGCAATCGCCGGTCTTGACGAAAAATTCCGGTTCCTGGCCCGACAGCGGCGCATTGGCCTTTTCGGCGTTATGGGCGCGGTAATTGCTGCCCGAACACAGGATCGTCGTGGGGATCATCGGCGCGGCCAGCCGCACCCCGGCCAGCGCGCGGCGCGGCGCGGTCTGGATCAGCGCGCGCGCGGCCGCACGCCCTGCCTCGCCCGCGCGGATAAAGGCGATCGCATCGGCAAAGATCGCCGGGTCGCCGCCGGCCTCGACCGGGTCGATGAGCCCATCATCATCCACCATCAGGCCAAGACGGCGCGCGCCCTGGGCATCGAGAAAGGTCAACAGCTTCATGGTCAAAGGCTCCGTCAGGGTCAGGAAAACAGGAAGGACAGCGTCAGAACCAGGCCCAGCACCGCGATGCCAACCCGCATCGGCACCTCTGGCAGGCGGCCGGACACCCGCCCGCCCAGCGTGCCGCCCAACAGGCCGCCCAGCAAGACAACCCCGGCGGCGGGCAGATGCACCAACCCCGAGGCCAAAAGCGGCACCACCGCCGTGGTGTTGATCGCGGTGGCCAGCGCGTTCTTTTCGGCATTGGCGGCATGGATCGACGCGACACCGGCCAGCGTCAGCACCGCGATGAGCAAGAACCCCATGCCCGCCCCGAAGAACCCGCCGTAAAGCCCGGTCACGAACATCAACACGCCCGAAGCCGCCCCGCGATAACGCGCGGGCAAGACGCGCGCGGCCAGCGTGGCGGTGCGGTTGCCCAGGATGATGATGGCAACGGCCGCGACCAGCACAAAGGGAATGACCGCCAGAAAGGCGCGTTCGCTGGCATTGATCAACAGCGCCGCACCGGCCAACGCGCCCACCAGCGCGGGCGACATGCGCCAAAGAAACGCCCGCCCCTCGGCCAGGATATGCGCGCGGTGCAGCCATGCGGCGGGCAGTTGCGCGGGCCACAGCGCCACCGTGCCCGTGGCATTGGCCACGATCGGCGGCAGGCCCGAGGCCAGCAGGATCGGAAAGACGAAGAGTTTCGCGCCCCCCGCCAGCGAATTGACCACGCCACCGATCACCCCCGCCGCCAGGAACAGCGCGGCCTCTGACAGGGTCATGGGCGCACCCGCGTTACCGGGGCGGCAAAAGGGCGGGACAGGATCATTGCAGATGGTTCCTCGGGCTTGGCACGGCAGGTGTCAGGGTGACAGAGCGTTTGACAAAGGGTTTCATGGATGTATTCTACTTTTATCGATAGAAAATGGAAGTCTCGATAATGAAGCTTATGACCTTCAGGCTGAACGACGCAATCGCCGCCGGTTACCTGGACGGCGATGCGGTGGTCGTCTGCGCGCAGGGCGCCGGGGCGGACCGTGCGGTTCTGGATCTGATCACCGAGGGCGCTGCGGGCCTTGCCCGCTGGGCGGCCATGGATGGCCCGCGCGTGGCGCTTGACGCGGTGACGGTGCTGGCGCCGATGCCCGTGCCGCTGCGCGACGTGTTCTGTGTCGGCAAGAATTACTACGCCCATGCCGCCGAATTCTATTCCAGCGGCTTTGACAGCAGCGCCAAGGAAGAAGTCCCCAGCGCGCCGGTGATCTTCACCAAGGCCACCACATCCGTGGTCGGGCCGGGGGTGGATGTGCTGGGCTCGCTCGACCACACCCACAGCGTCGATTACGAGGGCGAACTGGGCGTGGTGATCGGCAAGCGTGCCTTCCAGGTGTCCAAGGCCGAGGCGATGGACCATGTGTTCGGCTACGTGATCGTCAACGATGTCACGTCACGCGAATTGCAGCGCACCCACAACCAATGGGTGATCGGCAAGGGCATCGACACGTTTTGCCCCATGGGCCCCCATATCGCCACCGCCGACGAGCTGGGCGATGTGACCAGGGCGGAACTGACCACGCATATCAACGGCGAATTGCGCCAAAAGGCGCTGGTGTCGGACCTGATCTTCGACATCCCGACGCTGATCGAAACCATGACCCGCACCATGACCCTGTTGCCCGGCGACGTGATCGCCACCGGCACGCCGGTCGGGGTCGGCATCGGCTTCAAGCCGCCGAAATACCTGCAACCCGGAGACCTGATGGAGGTCAGCATCACCGGGCTGGGACGACTGGAGAACCGGATCGCCTGACCAAGGGCGCGCGACCCGGCAAAAGCACCCATCAAACCTAGGGAGGATACGATGGACCGACTGAAACTGACGACCGCGCTGATCGGCGCGACATTCGCGGGCTTGGCGGCGCTGCCGGCAATCGCGCAGGACGGCTATTTCGCCGGAATGGATATCGAGGTCGTGGTGCCCTTTGCCCCCGGCGGCGCGACCTATGTGTCGGCCAAGTTCCTTGAACCCTTCTTTGAACGCCACCTGCCCGGCAACCCGACCGTGACGGTCGTGGACCGGCCCGGCGGCGGCTCGATCATCGGCGCCAACTGGTTCGAGGAAAACGCCAATGCCGACGGATCGACGGTGCTGTTCACCACCTCGTCCAGCTCCAACCCCTATGTTCTGGGCCAGCCAGAGGTGAACTACGACCTCGCCGCCTACCGCGTGGCCTATAGCCACCCGTTCGGATCGGTGATCTTTGCCTCGCCCGACCTGGGGGTGTCCAATGTCACCGAACTGGCCGCGACCGACACGCCGCTGATCTATGGCGGCATTTCGGCGGCCGCCTCCGATCTTCCGGCGGTCCTGTCTTTCGAAGTGCTCGACCTGCCGATCACCTCGGTCATGGGCTTTTCGGGCCGGGGACCGACGCTTTTGGCCTTCCAGCGCGGCGAGACCAACATCGAGGCGCAATTCACCCCCGTCTACATGACGCAGGTCGTGCCGATGGTGGCCGAGGGCACGGCCGTGCCGCTCTACACCGGTGGCAGCATCGGCGCCGATGGCATGCTGAGCGAACGCGACGCGGTGGCCCCCGATCTGCCCTCGGTCTACGAGGCGCATGTGATGCTGCATGGCGCACCGCCCTCGGGCATCGAATGGGATGCGTTCCAGGCCATCGCGACCTCGACCTATGCCTTTGGCCTGACCGGCTACCTGCACCCCGAGGCCCCCGACGAGGCGATCGCGGCCTTTGCCGAAGGTATCGCCGCGATGAACGCCGACCCGGAATTCATCGAGGGGCGCCGCGAAATCACCGGCGGTGCGCCGCTGATGGCGGGCGCGGATATCGAGGGCAATGTGCGCGCCGCGCTGCAGCCTTCGGACGAGGTGCGCGCCTACCTGCGCGACCTTCTGGCGGAACGGTTCAACATCCGGTTCTGACCCAGACGACAGGCCGGTTCGGGGCGTGATCCCCGGACCGGCTGTTTCCATGCCCCCCATCCGGAGCGAGTGAATGTTTCAAGATGCCGCCATGGCGCTTCAGGCGCTGTTGGAGCCGATGCGATTGCTGGCGCTGTTCGCGGGCATGATGGTGGGGCTGGTGTTTGGCATGCTGCCGGGCCTGGGCGGCGTGGCCGCCGTGTCGATCCTGTTGCCCTTCATCTACCTGTTCGACAGCTACGCGGGGCTTGCGATGCTGCTTGGGGCGGTGTCGGTGGTCTATACATCCGACACCATCACCTCGGTTCTGCTGGGCGCACCCGGATCGCCCGCCTCGGCCCCCACGGCCATCGAGGGGCACGCGATGGCCAAGCAGGGCCAGGCGTCGCGCGCGCTGGGCGTCGGTTTCCTCGCCTCGATGGTGGGCGGGCTGATCGGGGCGGTGGTGTTGTTCCTGGCGATCCCGGTGGCGGGGCCGATCGTGCTGATGCTGGGCACGCCCGAATTGCTGATGTTCGCGCTGGTGGGGCTGTTCTTTGCCAGTTCCATGGTGGGCAAGGACCTGAAGAAAGGGCTGGCGGCGGCGGCCTTGGGCATTTTCCTGGGCGTGATCGGCCCGGCATCGGCAGCGGCCGATATCCGCTTTACCTTCGATCAACCCTGGCTGCTGGACGGCGTGTCGCTGACGATCATGGCGCTTGGCCTGTTCGGCATAGCAGAGGCAATCTCGATGCTGGCCATCGGCGGCGGCATCGCGGGCGAAAAGATGGTGCTTGGCCCGCGCAGCGACGGGGTGCGCGATTTCTTTGCCCATAAATGGCTGATCCTGCGTTCCTCGATCATCGGGGTGTTCGGCGGCTTTGTGCCCGCGGTCGGCGCCTCGGCCTCGACCTGGGTGGCCTATGGGCATGCGATGCGGTCGACCAAGGACAAGTCGAAATTCGGCAAGGGCGAAATCCGCGGCGTGGCGGCGGCGGAAGGCGCCAACAACGCCACCGTCATCGCCGACCTGGTGCCGACGCTGTTGTTCAGCGTGCCGGGCGGGCCTGCGGCGGCGATCTTTCTGGGGGCGCTGTTCAGCTTTGGCTATTACCCAGGCCCGCGCATGGTCAGCCAGAACCCCGACCTGATGTACCTGATCGTCTGGAGCGTGGCGCTCGCATCCGTTGCAGGGGCCGCGATCTGTTTCTTCATCACCCCCTATATCGCGAAACTGACGCGCATTCCCTTTGCGATCATCGCCGCCCCCTTGTTGCTGATCATGGTGCTGGGGGCGCAGAAATCGACCGGCACGATGGGCGATCTCTACCTGTTGTTCGGCCTTGGCCTGCTGGGCTGGATGATGAAATACGCCGACTGGCCGCGCGCGCCGGTCCTGGTGGGGTTCGTTCTGGCCAAGCCGATGGAGCAATATTTCTGGCTGTCCAACCAGTTGCATGGCTGGTCCTGGCTGATGCGGCCCGGTGTGCTGATCATCGCCTCGATCATCCTGATCCCGCTGCTTTTGTCGGCCTGGCGCGCGTGGCGCGGACGGGGCCTGCCCACCGCCCTGGCCGAGGGCGGCGAGACCGGCGAGATCACGACAGAGGCGGCCGCCGTGCCCGAGCCGGGACATGTGACCATCATCTCGACCCTTCTTGCGCTGATCGCGACGATCGCCTTTGGCTACGCGATGTGGGAAATGCAGGGGTTCAACAGCACCTCGCAGCTTTTGCCGGGGCTGGCGATCTATCCGGGCTTCGTGCTGTCGGCGCTGTTGCTGATCCAGGGCGTGCGGTCGCTGCGCGGCGCGTCCTGGGGCAGCTTTGACGAACACCGGTTCTTGCCGGTCTTGCTGATCTACCCGGTGGCGATCTGGGCCATCGGCTATCACCTACCCACCATCGCGCTCTTGGCCTGGATGCTGCTTGTCTGCGCCAAGATGCGCTGGCTGTCCGCCGCGATCTACGGCGGCGTGGTCTTTGCGGTGATGCTGGGCATGTATCGCCTGATGCGGGCCGACATGCCGGGCGGTGAAATCATCACCCTGTTCTGATCCCCCCTTCCCTGTTGGTCCCGAAAGGCACGCCATGGATATCGACGCCGACATCATCGAGCCAAGCATCGACCCGACCACCCAGAAAATCGCCATCCGCCACGTCAAGGCGGTGAATGCGGGCGGCACGCGCACCATGGTGCAGGTGCGCGATTTCGAACCGGTCTTCACCGATGAACCCGCAAGCCTGGGTGGGACCAACACCGCGCCAAGCCCGCTGGAAACCGTGCTGGTGGCGCTGGTGGGATGCGACGGGGTGATCATCCACGGCGTGGCCAAGGCGATGGGGTTCGACTATGCGGGGGTGACATTCGCCTGCGAAAGCCAGATCGACGTGCGCGGCCCCAAGGGCGTGCCGGGCGTGCGCCCCTATTTCGAGGCGGCAACGCTCGATATCGTGATCTACACCGACGAGCCCGAACGCCGGGTAGAGCAGTTGAAGAAGAACGTCGAATTCCGCTGCCCGGTGATGAACCTGTTGCGCGCCGCCGATGTAAAGCTGACCGCCAACTGGTCGCAGCGCCCGGCGGCAGAATTCGTGCCGGCCGAATAGGCCAGAGAGCCGGGCCGGGTTCATGCCTGCCGCGACCGCGCCTGGGGGCCTGGGGCGCGGGCCTGGGCCACTGGATGCTGAACGCCAACGCCGCCCCTTGGTGCGACATGCGGCACAGGGCGGAGCGCGTCACGGCAGGGGATGGGTTGACGCAACGGGCGCGCCGGGGCAGTCCTGACCATCAAGCCAACCGGGGGCGCGACTTCCATGATCAGCTATATCTTTCGCCGCATCCTGCAATCCGTGCTCGTGCTGCTGGTCGTGGGGCTTGTGGCCTTCGCGATGTTCCGCTTTGTCGGTGACCCGGTCGACACGATGCTGGGCCAGGAACGCACGATGGAAGACATCGAACGCCTGCGCGACGCGCTTGGCCTGAACGATCCGTTCTTCGTGCAATACTGGAATTTCCTTGGCCGCGCGGTGCAGGGGGACCTGGGCATTTCCTATCGCCAGGGCCGCCCCGTGGCCGAGATCATCGCCGAACGCCTGCCTGCCACGCTGGAACTGGCGGCGGTGTCGGGGGTGTTCGCGCTGGGGCTTGGCATCATCCTTGGCGTGTTCACCGCGATCCGGCGCGACGGGATCGCCGCCAATGCGATCATGGCCTTGTCATTGGTGGGCGTGTCCTTGCCCACCTTCCTGATCGGGATCTTGCTGATCTACCTGTTCGCCGTGGAACTGAGCTGGCTGCCCAGTTTCGGGCGCGGGCAAACCGTGATGATCGGCGGCTGGTCCACCGGGTTTCTGACGCAATCGGGGCTGACCGCGCTGATCTTGCCGTCGATCACGCTGGGCTTGTACCAGATGACGCTGATCATGCGGCTGGTCAGATCCGAGATGCTGGAGGTGCTGCGGCAGGATTACATCCGCTTTGCCCGCGCGCGCGGCCTGTCGCAAAAGGCGATCAATTTCCGCCATGCGCTGAAGAACACGCTGGTCCCTGTCATCACCGTGACGGGCCTGCAACTCGGGTCGATCATCGCCTTCGCCATCATCACCGAAACGGTGTTCCAATGGCCGGGCGTGGGCCTGTTGTTCATCAACGCGATCCAGTTCGTCGATATCCCCGTGATGGCTGCCTACCTGATGCTGATCTCGGTGATGTTCGTGGGCATCAACCTTGCGGTCGACCTGCTCTATGTCGCCATCGACCCGCGCCTGAGGAGCTGAGGACATGACCGACACCCCTGCCCCCAAAAGCGCCGCAAGATCGCGCCTGGCCATGACCTGGGACAGCGACGTGGCCCATGCCTTTCGGCGCTCGCCCGTGGCGATGATCTCGACGGCCGTGACGGTTCTGTTGATCGCCTCGGCCGTGTTCGCGCCGCTGATCGCGCCCCATGACCCGTTCAACCCCGCCACGCTGAACCTGATGAACGGTTTTACCCCGCCCGGGCAGGCCAACATGTTCACCGGCGAAAGCTTCGTGCTGGGCACCGACGACCAGGGGCGCGACGTCTTGTCGACGATCCTCTACGGCTTGCGGATCTCGCTCTTCGTGGGCTTTGCCGCCGTGGGCTTTGCCATGGTGCTGGGCATCACGCTCGGGCTGATCGCGGGCTATGTGGGGGGCGTGGTGGAAACCGTCATCATGCGCGTGGCCGATGTGCAGCTGACCTTTCCCGCCATCCTTGTCGCGATGCTCATCTTTGGCGTGGCCAAGGGGATCACCCCGCCCGAATACCGCAACGACGTGGCGATCTGGGTCTTGATCATCGCCATCGGCCTGTCGGACTGGGTGCAGTTCGCCCGCGTGGTGCGCGGTGCGACCATGGTGGAAAAATCCAAGGAATACGTGCAGGCCGCCCGCCTGATCGGGCGGAGCCCGGCGGCGATCATGCTGCGCCATATCCTGCCCAATGTCCTGTCGCCGGTGCTGGTCATCGCCACGATTTCGCTGGCGCTTGCCATCATCGCAGAGGCGACATTGTCGTTTCTGGGCGTGGGCGCGCCACCGACCGAGCCAAGCCTTGGCACCCTGATCCGCATCGGCCAGGGCTTTTTGTTCTCGGGCGAGTGGTGGATCCTGTTCTTTCCCGCCTGCACGTTGCTGGTCCTGGCGCTGGCCGTGAACCTGCTGGGCGATTGGCTGCGCGATGCGCTGAACCCGAGGTTGCGCTGATGGCTTTGCTTGAGATCGACAACCTGACCGTCGAATTCCCCACCCGGCGCCAGACCTTCGTGGCCGTCAAGGATGCACACCTGACCGTCGAGGCGGGGCAGATCCACGGGCTTGTGGGCGAAAGCGGCGCGGGCAAATCCACCATCGGGGCCGCCATCATGGGCCTTTTGGACCCGCCGGGGCGGATCGCGGCGGGTGTCATCCGGTTTCAGGGAACCGAGATTTCGGGGCTGGACGCGCAGGCGATGGCGCGGTTGCGCGGGCGCAAGATCTCGATGATCTTCCAGGATCCGCTGACCTCGCTGAACCCGCTGTTCACCGTGGGCCAACAATTGGTGGAAACCATCCAGGCCCATCTGGACCTGTCCAGGACCGAGGCCTTGGCGCGCGCCATAGACCTGATTGCGCGGGTCGGCATCCCCGATCCCGAGACCCGCGTCAACCAATACCCGCACCAGTTTTCCGGCGGCATGCGGCAGCGCGTGGTGATCGCGCTGGCGCTGTGTTCCGAGCCCGACGTGATCATCGCGGACGAACCGACCACGGCGCTGGACGTGTCGATCCAGGCGCAGATCCTGGACCTGATCAAGGGGCTGGCGGCCGAGCGGCAGGTAGGCGTGATCCTGATCACCCATGACATGGGCGTGATCGCGGATACCACCGATGTGGTCACGGTAATGTACCAGGGCGAAGTGGTCGAAAGCGGCCCCACCGCCCGCGTTCTGGGCCAGCCCGAACACCCCTATACCAAGTCGCTGATCGCCGCCGTGCCGCGCCCCAACATCAAGCTGCACCGCTTTCCGCTGATCAGCTACGGCGGCCGCGTCACCGGCTTTGCGATCGAGGACCTGGCGCGCAACTGGCCCGAAAGCACCGTGGCCCGCGGCACGCCCCTGGTCGAGGTCGAGGGGATCACCAAGCGCTTCGTGTCGAAACAGGCGATCCTGCCATCGCGCCGGGGCTATTTCACCGCGGTCGACGCGGCCAGTTTCCAGATCCGGCAGGGCGAGGTCTTTGGCCTGGTCGGGGAAAGCGGCTCGGGAAAATCGACCATCGCGCGGATGATCGCGGGGCTTTACCCGGTGGATGGCGGGACGGTGCGCTACCAGGGCCGCGACGTGACCGCGACCGCGCGCGGCGTGCCCGATTGGTACCGCCGCGACATCCAGATGATTTTCCAGGACCCCTATTCGTCGCTGAACCCGAGGATGCGGGTCGATGAAATCGTGGCCGAACCCGCCCGCCACCACGGGCTCTTGGCGGGGCAGGCGCTGCGCGACCGGGTGGCGGAATTGCTCGACCGGGTGGGGCTTGGCGCCGAGGCGGGGCTGAAGTTCCCGCATGAGTTTTCAGGCGGCCAACGCCAGCGCATTTCCATCGCGCGGGCCTTGGCGACACAGCCGAAATTCCTGATCTGCGACGAGCCGACCAGCGCGCTGGACGTGTCGATCCAGGCACAGATCCTGAATATTCTCAAGGATTTGCAGGAACATCTCAATCTGACCATGCTGTTCATTTCCCATGATCTGCCGGTGGTGCGACAGATGTGCGACCGGGTGGGCGTGATGAAGGATGGCAAGCTGGTCGAGGTGGCGGAAACCGCGACGCTGTTCGAGACGCCAGGCCATCCCTATACCCGCGATCTGCTGGCCTTGATGCCGCGGCTTGACGGGTTGTCGGACGAAGGGCTGGCCGTCGCCTGACGGGTTTCGCCGCGCTGTCGCGCGCCGACCCCTGCGAGGGGGCTGTCTGCCCCTCGCGCTCCCACGCCGTTTCAGGCGAGGGGCTGTCTGCCCCCTCGCGCTCCCCAGAGGATATTTTTGAAACGAAGAAGGCGACGGGCTTGCGGCGCGGCGGTGCAGGGGCCAGTCTTGGCCCAGCCAAGGGAGATGCGACCATGCCACAGCCAGACCACGTGTCGATCTACGATCTGCCCGATCCGGCGGAGCTGGACGAGGACATGCAGCGCTATTTCCAGGTCTGCCTGGACAAGCTGGGGATGGTTCCGAATGTCTTGCGCACGTTTTCGCGCAACCAGGACAAGCTTCGGGCCTTTGCGGCCTATTACAACACGCTGATGCTGGCACCATCAGGCCTGTCCAAGCTGGAACGGGAAATGGTGGCGGTGGTTGTGTCGAGCGCGAACCGCTGTTTCTATTGCCTGGTTGCCCATGGCCAGGCGGTGCGCGCCCTGTCGGGTGATCCGCAGCTGGGCGAGATGCTGGTGATGAATTACCGCGTGGCCCCGCTGTCACCCCGCCAACGCGCGATGCTGGATTTCGCCTGGGTGCTGACCACCACGCCCTGGGGCGTCGAGGAGGCGCAGCGCCAGGCCCTGCGCGATGCGGGGCTGACCCAGGACGAAATCTTTGACCTGGCCGATGTCATCGGGTTCTTCAACATGTCGAACCGCTTTGCGATTGCCGCCGACATGATGCCAAACCCAGAGTATCACGGCATGGATCGTTGATTTTTATCAGTATCTTAATGCAAGAAGTTCAAGTATCACATTAATTCGCCAAGGCCCGTGCAGCCCCCAGCGTGCCCGGCCCCACCAGACCGTCGATCGCCCCGAGGTACAGGCCCCGCTCCTGCAGGATCAGTTGAAACTCGATCGCGGCCTGGCGGTCCCAGGCGGGGGGCGCGGGCCGCCGGCGGCACGCAGATCCGCCACCTCGACCGCGCCGGTTTCCAGCGCCGCGACATAGCCGAGCGCGGCGGCAACCGGATCGCGGGGCGCGCCGATGCCCTGTTCGCGCAGATAGGCCAGCGCGGCAATGGCAGGCGGATGGCCCGCGGCGGCGGCAACCCGCGTCCAGCGCAGGCGCGAGGCTGGGTTCGCAGGCACACCATCCGCCCCATCGCCATAGAGCCGCGCCAGCGTCAGCGCCGCATCCATGTTGCCGCCTCGCGCGGCCGCGGCCAGAAGCGGCACGGCGGCGCGGGGATCGGGGATGCCCAGCGCGGGATCGGCCCCGCCCGGGATACCGTCACCGGTCAGGTAGGCCTGGCCAAGATTGAGCTGGGCGAAATGATAGCCCTCGTCGGCGGCGGCCCGGAACAGGCGGATCATTTCGGCGCTGTCGCGCGGCACGCCGCGACCCAGCCGATACATGAAGGCCAGCGTCGCCATGCCGGCGGGATCGCCCAGATCGGTCGCGGCCCGGTAGGCCGCAACGGCCCGGTCGACATCGGCACGCAGCCCGCCGATGCCGAAATTGTGGTAATCGCCCAAACGGGTCTGGGCCGCACCGACCCCGGCGGCGGCGGCACGGTCATAGAGCGCGCGGGCCTCGGCATGCTGACCGCGCGCCTGTGCCACGGTCGCCATGTGGAACAGCGGGCCGCCCGCGTCCGGGGCCAGCGCCACCGCCTCCTGGCAGGCGGCAAGGCCCGCGCGGAGACGGTCGAAACTGGCGGCCTGGGCAGCGGCGCTGACCGGAACCTCGGCGGTGGCGGGCCCGACCGTTTCCATGCAGGCGGCACTCGCGGCCTCGGCGGCGGCGCGGGCTGCGCGCGCGGCCTCGCGTTCGGCGGCAAGCCGGGCGATCTCGGCGGCAATGACCGCACGGCGCGCGTCGAGTTCGGCCTGGGCGCGGGCCTCGGCCTCGGCCTGGGCGGCGCGACCGGCCTCGGCGGCGGCAGCGGCTTCGGCCGCAAGGCGCGCGGCCTCGCGCTCGGCGGCCAGACGGGCGATCTCGGCGGCAATGATCGCGCGGCGCGCGTCGAGTTCGGCCTGGGCGCGGGCCTCGGCCTCGGCCTGGGCGGCGCGACCGGCCTCGGCGGCGGCGGCGGCTTCGGCGGCAAGGCGCGCGGCCTCGCGCTCGGCGGCCAGACGGGCGATCTCGGCGGCGACAACCGCGCGGCGGGCCTCGGCCTGCGCCTCTGCTTCGGCCATGGCGGCGGCCTGCGCGGCGGCAGCCTCTGCCGCGACGGCGGCGGGATCGCGGGCGGGCGGCATCGCGCTGGCAGGGGCCGCGGGCGTGCCTGTCACAGCCGGTGCGGCCAAACCATCAGCCGGTGCAGTCACAGTCTGGGCCGACACCGGCAGGCTCGGCAACAGGGCCAGCGCGCAGATCAGGCAAAACGGGCGGGCAAAACGGGGCGTCGACAAAAACGGCACGGGCAGATTATCCTTGAACCAAAGCGGGTTGAAGACCAGGGGCCATGGCAGAGGTTAGCCCGGCCCGACCCGGCCTGTCGAGCATCCATTGCACCGGGCGCGGGCAGAAACCACTGGCGTTGCGCGCCCCGCTGGTGCAGGGTTTGCGCGCTGAAAACGCAGGGAAAACCGACGGAGCATGCCCTGACACATCCCAGTCCCACGACCCAAGACGCACCATGTGCCGGAACAGATGCAGGGCGCGTGCTCGTGGCCGATCTGGATGGCACCTTGTTGCGGTCGGACATGTTGCATGAAAGTTTCTGGGACAGTGTCGCGCGCGATCCGCGCGCCCTGCCCGCATCCCTCGTGGCATTGCGGCAGGGCAAGCCCGCGCTCAAGGCCTGCCTCGCGGGGCGCGCCCGGGTGCAGCCCGCCACCCTGCCCTATGACGCGCGGGTCATCGCGCGGTTGCAGGACTGGCGCGCGGGCGGCGGGCGCACGGCGCTGGTCACGGCCACCGATGCGCGGCTGGCGCGCGCCATCGGCGATCATCTGGGCCTCTTCGACGAGGTGCACGGGACCAGGCCGGGGCATAATCTGAAAGGCGCCGCCAAGGCGCGGTTCCTTGTGGATCGCTATGGCGCGGGCGGGTTCGATTACATGGGCGACAGCGCCGCCGATCTGCCGGTCTGGGCGCAGGCACATGGCGCGATCAGCGTGAATGCCACCCCGGCCACCCGCGCGCAGCTCGACCGCCAAAGCGGCGGCATGGCCGAACACCTGTTGCCGGGCCAAGGCAAGCGCGCCGCGACCTGGCGCGCGCTGCGGCCGCATCAATGGGTCAAGAACGTGCTGGTCTTCGTGCCGATGATCGCGGACCTGGCCTTTGACCTTGCCACGCTGTTGGCGGCAATGCTGGCCTTTGTGGCGCTGAGCCTGGCGGCCTCGGCGGGCTATGTGCTCAACGATCTGCTGGACCTGGCCGATGACCGCAGCCATCCGCGCAAGCGCCATCGCCCCTTTGCCAGCGGCGCCCTGTCGGCGGCGACGGGCACATGGATGTTCCCGGCGCTGCTTGTGGCGGGGCTGGCCGTGGCGGCGCTGGTCGGGCCGCTGTTGCTGGCGGTGGTGGCGCTGTATTTCGTGGCGACCATGGCCTATTCGATCAAGCTCAAGCGGCACACGATGATCGACATCTGCATGTTGGCCACGCTGTTCACGCTGCGCATCGTGGCGGGGGGCGTGGCGATCGGGGTGCCCCTGTCGGTCTGGCTTTTGGCGGTGTCGATGTTCTTGTTCTTTGCGCTGGCGGCGGTCAAGCGGCTGGCCGAATTGACCGATCTGCAAGCGGCGGGGCGTTCGGTGACGCGGCGTGGCTACCGGGTGGAGGATCGCAGCGTGCTGAGCCAGATGGCGGTGTCCTCGGGCTATCTCGCGGTGCTGGTGCTGGCGCTCTATATCGACGAGCCGGTGGTGCAGGAAAAATTCGGCGCGCCCTGGATGCTCTGGGCGGTCTGCCCCTTGTTGATCTTCTGGATCAGCCGGATGGTCATGGTGGCCGCGCGCGGCGAAATGCACGATGACCCGCTGATCTGGGCGCTGGAAACCCGGACAAGCCGCAAGGTCATGATGGTGATCGCGGTCTTCATCGTGCTGGCGGTGGTGGTGTGACCCTGCGGGCGGGGCGGCCACGGGGGGCGCGGCTGGCGCTGCGTTATGCCGGGTTTGCGGCGCTTGCGGTGCTGGCCAACCTGGGCGCGCAGCGCGCGGTGCTGGCCCTGGGCGATGCGTCGCAGCCGGGGCTGTTTGTCGCCGCGATGGCGGTGGGCACGGGTGTGGGGCTGGTGGTGAAATACATCCTCGACAAGCGCTGGATCTTTTACGACACGACAAGGGGCGCGCGGGCGCAGGGCGCGCAATTCGCGCTCTACACCGCCATGGGGCTGGTCACGACCGCGATCTTCTGGGTCACCGAAACCGCGTTCTGGATGATCTGGGGCACCCATGCGGCCCGCGAAACCGGCGCGGTTATGGGGCTGGCCGTGGGCTATGTCACCAAGTACCTGCTGGATCGGCGCTATGTGTTCCGCACCGCCGCCGGAGGCGCGCCATGACCCGGCTTTCGGGATGGGGGCGGTTTTCGCCGCGGAACGCGCGGCTGGCGCGGGTGCGCGATGCATCCGACCTGGGCAAGGCGCTTGGCGCGGGCCCGGTGATCGCGCGCGGCAACGGGCGGGCCTATGGCGACAGCGCGATCAGCCCCGGCCTGACGCTCGATCTGCGCGGCATGGACAGGATGCTGGCTTTCGACGCGCAAACCGGGGTTCTGGTGGCCGAGGCGGGCGTTTTGCTGGCCGATATCATCGATTGTTTCCTGCCGCGCGGCTGGTTCCCGTTCGTGACGCCCGGCACCAAGTTCGTGACCCTGGGCGGGGCCATCGCCGCCGATGTGCATGGCAAGAACCACCACATCGACGGCAGCTTTGGCGCTTTTGTCGATTGGATCGAGGTGATGGGGGCCGATGGCACCATCACCCGCGCCCTGCCCGGCAGCGACCTGTTTGACTGGACGCTGGGCGGCATGGGGCTGACCGGGGTGATCTTGCGCGCACAGATCCGTCTGCGCCCGGTGGAAACGGCCTGGATCCTGCAGGATATGCGCGCCACCCAGACATTGGCCGCCACCATCGACATGATGGATGCGACGCTGGATGCGCCCTATTCGGTGGCCTGGCTGGATTGCGTGACCACGGGGGCGATGATGGGCCGGGGGCTGGTGATGCTGGGCCGGCACGCGGGGGTGGACGACCTGCCGCGCGCACAACGCCGCCACCCCTTTGCCACGCCCCGCAAGCGCCAGCTGCGCCTGCCCCTTGATCTGCCGGCCGCAGCGCTCAACGGTGTCACCCGGCGGGCCTTCAACGCCGCCTATTACTGGAACGGGCGGCGCAAACCGGGGCCGCGCCTGGTGGATTGGGACAGCTATTTCTACCCGCTGGACGCGATCCTCGACTGGAACCGGGGCTATGGGCGGGCGGGCTTCGTCCAATTCCAATGTGCCCTGCCGCAAGACCGGGCCAAGGCGGGGATGGCGGCGCTTTTGGCCTGTATCGCGGCATCGGGCGAGGCATCGGTCCTGTCGGTGCTCAAACGCTTCGGTCCGCAAACCGGGCGGTTTTCCTTTCCGATGCCGGGCTATACGCTGGCCCTTGATTTTCCCGCCAATGACCGGAGCCTGAAGTTGATGGATCATCTCGATGCGATCACGCTGGACCACGGGGGGCGGTTCTACCTGGCCAAGGATGCGCGCATGCCGCGTGCCGTGCTGGACGCATCGGACCCCCGCGTGGCCGATTTCCGCGCGATGCGCGCGACCACGGGGGCGGCTGGGGTCTTTGTGTCCGATCAATCCGAAAGGTTGGGGCTATGACCGGTCCGGTTCTGATCCTGGGGGCGGCCTCCGATATCGCGCGGGCGGTGGCGCGGGCCTTTGCGGCCAAGGGCCATGCGATCCAGCTTGCCGCGCGTGACGCGGTCAGCTTGGCGGATGACAAGGCGGATCTCGAAACCCGCTACGGGGTCGCGGTCAGCCTGCACCGGGTCGATGCGCTGGACCTGACCAGCCACGCGGGGTTCGTCGCGGGCCTGCCCGCCCTGCCCGAAATCGTGGTCTGCGCCATCGGGCTGATGGGCGACCAGGATGAAAACGCCGCCGACATGGCGCGCGCCACCGTGATCCTGCGCAGCAATTTCGAAGGCCCGGCCAGCCTGCTCGGCCATCTTGCCAACGCGATGGAGGCGCGCGGGTCAGGCACATTGGTCGGCATCAGTTCGGTCGCGGGCGACCGGGGGCGCGCCTCCAACTATATCTACGGCAGCGCCAAGGCGGGCTTTACCGCCTATCTGTCGGGCCTGCGCAACCGGCTGGCGCGCAAGGGCGTGCATGTCGTCACGGTCTTGCCGGGCTTCGTGGCGACCAAGATGACCGAAGGCCTGGATTTGCCCAAGCCGCTGCTGGCGCAGCCACCCGAGGTGGCGCGCGCCATCGTCGCTGCGGTCGAGAAAGGCCGCAACATCATCTATGTGCGCCCGACCTGGCGGCTGATCATGGCGATCATCAAGGCCATTCCCGAGCCGCTGTTCAAGAAAACCTCGATCTGATGCGCGGCCGGGGCCATGCCCCCCGGCCCGCCCAGCCACGCCGTTTTCCGCGCAAGCATCTGCAATTTGCGCGATTTTCCGCCGGGGCACCGGCCGATGGCCCGCAGCTTGCACGCGCATTATTGAGAAATTCACGTTTTGGGCTTAGGCGAAGGCTATGAACGGCACACAGCTCACACCCATCCTGGCGCGGCTTTCGGGCAGATTGACGCGTTTTGCAGAAACCCCCAATGCCGTGATCGCGGCCCTGGCCCTGTCGGCCTGCGTCGCGGCAAGTGCCGGCATCGTGGTGGCGTCCAAGGCGCTGCCGCACCTGCGGGCCCCCGTCGCAACCCATGACCTGGCGGGTGTCGATGCGCCCCTGCCGCCGGTGGAACGCCCAAGGGCGCGGGTGCGCCCGGCGCTGGCCCCCGCCGATCCTGCCGCCGTGGCGCTTGGCTTCACCGACCCGGGCATAGCCCGCGCCCGGCCCGCAAGCCTGGCTGCCGCCGATCTGCCTGCGCCGCCGCGCCTGGCCGCGCCTGTGCGCGTGATCGCGGGCCGCCCCAGCGTGGTACCGCCCCCCCGCCCGGCCCTTGGCACGGGATTGGTGCAGTTGGCCGCCGGGCTGAGCGCGGCGCGCGCGCTTGCCCTGCCCGGCCCAACCGCCCGGCCCGTGGTGCAGGCCGCGCCAACGACAACAGCGGTGGCAAGCCTTGAGACCCGCCCCCTGCAACGCCCCGCCACGCTGTCCACCCGCGCAGTCCCCCCCGATGACCCCGTCGATCAGCCGGGCCTGGTGCTGGCCGCGGCCACGGTGCCGGACAACATGCCCACCCCCGCCTGTCCGACCCGGTGCCGCCGCGCGCGGGCGCCAGCCCCTGTTCGTCGCGGCTGGCCCGTGCCATCCCGCGCCGGCCGGGCACGGCCGCGGGCGGGGCCGCTGTCATGGCCGCGATCGGCAATGCCAGCGGCGCCGGGCGTGACGCGGCCCTTGTGGCAGAGGCGCTGCGCGGCAATATCCCCGACCACCTGCGCGATCTGCAACCGGTCAGCTTTGGCGGGATCGTCGGCGGTCGCCAGACCCAGATCACGCTTTGCGTGACCCCCGATTACCTGGCCATCGGGTCAGACGGCGATCACGTGCGGGTGCCGCTTGGCCTGCCCGCAGCGCTGCGCGTCGCCGATGGCTTCGACATGATGTTGCCCACGACCCGGATGGTCGATGCGATCTATGCGCAGGCCGATCTGCGCGTGTCGCCCGCACCGATGCCGCCGACATCGGCCATGTCATCGACCGATTATTTTCTGCGCCACGATGCGACCGTGGATGCGCAATTCGCCCGCGCGGGCGGGCGCGACGGGCTATTGGTGGCGGGCCACAAGAAGGATGTGGTGATCGCCAACCGCCTGTCGAATGCGCCGGGGCGGGTGGCGATCTATGGCTGGCACCGCGCGAACGGCGACCCGATCCAGCCCCTGTCGACGGTGCATGGCGAATACTATGCCGATTACAGCCATGGCATCCGGCTGGTGGCGCGCACCGCCTATGTCGATGGCCGGGCTGTCGATCTGCGGGCGCTGCTGACCGATGGGCAATATGCCGGGCTGTTGAACAGCGACGGGCCGTTGACCGGCACGACCGTCAGGCTAGCCTCCCTGCGCTGACACTGGGCGCGGCGTGATGGGTGCCGCGCATGGCCTTTGTCCAAGGCGCGCTGCGCCCCGCCTCGCGTCTTGCGCGCCTTTGCCGGGATGTTGTCGAACCCGCGATGCGGGGGACGGCACCAGTATGACGCCGCCCCGGTGATCCGACCGTCAGATGTCGCGGAAACAGCGAAAACCGAGGTGATAGTTGCGGTGGCTGCCCTCCGACATCACCGCCGTGCCATGCCAGAAGGGCGCACGCCACCGCGACCAATGTTCATGCGCCCGGATCGTATCCCAGATGAACCATGATCCCTTCATCTCGGTCACGCCCAAGCTGGTCGAGCCCCGGCTGGCCATCTGATCCTCGGACAGGGGCAGGTTCATGTGCTCGGCGGCATTGCCATCGATGTCATAGACCCCGAGCGGCGACCGGCAGTCCGGGAAGGACCCCGCCGGATAGGTGTTGGACCCGCAGCCGGTAAAGCTTCCGCCGTTGCAGGACCCGTTCTTGAAACTGCCGGTGGCGCAGACGCCGGAGCGCCATTGACCGATGGAAAACTGGGCCGAAGTGTTGGCATAGCGCGCATTGTGCAAGCCGCGCATGGTGTTGACCGCCGCCGATCCCCCCATGCCGCGAATCCGGTCGAAGGGGTAATCGGGCGGCAACAACTGGCCCGCCGATGCGCCTTCCCATTCATGGGCATCGCCGATCCGCTTGCCTTCGGCCGCGCAGAGCTGGGCAGCCTCGTTGGCACGCACCCAGACCACGGGATAGACCATCGGAATATTGGGATATTCGAACATGTCCGCGCAAACCGTGGCATCGCGCGGCGATTGCGTGGCCGGATCGTAAAGCGGCACCATGAAGGGCTCGCTACAGATGCGTTCATAGTCGCGGTTGCGATAGCTGGCTTGCACCTGCGCGACCGATCCACCGATCCGCGCTGCCGCCTCTTCGGGGGTCAGCGGGTGGCGGGTGACGGCCGGGTTGCCCTGCCCCATCCAGCCATTCGGGGAATTGGCGAAAATCTGCCGGATGCGGCCGATCTCGGCCCCGGACAGGCCGCGCACATCCTGCATCTGGGCAAACATCGCCTCGTTGCGTTCGGCAAGCGTCTGGCCCGTCGCGGGCAGTGCCATCAGGCAGGCCGCAAAGGCCGCTGTCAGGATCGGTCGAAGCATCGGATCAGTCCCTCCGCACAAGGTAAAAGAAATCGCGATTGTCCGGCGCCTCGACAAAGCGGGCCGCGCCATCGGGGTCTGCGCCCGCCATGCCGCTGACCAGGTGGCGGGTTTGCAGATCGCCGCCGTCGCGGATGTAGAGCGCCATATAGGCCAGTTCCTGGCTGTTCATGTCGAGCAGCATGGCATAGTCGCATTGATAGGCCTGAAAGGTCCGCGCCATCCCCGACGGCGTCGCCGAAGAGAAATAGGCGTAGACCAGGAATTGCCGGCCCTCGACCGTGCGCATGCAGGCGCCGCCGCGCAGGGTGCGCAAATTCGCCTCGGCCGAGCCCGACCAATTGCCCCCGCCCCAGGAGGTGACGCGATCCCCCGGCACACCGTTTTCGATCAGGGCCACGCCGTTCTGGCGCGCCATCACCAGGCGGGGCAG
The DNA here is from genome assembly GCA_018401965.1 of Roseicyclus sp. Lineage (GTDB taxonomy): Bacteria > Pseudomonadota > Alphaproteobacteria > Rhodobacterales > Rhodobacteraceae > Roseicyclus. Next base: position 93,389 of record JAGYJU010000013.1, read on the forward strand.
GATCGCGCTGTCATCCTCGGGCCAGCTGCCCATGCCGACGGTGCCATCCTCCAAGACGTAGAGCGTCGCAAGATTGGGCCAGAGCCGCGAAAACAGCACGCCATGGGTCATGAAGCCGTAATGGTTGCCCCAGTTGAAGGTGGCGTAATCACCAAAACGCCAGGCGCCATGTTCGCGCTTGAACCCGCCGGTAAAGGTGGCCGCGACCGTTTCGTAGATTTCGGGCGAGACCATGCCGTTGAACACCATGGGCGCGGGCCGATCAAAGCCATCAGGCCCCGGCCCCTGGTAATGGCGCCCCGCTCCGGAGGGGCGCGGCGACCAGCCCAGCGCAGGGTGATCGGTGCCCAGTTCATAGCCGATGTCGAATTGCGCCATGTCAAAGGCCACAAGGTAGACATCGGCGCGGTTTTCCACCCCGTCAAGCCCGTTCGCGCCGGGCGCATCAAAGACCTCGCGGGCGATCATGCCGGGTTGCATGACGCTTGCGTAAACGCCGGGCGCGTCGGTGACCGCATACCAGGCCCCGGCGGTCATCGCGCCGCCATCGGTGCCATCGAGATCGAACCCCATGGCGGGCCGCATCGAGGGCGTCGAGGACAACAGCGCCGATCCGAGGATGTCGACCCCGTCGATCTCGGCCTCGGCTTCGGCCTCGAAACCTTCCGAGGACACCATGAAGGCATCTTCGAAGAACGCGCCCTTGATCATGTTCACGATGCTGTCGCCAAAGACCACGTTGTCGCGCAGGAATTGCGACACCGCTTCGCGGGTGGTGCGGTTGCCGCGCACAGGGTTGCGCAGGAACAGCGCCCAATCGCAGACCGGCGCAAAGGGCAGGTCGCTGGCGGCGGCGGCGTCCAATTCGCCGCCCTGCCACGGGGCACAATCCGCTGCCATCCCGTCGCGGTCGATGACCAGGGCCGGTGCATCCCCCCCGCGCAGCGACAGCGCGGTGGCGGGATCGGCGTTTTCAAGATGATAGCTCCGGGCCGCGCCCGAGGCAGGGGTGATGTCCAGCACGAACCAGGAATTGACCCCGGGGTTCACCGAGGTCAGGCGATAGGTCGTGCCATCCGCAGCGCGCGCCTCCTGGTCGTTGCGAAACGGGTTCAGCGCAAGAACCGACCCCGGCACGTCGGCGCGCAATTGCAGCACCTGCGCCTCGATCCGGGCAGGGTCGGGCAGACCGAGCCCCTGTGCAAGTGCGGGCAGAGGGGCAAGAAACGATACTGAAAGGGCCGCGGCCAGAACCGCGAAACGGGCGAGACATAAGGTCATCAGCCGGAGCAAGACATTCTCCTTCAATCGAAACGGCAACCAACGGGTGCGGACAAAATTCGTGCTTGTGCAAGTGTTGCAACAACTCTGATCATGACGCAACGGTGGGCAGGGCCTTGACCTGTTCAAAACGCCACACCCTGCCCGATGCGCCGGTTTTTCGGGATTGGAACCGTCCGGCCGGGCACAGGTCTTGGGGCTGTCACGGGTTTTTCTGCGCGGCGTTAACCAAGTCTTAACCGATCCCGACAAGGGTTCCCGATGGGGATGTCGCACAGATCAGACCGCCTTGGCCCATTGCGGGCCTCGGCTTGGCACGCCCCGCTGTTTGGTTGCGTAACACTGGGGGCACGTATGTCACAACATCCTGCAATTTCGGGCAATTCTGCCACAGATGCCGGTCACGCGGCCCTGCCCCCGCCCGATCTGTCGGTGATGCGGGCCTTGGCACGGGCGCATGTCTTGCGGGGCGATCTGGCGGCGGCCTTGCTGGTGGCGCGGCAGATTTCGGCGGCACAGGGAGGGCGGCCCGATGCGGTCGACCTGATGATCGATGATGCGCTTGCCCATGGCGGGGCGCCGCTGGCGCGCGCCGCGCTTGCCCTGGCCACGCCGATGATCCCGGCGCTTCAGATCGTCCAGATCAAGGCCCGTATCGCCCTGGCCGAAGACGATTTCATCGCCGCCAAGGCAATCCTTGTCATGGCTCTCGAACATGGTCCGGATCACCCCGCCCTTCGCGCCCTGTTGACCGAGGTGATGGTGGCCGCAGGCACCGCCGCAGAAACAAGCGCCGTGCTGGCCCATATCGGCCAGCCGCCCGTCAACCCGCCGGCGCCGGGTGCAGTCATCGCACGGGCGCAACCGCTTTGATTTGACCGCCGGCCCGGCCCATGCTGTGCGGACAGGGCAAGGGCAAGGGCGGATGCATCATGGTCAGGACCGGTTCACGCGGCACACCCACACAAGCCCGACCCGCGCGCACCCCCCACCATGCGGCCTGACGGCACCGACCGCCCCCTGGCCCTGCGCCCCCCCGCGCAGGTCATGCGGCTGGACCGGCTGGGGGCGTTGCACCCCTGCCGGTTGAGCTTTGCCCGACAGCTGACACGCCGGATCGAGGTAGAAGGCTGGCGCATCACCCGCGACGCCTTTGCGTTGGATGAAACCGGTCGCGGATACGCCACCTATACCGCCGACACCGGCGCACGCTGTTATGCGCTGATCGTCTTTGGCACCCCGGATGGGTGCAGCGCGGTGCTGATCGACGGCACCGCCGACGCCGATGACATCCAGCGGCTGGGTGTGGCGATCCGCGGGTCGGAAACCGGGCGCATGACAGAACGCGAGCTGTGCCTGCTGCAGGCCCGGCGCGCCCCGGCGCTTTGGGACCACGCGGTGGCGCGGCTGGCCGCAGGGCAACAGCGCGACGCCGCGGCGATCGACCGAACCGGTATCTTGATGCACTGTGACGGCGTGCATGGCGCGGGCCGGTTCGGCACCGCCGACCGCGACCTGATCGCGGACAGGCCCGAATTGCGCGCGCCCTATCAGGTCGAATTATTGGCGCTGGCGCTGTTGCGGCTGTTTGCCCGCGACATGGTCGCGCATCTGGCCCGCGTGGCTGGCGGCGCGCGGGCCGCCCGCTTGGCCCCGGCCCTTGCGTGCAGGCTGGGGCTGGGCCTGTCGGCAGGGCTTGGGCTGGCGCGCTTCCCGATCCTGCACCCCTGCCTGTTCAACACCTGGATCATGGCGCGCGAAGACGCCATCGCGCGGGTCGCGGCGCTGACCGGCGTGCGGCCAGAGGATTGGCATAAGGTGAGCGCCCTGTTGGCGCGGCTGGCACAGGCTGTGACGGCCGCCCATGTCGCCCTGCCCGCGCAAAAGACGCGGAACGCGGCCCTTGTCACTGATCTTGCCCGGCTTGCGGTGCATATGGGCGGGGGGCCATCGGGCGACCGGCCATGGGCCGGGTTGTTGGCCTGGGCCGGCCGGAACCTTGGCCTTGACGGGCAAGAGGCCCTAGCCTCTGCCGTGATGGAACCCTACGGCGATCTGGTCGATGGGCTGGGGCATTGCATGGCCGACACCCATGACCGCGATTACCGGATCGACGGGGGCGCAAGCATCGGGCGGATGCGCGCGCTGATTGCCGCGACCCATGGCTGGGCGCTTGATCTGGATTGGGCGCAGCATGACCGGACGGCGCTGGCCTGGACCATGACCGATGATGCCATTGGCCCGCTTTTGGGACCGCGCGCAAACGCGCAACGAGACGGGGCCACACCCTTTGAGCTGCCACTGGCGGTGACGCGGGATGCGGTGCGTGCCTGGGCCACGCTGGGGCATTACCCCGCCGAAGATCCGATGGCGCTGATGCTGCGCGACCACCCGCAGCATCGCGGCGCGATCCGCCGGGCACAGATCAGCGGCTTTGCCCCGTATGGCGAAATCCGCGACAACCTGATCGGCGCCGACCTGCGCCCCGTCGATCTGTTGCGCGCGACCCTGTCCTTCATCGGGGCCACGGATTTCGATCCAGCCTGTGACCGCCGCTTGTGCGTGCGGGTCTTTGCCGGCGCGCCCTACCCCGGCGATCTGCGGCCCGAAACGGCCGATCCCTGGATCTATCCGGGCGCTGTGGCGTGACCGGGTCTTTTTCGCTCAGCGAGGTGGAGGCGATGGCACGCCAGGCGGCGCGGGGGGCGGGCCTGCCCTGGGGGCTGGCCGATGAAGCAGGGCGCGCGGTACGCGAGCTTTGCGCCGCCGGCGTGGATGGCTGTGCAGCCCTCGCGCATCTGTTGGGGGACTTGCGGGCGCGCCGCCATCACAGCCCTGCCCCCGCGCATCTGCTGGATCGGGTCTGGGCCGCGCCGGGCGGCGCGCTTTGCCCGATCCGCACCGGCACCGCGCTGAGCGACATGGCGCGCGCGCTGCCGCCCGACGGGGTTGGGTTGGTGGGGGTGATCCGGCCCATCCTGATCCTGCCCTTCGCGGTGGACGTGGCCCGCAGGCTTGATGCAACCGTGACGCTGTCCTGGCACAGCGGCATTCTCAGCTGTGGGCCGGACGGGGTGCCGCCGTCGGATGTCATCGTGCGCCTTGCGCTGATCCGGCAAACCGGTCTGCATCTGCATCCAGGCGGGCCGAACACGCCCGCGGCCCCGCGCCATGGCCGCGCAAGACCCGATGCCGATGCCTGGGCGGCGCTGGTGATCAGCGCGGGGCGTTGTTTTGCCCCGCGCGAAGATCCGGGTTAACGCGCGCGTCAGGTGCCGTATTTCTCGATGAAGGCGTCGATGGACAGCGCACGGAAATCGGGGATGGCGGCGCCGAACCGGTCATGGTCCCAATCCCACCAGGCGATGCCCATCAGCGCGTCTTCCTGCGCCTGGGTGAACCGCCGCCGGATCGGGGCCGCAGGCACACCTGCCACGATCGTGTAGGGGGCCACATCCTTGGTCACCACCGCGCCCGCGCCCACCACCGCGCCGGTGCCGATGGTGACACCGGCCAGGATGGTCGCACCATGGCCGATCCAGACATCATGGCCCACCGTCACCCAGTGCTCGCGCCGCCAGTCGAAGAATTCGGCTTCATCTTCGCCAAAGCCGAACATGCTGGCCCGATACAGCGCATGATGCTGGCAGGCGCGCCAGGTCGGGTGATTGCCGGGGTTCAGCCGGACCATGTTGGCGATATTGGTCCATTTGCCGATGGTGGACCAGATGACATGGCCGAAGTCGCAGATGTAGGAATAATCCCCCATCTCGCAGGCCGCCAGTTTCGTCATCCGCCCCACCTCGGTCCAGCGGCCAAGGGTCACATCCGCACCGACCTCTGCCAGCGGGTGCAGGGTCGGCGCTTCATTCAGGCGTTTGGTCATCCGTCGTGTTTTCCACCGATGGCCCACAGCCGCACATGCTTGCTCAGCCAGTCGATGGCAAAGATCAGAACCAGCACGTTCAGCACCACAAAGGCCACCTGATCATACAGGCCCGCGCGGAACCTTTCGATGATGATCATCCCGATGCCGCCCGCCCCCACGATCCCAAGGATTGTTGCAGACCGGGTGTTGGATTCGAGGAAATACAGCGACTGGGAGATGAACACCGGCAACACTTGCGGAAGATAGCCATAGCGGATCACGCCCAGCTGCCCCGCGCCCGTGGATTGCACGCCTTCCACCTGCTTGCGGTCGATATTCTCGATCGCCTCGGAATAGAGCTTAGACAGTGTGCCAAGATCCGACACGAAGATCGCCAAGACGCCCGCCAGCGGGCCAAGGCCCACCGCCCGCACGAACACCAACCCCCACACAAGGCTGTCGATGCCGCGCAGCACGTCGAGCATCCGCCGCACCAGCTGCCGCACCAGCCGCACCGGCATCACGTTGCGGGCCGCAAGGAACCCGATGCACAGCGCACCGATCGTGCCCAGAAGCGTGCCCAGAAACGCCATCGCCAGCGTCTGCATGATGCCCACATAGATCTGGTCATAGGCCCAGGTGTCCATGTCACGCCACACCACGAAACTGCGCAACAGGCGCAGCGCGCGTTCCGAACTGTCCAACAGCTTGCCGAACTCGAAATACCACATCGACCCGATCAGGTAGATCACCGCGATGGCCAGCGGCGCCCAGCGGCGCAGCGTCTTTGCCGTGGTGCCGAAGGCCTCGGGATGGGCGGCGCGCAGATCGTCGATTTGCCGGTCGCTGACCGCGGAAATGGAAGCGATGCTCATGCGAAATTCTCCCGTCCGATGTAGCCAAGCCGGATGCGTTCCGAAATCAGGTCGATGATCGTGACCATCAGCACGACAAGGATCAGCACCGCCATGACCCGGTCATCGGAATAGAACGAGATGACTCGGTTCAATTCCTGCCCGATGCCGCCCGCGCCCACGAACCCGATGATCGAGGAGGCGCGCACGTTGATCTCGAAGCGCAACAACGCATAGCTGAAGAAGTTCGGCGCCACCTGCGGCACGACCCCGTACATCATCTTTTGCGCCCAGGTGCCGCCGACCGCCGTGATCCCCTCGACGGGGCGGGACGATGCGTTCTCATTAACCTCGGCAAACAACTTGCCCAGCGCGCCCATGGTATGGATCGCGATGGCCAGAACGCCCGCAAGCGGGCCGATGCCGATCATGAACACGAACACCAGCGCCATCAGGATTTCCGGGATGCCCCGGCAGATTTCCAGAAACCGCCGCGAAATCCAGAACACCCACGAATTCGGCGCAAGGTTCGCCGCCGCCGGAAAGCTCAGCACAAAGGCCACGCCAGCCCCGATCAGCGACGCTGTCATCGCCATCAGGATGGTTTCCCACAGCAAGGTCATGTAGGTCCAGAAATCGGTGTACCAGAAGGTCAGCGAGCCGGGCACCGCCCGCCCGTCTTCGCCCCGGCCCTCGAACAGCATGTTCCATTGCAGGTCCGGCGTGATCGTGCCGAAATATTCGAAAATGCGCGGCACGCCCTCGGCCAGCCGCTCCGGGTAGAAGCGGCTCACCCAGACCGACAGCACGAGGCAGACGGCAAAGATCGCCAGCGCCAGAATGTTCCACATCCGCTTGGACGCGCGCAGTTCCGCGCGGTGCCGCTCGAAGATGCTGACGGCATCGCGCGGCGGTTCACCCGCTGCGGGGGCCGCCCCGCCCAACGTGGGGGTATAGGTCATGCGCCCGCCCCCTCAGGCCGGAACGCGGGAAGCGGCCATCGGCGCCCCCAGCGAAGTGGATGTCGCAGCCTCGTTGAACGCTTCGTCTGCTTCCGCGCCGTAGATTTCGCGCGCCATGTCGGTCGTCAGCAGATCGGGTGTGCCGTCGAACACGACCTTGCCGCCCTGCATGCCGATGATCCGGTCACAGTAGTTGCGGGCGGTATCCAGCGTGTGCAGGTTGCAGATCACGGTGATGCCGTCCTGCCGGTTGATGTCGCGCAGCGCGTCCATCACGATCTTGGCGTTCATCGGGTCGAGCGAGGCGATGGGTTCGTCCGCCAGCAGGATCTTTGGTTCCTGCGCCAGCGCGCGGGCAATCGCCACCCGCTGCTGCTGACCGCCCGAAAGCGTCTCGGCCCGCTGCAGCGCAGTATGCGCCATGCCCAGACGATCGAGCGCCTGAATGGCAAAGGCCCGCTCGCGCTGGGTAAAGACCTGCGCCATCGCCCGCCAGGACGGCAGGTCGTACAGCCGCCCGGTCATCACATTGGTGATCACGTCAAGCCGACCGACAAGGTTGAACTGCTGAAAGATCATCGCGCAATCGGACCGCCAGGCGCGCAGCTCGCGCCCCTTGAGCGCGGCGATGTCCGCGTCCCCGAACAGGATCTGCCCCTCGGACGGGTCGATCAAGCGGTTGAGCAGCCGCAAAAGCGTCGATTTGCCCGCCCCCGACCGGCCGATGATGCCGACCATCTGGCCATCGGGGATCTCCAGATTGGCGTTGTTCACGGCCAGATTTTCGCCGAACCGGCGGGTCAATTTTTGAAGTTTCAGCATCATGATGCCCCTTTGCCTGCCTGACGCCGCGCGGATGCCCGCGCTTGCAATGAAAACACCGCGGGGCGCGCTCCTTGGATCGGGGCCCCGCGGTGGTCGTAAGGTTGGGTTCAGCGCGCTTCGGTCATCACTTCGCGCAGCGCGATCGTGCCTTCGTAAAAGGCGTGGTCGATCTCGACATAGCCGCCGTCGTCGCCACCCGCGGCCAGCGCGTAGCATTCGGGATGCTCGGTCTGCATGCTCAGCAAGAACTCCATCAGCAGTGCTCGCGCTTCTTCGGGCAGGTCCTTGCGCATTACCGTCGGGCCGTTGGGGATGATGTCGGAGGTCCAGACGATGCGGATGTCGTTCATGTCGAGCAGGCCGTTGTCGACCATCCGGCGCAGGTTGCCGCGCGAGAAACCGTCGGAAAAGTCGCCCTGACCGGAAATCCAAGTCACAGCGGCGTCATACTGCTCGTTGAGCACCGCGACGACGGCCTGTTCGTGCCCGCCGCCAAAGCCGGTGGTGCCGAAATATTCAGCGTCGTTGATCCCCTGCAGCGCCAGTTGCCCGCGCGGGACCAGGTAGCCCGAGGTGGAATTGGGATCTGCATAGGCCAGGCTGCGGCCCTGCATGTCCTCGAGCGTTTCGATATCGCTGTCCGAGCGCACGACCATCACGGCATAATAGCCCAACGAGCCATCCAGCTGCGCGCGCGTCAGAACCGGCTCGACCGCTTCGGGATCCTGCAGATGGATGCCGGCATAGGCGGCTGCACCCAGACCCGCCATTTGCAGCTGACCCGCCAGCAGGCCCTGCATCACGCCCGCGTAATCGGCAGCCGGGAACAGTTCGACCGGCACGTCCAGCACCTCGGAAATCAGCTCGCCGAAGCATTCGTTGCGGCGCAGCCGGTCGGATTCGTTTTCGCCGCCCAGAATGCCGATGTTGAAACTGCCCATCTGCGCGCGCCAGTCATCTTGCGCGAAAGCGGCGGTGGAGGTCAGGGCGGTAGCACCCATCACGAGGGCTGCAAGCGTGATCTTGAACATGGTCATGTCCCCAGGTTTTTGCATGAAACGAGCAGGGCGGCCCCAAGGCCGCCCTGAAAGATTGCAGTGCGTCAGCGCGACTGGGTGGCTGCTTCGCGCATCGCCACGATGCCTTCGTAGAAGCTGTGATCCACAGGCACCCAGCCCTGCCCTTCGCCCATCGAGAACGAGGTGTAGCACTCCGGATCAGACTCATGCTGGGTGGCCATGTAGTCATAGACGATCTGGCGGGCTTCTTCGGGCACGCCGTTGCGAATGACTGCGGGGCCGTTGGCGATCAGGCCCGAGGTCCAGATCACGCGCACGTCGTTCATGTCGAGCAGGCCATTGTTGACCATGGTGCGGAAGTTGCCGCGCGTGTAGCCGTCGGCATGTTCACCCTGCCCCGAGGTCCAGGTCACGCCGGCATCATACTGCTCGTTCAGCACCGCGATCACGGCCTGCTCGTGCCCGCCACCGAACCCGGTCTGCGAAAAGTAGTCGTCGTTGATGCCCATCCGGCCCAGCTCGAATTGTGGCACAAGGTAGCCCGAGGTGGAATTCGCATCGGCATAGGCCAGGCTGCGGCCCTGCATGTCTTCCAGTGTGTGGATGTCGCTGTCGGCGCGCACATACATCATGGCGACATAGCCCGTCGATCCGTCAGCTTCCGAGCCCACGAAGATCGGCTCGACCGCGTTGTTGTCCTGCATGTAGATACCGGCATAGGCTGATGCGCCCAGCGTGGCGAAATCCAGCTGCTCGGCCAGCAGGCCCTGCATCACGCCGGCGTAATCAGCGGCGGGAAACAGCTGAACTTCGACGCCCAGACGCTCTTCCAGCGCGACGCGGAAGCATTCGTTGTTGCGCAGCCGGTCAGCTTCGTTTTCGCCGCCCAGCAGGCCGACACGAAACACGGGCAGGTCACCGCGCCAGTCCTGCGCGACAGCAGCGGTAGAGGTCAGCGCGGTGGCGCCGAGGATCAGGGCACAAAGCGTGGTCTTGAACATCGAGATGGTCCTTTTGATGCGTCAATTGCCGCGAAAGCCAGCCATGCCGCAGCGCGGCACAGGCCTTCGTCACGGCAGAGGGCTAGGCGCGCTGTGTGATGTTGCGGTAATGGTTTGGTGATAAAATCATGACAGTGCGCCAATCGCCTCACCCGCCACGGGAATCATCGATTCGCGCCACTCCCGACCCGGGAAACCACCGCCGCCCAACACCGACATTTGTGCGATTTGTTGGTAAAAAAGCCGCGCTTCCGGCCCGATTGGCACCACTGACAGCGCCCCGCGCGATTCGCTGGCCGTTGCAGGCCCGCCGGCGTGCCGCGCGCCGCCCCCGCCCGCCCGACACTGCCCGACCAAGGGCCATCACGTCACAAAAGGATCACATTAGGGATATTGGCGCGTTACATTTCGCGCATCCCAAGGGCGCCATCCGTAGGAGTATGCCCCAGATGTTCGATACACGCCCCGCCGCCGCCGTGACCCTGTCCAACGCCCGCATCGTCACGCCGCAAGGCATCCGGGACGGCGCACTGACCCTCGACGGCGACCAGATTGCCGGGATCAGCACTGCGCGCGACGGGCTGGATCTTGGCGACGCCTTCCTGATCCCCGGCATCGTCGATCTGCACACCGACCATGTCGAGCGCCACACCCATCCGCGGGTGTCGGTGATCTGGCCCTTCCTGCCCGCGCTGATGGCGCATGATGCGGTGGTGATTTCGGGCGGCACCACGACCGTTTTCGACAGCCTGTCGGTCGGCGCCTCGATGAAACGACCGGAACGGCGCGAAATCCTTGAACCGCTGATCGCTGCCCTGGCCGAGGGGCAGAAAGCGGGGGCATTTCGCGCCGAACACCTGCTGCACCTGCGCTGCGAAATCTCCGACCCGGCGACGATGGACCTTGTCGATGCCACCATCGCCCATCCGTTGACCCGGCTGGTGTCGGTGATGGATCACACGCCCGGCGATCGCCAAAGCCCCGACATCGACCGCTGGTTCGCCCATATGATCCACGAGATGGAGGTGGACGAGGCGACGGGCCGCGACATGATGGATGACCTGTTTGATCGATCCCGCGCGCGCGGCGCCGAGGTACGCGCCCATGTCGTCGCCCGCGCCCGCGCCCATGCCCTGCCTATCATGAGCCATGATGACCGCAGCACGGATCACGTCGATCAGGCCGCGGCCGAAGGCATGGGCATATCCGAATTCCCCACCACCCTGGTCGCAGCAAGACAGGCGCGCGACGCGAAGCTGTCGATCATCGCGGGGGCCCCGAATTACCTGCGCGGCGGGTCGCAATCGGGCAATGTCTCGGTCGCCGAACTGCTGAGCCATGGCCTCGTCGACGCGCTGGCCTCCGATTACATCCCGCGATCGCCGCTGGATGCGGCCTTCCGGCTCGCCGCCGACCCCGCCCTGCCCCATGACCTGCCTGCGGCGCTTGCCCTGGTGACCGATGCGCCGGCGCGGATGGCGGGGCTGACCGACCGGGGCCGGATCGAACCGGGCCTGCGCGCCGATCTGGCCGCGATCCGCCTGGTCGACGGGCAACCCGTGGTGCAGGCGGTGTGGCGCGCGGGCAAACAGGTGTTTTGAAACAGGTGTCATGATGCAACCCATCCAGATCGGCGCGGCGCTCATGGTGGCCGACCTTCCCGCCTACCGCGACTGGCTGATCGCGGGCCAACGCGATCTCGAGCTGCAGGATTTCCTGATCCCCGAGGTCTTGTTGGGCGATTGGCAGGCTCGCGTGGCCGAGGCGCGGCGCGCTCTGGACGGCTTTACCGGGCGGCTTGGCATTCATGGCCCCTTCTACAACTTGGCCCTCGATACGTCCGACCCGGAAATTGCACCGATCGTCGCGCGCCGCTTCGTGACAGGCGTCGCCGCCGCCGCTGCCCTTGGCGCGACGCAGATGGTGATCCATTCCCCCTATACCACCTGGGATTGGTTCAATTTCGGCAACAATCCCGCAACCCCTGCCCGCGCTTCTGGCGCAGAGCGCAAGATCGAAAAGACCCAGGCGATCCTCAGGAGATGCCGTCGCCCGCGCCGAGGCCGAAGGCGTGACGCTGGTGATCGAGAATATCGAAGACATCGATCCCGCCCATCGCCGCCTTCTGGCGCAAAGCTTCGGCTCGGATGCCGTGCGCCTGTCGATCGACACCGGGCATGCCCATTACGCCCATCACGCCACCGGCGCGCCGCCGGTCGATTACTTCGTCACCGATGCGGGCGCGTGGCTTGCCCATGTGCATCTGCAAGATGCCGATGGCTTTGCCGACCGCCACTGGCCGCCGGGGCGCGGCACGGTCAACTGGCACGCGGTCTTTGCCGCCATCGCGGCCCTGCCGCAGCGCCCGCACCTGGTGCTGGAACTGCGCCATGCCGCCGATATCCCGGCGGCCATGACCTACCTGGAGCGTGAAGGCCTTGCCTGCTGACACCAGCGGCCTGTCGTTTCACCTTTCCCAAAATACGCAATCCCGCCCTGCGCCGCCATGCCAAGCATCGCGGCGCGGCGCGGCCAAGCGCTGGCTGGGGCTCGATGCCCCGGCCGGCCCTGCCCCCTCACGCCACCCGCGCGCCCATGGCCCAGACCCCGCGCAAGACCGGCACCCCGTCCAGCTGCCGAAACCGGATCACATCGGCGCGCATCCCTTCGGCCAGCACACCCCGATCCGACATCCCCGCCGCACGCGCGGGGGCGGCGCTGACGGTCGCGATGGCGCGCGGCAGATCGCCCCACAGATCGCCCAAAAGACAGGCCGCATAGAGCAACGACGCCGGAACGTAATCGGACGACACGATATCCAGCAGCCCCGCCTTGGCCAGCGCCATGGCCGAGACATTGCCCGAATGGGACCCGCCCCGCACCAGGTTGGGCGCACCCATCATCACCGCGATGCCGTGCTGCCGGCAGGCGCGCGCGGCCTCCTCGGTCGTGGGAAATTCCGCCAGCGCGATGCCGTGCTCGGCCGATCGCACCACATGAGCCAGCGTTGTGTCATCATGGCTGGCCAGCACGGCGCCGAACCGCTGCGCGGCCTCTACCGTTGCCGCCTCATGCCCGTCGCGCACCGCATCGCCCAACGCCGTGCGGGCACGGACATGGTCCTGGAACACCTCTTCCGACAACCCGTGCTTGCCTTTCATGTAGGTGGCGTATTGCCCGATATCGGCAAACTGGCGCTGCCCCGGCGTGTGGTCCATCAGGCTGACGATGCCGATCCGGTCCTCTGGCCCGAATTGCGCCAGTTCCTCGGCAAGGGTCTGCGAACAGATCTCGGCGCGCAGGTGGATGTGGTGGCTGATCTTGAGCGCGCCGCTGGCGCGCATCGCCAGCAATTCATCGGCCAGCGCGCGGGCATAGCGAGCAAAGCCCACCCCGGTGCTTTCGATCGAGCCCACCCGGATCGCATCGAAAACCGTGGTGATGCCGCAGCCCGCCAGTTCCGCGTCATGGGCGGCGATGGCGGGCTTGTGCGGCCAATAGGCCGAGGGGCGCGGGCGGATGTGCCGCTCCAGGTTGTCGGTGTGCAATTCCACCAGCCCCGGCGCGACGATATCGCCCCCGCAATCGACCGCCCCGCATGGGCACCGCGGCCCCGCCCGCGATCTCGACGATCGCGCCGCCCTGCAGCGTGATCCGGCCCGTCATCTCGCCCTCGGGCAGGATCAATCGGGCATTGGCAAGCGTCAGCGTATCAGACATCACGATGGCATCCTTGGGCATGTCGGTCTCGGAAAGGACAGATAAGATGGACGGGTTCAAGCGCTTTGGTCTCTACATGGTGCCCGAAGGGGCGCTCTATCGCGCGGGCGCAGACTGGCTGGGCTGGGACAGCGTGGCGGGCAAAGCCACCATGCCGCCCGATCTGCCCGGGCTGCCGGACCGCGCGGGAGCGCTGACCGCGACACCGCGCAAATACGGGCTGCATGGCACGATCAAGCCGCCCTTCCGGCTGATGCAGGGCATGGATGCCACGGGTCTGGCCAGCGCCGCACAGGCGTTTTGCGCGAGCCGCGCGCCGGTCACCCTCCCGCGTCTTGTCCTGCGACGCCTTGGCGGGTTCATCGCCATCGTGCCGCACATGCCCTCGGCCGATCTGGCCGATCTGGCGGGGGCTTGCGTGACATCGCTCGATGCATTCCGCGCCCCCCCCACCGAGACAGAGCTGGCGCGGCGGCGCGCATCCAAACTCTCCGACCGGCAAGAGGCGCTTCTGACCCGCTGGGGCTACCCCTATGTGCGCGAGGAATTCCGCTTTCACATCACCCTCACCGGCAATCTGCCCCAAGATCAGGCCGAGGCGGCGCTGGCTGTCTTGTCGGATCATTTCGCGCCGCATCTGGCCGGGCCGATCAGCATCGACAGCCTGTGCCTGATGGGCGAAGATAACGCCGGCATGTTTCACCTCCTCCACCGCTACCGGCTGTCGGGGTAAAGCGATGCCAGCGCGGCCTTGACGGCACGATCAAGCGTGGTGGAATTGTCGATCTCGGTGATCGTCAACCCCTCGGGAAAGGGCGCCACGGCGCGTGACAGGCGGCGGGCGATTTCCGGCTTGCTTTCGCGCCCCCGTGCCGCCAGCCGCGCCGCCAGCACATCTGGCCTCGTGGTGATATGCAGCACATGCAGGCGGTCAAACACCAGCGCCGCGCGGCCCAGCATCCCCCGCGACAGGTTCGCAAGCACGTCCTGCCCCCGGTCCAGCACGCCAAGAACCTCGCGCGGGATGCCGTAGCACAGCCCATGTGCTTGCCAATGCAGGGCGAAATCGCCCCCCGCCGCGCGGGCCGCGAACAGGGCGGGCGTGACGCCCTCGAAATCTTCGCCGCCCGCGCTTTCGGGGCGCGTGATCACGCGGCGCACCCGCTGCAGATCGGGGCGCAGGGCGCAGATGCCCTCCATCACGCTGTCCTTGCCGACGCCCGAGGGCCCGACCACGGCGATGAAGCGCCCCGCCGTCATGAAAGACCCGGCGTGAAGGCCGCCACGTCGATCTCGCGGTCGGCCACCCGGGCGCGCGCCTCCAGGTCGTGGAAAATGCCCACGATCGCCGCGCCGCCCGCCTTGGCCTCTTCGATCAGCGACAGGACGGTTTCGCGGTTGGTGGCATCCAGGCTGGCCGTCGGCTCATCCAGCAACAGCGCCGGGTAGCGATGGGCAAAGCCGCGCGCGATGTTCACGCGCTGCTGTTCGCCGCCCGAAAAGGTGGTGGGCGACAGCGCCCAAAGCCGCTCGGGAATGCGCAGCCTGGTCAAGAGGTCGCGCGCGCGCGCCAGCGCCACATCTTCGCGCTGGCCCAAGGCCAGCAAGGGCTCCGCCACAACCTCGATCGTGGGCACACGCGGCACCACGCGCAGGAACTGGCTGACATAGCCCAGCGTTTCGCGCCGCAGCGCCAGGATCTCCCGCGGCTCGGCGCGGGTGATGTCCAGCCCGCCGATGCGCACAGCACCGCCTTGCGCAAGGTAATTGCCGTAAAGAATGCGCATGACGGTGGATTTTCCCGCCCCGCTTTCGCCGGTCAGCGCCACGCATTCGCCGGGCGCCACTTCAAAGCCCGCGCCCGCGATCACCGGGATGACCGCGCCGCCCTGGTTGTGGAGCGTGAAATTCTTGGCCAGGTTTTCAACATGGATCATGGGGGGGGTCCCTTACACCTGCAAGACAGAGCTGACCAAAAGCTGCGTATAGGCGGCCTGCGGATCATCGAGAACCTGGTCGGTCAGCCCGGTTTCGATCACGCGCCCGTCCTTCATCACCATCAGACGGTCGGCCAAGAGCCGCACCACCGCCAGGTCATGGGTGACCACGATGGCCGAAAGCCCCATGCGCCGCACCAGCCCCCGGATCAGATCGAGAAGCCGCGCCTGAACGCTGACATCAAGCCCCCCCGTCGGCTCGTCCATGAACACAAGACGCGGCCCGGTCACAAGGTTGCGCGCGATCTGCAGCCGCTGCTGCATCCCGCCCGAAAAGGCACTGGGCCGGTCATCGATGCGGCTGTCGCTGATTTCCACCCGGCCCAGCCAATCCACCGCCTGCGCGCGGATGTCGCCGTAATGGCGCGCGCCCACCGCCATCAGCCGTTCGCCCACGTTGCCGCCCGCGCTGATCCGCATGCGCAACCCGTCGCGCGGGTTCTGATGTACAAAGGCCCAATCGGTGCGGCCCAGCATGCGGCGTTCGGGTTCCGACATGGCCAGCACGTCGCGCGGCCCGTCGGCTCGGGTGTCAAAGATCACGCGCCCCGCATCGGGGGCCAGGTGACCGGCCAGGCAGTTAAGCAGCGTCGACTTGCCCGACCCGCTTTCGCCCACGATGCCCAGCACCTCGCCGGGGTAAAGCGTGAAGGACACATCGCTGCACCCGATCCGCCCGCCATAGCCCTTGGTCAGGGCCTGCACCTCCAACAATGGTGTCACGCGGCACCCCCCTTCATCTTCCCGTAAATACGCACAGCGGCGCCTGCAATCCGCGCGGTCATGCCGCCGCCTCGCAGCGCGCGCCGCAGTAATCGGTGTCGGAACACACGAACATCCGCGTGCCCGCGTCATCGGTGATCACCTCGTCCAGGTAGGTGTCTTCCGCCCCGCAGAGCGCGCAGGGATGGGGCGCTTTCGACGGGTCGAACGGGTGATCCTCGAAATCGAGGCTGACAACCCGCGTATGGGGCGGCACCGCGTAGATCCGCTGTTCGCGCCCCGCGCCGAACAGTTGCAGCGCGGCACTTTCCAGCTTGGGATTGTCGAATTTCGGGATCGGCGAGGGCGACATCACGTAGCGATCCTCGACCATGACCGGGTAGGAATAGGCGGTCGCGATCTCGCCGTGGCGCGCGATATCCTCGTAAAGCTTCACATGCATCAACCCGTAGTCCTGCAACGCGTGCATCTTGCGGGTTTCCACCTCCGAGGGTTCCAGGAACCGCAGCGGCTCTGGCATCGGCACCTGGTAGACCAGGATCTGGTCCTCGGTCAGCAGCGTTTCGGGAATGCGGTGGCGGGTCTGGATGATGGTGGCCTCCGCGGTCTTTTCGGTCACGGCGATCTGGGCGGTCTTTTCAAAGAACTTGCGGATCGACACCGCGTTGGTGGTGTCGTCCGCGCCCTGATCGATCACCTTGAGCGTATCCTCGGGCGTCAGGCAGGCGGCGCTGACCTGCACGCCGCCGGTGCCCCAGCCATAGGGCATCGGCATCTCGCGCGACGCAAAGGGCACCTGGTAGCCCGGCACCGCCACGCCCTTGAGGATCGCGCGGCGGATCATCCGCTTGGTCTGCTCATCGAGATAGGCGAAATTGTACTCGGTCATTCCGCGGCCTCCTGGCGGGTGGCCTGCATCGCCTCGGCGCGCAGGCGGCGGATCAATTCCAGCTCGGATTGGAAATCGACGTAATGGGGCAGCTTGATATGTTCCAAGAACCCCGTCGCCTGCACATTATCGGCATGATAGAGAACGAATTCAACGTCTTGCGCCGGCGCGCCCTCGTTGTCTTCGCCCAGTTCTTCCCAGCGCAGCGCGCGGTCGACCAGCGCCATGGAGATCGCCTTGCGTTCCGATTGGCCAAAGACAAGCCCGTAGCCGCGGGTGAATTGCGGCGGCTCGGTCTTGGACCCGGTGAACTGGTTCACCGTTTCGCATTCGGTCAGCACCATCTCGCCCAGCTCGATGGCAAAGCCCAGTTCGGGGATGTCCATCTCCACCGGCACGCTGCCGATGCGCAGTTCGCCCACGAAAGGGTGGTTCTTGCCGTAACCGCGCTGGGTGGAATAGGCCATCGACAGCACGAAGCCTTCGTCGCCGCGCGCTAGGGCTTGCAGCCGCAGCGGCCTGTCGGCGGGAAAATCCAGCGGCTCGCGCGTCAGGTCGCGCGGCGTGTCTGGGCCATCGGGGTTAGACTGGATCAGGTCTTCGCGCGCCAGAAAGCCGGTGACATGGGGCAGATCGCCCTCGGCCGGGGGGGCCATGGGCGGCGCGGGCGGGGCCAGCCCTTCGGCGGCCAGCGTGAAATCGAGCAAACGGTGGGTATAGTCAAAGGTCGGCCCAAGGATCTGGCCACCGGGCAGATCCTTGAAGGTGGCCGAAATGCGCCGGTCACAGGCCATGGCGGCGGTGTCGACCGGGTGGCTTGCGCCAAAGCGCGGCAGCGTGGTGCGATAGGCGCGGATCAGAAACACCGCCTCGATCAGGTCGCCGCGCGCCTGCTTGATCGCCAGCGCCGCAAGATCGGGGTCATAGAGCGACCCCTCGGCCATCACCCGGCCCACCGCCAGCGCCAGCTGTTCGCGGATCTGCGCGATCGACAGTTCCGCCACGCCCAGATCGCCGCGCCGGTCCTCGGCCAGCCAGGCATGGGCATTGTCGATGGCGCGTTCGCCGCCCTTGACCGCAACATACATCGCCTAACCCTCCACGCGGGTGCTGCGCGAAAGACCGGCCAGGCGGTCGCCGCAGGTGAAATAGCAATCGAACCCCAAGGGAAAGCGGCGGCGGTTCTGTTGAAAGGCCGCAAGCTCGGGCAGGGAGAGCTGCGCGCTGTCCTTGATGCCGGGGCCGGTCAGCGTCGCGCCGGTCTGCGACAGCGCGCCCATCTCGACGATCAGGGTTGCGGACCGGTCGGGGTATTCGGCGGTGCCGATCGAAAACCGGTCGACCGGGGCCAGCGCGGCCCAGCTGCCCAGCGCGAACATCGCACGCTCCGGCGCCACGAAGGGCGCGCCGGTGTGAAAGGTGATCCAACCGCGCAAGGCGTCACTGTCATGCGACGGCGCTAGGTACAGCGGCGTCGTGGTGTCGCAAAGCGTCAGGATCAGGCCCGCCGCCGCAACCGATGCGGGCGCAGGCGCCGCAATCCCGGCAAGGGTTTCGATCCGGCCGGGCCGCGCCATGGCCTGCAGGGCGGCGCGAAAGGCGCGTGCGCCGTCGCGGGCGGGGTCGGTAAAACCGCCGTCAAGATGGGTGATGGTCATCGGTCAATCCCCCCGAACCATGGTGAAGAACTCGACCTTGGTGGCGGCGGCGCGCGCGGCGCGGGCGTTGCGGTGCGCCTCTGCCTCGGCCTTGAGCGGGGCGAGGATCGCGGCGTCGATCGCCGCGCCCTGCCCGTCCTGGCATAGCGCGTCGATCAGGGCGACGGCGCGCGCGGCATCGCGACTGCGGCCCTGCACATGGCCATGGCCCACCGCGCCGCTGGCCAGCCGGACCGAACAGCGCGTCACCGTCACCTCGCCCAGGTTGAAGGGCGCACCAACGGCCCCGGCCCGGCCCCGCACCATCACGGTGCCGACTTCCGGCGCGCGCAGCGTGTCATGGGCCGGCGGCGTCGGTTGATAGGCCGCCCAAAGCGCACAGAGCCGGTCAGCGGGCGCGCGCGCCAGCGTCGAAAGCCGCGCCTTGCGCACCAGGGTCTCGGGATCTTTGGGGTCGGTGACATACATCTTGGCAAGTTGTCCATTTATTTATACAACTATACAAATTCAATCTCACAGGTGCCGCCCTGCCGCAAGGGCCGTTCCATGAAGTTTTGGTGACACCGATGGGCCGATCCACGCTCTGGACTGCGATCCGCGACCATATTTCCGAAGACATCGCGCGCGGCCATTACGCGCCCGGCGACCGTCTGCCGACCGAGGCGCAGTTGTCGGACCGCTTTGGCGTCAACCGCCACACGGTACGGCGCGCGCTGGCCGCCCTGGCCGAGGCGGGCACGGTTCACGCCCGGCGCGGCGCGGGTGTCTTCGTGCGCCACCGCCCCACCGCCTATCCGCTGGGCCGCAGGGTGCGGTTCCACCAGAACCTGACGGCGGCGGGCCGGGTGCCGGATCGGCGCATCCTTTTGCTGGAAACCCGCACCGCCGATACCGACGAGGCGGCGGCGCTGCGCCTGGAGCCGGCCGCCATGGTGCATGTCTACGAAGGCTTGAGCCTTGCCGATGGCACGCCCATCGCGCTGTTCCGGTCGGTGTTTCCGGCAGCACGTTTTCCGGGCATGATCGCGGCGCTGCGCGACAGCCAATCGGTGACGGCGGGCTTTGCCGCGCATGGGCTGGCCGATTACACCCGCGCCAGCACCGAAATCACCGCCAAGCCCGCGACCCCGACCTTGGCCGCGCAGCTGCACCTGCCCGCAGGCGCCGCGATCTTGCGCACGGTGGCGGTGAATATCGATGCAACCGGCGCGCCGGTCGAATTCGGCCGCACCTGGTTTGCGGGCGACCGGGTGGCGCTGACCCTTGGGGCAGACGGGCTCTAGCGCGCGGCGATGATGGCGCGCAACACCCGCGTCAGGTCACCGGCCGCCCCTGCCCCAAGCCTTTGGCGCAAGGCCAGGTCGTAGTCGCGGGCACAGAGCCCGATCTCGGCGAAAACCCCCTGCCCCCGGTCGGTCAGGTCGAGGATTTCGGCGCGCCCGTCCGTGTCCGACGGGCGGCGGCGCAACAGCCCGCCCCGGTCCAGCGCCGCGACCGCGCGGCTGACCTTGGTCTTTTCCACATGGCTGATCGCGCAGATGTCGCGCGCCGTCATCGCGCCGAACCGGCCGAGGTTGGCCAGCACACGCCACTGGGTCCGGGTCAAGCCGTAGCGGTCGCGGTAGATTTCCTGAAACCCCAGCGATGCCGCCTCGGCCGCCTGGTTGAGAAGGTAGGGCAGAAACTCGTCAAGGTCGAAACCGGGGCGGTCTTGGTCAGTCATGGCATCGGGTCCAGGGCGCGCGCGGGGCGCAGAGGGGTGTCGCAACACTAGGTTGACCTGGTTGCATTCGCAACTATAAAGGGTGCAGCCACCACCCCCACCCCAACGCCGCGAGATGGCCATGACCCAAGCGCCCCTATCCGATGGCATGATCCGCGCGCCTCAGCGCCCCGGCCCGCATCCGGGCTACATGCCCGGGTTCGGCAATGATTTCGAAACCGAGGCGCTGCCGGGGGCCCTGCCGCAGGGCATGAACAGCCCGCAGAAATGCAATTACGGGCTTTACGGCGAACAGCTTTCGGGCACGGCCTTTACCGCGCCGAGCCACCAGAATGAACGCACCTGGTGCTACCGCATCCGGCCCAGCGTGAAACACACCCACCGTTTCACGAAGATCGAGGTGCCGCATTGGCGATCGGCCCCCTGTATCGACCCTGAGATCATCAGCCTTGGGCAATACCGCTGGGACCCGCTGGCGGTGCCCGATCAGCCGCTGACCTGGATCACCGGCATGCGCACCATGACCACGGCGGGCGATGTGAACACACAGACCGGCATGGCAAGCCATGTCTACCTGGTGACCGCCTCGATGGAAGACGCCTATTTCTATTCCGCCGACGGCGAATTGCTGGTGGTGCCGCAACAGGGGCGGTTGCGGTTCTGCACCGAACTGGGCGTCATCGACGTGGCCCCGCAGGAAATCGCGATCCTGCCGCGCGGGCTGGTCTACCGGGTCGAAGTGCTGGAAGGCCCGTGCCGTGGCTTTGTCTGTGAAAACTACGGGCAGAAATTCACCCTGCCCGGGCGCGGCCCGATCGGGGCCAATTGCATGGCCAACCCGCGCGATTTCAAGACGCCCGTGGCCGCCTTCGAGGACCGCGACGCGCCGTCGAGCGTGACGGTGAAATGGTGCGGGCAATTCCACGAAACCCGCATCGGCCACAGCCCGCTGGACGTGGTGGCCTGGCACGGCAATTACGCGCCCTGCAAATACGACCTGCGCAGCTATTGCCCGGTGGGCGCGGTGTTGTTCGACCACCCCGACCCGTCGATCTTTACCGTGCTGACCGCGCCCTCCGGCATCGAGGGGACGGCGAACATCGATTTCGTGCTGTTCCGCGACCGCTGGATGGTGGCCGAAAACACCTTTCGCCCGCCCTGGTACCACAAGAATGTCATGTCCGAACTGATGGGCAACATCCACGGCGTCTATGACGCCAAGCCCAAGGGTTTTGTTCCCGGCGGCCTGTCGCTGCACAATTGCATGTTGCCCCATGGGCCCGACAAGACCGCCTTCGAGGGCGCCTCCAATGCCGATCTGCGCCCCGAAAAGCTGGCCGATACCATGTCCTTCATGTTCGAGACCCGCTTTCCCCAGCACCTGACGCCATTCGCGGCCACGGCCGGACATTTGCAGGAAGATTACATCGATTGCTGGGGCAGCCTCGACAAGACCTTCGACGGCACGCCGGGGGTCAAGTGATGGGCCTGATCCCGTCCTGGGTCGCGGGCGCGAATGACCCGGCCTGTCCCTTTCCGCTGAACAACCTGCCCTGCGGGGTGTTTTCGTCACCGGGCGGCGATCCGCGCTGCGGCGTGGCGATCGGGGATTTCGTGCTGGATGTCGCGGGCCTGGAACAGGCGGGGCTGATCCACCTGGCGGGGGGACCGCTTTTGGACGTGCCCTTTTGGAACGAGGTGATGGAGGCCGGGCCAGAGGTCTGGGCGGCACTGCGCCAGCAGCTGACGCTCTTGTTGGCGGCGGATGTGGCGCCGCGCGACAAGGTGGCCCCCTTCCTGGTGCCGCTGGCACAGGTGACGTTGCACATGCCGTTCCTGGTGGCGGAATACACCGATTTCTACGCCGGTCGGCACCATGCGACCAATGTCGGCACGATGTTTCGCGGGCCCGAGTACGCCCTGCCGCCCAACTGGCTGCATATGCCCATCGGCTACAACGGGCGGGCGTCTTCGGTGGTGGTGTCGGGCACCCTGTCCGCCGCCCCTGGGGGCAGGTGAAGGGCCCCGATGACGCGGTGCCGCGCTTTGCGCCCTCGGCCCGGTTCGACATCGAGCTGGAACTGGGCGCGGTCGTGGGCGTGCCGTCAACCGGACCGGTCAGCGTGGCCGAAGCCGATGCCATGATCTTTGGCTATGTCTTGTTGAACGACTGGTCGGCGCGCGACATCCAGGCCTGGGAATACCAGCCGCTTGGCCCGTTCCAGGCCAAGGCCACCGCGACAACGATCAGCCCCTGGATCGTGACCAAAGCCGCGCTGGAACCGTTTCGGGTGCCGACTCCGCCCCGCGAGCTGCCGCTTTTGCCGCATCTGCACGAACCCGGCCCCCTGCTCTATGATATCGCGCTGTCCATCACCCTGACGCCGCAGGGGGGCGCGGCCACGACCCTGTCGCGCACAAGCTCGGCGGAACTGTATTATTCCGCTGCCCAGCAACTGGCCCATCACAGCACCTGTGGCTGCCCGATGACCACCGGCGACCTGCTGGGGTCAGGCACGATTTCGGGGCCGGGCAAGGCCAATCGCGGCAGCCTTCTGGAACTTGGTTGGGGCGGGCAAGAGCCCGTCGCCATCGCGGGCGGCAGCCGCAGCTTCGTGGAAGATTTCGACACCGTCACCCTGCAGGGCGCGGCGCAGGGCGCGGGGTTCACCATCGGCTTCGGCGCGTGCACGGGTCAGGTTCTGCCCGCGCTGGCCGATCCCTACGCACGCCCATAGGAAAGGATACGACATGGCCAAGGCCTTTGCCTCGCAAGGCGACATGGACGACAAGACGATCAGCTTTGTCGAAATCGGGCCGGGGCTTTATGCCTTTACCGCCGAAGGCGATCCCAATTCCGGTGTCATCATCGGCGATGACAGCGTCATGGTGATCGAGGCGCAGGCAACCCCGCGCCTGGCGCAAAAGGTGATCGACTGCATCCGCGGTGTCACCGACAAGCCGATCTCGCATCTGGTGCTGACCCATTACCACGCGGTGCGGGTTCTGGGTGCCTCGGCCTATGGCGCGGATCAGATCATCATGTCGGATGCCGCGCGCGCCATGGTCGTCGAACGCGGGCAGGAAGATTGGGACAGCGAATTCCAACGCTTTCCGCGCCTGTTCCAGGGCCATGACAGCATCCCCGGCCTGACCTGGCCCACCACCACCTTCCGCGGCAAGATGAGCGTGTTCCTGGGCAGCCGGCGGGTGGATATCCTGCAGCTTGGCCGCGCCCATACGGCGGGCGACGCGGTGATCCACGTCGCCGATGCGGGCGTCATGTTCACCGGCGATATCGTCGAGGCGCATTCGGCCTGCTATTGCGGCGACGGCCATTTCGCCGATTGGGGCAAGACGCTGGATGCGATCGGCCGCCATGACCTCGA
Organism: Roseicyclus sp.; assembly: GCA_018401965.1. Lineage (GTDB taxonomy): Bacteria > Pseudomonadota > Alphaproteobacteria > Rhodobacterales > Rhodobacteraceae > Roseicyclus. The sequence continues at coordinate 117,298 of JAGYJU010000013.1, forward strand.
TGCCATCGCGCCGGGACGCGGCGATGCGGTGATCGGGCGCGAGGCGGTGAACGGCGCGCTGGACCGGACGCGCGATTTCGTCGACAGCACCTATCGCCCGGTGGCGCGTGTCGCCGCGCGCGGCGGCAGCCTGCGCGAGGCCTGGGAGGCATGCCGCGCCGCCTGCGACCCCAAGTTCAGCGATTACGCGATTTACGAACATTGCCTGCCCTTCAACGTGGCCCGCGCCTATGACGAGGCACGCGGGCTTGACCACCCCCGCATCTGGACCGCTGCCCGCGATCTGGAGATGTGGGCCGCGTTGCAGGGCTGACCGATCATGGGCGCGCTTTCCCCTGCCGATGATCTCTTGCCGGGGCGCTACAGCGTCGCCCGCAGCCTGTACCCCTATGCCCGCAGTTCCGACCAGGATGCGCCGATCCCGGTGCGCCACCCGGTGGTGGTGGTGGGCGGCGGGCCGGTGGGCCTTGCGACCGCGCTGGACCTGGGGCGGCGCGGGGTGCCGGTGGTCTTGCTCGATGACCATGACGGGCCGGGCCAGGGCAGCAAGGCGATCTGTTTCGCCAAGCGGACGCTGGAAATCTGCGACCGGCTTGGCGCGGCCGCCCCGATGCTGGAACAGGGCGTGCAATGGAACCTGGGCAAGGTGTTTCACGATGACAGGTTGCTGTATGAATTCAACCTGTTGCCCGAAGATGGCCACGCCTTTCCAGCCTTCATCAACCTGCAACAGCCGATCTTTGAAACCTGTCTGCATGACGCGATCATCACCGCGCAAGCCGCTGGCGCACCGATCACCCTGCGGGGCAGGAACCGTGTCGATGCCATCACCCCGACGCAGGATTGCACCACGCTGGACGTGATGACCCCCGAGGGCCCCTACCGCATCGAGGCCGATTGGCTGATCGCCTGTGACGGCGCACGCTCGCCGCTGCGCGGCATGCTGGGGCTGAATTTCGAGGGCCGCGTGTTCGAGGATAATTTCCTCATCGCCGATGTGAAGATGAAGGCCGCCTTTCCGACCGAACGCTGGTTCTGGTTCGAGCCGCATTTCAAATCGGGCGCATCCGCGCTGTTGCACAAGCAACCGGGCGATATCTGGCGCATCGATTTCCAACTGGGCTGGAACATCGACAGGGCCAAGGAACTGGACCCGGCCCGCATCCGCGCCCGGGTCGATGCCATGCTGGGGCCGGATGTCGAGTATGATCTCGACTGGTGTTCGATCTACACCTTCCAGTGCCGCAGGATGGACAGGTTCCGCCATGGCCGGGTGATCTTTGCCGGCGACAGCGCCCACCAGGTCAGCCCCTTCGGCGCGCGCGGCGCGAATTCCGGCATGCAGGATGCCGACAACCTCGGCTGGAAACTGGCGATGGTGATCGGCGGGCAAGCCCCCGACACCCTGCTGGACAGCTATGATGCCGAACGCATCCAGGGCGCGGATGAAAACATCGCGAACTCGACCCGGGCGACCGATTTCATCACCCCGAAATCGCCGGTCTCGCGGCTGTTTCGCGATGCGGTCCTGTCGCTGGCCGAACATCTGCCCTTTGCCCGGACCCTGGTGAATTCGGGCCGCCTATCGCTGCCCTGTAGCTATGACGGATCACCGCTGAACGGCCCCGATCACGCCGCGATGCCCGCCCGATCAAGGCCCGGAAGCCCCTGCCCCGATGCCCCGGTGTCGGGTGGCTGGCTGCTGCGCCGATTGGGCGAGGGCTTTACCCTGATGACGATCGAGGCCGAGGCGCCCGACACCCTGACCGCCCATGGCTTGGCGGTGCCGCGCCTTGCGCTGACGGCCACGCCAGAGCTGCGGGCGCGCTACCTCGGGGATGCCACGGGCGCGGTCTACCTGATCCGCCCAGATCACCATGTCGCCGCCCGTTGGCCCGCCTATGAGGCCGACGCCGTGACGGCCGCGTTGGCACGCGCGCTTGGAAAGGACTGACTCGATGCTGACCGTCACCCCGAACCTGACCCACCCCGATGAAAGCTATGCCGCCTTGATCGCGGCCCATGACGGGCTGTCAGAGGCCGAAAGCCAGGCGATGAACGCGCGGCTGGTGCTGATCTTGATGAACCATGTGGGCTGTGCCGAAACGCTGGCCCAGGCGTTCCGGCTGGCGCGCGACCCGGGCGGGGCCGCAACCTGACGATCAGCCGCCCGGCCGGGTGGCGATCCAGATCGTGTGGCGCGGCCCCCGCCGGTTGTGCCCGGCGCGCACGCTATGGATGGCGACCTCGAACCCGCATTTGGCCAGGCGCTTGGAAAAGCCGTGATCGGGCGCGGCGGACCAGACGGCCAGAACACCGCCCGCCGTCAGGGCGCGGCGCGCCGCTTGCAGCCCTGCCATGCCGTAAAGCGTGTCATTCTCGGCCCGCGTCACCCCGTCGGGGCCATTGTCGACATCCAGCAAGATCGCGTCATAGAGGCCGGTGGCCTCGCGGATCATCGCGCCCACATCGCCCAGCCGCAGCGTCACGCGCGGATCACCCAGGCAATCACCAAAGACCGGTGCCATCTGGTCGCGCGCCCAAAGCGCCAGCTCGGGCACGATTTCGGCCACGACCAGCCGCGCATCGGCGGGCACGACAGCCTGCGCCGCGCGCAAGGTGAACCCCATGCCCAAGCCTCCGATCAGCACCTGCGGGGCGGTGCGGTCACCCAGGCGCGCCAGCGCAAGCGTGGCCAACGCCTCTTCCGATCCGCCCAGGCGGCTGTTCATCAGCTCGTTGCCGCCGTCGAGCCGGATCGACAGTTCCGTGCCGCGCTGCAACAGCCGCAGCATGCCGCCCTCGGGCGCCCGTGCCGTCGCCAAAACCACCCATGGCTGCATGTCGAAACCCCGCTTTGCCGCTGACCGACCGCCTAGCCGATCCCCGCGCCAAGGTGAAGCGCCAGCCCCTCTTTTGCCGCGCGGCAGCGCAAAGGCCAAGCCGCCCCCCGAAAGGGCCAAGGCCCGCCCGGTATCGCCAGCCCGGCGCAAAACGCATCGATGCCGATGCCAGATAGCGCGTGACAGACATCGCCGGACAGGGCAGTGCCAAGTACAGGCACAATTTCACGCGGAACGGACCCAAGACATGACCCAACAACGACTGACAGGCGCCCGTCGCCTTTTGGCCGGCCTCGCCCTTGGCGCGGTCATGGCCACCGGCCCGGCCCTGGCCCAGGCGCAAGCGCAGGCACAAGACGGCTATCCCCCCCTGGATGTCTTGCTGCAGTCAGGCACCACGATCATCGGGCAGCCCTTTGCCTATCCCGAGGGCACGGCGCAGGTGACCGTGGCGATCGTGACGATGCAACCCGGCGAACGCACGGCGTGGCATATCCACGATGCGCCGTTGATCGCGCATATCCTGCAAGGGGAACTCACGCTGGATTACGGTCCCGACGGCACGCGCGTCGTGAGCACTGGCGACACCTTCGTCGAAGCCTTCCAGTCGCGCCACCAGGGCGTCAACAGCGGCACCGAGATCGTGCGCATCCTAGCCGTCTTCGCAGGGGCAGAAGGCACCGCCAACACCATCCTGGAATAGGCCCGCAGCCCCCCGGCCCCACCGAGACGATCGGCGGGGCCGGGGTGCCGGTCAATCGAGCAGCGTGAAGCTGTGCTCGTAATGCCCCGCGTCACGGCGGGTGGTCGCAACCTGGCCACGCGCACCGATGAAACGGCCCGTGCCACCGATCACCGCCCGCAACTGGGGCGCATCCGGCGCCATGATCACCTCACCCGTGGGATAAGAGGCAATGCCACCGATCACCAGGGTGTCGGACCCGCCGAAATCCACCACGATCTGGGCGATCCGGTCGAGAAAATGGCCCCCCTCGCCCACGGCGATATCCACCGTGATCACCATGCCGCTCATGGTGCCGGTGGTTCCGTCCTCGGTGGTAAACGGCGCCTCGAAGGCCATGATGTCGCCGTGCGACGACCCGTCGAGGCCGACATCCACATGGGTGAGGGCGGGAAGATCCTGGAGGATCGTAAAGGTCTGATCCGCCGCCGCCGTTCCGGCAAAAGCAAGGCTGGCCAGCGCAAGCGCAGTTGCAAAGGTATGGTGCTTCATCTGTGTCTGGTCCCGACTGGCGGCATCGGTCTTGCCCGAATGCCGCGGGGCCATCGCAGAGGCGCGGCGACCCTTCTGCCCGCAACAGGCACACGGGCGCGCCCGGCACGCAACCGCGCCAAAGCCCGGATCGGGCGGTTTTATCTTAGCTCGACTTTGTACATTTTTGGTCAAGTCCAGGTCCAAAAGACGCCATCATTTGCGATGAATTCGAGGGCTTTGTCGAGCGGGAGGACGACGCCGCCCATATCGCCTATGTCTTCCCACCTGCGTCGGTGTGACCAATAGCCGAGCCTGACCTCGTCACCTGTTCCGACAGGTTTCAGCCGGGCGATTGGGGCCTCGGTGTCGAGGAGATAGAGGTGGAACGCCCCTTTGTCCGTGTAATAGCCTACGCCGCCGCCATTGGCGGCATCAAAGGCTTCGATACGCTGCGCGATTTCTGTTTCGTTCATGACAAGAGGCTATCAAACTTCTCTCACAAGGTCAGGCGATTCACTTTGCCGCAGACGACCATCTTGCATCATCCGGGTCGACGGATTCGAAACATTGGATGACACATCATCCTGTTGACCCGCCTCAAGCGGGGGACGCGGTCCCCCAGATGCTGCATGTTTGGATGGGTGCGTTCCGCTCCCAGTTTACCGCCCCAAGCTGGCAACATATGCTCGTGCTGATCCTGGGCTGCATCCTTGCGCCGGGCAAGCGCACCGTGACTGCCTGCTTGCGTATGACAGGACGCACGAGCGACCCCGGCTTTGCGAGGTATCATCATATCCTGAACCGCGCCCGATGGAGCCCACGCGCTCTTGCCCGTATCTTGCTGACACTGATTGTTGCGCACCTTGTGCCGGAGGGCCCCATTGTCATCGGCCTTGACGATACAATTGAGCGCCGCTGGGGACCCAAGATTGCAGCACGTGGCATCTACCGAGATCCTGTCCGCTCCAGTCATGGCCATTTCGTCAAAGCCAGCGGCTTGCGATGGCTCAGCTTTATGGTCTTGGCGCCTGTGCCTTGGGCAGGCGTCGTGAAAGCCTTGCCTGTGTTGACACTGCTTGCGCCTTCGGAGCGCGCAAATACCAAGCGGAACGTGTCAACGACTTTGAGACAGTGGCTTTTGGACTTTAGGCTTGTGTTTCTTCCGTTTGCTTTGGTGGGTTGATCCAGACGGCGGTCGGGATTTTGGGCGGCTTTGGTGGCTTGTGGACGAAGCGTTCCGGCGTATTGAGGAACGCGGCATCCAGCGTGGCTTGTCTCGCATTATAGACCGTTTCTGCCTGTCCAAAGTGGATCTGGTCAGGCGTCATCAAACCTATGCCAGCGTGATGATGATCCTGATTGTACCATGCAAAGAACCGACGGCAAAACGCGCGGGCCTGTTCTATGGTTGCAAAGTTTTTGGGGAACTCGGGCTGATATTTCAGGGTCTTGAAGTGGGCTTCCGAGAACGGGTTGTCGTTTGATGTATGTGGTCGGCTGTGGGATTTGAGCACACCCAGATCGACCAGCATGAGCGCTGTTGTTTTGGCCTTCATCGGTCCACCTCGATCAGCATGCAGCGTTAATTGATCCCGTGGGACAGCATGTTTCTCCATTGCGTCGATGAACAGTTCCTTGAACTGAGCGGCGCTTTCGGCGTGCTCGACACGCCAGCCGACCACGCGGCGGCTGAAGATGTCCAGGATGACATAGAGATAGAAGTAAGACCACTTCACCGGACCCATCAGCTTGGTAATGTCCCACGACCAGACTTCATTGGGCCCAATCGCCAGCAATTCCGGCTTTACATAGACGGGATGCGTGCGTTGTCGGCGGCGCTCGGCAACTTCGCCCTGAGCCGCCAATATTCTGTACATCGTGCGGATTGAACACAGGTACGTCCCTTCATCCAGCAAAGTGGCAAAGACTTCGGTGGGTGTCTGATCGGCAAAACGGGGTGCGCGCAGATGCTGCAGAACCTGATCCCGTTCACTTTCCGGCAAGGCCCGCGAAGAGGGGGAGCGCGGTTTGCACGCAGATGGGGGTGCTGTGAGCGCCTTGCGGTGGCGCAAAACACTCGCGCGGGACAAAGACAGCGCGGAGCAAACAGCCGAGGTCAAACCGCTGCCAGCAGGCAAAGCGATGGCGGCGGCCATCATGATTTGTCGCTGCTGTCCTGCGTCTGCTCCATCTCGTCCAACAGCATCGCCACTTTTTTTTGGATGGCGATGATGGCTTCCGCCTGATCCAGGCGACGCCGCAATGCAGCGACCTCACGGTTGGCCTTGGCCAGCTCGGCTTGCAACGGATTGGCCGGCGCCTTTTGCGGACCGCGATGGCGCGGCTGCAAGGCGCCCAATGTGCCCGCCGCACGCGCCCGGCGCCAATCTGTCAGGGCTGAGGAATAAAGCCCCTCCCGGCGCAGAATGCTCGTGATCATACCCGTATCTGCAGCACGGTCTGTCTCATCCAGAATGCGCAACTTGTATTTGGCGCTGAAGCTGCGCCGTTTCGGCGTACTCGTCAGTTCGGCTGTAGAGACCGTCGGGGCTGCAACGACGCGGCTGGGCGCTGTCTGGGGCAAAATCTTCTCAGATCCGAGATCCGGCAAAGTGGGTGTCTGTGAAGGCATAACCATGTGTTCGTTCTCCTACGCCCTCAAGTGTAAACTTTAGCCACCCGAATGTCTCACGCTTATTGGCACGGAGGGAAGCAGGGTCGACGAGGAAAGGGCTCATCACTCCTCTAGTCTCAAGCGAAAGGTCGCAGCCCGCGATGACGACCACCTCGCGAGCCTCTTCGCAGAATAATCCTTCGCCCAATGCCCCCAGGGCTATTCACTGTAGGGCGGAAAGTTATTGAAAGTTAGCTTGTTGTCTGAATCTCTGTTGTCGACGGCTTTGGAGGATGGCAACGATGATCTCATTACGTTCAGTTTTGCGGGAAATTCCGGACACGCGAGGAAAGAAAGGGCGTCTACATAGGCTCGAAGCGATCCTTGGGCTGATCCTTCTTTCGATGTTGACGGGCCGTACGGGGATGATGGCGGCCTACCGGCTTGGGCGCACCTTGTCCCGTTCACAACTCAACCGACTTGGGTTCCGACGTGACCGCCAGTCCCCCTGCCACGCGACGTTGACGGAGACTTTGCGAGGGATTGATCCGGACGCAATGGCTCGCGCCTTCAGCCGTCTCACGGTCGAAGGACGGACTGAAGACGCAGATACGAAGGTCCAGCGTCATATCGCGTTAGACGGCAAGACACTGCGAGCCAGCAAGGACGGGGAAGCGCGCGCTGAACATGTCTTATCGGCGTTTTGCGCAGCGCTCGAACAATCTGCCGGCCATACCTCCTCCCGAGGTAAAGGCCGGGAGATCCCAGATGCGTTGCGGCTGATCGAGACCATTGATCTTGAGGGATTGGTTGTCACGGGAGACGCAATTTTCTGCCAAAAACAATCGCTTCTCGGATTGTGGAGAAGGGTGGTGATTTCTTGCTCCCAGTGAAGCGGAACCAGAAAGACCTTTGCGAAGAAATCGAAACGGCCTTTCAGGAGCCGGTTTTCCCCTCGCGGTTTGGCAGGAAACACCGAGCGTGGGACATGGTCGGATTGAAGCCCGTGACGTGGCTGTCCTACCCGCTGATGCACTCTCAGATCACATGCGCGCCCACTGGCCAACCGTCTCCTCCATCGTCCGCATCAGCCGGTACCGAGAGCACGTTCGCCAAGGGCAAACCGTCAAAACGGAAACAGAAACCATCTACCTGATCTCCAGTCTGAACTCCCCTGACCCCAAGTACGTGCTGCAGCTCAATCGGGACCACTGGAAAATCGAGATCATGCACCGAGACAAAGACGTCCTCCTCGGCGAGGACCGCTACACCAACAGATCAGGGCATGCGCCCCGCAACATCTTCACTTTGACCAGCGCTGCCAGAACTCTCCTCAAGCGCATCGCAAAGTCGCCCACCAGGGCAATCGAAATCGTCCAAGACAACCGAGAAAAGGCCGTCCGTCTCATCTCAGATCAAGCCGCAACTACCTTTCTCTGAATCGCCCTGCAATGCCCCTAGTGTGGTTGTTTTATGCTTTGCATTCCGGCATCATAAAGGCGTGTGGGCCTGTAGCTCAGCGGTAAGAGCAGGGCGCTCATAACGCCTTGGTCGCAGGTTCGAATCCTGCCGGGCCTACCACTGCCCCCTTGGCGGAATTGGTAGACGCCAGGGACTTAAAATCCCTTGCCTTCGGGCGTGCCGGTTCGAGCCCGGCAGGGGGCACCAAAGGAAGTGTGGCCGAGTGGTTTAAGGCTCTGGTCTTGAAAACCAGCGTAGTACTACAGTTGCGCTTTTAAGTTTCTTCTGATTCAATCTCACCGAACGGCTTGGGGTTGGGATCATGGCGGTATCGGATTGGGCAGCGTCGCTACAAGATTGGCGAGAAGCGTTGGATGAGTTGAAGGAGTATGTTTGGCCTGCATTCAAAAGGTTGGAGCAGCGCGCCTCAGCCGGCGCATTCATCGATGGCCTGCTGTCGGGGGTAGAGCGAAAGACGGGCTGGATGCTTGCCGAAGAGGCCGGTATGGCTCGGCCGTATCGGATCCAATCTCTGCTTGGCAGGTCTTCATGGTCGGCCGATGCTCTGTGCGATGTTGTTCGTCGCTATGCAGTCGAAGCTCTTGGCGACCCGGATGGAGTTCTGGTCGTGGATGAGACGGGTTTTCTTAAGAAAGGGGTGCATTCTGTCGGTGTGGCGCGTCAGTACTCCGGCACGGCGGGGCGTGTCGAAAACAGCCAGATCGGGGTGTTTTCCAGCTATGCCAGCCGCTGGGGTCATGCCTTGATCGACCGGCGACTTTACTTACCGAAAGTCTGGGCCAATGACCCGGAGCGTCGAAGAAGGGCCAGTGTGCCGGAGGATGTCGCCTTTGCGACGAAGCCCGCCATAGCCACCGAGATGGTGGCGAAACTTCTGGATGAGGGTCTCCCCTGCGCTTTCGTTCTGGCTGACGCAGTCTATGGCTCGGATGCACGGTTCCGCCGGATGCTGGAGGCGCGCGGTCAGGCCTATGTTTTGGCGGTGCGATCAAACCACACGCTGCGAATATTCGAAGATTTGCAGCTCACACAGACTGATCCCGAGACCATGATTGCGGGCCTGCCACACGATGCATGGCACGCGCTGAGCGCAGGCGAGGGCGCCAAGGGGCAGCGGCTGTATGACTGGGCCCGCGTGCCATTGTCACATACGTCCGAGGTGGGGTTTTCCCGCTGGGTGCTTGCGCGTCGGAGCCTGCGCGACCCAGATAAGCAGACCTATTATTTCGTCTACGCCCGATCCGAAATTAGCCTTGCCGAGATGGCCGCTGCCGCCGGTCTGCGTTGGACAATCGAGGAATGTTTCCTGCGGGCCAAGGACGACCTGGGCCTTGATCACTGTGAGGCGCGCTCATGGCATGGGTGGCACCGCCACATGAGCCTTGTCATGACAGCCGCGGCGTTTCTTGCGCGCCTTGCTGCCGAACAGCGTCGCACGGCATTCAGCAAACCGAACAAAACGAGTCCGAGCCTCAAACCGGCTTGAACATGCTGACCCGCCTCGAGGCAACTCTCACCACGCCCGAACTCCGCCGTCTAATCGCACGCCTCATCTTGAAGCCAACCCTCACCACCAGCGCCATTTGGGACTGGTCACGATGGCGACGCGAGCATCAAATCGCCGCTGCCAGAGCACATCGCAAAATACGCATTAAATTACAACTGTAGTAGTAGGTGAACGCCTACCGTGGGTTCGAATCCCACCGCTTCCGCCAATGTATTTCAATCCGCAAAAATAAACCTTTTTTACAGATGGTTGTGCGTTTATTTGGCGAAAGCTCCACAATCTCCACCTTGAATCCGCCCCATTTTGCTACACATTTTACTACGAAAGTAGGAGGGGTTGGGGGCTGTGATTCGGATTACGTTGCGGGGGAAGACTTGGCACTTGCGTCGTCGGGTGCATATTCCGGCTCGGCGCTGTGGAGCCACGGCATGAGGTCTTGGTGTCGCTGAAGACCGACTCGCGCCAGCTCGCAGAGCAAAAGGCGCCGGCGGTGTGGGATAGCTTTATCGCGGGCTGGGAAGCGCACGGAGGGCACCGGGCCCAATGACAGGATAACGTTCGGGCTCAGAATGCAACTATTTCAGCGGCCGGTTAGAGCTTGAATAGAGCTTGAACTGTTCTGCGCTGAGCCGCTTGTACTCGCCATCGACCTGCGCGCCCGAGGCGACCTCAAGTGTCTCATAGGCGAAGTTCGCCTTCACGCGGGCGCCATTCTTGATGCTGACGTTCAGCGCCGTGGTAGCACCCTGTAATTCGCCCTCTATGGTGACCGTACGCGCACGGACCCGTCCGTGGACACGTGCGGTGGAGGTGAGCACAACCGCGTCCGCAGTTAGGTCGCCAGTAATCTGCCCGCCAAACTCAAGGATCCCTTGAGAGACTATGTTACCCTCGATAACGATGTCGTCCGCGATCACAGAGCGCTTCCGGTCGACCGCGGCGGTCGTTTGGGGAGTCTCGTTGGGCTTTGAATTGAACATGCGCGTCGTCCTTATAGCAGCGCGCAGCAGGTATGCGACTCCGGACGGCTAGGTCAAGCAGCATCGCCTGCAAGGCATGCCAAAAGATTAGTTTCGATACTTCTTGGCCGTGCTCCGAGATGACTGTGGCTGGAACGGGCCATCATCATCGGGCATTGTGTTTCAATATCGCCCTAGCCGCAGTGGCGAGTATGCGGCGGAGGTTCTCAACGGGTTTAATGGAACCTGCGTATTCCAGAGGGTCCGGCACCATCCAAGTCGATGCGTATGGGGGCTATACCGTTTTGGGAACGTCGACACCGCCTTGGACCGCCACTCCGTCACCTTGCAAGCGTCATCCTCCATCCGGGCACGCGGCACGCAAGGGACCGTCTCGGTCCCGAAGGTGCCGGTGAGCTGCCGTTCGCGGTGCCCGTGGCGATAGCATTTCGACGCTCCGTCGCTACGGCCGTAGGGAAGGCGTCCCCGAGAAAGCCGGCGAGCTCCTCTTCGAATATCCGCGGTACTCGCCGCAAGCTTACGACGCGATCAGACCACACGTGCCTACAGCCCTACAGCCGGGTATCGGCCGCACGAGCGAGAAACCAGCGATAGGTCTTTTCGATCCCGTCGCTAAGGTCGATGCCCGCCTCCCAGCCCATGTCCCGCAGCCGCGAGACATCCATCAGCTTGCGCGGGGTGCCGTCGGGCTTGCTCGTGTCACAGCGGATGTCGCCCCTGAACCCAGTCACCTTTGCCACCATTTGCGCCAGTTCTAGAATGCTAATATCCGTGCCGGTGCCAACATTGATATGGCTGAGCATCGGTGACGTATTCGCGTCGTAGGTCGCCCGGTCGAGGTCCATCACGAAGAGGGAGGCCGCGGCCATGTCGTCGACATGCAGGAACTCGCGCCGCGGGGTCCCGGTGCCCCAGATCACCACCTCAGGCCGCCCCTCCGTCGCTGCCTCATGGAAACGATGGATCAAGGCGGGCAGGACATGGCTGTTTTCTGGGTGAAAATTGTCGCCTGGCCCGTAAAGGTTCGTAGGCATCACGCTGCGGTAATCGGTGCCATACTGCCGGTTGTAGCTCTCGCAGAGCTTGATGCCCGCTATTTTGGCGATGGCATAGGGCTCGTTCGTCGCCTCGAGCGTACCGGTCAGGAGCGCATCCTCCCGCATGGGCTGGGTCGCGTTGCGGGGGTAGATACAGGAAGAGCCGAGGAAGAGGAGGCGCTTGACACCCGCAGCCCAGGCCTCGTGGATCACGTTGAGCTCGATAGCGAGGTTGTCGCGGATGAATTCGGCCGGGTAGCTGTTGTTGGCGAGAATGCCGCCCACTCTTGCCGCGGCGAGGATCACGGCCACGGGCCGCTCGGCCGCCATGAAGGCGCGGACGGCAGTCTGGTCGGTAAGATCGAGCTCGGCGCGGGTGCGGGTGACGGTCTTTTCGCCCTGCGCCTGCAGCTGACGGAGGATGGCGCCGCCAACCATGCCACGATGGCCTGCGACAAAGATCTTGCCCATGGGCCGGCCCTACCCTTCCACCGCGACGGGCAGGCCGTAGCCATGCGACCGTAGGAAGGCGTGCCGCTCAGCCGTCTTCAGGTCCTCGGCCACCATTTCGGCGCACATCTCCCGGGCAATGATCTCGGGCTCCCAGCCGAGCTTTGCCTTGGCTTTGGCAGGGTCGCCGAGCAACGTATCGACCTCGGAGGGGCGGAAGTATTTCGGGTCGATGCGAACGACGACATCGCCCGGCTTGACCGCCGGGGCCTTGTCGCCCTTGACCACGCTGATGCGGGCCAGCTCGTTCACACCCTCCCCCTCGAAGGACAGCGTGATGCCCAGATCGGCAGCGGCCCATGTGATGAACTCGCGTACGGAATACTGGTTGCCGGTGGCGATCACAAAATCCTCAGGCGCGTCCTGCTGCAGCATCATCCACTGCATGCGGACGTAATCCTTGGCATGGCCCCAGTCGCGCAGCGCGTCGATGTTGCCCATGTAGAGGCAGGGCTCGAGGCCTTGCGCGATGTTTGCAAGGCCACGCGTGATCTTGCGGGTCACGAATGTCTCGCCTCGGCGGGGGCTCTCGTGGTTGAAGAGGATACCATTGCAGGCATACATCCCATAGGCTTCTCGATAGTTCACCGTGATCCAGTAGGCGTACATCTTGGCGACCGCATAGGGTGAGCGCGGGTGGAAAGGCGTCATCTCTGTCTGCGGGATCTCTTGGACAAGACCATAGAGCTCGGAGGTCGAGGCCTGGTAGAAGCGTGTCGTTTTGTCGAGACCGAGGAAGCGGATGGCTTCTAGCAGGCGAAGGGTGCCGATGGCGTCGACGTCGGCGGTGTATTCGGGCGCCTCGAAGCTGACGGCGACATGTGACTGGGCGCCGAGGTTGTAGACCTCATCAGGGCGCACCTCGGCGAGGATGCGAGTCAGGTTCAAGGTGTCGGTGAGATCGCCGTAATGGAGCTTGAGCTTCGGGTTCGGCTGGTGGGGATCCTCGTAGATGTGGTCGATCCGCTGCGTATTGAAAAGCGAGGCCCGACGCTTGACGCCGTGGACCTCGTAGCCCTTCTCCAACAGGAATTCCGCGAGGTAGGAGCCGTCCTGGCCGGTGATGCCGGTGATGAGTGCGCGTTTGGTCATGCCCTCGTCTCGTCCTTCTGAATAAATTGGCTGATCTTGCTAAAATTCTTCGCGAGAAGCGTGCCCACGCCCCCTACCCCATGACGGCGCATGGCGCGATAGTCCTCGCTGCTTTTCTTCAGAATGTGGCCAAGTGAGCGGTTGCTTTCGCCGCCGACCCGCATGCGAACCATGACCTCGGGGATATAGGCGAGGCGGATTTGCCCCTTCACGAGCCATCGCAGCATCGCCTCATAGTCTGCGGCTATGCGAAACTCGGTGTCGTAGGCGCCCCAGCGGTCGAATACCTCGCGCCGAAGATAGAGGGTCGGGTGCGGCGGCATCCAGCCGCGGCGGAGGCGATCGGGGTGATAGGGGGCGGATTTCCAGTAACGGACGACGCGAGGGGGGTCGGCGGCGGCGATATAGACGAGATCGCCGTAGACGCCGTCAACCTGACGGTCAACCATGGTTTCGGCGACGCGATCGAGGACGGTGTCGGAGGCGTAAAGGTCATCGGAATGCATTAGGCCGACGACATCGCCCGTTGCCCGCGCGATGCCGCGGTTTATACCATCATAGATTCCATGGTCCTGAGTACTTTCGACATGCATGATGGGCGTGGCGAGGTCGGCAAGAACATCGAGCGTGCCGTCCTTCGACCCGCCATCCTGCACGACATGCTCGATCTCGGGATGGGTCTGACTCCGGACGCTCAGCACCGCGTCCGATACGGTGTCCCGGCGGTTGTAGACCGCGGTCACGACGGAAATCTTCATAACGAATGCCCTACCTGAATGCCTCTATTAGGAGCCCGGCATGCCGACCCCCGAGCGACCGGTCACGCGATAGGCGACAAGACCGATCCACTCCTTTAACGCGATGTTAAGGATGCGGAGGCATTCCGCAAGGTCCCACCCAACATCTTCGCCGCCGAGGCCCCGGTAATCCTAATCGACCGGATAGGCGACGTTCCCGCACCAACCCGCCCTGAAGAAGATGCCCATCGCACGCGGCATGTGGAAGGTTGATGTGACGATGACCCGAGCCCTTCGCCCGGATCGCCGACAAGCGCGAGGGGGGTGCTGTGCCTTGCGGTGGCGCAAAACACTCGCGCGAGATAAAGACAGCGCGGAGCAAACAGCAGAGGTCAAACCGCGGCCAGCAGGCAAAGCAATGGCGGCGGCCATCATGATTTGCCGCTGCGCTCTTGCGTCTGCTCCATCTCGTCCAGAAGTGCCGCCACTTTTTTTGGATTGTGATGATGGCTTCCGCCTGATCCAGACGACGGCGACGCCGCAACGCCGCAACTTCACGGTTGGCCTTGGCCAGCTCACCTTGCAATGGATTGGCAGGTGCCTTTTGTGGACCACGGTGACGTGGCTGCAATGCACCCAATGTGCCTGCCGCCCGCGCCCGCCGCTGCCTGCATCTTCGGGAACCGCCAGACCCGACCGTCAAGGTCGATCTGCGGCCAGCTTCACGTTTATTTATACCCTATTCGGCATGAATTGACTTTATACCCAATCGGGGATAAACGCCTATTATCCCCACTGGAGGATAAGATGGCCGAGATCGACGACACCTTCCCCGAGTCAACGGTACGCAGCGTGGCGGACATCGGACACGCGCTGCTCAGGGCGCGGCGCCACATGGGCCTGACCCAGGCGGAGGTCGGCGCCCGGGTGCGCATGAAGCAGGGGACGATCTCGAACCTCGAGAACGGTAGCCCCGGGACGACCCTGCGCACCCTGACCCTCGTCCTGTCGGCCCTCAATCTGGAGATCGTCGTTAGACGAAGGCGGAAAGCGAACATGGAGGATTGGGGGGTGGAGCCTTGAGACGGGACTCGAGAGCGCCCCTCGACGTTTTCATAAACGCTAGCCGGATCGGACAGCTGGCCAGGTCATCTGCGGGTGTCCTGAGCTTCAGCTACGCGGATGACTGGCTGTCCATGACCGGCGCTGGACCGGTCTCCCTGTCCATGCCCACCTCGAAACGGGTCTGGTCGGGGGATCCGGTCCTGTACGTTTTCGAGAACCTGCTCCCGGACAACCTGCAGATTCGGGAACGGATCGCCACGAGACGCAGCGCCTTCGGGAGTGACGCGTTCAGCCTCCTCTCGGCCGTTGGTCGGGACTGCGTGGGCGCCTTGCAGTTCCTCCCGGAGGGGGAGCGGCCCGACCCGCTCGCATCCATCTCTGGCCGGGAGGTGTCCGACGGGGATATCGCGGCCCTGCTGCGTGATCTCGGCTCCGCGCCTCTCGGGATGGGGGACGACGACGAGTTCCGCATCTCGATCGCCGGCGCGCAGGAGAAAACGTCCCTGTTGTGTCGGGGCGGGAAGTGGCAGATCCCTTACGGGACCACCCCCACGACCCATATATTAAAAACCCCGATGCCGCTCCGGTCAGACGGGGTGGACCTGAGGCTGAGCTGCGAGAACGAGCATTTCTGCATGACCTTCCTCAGGGCGCTCGGCCTGCCGGCGGCGGAGACGAGCCTGATGAGCTTCGAGGACCAAAAGGCGATCGTGATCAAGCGATTCGACCGGTTTCAGCGGGAGGACGGCGCCCTCTTCCGCCTTCATCAGGAGGACATCTGTCAGGCCCTGTCCGTACCCTCATCCATGAAGTATCAGAAGGACGGGGGCCCGGGGGTTATCAGGATCATGGATTTGCTCGCTGCGAGCGCCGAGAACGAGGCGGACCGGGAAACCTTCATGTCCGCCCTCCTGGTATACTGGCTTTTGGCGGCATCTGACGGGCACGCAAAGAACTTCAGCGTGTTCCTGTCGAGGACGGGCGCGTTCCGGATGACCCCGCTTTACGACGTGATGTCGTTGCAGCCGGTGTTTGACGCCGGTCAGGTCCCGGAACGCAGACTGAGAGTCGCGATGTCGATCGGTCGTCGGAATCATTACGGGGTCCCGGAGATTACTCCGAGGCACTTCGCCGAAACGGCTGAGCTCTGTCGTTTCCCGGACCGCTCTCTGAGGTGCCTCCTCGACCGGGTCATAGACACCTCCGATGTGGCCCTCGATGAAGCCGCAAACGCGATGCCGGAACATTTTCCTGATCACCTCATCACCTCAATCTCTGAGGGCTTTCGCACAAGGCAGCACCTCCTTCGGCGGACTCTGAGGGGTGATCCTTAGCTCGACTTCCGTAATGGGGCGTTTTCTGTCAAGCGATTTTCCAGTCGATAAAACAATCACCTACGGTTTGGCGTGGTGACGACGCGAGGTGCGTTCGGCGCGGAGACCTCATATATTGGAGGGCCGGACGCACCGGATCTCTGGCCCGCCAACCGTTTGTTCGGTGTTGCCGCTCTGGGCTGCACGTTTGCGATTGCTCCAAAGGCTTCCCATACCGAGATGATGCTTCCGTCCGTAGTCAGCGCGGTGGCTGCCACATCATGCCTGGTCCAAATGCAGGTCCCGAGTGCCTATCTTTGTAACGCGCTCGGACACTTGGTGTCCGGCAGCGAGTCGAGCTACGGCATCACGGGGACCGCGTCCCGGTTGGGGCCCTCCATATTGGGGCGGGTGGTATCAAGAGATAATTTCACAAAAGCCTCGCCCCCGGCTGAGCTGTTGGCTGCGAGGGTGTCATTGATTAGCGGATCCGGCAGAGCGGGATCATTTCAGGAGAACCACGGCAAGGGGCGTTCAGCGCGAAGACATCCAGCTATCGTAGCGATGAACGCCCCGGAAAAGTAGCCGTGACTCCCCTGTATGCTGCAGAACTTTATTGTTTGGCCGTGTCTTCCGTGCATCAGCGTCACCGAAATCTCCCGCACCGGAATATGCTTCCATCCGTAGTCAGCACCGTGGCTGCCACACTATACCAAGTCCAAGAACGGTTCCCGCGTGCCTATCTCAGTGGCGCACTCAGATTATTATCTGGTGACCAGGTCCCACCCGGCATCATCGGGGACCGCGTCCCGGTTTGGGACTTCGGTGAGCCAGCGCCGTCAGGCGCGGCCTATCTCTCCTTTTGCTTCAAATCTGATCTGCATGGATTGTGAGGTTGGTTGTGCCTTATGCTGCGGCAGCGGACCCACAACCGTGCGCCGCTGCCCAAGCACCTCAAGCGCGAGCAGACTGTCCTGTCGTCCGGCGAGACCTGCGGCGATAGCGGCGGCAAGCTGCGTCAGCTTGGCGAAGATGTGACCGAAGAGCTGGATTACGTCCCTGGCCACTTCGTGGTGCGCCAAATCGTGCGCCCGCGCATGGCGTGCAACGGCTGCGAAGCCTTCGTGCAGGCAGACCTGCCCTCGCGGCCCATCACGCGTGGGCGCGGCGGCCCGGGCCTTCTGGCCCATGTCCTGGTCAGCAAATATTGCGATCACCTTCCGCTTTATCGCCAATCCGAGATCTACGCCCGCGAGAAGGTCGACCTGCATCGCTCCACACTGACGGATTGGGTGGGGCGCTCCACCAGCTTGCTGACCCCGCTCGCCGATCACATCGGCGCACTGGTCCGGGCCGGGCCCGCGCTCTTTGCCGACGACACGCCCCTCAAGCTGCAAACCAAGGGTAAAACCGGCAAGACCCAGACCGCCCGGCTCTGGTGCTATGTCCGCGATGAGCGGCCATGGGCCGGTGAGACCCCGCCTTGCGCCTGGTACCAGTTCAGCGCCGATCGCAAAGGCGAGCACCCTGTCAGCCATCTGACCGGATATGAGGGCTGCGTCCACGCGGACGGCTTTGCAGGCTTCAACGGTCTGTTCGGCCCGGAGGGCGCACGCGAGCAGGCCTGTATGGCCCATGTCCGGCGCAAGTTCGTTGAGGTCTATGAACGCGAGGGGTCCACCATCGCCGGGGAGGCCATCAAGCAAATCGCCAAGCTTTATGCCGTCGAGAAGACCATTCGGGGCAAACCCGCTGAGGAACGGGCGGTCGTGCGCGAGGAGAAGGCCAAACCGATCTTTGAGGCGCTTGAGGCGTGGCTGGCCGAGCAGCTTCCGAAGATCTCCGGCAAATCCAAGCTTGCGGAGGCCATCAGATATGCCCTGGGCCGCATGCCCAAAGCGCGCGCCTACCTCACTGACGGCCACCTCGAGCCCGACAACAACATCTGTGAAAACAAGATCCGTCCCGTGGCGGTCGGACGCAAAAACTACCTGTTCGTCGGATCACAGGGCGGCGGCAAAGCAGCAGCCGTGGCCTACACCCTGATCGAAACCGCCCGCATGAATGGCGTCAATCCGGAAGCTTGGCTCACTTGGGTCCTCGAGCGCCTACAGGACCATAAAACTACCCGCATCGATGATCTCATGCCCTGGAACTTCAAGCCACAGTAACGCAACCGCGGTCAGACCGGACGCATACGATAAATTTGTGCTGAGGTGTGATGTGATTGGCAAGATATGTATTGTTTATTTCAAAATTTCGAATACTGTCAGTGCAGAAGCGTTTAAATCTCATTTTTTGAAAATACTCTGTGTTGTTTGTTTTAGTTTGAGGAGCTTTTCGCCCTTTTTGACGGGCATCTTGCGCGCCAGGGCTACATCGCGCGGGGTGGTCAGATCCTCGATGCCTCAATTGTGCCGGTCTCGCGCAACCACAACACGCGCGGGGAAAACAAGACCATTAAGTCGGGGGAAGTGCCCGAGGACTGGATGAACAAACCCAACATGCGTACGCAGAAAGACACTGACGCGCGGTGGACCAAAAAGCATGGTCGGAGCCACTATGGCTACAAGAACCATGTGAATGCAGATCGCAAATACAAGCAGATCCGCCGCTATCATGTGACCGATGCCAGCGTGCATGACAGTCAGGTGATCGATGATATCCTGACCAGCGCCAACACTGCCAAGGATGTGTGGGCGGATTCAGCCTATCGTTCAGCTGAAACCGAGAAGAAGCTTCAGGATCAAAAGCTCTACAGCAAAATCCATCGAAAGGCGCAGCGCAACAAGCCGCTCACCAAGAATGAGAAAAAGGGCAACAGCACGAAATCCCGTATTCGTGCGCGCATCGAACATGTATTTGGAGCGCAAAGTGCAGTGATGGGCCGCTAACGTACGATCCTGCACTCAGCCGGAAAGGACCCCAGCTGGCGCCTCCCACCTTGACTAACGGAAGATAACAGCATAACATACTGTTAGTTGATCGTTAGAGGTGAACCCATGAGGCATATAGTGAGCGAACAGGACGTGATGTCCGATCTCAAGGAGGCCGTCGCGGATCTCGGCCCGACCGAGGCCCATCCAGAGCGCGAATTCCTCCGCTACGCGACGGAATTTCTCCGCGAGAACAACAGTCGCTTCAGGGCTCCGGAAAGACTAGAGCCCCTCACGGATGAAGAGACGGCCGCCCTGAAGTCGGTCGGTGTCGACATGGGCGGTCGAGAGGTGATGCTCAGGCAGGCGTTCCGGTCCGCCTCACTTCATGCCGCCAGTCTGGCGAGCGCCATCCCGCTGGCCACGGCCGCCAAGCGGCTCGGCGTGTCCGCTAGTCGGCTCAGACAGCGCATTCTGGAGGGAACCCTCATTTCCCTGCGGGAACCGGGCACGCAGGCGCACCGGATCCCGCTCTTCCAGCTCACCGATGTGGGCGAGCTGCCGGGTCTCCGAACCGTTCTAGGGGCCGTCCGCGATGACGCGCCGACGCTCGCCATCTGCGGCTTCTTCTCCACCCCTCAGCCGGATCTCGAGGCGGAGGAGGGGGACGCCCTGACCCCGATCGAGTGGCTGATGTCAGGGGGTGACCCCGCGCTGGTTGCCGAGTTGGCCGCCCACATCTGATGGCGAAGCTCCCGAACCCGCCCTCCCCCAGCTCCCTCGCGGCGCTGGACCCGGAGCTGCACGTTCTGCCCGCTGGCTCGCCCCTCGCCCGCATCTTCTTCCGTGGCGGCGCTCACCCCGTTGACTGGGATGAGTTTCGTCATTGGGGACCAGCCGGTTCACGGTTCGACCACCATACGAGAGACGCGGCCGGGCTCCCTTGTGTCGGGCCTCGAGGGATCCTCTATGCCGCAGGTAACACTGGTCCCGGCGCTCTCGCAGTCTGCCTCGCGGAAGTATTCCAGAACACCCGCATCATCGATGACCGGGACCGCGAACCATGGTTCGTGATCTTTGACACAGCCCGAGAACTGACGCTTCTCGACTTGCGGGGAATATGGACCACCAAGGCGGGGGCCTCCGCTGCAATCAACAGCGGCCCGAAGCGCCGCGCGCAGGATTGGAGCCGGACCTTCTATGAAGCCTACCCAAAGATCGACGGGATCATCTATCCGTCCTCCATGGGCGGGAATGCCGATGCGGTCGCTCTTCATGAGCGTGCCAAGTCAGCACTACCGGTAAGACCACGGTTCCATCGGGCGCTCTCCGGTCGTGAACTTCGCCCCGCCCTGGCGCGCGCTGCGGAAGCGATTGGATACGCCCGGATTTAAGGGGACTTTTCTGTAAGGTGCCGATTAGTTGACACAGAGTTTATGGCGATGACCCGAGCAGGCTGTTCGTAGGCGCCAGAGCTTTGCCAGAGCTCTAATGTGTGTTACAAATGCGCATAACAAACCCACAAGAGGCATGCATGAATAAGCGCGCAACCAACCTGACCGTTGACCCGGTGCTTCTGGATGAAGCCCGCGGGTTGAACATCAACCTCTCTGCGACCTTCGAGGCCAGCTTGCGCGAGGCCGTACGCAAAGAGAAGGCCGCGAAGTGGCTGGAAGAGAACCGCGCAGCGCTGGAAGGCTATAATGCCTGGATCGAGCAAAACGGCCTGCCGCTTGAAAACTATCGGCAGTTCTGATGGCGCGGTTCAGCCTGCATGACCTGCCCGGCAGTGGCCGAGTGGTAAACCTGCAAAGCGATTTCCTTGACTGGGCCGATACACGGGTTGTCGCCCCGCTTGTGCCGCTGGACCAAAGCCCCCCGCCTGCCAGACACCTCAACCCGGTCATCACGCTAGATGATGGACATTTCGTATTGATCGTCCAGTCCATGGCGGCGGTGCGCGCCTCGGCGCTTGGGCCTGCGGTGGGTGACCTGTCGGGCCACCAGGACGAGATCACACGGGCGGTGGATATGGTTTTTCAGGGGTTCTAATCATCTGAAGGCAAGGAAGGATGGAGGCGACCTGGATCAGGAGCGACACTTTCTCTTCTTGGGTCAAATCCGGAAGCCGCTGCCGCGCCGACCCGTGATCTCAGCCAGTACATCGCCCGGTAATGTGGGCGACACAGGGCGGACTGCGATCAGTCACGTCTGCCGCGCGACAAACAAGGTGGAATCCCCCAGATTGATCGCGCTACACACGTCGGGACACGGCGCTAAATCGCGCGTTCAGCGCTTCCAGCGGGTACTGCGCCCTCGTACCCCTTTGTTAAGGTTTAACCTTATCCATGGTGTCAAACCTTCCCTACTGGCGTCCGATGCAGTGGGTTTGACACGTTTCTAGGCCGCGATCGGTAGTTGCCGCGCGACAAACAAGGTGAGAAGAACGTACAGGTAGTGTCGTGTCGCGATAATCGACCGTGCCTTGGGGTGGGCAGAGTCTTCGATCAGCCCACGGATGTGCTCGACCCACTTCGGATGCGCGCGTGCGAGCTGTCCTCGCGCGTCTTCCCATCGATCCGCGCAGCGCGACGCTCACGCCGTGGTCGTATCGGATCTCAGCCGCCGAGAGGGGAAAGCAGCTTCCCGAATATCGGACGCGTCCACCGTCGAGGTTCGGTGGGCCGTGCAGATAGCCGAGGGCGACATAATCGAGCCGTGCAGGAAAGATCTCAGCTCGACTTCCGTAATGGGGCGTTTTCTGTCAAGCGATTTTCCAGTCCATAAAACAATCACCTACGGTTTGGCGTGGTGACTACGCGAGGTGCGTTCGGCGCGGAGACCTCATATATTGGAGGGCCGGACGCAGCGGATCTCTGACCCGCCAACCGTTTGTTCGGTGTTGCCGCTCTGGGCTGCACGTTTGCGATTGCTCCAAAGGCTTCCCATACCGAGATGATGCTTCCGTCCGTAGTCAGCGCGGTGGCTGCCACATCATGCCTGGTCCAAATGCAGGTCCCGAGTGCCTATCTTTGTAACGCGCTCGGACACTTGGTGTCCGGCAGCGAGTCGAGCTACGGCATCACGGGGACCGCGTCCCGATTGGGACCTTCTGTAACAGGGCGTTTGAGGTCAAGAGAAATTTTCAACACGGAAACAGTGGCCAAACCGTTTGATTGGCCAGCAGGTTTTCATCACTGATCTTGTTTGCGAATGAAGGCGTTGCCGATTTCTCTGGACACCGATTGTTGTCCCACATCGGGATCCTGCTTCTGTCCGTGGTCAGCGCTTCGGCCGCCACATTATGCCAAGTCCAAGAGCGGTTCCCGCGTGCCTATCTTTGAGACGCACTCAGACAATTTGTCTGGCAGCTAGCACACTTGCCGGCATCATCGGGGACCGCGTCCCGGGTTGGGACTTCGATGAACCAGCGCCATCAGGCGCGGCCAAACCTCCTTTGTTTCCAGGTCTATTCTTGAAGGTGGGGCTTCATGGTGTTGCGCCTATGCGGTTGCAGCCACAGCAGCATCTTCCCGGGTGAAGCGGAAGTCTGTGCCGTCTCGCCACATGCGGTGCAGAACAACCCCAATCCGCCGGGCGAGCGCCACAGTGGCGCGCTTCTTCCCCCGCCGCTTGGCAACGTTCAGTGCCCATGCCGTCAACCAGGTTTTGCTGCCACGGTGCAGCATCACCGTCGCAGCCTGGTATAGCGCCGTGCGCAGTCCAATATCGCCGGCCCGAGAGATCTGACCAACGATGTCGCGCTCACCCGACTGCTCGCGCCGCGGGGTCAACCCAACCCAAGGACCGACGTCCTTGGACGATCGGAACCGCTCCGGGTCATCGATGGCCGCCTTGGGGTCAAGCCTGCCCACGGGCCGACGTCCTTCGAGGATGAGAAGCGATCCGGATCATCGATGGCCGACTTGACCGTCAGCGCTACGATCGCCCCCACGCCAGGCATACTCATGAACTGGCGGCACACGGGGTCGGATTTGGCATGGTCGCGCGCGAGCTTCTCCAGGCCCGCCAACTCTCTGCGCAGCACCCCGCGCGCTGTCAGGATCGGGTTTGCGGCGGCTTGCAGCATGGCATTGCCATCGGCCAGTTCCCGCACCCGGTCCTCGAAGCGCCCCTTGGCCACGCGTCCCATCTTCAGCCCGAAATTTCGCAGCACGCCACGGATCGACAGCTCGAGGTTGATGATGGCTTGCTGGATCGCCTTGCGCGCAGACAACAACGCGCGCATTTCCTGCGCCGATATCTACTTGCAGTGGACCTGCCGGAACCAGCCCATCTGCAAAAGCCGCGCGATCCCTTCGGCATCCCGCCTGTCGGTCTTGATCGGCATCGCCTTGAGCGCACCCTTCACCTGTCGTGTTTCCATCAGAACCGTATCGAACCCGGCTTCGATGAGGTGCCGATGGAGCCATTGAGACAACGGCCCGGCCTCCAGACCGACACCGACCACAGTGCCCGACAGCGACCGCAATGTCCGTTCCAGCTCTTCGGGTTCGCTGGCCGCTGTCGTTTCCTTGATCACCTTACCATGGGACGACACCACGCAAATCGCGGTGCTTGCCAGAGAGACGTCCAAACCGATATACAACTTCATGTCGTTGCCCTTTCTTTGTGAAAATATCTTGGGGCGCGCCTAACGGCACGACCCCGTTGACACGCTTCCGACGTGCCAAGGGCAACGACACCTCAACAAATCCCCGATG
The DNA here is from genome assembly GCA_018401965.1 of Roseicyclus sp. Lineage (GTDB taxonomy): Bacteria > Pseudomonadota > Alphaproteobacteria > Rhodobacterales > Rhodobacteraceae > Roseicyclus. Next base: position 141,294 of record JAGYJU010000013.1, read on the forward strand.
GCAATTCACAACGATGATGTTGAGCGCCAAGCCCCATTACGGCATCTTTGTACATTTTCTGCGGCTAGGCCGCGAAGCATAAGGCTTGAGCCATTCGAACGAAGTTGTCTGGCGGGATTTTATTGCGCTGTCGGTCTGGCGGGGAGTGTGAAGAAATGTCTCCGACCCATAGGGAGAAGCGGACGGCGCCGATTGCATCGGAGAATGTGAGATGGGTTTTCCGGTACCACGCTGCGGCATAAGGGGAGCTTGCAGAGTTCAGAAGATCGCCCGCCCAAAGCGTAATAAGACTGTAAAGACCGAGCAGCGCGGGCGTTGTGCGCGCGATAGCTTTGTCGGACCATTGGCGTTGCGTTTCGACCCCGAGATGGGCGCGGGTTTCTGCGAAGGTGACTTCGACCTCCCAACGCCGTACGAAGAAGGCGACGATTTCGGCAGGTTGCAGGGTGACAGGTACGGATCGATTGAACCGCGAATTCTGCCGTGTCAGCCGTAACCCCAACGCTGACCCAGCCTTGGTTGGCGGCCACATCATAGACGCCGTAGGGGACAACCTTGCCGAGTGCCTTGTCGACGAAGTCATGCACCTTTACGCGCAGCGGCGCGCCCTGCGGGCGATAGTCGCTGCCGCCGTTGCGGAAGGCGCCCACGAGTTCCTTTTTCTTGGTGTCCACCGATATGACGGGCTCGCCCGCCGCCTGTGCAGTCATCACTCTGGTGTTGATGCGCTCGGAACTCACCAATCTGGTTGAGTCTGATCGTTCCGCGCAACATGGAGCTTGACGGTTATACAAAATATTGTATGTCTTGATCATGAAAAATGTTGAGTTCCGGGGATCGTCCCTATCTGACTTGCGCGATTTCCCGGACCCGGCAAAGCGCGAGACCGGGTATCAGATCGACAGAGTTCAGAACGGCCTAGACCCTAACGACTGGAAGCCGATGGAGACCATCGGGGCGGGGGTCAAGGAAATCAGGGTGAAGGACGAGAGCGGGATATATCGCGTCCTCTATGTCGCGAAGTTTGCGGAGACCATCTACATCCTCCACTGCTTCAAGAAAACGACACCGAAAACCAGCAAGGCCGATAAGGACCTTGCCGCTAAACGTTACAAGGATCTTGTGAAGGAGCTTCGTAAATGACCACTTTCAACAGCGTCTGGGACGCTATCGAGGACACTCCGGAGCAGGCTGAGAACATGAAAATCCGGTCTCACCTGATGCGGTCCATCGAAGACCGGATCCGCGCCAAGGGTTGGAACCAGCAGGAAGCGGCAAAGCGGTTTCGTGTAACGCAGCCTCGCGTTTCCGACCTTATGCGAGGTAAGATTGACAAATTCACCATCGATACCTTGGTGAATATGGTTGTTGCGGCCGGCCTCCACGTTCAGATCGGTGTCGTAGATCTGGAAGCTGCTTGAGCTTCAAGCGGGCAGAAGCTCCGGTCATTATTCAATCACCTTGGACGGCGACATTTCCCCAACGGTCCCGGTGATCTGTACCTTCTGGCCTACACGGGACGTGAGGCTGAGCGGAACAGTATCCCCTTATACGGCCCCCCAGCCGGCCCGAAACTGCATATTTGGGGCTTCTTCGGGAACAATGTGAGAACTTTTATTACGGGAAACGGGTTCTCCCCGCTTAGCGTAGGATAGTGCACTCTCCGGCATCAGACTGTTGTCTCGAACGACGTCATGACAGACGCTGGTTACTTCTTTTTCTTTTTAGGAATCTGTCCCTGTCTTCCAGCGTGATTTTCTGTGGGTAATTTTCTGCATAGATTGCGGATGTCCAGAATGCGAATAAGGGGCATGCACGCCATCAACAGAGCCGGTAAAAAGCGAAACGCTTGTCTCGTTGCTTCAAACCGTTTTCAGGGGGCGCAAAAAAGCGGTTAAGACGCCGCAGACATTGCACTGCGTTTGCTGGACCCATCAAACTCCGCGCGCCCAATGCTGACATAGCTCGCAAAACCAGCGGCCTCTGCGTCCGCTGCGCTGTAGATATTGCGCAAGTCTCCCATCCGCGGGGTCTTCATGTCTTTGGCCAATTTCTTCAAATCCAGCGCACGAAATTCGTTCCATTCCGTCAAGATCACCACCAGATCCGCATTCTGGGCCGCCTTGTAGGGGGTGTCGGTCCAGGTGACACCTGGCAACAGCGCCTCGCCCTCGCGCTTGCCCTGCGGGTCCACCACCCGCACCTTGGCCCCGCCCCCTACCAGCGCGGGCACGATGGTCAGGCTCGGCGCGTCGCGCATGTCGTCCGTGTTGGGCTTGAAGGTCACGCCCAACACCGCAATGGTCTTGCCATTGAAGGATCCGTCGCAGAGGTCGCGCAGCTTCTCGATCATCCGCGCCTTGACCGCGTCATTCACGCGGATCACGGTCTCCACGATACTCTGCGGCGCCGCATGCTCCTGCCCGATCCGCGCCAGTGCCTGCGTGTCTTTGGGAAAGCACGACCCGCCATAGCCGGGGCCCGCATGCAGGAATTTATTCCCGATCCGACCATCAAGGCCGATACCCTTGGAGACCTCTTTCACGTCCGCACCGACCCGTTCGCAGAGTGCTGCGATCTCGTTGATGAAGGTGATCTTTGTCGCCAAGAAAGCGTTGGCCGCATATTTAATCATTTCTGCCGATTCCAGATCGGTGGTGATGATCGGGAAATCCCGCAAGAACAGGGGGCGATAGAGCTCCGCCATGACCTCACCGGCGCGCTCCGTCTGAACGCCGACCACAACGCGGTCGGGTTTCATGAAATCATCGATGGCAGCCCCCTCGCGCAGAAATTCGGGGTTGGAGGCCACGTCAAACGCCGCGTCTGGCCGCGCCTTGGCGATCACCTGCCGTAGTTTGCGGTTGGTGCCCACAGGCACTGTAGATTTGGTAACGATCACGGCATAGCCCGTCAGCGCGCGGGCCACCTCCTCGGCGGCGGCCATGACATAGGTAAGGTCCGCATGCCCGTCGCCCCGCCGCGTTGGCGTGCCCACCGCGATGAAGATGGCCTCGGCACCATCGACGGCCGCTGCGAGATCGGTGGTGAAGGAGAGCCGCCCCGCCCCCACGTTCCGCGCCATCAGCGCGCTGAGGCCCGGCTCGTAGATCGGCACCTCGCCCCGGTTCAGCGTCTCGATCTTATGCGCGTCCTTGTCGACGCAAGTGACGTCATGCCCGAAATCCGAAAAACAAACCCCCGAGACCAGACCCACATAGCCCGTCCCAATCATTGTGATTTTCATGGTCAATCTCCTTCAGCTTCAAGCTTCGACGAGTTCGGGCAGGCGCTTGCGGAAATACGCAATGGTCCGCGCGAGGCCCTTGTCGAGGGCGATGGTCGGCTCCCATCCGAGAAGCGCCTTGGCCTTGGTGATGTCGGGCTGGCGCTGCTTTGGGTCATCCGCGGGCAGCGGCATGCGGGTGAGCGCGGAGGTCGAACCGGTCATGGCAATGGTCTTTTTGGCCAGCTCTTGGATGGTGAACTCGTCCGGGTTGCCAAGATTAACCGGCCCTGGCACGGATTTGTCAGTCTCCATCATGCGCACGAACCCCTCCACGAGGTCATCGACGTAGCAGAAACTGCGCGTCTGCTGCCCGTCGCCGTAGATCGTGATAGGCTCGCCCCGGAGCGCCTGCACAATGAAATTCGACACGACCCGCCCGTCAGCGTGGTGCATGCGCGGCCCGTAGGTGTTGAAGATCCGGACGACCTTGATGTCAAGATCGTGCTGGCGCCAGTAGTCGAAGAACAGCGTCTCGGCGCAGCGCTTGCCCTCGTCATAACAAGAGCGCGGCCCGATCGGGTTCACATTGCCCCAATAGTCTTCCCTCTGCGGGTGAATGGCCGGATCGCCGTAGACCTCGCTGGTCGAGGCCTGGAAGATCTTGCACTTGAGGCGCTTGGCAAGGCCCAGCATGTTGATCGCGCCATGCACGGACGTCTTTGTCGTCTGCACCGGATCGTGCTGATAATGGATGGGCGAGGCCGGACAGGCGAGATTATAGATTTCGTCCACCTCGACATAGAGCGGGAAGGTCACATCATGTCGCATGAACTCGAAATGCGGATGGCCGTGCAGATGTGCGATGTTTCGCTTTGTCCCGGTGAACAGGTTGTCGGCGCAGATCACCTCATGGCCCTGCGACAAAAGCCGGTCGATGAGGTGTGAGCCCACAAACCCTGCTCCACCGGTGACCAGAATGCGTTTGCGACTGTCGTAAAGGCGCCCCACGAGATACTCCAATGATTGTCTTGATCTAGGTTTCGCTGGCCGAGTGCTCACGGATAAGAAGCCGAATAGTCCGGAAATACCATCCCTTGTAGGCGGCATAATGAAGCCCTGCCCTGCCATCGAGAAAGCCGCGCTTTGCGATATAGGTGAAGAGGAAGTAAAAGCCGGGATACCACCAGGTGGCGAGATGGCGGTATTTGAAGCGCTGGCGCCGGGTGAAGTGGTGCCAGGCTTGGGGGTTTTCTTGCAGCTTGGCGTAGCGACGGGCTTCCCATCGGGCGTAGTCGATGTGCTTTTCGAGGAAGCGGGCGAGCCCTTTGTCGTCGCGGTGATCGATCGGGACGCGGATCTCTCCGACGGGCCCTGCGACGATGGGGTGCTCGTGAATTTCCATGTCGAGCCGGCTCCAGCTGTCTTCCTCGATCTTCTCGTAGAGCGCGCGGCCGACACGGAAAAGAGCCAGCTTGCGCTGCACCAAGCCGTGCCGCAGGGGACGCCCGAGGAAATGGTTGGTGTAGGTGAGCCAGTAGCCGTCGCGGTCGTCGCTTTGCACGGCGCGCGCCAGGGCCTCGCAGAAGGCCTCATCGACCAATTCGTCGGCATCGAGGAAGAGCACCCAAGGCTGGGTTGGCGGCGCGTTGAGCAAAAACCAGTTCCGCTTCTTGGGGTAGCGGCCGTCCCAGGTGAAGTCGACGATGCGGGCCCCGAAACCTTGGGCGATCTCGCGGGTTCTGTCTGTTGATCCGCTGTCGATGACGACGACCTCCGCGAAGCGGGCAAGCCGGGCGAGGCAGGCGGCGAGGTTGGCCTCCTCATGTCTCACGGGGATCGCTGCGGTGACGGGCAGGGCTGTGCTGCGGGCGCGGGCGCGGGGTGCGGCGGCGTGGGCCGCGGGTTCGGCGGGGGCCTGAGAGACTACGTTATCGCGCGTTTGAAGGGCCCGACGACGACGGGGGGATCGCCCAACAGGGACCTTCGGCAAGCGGGATCAGGAGGGCAGCGCAGATACCCTTGGGATCAGGACCCTCGCAAGGACAGGGCTGGCGGAGGCCGGGCTGGCGGTGACCTGGTTGGTCATCTCGGGGGGCCTAAGGGTCGGGTGCGGCATGATATCGGGGGGACCCCAGGGGCGCGCAAGGTGGGCCACCTGACGCTCGCTGGGCGTGCCGAAGACCCGGGGGCCAAGGCGCAGGTCGGTCGTTCATAGATCTTGTGTGAGCTTACCCTCCTTATTGAACGTCCGTCATCACAAAAACGCATGTGGGGCCCGAGAGGCGGGGCCCAGCCCATCCGCGCGCATGGCGGAGGGTCTACTGCTGGTCGGCCGGCTCGACTGTTCTGCGCTTCGGGACAGCTGTTTGGTGATCCATTATGATCTGCAAAACGGGTGATGTTGCACCCTATGGTAGATGATGATCATGGCTTAAACAGACATGTGCACCGCGAAATGGGGGGACCTGTGGTCAGGCCCGGAGAGGCAGGGTCCCAAAGCCCCCTCCCCGTTTGGTGACCCACACCCGGCCCCTATCGGCGGGCGGCGATCAAGAGCCGGGGCGGGTCATGGGTCATGGGTCATGGGTCATGGGCATGGTCCCTTGTCGGGGACCAGCTGCCCTGCCCCGTCATCAGGGATCGCCTGCCCCCTCGATCCATGCGATGGGCGGTCCCTTGAGGCCCTCACGGATCGGGAAGGGACCTGTCGTGTCCGTTCCGACCCTTCGGCGCGGCACAAGACGGAGACCTGTTGAAGCGCGGCTTCGACACCGCGACGCTCATGCGCGCGGGCGGGTGGAAATCCGCTCATCACCTCGCCCGATCTCTGGAGTATCCGAGCACAATCTCTGGGCATGACGGTGAAAATGCGGGGACCATCCAACGGGTCACGCTCACGCAAGCGGGAACGGGCTTTGGACAAGGGTCCACAGGTCATTGGCCACGCCCCCAACAAGACGGTCCCTTGGTCATGAAGGGTCGTCCAGGGCATGGTCCCGGTCATGATCGGTCAACCCCGACCCCATAATCATCCGCCCCGCCACGCAAGATGAAAGCGCGGCGCCTGGGGCGTACCACCCGATTGCTCAACCTGCGCCCAACGGTGCAAACACCAACCGGGTTCCGGTCACACAGATACAGTCGCAGCAAAGAAAAATTCTTGGCGATGGCCGTGCAAACTGCCTTGGGAAACGGTAAGCAAGGCGTCGAGAGGATGGATGGAGACCCGCGTATGTCCGACATAGCCCCGCCGAGGAACTTGACGCCCGGCCTATGCAAAACGATCGAGGCCGAAATGCTGAAGGCCTGTAGCGATGTTGCCGCCAAGCACGGTCTTGTCGCAGAAGGACTGGGGATGCAGGCCATGGATCTGCGCTGGAACTTCGAATTTGGCGTGCGCGTCTCTATCCCGCTGTCGGATGGCTCGACGCTGGATCCCGATCGGATATTGTTTGAGGCGCTTGCCGAAGAGTTCGGGCTATGGCCCGATGACTTCGGTCGCGAGTTCTCGACAGGACGGGAGCGGTTCCGCGTCGCAGGCATCGACCCGCGCCGACCCAAGTACCCGGTTTCGGCCACGCGCATCCCGGACGGAAAGGGCTACAAGTTCACCGCCGAGAACGTCGCGCTGCTCCTGCAGGCTGCTATGAAAGACGTGTCACAGAAGAAGTGATGCCATGAGAACCTGAAGCCATGACGGCATGGCTATCGAAAATCAGCCTCCGGCAAACACGGCGCGGTTTAGTTTCCTGAATTTCCTTTGGTCATGACTTACCTTCCAAGCTTTATGCTCTCCGGAAAACCCGTTCTGGTTCAAAGGCATACTTGCCTTTCTTGATGTGCTGCTCGGTGGTGCCACGCTGATTATGGAACCCCACCACCCAGTCTGACGCCACCGGCAGGTTTGTGACGATGACGCCGAGACGCGCGAACAACTCGCCCGGATACCATTCGATCTTGGTGATCCCCCGGCGCCCCTTGCCACGCGGGCGGGCCAGTTGGCAGCCCTCGTCTGTGAAGATGCTGCTTGATCGGGCGAGAGGCTGCGGCTGCTTTAATGAGAAAATAACCTTGCAAATCTTCCACGTCATGGAGCAATTGCGAGGTATGTATCACCGCCACTCAACACAGACGGTGCGATCCGCGCTCGACGCACAAGCGGCTGTTGTCCTTTTGGGCCCCAGGCAGGTTGGCAAGACAACACTTGCGCTTGAAATAGCCGAGCAACGCCCTTCGGCATACCTCGATCTGGAACGCGACGCGGATCGACAGGTCCTGACAGAGCCCGATCTCTATCTGGATGAACAGGTCGGCAAGCTGGTCATCCTCGATGAGGTTCAGCAGATGCCAGACTTGTTCAAGATCCTTCGCGGACAGATCGATATGCGACGGCGCAAGGGGGCCCGCACGGGGCAGTTCCTTCTGCTTGGGTCGGCATCCAATGTGCTGCTGCATCAATCGGCCGAGTCCCTTGCCGGGCGCGTGCGCTATATCGAGATGCCGCCTCTCCTTCTGGACGAAGTCGGAGAGGACAGATTAAACACCCTTTGGCTGAGAGGTGGTTTCCCGGACAGCTTCCAGGCGGATAGCGACAGAGCCAGTCTGACCTGGCGCGAGGACTTTCTGCGCACCTACCTGGAGCGCGATATCCCTGCCCTCGGGCCGCGCATCCCGGCCGCCACGCTGCGCCGCCTCTGGACGATGCTGGCGCATGCGCAAGGTGGACTGCTGAATGCAGCCGCGCTGTCCGAGGGCCTGGGTGTCTCGGGTCAGACAGTAGGACGGTACCTTGATCTGCTCGTCGATCTCATGCTGGTACGGCGTCTGCAGCCTTGGCACGAGCATGTCGGCAAGCGCCTTGTCAAGTCGCCAAAGGTCTTCGTCCGAGATAGCGGCCTCGTGCATACCTTGCTCGGCCTCGGTTCGCTGGAAAGCCTGCTGGGGCATCCGGTGGTCGGTGGAAGCTGGGAAGGGTTTTGCATCGAGACCTTGATCGCCGCCGCGCCAACGGGAACCGAGCCCTACTTCTACCGGACTGCGGCGGGGGCTGAGCTTGACCTTGTTCTGCGACTTCCCGGAGATGACATATGGGCGATCGAGATCAAGCGCACCACAAGGCCCAAGGTGTCGCGTGGTTTCCACCTGGCGGTCGACGACATCAAGGCGATCCGGAAGATCTTGGTCTATGCCGGTGAGCGGGAGGTACCGTTAGGTGACGGTCTTCGTGCAATGTCTTTGGCCGCCGTCGTCAACCAATTGCGCAATCTGTCGTGATGGATATCGGAACAAGACCGGAAACGCTCGCGACCTGCGTTATCAGGCGCGTTTGAAGGGGGGGCGTGAAGGGCCCTGTTCAGCGACATTGAACATGAATGGTCAGCGACATCGCAGATGACGAGTTGGGGGAAGCGGAGGTCGGGCAGCGGCCAGCAGCTTCCCCAACTCGGGCGCGGTTTTTAGCCGTGCCGTCGGCGGCGATAGTGGTCAGGATGCTCCAATCTTCAACGACCAAGAAGAGGATCGGATGCCTGGCCGTCTCATCACCGACCAACAGCACAGGTACTACATGACACTACGCAAAACATACACACAGAAGACCGCCGCAGCGATGGCGGGCTTCAGCCCCAGTACCGGCCATCGCGCCGAAAAGGACCCTCGACTACCCTCTGAGCGGCAACGCGCGCGGCGCCATGGCGGCGGCAAGCCCGATCCCCTTGCCGACCTGTGGGAGCAGGAAATCGTTCCGCTTCTGACCAGCGCGCCCGGTCTGAAGCCGATTACAGTGCTCGAGGAGATGCAGCGCCGCCACCCCGAACGAGACCTGATGTCGGCGCGGCGCACCCTGGAACGCCGCATGCGGCTATGGCGGGCCGAGCACGGGGCCGAGCGGGAGGTGATCTTCCGCCAAACCCATGAGCCGGGGCGTCAGGGGATGTCCGACTTCTTCAACGCCAGGAAGCTGGGCGTGACGATCGCAGGACAGCCCTTGGACCATCTAATCTATCACTTCGCGCTGGTCTATTCGGGCTGGGAACACGCCGAGGTGGTCTTGGGCGGCGAGAGCTTCGCAGCCCTGTCCACTGGCCTGCAGAACGCGTTCTGGCAGCTTGGGGGCGTACCGAAAGAGCATCGCACCGACAGCCTCTCGGCGGCATTCGCCAACATCGAGCCCGGTGCTCAGGAGGATTTGCGCGCTCGCTACAGCACCCTGTGCAGTGACTATGGCACGCAGCCCACACGCAATAATCGCGGCATCGCTCATGAGAACGGTTCGATCGAGAGCCGGCACGGCCACTTCGGGATGCGACTCGCTCAGGCCATGCAGCTCCGGGGATCGCGCGACTTCGCCACGCTTACGGACTACCGCACCTTCGTCGCGCACACCGTCGGCCGACACAACGCGCGGCATCGCGATGCCTTGCGGATCGAGGCGCCACATCTCTTGCCGCTACCGCCACGTCGCAGCTGCGACTACGACGAAGCAACGGTTCATGTGACCTCCTCAAGCGGCTTCAGCCTGCGCAAGGTATTCTACACCGTACCCTCGCGGCTGATCGGGCACAGCCTCAAGGCCCGGATCTTCGACGACCGGATCGAACTGCTGCTGGCCGGGCGGCACATCGAGACACTGCCACGCGGGCGAGCGCCCAAAGGTGGCCGGGGACCCAGGGCGCATGTGATCAACTATCGTCACATCATCCACAGCCTTCGCCAGAAGCCAGGTGCGCTGGCCGACCTCGTCTATCGTGATCAGCTCTTCCCACGCTCGGAGTATCGCCGGTGCTGGGACACCCTTAGGGCTGCAATGCCGCGCTCAGATGCCAGCCGCCTCATGGTCGAACTGCTGTGGCTGGCGCATGATCAGGCTTGCGAGGCCGATCTAGCAGCCGCCCTTACGACCCTCCTCGATGCCGGAAGGATGCCAGACCTCCAGGACCTGCGGGCAAGGTTCCAACGACCGAAGGCGACGCCCGAGGATGTGCCCGTCGACATCCCCCCAACAGCGACCTACGACGCGTTGCTCGCATCGCGGGAGATGGCCGCATGAACATCGCCGTCGACACCGCCAAGCTGCCCACGTTGCTCACCGCTCTGCGCCTGCCTACCGTCGCAAGGCTCTGGCCCGAATTCTGCGCGCGCTCCGACAAGGAAGGCTGGCCGGCCGCCCGCCTGCTCACTGCACTCGCAGAACTAGAACTGGCCGAGCGTGAACAGCGCCGCATCCAGCGCCATCTTACCGAGGCCCGCCTGCCAGCAGGCAAGACCCTCGATGGCTTCGACTTCACCCTCGTGCCAAGCCTCAGCAAGGCCCATCTCATGGCCCTGGCCGAAGGCGACGCGTGGCTGAAGAGCGGCCACAACATTCTGGCATTCGGGCCACCAGGCACGGGCAAGACACACACCGCGGCCGGCCTCGGCCAGGAGCTCGTCAGACGCGGATACCGCGTTCTCTTCACAAGAACGACCGATCTCGTCCAGCACATGCAGGCCGCGCGGCAGGCGCTGACGCTGGCACACGAGATCAAAAAACTTGATCGCTTCGACCTGCTGATCCTCGACGACCTGTCGTATGTCCGAAAGGATCAGGCCGAAACCAGCGTCCTCTTCGAGCTCATCGCAGCCCGCTATGAAAGACGCTCCATCATGATCACGGCGAACCAGCCCTTCAGCGGCTGGGACAGCGTCTTTCCAGACAAGGCCATGACCGTCGCCGCCATCGACAGGCTCGTCCACCACGCCACCATCCTCGAGATGAACGTCGAAAGCTTCAGGCGCCGCACAGCCATGCGCGCAGCGACATCAATCAGCGACACCGAAAAGGAGGAATAAAACACCGCAATGACGCCGCGCGACATCGATCAGAGACATCGCCTCTTGATCTCACGGCACCCAGCGCGGCACACTAAACCCATCGTCGTCGACTCGTCACCAGCGATGTCGCGCATCAGTCACCGGCAATGTCGCGC